>NZ_CP089293.1:0-1438728 GCF_021919345.1 Paenarthrobacter nicotinovorans
ATGACAGTAGACGAAGCCAACCACGCCAACACTGTCGGAAGTTCCTGGCGCAGGGTGCTAACCCTCCTGGAACAGGACGACCGGGTCACACCCCGTCAGCGTGGTTTCGTCATTCTCGCCCAGGCCCAA
Source organism: Paenarthrobacter nicotinovorans (assembly GCF_021919345.1). Taxonomy (NCBI): domain Bacteria; kingdom Bacillati; phylum Actinomycetota; class Actinomycetes; order Micrococcales; family Micrococcaceae; genus Paenarthrobacter; species Paenarthrobacter nicotinovorans. Next base: position 130 of record NZ_CP089293.1, read on the forward strand.
GGCCTTATCGGTTCAACCTTGCTGGTGGCCGTGCCCAATGAGCTAACCCGCGAAGTCCTCCAGACGCAGGTCAAGGATGCTCTGGATGACGCCTTGCGAAATGTCTTCTCCGACGACATCCGCTGTGCCATCGATGTCGACACCGATCTGGTACCCGTCCATGCCGAGCCGGAACCCGCCGTCGAGCTTTCCGCCGTTCCTGACTTCGCTGAGCCGAAGCCGCAGCCAACCCCGCCGAGCACCTCACATGAGTTCGGCCGCCTGAATCCTAAGTACATCTTCGACACTTTCGTGATCGGTTCCTCGAACCGGTTTGCCCATGCGGCCGCCGTCGCTGTCGCAGAAGCGCCGGCAAAGGCGTACAACCCGCTCTTCATCTACGGCGACTCGGGCCTTGGCAAGACGCACCTGCTGCACGCGATCGGGCACTACGCACGCAGGCTCTACAGCGGCATCCGGGTCCGCTACGTGAACTCGGAAGAATTCACGAACGACTTCATCAACTCCATCCGTGATGACGAGGGCACCAGCTTCAAGACCACGTACCGCAACGTGGATGTCCTCCTGATCGATGACATCCAGTTCCTGGCAGGCAAGGACCGGACGCAGGAAGAGTTCTTCCACACGTTCAACGCGCTGCACAACGCCAACAAGCAGGTTGTCATCACCTCGGACCAGCCACCCAAGATGCTGGCCGGCTTCGAGGACCGCATGACTTCCCGCTTCGAGTGGGGCCTTCTGACGGACATCCAGCCGCCGGAACTCGAAACGCGTATCGCCATCCTCCGCAAAAAGGGATTGAGCGAAGGCCTCTCGGCTCCCGATGACGCCTTGGAGTACATAGCGTCCAAGATCTCCAGCAACATCCGCGAACTTGAAGGCGCACTGATCCGCGTCACGGCTTTCGCCAGCCTGAACCGCCAACCGGTGGATGTCGCCCTCGCAGAGATGGTGCTCAAGGACCTGATTACCGACGACGGCGCCCAGGAGATCACGGCGAAGCAGATCCTTGACCAGACTGCTGACTACTTCAAGCTCAGCATGGAAGAGCTCTGCAGCAAGTCCCGTACCCGCACCCTGGTGACCGCACGCCAGATCGCGATGTACCTCTGCCGCGAACTGACGGATATGTCGCTTCCCAAGATCGGGCAGGAGCTCGGCGGACGTGACCACACCACGGTCATCCACGCCGACCGCAAGATCCGCGAGCTCATGGCCGAGCGTCGTGTGATCTACAACCAGGTCACAGAGCTCACCAACCGCATCAAACAGCAGCAACGCGACTCCTGAAATCCACATCGCGTCCGCCACTACATACCTTATTAACAGGCACATGTGGATAAGCCTGTGGATACTTAAGGGGACAAGCACGGTTAATGGGCTTAAAACCCTTAAGCCGTCTGTGGATCGTTAAAAACCGGCTTTGGAGTTGTCCCCATCCACAACCTGTTTAAAACCCAGTTAACGCACAGTCCATGAACAGGGCTTAACCCCGGATCTGCGCCGCGGGATGGGGTTATCCACAGTTTCCACAGCAGTTATTAACACTACGAATCCCAAAAAATTGAAATCCCTCAAATAACAATCTCGTTCTGCCACCCACCCGACCCTCCGAAGGACATGCCAAGTTCCGGGCCAAGGCCAGCCTGCGGCTGTCCACATAGGACGGGTCGGAGCAATCGGGGATGGGTTAATCGCGGATCTTCCGGCTAAGCTGTCAGCAGCGCTCCCATCCTTGGGTCTTGTTTGTAGTTCGCTGAGTGCGGACCATGCAGGTTCCGATGCCGGACTGCGAAGATTTAGCGGTTTCCAAGCAGGAATCCGCGGCTACTACATGGCAGCAGCAATGAAAGGCGGCACCCCTCCGTGAAGTTCAGAGTCGACCGCGACGTCCTGGCAGAAGCCGTTACGTGGACCGCGCGGTCGTTGTCTCCGCGGCCGCCCGTTCCTGTGCTTTCCGGCCTCCTCCTCAAAGCTGAGGCGGGAACCGTAAGCCTCTCGAGCTTCGACTACGAAACATCGGCGCGCCTGGAAATCCCCGCTGATATAGCCGTCGAGGGCACCATCCTGGTTTCCGGACGCCTCCTGGCAGACATCTGCCGCAGCCTCCCCTCGGCTCCGGTCGAGGTTGAAACAGACGGAAGCAAAGTCACTCTTACCTGCCGTCGAAGCAGCTTCCACCTGGCCACAATGCCTGAGTCTGAGTACCCGGCCCTTCCTGCGCTTCCGGCCATCAGCGGCACCTTGCCCGGCGACGCTTTCGCCCAAGCCGTGTCCCAGGTCATCATCGCTGCGAGCAAGGACGACACCTTGCCGATCCTGACCGGCGTCCGCATGGAGATCGAGGATGACCTCATCACGCTCCTGGCTACGGACCGCTACCGGTTGGCCATGCGGGAAGTGCCGTGGAAGCCAGTAACTCCCGGCATCTCAACCAGCGCACTCGTGAAGTCCAAGACCCTGAACGAAGTCGCCAAAACCTTGGGCGGCAGCGGTGACATCAACCTGGCCCTCGCGGACGACGACAGCCGGCTTATTGGTTTCGAGAGCGGCGGCCGTACCACGACGTCGCTCCTGGTAGACGGCGATTACCCGAAGATCCGCTCACTTTTCCCGGACTCTACCCCGATCCACGCAACAGTCCAGACCCAGGAATTGGTGGAGGCTGTACGTCGCGTTTCCCTCGTTGCAGAGCGCAACACTCCCGTCCGCCTCGCCTTCACGCAGGGCCTGCTGAACCTCGACGCCGGCACCGGCGAAGACGCGCAGGCTTCCGAAGAGCTCGAAGCACAGTTGTCCGGCGATGACATCACCGTGGCCTTCAACCCGCACTACCTCGTTGAAGGTTTGAGCGTCATCGAGACCAAGTACGTTCGCTTCTCCTTCACCACCGCTCCCAAGCCGGCCATGATCACGGCCCAGGCTGAGGCCGACGGCGAAGACCAGGACGACTACCGCTACCTCGTGATGCCGGTCCGCCTTCCCAACTAATCGGCAAAACCCGCCCCGCTTTCGCAGAAAAGAGTTCGCACTGTGCACATCGGATTGATCGGCCTTGGAAAAATGGGTTTCAACATGCGGGAACGCATGCGGAAAGGCGGCATCGAGGTCACAGGCTTCGACCGGAATCCCGAGGTCACCGATGCCGCTTCGGTCGACGAGCTCATTGCCGCCCTTCCTACTCCGCGGCTCGTGTGGGTCATGGTTCCCTCAGGGGAGATCACTGACGCGGTCGTGACGGAACTCGGCGGGAAACTGAGCCCCGGCGATATGGTGATCGACGGCGGAAATTCACGTTTCACCGAAGACCAGAAGCACGCTGCCGCGCTGGCCGAGAAGGGCATCCGCTTCGCTGACTGCGGTGTTTCCGGCGGCGTCTGGGGTCTCCAGAACGGTTACGGCCTCATGGCTGGTGGAGCTGACGAAGACATCGAACTTGCCATGCCGGTCTTCGACGCTCTTCGTCCTGAAGGCGATCGGGCCGACAGCTTCGTCCACGTTGGCGGCGTTGGCGCCGGCCACTACGCCAAGATGGTGCACAACGGTATCGAGTACGGCTTGATGCAGGCCTACGCCGAGGGATATGAACTCCTCGCCGCAAAGGACATCGTCAAGGACCTTCCGGGAACGTTCCGCGCATGGCAAAAGGGAACGGTTGTCCGGTCCTGGCTCCTGGACCTCATGGTGAAGGCACTCGACGAAGATCCGGGGCTGGCCTCCATTGACGACTACGTCGAAGATTCCGGCGAGGGCCGCTGGACCGTGGAAGAAGCCATCGCCAATGCTGTTCCAGCACCGGCCATCACGGCTGCGCTCTTTGCACGCTTTGCTTCGCGCGAAGACAACTCACCGGCCATGAAAATGGTTTCCGCCCTGCGTCACCAGTTCGGCGGACACGCCACCCGTCCGGCCAACTAGGCCGCAGGAGTCCTGCAAACGGCGTGTACCTCGAACATCTTTCGCTGACTGATTTCCGCAGCTACGCACAGGTAGACCTGAAACTGGGTCCCGGTGTCACCGTGCTGGTGGGTTCCAACGGCATCGGCAAGACAAACCTCATGGAAGCCATCGGCTATTTGGCTACCCTGAGCTCGCACCGTGTCAGCACAGACGCGCCATTGCTTCGTTTTGGTTCAGAACGCGCATTGATCCGGGCCCGTTTGGTCCGTGGTGAGCAAGCGACGGTCATCGAGCTTGAAATCAATGCCGGGCGCGCCAACCGGGGACGCATCAACCGGGGAAACCCGGTGCGCGCACGGGACATCCTGGGCATTTGCCACACGGTGCTGTTCGCGCCCGAGGACCTGGCACTGGTGAAGGGGGACCCCTCCAACCGCCGGCGCTTCCTCGATGAACTGCTGGTCAGCCTGGTACCCCGCCATGCTGCCACCCGCAGTGACTACGACCGCGTCCTGAAACAGCGGAACGCCCTGTTGAAATCGGCCCGTGCAGGCAAATTCACTGCGGGTCATGAAGCAACCCTGGATGTGTGGGACCAACACATGGCCAAGGCCGGGGCCGAACTGCTGCACGCCCGGCTGGAGTTGGTGGAGCGGTTGCGTCCGCACCTGAACAGCGCCTACGCCCAACTCACGGATGGTTCCAAGGACGCCGGGGCGGTTTACCGCTCCACCATCCAGGACATCCTGGACGACGACGGCGGTCCGGCCGACTACGGAACGGAACCTTCGCCGTCGGTTGAGGACCTCAGGCTGCTGTCCGTCGACGAACTCACCGAACGCTATGTCCAGGCCTTCGCAGCCTCGCGGAAAAAGGAACTTGAGCGGGGCATCTCGCTTGTTGGCCCGCACCGCGACGAGTTGGAACTCGTTCTGGGACAGGCTCCAGCCAAGGGCTATGCCTCCCACGGCGAAACGTGGTCCATGTGCCTGTCCTTGCGCCTCGCTTCCTACTACGTCATGTTGGACGATGCCCGGACTGGTGGAACTGCGCCGATACTGATTCTGGACGATGTTTTTGCCGAATTGGACGTGCAGAGGCGGCGTAAACTGGCTGCAATAGTGGCCGGCGCCGAACAGGTTCTGGTGACTGCTGCCGTCGATGCCGATATCCCTGAGGAGCTGGCCGGACGGCGCGTAACCGTTGTTCCGGGAGGCATCGATGGCGAAGGATAGTCCCGAAGGACTGCAACCGGGCCGGGATCCGGACGAAATTGATGCTGCCCAGGCGGCGCTGAACCGCATGCGTGAAGCAGCCGCGGCCCGAGGTGAAGTAAGGCTGCGTGCCCCCAGGCCCGGATCTGCTCCCAAACGCAAGGGTCTGCGGGATACCCGGGGTTTTGCGCAGTTTCATGGCAGCGGCCGCGACCCCTTGGGCTTGGGCAATGTTGTGGGAAGGCTTGTGGCAGAACGCGGTTGGACTTCTCCTGTTGCCGTCGGTTCCGTCATGGCCGAATGGGAAACGTTGGTTGGGTCGGACATCTCCGCCCACTGCACCCCGGAGAGTTTCACCGACACCACGCTGCATGTCCGCTGTGACTCAACGGCATGGGCCACGCAATTGCGGTTGCTCAGTACCAGCCTCTTGGAGATGTTCCGGAATGAGCTGGGTGAAGGGGTTGTCACCAGCATCCAGGTACTGGGGCCATCAGCTCCAAGTTGGCGAAAAGGCGGGCGCAGTGTCAACGGCCGCGGCCCCCGGGATACTTACGGCTGAACGGCGTGCAGGGCGTTTCAACGCCCCCGGGTCGTATAGGCACCCATCGGGACCTCCGCAGGGCCATTGCAGATAGGGCCAGCGGCCTCCCATCGGCATATTCAGCTCTGGGCTGCCCCCGTATTTGCAAGGATTCACGGGTTTCCACGATAGAATTGGCGTAGATCACTGAGCGCCGGTGAAACGTCGTCGGATCCCGAATCCACTCCTGTGGCAGTTGGGAACCCCCGTCGTCGGAGTAATCGGCGCAATCAGTCACGTGCCCGTTGGCGGCCGCGGTTCGCCGCGGGCAGCTGCGGGAACGGCCGACATCGAGTACAGAGGAGTCGAAAGCGCCTGTGGCTAACGACAATGCAGAGACCTTGGCAGTAGAGCCCCAAGAGGAGACTGTTCCCACGCCTGATACGCCTGCGGAGGCCCCCAGGGAGTACGGTGCCAGCGACATCACCGTGCTGGAAGGCCTCGAAGCCGTGCGCAAACGCCCCGGTATGTACATCGGTTCAACCGGTCCCCGCGGCCTGCACCACTTGGTCTATGAAGTGGTGGACAACTCTGTTGACGAGGCCCTGGCCGGTTACTGCAGCCATATCGAAGTAACGCTCCGCGCTGACGGCGGAGTGCAGGTGGTCGATGATGGCCGCGGCATTCCCGTGGATATCCACCCCACCGAGGGTAAGCCCACGGTTGAAGTAGTCATGACCATCCTGCACGCCGGCGGCAAGTTCGGCGGTGGAGGGTACGCGGTTTCGGGTGGTCTGCACGGTGTCGGCATTTCGGTTGTGAACGCCCTTTCCCGTCGTGTGGACACGGAAGTGCGCCGCCAGGGCCACGTTTGGCGGATGACCTTCGCCGACGGCGGCAAGCCCCAGGGCGAACTCGTCAAGGGAGAAGAAACCGAGCGTACCGGAACGTCCCAGACGTTCTACCCCGACGGAACGATCTTCGAATCCACTGAGTTCGACTTCGAGACTCTTCGCGCACGTTTCCAGCAGATGGCCTTCCTCAACAAGGGCCTGCGGATCACGTTGACTGACGAGCGTCCGGTCAACCGCGATGGCGATGACGACCTTGACCTGGACGCAGTAGCCACCGAAGGCGAAGTTGCAGCCGAGCACCGCACGGTTGTCTACGAGTACCCGGACGGCTTGCTGGACTACGTCAAGCACCTCAACTCGAACAAGAAGGTCGAGATCGTCCACGAGGACGTCATCGCTTTCGAAACCGAGGACACTGAGCGGCACATCGCCGTCGAGGTTGCCATGCAGTGGACCACCGCTTATTCGGAAAGTGTCCACACGTACGCGAACACGATCAACACCCACGAGGGCGGAACGCACGAAGAAGGCTTCCGTGCCGCTATGACATCGCTGATCAACCGCTATGCGCGCGAGAAGAGCATCATCAAGGAAAAGGAAGACAACCTTACCGGTGATGACATCCGCGAAGGCCTGACTGCGGTGATTTCGGTAAAGCTTGCTGAACCGCAGTTCGAAGGCCAGACCAAGACCAAGCTGGGCAACTCCGAGGTCAAGGGCTTTGTCCAGCGCGTGGTTACTGACCAGCTGGGTGACTGGCTGGAACGGAACCCGGGCCCGGCCCGCGACGTTATCCGCAAGGCCATTTCAGCCGCCCAGGCCCGCATGGCCGCCCGGAAGGCGCGCGACAATGCCCGCCGAAAGAGCCCGCTTGAGTCCTTCGGTATGCCCGGTAAGCTCTCTGACTGCTCGTCGAAGGATCCTTCGCGCTGCGAGGTCTACCTCGTTGAGGGTGACTCGGCCGGCGGCTCGGCCAAGCGTGGGCGCAACCCCGAAACCCAGGCGATCCTGCCGCTGCGTGGCAAGATCCTGAATGTGGAGCGCGCACGCCTCGACAAGGCTTTGGGTAACGCTGAAGTCCAGTCCATGATCACCGCATTCGGCACGGGAATCGGCGAAGACTTCGACATCTCCAAGCTCCGCTACCACAAGATCGTGTTGATGGCCGATGCCGACGTTGATGGTCAGCACATCACCACCCTGTTGATGACGTTGCTGTTCCGTTACATGCGCCCGCTCATCGAGAACGGTTATGTGTACCTGGCCCAGCCGCCGCTGTACCGGATCAAGTGGTCCAATGCCGCGCACGACTACGTCTACAGCGATCGTGAACGCGACGAGACCATCCGCAAGGGTGCCGCCATGAACAAGCGCCTCCCCAAGGACAACGGCATCCAGCGCTACAAGGGCCTCGGTGAAATGGACTACACCGAGCTGTGGGATACCACCATGGATCCGGGTCGCCGCACGTTGCTGCAGGTAACCATGGACGACGCATTGGCAGCCGACCAGACCTTCTCCGTGTTGATGGGCGAGGACGTTGAATCACGCCGTAACTTCATCCAGCAGAACGCCAAGGACGTCAGGTTCCTCGATATCTAAGGGCCCAGCAGGGCACCTGAATATTCCAGAACCGACATATACCTGAAACGGAAACCTTAGATTATGAGTGACGAAACTCCCGAAGTCCCGGCTGAATCGAACGACGCCGAGGAAGTTGTTCTTGAGGGTGATGTGCTGACCGACCGCGTGGAGCAGGTGGACCTGCAGACAGAGATGCAGCGGTCCTACCTGGACTACGCCATGGCCGTGATCGTCGGCCGCGCCCTCCCGGACGTCCGCGACGGACTCAAGCCAGTTCACCGCCGCGTTTTGTACGCAATGTTCGACGGCGGCTACCGCCCCGACCGCTCCTTCAACAAGTGCGCCCGCGTCGTGGGTGACGTCATGGGTACCTACCACCCTCACGGTGACATGGCGATCTACGATGCCCTGGTGCGCCTGATCCAGGACTGGACCATGCGCTACCCGCTGGCACTGGGCCAGGGTAACTTCGGCTCGCCCGGCAACGACGGCGCTGCTGCACCGCGTTACACGGAAACCAAAATGGCGCAGCTGGCCATGGAGATGGTCAGGGACATCGACGAGGAAACCGTCGATTTCCAGGACAACTACGACGGCAAGAACCAGGAACCGACCATCCTGCCGGCCCGTTTCCCGAACCTGCTGGTCAATGGCTCCTCAGGCATCGCCGTCGGCATGGCAACCAATATCCCGCCGCACAACCTCCGTGAAGTTGCCGAGGGCGTCCAGTGGGCACTGGAAAACCCCACCGCCACGCGCGAAGAGTTGCTTGAAGCCCTGTTGCTGCGTATCAAGGGACCCGACTTCCCCACAGGCGCCACCATCCTGGGCCACAAGGGTATCGAGGACGCTTACCGCACTGGCCGCGGCTCCATCACGATGCGCGCGGTAGTCAACGTTGAAGAGCTCCAGGGCCGTACCTGCCTGGTAGTCACCGAGCTTCCGTACCAGGCCAACCCGGACAACCTGGCGATCAAGATCGCCGAGCTGGTCAAGGACGGCAAGATCCAGGGCATCGCCGACCTCCGCGATGAGACCTCCGGCCGCACCGGCCAGCGCCTGGTGATCGTCCTCAAGCGCGACGCCGTGGCCAAGGTGGTCCTGAACAACCTCTACAAGCACACGCAGCTGCAGGACAACTTCTCGGCGAACATGCTGGCAATTGTCGACGGCGTGCCGCGCACCTTGAGCCTGGATGCCTTCATCCGGCACTGGGTTGCCCACCAGATGGACGTCATTGCGCGCCGCACCCGTTACCGGCTGCGCAAGGCCGAGGAAGAAGCGCACATCCTGCGCGCACTCCTCAAGGCACTGGACATGCTGGATGAAGTCATCGCGTTGATCCGTGCGTCCAACACCACGGAAGCAGCCCGCGAAGGCCTGATGGAGCTGTTGGAGATCGACGAGCTCCAGGCCCGGGCCATCCTCGACATGCAGTTGCGCCGCCTGGCCGCCCTGGAGCGCCAGAAGATCCAGGACCGGCACTCCGAGCTCGAAGCGATGATCGAGGAATACAACTCGATCCTGGCTTCCGAGGAACGCCAGCGCCAGATCATCAGCGAGGAACTCGCTGAAATCGTTGCCAAGCATGGTGACGACCGGCGGACGCACATCCTGATGGGCTTCGACGGCGACATGTCCATGGAAGACCTGATTCCTGAAGAGGAAATGGTTGTCACCATCACCCGCGGCGGCTACGTCAAGCGCACCCGCAGTGACAACTACCGTTCGCAGCAACGCGGCGGCAAGGGCATCAAGGGAGCCCAGCTGCGTGGCGACGACGTGGTTGAGCACTTCTTCGTCACCACCACCCACCACTGGCTGTTGTTCTTCACCAACTTGGGCCGCGTTTACCGCGCGAAGGCCTACGAACTTGCCGAAGCCGGTCGCGACGCCAAGGGTCAGCACGTTGCCAACCTTCTAGCCTTCCAGCCGGACGAGCACATCGCCCAGGTCCTGGACCTGAGGGATTACCAGCAGGCTCCGTACCTGGTTCTGGCCACCAAGAACGGCTTGGTCAAGAAGACGCGGCTGGAAGACTACGACACCAACCGCACCGCCGGCGTCATCGCCATTAACCTGCGCGATGGTGACGAACTGGTTTCAGCCCAGCTGGTCAGTGAAACAGACGATCTCCTGCTTGTCTCACGCAAGGGCCAGTCCATCCGCTTCACAGCCACGGATGACGCCCTGCGGCCCATGGGCCGTGCCACTTCAGGTGTTACGGGTATGAAGTTCCGTGAGGACGACGAACTGCTGGCCGCGGACGTGGTTCAAGATGGCTCGTTCGTGTTCATCGTGACCGAAGGCGGTTATGCCAAGCGGACTGCCGTGGATGAGTACCGGCTCCAGGGCCGCGGCGGTTTGGGTATCAAGGTAGCCAAGCTGGCCGAGGACCGTGGCGACCTTGTAGGCGCTTTGATCGTCCAGGAAGAAGACGAAGTCCTGGTGGTCATGGAGGGCGGCAAGGTGGTCCGCTCAGCCGTGACCGGCGTTCCCGCCAAGGGCCGCGACACCATGGGCGTCATCTTTGCCAAACCGGACAAGAATGACCGCATTATTGAAGTTGCCCGCAACAGCGAACGCGGTTTGGAAGGCGAGGAATCCGAAGACGGAGCCGACGATGACGTAACGTTGGCTGCAGAGGACGGCGCCGCTGCGGTGACCGCAACGCCCGCAACGGAAAACGACGCAGACCCGGAAAGTGAATCGGGCGCGGAGCTGAACGAAGACAATACCGGAGGTAACGAGTGAGTAATTCCGACTCATATCCCAAGCCGAGCACAGGTGTCCCCGGCGGACTCCGGCAGCCCTCGGGCAATGCACAGGCAGGAACGCCTGCACGGCCCCAGCAACGACCCGGAGCAGGAGCCACCGGTTCAGGAGCCACAGGCGCACGACCGGCGACGGGTGCCAACTCCGCTCCGCGACCTGCCGGTGCCCCCGGACAGCGTCCCGCTCAAGCCGGACAACGACCTGCCCCGGCGGGACAACGTCCTGCGGGTGCCCCCGGGCAGCGTCCGGCCCAGCCCGGCCAGCGGCCTGCAGGGGCCCCGGGCCAGCGTCCGGCCCAGGGTGCCCCCGGCTTGGTAAAGCCCGCTCCCAAGGCGAAGGTGCGCCGTGCACGCCTCCTGGTCAGCAAGGTGGACCCGTGGTCGGTGCTCAAGATGGCGTTCCTGCTGTCCGTAGCGCTGGGCATTGTCACTGTCGTGGCCGCAATCGTTCTGTGGACTGTGCTGGACCTTACGGGAATCTTCAACCAGGTGGACAGCCTCCTGGGCACTCTCGCAGGTTCTGAAGGCGGCGGTTTCGAGCTGAAGAAGATTGCCTCGCTGGGCCAGGTTGCCTCGTTCGCCACCATCATCGCCGTGGTGAATGTTGTTCTGCTGACGGCGCTGTCCATGCTGTCGGCTGTGCTGTATAACATTTCTGCAACATTGGTTGGCGGCGTCGGCGTCACCCTGACGGACGACTAGAAGAAATCCGCGGAATTTCGCCATTTTCGGCGGAAATCTTCCGCGAAATTGCCTCGATTTGAGATCGGGCCGGGAAGTGCTGTACAGTCATATCTCGGCCCGATGAGGCATCGGGGCGTATAGCTCAGGCGGTTAGAGCGCTTCGCTGATAACGAAGAGGTCCCAGGTTCAAGTCCTGGTACGCCCACGGAACCAAAACAGGTTCAGGTAAAACTGAGCCGGAATGAGGTACTTGTGAAGAAGTTGCTGATAGTTGTGGCAGCGGCAATCGCAGGTGTCCTGGTTTATAAAAAGAACCAGGAATCCGAAGCCCGGAAAGATGTCTGGAGCAAATCAACCGATACGGTTGATTAGCCGAGGATCCCGGTTCTGAACTGGTAAAAGCCAGTCCGGAGATGGGGTATGATTGACGGGTTGCTTCTTATGGGGGCATGGCGCAATTGGTAGCGCACCTGCTTTGCAAGCAGGGGGTTCGGGGTTCGAGTCCCCGTGCCTCCACCATAAGGAAAGTCCCGGTCAGGAATGACCGGGACTTTCGCATTTAACACCAGGATCCGGAATATGATCTGGCCGGCAGCTCGAATGGACAGGGAACTCCGGCGCACTAGGGTTGGTCTGTGAACCTTCTCATCGCCGCCCTGGGAGTCCTGGGTGTTGCCTCCTCCGGACCACTGATTGCCGGGACCTTGGGTGCCACCTCGGTGACTGCACTGGCCATCGCCTTCTGGCGGAACGCCATCGGGGCTGTGGTGATGGCGGCGCCTGTAGCTATCCGGGAGCCGAGAGCGTTCGGCAGGATCACCCGGCGTGAGTTCGGCTGGTCGACGGTGGCCGCCGTCGCATTGGCATTCCACTTCGCGTGCTTCATCACCGCACTCCAGTTGACGTCCGTTGCGGCCGCTACTGCTCTGGTCTGCCTGCAGTCAGCCTGGATCGCGGTCTTCCAGATGTTCCGTGGTACCCGCCACCGCTGGCCTGTCCTGGCCGGCCTTGGCATCGCATTCGTGGGCGTTGTGGCGATCACGGGATTCGATATGGGTTCTTCCCCCGAAGCACTGCTCGGAGATCTCCTGGCCGTCGCGGGCGGGGCCCTGGCAGGTCTCTACACCCTGGCGGGCGGCAAAGCCCGGCAGTCCATGGCAACGGGAACCTACACCACGCTCTGTTACGGCATGTGCGCGGCCCTCGTGGCATTGATGGCGCTGGTCAGTGGGCAGCCGTTGTCAGGATTCGACGCCGGCGGCTGGCTGGGCATCATCGCCATCACCGTTTGTGCGCAGTTGGTGGGCCATACGGCCTTCAATCACTTGCTGGCAACGATGAGTCCCCTGCTGGTATCCATGATCATCCTGCTGGAGATCCCAGGGGCCGCCATTCTGGCAGCCATCTTCCTCAACGAAACATTGCCGCCCGGTATCTACGCCGGATTGGGACTTATACTCGCCGGCCTGGCCGTTGTGGTGGCCGGACAGAGGCGCAAGCGCCCGGGAACGGACCGCCCGGAAGCTGACCGGCGGGAAGCCGAGCTAGGCACTGACTGAAGTGCCGGCGTCGTACGTCGACGGCTTACAGGCGTTACAGACCGCCGCGGCGGACGCCCTGAGCCGAATTGGCTGTGTGGATGGCCCGCAGCAATTTGGCGGGGAAATACACGGAGAAGAACACCACCATGGGGGCTTTCAGGGCCATCTTTTTGACGTTATGTGCCTTATAGGTCCGGTCAAAGCGTTGGACGTAGTAGCGGTAGTCCCTCGGTGAGTCTTCCAGCCTGCGCGCGGACATGCCCGAGACCATCTGGGGCACGTACTGGACTTTGAGGTCGTGCTCAAAAAGGTGCAGCGAGAGGTCGATGTCCTCGTGCATCTCATCCTTCTCATCGAGGCATGCCTCGTCGCGGATGGTTTCCCAGGCAGTCCGGCGAAGGGCCATGTTGGAGCCGAACAGGAAGTGGTACTGGTGCTTGGCCAGGCGCAGCATGAGTTGGCGCATCTTGTCATCGGCCTTGAGTCCGAACCGGCGCATGGGCATGTCGTAGTACACCACCGGCCCCGTGGCAGCGGCCACGGACTTGTCAGTGAACGCCTTCTGGACCTGCTCAACCCAATCCGGTTCCAGGACAGAGTCGGCATCGATGCGGCCCACGACGTCCCCCGTAGCGCTGTTCAGGCCGTGGTTGCGTGTGGGGATGAGACCCTGCGTTGCGTCCTGCCGCAGGAGAATGATGGGGCTCTCGGGGTATTCCTGCTGCATCTGCCGCACAATCCGTGCTGTCCGGTCCGTGGACATGTTGTCCACCACGATGATCTCGTCAGCAGGGACAGACTGGTAGATGGCAGCGATGAGGCACTGGCGGATGACGCTTTCTTCGTTATACGCCGGGATGACGATGGAGACCCCGGGGGGTTCCGGGGCATCCTGGAGGGCACCCGTCAAGGGGCTATCGGCTGACATCTCTCCAAATCTAACACCCGCATCCTCGCCCCAGCCGGAGGCTTTGGTTACAAGCCGGCAAACACTGGAGGGACCCCGGCTGCTGCCGAAGTCCCTCCAGTATTGAAGCGGTGCCTATCTGAAAAGCACTTAGCTGTTTGTACCCTTGGCGTCAGCCCCGGTACCTTCGGTGTCCTTGTTCAAGCTGGCCGCGATGTTCTTCACGGCCGTCTTGGCGTCGGTTGCCACCCTGGCGGTGGAGTCCTCGACGTTCTTGAAGGCGTCCTTGGTGGCCTGCTCGGCCTCGGCTGCTGCATCTTCCGGGGTGATGTCCGTTGCACCCGGCTTGGCAGCTTCCGCAGCCGTTGCCGATGCTGCGGTGTCCGCGGGAGCCGGTGCCGGGGCGGCCGGAACCGGAGCCGGCGTGGGGGTGACCGGAGAAGGCGTCTTCCACGGATCCTCAACCGGCTTGGAAGCCTTCCAGGCGGCAACACCGGCGGCCGCAGCTGCGGCAATGACGGTGAAGATCAGCCATCCACGTTTCTTGGGCTTCGGTTCCTTGCCCAACTTCGTGGAGACGGCCTTGGTGGCCTCGTCAGCCACGGCCTTGATCTGCTTGCCGGTAGCGTGTGCCTGCTCCTGGACGCTGTGCACCACGCCTGAATCAACAAGCTTCTGCGCAACCGCGTCAACCTGTGCGGGGGCGTTCTCCAAAACGTGGTGAACGGCTACAGAGGCCTGGCCCAACTGTTCAGAGAGCTTGGGCAGGTACTCGTCCACGACTTTGTCCCGCGCAATACCCAGAGCCGGAGTGGCCTTGTTGAGCGTCTCCTGGATCCGGGGTGTTGCGTCCTCTACGACGTCGTGGATCTTCGGCGCGAGGTGCGCCAGCCCATCCTGGATCCGCGGCGTTACAACTGCCACGCCGTCGGCAAGGTTGTGCGCGGCGGACTTCAGCCCCTCTTGGATCCTGGGGGAAGCGGTGTCAATGCCGTGCTGGATGCGCGGAACAGCCCAATTGACGGCTGCTTCCACACGGGGCGCAGCCCAGTCGCGTGCGTTATCCACACCAACCGCAACGGATTGTTCGAGTTCGCGGGCAATACGGTCTGTTTTCTTCACAACTACCTCCCGATACACGTGCTCGTTTGTTGCTAGCCTACGTCGCTTGGGGAACACCGGCTATTCATCTGCCGGATTCGACCCGGATTTCACCGAGCGCGGAACCGGCTTTACAACGGCAACGGCGTTGACCCTGCATGGAAGAATGGCCCTATGACCATTGCAACTGCAAAAGCAACGATCCACACTACCCTCGGCGACATCAAGGTTGACCTCTTCGGCAACCACGCGCCCAAGACGGTAGCCAACTTCATTGGCCTGGCTACGGGCGAGAAGTCCTGGAACCACCCCGAAACGGGCGAGGACAAGACCGGAACTCCCCTGTACAACGGCACGATCTTCCACCGGATCATCAAGGATTTCATGATCCAGGGCGGCGATCCCCTGGGCCGCGGCGTCGGTGGCCCCGGCTACCAGTTCGATGACGAGATCCACCCGGAACTGACCTTCAACGCTCCGTACAAGCTGGCCATGGCAAACGCCGGCATCCAGATGGGCAAGGGCACCAACGGGTCACAGTTCTTCATCACCACGGTCAACACCGACTGGCTGTTCGGCAAGCACAGCATCTTCGGTGAAGTCACGGATGAGGAATCCCGCAAGGTTGTCGACGCCATTGAGGCTGTCCGCACCGGCATGGGCGACCGCCCCGTTGAGGACGTCGTCATCAACAGCATCGACATCGAACAGCTCTAGTCATTCACTGAGCTGAATCCATGAGTTACGGAATCCCGTCGGCAGAGCCGTCCGCTGATATTCCGGTGTGCCCGCGGCACCCGGACAGGCCCTCCTATGTGCGGTGCCAGCGCTGCGGGCGCCCCGCGTGCCCCGAGTGCCAGCGGACGGCCGCCGTCGGGTTCCAATGCGTTGACTGCGTCAACGAACAAAAACGTACGACGCCGGCGTACCGGTCCCCGTATGGCGGCGCCCTGGCCGTCGGCCGTCCTTTGGTGACGTTCACGATCATCGGGCTTTGCGTGCTGGTGTACATCCTTCAGTGGATTGTCCCCGGCGACCTGATTTTCCAAGACTTTGCGTTCGCGAATGCTTTTGCGGCCACGGAACCCTGGCGGATGTTGACCGCAGCGTTCCTGCATTCCCAGGGATTCCTGCTCCACATAGTCCTGAACATGTATACGCTGTGGATCTTCGGACAAGCCCTCGAGCCACTGCTCGGGCGGATCCGCTTCCTGGCTGTCTATCTCTTGTCTGCTGTCGGTGGCTCGATTGGCTATCTCCTGCTGACCCCTGACTACCCTCTGTCCGGCGTCGTCGGTGCCTCCGGTGCCATCTTCGGCCTCTTCGGGGCCATGCTGGTGGTTCAACGGCACCGCGGTGGCGACACCCGGCAACTGTGGATCCTGATCGCCATCAACGGCGCTATCGGATTCTTTGTCCCCAACATTGCCTGGCAGGCCCACCTGGGCGGGCTGATTACCGGTGGCCTGGCCGCAGCAGCCATCGCCTACGCGCCCCGGGGCAAGAACCAGGCCCTGCTCCAAGCCGGCGGCTTGGTCCTCGTGGCCGGCTTGCTGGCCGTGGTGACCTGGTTCCGCATTACGGCCGGCTAGCAGGCTGCCCGATGCTTGGACTGGCCCCCACGCTCGCTGCTTTTCCGACCTTCAGTCCGTAGGGCGCACGACTGGCTGCCTAAGGATTGTCCTGAGCCTGTCCGGGGCAGTACGCCGGGGATCACCGAGGTAGATCTCATGGTGCCTCCCCGCCATGGCCAGTGAATGCTCCGGTATGAACCTGTTGTGCATCTCATCCAGTACGGGGCCTTCGTCGTCGTAGGGGCCAACGTGAAGTGTCTGCACGCTCAAACCCTCTTCCAACGATTCCAGACGGAGTGCATCTACGGCAGGAGCCGCTCCCTTGTCGGCGACCGACCTGCACGCTGCCTCCATGTGTTCCTGTGTAAGCCACTCGGGAACCATGTTCATCAACGTCCATGACCAGAGTGATTTATCCCGGGCGCTGGTGAAGGAATCCATGTCTTCGGCCCACCACAGGGCTTCCAGCGGCATGACACCATAATCACGCGCGAGCTCACCCTTGCTGAAGAACTTCAGTTTGTAGGCGACCGGATAAAGGGTCGACAACGCGTCCTTGTACGCCTGGGCAGTGTTGGGGTCACCCTTGCCATCGATCATCAGGTACTGCATGGGCGGGACGGTAAGCAGGGAAAACCGTCCCTTGGTCGCACTGTAGGCAGGTATCAGTTTCTTGAGGTCGGTCTTCATGGAACCCACGCTAAGCCCACAGGCCAGGGCGTCCCACCCTGCGGCACCCGTGTTATCCACAAGCGTTATCCACACTGTGAGTAACTTACACACGTGTAGTTATCGTGTTAAGCCCTCGTTGCAGCCCCTGAAGCGCTAGATATCCCCCGAAAGGCATGGATTTCTCCACACCTGTGGATAACTATGTCCCCACCAGCCCGGAATTTGTGGACAAACAAGGCTAATTTGGGATGTCTGTGGATAAGCCTGTTAATTCCGGTGCGTGGAAGCGGCTATCAACAGGCTTATCAACAATGTTAATAACTTACACACGTGTAGTTCAGTCCGGCTTAGGGCCACTGAGGCCCGGCACGACAGCGATCCCTTTGCTGAAACCCACATGTTTTCCCCATCTGTGGATAACTTGTGGGTAGGGGGTTGTTGTTAAGTGGGTAACCGGCACGGACTCGGAAGATGCGAGGCGAGAGTCGACCGGTGCCTCCGGTGCCTCAAGGTAGTGGCCGGATTATTCCGCCAAGACGAACCAGGCAATCCTGCGACGTTGAATTTTTGGTGAAGCTTGGACCACTATCCACAGCTCGATGCACAGTGGGCATAAGTCGCAACATGGGCCGTTTGGCCCCTCCACACGCGGTGTGGCACCGATTTTGGACCTAAGTACGTGGATGTCCACAGAAGTTATCCACCCTTGTGGATAAAGTTACGCACTTCTGTGGACAGCGGCTCAGCCGCCCACAGCGAAGGTGGACGCTTCCCCTAGGTCCACACTCCAGACGTGCCGCGCCGGTGGCTGTCCACCAAATGGGTATCGATGATGCCCACTGCTTCCATCAGGGCGTACATGGTGGTGGGTCCCACGAAAGCGAAACCCTTCTTCCTCAGGGCCTTGGAGAGGGCGATTGACTCCGGCGAAGTTGTGGGGATTTCCGCCAATGTGCGGGGAGCGGGTGTGCTGTCCGGCTGGAAGGACCACACGAATTCCACCAGCCCGCCCTCCTCACGCAAGGCAATGGTGGCTTTGGCGTTCGTGATCGCGGCGTGGATCTTCAGGCGGTTCCGGACTATCCCGGCGTCGAGCATCAGGCGCTCCACGTCGGATTCCGTGAAGGCGGCCACGCTTTCCGGGTGGAAGTCCAGGAACGCCTCTCTGAAGGCCTCGCGCTTCCGGAGGATGGTGGCCCAGGAGAGGCCGGCCTGGAACGCCTCGAGGCTGATGCGTTCGTACATGCCCTGTTCATCGCGCACGGGCATGCCCCACTCGTGATCGTAGTAGGCCTGCATGAGCGGGTCCGAGGCAGCCCATGAGGGACGAGCCAAGCCGTCCGGTCCGATGATGGTGCCGTTATCCGGGGTCATGCGCACTCCTCCGCAACCATGCCGGCCCAGCGGCCGGCATGCATTTAACTGCCGGGGATATTCTTCCCGGCACCTGTGACATTAACAGCTGTCACGTCGACAGCCGGGTAGCACGGAGCCGGTTTCCACGGGTCCGGTCTTACGACAGACCCGTGACACGCATGGTGATATTGATCCGTCCACGATCGAGGCCGCAGCCCTCAGGAGCCGTATCCGGAAGGACCTTGGGGATGCCGTGATAAGCGAACCGGGAGGGCCCGCCGAAAACGAACAGATCGCCCGAACGGAGTTCCAGATCGGTGTAGGGCTTGGTCCGTGACTCGGTGTTGCCGAAACGGAAGATACACGTGTCTCCGATGCTGAGGGACACCACCGGAGCGTTGGAATGCTCGTCCTTGTCCTGGTGCATGCCCATGGCGGCTCCATCGCCGTAATAGTTCACCAGGGCGGCATCCGGTGCGTAGTCCCGGGACAGGCCAATCAAGGATTCATCGACTCCAAGGTCCGGGGAATACGCGACAGCAACGGCCTGCTTCCCCAGGCGGACCATCCACTCAGGAAAATCGAGGACGGGTTGGCCGTTCACGTCGGTCGCCGTCCGTGAATAGCGGTACGGCTGCCAATGCCATCCCAGGCAAACCGTGCGGACGGACATCTGATGCCCTCCCGGCAGAGTTGCAGCCCGCAAGGGAACGGGCCCCTGGGTCCATTCACCAAAACGCCCGACGATCCATCGTTGCTGTTCCAGGGTCAGCCAACCGGGGACGTGAACCGCACCCGGCCGCACCAGGCGTGGACCGGCGTCGTGGTTTTCCGGTTGAACCAGCTCCAGCGGGAACAGGGCGTCGTCGCTCACGCCGCGGCCTCCAGCGTGAGCAATGCGCGTTTGGCTTCAGGACCTCCAAGGTAGCCACCGAAGCTGCCGTCGGATTTGACCACCCGATGGCAGGGAACGATCACGGGAAGCGGGTTGGTGGCGCAGGCGGTGCCCACGGCACGGACGGCGTTGGGGCTGCCGGCCGCCTGGGCCACCTGTGCATAACTCGCCGTGTTGCCGTACGGAATCCGGGGCAGGTGACGGAGGACGTTGAGCCGGAAACCGCGGGATAACCGGAAATCGAGGATGAGGTCGAAGTCGCGGCGTGTACCGGCGAAATACTCTTCGAGTTCCCGGGCAGCGTCGTCGAGGCGCGTGGGCGCTTCCAGAATGCGGGGGCTGACCGTGTCCGCCAGCAACTGCAGGACGGAGTCATGGTTTTCCAATTCGAAGGCTACCCGGATGATTCCGCGGTCCGTGGCTGCCAAGAGGAGCTTCCCCACCGGTGAATCGACGGTTCGGTAGGCGATGTCCAGGGTGTGGGTCAGTTGTGCGTCGAGGGCCAGACGGGCATGGAGGTCCGCGAGGGCGGGCCCAAGGGCAACGTCCAGTGGTTCCAGGAGTGACAACACCTCGGTGTGCCCGGGGCTGGGGTCGAGGGTCATTGCACTTCACCTTTCGACGATGAATGGACCAGCGGAACGGGGGTGTGGACGGCTGCCCGGAGCGCCTTCACGCCATCTGCTCCGGCCCGGCGTGCGGCCTCCGGGGAACTGCCCAGAAGGGCGCCGATCTCTTTGTAAGGCAGCCCGGCGAGGTAGTGGTACGCCACGGCCTGGCGCTGCTTCGAGGGCAACTTGGCGACGGCGTCGAGAAGCTCGGTGTCCCGTTCGCCCGGAAGGCCCAGGCGGGTTGGTTGTTCCGGCGGTTGTTCCACAGGTAATGCCCGGCGCGCACCGGCCCGCAGATGGTCAATGCACTTCCGGTGGGCGATGGTCACCAGCCAGGCTTCCACGTTGGCCCCCACGGGAAGATCGGGATAGGCCTGGAGAGCCGCCAGGAACGTGTCCGACCAGGCGTCGTCGGCATCGTGGACGCCGAGAATTGCACGGCAAACACGAAGCACTGTCGCCCCGCGTTCCCGAACAACTGCTTCGAACGGTTTCTTGCTGGCCGCCTGTCCGTCTTCCATCAGAAGAGCTTGCCCTCTCTTACGGAATCCGGTTCTTCCAGTTCCAGGAGGAAGCGCTTGTTGCGAAGCCCGCCGGCATAGCCGGTCAGTTGCCCCTTCCGGCCCACTACCCGGTGGCAGGGGATGATGATGCTGATGGGATTACGGCCGACAGCCGAACCAACTGCCTGCGCCAGGTGGGGATCACCCAGTTCCTGGGCCAATTCCCCATAGCTGACCGTTTCCCCGAAAGGAATGGTCTCGAGGCGTGCCCAGACCTTCTCCTGGAAGGGATTTCCGCGTGCCTCGAACGGCACGTTGAATTCGGTGCGTTGACCGGCCAGGTATTCGGAGAGCTCGCTCCGGGTGCGGGAGAACACCGGGTCCTCGATGGTGGTGGGCTCTCCGAAATAGTCGGGCGGAGGCATATGCCAGTGGCCTTCGTAAAATATGCCCGTCAAAAACTCCCCGCGGGCTGTCAGCGTCAACTGACCCAACGGGGAGTCCAACGTGGTGTGCCGGTTGCTCATATCCTGTAGACGCCAGCAAGCACTGGAATGTGAGGTCCGGAATTCCTAGGAGCGCCAGCGCGTGGTCATGAGGAACCCGACAATTGCAATGCCGAAGCCGGCCACGATGTTCCAGGATGCCCAGTCGCGGACCGGGAACTGCCCTTCAGTGATGTAGAAGGTGATGATCCACAGGAGGCCGAGGATCATCAATCCAAACATGACGGCCTTGTACCAAACCGGGTTGGGCTTGTACTGCTGCGTGGCCGAAGTCTGTGGGGCCTGGCGGGCAGGCCGCTTGCGGGGCTTGGACTCGGGCACGGATCCTCCTGGACTGTTCGGTTGATACCCGTCCCTGCCGGCCTTGATATCCTGCAGGAAGGAAATTTCCAGCGGTTAACGGCCACACGGCGTTCCGGGTTGGTTCTAGCTGTCAAGTCTAGCCGCAACTCGGGATACGCCCGCGACGCCCGCGCCCTATATGAGGAGACCCTGTGGCGCACCAGCAGACGACGGCGGCATCAGCCGTGCCGTCCGCCAGCCCGGGGCAGGAACGGCGGCCCCGAAAGCGTCGACGGGCCTCGGATGTTATCCGTAAAATCAGCCAGATCTTCGGCGAACTCCTCATCACAGCCGGGATAGTCCTGCTGCTGTTCGTTGGCTGGGAATTGTGGTGGACAAACGTGGAAGCCGATGCCAAGCAAACGGAAGCGGTGAAGAGCTTCGCCCAGGAATTCACCGGCCCGGTAGCTCCGGCGGCGCCGGTGGGTCCGGTGGACTATGGCCCTCCCGTGGTGGGCAAGGCTCCCGGCAACGGCGGAACCATCGGGATCATGTACATCCCCCGCTTCGGCCAGGACTACACCCGCCCCATCATTGAAGGCACGGGCTCGGACGTCCTGGACACCTTGGGATTGGGCCACTACGGAACCACCAGCATGCCTGGAGCTCCCGGCAATTTTGCGGTGGCCGGCCACAGGCAAACGCACGGTGCGGTCCTGGACAACATCCACACGTTGGTTCCCGGTGACAAGATCTACGTCCAAACCGCGGATGGCTACTACACCTACGTGTTCCGCAACAATCAGATTGTCCTGCCGGACCGTACCGACGTGCTGATGCCCGTGCCTACCCAACCGGGGGCAACCCCCACGGAAAGTTTCCTCACCATGACCAGCTGCAATCCCCGCTTTGGTGCACAGGAACGCATCATCGCGTACTCAGTGCTGGATGGTTGGCAACCTGCCTCGGCAGGGCCGCCGTCGGAAATAGCCGCCCAAGTAGCCCGCGCCCACGGAAAGGGGTAGCAGATGTACGCATGGATTTTCCGGAACTTGCCCGGTCCGCTATGGGTACGGATCCTGACCTCACTGGTACTGGTGGGTGTGGCCCTTGTCTTGATGGTCGAGTTCCTCTTCCCCTGGTTTTCCCAATTCACCACATTGACTGACTCAACGATTGGTTTAGTGCAGCAGCCATGAGCACAACAAAGATTTTGGTAATAGATAACTACGACAGCTTCGTCTACACACTGGTGGGCTACCTTCAGGAACTGGGTGCGGAAACAACGGTCGTCCGTAACGACGACGTCACCCTTGCCGAGGCCATCGAACTGGCCGCAACGCGGGACGGCGTATTGGTTTCCCCCGGGCCCGGGACCCCTGCAGAAGCCGGCGTGTGCATTGAGCTGATCAAGTGGTGCGGTGAGGCCTCCAAACCCATGTTCGGTGTCTGCTTGGGACACCAGGCCCTCGCTGAGGCCTACGGCGGAGTGGTGACCCACGCGCCGGAACTCATGCACGGCAAGACATCACCCGTGCGGCATGAAGGCAAAAGCGTCTTCGTCGGCCTGCCCTCGCCCGTCACGGCAACGCGGTACCACTCACTGGCGGCGGTTCGTGACTCCATACCGGACGTCCTGGAGGTCACAGCGGAGACGACGAACGGTGTAGTGATGGGTCTTCAACACAGGACCGCTCCCCTGTGCGGTGTCCAGTTCCACCCGGAATCAGTGCTCACCGAGGGTGGGTACCAGATGTTGGGGAACTGGCTCGAATCCCTGGGCATGGCCGGTGCCGCCGAACGTGCCTCCAAGCTGAGCCCGCTCATTAAGCAATAACTGCCGGTAAAGACTTTCCCGGCGGGACGGTGGATCCGCCCAGGCAGCAGGCTATTTCTTGGTTGTCGTCGGCGTAGGCTTCGGCGTAGGCGTGTCCGTTGTGGGTGTTGGAGTGGGGGTCGGGGTCGGGACAGGCGCGGGAGCCTTCGCAACAGTAACGGTGACCAACTTGCCCTGATCTACCTCGCTGTTGAATACCTCGCTTTGTGCCGTGACCTTGCCCGGATCCACCTGCGAGTTTTCCTGTTCCACTACCTGCATGGTCAAGCCGTTGGCCTTCAGCGCCGCTTCGGCCTCCGCCACAGGCAGGCCAATGAGTTGGGGCATCAGGACCTTGCCCGATGAGATCTGCAGCTCCACCTTTGAGGACGTAGCTATGGGTCCGCCCGGCGCCGGGGCTGTGCTGATCACCTGGCCCATGGGTACCGTCGGGCTGTGCGTCCGGACACTGGTGATGGTGCCCGTGATACCAAGTTCCCGCAGGGCGTCGGTCGCGTTTGCTTCCGTGCGGCCCACGATATCCGCCGGTATGGTCACCGAACTCGGACCGCTGGAGACCTTGAGGATCACTTCGCCGTCCTGGGGCACCTTGGCGCCCGCTGCGGGCGAGGTGCCAATGGCCATGTCCTTGGCCACAGTATCGCTTGGCTCGCGTACGGATTTCGGTACCAGCTTGAGCGAGTAGAGCTTCTGGATCGCTTGGGATTCCGACATGTTGGCCACCACCGGAACCTCGATCTGTGCAGGTTCGGCCGGCTTGGCGTTCATGAGGTTGTAGAGCCAGAACCCGCCGCCGGCCAGTACCAGGATAGTGAAGATCACCAGGGTGGAGATCCACGCTCGACGCCGGGACTTCTGCTGGGCGGGCCGCTCACGTTCCGCTGGGAGGCCCAAAGGAAGGGGTTCCTCGTGCTCGTGGTCCAAGGTCTCGTCCTTGAACTGGTCCACGTCCAAAAGCCCCACGGCGGTAGTGCTCAAGAGCTGCGTGGCGGGATCTTCCTGTTCCACGAGGTCGTTGGGATCTGTGGGGGCTTCGCTTGCCGGGAGTGCAGGCACGGGAATGCCATTGCTGGCTGCCCGGAGGGCCCGACGGAAGGCCGCTGCGTCCTGGAAGCGGTCAGTACGGTTTTTCTGCAGTGCCTTGACCAAAACGGAATCCAGCGCATCTGTGATATCCGGGTTGTGGGTGCTGGGCAGTTCCGGGGTTTCCCGGACGTGCTGGTAGGCGACGGACACCGGGCTGTCACCAACGAACGGCGGCCTGCTGGTCAGCAGTTCGTACAGGAGGCATCCAGCCGAGTAGAGGTCGCTGCGGGCGTCCACGGTTTCGCCCCGGGCTTGTTCCGGGGAAAGGTACTGCGCGGTGCCAACGACTGCCTGTGTTTGGGTCATGGTGGCCGCGGAATCTGCCATGGCCCGGGCGATTCCGAAGTCCATGACTTTGACGTCGCCGGTATCCGCACACACCATGACATTGGCCGGCTTGATATCCCGGTGCACAATCCCTGCCCGGTGGCTGTACTCCAGGGCTGAGAGGACACCCAGCGTGTAGCCGACGGAGTCCTCTACGCCCAGTTCCTTCGCCTTGATCATGTCCCTCAGGGTGCGGCCCGAGACGAACTCCATGACGATGTACGGAACGCGGACATCCTCTCCGGGCCCACCTGGAACGGAATATTCTCCGGTATCGAAAATAGCCACGATGGAGGGGTGGTTAAGCGCCGCGACGGCTTGGGCTTCACGCTTGAAACGGGCCTGGAACTGGGGATCGCGGGCAAGGTCGGCACGCAGGACCTTTACGGCGATGGTTCGGCCCAGGAGGGTATCTGTTCCCTTGTAGACGTCAGCCATGCCGCCACGACCGATCAACTCACCGAGTTCGTAGCGTCCATTGAGGATGCGCTGTGAAGACACAGGTGTGCTCTCCTCTCGATGCGCGGGGCCGGGACGTGGCGTAGACATGGTGGCTTAGCGGCCTGTGGGGGACGCAGAGCTGGACGGCTTGGGGTTGCCGCTGGGAGTGACCGGATCCGTAGGGATGAGCTCCTTGGACAGGTAGTAGGTCACCGTGGACCCTGCGGGTACCTCGGTGCCGGCGGCAGGCGAGGAACGCACGAACGTGTTCGGGCCCTGGCTGATGCTTCCGTTGACGTCCTCGCCCCTCACGTACTTAAGCCCTGCCCCCTGCAGGGCGCCCTGGACCTGGGTTTCGGAGACTCCCTGACCGATGTTCGGGACCGCAACCATTTCGGGTCCCTTTGAGTAGGTCACCGTGATGGTGGTCCCCGGGTCAACAGGACCTGTGGGGTTGAGGCTGAGAACCGTCCCGGGTGTTGCCGGATCGAAGACCTCCTGGCCGTTGACGCCGAGGCCGAGGGAACGCAGCTTGGCACTGACCGTCTCGAACGGCTGTCCTTGGAATTCCTCCGGGATGATGTTGATCTTCTGCGGCGTCGACTGGGTGGGCGACGGTGCTTCAGAGGTTTCCGTAGGCGTAGGCGTCGGCGAGGACGACGTCGATGAGGACGACGGGCTGGCAGAACGGCTCGGGCTCGCGGAAGTGGACTGGCTCGGCGAAGGGGTGGGCGAGAAGAATCCCGACTGGGAAATCAGGAAACCGACCAGCGCGAACAAGACCAGGAGGATCAACGCAACAAGGGGCCACGTCCAGGGGCTGCGCTTCTTGCGTTCCGGTTCCTGATCGTCGTAACGTTCGTCATCGCTGTAGATGACTTCTTCGTCGTCGTTCAGTTGCCGTTCCGCCTCGAGGGCGTTGGCTCGTGTCAGTGGGTTGTCCGCGGATGCCGCAGCGGCTCCCACAGCAGCTCCGGCGGCGCCGGCGCCCAGCACCGGAAGTGCGGAGGTCGCCGTCGAGGATTGCTCCTTGCCGTAAGGTGAGGCGACGACGCCGGTGGGTGCCGTTGCGGTGTCGACCGGCGCAGTGATGGGGCCGGTTGAGTCTTCGAACAACAGCATTCCCGGCACAGCGGCATGAGCCGTGGCGATGTCGCCGTTACGGATGGCTTCAGCTGCTTCGGCAAGCTTGATGGCGTTGGCCGGCCGGTTCTTGGGGTCCTTGGCAAGCATGGACATCAAGAGGGCACGCACGGGCGTAGGCAGCGTCTCCGGCAGGGGCGGCGGTGCGTCATTGACCTGCGCCAAGGCGATGGCGATCTGCGATTCCCCGGAGAA
The DNA here is from genome assembly GCF_021919345.1 of Paenarthrobacter nicotinovorans. NCBI lineage: Bacteria > Bacillati > Actinomycetota > Actinomycetes > Micrococcales > Micrococcaceae > Paenarthrobacter > Paenarthrobacter nicotinovorans. Next base: position 26,640 of record NZ_CP089293.1, read on the forward strand.
CGGACGGTGACCTGTGAGGCATTCGTAGCCGATGACACCCAGGGAGTAGATATCCGAGGACCCGGTGGCTGTCTGGCCGGTTGCCTGCTCAGGTGCCAGGTACTGGGCGGTGCCCATGACCTGGCCGGTCTGCGTCAGCGGAACCTGGTCCGCCAGGCGGGCGATGCCGAAGTCGGTGACCTTTACCCGGTTGTCCGGTGTGATGAGCAGGTTGCCGGGCTTGATATCGCGGTGAACCAGGCCTTGCGCGTGGGCCACGGCAAGGGCCCGGGCTGTCTGGGCAATGATGGAGAGCGTCATGTCCGGGGACAGCACCTGTTCGCGCTCCAGGATGCCGCTCAGGGGGTGGCCCGGCACGAGCTCCATCACCAGGTATGCCGAGCCGGCTTCCTCGCCGTAATCGAACACGTTGGCGATGCCCACGTGGTTGAGGAGGGCGGTGTGGCGCGCTTCGGCACGGAAGCGCTGCAGGAAGCCGGGGTCACCCGTGTATTCCTCCTTGAGCACCTTGATGGCCACGATCCGGCCAAGGATCTGGTCCTTGGCCTTCCAGACCTCGCCCATGCCGCCAATCGCAATGCGACTGGTCAGCTGGAACCTGCCGCCGAGTGTGATTCCCGAAGTAGGCCTCACTTATTCAACACCGCCTCAAAAATCTTCTTTGCGTTCGGACTGGTTAGCTGGGCACCGCTGAGCACGTCCACACGTTCCATGACAATGGTGACGGCTACTTGCGGGTCGTTTGCCGGGGCGAACCCGGTAAACCATGAGTTGTTCAAACCTGAATCACCGAGTTCCGCCGTGCCGGTCTTGCCGGCCACCTTGATGCCGGGAACGGCTGCGCCCTTGGCAATGCCGTTGTCCACTGCGCTGGTCATCCATTCGGTGATCTGGCCGGCGATCGGCTGCGTGGTGCTGGTGCGGAGTGCTTCAGGCTTTGTTTCGCTGATGACGCGCAGGTCAGGAGCACGTACTGTCTGCACCAGGTTCGGCTTCATCTGCACGCCGCCGTTTGCGATGGCTGCCGTCATCATGTTGATCTGCAGCGGAGTAGCTTTGACGTCGCGCTGGCCCACGGACGACTGGGCGAGCTGTGCCTGGTCCAGGTCCCTGGGGAAGACGCTCTTGGCCTGCTGAAGCTTGAGCTGATCTCCGAAGGTTTCACCGAAACCGAATTTCTCGGCCTGCTCACGAATGGCGTCCTGGCCGAGGTCCAGGGCAATGCTCGCAAACGGCGTGTTGCAGGACTGCTCCAGGGCAAAGGCGAACGACGCCGTCTCCCGGACGTTGCAGTTGCCCCCGGCATAGTTGGGAAGGCTGGCATTGGAACCGGGAAGCGGGAGGCTGCTCGGGTTCGGCAGCTCACTGTCCTTGTTGTACTTGCCCGAGTTCAACGCCGCGGCCGTGTCAATGAGCTTGAAAACCGAGCCGGGAGAGAGCAGGTTTCCGGTGGGACCGCTGACGTTCTGGTTCAGGTTGATACCCGGGATCTGGTTCAGCTGGGCCATGTTCGCCTCTGCAGCGGCAGTGTCGTGGGTGGCAATCAGGTTGGGGTCGTAGGACGGCTTGGAGACCATCGCCAGGATGGCTCCCGTCTTCGGGTTGGTGACCACGATGGAACCCCGCTGGCCGTCCGGAATGAGGTCGTAGGCCAGCTTCTGGATGGCAGGATCAAGGGTCAGCTCCACAGAAGCGCCCTTGGGTTCCTTGCCCAGGAACATCTGGCTGATGCGGTCCAGGAACAACTGGTCCGAGTTACCCGCCAGGGTTTCCCCCATTGACTGCTCCAGCCCGGTGGATCCGAAGCCCCTCGAGAAGAAGCCGGTGACGCCCGCATAAAGCTCCGGCTGGGGGTACGAACGCTGGAAGGCGCAGGACTCGGTTCCGGGGACGGACTCTGCCACCGGTTTCCCGCCAACGATGATGGCACCGCGTTCGTTGCAGAACGTGGCGAGGATGGCGCGCTGGTTCCAGGGATTGGCGTTGAGGTCGTCCGCGCCAATGACCTGGACGTAGCTGATGGCGCCGAAAATCAACGCGAACATGGCGACGGCGGCCATCCACGAGCTGCGAATCGCTTGGTTCATTGATGCTTCACCGCCTCAGTTGGTGCGCTTGGTGTCTGGCCTGTTGGAGTCTTGACTGTCCCGTGGGAGCTGGTGGTCGGGGGTTTGTTGACCATGGGTGTGGTGTCAACCGGTCCGCGGGCCGTATTGGAGATCATGAGCAGCAGCCCGACGATGATCCAGTTGGCCAGCAGGGATGAACCCCCGGCGGCCAGGAACGGGGTGGTCAGGCCGGTCAACGGGATGAGCCGGGTGACGCCGCCGATGACCACGAAGCACTGCAGTGCGATCGCGAAGGACAAGCCGCACGCCAGGAGCTTTCCGAAGGCGTCGCGCGTTCCCAGGGCTGCGCGGAAACCGCGGGTGAAGAGCAGCAAATAGAGCATCACCACGGCGAAAAGGCCGATCAGGCCCAGTTCTTCGCCGATGAGCGCCACGATCATGTCGCTGTTTGCGAACGGAACCAGGTCCGGGCGGCCCTGTCCCAGTCCTGTTCCCACCAGGCCGCCGTCGGCCATGCCGAACAGGCCTTGGACGATCTGTCCACTCCCGCCGGGAGACCTGCCGAAGACCTCCGGGGTGAAGGCGTTGATCCAGCTGTCGATCCTGAACGCGACGTGGGAGAAGATCTTCGATGCGATGAAACCGCCGCCGAGGATCAGGGCCAGGCCAATAACGACCCAGGAGATACGGCTGGTGGCCACGTAGATCATCACGATAAAGAGGCCGAAGAAGAGGACGGACGATCCGAGGTCGCGCTGGAAGACCAGGACACCGATGCTCACCAGCCAGGCGGTGATCATCGGACCCAGGTCCTTGAAGCGGGGGAACTGCATGGGACCGATCTTCCGGCCGGCCAGGAGGATGAGGTCCCGGTTGGACGACAGATAACCCGCGAAGAATATGGCCAGGGTGATCTTGGCGATTTCACCAGGCTGGAAAGTCATGGGGCCGATGCGGATCCAGACGCTGGCACCGAGCACCTCACCGGCGGAGATGCCGGGCACCAGAGGAAGAATCAGCAGCAATGCACTGGCCGCCAACGAGATGTAGGTGAAGCGGCGCAGGATGCGGTGGTCCTTGAGGAACCAGATCACGGCGATGGAAACGGCCATGGCAATCAGCGTCCACCGGAGCTGGTTGTTGCCGGTGTCGTCGCCAGGGCCGTCCATGCGGTGGATCAGGGCCAGGCCCAATCCATTCAGGGCCACCACGATGGGAAGTATTACCGGATCGGCATATTTAGCGCGGAGACGGAGCACCACGTGGAATGCAAAGGCGGCTACGGCGAGCAGGCTCGATTGGAACCAGAAGTCGCTGTCCAGTCCCAGATCCGAGTTGAGGCTGACCAGTGCGCTGGCGCCGATTCCAACGGCAAGTGCCAGCACGATGAGCAGAAGCTCGACGTTCCGGCGGGGCTTGGGGGCGGTTTCAGTCTGGATCATTTTGCCCCCTCACAGGGAGTCGGAACGGGAGATGGCGTGGGGCTGGCAACGGCTGCCGTGCTGGGTACCGGCACTGTGGCCGTAGCCGACGGCGACGGCGACGGCGTGGGAGTCGCCGTGCCGGTTGGCGTCGGGCTGGGGCAATTGGCCGAGGCGCTGCCGTACTGTTTCAGGTTTTCCACGATGAGCTGGGCGTCGTCGAGGTCCCCGGCAGGAACGGTCTGGCGAACGCTCTGCTGGCCATATTCAGGCAAGGAATCCACCCTGACATCGGTTACGGCTTCCAGCCGGGAAAGCTGAATTGGGCCGAGCCTTTGCGAGATGCCGTTGAAGATGGCAACACGCTGATCGTATTCACCCACGTAATAGCGTGTCTGGGTCCAGGCGTAGCCAAGCCACAGGCCGACCACGACGCCCAGAACCAGGAATGCGGCGACGGCGGGCATCAACCAGCGGATGCGGCGTCGTGGCGGCTCTTCGGCCTCCGCGCGGTCCTGCTCTGCTTTGTGCGTCAGGACTGTGGCAGCGCGACGGGCCACCGTGCGGCCGGCAACGGTAGGAATGGAGCCTGTTTCAGCAGCCGTTGCCGCGGCGCCAACGAGCTCATGGGGGCGGCTGGCCAGTTCCTCGCGCAGGACTTCGGCTGACAGATGCTCACCGAGGTGGGGATCGGTGGTCGCCGGCGGTTCGGTGGAGGAATCCGAAGTCCCGGACGTTTCGTCCGCCTCGTCCGACTCCTTCGTCCTGGTGCCGTCGTCGGAAGCCGATCCTGCGTCCGGCTTCCGGTCAGCTTCCGACTTCGAGGCGCCCTTAGCCGCATCTCCGGACGGCACCTCATCGGGGGACTTGGTGGCCGTCACCGCTTCAGGCTCATCGACGGCGGCAAGCGCAGCGGCCGGTACGACGTCGACGGCGGCCGTGTTGACGTCGTCGACCGTCTCCTCGACGATTTCCAACATGACAACCGTGACGTTGTCCGGGGCGCCCGCTTCGAGCGTGAGGTCTACGAGGATCTCGGCGCATTCGCGAAGGTCCTTGGTCTCGCGGACCATGCGCTCCACGACGTGCCCTGCTACGTAGTTCAGGCCATCAGAGCACAGCAGCCAGCGTTCGCCGGGTTCGACGTCCAGGACGTCCAAGTCCAGCTCAGGGCTCGCGTCAACGTCGCCAAGCACGCGCATCAGGACGTTTTTATGGGGATGGGTCTCGGCTTCCTCCGGACGGAGGCGTCCCTCATCGATCAGGCGCTGGACGAACGTGTGGTCCACGCTGATCTGCTCGAACTTCTTGTTGCGCAGGCGGTAAGCGCGGGAATCGCCGATATGCGCGAAGTGGAGCTTGCGGTCCTCAAGGAGCAACGCCGTGACCGTCGTACCCATGCCTGACAGCTTGGGATTCTGGTGGACGAGCTCTGAGAGCAGTGAATTGGCGGTTTGGATCTCGTCCGCCAGGACGGTGTCGGCGCCTTCAGGGTAGTCGTCATGATCCAGGTGGATCATGTCCAGGACCGTCGAAGCGGAGGCGACATCGCCGCCCGCGTGCCCGCCCATGCCGTCGGCGACCACAGCGAGATGGCGGCCCACATAAGCGGAGTCGTCATTCTTGGAGCGGATCCGGCCGACGTCGGAACGGGCCGCGTAGCGCATGATCAGCGGGCGCTCCGCGGGCTTTTCCTTGTCCTCGGGGGTCTCAGAAGAGGCCATGGACTATGGCCTCAATTCAATGACCGTCTTGCCGATTCTCACGGGGACACCGAGCTCCACCGGCAACGCACGAGTGAGCTGCTGATCGGCCAGGTAGGTGCCGTTCGTAGAGCCGAGGTCCTCAATGAACCATCGGCTGCCCTGCGGGAACAGACGCGCATGCCGGCCGGAGGCGTAGTCATCCTCCAGGACCAGGGTGGCTTCCTGCGCGCGTCCGAGCAGGATGGGGCTGGCCGCCAGGGGAACCGTGGTGCCCTTGAGGGGACCCTCGGTGACCACCAGGTTGCGGGCATGCTGGATGGCCGGCGGCGGTGTGGCAGCCAGTTCAGGATGCTTGCGGACTTCACGTGCCGTAGGAACACCGGTCACTGCCTTGCGTCCGATCTGGAAGTCGCGACGCATGGTGGACACAATGCTGAAGATCAGGACCCACAGCAACAGGAGGAAGCCGAAACGAAGCGCTGTTATGGTCAGTTCGCTGACATCGTTCACGCGTGGCCACCCGGGGTCTGGGGGAGGAGGCGGAAAATAATCTTGGTACGTCCCATCGTGATGGTTGAGCCGTCTGTGAGCTCCACGCTGCCGTTTACCTTATGTCCGTTGACGTAACTGCCATTCGTGGAGCCGAGGTCAACTGCCCACGTGCTCCCGTTCTCGGTGCGTACCTCAAGATGCTTCCGTGAAACCCCGGTGTCGTCCACCAGGATGTCGGCCTCGGAAGAGCGGCCGAGCACCACGCTGGCCGCATTGAGGGAGTATCGCTGACCGCTGATGTCCAGGACAGGCTGGAGGCGAATTGGCTGCCGTGCGGGGGCTGCGGGAACGTTGGCCCGCGGAGGCTGCGGAGCAGGAGCTGCGTCGCCGGAGGACTTTTCGGTCCGGGAAGCGATCTCGAAGTGGCCGGCCCGTTCCTCGTCATTGCGACGGAACGAGATCCTGACCGCGCCTTGGAGCGTATAGCCCTGGCTGCGAACGTGTTGGATAACGACGTCGCACAGTTCCTCAGCGAGGGGCGTTCCCCATTCCTGGGCCCGGGCGAAGTCCTCATCGCTGAGCAGGACATCAAAAACGTTGGGAGCAAGCGTGCGTCCGGCGGCGATGGTGATGGACTGATTGTCCAGTTCCCGCCTCAGCTTGCTCGCGATCTCCACTGGCTCAACCCGTGCCCGCGACCCCGTGGAGAAGACGTTGCGGACGGCCTTTTCAATGCCGCGCTCGACTTTGTCCAGCAAACCCATGTTCCTTCTCCTTTCCTTGCCGCGGCACCTGCTGTGCCTGTCCGATAGTCCTGCAATTGGTCCGACTGTGCACACACCAAAGTGCGCGCCCCACGGCCCTTCCTCTTCCCGATACTACTGGGACTGACTGGGAATGACCTTAATCCACAACGCCTTGCGCCACGGAAAAGTTCGACGGCGGCCCTTGCTGGCGGGGCTCGCAGGGGTTGAAAATCCCTTGAAGTTCTGCGGTTTCCAGGCCGTCCACCGCCTTTCCGGAGGGTGCCTCCCAGCCCGATTGGTGTTTTGCTCCGGATGTCCGTTATGCTTGATCTCGCTGCTTTTGAAGGAAACGAAGCTGGGAGACCAGCGAAGTCCGGAAAAAGAAGTTGCGCGCGAGTGGCGGAACGGCAGACGCGCTGGCTTCAGGTGCCAGTATCCGAAAGGGTGTGGGGGTTCAAATCCCCCCTCGCGCACGCAATCGAAAGAGCCCCGGTCTTAGGACCGGGGCTCTTTTGTTTTGTGGTCAGCCCCGCGCGAGGCTAGCTGCGGCCGGAACCTGCCAGCCGGCGTCGTGAGTTGCTGAGGTGAAGGCGCATGGCTGCCGCGGCAGCAACGGGATCGCCGTCCGCGATTGCTGCGTAGATAGAGGAATGCTCGTGGACCACTTGATCGAAGCGTTCGCGGGTTTCCCGGTCATCCCCGCCGACGAGGCGTGGGCGGGGCATAGTGATCATGGTCTGGCCGAGGGCGGCGATGCAGTCTGTATAAAAGGGGTTGCCTGAAGCCGCAGCCACAGCACGATGGAACTCGAAATCAGCTTTCATGGCGTGCGCCGGATGCGAAACGTTCGCAGTGAATTGTTCCAAGGCACCGTGGACGGCCTTGAGTTGTCGTTCGCTGTGGTTCCGGGCAGCAAGGGCAGCTGCCTCTGCTTCGACGCCGATCCGGAAGTCGAGCATCTGCAGCCGTTCTTCCATGCTGGACACAGGCCGGGTTCCCGGTGCCTGGGTCGGACCTTCGGCGGGCGGAGTCAGGGCAAAGCTGCCCCGCCCACGTTCGGTTTCCACAAGGCCTTCGGCCTGCAGCCGCGTCAATGCGGAGCGGACCACGGTTCGGCTCACCCCGAATTCGCTGATGAGGGTGTTCTCGCTGGGGAGCTTCTCGCCCGGTTGGATGACGCCGTCGACAATGCGGTTGCGGAGGTCGGCGGCGAGATCCGCAGTCAGGTTTCGGCTCATGCGTTCCAGATTACGCGCCGAACTCCACGGTTTCGGTGGTCCACGCACGGGCCTGTTCGCTCAACGTGACGCCGAGTCCGGGACGGTCCGGGACGATCATGCGACCGTTCTTCGTCTCCAGCCGCTCCTCGAACAGCGGGTCCAGCCAATCGAAGTGTTCCACCCACGGCTCGCGCGGGTAGGCGGCGGCCAGGTGGAGGTGGATCTCCATGGCAAAGTGCGGTGCCAGGCCAAGACCTCTTTCATCGGCCAGTGCCGCCAGGCGCAGGAACTGGGTAATGCCTCCGACGCGCGGCGCGTCCGGCTGGATGATGTCGCAGCCGTTGGCGTTGATGAGGCCCTTGTGCTCGGCGACAGAGGCAAGCATCTCACCGGTGGCGATAGGCGTGTCCAGGAGCTGTGCGAGGTGGGCGTGGCCCTCGAAGTCATAGGCATCGAGTGGTTCTTCGATCCAGATGAGGTTGAATTCCTCCAGTTGGCGGCCCATCCGCAGCGCCGTTGCCCGGTCCCACTGTTGGTTCGCGTCGACCATGAGCGGAACGTCCCAGCCAATGTGTTCGCGGACTCCCGCCACGCGGCGGAGGTCTTCTTTGGAGTCGGGCAGGCCCACCTTGATCTTGATGCCGCCGATGCCGTCGTCGATTGACTGCGTGGCGCGTTCCTTGACCTCTGCCAGGGTGGCGTTGAGGAAGCCGCCGGAGGTGTTGTAGGTCTGGACGGAATCACGGTAGGACCCCAGCAGCTTGGCCAGCGGGAGTCCGGCGCGCTTGGCTTTGAGGTCGTAGAGGGCAATGTCTATCGCGGCGAGAGCCTGCGTCGCCACGCCTGACCTTCCCACCGAGGCGCCGGCCCAGAGGAGCTTGGTGTAGATCTTGCCGATGTCGTTGGGGTCCTCGCCAATGATGCCCTCCGCGACCTCCTTGGCGTGGGCGTACTGGGCCGGCCCGCCGGCGCGCTTGGAGTAGCTGAAACCGAGGCCGCGGTGTCCCTGCTCCGTGGTGATCTCGGCGAAGAGGAACACTACTTCCGTCATCGGCTTCTGCCTGCCGGTGAAGACCTTGGCGTCGCTGATGGGAACGCTGAGCGGCAGTCGCGCCGTGGACAGTTTGACGTGGCGGATGAGGTCTACGGTACTCACTGGGTCTCCTAAGGGGCGGGGCATCCTTGCCTACTACTTAAGATACAAGCTGAGTACTTGTATTACAAGAAGCTATCCTCGCCCGCTCCCCGAAGAGTCCCGGGATCCTTATGCACCAGTTCGCTGGTCCGGGAATCGTCAGTCGGTTTGCGGACGCGGGTACCTTCCAGGTCGACGTCCGGCAGGATCTTTGCGATGCCAGCAAGCAGCCACCAGGCCTTCTCCCCGAGCAGGTACATGATGGCGTGGGGTAACGGTCATTCGAACGATGAAAGCGTCCACAAGAACTCCGAAGGCCATGGCGAAGCCTAGTGGTCGCACCATGGTCACGTGAGAGAAAGATGAAGCCTGCGAAGACGCTAACCATGATGATGAGAGGTTGAGCCGAGCAAACCCAGGTCAGCTCTTCAGGAAAGTAGCAGTCTCGGCGGCGATCAGCGCCGAATCGTAGTCCAGGGTGGCCACATGGCCGCTACGGTGCAGCAGGATTTCCTTTGTGGATGCTGAGGACACTCCTTCGAGTGCCTTGAGTGCGGACGTTCTCCCCTGTTCGCCATCGGCGAGCGACCGGAAAACCAGTAGGGGCGCAGTGACGGAAGGTAGATATCCACCGACGTCACGCCACAGCTGTGATAGCTGTTGGATGGCGTTCAGCGGCAGCCTCGGGTAGCTGGTGTATTCCACGGACGGGTCCTTCACCTGACTTTGACCGTTGGGAATGCTGCGCAGAATCCCCTTCAGCATCGGCACTAGCGGCAGGAACGGGTTCTGTACTCCGAGCGACGGATTTACAAGAACAATCCGACTGATGTCGCTGCGCACGGCGCCCGCGCGCAGCGAGAGCGCTCCTCCAACGGACAGTCCGACCAAGGCGACCTGGCCGGCCGTCGTCGCCTGCTTTGCGGATTCGACGGCGTGATCAACCGACGCATACCAGTCACGCCATGACGTGTCGCGAAGATCCTGCCAGCGGGTACCATGGCCAGCCAGAACGGGCGTCTCGACATGCCACCCCCGCTCACGCAGGGCGGCGGCGAGTGGAGCCATGCTGGCAGGCGTGCCGGAGAAGCCATGCACTAGTACGGCCGCGCGGGCGCTCATGCCCATCCCGGTGCAAGCCCCAAGGCGCCACGATCGCCGAGGATACGGTCCACTTCAAGGAGCAACCGGCCTTCGCTGCCATGCCGCCCGCCGATCATCGCCCCGATCGGCAAGCCGTCTGCTTTGCTGACGGGAACAGACACGGCCGGCATGCCTGCAATGTTGTACATCGGGGTATAGGGCATAAAGCGGCTCATGGCTGCGAAGCTCTCTTCCTCGTTGGCGGACGTTGTGAATGCCCCACGGAGCGGGGGCGGGGTGGCAAGCGTCGGCGTGACCAGGAAGTCGACACCCCCGAAGACAAACTCTTCGAGCATGAGTGCCACACCCCGGAACAAGGCCAGCGATTCGTGGAGTTGCACGCCGGTCACTGCACGACCCTGTTCGCGCATCATCCTCGTGAAGGCTCCCAAGGACGATTCGTCGTCAACCTCGTAGGACGCAGCGACGACCGACCAAGTATCACGGAAGGCCTGGGCGACGACGTTGTCCTCGCCCAGCTCCACTGGCACCACTTCATGCCCCATCCGGGCGAGGTCGGAGGCGAGATCCTGAGCAGCCCGGACGCATACGGGTGCAGGCTCCAATCCGGGTACCATGGGCCGTACCGAGAGCCCGATCCGGAGTTGGCCCACCTGGCCTTGCCAGGTCCTCGCTGCGGAGAGATCCCCTGGTGCCTGCCCTGCGATCACGGCCAGTAGCGCCGCAGCGTCCCCGGCGTCACGCGCCAGTACACCCGGGACTGATAGGCCTGTGACCGCAGGATCGCCAGGGTTTCCGCTCACTGTCCCGTTGCTGGGCCGAACGCCGACCAGCCCGCAGCAGGAGGCCGGAATCCGCACCGAACCGCCGGCGTCGGTTCCGAGCGCCAGCGGCGCAAGGCCGGCGGATACGGCGGCGGCCGAGCCTCCACTCGAACCCCCGGGAGTGTGCTTCTCTGACCAAGGGTTCCTTGTGTCCCCGCCGATATGGTTTTCTGCGTGGCAGGAAAGCGCGAATTCCGGCAAGTGGGTCTTGCCAAGTATCGGCTGGTGGGCAGCACGAAGCAAGCCGACCAGATGGTCATCGCCTACGGCTCCCTCGGTCCGCTCGGCGATGCCCCAGCCGGTGGGGACGTCTTCGACGTCGATGTTGTCCTTTATTGCCACAGGGACTCCATGGAGTGGGCCAACGGCGTCGGTGCCCTGGCTCCGGATTAGGTGGTCGGCTGCCGCGGCCTGTCGGAGCGCGAGCTCATCGGTTACACGGACGTAGGCACCCAGCCGCCCGTCCAGGCGGCTTATCCGGGCGAGGTAGTGCTCGGTCAGCGCGATGGACGTCAGGTTGCCTGATTTGATGAGCGCCGCCTGTGCCCTTGCGCTGAGCTCATGCAGGGATGACATTATTTGCCTCCTCGAGTGCCGGGTCGTCGTTGCCCCTCACGACCGACCGCTCCGCTTGCATCGCCAGAAGCCTGAGCACAAGATGCTTCTGCCAGCCCTCGCCGTGCTGGCCTCGAAGCAATCCTTCGATGAGATCCAGGACCTTGCCGAGTTTGTCGGGCACAAGCGAGGCGAATGGCCTGGCGGTCACTTCACGCTCGTACGAGGGCCACATGAGGTGGTGATGTGGCAACGACGGTTGGGTGTGGGGCAAGGTGACAGGGTCGAAGCCGATGAGGCCCAAGTGCTGGAGTGCGCCGTCCTTGCGGCTGTCTCCGATCACGAGCCGCACTTCGTCGAGCGCCAAACTCGTCCTACCCATGGCCAGGATGAGGTGCCATGGAATCCGGTCACGATTACTGTCGAGTGGCTCACCACCAGCCCGCACGAACCGTTTGATCTCCCATGTGTCATGCGTGGTTAGCCCGGTATGCGCGAACCTGCCGAGCAAATCAACGTGATGCGCCGTCTCGACCGGGAACATCTCCCGCCCCGGGGCGTCGAGCAGGCCAGGCTGAGGCAGCTCTGCCCCGACGAGGGCCAAGTAGCCCTGGATCCGGCCCGTCTCGTCGAGACATACTGCATGGATAGTGTTCTGGGTGCCTTCGACCGGCTCGTGCAGCAGGTTGAGCCCCCGGGCGAGAGACGCGCTCATCATGCCCAGGTTAAGGAACTCCGCCAACCGGAAGCCAAGGAGTGCCAGAAGTGTCTCCCGATCTACCTGATCGGTCCTGAAGACCACGGTTGTGAGCCCGTCCCCTACCCCTTCGACGCGGCAGATTGCGTCGTTGCCGAGTTCGCTGGCAAGTGACCTCAGTCGGACTTTCCGCTGGAAGCCGAGCAGGTGCTGGACATACGCCGCATCAAGCCCGGCCTCGGACTCTTGGGTGGATGTGGCCATCGCCTCATTTGTGGCTGGTTCAGAAGTCATCATCGTCGTCCCGGTAGAGGCAGTCCGTGATCCCGAGGGCGAGTGCCTCCGGTGTGCCCTCAAAGATGCGGGTACCGAACGCATCTCGCAGCACTTTTTCGAGGCCGTACTCTTTCATGTAGCCGCGTGACCCCATGAGCGCGACGGCGGTATTGGCAGTGTCGATAGCCACCCGGTCAGCAAACAGCTTAGCCATGGCCGGCTCCACTTCCGGCGCGGGCAGTTGCGAATCGACCTTTACAGCGGACCTGAGGTACATCAGCCGGGCTGCCTCGACGTCGATCTTCATATCCGCCAACCGGCGCGCGGTCATCTGGTGGTCCTTGAGCAGCTTGCCTCCCTGGAGCCGCTCACCGCACCAGTCTCGGGCCAGCTCGAACGCGTGCCGGGCGATGCCGGTGGAAACTGCCGCAACCGTGGTGCGGGCCATGTTGCCCTGTGCGATATTGATCGCCGAACCCTGGGCCTCTCCGCCGATGAGGTTGCCTGCTGGCAGGCGCACGTCGTCGAACCAAATTTCGCTGCCCAGACATGCCCGATAGCCCATTTTGTCCAAGACCACTCCACGCCGGACCCCATCGGCATCCAACGGTACGACGATGCAGGTCAGTCCGGTGGCTCCTGGGTAGTCCTCCAGGTTGGCATAGACCGTGGCGAAGGACGCGACAGCACCGTTCGTGATGAAGCGCTTGTGTCCGTTCAGGACATATTGGTCGCCCTCGCGTCTCAGTGTGGTCCGCATGCGGGCGTCGGCGAAGTGCTGTGGGATCACCAAGTCCGTGCCTGCGTCTTCCTCGGCAACAGCGTTGCAGGCGAGGACCGCTTTCTCACCCGTGAACTGCGTGAGGAACTGGTCTTGGAGCTTTAAATCGCCGGAGAGCAGAACCGGCGTTTGTCCGAGCATGGTTGCGCCGAAGGCGAGGGCTATGCCCGGACAGGCCGCCGCCAGTTCTTCCATGGCCACGGCTACGCCGAGGACGCCCACGCCGAGGCCGCCGATTTCAATCGGTAACAATGCCCGGGTCAGGCCGATGTCATGGCCCGCCGCGATGACGTCCCAGTCAAAAGCGTCAGCGTCTTGTTGGTCAAGCTCGATCGCTTTGGGGGCGACAATGTCCTGAGCAAACTCGCGGGCGAGGTCGCGGAACGCGATCACGGAGGCGGGAAGCAGGTCGAAGTTCAACTCGGTCTCAAGAGCTGCAGTCATGATTCGTCCTTATCTTCGGGAACCAGGGGCTGTCTCGCAACGTCCGCGATGCCATGCGCGGCAGCGATCTGGGGGTAACAGTCGAAAGCAGGCTGCAGGATCGGGACGAGCTCAAGTACTTTGGCGACCTTGCCCTTGATCCGTACTTTGCCCATGGCCAGTGCGGCTGGCATCAGGAGTGATCCGTTCCAGAGCTTGTGAGCGGTGTCGCAGCTCATTTTGATGCTGATGGCGGCGGTGTCCGGGGCCTCGTCGCCGCGCAGAACTCCTTCGGGGGATACATGGATGACAGCGTCAGGGCTGGTGTGCAGGAGACGGACGCTCAAGTTGTTCTCGCGAAGCCCGTCAGTGAAGGTGTTGTCTTCGCTCAGGATGCGGAAGAGTTCGCCGAAAACGGCGTAGGCGGTCTCGGAGTCAGCGTAAATAGGCATGGTGGGACTCCTTGTCGGTTGATGAAAAATGAAAATGATGCGGAAGTCAGCGGGGCCGTGCGTGAGAGATGAGTGAGGCGAGCAGTCGGCCGGCGGCCACTGGTTGCATCACGGATTCGACGAGACGTTGCCGCCAGGGCGAAGCTACGGCGTGGATGTTGACGGCGATGTGGTGGGCAACCGGCTGTCCGGTCACGATTCGGAAGGCAAGGCCTGTGGCGAGGGCACCGAACTGATCGGCGGCATGCACCAGCTGCGGGAATGCAAAGCCTTCCTGCCCGCCACTGGCGTGGACAAGCCGGATCAGGTCCCGTGGCACTCGGCGCGCGGGCACCAGCCGGGCCAGCAGGTTCCACATCGGAAGTGTTTCCATCTGCTCACGAGTGACCTGGCCGTCGAAGATCCGGAGGCCACGCCGGTAATCGTAGACCCTCACATACTGTGCCCCTGACATGTCCCATCCGGTGAAGAGCGGGAGTCGCGCCGCCCGGGCACGCTCGTGCAGCAACCCTTTGGCGGCCAACCCACCACGTGTGGTGATGTCGACGCCGTCGATAATCAGGGCGACGTCATGGAGCAACTCGTCAACGGTGCCCTCCTGCACACCTTCCTCGATGATTTGTATGTCAGCGTGTGGATTGATCGCCCGAGCGCGCTCGGCCGCGACGGCCGCCTTGTTGCGCCCGAGGTCCCCGACGGTGGCGTTCTGGCGGTTGAGATTGTTGAGTTCATACATGCCGGGGTCGGCTAGGACCAGTCTTTGGAAGCCGAACCGGATTAGGGGTTCGACGGCGGCCCCGCCAATGGAGCCGCAACCAGCAATGAGAATCCGGGCTTGGACCACTGACTGCTGGTCGGCCTCGCTAACGATGCCGGTATTCCGGGAGGTCAATACCTTGTAGAACTCATCCGGGTCAAGTGCGCGCGCAGCGGCCGGGTTATCGATTTCAGGCAACTCGGTATGAGGATCGGCTCGTCCGGTGACAGTGGCCCTCATGCTGGAGCTTCCTCGGCGGTGCCCTGGATCCTGGTGGGAATCCAGATTGCAGCAGCGAGTGCGCCGATGAGGAGGATTCCGATGCAGATCCAGAACGTGAGGTGCATGGAGTCCACAAAGGCAGCTTGGGCATTCGCGAGGGCAGCCTCGATAGCTGGGAGCTGTTTGGGCTCGGATGTTGCCACTTGGTTCAAGACGTATGAGGTGGACCCCAGAGAGTCTTGGGCGCGCTCGCGCAGATCCGCGGGGAGCCAGTCCAACGAGCCGCCAAGCCGGTTCTGATAGGTCATGGACAGGACCGAACCCATCACGGCGACGCCCAGGGCCGCTCCGACCTGACGCAGGGTGTTGTTGACCGCACCTCCGACGCCGGCTTTCGCGACCTCGACCGCTGACATGGCCAGTGTGGTGGTGGCCCCCATGACCAAGCCCATGCCAAGTCCGGCGACCAGCAATCCTGCCTCCAAGAGGATCAACGAAGAGTCCGCGTCGATGACGACGAAGCTGCCCAGCGCTGTAGTCAGGAGCAGCAGGCCGCCGGTGATGGATGCCTTGAAGCCGGCAATGCGCACCATTGCCGCGCTGTTGATCGCCGAGATGATGGAACCGAACGCGACCGGCAGCAGGATCAGGCCAAGCTCCAGAGGGGAATGGCCGAGTACCAGCTGGGCGAAAAAGACCAGCAGGAAAGTCCCTCCTGTGAGCGCGAAAAAGGCTAACGAGATCGAGAGCGTCCCGCCGGCGAATGCCGGGCTCCGGAACAACGTTATGTCCAAGGCTGGGGACGTTTTGCGCCGTTCGACAGCGACCAGCACCGCTGAAAGCACCAGCCCCAGGAGGATTAGCCCACCAGTACGGGGCGCTAGCCAGTCAGAAGTCGCGCCCGCCTCGATGACGCCGTACACAAGCGCAGAGATGGCGGCAGCGGACAGTATCAGGCCCGGGACATCGAGGGCCGGTTTGACGCTGCTACGGGATTCCGGCAACGCAACGAACAGCAGAACGAGGCAGACGGCGGCCACGGGAAGGTTTATCAGGAATACCGACCCCCACCAGAAGCCTTCGAGGAGGGTACCACCGATGATCGGGCCTAACGCGACCGAGATACCGCCGAGCGCGGCCCAGACACCCATCGCCTTGCCCTGGTCCTTTTCCGGGATGCCGTCCTTAATGATGGCCAGTGTGGCCGGAGGTACAACGGCCCCGCCGACTCCCATCACCGCACGCCAGAGGATCAGCTGTTCGGGGGTGACCGCCCAGGCCGAAAATGCCGATGCAACTGCGAACACTAGGAGGCCCAAGGCCAGCACGCGCCGCCGTCCGTAACGGTCGGCTAGCACGCCTGCGGTGAACATGAGAGCGGCGTAGACAAGGATGTAGGAGTCCACTGCCCATTGCAGTTGGGACGTCGTCGCGGAGAGGTCGTTCTGGATGTCGCGAAGAGCGACATTGAGGATGGTGTTGTCCATCATCACCATCAGGAAGCAGACACCGGTTACCAGGAGCAACAAGCCGGGCCGGACTTGTCGTCCACTCGTGATGCCCGAGGCCGGAATTGTGGTGGATTTCGTAGTCATCTAGCAACGGTTCCTTTGGTGATGGCTGCGGGATCGAGCCACTCAGACACCTGACTTCGGGCAAAAGGATGGTCTGCAGAGTGAATCGGCACGTGTACCCGCGACTGCGGGACCCGCGAGGCGATCGAGCGCCGCAGGTCCGGCACCGCAAAGCAACGCCGTAACCATCTGTCCGCGTCGTCAGCACGGGCACTGAAGTTGGTGCGCCCATGCACGGCTTTGTCATTGTCAACGACCACCATGTCTCCTCCCTCAAGGACGTGGCCATGCAGGTTGGACAGGAGTGCCTGCCTCAGGTTGGCAAGCGCGCGCTCTCCCTCCGGATACAGAGAGGACATGGCGTGGAAGTCGACGCAGAGCTCCGGATCTGAGGGCGATCCTTGGAGCACCGCCATCGGGGCGGAAAAGACGTTGTCATCGCCAACGAATGAACTGGCAATTCGAATGCGGAAGATTGGCCGTGCAAGAGTTGTCCGGCTTCCGCCGTCCAGCCCGGCCAGAGCGCTGCGGATACCGCTTGCGAGCGTCCATGCCTGTCGTTCATGGTCGGCGCGCAGTCCGAGCAAACTGATGAAACGGGGGCGGGCCGGATGGAAGCCGTCCTCGGTGTGTAACTCAAGGAGGCAGGTGCCGGAGTTCTCCTGCCGGTGCTCAGAGCCTTGGACGGGAACGACGTCCTGGATAATCCGGCCTTGCTTCTCGTCGGCATATGAGATGACGTCGCCGAGCACGTTCATCACCATCAGCTGGATGATGCTGGCGATCTCCACGACCCGCCAGCTCCCGTCGTAATTGCCGGTGCGTGGCGTGATGGGCAGTTCTGCGTCAATGGGCACGTTGCGCAGCAGGAGCGCACCCTCCGCGTTGCCATGATGACGGAATTCGAGAAGAGTCCTGACGAGCCTGACTGGCGCCTCGCGGTACATGGCAATACTGCAATCAACCATGAGTGCCGAGTCGTCGAGGTGATAGCCAGACGGCCGACTCGAGTGACGGTGGGCGATTTCCCGTGCTACTTCCGCCAGGTGATCGCGCTCGCTGTTGCTCAAAGCAATGGCAAGCCCCTCCAGCGGCTGGATGGCCCAAGAGCCTCCATGGCCGTCCTCAACGCGAGGCGTGGGGTGCGTTGCAGGGTTCTCCCCCATTGATTCCTCCTATATAAGTCAGTTTATTCATATAAGTTAACTTATATAGAACTTCGACGGAGAGCGCAAGGATGATTCGAGAGAAGACTGCCGTCTTGGGGAAAACGCCCTAAAGCGAGGCTGAGAACTCGTTGATGCCTAAGATGCGAGGGCTTGGCGAGCTCGCCGCAGCAACTCGCGAAGCTGCTCAACCTCGGATTCGGTAAAAGCGTCGCGCAACTCCAGCTCAACCTTTCGAACCGCCTCGTCGGCCGCTTCCATGACCCGATGGCCTTTGAGGGTCAATGTGGTGGCCAGCGCTCGCGAATGAATCTCGGCCGGCTCCCGTGTGACCAGCGCACGTCCTTCGAGCTTGGTCATGATCACCCCCATCGACTGTGGCGTCACATTGACCAGGCGGGCCAGCTGAGCACTTGAGGATCCGGGATTGCATTCAAGCATGAGGAGAGCCGCATACTGCGTCGGTGTGAGGTTGAAACCGACAAGCACGTCGGTGACCCGGGCGACGAGTACGGCATCGGACTGGTTGATCAGGGTGGTCAGTCGGGCGTTTATCTCCTGCTGACGCACCGAAGCACTCATGTTGCGACGCGGCATCGTCGGGGCCTCCTTGGCGTATATCTCATCCATGGGCGACAGCAGCCTCAAGTGGGTTCCGGGCAGGCGGACCTCGTCGCGCAGGCGGTGCCGTGGACCTCGGGGGCAAGTTCGACAAGATCACTGTCCTCAAGTTCACATTGCTATCCCCGCACGGTCAAGCAACACTAGGCCACCTTATAGGATTTTGCCCGGGGCCAGTCTCGCCCCTGCGCGTGCTCGGATTGGCATCGGGAGGGTTCGATGCTGTGGTGCCACGCTGCCTTACCCCCGCAGAGCCCCAAAGCCCGTAATCAAAGCCTCCAAGCCCAAGCTGAAGGCAATGTCAGTGGGCCGCTCATGCTGTTCCAAGGCCAGCCGGTCCACGGCGGCAGTGAAGTTGGGGACCTGGTCGGCGAGGGTACCGGCGTCGAAGATGTCCTCAGGTGCGGTGACGTCGTAAGCGGCCCCGAAGACAAAGGCCTCGATAGCCACAATCGCGGAGATGATTTTCTCCTCCGGGAAGCCTGCGTCGCGGAAGCCGGCCGTCACGGCCTCGTACATGGCCAGGGTCTTGGGAGCATTGGCGACAGGCAGGACGGCGATGATCGGAATAAGCGGCGTGTGCTCGGAGAACACATCCCTGTAGGACCATGCCCACTTGCGAACGGCCTCTTCCCAGGGCTCAATCCCGAACGCCGACACATCAACCATCGCGGCCAAGTGGTCCTCGAGCAGGACGAGCACGTCGTCCTTGGAGGACACGTGGTTGTACAAGGCAGAGGGGGCTACTCCCAGTGTGCGGGCCAACGCTGCCATGGTGAGTCCGTCGTAACCCTTGCTGCTGATCAGCTTGAGCGCCGCCGTCGTGATGCCGTCCTGGTCCAGAACCGCCGCCGTTGGTCGGCCGGCGCGGCGCCGGGAAGTGGCGGATGGGGCTGGGGTGGGTTCGGGCATCGGGAGCCTTTCTGCTGCCTGTGTCCCCAGCATTATTCCATCGGCTCTTCACAGC
Organism: Paenarthrobacter nicotinovorans; assembly: GCF_021919345.1. Taxonomy (NCBI): domain Bacteria; kingdom Bacillati; phylum Actinomycetota; class Actinomycetes; order Micrococcales; family Micrococcaceae; genus Paenarthrobacter; species Paenarthrobacter nicotinovorans. Next base: position 45,848 of record NZ_CP089293.1, read on the forward strand.
CGCGCACTCAGCCGCTACTATGGAGATAAATGAATGCCATTCATTTATTGGTCAGCCACCAACGGACGGCCACGGAGAGGACATCATGCAGAATCTTGATCGCGACGTTGTGATCGTCGGTGCCGGGCCGTCAGGGCTGACGGCGGCACGTGAACTGAAGAAGGCCGGGCTCAGCGTCGCAGTGCTCGAAGCACGCGACCGCGTGGGCGGCCGCACCTGGACCGACACCATCGACGGCGCCATGCTGGAGATCGGCGGCCAGTGGGTTTCGCCGGACCAGACGGCCCTCATGGACCTGCTGGACGAGCTCGGCCTGAAAATGTACCCACGCTACCGCGATGGCGAATCCGTCTACATCGGCGCAGACGGCAAGCGCACGCAGTACACCGGTGACACCTTCCCGGTCAACGAAACCACCAAGGCCGAGATGGACAAGCTCGTCGCCATCCTGGACGAACTCGCAGCAGAGATCGGCCCCACCGAGCCCTGGGCACACCCCAAGGCACGCGAGCTGGACACCATCTCCTTCCACCACTGGCTCCGCCGGAACTCCACAGACGAAGAAGCCTGCAACAACATCGGCCTCTTCATCGCCGGCGGCATGCTCACCAAGCCCGCGCACGCCTTCTCGGCATTGCAGGCAGTCCTGATGGCCGCCTCTGCCGGTTCGTTCACGCACCTCACGGACGAAGACTTCATCCTGGACAAGCGCGTCATCGGCGGCATGCAGCAGGTTTCACTGCTCCAGGCAGCAGAACTGGGTGCCGATGTCGTCCTTAACAGCCCGGTGCGCACCATCAAGTGGGACGACAACGGCGTGACCGTTGTTTCCGAGCAGGCCACCGTCAACGCCCGTTACGTGATCATGGCCGTTCCGCCGAACCTGTACTCACGCGTTTCCTTCGACCCGCCGCTCCCGCGCCGCCAGCACCAGATGCACCAGCACCAGTCGTTGGGCCTGGTCATCAAGGTCCACGCTGTGTACGACACGCCGTTCTGGCGTGAAGACGGACTGTCCGGCACGGGCTTCAGCGCCGGTGCGCTGGTGCAGGAGGTCTACGACAACACCAACTACGGCGACACCCGCGGAACCCTGGTTGGCTTTGTGTCCGACGAGAAGGCCGACGCCGTGTTCGAGCTCAGCGCCGAAGACCGCAAGAAGGCCATCCTGGAGTCCATCGCCGGATTCCTGGGCGACAAGGCCCTCACCCCCGAGGTTTACTACGAGTCCGACTGGGGCTCCGAAGAGTGGACCCGTGGCGCATACGCTTCCAGCTACGACCTCGGAGGCCTGCACCGCTACGGCAAGGACCAGCACGCGAACGTCGGCCCGATCTACTGGTCCTCGTCCGACCTCGCCGCCGAAGGCTACCAGCACGTTGACGGCGCAGTCCGCATGGGCCAGGCAACCGCCGCGCGGATCGTCGAAGCCAACAAACTGGCATCAGTGACTGTCTGATCGTTGTGAAACCACACCGGCACGCCGGGGGAGCACCATTTCCCGGCCTGCCGGCTGCACTGTTTAAGAACTGAAAGGGACCACCATGCGCTACGTAGTTGGTTACACCGCCAACGCAAGGGGGCACGACGCCGTCCACCTTGCCGTCGCCTTGGCCCGGAACCAGGATGTCAGCCTGGACCTGGTCCTGGTGATCCCGGAGGACTCCCCGTTCAACGCCGTGTACCCACCCGAAGCCGGCTACGACGACATCCTCAACCAGCAAGCCCAGCGCTGGCTTGATGAGGGCCTCGCCTTGGTCCCGGATGACATCACGGCGCACGGACACATCCGCCGCGGTGATTCCGAGGCCCAGGCGCTGATTGACGCAGCTGTCGAGATGGACGCCGCGGCCCTGGTCATCGGCGCCACGAACGGCGGTTTGTTCAAGCGGTTCACCATTGGTTCCGTGGCGGGCTCACTGCTCCATTCGTCGCCGGTCCCGGTGGCCCTGGCACCCCACGGCTACCAGCGGACTGACGCCATCACCCGGCTCAGCTGCGGTTTCGGTACGCGCCCCGGCGCAGACGAACTGCTCGACGTCGCCGTCGAGTCCGCACGCGACCGTCAACTCCCGCTTCGGCTCGTTTCCCTGTTGGCGCTCGACGGCGGTAACTCGCTGACGCTGGCAGACGCCGCCTGGATGCACGCCGCCGACCGGCTTGCCGCCGTCGGAAATTCAACCCCGGACGCACCGCTGCCTGAGCCCGAAATCGTCGTGGCGCAGGGCCGGACCATAGAAGAAGCCGTGGACCGTCTCGACTGGGAAGACGGCGAAATCCTGCTGATCGGCTCCAGCCGCCTCGCCCAGCACCGTGCCACGTTCCTTGGCAGCACCGCCAACCGGATCCTGCGCGCCCTTCCCGTTCCCATGATCGTGGTTCCCCGCGATTACACGCGCCAAAGCTCCTAGCAATCGCCTGAGAGGCAATACCCATGTCTACTGCACCAAAGACGGTCCAGTCGAAAGAATCAACCCTGAGTGAAAAGGGACTGAAAGCCGGATCGGTGGGCCTGATTGGCGCCGTCGTGATCGGTGTTTCCTGCATTGCTCCCGCGTACACGCTGACCGCGGCCCTGGGGCCCACCGTGTCCGAGGTGGGCGTGCACTTGCCGGCTATCTTCCTTGTGGGCTTCATCCCCATGCTGCTGGTGGCGCTCGGCTACCGCGAACTGAACAACGCCATGCCCGACGCCGGCACCTCCTTCACGTGGGCGACGCGGGCGTTTGGTCCGTGGATCGGATGGATGGGCGGCTGGGGACTGATCGCGGCCACCATCATTGTGCTGTCCAATCTGGCGGCCGTTGCCGTGGACTTCTTCTACCTGATGCTCGGGCAGATCTTCAGCAACCCGGAGCTGGGCGAGCTCAGCAAAATCCTGCCGCTGAACATTGCCACCACACTGGTTTTCATTGCGCTGGCTTGTTGGATTTCGTACCGCGGCATGGAAACCACCAAAGGCGTCCAGTACGTGCTGGTGGCCTTCCAGTTGCTGGTCCTGGGATGGTTCGCGGTCTCGGCGTTCGTGCATGTAGCCAACGGCACGGCCTTCGATGCCACTGCCATTTCGCCTGACTGGTTCAACCCGTTCGCCGTCGATTCGTTCTCGTCATTCGCTGCAGGTGTCTCGCTCTCGATCTTCATTTACTGGGGCTGGGACGTCACTCTGACCATGAATGAGGAGACGAAGAATCCGGAAAAGACGCCCGGCCGTGCGGCAACCATCACCGTGCTGGTCATCGTGATCATCTACATGACCGTCGCACTGGCTACCTTGTCCTTCGCGGGCGTCGGCGAGACCGGCCTGGGCGCCGGCAACCCGGAGAACCAGTCCAGCATCTTCGCGGTTCTGGCCGGTCCGGTGATGGGTCCGTTCGCGATCCTCATGTCCTTGGCCATCCTGAGCAGTTCCGCCGCGTCCTTGCAGTCGACCTTCGTCTCACCGGCCCGCACCATGCTGGCCATGGGCCACTACCGCGCCATTTCGCCCCGCTTTGGGCGGATCAGTCCCACGTTCAAGTCGCCGAGCTTTGCCACCATCGCCGCGGCCATCGCGGCAGCCGCGTTCTACGTGATCACCCGGACTGTGTCCGAGAATGCCCTGTGGGACACCATCACCGCCTTGGGCATGATGATCTGCTTCTACTACGGCATTACAGCTCTGGCCTGTGTTTGGTTCTTCCGCGCTTCAGCCTTCAGCGGTGTCCGGGCATTCTTCTTCAAGTTCCTGGCACCGTTGCTGGGCGGGGTGATCCTGCTGGTGATGTTCGTGAAGACGGCCATGGACTCGATGGATCCCGCGTATGGCTCGGGCTCGTCCGTTGGCGGGGTAGGCCTGGTGTTTGTGCTGGGGATGGGTGTGATCCTGCTGGGCGTTGTGGTGATGCTGGTGATGTATCGGCTGCGGCCCGGGTTCTTCAAGGGCAAGGTCCTCTAGTTTCCTCCCGTCGAGTTGGCTCCTAATGACAATGTTGCCCGCCGGGATTGTCACTAAGTGTCACCTCGGTGAAGGGATTGCGGACGTCGGTACACCTGCTGCCCGCTCCGCTGCCGCAAGGGCCACGGCCAGGCGCTCGACGGCGGCGCGATAGTCGGTGCCGGCAGTCACCCGGCAGTACTCGGCTTCCCGCATGGCCCTGGTGAGTGCCGCCGTTTCCGCAGTCCGAACGTCCGTCATGGCCGGAAAATCGATGGCCTGCGCGGGGTCCAGTTCGTAGCGGCGCCACTGGGCAAGGATGTGGGCATGGAGGGCGGCATCGTCAGCAAACCCGGCACGACGGCGGGGCTCAGCTGCGTGGGCCCGTTCCACTTTGCGGGCGCTGGCGAAGGTGGTCGCAGCGGTTGCAAAGCACACGAAAACCATGATGACCCCGGCCGGCGGCCACTGCACTGACGGCACCAAAACAGCGGGCATTATGACCACGAGCCCGGCGAACACGTCCCAAAAAAGCCCGTCCGGCTCCGAGCCACGTCCATGCGTGAGTTTCTTATGCAAGACGTACGTGGTTGCCGCAGTTGCAAGAACCAGGGCAACGCCCCACAGGAGCATCATGGCGGGCATCGGACACCTCCAGGCGACTTCGCTGCTATTGATTCAGTATGCGCCAGCGCGTGAGTGGACGCGAGGGGTCATCTGTCCTACCCCCGGCGTAGCCTTGGCACCATGAGACTGAAAATGTGCAGCATCCACGTCAAGGACCCGGCAGCAGCTCACACGTTCTACACGGAGACGCTGGGGTTTGAGACCCTGATGGCCATGCCCGAGTACAACCTCTTCATTATCAAGAATCCCGGAGCGGACAACAATGCAACCGGGCTGCTGCTGGAACCCAGCGACAACCCGATCGGCGCGAACTACATGAACGCCGTCTACGAAGCCGGGATGCCCGCTGTTGTCCTGGGCGTTCCGGATGTCCAGGCCGAGTACCAACGCCTGCTGGCTGCAGGCGTGACTTTCAAGGGCGAGCCGGCCGAGGATCCGTCAGGAATCAGCGCAGTTTTCGACGACGGTTGCGGCAACTTCGTCCAGCTCCACCAGGACTAGCGCTTAAAAGAGTTGCGGCCGGAGACCACCGGTCCCCGGCCGCACCTTTCAGAAAACTTACGCGTGGTCGCGCTTGGAAGTCTTGGGAGCGTCGCGCTTTGCGGCGGCGTTGTCCCGGGCTTCCTTGGTGGCGGCCTTCCTGGCAGCCTCTTCCTTCACACGCTGTGCCTCGGAGCGGACAGCGGCGTGGGTGGCGCGCTCGGTGACCAGCCACTGCGGGGGAGCCTGCAGCAGCTCGGTGATTTCCGCCGTCGTGAGTGCATCTTCAACGCCGCCGCGGGCCAGGCCGCTGATGGAGACGTTGAGTTTCTGTGCCACGACGGGACGCGGGTGCGGGCCGTTGCGGCGGAGTTCGGCGAGCCACTCCGGCGGGTTTGCCTGGAGTTCGGCGAATTCCTCGCGGGTGATGGACGAATCCTGGAATTCCTGGGGTGTCGCGGGCAGGTAGATGCCGAGTTTCTTGGCGACTGTTGCCGGCTTCATGGACTGGGAGTTCGAGGACGTCATGCTTCAAGGGTATCTGGCCGGTACTGTGAGTGTGTGCCAGATGCTGAAGATTCCGCCGAAACCTCCGAGTCCCAACCCGGGCTTCGCTTCGCCTACGTAGCGGGCGTTACCCCCGGCAAGTGGATCCGCAGGTGGGAAGAACGGATGCCGGATGTCGCGCTGCACGCGTTCATGTCCGACGACCACGCGCAGCTTTCGGTGCTGCGCGACGGTTCCGCGGACCTCAGCTTTGTCAGGTTGCCCGTGGACCGCGAAGGTCTGAACGTCATCCCTTTGTATGAAGAGCAGCCGGTGGTCGTGGCGCCCAAAGGCCACGAAATCTCGGTGTTCGAGGAAGTGGCGCTGGATGACCTGGCCGAGGAAAACTTCCTTGACGTAGGGGAAATGGGTGGCCCGGACATGGCCCTCCAGGTGGTTGCTTCCGGAGCCGGGCTGGTGATCATGCCCATGTCGGTCGCCAGGCATTTGAACGCCAAGGACACTGTCATGCGGCGTTTGACGGGTGCGCCCGGAACGCAGATCGGCTTGGCGTGGCCGGTGGGAACGGATTCGCCGGTGATCGAGGAATTCATTGGAATCGTGCGGGGCAGGACGGCCCAGAGCTCGCGCCAACCATCCGCCCAACAGGAAAAGCCCAAGAAAGCACCCAAGCCTGATCGTCGTGGCGGGGGCCCCAAAAAGCCTGCCGTCGCACAGCGCTACGCTCCCAATCCTGACAAGGGCCGGGGCAAGGGTTCGCGCAAGAAGGGCAAGCGCTGACTACTCGCCGTGGATGGCAGCCTGCTGCTGTTCCGAACGGTTGAGATAGGCCAGGAGCAGGTCGCCCGCACGTTCCAGTTCGCCGGCCTCCAGTGCAGCGCAGATCTGCTCGTTTTCCGCGAGCCAGTCACTGTAGAAATGTGCGTTCATGGTGGCCTTGTGGAAATAGAGCCGCATCTCGGCCAGGATCTGGGCCATGATCGTGTTCAGCCGGTTGCTTTCCGCGAGGGCAACGATCGCTCCGTGGAAATGCTGGTTGGCGCTGCCCAGACCTTCATTGTCATTGGCGGCCGCAGCCAGCTTTCCCTCTTCGACGGCGGCCCTGACGGCGGCGACGCGCTCCGGTGAGCCGCCTGCGCGAATGGAACTGACCTCGATGGCACGGCGCACGGTGTAGACATCGTGGATGTCACCGGCTTCAAGGGTGGCCACATATACGCCCCTGTTTGGCTGCCGGATGAGCAGTCTCTCGCCGGCGAGTTCGGCAAACGCTTCGCGCACGGTGTTCCTGGAGACTCCCAGATCTTCTGCGATGGTGGCTTCAGTGAGTTTGGCGCCCGGAACAAGGAAGCCTTCGGCCAGTTGATAGCGCAGTTCCTCTGCGACCCGCTCAGCCACGGACGGCACCCTGAGGCGCATCCTGGCGCGCGCGCCGTCGAAGCCAGCATGTTCGCTTGATTCCTGATCTGCACTGGCCATGACTCCAAAATTACACGATTGCCGAAAATTCGGATCGCTGGATTGTTGAACAATCCAGCAGATTGGTGCATGCTGGATGTAACGCACATCACGAGGCAGGGATCACACCATGGCAACCATCGACCTGAACAGCGACGTCGGCGAGTCCTTCGGGCGCTGGACACTCGGGGACGACGCTGCCATGTTCCAGTCCGTTTCCAGTGCCAACGTTGCATGCGGATTCCACGCCGGCGACCCCAGCGTCATCCGCAGCACCTGCGCGAAGGCGGTCCAGGCCGGCGTCGTGATTGGTGCCCATGTCGGCTACCGCGACCTCGCGGGTTTCGGCCGCCGCTTCATGGATATCGATCCCAAGGAGTTGGCGGACGACGTCGTGTACCAGATCGGGGCCTTGCAGGCTCTGGCGGCCACTACGGGAGCGCGCGTCGAATACGTCAAGCCCCATGGTGGCCTGTACAACGCAATCGTGAAGCACACAGCCCAGGCGCGGGCAGTAGTGGAAGCTGTGAAATCGGTGGACCCCAACCTCCCGATTCTTGGCCTTCCCGGCTCCGAAGTCCTGCGTATCGCTGAGGAAGCCGGCCTGCGGGGCGTTTCCGAAGCCTTCGCGGACCGCGCCTACAACCCGGACGGAACCCTCGTTTCCCGTTCCCAGCCGGGTGCCGTCCTGCATGATCCGGCCGAAGTGGCCGAACACGTCCTGCGCATGGCCACCGAACAGTCGGTCAAGGCAATCGACGGTTCCATCCTCAAGATCCGCGCAGAGAGCATCTGCGTGCATGGTGACTCACCGGGAGCCGTTGCTATGGCTACCGCGGTGAAGTCCGTACTGGGCGAGGCCGGCGTAGCCGTCGGCTCGTTCCTCCCATCCGTTTGAACCTGGGCTCCGCACCACACACCTCATCCCCCCGGAGGGCATCATGACCAGCACCAACAACGCAGCAAAGGCAGTGACAAGGAAGCCACCGCCCGGCGCACTCAAGGCCTACGTCGCAAGCCTGACCGGCACCTCGCTGGAGTACTACGACTTCGCCATCTACTCGGTGGCCTCGGCCCTCGTGTTCCCAAAGATCTTCTTCCCGGGCAACGACGAATTCGTTGCGCTGCTCCTCTCCTTCTCAGCGTTCGCAGTTGGTTATCTTGCACGCCCGATCGGTGGCATCATCTTCGGCCGCCTCGGCGACAAGGTCGGGCGCAAGTACGTCCTGGTCTTCACTTTGGTCCTGATTGGCGTGGCCACGGTCCTCATCGGTGCGCTGCCCGATTACTCCGTGATCGGTGTTGCGGCTCCCACCATCCTTGTCCTCCTGCGGCTCGCCCAGGGCATCGGCGTAGGTGGTGAGTGGGGAGGCGCGGTACTGCTGTCCAGTGAATTCGGCGATCCCAACAAGCGCGGATTCTGGTCCTCGGCAGCTCAGATCGGCCCGCCCGCAGGCAACCTCATGGCCAACGGCGTCCTCGCCATTCTTGCCGCCAGCTTGAGCAACGAAGCGTTCCTCTCCTGGGGTTGGCGCGTAGCCTTCCTTGCCTCCGCACTCCTCGTGGTGTTTGGCCTGGTCATCCGCCTCAAGCTCGAAGAAACCCCGGTCTTCAAAGCCATCCAGGCCCAAGGCGACCGCCCGAAGGCCCCCATCAAGGAAGTCTTCACCCAACAGCCCAAGGCCCTGGTGGCAGCCGCCCTCTCCCGGGTCTGCCCCGACATCCTTTACGCGCTATTCACGGTTTTCGTGGCCGTCTATGCCACCAAGGAACTGGGCATGACCACCGGCAACGTACTGTCCGCCATCCTGATCGGGTCAGCTTTCCAGCTCTTCCTGATCCCTCTGGCCGGCTCACTGACTGACCGCTTCAACCGTCGTTGGGTCTACGGCATCGCTGCAGCCGCAACCGCTGCGTTCATCCCGCTGTTCTTCCTGATGATCCAGGGCAGGTCTGTGCTCATGCTGACCATCGGCACGGTCATCGGATTGGCATTGCACGCCTTCATGTACGGTCCGCAGGCGGCTTTCATCACCGAACAGTTCCCGGCGAGGCTCCGTTATGCGGGCAGTTCGCTGGCATACACCCTGGCCGGCGTGATCGGCGGAGCGGTTGCACCGATCATTTTCACAGCGCTCTACGGTGCGGCGAATCACGGCTGGTACCTGATTGCTGTTTACATTCTGGTGGCATCCGTTGTCACCATCGTGGGCATGCTCCTGGGTCGCGATCCGGAGCCTGAAGAGGAAGAGCGCTTGTTGCAGGCGGCGCAGTCCCAGCCGGCAGTGTAACGAGTCATGGAAACCGCAATGCACACCACCACCGCAAAAAAGGTACTCTCCGTCAGGCCGGTTGGCACCCGTGCTGTCCTGGCCGAACTGGACGGACTGCAGGATGTCCTTGCCCTCCAGGACATGCTGTACAAGTCCCCGCTCCCGGGACAGGTGGACGTTCTCGCCGCTGCTGAAACAGTGATGGTGGTGGGTGAGTCCGCCGCAGCTACCCGCGCCATCGGCGCCCGGCTGCTCGAGTTGGACCTCACCGTTCCGGAGGTTACTGACTCCGGGCTGGTGGTCATCGACACCGTGTACGACGGCGACGACCTCGCCGACGTCGCGGAGTTGACCGGCCTGAGCGTCGAAGGCGTCATTGCGGCCCACACAGGTCAGGTCTGGACCGTTGCCTTCGCGGGCTTCGCGCCGGGTTTTGGGTACATGGTGGGCGAAAACGAGGTCCTTACCGTGCCTCGACGTTCGTCCCCGCGCACAGCGGTCCCGGCCGGTTCCGTCGCCCTCGGTGGCCAGTACTCGGCCGTCTACCCCCGCCGTTCCCCGGGCGGCTGGCAGCTGATCGGCCGGACCGGTGCACGGATGTGGGACCTGAACCGTCCGCAACCGGCACTCGTGAGGCCCGGTGACCGGGTCCAATACCGGGCCGTCCGCGAGGTTGTCACTGCCTCGGCCCATGATTCCGACGCCGATTCAGACCACCACACGGGACCGGGCCTGCGGATCCTCAACCCAGGTGCCCTGAGCCTCATAGAGGACCTCGGCCGCCGCGGATTCGGCCCGCTCGGCGTCTCCGCGGCCGGTGCCCTGGACCGGGCCTCCCTCCGCAGGTCCAACCGCCTGGTGGGCAATGCCCCTTCTGCGGCGGCCATTGAGTCCGTCAACGGCGGGCTGACTGTGGAAGCTGTTGGAGACCAAGTCCTTGCCGTCACCGGTGCGCCGACAACGCTGACCGTCCAGTCGCCGTCGTGGTTTGACGACGACGGCGACGAAGTCAGTCCCGGCGGCCAGCGGACCGTTCCCATGGCTGCACCTTTCGCACTGCTCGACGGCGAAGTCCTCACCTTGGGCGCCCCCGAGTCGGGATTCCGGAACTACGTGGCAATCCGCGGCGGTGTTGATGTGCCCGAGGTTCTTGGGAGCCGTTCGGCAGATACGATGTCCGGCATCGGGCCTGCCCCGCTGGTCATCGGCCAGGAGCTTCCCGCCGGTGACGCCACCGAATCAACAGCGGTGGGCAGCCCTGAGCTGCAACCCGGGTTCCCGGATGAGGGCGTCACGGTGTTGGACGTCGTTCCCGGACCTCGCGCCGATTGGTTCGACCAGGCTGCGCTCGACTCCCTCACGAGCCAGGACTGGCTGGTCACGCCGCAGTCCAACCGTGTGGGCATGCGACTGGACGGCACCCCGTTGAAGCGGACCCGCGAAGGCGAGCTTCCCAGTGAGGGCACCATGGCGGGTGCGCTCCAGATCCCGCCTGCCGGACTGCCGGTCCTGTTCCTGGCGGACCATCCGATTACCGGTGGCTATCCCGTGATCGGCGTGGTGCGTGATGAGCACCTGGACCGCGCAGCGCAGGTGCCCATCGGCGGCCGTATCCGATTCCGGTTCGTCCACGATTCCCCAGACTTCAGCACAACCCCAGAGAAGTGAGTATTTGATGCGTAAGGTCCTGATCGCGAACCGCGGCGAAATCGCAGTCCGCGTCGCCCGAGCCTGCGACGATGCCGGCATCTCGTCGGTAGCCGTCTACGCGGATATCGACGCCGACGCCATGCACGTTGGCGCAGCCGATGAAGCCTATAGCCTGGGCGGAAACAGCCCTGCTGACACCTACCTGAACATCGGGAAGCTGCTTGGCATCGCCGCGCAGTCCCGCGCGGACGCGGTCCACCCCGGATACGGCTTCCTCTCCGAAAACGCGGACTTCGCACAAGCAGTGATCGACGCCGGGCTGGAGTGGATCGGTCCCTCTCCGGAGTCCATCCGTCAGTTGGGCAACAAGATTACTGCCCGTGAGATTGCCGTCCGGGCCGGTGCGCCGTTGGTCGCGGGCAGCGACGGACCTGTCTCCTCTGCGGCGGAAGCACGCGCTTTTGCCGAGGAACACGGGCTTCCGATGGCCATCAAGGCTGCTTTCGGTGGCGGCGGACGGGGACTCAAGGTGGTCCGCGAGCTCGCTGAAGTGGAAGAGGCCTTCGACTCCGCTGTCCGTGAAGCCGTGGCCGCATTCGGCCGTGGCGAGTGCTTCGTGGAGCAGTACCTGGACCGGCCGCGGCACGTGGAAGCGCAGATCATCGCGGACAAGCAGGGCAACGTCATTGTGGTGGGTACCCGCGACTGCTCCCTCCAGCGCCGCCACCAAAAGCTCGTGGAAGAGGCACCCGCGCCCTTCCTCAGCGATGCACAGCGGCAAAAGATCTACGACGGTTCCAAGGCGATCATTCGTGAAGCCGGCTACTACGGTGCCGGAACAGTGGAGTTCCTCGTTTCGGCAGACGGTGCCGTCGCGTTCCTTGAGGTCAATACCCGACTTCAGGTGGAGCACCCGATCACCGAGGAAACAGCGGGGATCGACCTGGTACAGGAACAGTTCCGCGTGGCTGCGGGCCTGCCTTTGAGTGTGTCCGAGGACCCCGTCGCCAAGGGGCACTCCTTCGAATTCCGGATCAACGCTGAAGACGTCGGCCGTGGATTCCTGCCCTCCCCTGGCACAGTCGGACTTTTCGAGGTGCCTACAGGGCCGGGCATCCGGGTGGATACCGGAGTGCGTGCGGGGTCGAACGTTCCACCGCAGTTCGATTCCCTGTTGGCGAAACTGATCGTGTCCGGAGCTGACCGGCAGCAGGCACTTCGTCGCGCCCGTAGGGCCCTGGCCGATTTCACCATCACAGGCTTGGCCACGGTGCTGCCATTCCACCGGGCGGTCCTGGAGGCTGACGACTTCACTTCAGTGGCCGGACTCCGCGTACACACCCGGTGGATCGAGACTGACTTCGCCGCCCAGATCCCCGTGGACCCTGACTACAGCGCGGTGGCGCCGGGCGGAGAACGCCGGACCATCACTGTTGACGTCGACGGCAAGCGGCTTGCCGTGGGACTTCCTGCCGATTTGCTGGATGGCTGGGCGCGCTCCGGACAAGGGCTTCCGGCCGCTACGGATGTCACGGGGCTGCCGGGTTCCCTCGGCGCCGATGATTCACCCGCCGAATCCGCCCTCGTCTCCAGCATGTCCGGCACCGTCGTCAAGTGGCTGGTGGAACCCGGAGCCGAGGTAGCTGCCGGAGACCCCCTGGTGGTTCTGGAAGCCATGAAGATGGAAACCCAGGTCCCGGCACACCGCGCAGGCACTCTCTCGGAAGTGCTCTCGGCTCCCGGTGGAGTGGTCTTGGCGGGCGCAGTGCTCGCCCACATCGAGTAGCGGCCCGACCCGCTATGAAGTAACCGTCACGCCCAGCACCGTGTCCAGCAGGGCGTTTCGGAATTTGCCCGTGGGATCGTTGGCGCTAACGAGAGCCCGGAAGTCCTCGAAACGCGGGTAGAGGGCGGCGAAGTCGTACTCGCCGGGAGTGAAGAGCTTGCCCCAGTGCGGGCGCGCACCGAACGGGCGCAGGGCTGCCTCGAGTTCGGGCAGTACGGCCTCGACCTCGGCCTGCATCGGCTTCCAGGTAAAGTGCAGCGCCACGCTCTGCTGCTGGTAGAACGGGCTGAGCCAGAAGTCATCGGCAGCAATCGTCCGGATTTCGGAGATGAACAGCAGGGGTGCAAGCTCGTCCGCGAGACCTCGGACGGCGGCCAGAGCGGCGGGTGCATGTTCCAGCGGCAGGAGGAATTCGCTCTGCAGTTCTTCCCCGTTGCTTGGGGTGAATTCGTGGCGGAAGTGCGGCAAACGGTCCAGCCACTTTCCCGCGACATCGAGTTGTTCGGTGCAGTTCTCGGCTGACATGTCCGGGAGCGGGTGCAGTGCCGCCGTCGCCGGCGTTGCTCCGAACAGCTCCGCCAGGGGAGCTTCGGTGTCCAGCGCCTTGAGCCACACTTGGGCGATGGTGTCACCCGTGTAGTTCGTGAAGAAACTGACGCTGTAGGCACTGGAAGCGATGGTTTCGAAGTTGGCCAACGCCGCATCCCAGGACAGATCCGTGAGCACGCGTTGCCGGACCTCGTAGCTGGGCCGGACGGCAAGCTCCAGTCCTGTCACAATGCCCAGGGCTCCCACGCCCACCACGCTGGCGAGGAATTCGTCGTCGTCGACTGTAAGGGTGACCAGCTCGCCTGAGGCGCGCACAAGGTCGACACTCACGACGGCGGCAGCCAGGGAGGGGTTATTGACTCCACTGCCATGCGTGCCGGTTTGGATGGCGCCCGCTACGGAGATGTGGGGAAGAGAGGCGAGGTTGTGGATGGCGTAACCCTGCTCTTCAAGCGAGCGGCCCAAGGCTCCGTAGCTGATGCCACCGCTGACCTTTACCGTGCTCTTTTCCCGGTCGAGGACGATTTCCTGGGGGAGGGCATCCAAGAGAATGTGCGTGCCCTCGGTGTCCGCGACCGTATTGAACGAGTGCCGGGAGCCCAAGGCCTTGATCCGGGTCGCCTGGGCCACGAGCTCGCGCAGCTCCTCCACCGACGCGGGCCGCTGGATGCCCGCCGATGAATACTCAAGGTTTCCTGCCCAGTTCTTCATTGAATTCTTCCCTTTTGAATACATGTTGGCTCCCGCAATTGTTAACGTTCACAACTAAGTGCGTCAAGGGGAGTCCACCTCGGTGAAGATAGAGTTCAAGAATCAATCGTCTGTCAGGAGCCGCCGTGAGCAAGGGACTCAAGCCCACCATCCGGGATGTTGCCACGGCAGCGGGCGTATCGCTGACCACCGTCTCTTACGTGCTTTCCGGCCGCCACGGAGGCACTACCAGGATCAGCCAGCCCACCCAGGACCGCGTCCTGTCGGCCGTGAAGGAGTTGGGCTACGTTCCCAACCAGGCCGCGCGCGGGATGCGGCGCGGCAAGACAGACGTGGTGGCCGTCGCGATTGGAAACCTCGAATGGCCGTGGGATCGGGCGTTGGCCACTGCAGCGGCGAACATCCTTCCGGAACGTGGCTATCAGCCTGTGATCCTCTTGGGCGAGGACTGGCGGAAATTCATGATGTCCGGAGGCGCGGACGGTGTCATTATCGGGTACTTCCCGGAGGCGAAAACGGAGGACGAAACCGTCACGGAACTGGCTCGCCGCGGCGTAGCCCAAGTGGTGATTTCGGAAACCATGAATCCTGCCGGGTTCGACGTCCTCGCGCCCGAGACCGACGCCGGGCTGGCGGACTGCATGGAGTTCCTGACGGCGTCGCATCGAAGGATCGCTTGCATTCGGAGGTCAGATTCCACTGACCGGCCCAAGAGCCGGTTCGCTGCTTACGCCAGTGGGCTTGAAAAGGCGGGCATTCCGCTCGATCAGTCCCTCGTCCGGACCTCTCACCATCGCCCGGCCGAGGCGTATCAGTCGGCGCTTGAATTGCTGCAGCTTCCGGTCCGCCCCACGGCCATCCTCTGCACTGACGACATGGAAGCGCTCCAGGCGGTACGGGCCGCCTTCCGGCTGGGCCTGTGCGTGCCCGAGAACGTGCAGATCGTAGGAGTGGGGAACTCCACCGAGGGGCAGGAGTTCGATCCCGCACTGACGACGGTGGGTCCCGATCCCATTTTCGAGAAGGTGGTCCGGATGCTGCTCGACCGCCTGGAGGGAACGGCTCCCGCCGACGGCGTCCGGGTCGCCTCTCCGTGGAAGCTGCACCGTCGCGGCACCACGGTGGACGCCACCACGGTGGACGGCAGCAAGACGGCGGCGCAGTAGCGTCAAGACCGCGGCGCACCAAGGCCTACGTCTGGGCGTCGTTCCCGGGCAACTCCTCGCCCCAATGGGCCAGCGCGTTGATTGCTTCGTTCAGGGCCCGCCCTCTATCGGTCAGCGTGTAGGCCCGGGTGTTGTGGCGCAGGGGCAGCCGGGACAGGACGCCGGCGGCTTCGAGCTCACGCAGGCGCGTCGCGAGCATGTTGGTCGGCACTCCGAGGTCCCGCTGCAAATCGCCGTAGCGTTGTGGCCCGTCGAGCAGCCGTTCCACGATGAGCAGGGCCCACCGTGAGCCGACGACGTCGAGGGCCGCGGCGAGGTTGCTCACGCGGTCGGATCGGAGTCCGGCTTCATCCAAAACGGCGAGTAGTGGTAGCCATCGGGGTCGTCGAACTGGCGCTGGTACATGAAGGGGTAGTCGTCGGTGTCACCGATCCGCCCGCCGGCGGCGCCGGCGCGTTCGGTGAGCTCGTCCACTGCTTCGCGGCTGCCGAGGTCGAAGGAGACCGTGACCTTCGAGGGAGTGTCAGGTCCACCGACCAGCTCCTCGGCGCCACCGACGCTGGCGTACATCTCACGGCTGCCGAGCATGACGTACTGCTCGGGTGCGATCGCGAAACACGACACGTTGTGATCGGACATCTCGGTGTTGAGGGTCCAGCCGAGGGCGGTATAGAAGGCGGTGGCACGTTCGACGCTCTCAACCGGGCAAGTAATAAAGAGGCTCATGCGGTCATACTTGCAAAATGCAAGTGCGGCGTCAAGACCCCGAGGCCCGCGACTTTCGGGCCTCGTGGAAGCCTTAAGGACTGAGGCCGGAAGCCAGTCCCCAAGAGCGCAAAAGTCAGTCCTTCAGCGGACGTCGCGCGAGCCACGCTGCAACGATCGCACCGGAAACGTTGTGCCACAGCGAGAACACGGCTGAGGGCAGCGCGGCCAAAGCACCGAAATGTGCTGTGGCCAGGGTCGCGGCAAGTCCGGAGTTCTGCATTCCGACCTCGAACGCCAACGCACGGCGCGCCTTGTCATCCAGGCGGCCGAGCTTGCCTGCCAGGTAGCCGAGGCCAAGACCGAAGCCGTTGTGGAGGACAACAGCCAGGAACACGATGCCGCCTGCTGCCACGATCTTGCTGGCGCTGCCGGCCACAACAATTGCAACGATCAGGGAAATCACGACGGCGGATGCCCACGGAAGTGCCGGAAGCACCTTGGCAACGAGCTTGGAAAGGAACAACCTCGCCAGGAGGCCTGCGATGACGGGAAGCAGCACGGTCTTGACGATGTCCAGGACCATGGCGCCGGCGTCGATGTGGAGGAACGAACCGGCCAGGAACAGCGTCAACGCGGGTGTCACCAGAGGAGCGATCAGCGTTGAGACCGATGCCACGGCAACAGAGAGCGCAACGTCGCCCTTGGCCAGGAAGGCCATCACATTGGACGCGGTACCCGACGGCGCGCAGCCCACCAGGATCAGACCCACCGCCAGCTCCGGGGGCAGCTGGAGCAGCACGGCAATGAGCCAGCCGGCGCCGGGCATGATCACGTAGTGTGCCACGATGCCGAGCGCTACGGCCCACGGACGCCGGGCCACTGAGGCGAAATCCGGAGGGGTCAGGGTCAGGCCCATGCAGAACATGATGACGCCCAGCAGATACGGGACCGAGACGCCCATGGGTTTGAAGAGGTCCGGTACGAGGAAGCCAAGGACACCGGCAGCCACAACAAGGAGCGGGAACACCGTGACGGCAACCCGCGCAATCCTGGCCTCGGCGGCGAGGGCGGCGTTCACGGGCGCGGCTGTTTCTTCAGACTCTGGTGCGTTATTGGTTGCCTCAAGCATTCATCCATGCTCACACCTGCCCGGCAGCCCGAACGAATTCTTTACTTGCAGGCAGGCGTATATGTCAGATGACCGCTGTTTCCGAACCCAGCCGGGTCAGGAGTTGAGTTTCCCCGCCAGGCGCTCACGCATGCGGACGCTGGCCTCGTTCAGTCCAATGAACTCCACCTCGCGGCCATGGTTCCGGTACTTCTCCGTCACCGAATCCAGCACCGACACGGAGGACGCGTCCCAAATATGCGATCCATGCAGGTCGATGATTACCCGATCTATGCCGTCTGAGGAATCCTTCGCGTAGTCGAACTGCGTATAGAGATCGTTGGAGGAAGCGAAGAACAACTCCCCATCCACGGTGTACGTCGCGACCCTCTCGCCGTTCAGCTCCAGTTCGGTCCGTTCGACGGTCGCGAAATGCGCCACGCGCCGGGCGAACAGCACCATGGCGGCCAGGACGCCGACGCCGACCCCCACCGCCAGGTTGTGCGTCGCCACCACAGCGGCAACAGTCAGGATCATGACGGCGGTCTCGGACTTGGGCAGCCGCTTCAACGTCGATGGCCGTACGGAGTGCCAATCGAACGTGATCAGTGAAACGAAGATCATCACGGCCACCAGGGCAGCCATCGGGATCATGCCCACCACGTCACCGAGCACCACTACCAGGAGCAGCAGGAACACCCCGGCCAGGAAGGTCGAGAGCCGGCTCCTTGCACCGGAGCCCTTCACGTTGATCATGGTCTGCCCGATCACCGCGCAGCCTCCCAGGCCACCAAGGAAACCGGTGACGATGTTGGCCACACCCTGCCCCCAAGACACCCGGGTCTTATCGGAGCGGGTATCCGTGATGTCGTCCACCAGTTTGGCAGTCATGAGCGATTCCAGCAGGCCCACCAGCGCCATGGAAAGGGCGAAGGGAGCGATGATCCGGAACGTCTCCAGGTTCAGTGGAACGTTGGGCAGGAAGAATCCTGGCAGGCTGTCCGGGAGTTCGCCCTTGTCGCTGACGGTGGGAACATCGATGTTGCCGAGGGCTGTCACCAGGGTGATGGCCACGATCGCCACCAGCGGTGCGGGAATGGCAGTGGTGAGCCGAGGCAGCCCGAACACGATCACCAAACCAACAATGACAATCGGATAGACCATCCACGGCACGTTGAAGAGTTCCGGCATCTGGGACATGAACACCAGGATGGCCAGGGCGTTGACGAAGCCGATCATCACCGAACGGGGAATGAACCGCATCAGCCGCGTCACACCGAGGACCGCGAGGACGACCTGGAAGACGCCGGCCAGGATGATCGTAGCGATCAGGTAGTCGAGTCCGTGCTCCTTCATGACGGGGGCGATCACCAACGCCACGGCTCCCGTCGCAGCGGAGATCATGGCCGGGCGGCCACCCACCAGAGCCGTCACCACGCCCATGGTGAACGATGCGAACAAGCCAATACGCGGATCCACGCCGGCAATCACCGAGAATGCGATGGCTTCCGGGATCAAGGCCAAAGCCACCACGAGTCCCGCGAGGGACTCCGTCAGCAGCCGGCGGGGCGAGCGAAAAGTCGCCCGCAATGACATGAGTTGCTCCGGAGTCATGGGTCCTTACAGGGCAGGTTTCTTACAGTGCAGTCTGGCGGTAGCGCTCAATCTGCTTAAGACGCCGCTGGAGGCTGTCGCGCCGCGGGTGCGGAACGGCGTCGGGCGCCTCAGCAGTGAGATCAATGTGTTCGGTTCCGTACTGCCACAACAGGAGGTCATCCAGGAGGCGGTCGGGACCGGGTGAGTAGCGATGGTCCAGGGCCTTGCGGACCTCTGTGATCCGGTTGGCGCTGAGAAGCCCGGCCAGTTCCACGGTCTTGGTAAGTCCGTGGGCGGCGAGCAGCTCGGCGGCCCATCCCCAGTCGTCATCAACTTTACGGTCAACGTGCGGCAGGAGCGTACGCCAGACGTCACGAACCCGGTTGGGAGTCAGGGGCGAGCCGCCTTCACCCTCCAGATCCCAATAGCCGCGGACTTCCTCGTACCGCTCGTGAAGGTCCGCGAAAGCGCTCTCGACCGTCTCCAACATGGCCGCCGTGGCCGTGAACTGCCGGTCGAAATGCGGGGTCCATGCGCGCGGGTCTTCCGCCTTGAAGCGGATGTCGTGCTCGATCTCGCTCCAGGCGTGCGCGAAAACAGTACGGATCTGGCATTCAAAGAAGTAGCTGCCGTTGGCTGGCATGTCCGGATTGAAGACGTGCTGGTACTCCTTGACCGTTTCATTCTGGATGGTGCGCAGGATGAGGTGGCGGCTGGAGTAGCCATAAGTGCCGGACTCGATGGAACCGATGTCCTTCTCGCGGTCGCCCCGGCAATCGAAGAGCTGGCGCTGACGCTTGATGATGTTGGCCACCGCTGCGTTTTCCGCAGGGAGCTTGGTGATGACACGGATGCCCACCATGTCGTTCAACGTGCGGAAAGGGTCCGGGAATTTCAGGACGCGCGGACCACCCGGTTCCAGGGGATCATCCGTGCGGGAGATTTTTTCCCGGAACGACTCCACGGTCTTGGTCCGGCCGGTGACGAACAACGGGGTGACTTCAGCGTCGTTCAACATGTCCCGCAGGGTCAGCAGTACGTCCCGCGTGACCCGCTTCAAAGCAGGGCGGACACGCTCGTAGAGGGCCACATTCGCATCCACTGCATCCCGCTGGGCCTGGTCCAGGCTGTCCCAATTGCTTGCCATGCCCCCAGCTTACGTGGCGGCTGCGACACTGAACCGGGCCACCCGCCGTCGGGGTGCCTCTAGCCAAACTTCGGAACCGTCACGATAGGCTCAGTACAAAGGAGGGCGCAATGTTGCGGCACAAGTACAGCTACGGCGAACACCCCAGTCAGTGGGGCGAACTCTTCATACCTGAACCGAACAACGGAAACCATCGCGGCGCATCAGCTGTGGCCGGTGGAGTAGCCGTTGTGATCCATGGCGGCTACTGGCGCTCGCAATACGGCGCGGAGCTCGGCGAACCGCTGGCGCGGGACCTCGCAGCGCACGGAATCACCGCCTGGAACCTTGAATACCGGCGCGCCGGGAACGGCGGTGGATGGCCCCATACGTTCGAGGACATCCTGGCCGGGATCGACCACCTGTCGCAGATAGCCGGGGACCACGACCTCCAGCTCGGCAAAGTGGTGGCACTGGGCCACTCGGCCGGTGGTCACCTCGCGGTATGGGCTGCGGGCAGGCACCGCCTCTCTGCCATCGGAGCCCCCGACGCCGACCGCCAGCTCCAGCGGGCACCGGAGGACAACGCCGTGCACCTGACGGGCGTGGTGAGCCAGTCCGGCCTCCTGAACCTTGCGGCAGCCGAGAAGCTCAACCTCAGCAACGGCGCCGTCTGCAACCTGATGGGCGGGGATTCGGCCAGATTCCCCAAACGGCATAAATACGCCGACCCCATGAGCTCGCTGCCGATCAACGTCCCCGTCTATGCCGTTCACGCCACGGAAGACGAGGACGTTCCTCCAAGCCAGTCCGAGGCCTACGTTGCCGCAGCCACGGCGGCCGGGGGCTCCGCCCAGCTGTTGCGGGTCCCGGGTGACCATTTCGACCTCATCGACCCCAAGGCCGTTGCCTACAAGAAGTGCCGTGAGTTGGTGCAGCGACTGCTGTCGTAATTGTTGGGCCGCTGCGCGTCACCTCTGGCAGAGTTGACCCATGCTGACAGTCATTGGTGAGGCCCTGGTAGACGTCGTCCAACGCTCCTCTGGAATTGAGGCGCACGTTGGCGGCAGTCCGCTCAACGTTGCCGTGGGCTTGGCCAGGCTGGACCACCCGGTGCAGTTCATCGGCCGCTACGGCAAGGACGCCTACGGAGACTCCGTCGCAGCGCACCTGCGCTCAAGCTCCGTGATGGTGCCGCTTCCGCCGGATGAGAAGCCAACCAGCGTGGCCACCGCCCGGATCGACGACGACGGCGCCGCCACCTACGCCTTCGACCTCACCTGGGAACTCCCCGGCCTCGCCGGTAGGTTGCCCCTGATGCTGCAGGGTGCCAGTTTGCTGCACACGGGCTCCATTGCCACCTTCCTGGAGCCTGGCGCCGCGGAGGTTCTTGCCGCCGTTGAGCATGCCCACCCGAACAGCACCATCAGCTTCGACCCCAACTGCCGGCCAAGCATCATTACGGACGTTGAGTACGCGCGGACGCAAGCCGAGCGCTTCGTGGCGCTGGCCGACGTCGTGAAGGCTTCCGACGAAGACCTCGAGTGGCTGTATCCCGGCGTCGATCCTACGGAATCCGCGCGTCGCTGGCTGTCCCTGGGCGGCGAAGAAGGACCGGCCCTGGTAGTGGTGACGCGCGGTTCACGCGGTCCGTGGGGTATCACCCGGGCAGGCGAAACCGAAGTTCCGGCTCCGTCCGTGAATGTCGTGGACAGCGTGGGTGCCGGCGACTCGTTCATGGCCGGGCTGCTGTCCGCGATTGTGGATCATGGTTTGGACGGCGCGCAGAACCGCGGGGAACTGAGGGCCATGCCCGCAGAAATGCTCGCGGCGATCATGGAGCATGCCAGCCGCGCCGCCGCCGTGACCGTTTCACGCGCCGGCGCCAACCCGCCGACGCGTGCCGAGCTGAACCACGGGCCGGCCTGACACGCACCAGCGGCTAACCGGCGCCGTGCCCCGGTGCTACTTCCTCGCCGGCCTTCACCGGACCCGGGGGAGTGCCGTCTCCGAACGGACTGCCGCCCAGGGATTCCCGTCCATGGGGCGTCAGCCAGCCGGACAGATCCGGACCGGCGGGCACAATCTGCGTGGGATTAATGTCTTCGTGGACGATGTAATAGTGCTGCTTGATCTGGACGAAGTCGATGGTGTCCCCAAAGCCGGGTGTCTGGAAGAGGTCCCTTGCGTAGCCCCACAAGGCAGGCATTTCGCTCAGCTTGTTCCGGTTGCACTTGAAGTGTCCGTGATAGACGGCGTCGAAGCGTGCCAGGGTGGTGAAGAGCCGGACGTCAGCCTCAGTGATGGAGTCGCCCACAAGATACCGCTGGCTGCTGAGCCGTTCTTCCAGCCAGTCCAAAGCAGTCCACAGGCGCGCGTAGGCGGCGTCGTAGGCTTCCTGTGATCCTGCGAAGCCGCATCGGTAGACGCCGTTGTTGACCTCGGTAAATACGCGCTTGTTGACCTGGTCGATTTCCTCGCGGAGGTGCTCCGGATACAGCTGGGGCGCCCCGGGGCGGTGGAACTCCGTCCACTCCGTGGAAAAGTCCAGCGTGATCTGCGGGTAGTTGTTGGTCACTACTTCGCCGCTGGGGATATCGACAATGGCCGGGACGGTGATGCCTCGCGGGTAGTCCGGGAAGCGGCGGAAGAACGCCTCCTGCAGGCGCTCGATCCCCAGTACGGGGTCCTTGCCGCCGGGATCAAGGTCGAAAGTCCAGGAGCGGGCATCGTGGGTGGGCCCAGGCTGGCCGAGGCTGATGACATCCTCAAGTCCCAGGAGCCGCCGCACAATGACTGAGCGGTTGGCCCACGGACAAGCGCGGGCGGCGATCAACCTGTAGCGCCCGGGCTCTACGGGCCAGCCGGGTTCTCCGTTTGGGCCGGCAGCGCCGTCGCGGGTGATGCGGTCCTCGATGTAGTTGGTGTCGCGGGTGAACTCACCGCCGGTGACGTACGCGCCGCGTGTGCTGTGTTCTTCGCTCATGGTCTTGTCACTCATCAACTCAGCCTATGCTCCCGGTTCTGGAAATGTGGAGGCTTTCCGGTGCGCAGCCGCCTGTTTCGCTCCAACGTAGACTGGCATGATGCGGCTCGTAGCAAGCGATATAGACGGCACCATCCTCGGTCACGACGGAAAAATCAGTGACCGGACCATCAAGGCATTCCAGGCATGCCGCGATGCCGGAGTGGAACTCGTCTTCGTCACGGGCCGTCCGCCGCGCTGGCTGTACCCCCTCCAGGAGCAGCTCGGGCACAGCGGAATCGTGATCTGTTCCAACGGCGCCGTGGTGTGGGACTTGGAATCGGAGAAGGCACTTTCTTCGTCCGCTCTGGAAGCGGTGTCGGTGTTTGAGGCCCGCCGGATCATCAAGTCCATCCGCCCTGACGCCCTGTTCGCTGTGGAGACGCTCACCGGCTTCCAGCTGGAACCGGGGTTCATCGAAAACGAAACCAGCGAACTGCTTGCCGAGTTCACCCCAAAACCGCTGGACCAGACGCTCACGGCGGATGACGCCGTCGTAAAGTTTCTTGCCATTACCCGCAAGGGGACGCCGGACGAGTTCCTGGCCGAGGTGCAGCCGGCTGTCGCGCACCTCGTGTCCACAACGCACTCAGCTCCCCGGACTGCGATGCTGGAAATGTCCGTGCCGGGGATCAACAAGGCAGTCACGCTGGCCAAGTACGCAGAGTCCCTGGGGATCGAAGCCGCCGATGTTGTGGCGTTCGGGGACATGCCCAATGACATCGAGATGCTCCGCTGGGCCGGCCACGGTTACGCCATGGCCAGCGGGCACCCCGAAGCGATCCTCGCTGCCGGCCGGCAGGCGCCGCATTTCGACGACGACGGCGTGGCCCAGGTTCTTGAGGCGAAACTGACGGAGCAGCGGGTCTAGTTCAGCCCGAAGTTCCGCCCGAAGCGGGGAAGCCAACAGCTCACTGACGAACGGTAGCGGCGGAATTCGGCTCCAAAGCGGTTTTCGAGGTCTGCTTCCTCCAGCGGCCGAACGGCGTAGTTCCAGACCAACGAGCCGATCATCGCGTAGGCGACCACGAGCCAGGACCCCAGGAGGAGGCCCACCCCGATGCCCTGGGCGATGCCCGCAACGGCCATCGGATTGCGGACCCAGCGATACGGCCCGGCGATGACGAGGCGGTTGGGCATGGCCGACGGCAGCGGGGTGCCGCGGCCCTTGGATGACATGGTTACAGCGGACGAGATGCCGAGAATGCTCGCCAGCACCAGGACCACGGCGCCTGCGATGACGGCAAACTGCGGGACAGGCAGGGACACCAGCCATCGACCTTCCAACCATGAGATGACCAGCGGGACTGCGACAAGGAAGAAGCCCCAGAACAGGATCATTTGCGCGATGGTCGCGCTCACGTGGGCCGTTGCAGGCCGGTTCGAAGCGGCGGAGCGGAACGCGAACGGGCCGCGGATGATCCAGTCCGTGGGAACCCGCCCCAGCAGGACGAAGCAGAGCGCCAGGCCTGAGCAGGCGGTAGCGGCAATCATCATCAGGACGCCCAGGCCCGCTTCCGTAGTGAATGTGGCGTAGACAGCCAGCGCGGTTGCCACCAAAGCAGTCCAGCCCGTGGCCACCACGGCCGCCCACCGGATGCCACAAGCTGCGAGGGCCGAACAGAGCACGAACAGCGGAATGTCGAGGGCGGCCACAGCGACGGGGTCAAGGGTGCCCAGGGTGGCTGCACGCACCGGGGGTGCCAGGAAAACCAGGGTCCACCAAGCCAGCCCGGCAACCGCCTGCATTGCGAAGTAGACCCGCCCCCATCCCTGCTGTCCTGTGGCACGCAGCACGGGCTTCACGGGTGGCGTACGCCCTCGCCGGAAAGCAACGCGCGGTAGCCCTCTTTGTAGCTCGGGAAAGTGAACTCGAAACCCGTCGCCCGGAGCCGTTTGTTGGAGCAGCGCTTATCGCCGGGGCCGGCGTCGGGCGGGCCCTCAGGTGCCGCCGTCGAGGGTTCAGGGCACTGCAGCTCGGACGCGAGGAACCGCATGACGTCGCCCATTTCGGCGGCGTGATCGTCAACGCCCACGTAAACCTCGTCCGGGGCAGCTCCCATGGTGGTCAGGTGGACGATCATGGCGGCGGCGTCGTCCCTGTGGACGCGGTTGGTGTGCCGGGGTTGGGCGGGGATGACGGCCTTGCCGCTCCGGACCTGGTCGATCAGCCGGGTGCGTCCCGGGCCGTAGATCCCGCCGAGCCGGAGGGAGATTGGCCGCGTGCCCGTTCCGCGTGTCCGGGCGAACAGCAGTTCCTCCGCTTCCAGCAGGACCTTGCCGCTGAACCGCGTGGGTTCCGTGGGTGTGGACTCGTCCACGACAGCTCCACCGGAATCCTTGTACACAGCGGTGGAGGAGACGAAGAGGATCCGCCGCGGTTCAATGGATTGCCGTTCCAGCGCATCCAGGACGTTCTTCACGCCGTTCAGGTAGGCCGCGCGATAGGCCTCTTCTGTGGAGGCGTCGGCTGCGACGGCCACCACCACAATGTCCACGTCGGCCGGCAACTCCGGGAGCTCCACGGAAAGGTCCGCGTAGACGCCACGGATCTGCGGAGGCAGCTTCCCGGGGGAGCGCCGCAAGCCCACAACCTCGTGGCCCGCCGCAGCGAAGCGAAGTCCGGCTTCGGTTCCAAGGTCGCCGCATCCGGCAATCAACACAGTCATGTCCCTAGTCTTGCAGTTTCAGGCTGTCACCGACTTCCCAGCCTCCATACAACCGGCGTTCACCTTGCGCCCGTAGGCTTCCAGCCACGGACCCGTTCGCATCGTGTCTACCAGTCGAACTGCAGGGGGAATCATGGCCAAGCGCAGGATCAACGATTTCAACACGGCGCCGCTGCGGCGCGTCGAACCGGATCACCACTGGCGCTCCTTGCGCCAGGGCGACCGTGTCAGCGTCACGCTCACGCCCGGGTATGAGTCGGCGGGAGTGATTGACGCCGTCACCGGCGATGCCACCGCCGTGTGGGTAGAGCTCGACGGCGGCCGCGGCAGGACGCTGGTTCACGTCAGCGACGGCGTGGCGATAGTTCCGCACGAAGCCTGACGCGCCAAGCCCGACGCGCGGCGCGTGACCCACGCGCCTGACACGCGCCGTCGGGAGAGCCGTTCGGCTACGCTACGGGTGTGACGCTGCCCTATTTCCTCCGCAAGGACGGTTCGCTGGGACCTTTGGCCTTCGCGCACCGCGGTTTCTCGTTGGATGGCCTGGAGAACTCCATGGCGGCTTTCAAAGCCGCGGCGGAACTCGGCACCGTGCACCTGGAAACGGACGTCCACACCACGTCGGACGGCGTGCTGCTGGTCTTCCACGACTCCTCCTTGGACCGCGTGACCGATTCTGTCGGCAAGATCGCGGAGTTGACGGAAGCAGAGGTAGCCGGGGCACGAATCGGTGGTGTGGAACCTGTTCCGACCTTTGATGAGCTGGTGGCCGCGTTGCCGGATGCCCGGTTGAACCTGGATATCAAGGACTGGAATTCGGTGCGCCCGATGGCCGAGGCCATTGAGCGGCACGGGATCCATGATCGCGTACTGGTCACCAGCTTTTCCGACAGGCGCCGCAGGGCAGTCCTGGCCAAGCTGTCGAATCGCGTTGCTTCGTCGGCGGGCAGCTCCCTCACCGCTCTGTTTGTCCTCCTGGGCCCCGTGCTGCCGGCACCTTTGGCACGCAGGCTGCTTGCCGGCGTCGACGTTTTCCAGGTTCCCGTCCGCTACGGGCCGGTGCAGGTGGTGACGGCCGGGTTCCTGCGCCGCGCGCACCGCCTGGGCCGCCACGTGCATGTGTGGACCATCAACGAACCCGCCGAGATGGAGCGGCTCCTGGATCTTGGCGTGGACGGGATCGTGTCCGACCGCCTGGATCTGCTCAAGGAGGTCCTGGTCCGTCGAGG
Source organism: Paenarthrobacter nicotinovorans (assembly GCF_021919345.1). Classification (NCBI taxonomy): domain Bacteria; kingdom Bacillati; phylum Actinomycetota; class Actinomycetes; order Micrococcales; family Micrococcaceae; genus Paenarthrobacter; species Paenarthrobacter nicotinovorans. The sequence continues at coordinate 72,432 of NZ_CP089293.1, forward strand.
CCAGTGGGTCTAGCCAAACTCGGCGGGGTTAGTTCCGGGTTTCGATGGCTGCCGGCCGGACTTGCGCCGCCCGGATCCTCTCGAGGTCGAACTTGGGGCTGCGATCGAACGTGAAGATGCCGTTCTTCTCCTGGAAGACATCCGTCAGCTGCGTGTAGCAGTACCCAAACATGTCCGGATTATCCAGCAGGACGCCACAGAGTCCCTCGAAGCGGGCGTAGAACTCCTCTTCGCTGCTGACGCGCTGGCCGTAGCCCCAGGAACTTTCGACGTCGGTGCCTGCCGCCTCTGCTGCTTGGCGCGCTTCGGCCTCGTTCCACCAGATACCGCCGAATTCGGAGACGAAGTATGGCTGCCCGGCGTACGGCACCGAGTACTCCTCGCCGTCGTCCTTCCGGTTAATGTATGGCTTCCCGTCAGCAAGGCCCTGCTGTTCCATGCGGAAGCGGTCGGGATCTTGTTCGTAGGAGTGGGAATCGTAGATGTCCGTGTCCCGGATCCGGTGGGAGTAGCCTGATGCGTCGATCACGGGCCGTGTGGGGTCCGCGAGCTTGGTGGCCAGGAACATGGCCTGGGTGACGTCGTCCAGAACAGTGAGGCGGTCATGCAGCACTTGGTGGGTCTCGTTGAGGGGACACCAGCCGACGATGGACGGGTGGTTAAAGTCGCGCTGCAGGACTTCCAGCCACTGCGCCACAAAGCTGGCAGTCGGTTGTTGGTTGTGGCCGATGGTGCCGCCGCCCGACACGCCCCAGTCACCGAATTCGCCCCACACCAGATAGCCCAAACGGTCCGCGTGGTACAGGAAACGCTCTTCGAAAACCTTCTGGTGCAACCTGGCGCCGTTGAATCCCGCAGCCATGGACAGCTCGATGTCCTTGACCAAGGCGGCCTCATCGGGGGCGGTCATCAACGAGTCCGGCCAGTAGCCCTGGTCCAGGACCAGCCGCTGGAAAACCGCATTGCCATTGATGCGGACAACCTTGCCGTCCAAGGCAATCGAGCGGATGGCGGCATAACTGCTCACTCGATCCACCACCTCGCCGGCGCCGTCCCGCACGCTCACGTCAAGGTCGTAAAGGAACGGGTCCTCCGGCGACCAGGGGCGCATCGCTTCGGCTGGGACGGTGAGCCGGAGCGACGGCGTGAGGTCCAGGTCTGCCTTGGCTTCCGCCTCCATCCGCAGGTCTTCCTTATCGCTGAGGACCGCAGTGACTGTGTGCCCGCTCCGGTTCCGGCTGAGCGGGACCTCCACCGTGATGCTTGAATCGGCCAGGCTGGGGGTCATTCGGAGGCGCTTGATGTAAACCTCGGGCACGGCCTCCATCCACACCGTCTGCCAGATTCCGGTGGTGCGTGTGTACTGGCAATGCGTGTTGTTGTACCAGGTGGCCTGCTTGCCGCGTGCCTGCATCCCGTGCCGCGAGTCCCTGGCGCGGACAACGATAACGGCATCCGTCCCAGGCTCCGCGATGCCACCCAGATCGGCCGTGAACGGAGTGAAACCACCCCTGTGCCGCGCAACTTCGACGCCATTCACCCAGACTGTCGCGTCGTGGTCCACAGCGCCGAAGTGGAGGAGCACGTTGTGTCCGGACCATTCCGGGGGAATGCTCACGGTCCTGCGGTACCAGACGGCTTCCATGAAATCGACGTGCTCGATCCCGGAAAGGGCCGATTCCGGGGCGAACGGGACCAGAATCGAGCTGTTGAGTTCGCGGGTGGCGAGCCCGCGCTCCACGCCGGAGTCCCCGGCGTCGATCTCAAAACCCCAGGTGCCGTTGAGGTTCATCCACTTGTCGCGGACCAGTTGCGGCCGGGGGTGCTCGGGCTTGGGCATGGCGGAGGTCACATTTTGCGTCACACTCAAAAACCTAACGTGAGATGGTGGTCAGTACCACCAGCCGCTGCGGGAGGAGACAGCCGTGACGAAGTTCCGTTTAGCCATTCTTGACGACTACCAGCAGGTTTCCGGGGACTACGCGCCTTGGGATTCACTGCCCGACGACGGCGTGAAGGTCAGCGTTTTCAGCGCACCGTTCGTCTCGGAGGAGCAGGCCGTGGCCGCGTTGACGCCGTTCGACATCGTTGTCGCGATGCGTGAGCGGACCCGCTTTCCGCAAAGTGTCTTGGATTCCTTGCCCAATCTGAAGCTTCTGGTGACCACCGGCATGGCCAATGCCGCGATTGACATGGAGGCCGCATCCGAGCGGGGGATCGTGGTGTGCGGAACGGGTGGATCACCTGCCGCGGCGCCGGAGCTAACCTGGGCCCTGCTGCTCGCTTTCGCACGGAACTTGCCTGTGGAGGAGAACTCACTGCGGGCGGGGGAGTGGCAGACCGGCGTCGGATTTGAACTTGAAGGCAAGACGCTTGGCATTGTTGGCCTGGGGAAGATCGGCAAGCGCATGGCCGGGTACGCCAAGGCGTTCGGCATGGACGTCCTCGCGTGGAGCCAGAACCTCACCGCGGAGACCGCTGAGGCGGCAGGTGCCCGCTTGGTCAGTAAAGAGGAGTTGTTCAGTGAGTCGGACATCGTGACGCTGCACCTGCGGCTCTCCGAGCGAACCGAGGGCATTGTGGGTTCGGAGGAATTGCGCCTTCTGGGTCCCGACGGGGTCTTGGTCAATACCGCCCGGGGCCCCTTGGTTGACGAGGTTGCCCTGATCCGTGCCCTGGAGGAGGGCTGGATCCGGGGCGCCGCCCTTGATGTCTTCGAGGAGGAGCCCCTTCCCGCAGGGCACGCGCTCCTGCATTCCCGGCGGACTGTCCTCACGCCGCACATCGGGTACGTGACGCACGAGAGCTACCGGAAGTTCTACGGGGAGGCGTTTGAGGACGTCAAGGCCTGGTTGTCTGGTGACCCTGTGCGGGTGCTGGGCGGGTAGTCCCCTGGTGCGAGGGGAGGCGTGCGGCGGGAACTACTGCGACGCCGTCAACGCAACGTTACGTCCGGGCAAGCGCTTTCCCGGCAAAGCTGGCAAGATGGTCCCATGCGTATCCTCATTGCCCCGGACAAGTTCAAGGGATCCCTGACCGCCGCCGAAGCCGCGTCAGCCATGGCCGAGGGCGCGCTCCGCGTTTACCCGGATGCCGTGACCACGCAGTTCCCGGTAGCCGATGGCGGCGAAGGCACGCTGGATGCCGCCATTGCCGCGGGCTATGAGGAACGGAACAACGCCGTAGTTGGTCCCATCCTCAAGCCGGTCGGTGCCTCGTGGGGGATCCGGAAGGACTCCTTCGGCGGGGTGACTGCTGTGATCGAAACGGCCATGGCCTCAGGCCTGGCGCATATGGAGCCGACTCCGGAGAACTCCCTGCGCGCCCACAGCTACGGTTGCGGGCAACTGATCGCCGCCGCGCTGGATGCCGGGGCCACTGAGATCGTGCTCGGTGTGGGCGGCTCGGCAATGTCCGACGGCGGCAGCGGAGCCTTGCGTGCGCTGGGGCTCAAACCGCTCGATACGGCAGGAAATGTGGTCCCGCTGGGCGGCGGCCCACTCGCAGACGCAGTTGCCCTCGACGTCTCGGAGCTGGATCCCCGGTTGTCGGCCGTGAAGTTCCGCATCGCCGTCGACGTCCGGAACCCGCTGTACGGGCCGGATGGTGCCGCGCACGTTTTCGGTCCGCAAAAGGGTGCGGATGAGGACGCGGTGGAAAAGCTCGACGCCGGGCTCCGCAACTGGGCATCGCTCCTTCGGGAAACCACCGGCCGCGACGTGAACGTTCCGGGAGCTGGAGCGGCGGGCGGCTTCCCGGCGTCGTTCCTGGCGTTTACGGATGCTGCGCTGGAAGGTGGTTTCGCGCTGGTGGCCGGTCTCACCGGGCTCGCCTCGCACCTGAGCGAGGCCGATCTTGTGATTACCGGGGAGGGGTCCATGGATGAACAGTCCCTCACCGGAAAGGCGCCCATCGCACTGGCTGACGCGGCGAGCGTGCACGGCATTCCGGTGATCGCGGTGGCAGGCCGTATCACTGTGACCCCCGAGGATCTCGCGAAGCACGGGATCGTGGCTGCGGCGCAGTTGCTGGACGTCGCGCAGCGCAAGAACGGCGTTCCGGATGTTGCCGATGCAGTCGCCAACGCCGCCAAGTACTTGGCGTGGGCGACCAGCCAGGTTCTCGAGGGCGCCTAGGTTCGCCCGGCAGAACTACTGCCTGTAGCCCTCGACTTCGCTGATCGGGCGGGCCTCGGCGTCGTCCGGGTTCTCCCCGGCATGCTTCTTGGCCCGGCGCTGCCGCAGCAAGTCCCAGCACTGGTCCAGCTGGGCTTCCAGCTGGGAGAGACGCGCGCGGCTGTCGTCACCGTCGGTCTCCGATCCCGCCGAGTCGCGCAGATGATGCTCTTCTTCCACCAATGCCTGGATTCGTTCCAGAAGATCCTGCTCGTCCATGGTCCTGCTCCTTGGGTTGGCTGTTCCGGGCGTTATGTGAAACCTAGTACTACTGACCGGGTGCGTCTACTGGCGGCTGACGGCATACTTGGGTCATGCAATTCACAACCACCATCGTGGGCGATGGAAACAAGGCCGGCATAGAGGTTCCCGCCGATGTCGTTGATGCGCTGGGGGCTGGGAAGAAGCCGCCCGTGGTGGTGACCATCAACGGCCAAAGCTATCGAAGCAGCATCGCGGTGATGGGTGGAAAGTACATGGTGGGCGTGAGCGCGGCGAACCGCGCGCTTACCGGCGCTGCTGCCGGTGACACGGTGGAGGTCGGCCTGGAAGTCGACACCCAGCCGCGTGTAATGGAAGTCCCGGACGATCTCGCTGCAGCCCTGGATGCCGAACCCGAAGCGAAAGCCTTCTACGGGACGCTCAACTACAGTGCCCAGCGGCGTTATGTGGAACCGATCGGAGACGCCAGGACTGCTGAGACCCGCGCGCGACGTATCGCCAAAGTTGTCTCCGATCTGAAGGCCGGGAAAAAGTAGCCGGACGGTCCCGAAAGACGCTCCCGAAAAAAGATAAAAAGAAAGTGACCTGGACCATGACACGTTCCATCAGGTGGCGCCACTACTAAGTAGTGACAGGTTGCAGAGCGCATTCCGGATGTAGAACAGCAGCCACGGCCTATGAGGTGTTGAGACCCCCTCCTCGGCCGGTCACGGCGCAACGATCCATGCCGCCTTTTTGTCGGCGAGCTGGAGGTGCGCTCGTCCGCTTGCCCAAGTGGACAGTGTGGCCGGCCCGAAAGCAGACCCCCCCTCGAGCCGGCCACACGCACCTCGCGCACCAGCCGGCTGCCGAGGTGGCGTGCGGCCCCTAGGCGGGTCGAGGAGCTGGGCCAGCCACCCGGCGTCGTTCGATTTCACGCGAGTCAACCATCTCCGCACCCGTCAGGACGCCCGAAAGTCCCCGCGATTTTGTCAGGGGAACCGCCACGAAGGCGGCCAGGAGCAGCAGGCCGGAGAGCGGACCGAACGCCGTTGCCGGTATCAGGGCAGTCAGGAACGACAACACAACATAGAGTCCGCCGGTGGTGCTGGCCCGGAGCAACGCCCGACGGCGGGTGGCCGGCCAATGCGGTTGCAGCCACACGGCGCGCTGGCCGAGTGATGCGCCGGAACCCACAAGCGCCGGCAGGTAGAACACCAGGAACCCGGGAACGAGATGCATGAGGACGAGGGAGACGGCGTCGTCGGCTCCGGGAAGGTCCGCACCGATCGCGAGCAACCCCACCCTGTAAATCACAACGAAGCCGAAGCCAAGGAACGTTAGCGCCACGTAGTCGATGATCATCCCGAGCCAGCGCCGCCGGACAGTGACGGGGCGGCTCTGGCCACGGGCTGCGCGGAGGTCGCGTCGTTGCGGCATGAACCAGAGGACCAAAGGCGCAATCATGGCACCGATCAGGGCACCCAGGGTGTTGGTGATGAGATCGTCGACATCGGCAAGGCGGTAGGCACAGTCGTAAATGCCCCACAAACCAGTGAATTGAGTCGCTTCGATGAGGCCCGAGGCGAGGGCGCCCGTCAGCGTAGAGACGGCAATGTTCCACGACAAGTAGCGGCGCGCGATCACACCCCAAGGAACGAAAAGCACCACGTTGAACACAACCTGCAACATGGCACGGCTGGTCAGTGTCCCCGTGATCCCCAAGCCCGAGGTCTCACGATGGATATCGTCCAGGAATTGGAAGGGGACCGCCTGGAAGGTGCTGCCGCCCGGGCCGCATTTCAACAGGGTGGGGTCCGGCAGGGGTAGCAGCGTGTAAGCCACCAGAGCAACGCCGTAGATGCTGAGCCCCGCGGCACCCAGAAACCGGCGCCACGTGAACCGGCCGTACATCCTGTACTGGACGGCCACGATCGGCACCATGAACACCGCAAAGAGGGCCACTCCTCCCAACACGCCCACGTACGCCGGCCAGACCCATTCCCCCATGATTCCCCTTCACTCGTTCCTTCCATGGTTTCAGGGTGGGCGGCTCAATCCCTCCGTCTCCGTGGTGATGTTGCTCGCGGCGGTCTCGCCCTGGGGGCAGATTTTCGCGTAACGAATCAGTGCTTTTGTGCACCTTAGTAGAAAGGAACGTGGCTTAGGGGGACAGTCAATGGCGCAAAAGTCGTGCAGGAATGACCTGTGCTTGGAGGGGTGGATCTGGCCGCAAGTGGGCGAGTTTCCTGATGGGCAGTGTCCGGAATGCTCGGACGAGGAAACCCCGCCGGAACCCAGTGCGCAGCCCGCCGGTGGGCGGCGGCGGACCCTGCGCCCGCCCCGTTAGGCGAGTACCGCCGTCGTCGTGGCTTTCCGCGCTATCAGCGCTACGCCCGCCGCCGAGGCAACAAAGACCGCTCCCAGGATGGCCCAACCCAGCGTGCCGTGTTCGACGACGGTAGCGGTCACCACGAGAGGTGCGAGCATGGCCCCCAGGGAGGATCCCATGCCGAACATTCCCTGGTAAGCGCCGGCCTGGAGTGGATTGGCGAGCTCGAAGCTGAGTCCCCACGCCCCCGCTTGCGAAAGGATTTCCGCCAACGAGTGCAGGAGTGCGGCACCGCACAGGAGAGTGATGGCGGCGACCACCGGCACTCCGCCCGCCAGTGCGTAGAGCGCGCAAGCCGCGGCCATGAGCACCCCGCCGGTCAGCACGATCTTCCCGGCACGGGCAGGATGGTCCGTGCCGCGGGAGAGCGGCACCTGCAGCAGGACGACGCAAACAGTGTTGATGACCAGGACCACCGATATCAGCACATCCGGCGCGCTGGTGTCCTGGGAAATCCACAGCGGAACACCCATCTCGGCGAGTCCGAACTGCATGCCGAAAATACCGGACAGCACCGTCAACAGAACGTAGCGGCGATCCTTGAAGGGGGAGATGCCACGCTTCGGCGCAGGGTTGGCGGGGTCGTGTCGCGGCGCGTCGACGCGGCTGGGAAGGCGGCGGAGGTGCAGCGCGCTGAGGACATAGACGACGCCGGCACTGATCATCATCACGCGGAACGCGTCGGCCGTCCCGGCCAGCAACGCCAATCCGGCGATCATGCCACCCGTCGCGATGCCCAGGTTTGTGATGGTGCGGAGGACAGCGCGGGCGTTGACGCGGTTCGGGCCATCGAAGGCACGCGCGATGATCGCTGAGCGCGTGGCGTTCGCGGCGCGGTCCACGCCTACCGTAATGCAGGCAATCACGACGGCGGTGCCGAAGTTCCCGGCGAACGTATAGCTTGCGATAGCGAGACCTTCGACGGCGACCATCACCACCAGCAGTCGGCGCGCGGATAAGTGGTCCGCAAGGCGGCCGCCAATGTACGACGTCGCGACGCCGACCCCGCTGGAAACAGAGAGGATGACGGCGATTTCCACGGCGCTGAGTCCGACGAAGCGGCTGAAGTACAGAACCGTCAGGGTAAGGAAGATGCCGCGACCCACCGTCGAGACCAGAATGGCCGAAGCGAGGATCCTAAGGCTGGGTTCGGAAAGGGCGGCGCGGAGGCCGTGCCGGGGAGGGGTAATGGTGTCTGCCGGAGTTTTGGTCACCCCCTAGTTCTGTCACCCGCCGAGGATGGCCGGTAGTGATGTAGCGTTATGCTTCATGTTGAAGTACGTACTGTCCGGCGCCGACCTGGGCGGGGTGCGCTTCGGCATCTCGCCCATGTGTGAACTGGGGCTCTCCCTGAGGGCCATCCGTGATCCCAGCCAGTACCCTCTTCAGCTGCCGTGGTTGCGCCGCACGGAGGAAGCCCGTTCGCGCCTGGATCTGGATGGTCTGCTGGCGCTGGTTGACCACCGGCTCTGGACGCCGGACTTCCTGAATCCCAGGCCTGATTCGCCTCTCACCAGGATCGACGACGAGTTCGCGGCATTGGAGAAAATTTCAGCCGAGCAGTTCCACGGCGACCTGATCCGGGTGCATGGCGAAGTGCCCGCAGTCTTTGCCGGACCCGTTGGCCCGGCGATCCGGCGCCTCGTGCAAATCCTCAAGGACTTTTGGGAAACGTGCTTCGCACCGCACTGGCTGCGCATGCGCACCATCCTGGAAGCAGACATCGTCTACCGCGGCAGGCAACTCGCCCATGGCGGGCTGTTCACAATGCTCAACGACTTGTCCGGTGCCGTGGAATTCGACGGCCGGGTCATCTCCGTGCGGTTGAAGAACCCTGCGTCACGGACCGAGAAGACTGATGGCCTGGGGCTGACTCTCGTACCCACCATGTTCACCCGCAGGGCCTCTGCTCCCGTGAACCACGGTGACCCGCCGATGCTGATGTACCCGGCCCGCGGTCAAGGAGCCATGTGGGAAGCGGAGCAAGTGAGAAGCCCTGACGCTGTGGTGGCGGTGCCCGGCGAGGCCCGAACCAGCCTGTTGACGGCGCTCGCTGCGCCTGCCTCATCCACCGAGCTTGGAGTGCGCTTTGGCGTGACCACGTCCGCGGTCAATCAGCATCTCAGGGTGCTCCGGAATGCCGGGCTCGTGACTTCCACGCGCTACGGCCACAGTGTGCTCTACTTCCGGAGCGAGCTGGGCGCGGCGTTGCTGCTGGGGTGAGCGCTGAGGCGGGTCGACGACGGCAGCCGGCTGCCGCCGTCGAGCGTTCTCTAGTCCTTGCGCAGGCTGTAGGTGCTCACAACGTTGCCTTTACTGGTGCCGTACTGGTCCTCCAGGACGAGCCGGTTTTGGGGATCGCCGTCCTCGAAGAGGCGGCGGCCGCTGCCCGCCACCACCGGGTGCGTCATCAGGGTCAGCTCGTCCAGCAGGCCCGCAAACAGGAGTTGGCGGACCACCGAGATGCTGCCGCATACGGCGATCTCTCCGCCGTCGCGGTTCTTGAGATCGGTGATGAAGTCCTCCAACGGACCGTTGATGAGGTGCGAGTTCTGCCACTCCAGCGGTTCGGTCAGGGTCCGGGACGCCACGAATTTTTCGACAGGATTGATGAAGGCGGCGAAATCATCGTCCTGGGTGGCGTTTGGCCAGTATCCGGCCCACTCCTGGTAGCTGACCCGGCCCAGCACCACGGTATCCACGGTGTTGATCATCTTGGTCAGGCCCTTGCCGAGGTCCTCGTCGAAGCTGTCGAACTGGAACTTGAACGGATCCTGGACCACGCCATCCACGGAATGGAACAGTCCGGCGGTTACTTTTCGCATGCGTTCTCCTTTTAGGCTGCCCGGCTTGCTGTCTGGAGTTTCCGGGAGGGCAGGGCGGTCACATTGCCGACGTTGCCGGGCGCAGTGTTGAGGCGGACAGGCACCTCATGGAGTTCAGCGTAGATCCTCAGTTGGTCCAGCGCATCTGCGTCGATGGTCGCTTCCGAAAGGTCCATTTCCACGCCGAGTCCGCCGCCTAGGCCCTTTGTCCGCTGAACCAAGGGGTAAAGCCCCTGAAGGCTCGAGGTGGTGACGCGGCCCGTTGCTGCGATCTGGATCTGTTCGCCGTCTACGTCGACGCGAACAACTACGGAGAGCTTGTCGCTGGCCAATTTTCTGCCTTTCATCCTTGCTGCCACGCTGCAGCGCACCCCAGCGTATGTGCCAGGTGTGACCTGCGCAACATTACGACGGCGGGAGCTGGCACGGGTTTGATCCCCAGCCAGGCCGTTTGGCCGGGTCCCTGCGGGCCCGGAATGGGTGCGGGTTCGCTCGTGAGTCGGCGACCCAGCTGTCCCGGAAGTTGTCTTTGTGATAGCTGTTGGAAGGGGATGTTTTGGGACAACATGCGGGACGACAGTGTGTCGGGGACGCTGGACTGGGATTTCATCATTGCTGGACTGTGTCTGAATGAGTGCCCAAAGCCGTCTGCACAACATGCACGTTAGAGGATGCCTCCAAGGGATCGGCGCGGCATCACGCGACATCCGGCATGCTGCCCCGACTGAATCCGCGACTCGGAAGTGTCCCACCGAGTGTGTCCCAGTTCCAAGAAAATGGGACAGGAAACTGTGTAGCGTTTCGGCAGCTTCACCGGGCATTTTTGCGGGCGAGTCTTACATGACCGCATCTGACTACGCGCGTCGCATGGGCAACACTTTGATCGCGGACTGGATCGATGCCTGGACGCAGCGACATACAACGAGTTAGCCAGAACATGTACGGTGATGGATCCTCCACCGGACGTCTACATCCCATGGCCTCGGATCCGGAAATGGGCACCACGTCCGGCTAGGACAGTTATAGGATCTCCGTCATGATGTTCCAGCCGCTGCCCACTTTCCTCGATGTGGGCCATGCGGATCCACCGCTGCCCTCGTAAAGGTACAAGTCGCCGATGGAGTCCCGGGCTATGATGTCGTTTTTTCCGTCCCCCTTGAAGTCGCCGGGTCCAACAAGGGAGTTCATGGCGTTCCAGCCGGCGCCGGTCACGCTCTGTGGCAACCAGCCGCCGGTTCCGTTGCCGGGGTAGAGCCACAGGACACCGGAACTGTCGCGGCCCACGACATCAGCTGTGCCGTCACTATTGAAATCACCGACACCGATGGCCTCCGACCCGAAGAACCAGCCATATCCCGCCCACGCTGAGTTCAGCCAACCGCCCTTTCGATCACCGCGCTCTATCCACATCCCGCCACGGTTGGAGACGGCTACGTCAACGAATCCGTCGCCTTGGAAGTCGCCGATCCCTAGGCTATTAGTCTGGTTATTCCAGCCGGCGGATACCTGCACACGTGGCATCCATCCCGCCGAGCCATTTCCGGGGTAAAGCCACAGGTCGCCGGCGCCATCACGGGCCAGAATGTCAGCCTTGCGGTCCCCATTAAAGTCGTTCTTGACGACGTCCGACGCGGAAGTTGACGGAGCCAGATCCCGGTTCGCGCTGGCTGCGGCAGGCGCCCCCCGGTTCCCCGATCAGCTCCACGAGGGTTTACGCCACGACCACTAATGCGTAGGGCCACATGGCCGGTAGAGCCAGCGCCATGGAACGAACCCAAACCTAAAGAGGGCTCCTCACAGTGGAGGTGTTCCCAACAGAACTGATTCAATTGCACGTCCGGCAGCAGCGAACCGACGCCATCAGACTGCTGGGGCCAAAAATATACGTCCTACCGGGGCCAATCTAAGTTGACACAATCATTTGGCGTTTCCTCGCCGCTGCTTCAGCGACGCGCTTTCGTCATTTCGGGGGATTGCATGAGTCGAAACTGATCTCCGGGCAGTTCTTCCTTGTCACGGGTTCTCTGCCGGAGGAGACTTGAGGCGACGGCCTTCCATCTCGGGCCGCCCGCGGGGCCACCCGGCTGCGGGGCCTCACAGCACCCTGTAGTGGCTGGTGGATCAATGAGCTCCATGACACCCCTCGAAAAGGCCGGTCAGCGGTTGCGCCATCTCTTGGCCTTGGTGATTGTCGCCCTGATTGGATGTCTTTGCGGGTGCGAGTATGAGCCCGATAACGTCGCCCTCCCGTCCACCAATTCTCCAACTTTGGAGGCCCGCACGGCCCCGCCACTGCCGGACGGAAACGACCCCCGCCCGTTCCCGCCGCTGCCGGAGAGTGGAGACATTGACGCCGGCACATACCTCGTCCCCGTCGCCGGCCATACGGAACCTTTCGAGATCACCGTCCCAGACGGCTGGTTTGCTCTCGACGGCGGAAGTGTGGGCAAGGACGACCCGGATCACCCAGCTGAATGGGCCGTCCACATAACTCTTTTGCCTGTCAACTATGTGGCGATGGACGCATGCAAGTGGAGGGGCGCCCTTTCCGATGACGGTCCGTCGGCCGAGGCCTTCGTTGACGCGATGGCGGCGCAGTCGTCAACGGCAAGCACCCCTCCCGTCAAGGTCACGGTGGGCAACTACTCAGGCTTCGAGTTCGACCACTTCGTCGAGGCCAACGTGGACATGAACGCCTGCGACGGCGGTGAATTATGCATTTACTCAAGACATACACAAGCCTGCTCACGCTGGTACTCCACCCGGGGCGAACGCGAAACCTACCGGGTGGTCGACCTGAACGGCAAGCGGGCTGTCGTCGCGGTGGGCCGTATCGACGAATCAATCAATCCGGAGCTGATGAGAGAGGCACGCGCCGTCTTCGACTCGATCGTGTTCTAGTCCTACAAGTGACCAGCTGATCCGATAAGCGATCCCGCCCGCGGGCGCCGGCTCCTTCTCTGAACCCCCTCCATGTCTTATAACCGAGGTGCCTCGAATCCCTAACGTTCCGAGACAAATCAATGGCGCGGATTGTGAACAGGAGTGCTGAACAAACGGGCACTTGTGCACAGGAGTACCGGCCAGTCACTGATCGCAACCCGTCTGCACAAACCCAAAAATTCAGCGGGATTTTGTGCAGTCGGCTTCTGAAAACGACAGATTCGGATGGGTGGGGGAGTGTTCCATTGCTGGTGTCCCACTTCTAAGGAACTGGGACGATCCCGGTCGGCACCTAAGGCACCTGCGCCGGCATCTGGTATCGCATGAACCTCAGGCGTTGGTTGGATGGCCCATGTTCCACTGGGTCAGGACGGACCGTTTCACCGATTACTCGATTTCTTCAAGCGTCTGGAAAGATAGCCTTGACGCCGGGCGTTCCGGTTTGGCTTGCCCTGGGTGGGCGTTTTTACCGGGGGAACCATGGCACGAAAACTCTTCTGCGAACTTTCGCCGATCACATACCGCATTTCTGTGCAGCGCATGATCCTGAACCGCAAATTGCGCGACCTGTTCTCTCCCACAGTCTTTGCGCGGCGCCAGCCGGAAGAGGTCCTTCCTGCGGTTGTCTACCGTCACAACTCACTGATCCGCCGCAAGCTGGGCAACGTGGACTTGCACCTCCAGGAAAATAAGGCGGTAAGTCTGGGGATCGCCGCGCCTCTGGTGAACTCTGTCGTCATTCGTCCCGGCGAGACCTTTTCGTTCTGGAAGCTGGTAGGGAGTTGCACTGAAGCCAAGGGATACCGCGAGGGCCTGGTCATCAACCATGGCCGAGCCGATTCCGGAATTGGTGGCGGCCTGTGTCAATTCACGAACCTTCTGCATTGGATGGTCTTGCACAGCGAGCTGACTGTGGTGGAGCATCACCACCACGGGGACCTGGACTTGTTTCCGGACTTCAATCGTCAGATCCCGTTTGGTTCGGGCACTTCGATCATCTACAACTACTTGGACTACCGGGTTCGCAATGACACGGACCAGGCTTTCCAATTCCTGGTAAGTACCAACGACGAATACCTGTGTGGTGAACTTCGCGCCGAGCACGTCCCGGATGTGAAATTCCACATCCGTGAAGAGGACGCCTACTTCTACGAGTCCGGGAATAAGGTTTACCGCCATAACCGGGTGATGAGGCTGACCCGGGACAAACGGACAGGTCTTGTGACCTCGAAGCAACAGATCATCGAGAACAACGCCTTGGTCGTTTACGACCGTTCCCTCATCAACGCCCCGGTGCTGCCAGCTCCGCTTCCTCCTGTTCCCATGCAGGACGACCGAGTGGCTCCAGCTCCCGCCTAAGCGGCCTACCAGGTCGGTGAACCCGACAGCGTCTCTCTTTTACGTCAACGGAGTCCCAGCTGCCGCGTTCCGTATCCAAGGAAGTGGGACACGTTGCTCTTGTCGCCTACTCCAGCATCAACACACAGGCTGCAGAGGCACCTCACCCAGACGAATACCGGTTGCGTCCGTGAACTCCACTCGTACAAGGACGCAGCCGGGTGCGTACACCTGGCGTGTGAAGGAGTTCTTTGCCTCGGGTGTTGCTTGCACATCTCCAGTGATATCCGGCGATGTGAAGCTAACTGAAGGGAGGCCCTCAGCAGGGCCTCGTTCGATGTACTTCGTGACCGTTGTTCCGCTGAGTTGGTTGCTGACGTGGACCCAGCTCGTTTCGCATCCAGGAGAGTGCAGTACGGTCACTAACGCGAACGGGGAAGGCTCTGAGGCCCTGGCAATGGGGATACTCTTCAGCGTTATGGCATCTACGGAGCAACCAGCTTGTGGGTAGGTGCCGTCCAAACGGGTTTGTACGGGTGGGGGAACCGAACGACTCCCGATCCCAAGCTGAGGTCCGAAGAACTGCAGGGCAAATGTCGCCACAGCCACAAGTAGGGCACCTACGGTGGCTATTGCTGCAATGGTGCCTAATGAGAAATGTCCTCGGAGAAAGCCCACGGCGTCTCGACCTCGGCCAGGCTGGATCTTGACGTCAATGAGGTTCCGGTCATTCCACGCCCACTTAGGTCGTCCGTCGAGCAGCACCGTTGTTTGGGCGGGGCGGCCTTTCTTTAACAGAGCAGGACCGAAAAGGACGTTATCGCCTTCGGCCCGGAACAACCCAGCCGGGTTTACTCTACCCAGATCGGCTTCAGGATCGTCACTCAGCAGAGCGATAATAGGCGCGCCACATTCGAGGATGAGTGGTTTTCCGGCATCAAATCTGCTGCTCTGGATATCCGCTCGTCCAGTTGATTCAAGAGTGACAATCAGCACGTAGGGGTTCTGCACAACGTTGCCGGAGTGTTGGACCACGAGCTTGTCCCAACCGCTGCCTTGCCCGAGCTTGTTTACTATTGGGGCGGCCCTGACGTCTGCGGATATCCGTGATTTGGGGTTGCTGCGCCTGTACTGCAGTGCCGTAATTACTGCCCCAACGAGTGTCACGACACCAGCGACTAGTGCGATCAGGTCCGAATTGCTCATGTGCAAATAAAACCATGGCACCTGAACGCCGATGGAACCGCCGGACCGATGCTTGCCAACTTAGTAACGGTGAGGTCGTTGCCGACGAACGTCCCAAAGTGCGCACAAGCGTCCTTTGCACGCATCAATGAGTGCCGCCCAACGAGGGTGGCTCCCAAGCCAGACAAAACGGGATAGCCTTTGCGCTCATGAGAACATGTGTCTTCTGCGGTGGGTTTCCTTTGACGGTGGAACACGTCTTTCCCCAGTGGTTACGGCAATTTGCCGCTCCTCAGGCCTTCATCCAACGCAAGGGCTCCTACCAGGCTCCTTTCCGTCAGACGGTCGTGAGGAAGAACTCTCAAGGAACCTATGTCAAGGTCAATGAAGCTCGGGGTACGAGGACGCCGAACGTCCACGAGGTAAAAGTAAAGAGCGTCTGCGCTGCTTGCAACAACGGCTGGATGTCGAGACTGGAGACTTCAGTCAAACCGATCCTAAGAAAGATGGCCAAGAAGACACCTCCCATGCCGCACTTGGTGTCCCCTGAAGGAAAGCTTTATCTGGCGGCGTGGGTATATAAGTGCCTTCTTATGTATGACCAGTACCTTCCTGTCGAGGACAGGGTCTTCGTGGACGAAGATTTCACTTCCTTCATGAAGACCCGCCGGCCACCTTCGTCCGCACGCATCTATATGGGGATTACAAACTCCCCATGGTCCACCGTTTCAATCTGGCACCAACCCCATCGTTTGGTCTTGGACGCAGGCACGGACGCCCAAGCGGCACTGGCCCAACCAAACAACACAGCGAGTTCTTTCCTTGGAATAGAGGGCATCTATTTCATCCAGCAGTACTTCAAACCAGATCTTCCCTGGAATGCCGATAACCGCTATATCTGGCTTGACGCACAACGAGGAGTCGATGCCACTCCCGCAAAGCTGATCTGGCCAGCGGACAACAAGCCTCTCAATTGGCCACCTCCCTTGACCCCATTCCTGAAAACGGAGGCTGCCAGACTAGCCCTCTACCAAGTGATTGGATCCCTGCGTGACCTCGCGGATTGGGAAAAGCCGCTCGAATGAGCGCCACGGCAAGAGAAGAATCAGCGAGGTAATGATTGAGTATGGGTACCAACGCGGGACACCACACCTCAGGACAGCGACCGCGAGCTCCGTCATGGGAGGGGGAGCTGCGCGAGGTCCTCAAGAAGTACCCGGGCGCCGGCCCGCGGCTGGCCACGCTTTGAAGGTTTTGTGGGCAGAATGGGCTCATTTGCGGCAGATACGTGATGTCCAAAGCAACGAGCGATCTTCTGAGCCATTTCGAGGCCAAGGAGGTTGAAGGCAACCCTCCTGGGCCGAGCTGGAACGTCGCCCCGACCCAGATTGTGCCAATCGTGGCCGAACGACTGGACGAGGGAGCCCTTGACCGGCGGCTGTTGATCGCAAAGTGCGGCCTGGTCCCGTCCTGGGCCAAGGATGCGAAGATCGGCTCCAAACTTCTCTGCACTAACTGACCCCATCAGCTGCTGGGCAGCGTCCCACTCTTGGCTGTTCCACTTCCAAGGAAGTGGGACAGCGTCCTTCGGTTCCTAAGTGCCACCAGCCTGTGGACCGACGGTGCTCCATTTTGTTGTGGCTTTGGCGGTTGACATCCGGCGTTTGGGTTGCGGTGTTCGTTTACTCGCCCGTTTGAGAGTTAGTGGCTGTTCGGTTGCGGGTCCAGTCCGGAGGCCCACACTCGTCCGTTGATGGCCAGTTCACGCAAGTCAACATCACCCCAGCATCCCCTGAACTGGCTTTGAAATATGTAGCCAGTTTGAACCTCTGGCTACCTTTCAGGTCAGAGCTCGTTGGTGGATCTCAATCGGCATGTGTATTTCTAAACAGCTGGACCCGGGTGCCCTGTTCACCCGACGGATTGCGTGATGAGTGTGACGAGTGGATCTATATGAGTCAGCTGCGGATGGTGCCCTGCGCCCGGCATCGAGACGAGCTCAACGTTCGGAAGTGATTCGAGCTGCCCAACCATGCCCGGGGCGATTGGGTCCTCGCTTCCCGTAATGATGCGGACCGGGCCGGTGAATCGCCCCAGGGCCTCCTGGAGTTCGCTACGCCACTGTTTCGATCCTGCAAGGGCGAGTTGCCTGGCCACCTTCTTGGCGCTGCTTCGTTTGATGTCACTGAGGCTGGACTGGAGAGCAGCCGCGTTCGCTTCTGATCCGGTCAGTTGGCGTGACAGCCGCGCCGGATTGGTGTGTCGCAGGTAGGTGGATACGAGCGGCCGAAGCCCGGCTGGGACGCCCGTTGGGGTTTGGAGGAAGAACGGTGCGACCATTGTCAGGGACTTGACCCGCTCCGGGAACCGGTCCGCCGCGACCACTGCCGCAGCCGCGCCGATGGAATGGCCGATGAGGTCAGCAGGTTCACCGCCCAGCACATCGGGAAGCCACCGCTCCCAGTCCTGAATGCCTGTTCCTCCGCTGAGGCCGAGTCCGGGAAGGTCGACGACGCGCGCGCCGACACCCGAAGCGACGCCGGCCCATGTGTCTGCGTTGACCGGCAAGCCGGGAAGGACCACCCGGCTGGATCCGGCTACTCCGAGCTCGAATGTCCTTACACCGCCGGCGTCGACGAATCGGCGGCCGTCAGCCAAGGCGTCGCCAAACCGGGGTGCGGCCAAGTAGTCGGCCCACCGTTCCAGGGACACCAGTACGTCCGGCATCTGTATCCCGTGTCTGTTTGCGAACTCGATGGCTGACTCTGTCGGATAGCGGTCGGCGGACATGAAGGAAAGTGTCTCGGGATCCGCCCTGGTGATCCGCTGCGGGAGTCGCTTGATGACGCCGACCGGCATCCGTACCCGCGGAACCTTGACTCCGAGGTGCCGCCCGACGTGGGTGAGCAGGTCAGCCAGCGGCGGGGTAGCGTCGTCGAGAACCCAATAAGCCTTGCCCGCAGCAGTGGGATCGACCGCTGCTGCCGTCATGAAGGCAGCCAAGTAGTCGACCGTGACGACCGGGAGGAACGTCGATCCGTTTCCGGGCAGTGCGGCTACGGCTCCCTCCCAGATTTGCGCGATGGTGGTAGCCAGGCCGATGAGCTGGTCGGACTCCCCGGTCACGCTGTCGCCGATCAGGCTGGACGGATTGACGATCGTCCAGGGGACTCCGTGCTCCAAGGCACGTGCTTGGAAGATGGCGTCGGATTCCACTTTCGAAGCCTCGTAGGCGCCAAGTTCCTTGTAAACCGCGATGCGGTGGTCATCTGACCACGGGACAGTGGCGGGGTCCTGTCCGCCCACCCGGTAGCCCGACACGTGGACGACGCGCTGCAGGTTGGGGAGGTCCTTTGCGAAGTCGATCAGTTTCTCGACGATGCCAACATTTGCGCTGCGTGCCTCCTGGGCGGTCATCCCGAATCGGTAGGTCCCGGCGCAGTTGTGGATCTCGGTGATGAACGGCAATGTCGATGGTCCACCCGCGACGATCCCGGGAGCATCGAAGTCGACGATCGTCGTCCTGATGCTGCGTTCCAGGCCATGCTCCCTGACCCATCGCTCCACACGCGCTCCGGACTCGGCGGTCCGGACTGCCGCTGTCACGTTCGCGCCAGCCTTTGCAAGGGTCAGGACGAGGTGCCGGCCGACCATTCCCGAGGCCCCGAAGACCAGGGCGTTGCGGGAGCCTGCGTGGGGTGTCATCGCTTCCTCCCGGCGGTCTGGCAACGCTGGTTGACAAGCTCCACTACCGCACCAGCAGCCGCAGCAAGGGGTTGGGTGCTCTGCGTGGTGCGAGAGGCTATGGTCGCAGTCTCCGCCGACGGCACAAGAACGGCCGCCGGCGGCCGCGCGTCTTCGGCGTCAACACCGCTGGTCTGGACGGGCTGGAGCAGGGGCTGTGCGAGCCGTTCTCTTGTCAGGGTTCCTTTGGATGGCATGAAGAAATAATAGACCAGTCTATATATTTTGCAAATCACTCAAGTGCCCGGACGAACGAGCCTGCCTGGCCGTTAAACGCAAGTGCCGCCGTCGTACTTCTTGTGAAAGTACGACGGCGGCACTCGCCTTAAGGACGCTGGTGGCCGCTAAGCTGTCTGGCCGGCGTGCTGGCCTTCCGAAATCTCTTCAACAACCTTGGCGTTGAAGGCGGGGAGGTCGTCCGGGTTGCGGCTGGTGACCAGTCCCTGGTCGCACACCACTTCTTCATCGCTCCAGTTGGCGCCCGCGTTCTTCAGGTCCGTCTGGAGCGTGTGGTACGAGGTGACGTTGCGGCCTTTGATCACTCCGGCTTCGATGAGGATCCACGGTCCGTGGCAGATCGATGCCACTGGCTTGTGCTGCTCAAAGAAGGAGCGCGTGAAGTTCTGGGCGTCCTTGTCCACGCGGAGGTTGTCCGCGTTGACGACACCGCCCGGGAGAACCAGGGCGTCGAAGTCGGAGGCGTTGGCGTCCGCAACTGCGAGATCGACGTCGAAGGTGTCGCCCTTGTCCACGCCGTTGAAACCCTGGAGCTTGCCCTTGTCGAGGGCTACCAGGGTGGGCTCGCCTCCGGCGTCCTTGATGGCCTGCCACGGGCTGGTGAGTTCCACCTGCTCCACGCCGTCCGTCAAAAGGAATGCGACCTTCTTGCCTGCGATGTTGTGTTCTGACATTGTTCCTCCTCTTGTTCGGCTGCTTTTTGGGCATGTGCCGGTGCTGCGAGAGTTGTTTGTCTGACCTGAACCAGCCTAGGGAAGGATGCTTTAGTAAGCAAGCTGACTATTTCGATGGGGTTGGTGAACATACGCCTAACCGGACATATTCAGTCGCAGCGAAAACCGGACTCGTACGTCGCTAAGCCAAGCCCGACGGCGGTCCCCGCCTCAGTCTGAGGTGAGGGCCGCCGTCGTGGTTCAGCTATCCGCGGGCGTCCCGCGTGCTGAACTTGAACCCTGCAAAACCCACGAGGCCGGCTGTCCAGGTGAAGGTTACTATCGCAGCGGTGAGAGCACCCAGGTCCGCGGCCGGGTATGACCCCGTCACCAAGCCGGGATCAAACAGCAGGACCCCGGCCACTGTGGGCAGGTAGGCAAAAGCCGGAGTCAGCAAGAGCAACATCAACGACAGTTGCGACACTACAATCAGCGCAAACAGCGGTATCAGCGTCTGCTTGAGCAAGATTGCCAGCGCGAACCCAATGAGGGCTATGGCATCCCAGAAAGCGATGGCACCAACCCAGCGGAGAACGAGGCTTGCCGGAATGGTTCCGTTGACGACGGAAAGTTCGCCGAGACCGGATTGGGACAGCAGGCTCAGCAGCGGGATGGTCACCAGACCCAGCAGCGTGACAAACACGGTCAACGCAGTGCATTTTGCCACGTAGAGGCGCTCGCGGTTCGGCGCGGCCACCAGGCTTGTCCGCAGTTGGCCCGACACGTACTCACTCGATGCGGAAATGACGCCGATAACGATGATTCCAATCAGTCCCAGCGCAACCCAGTCAAAGCCCACGGTCTCCGGACTCGCCCCTGGGGCCAGGCCGGGGTCATTCGTTCGGAGCGCTTCCCCCACCGGACCCGCCTGGGACCACCCGACGAGCACGACGATGAGCCACGTCAGGGCGGCAGTGATCCACACGGACCTTAACGTGACGAGCTTGGTGAGTTCGGCGCGGAACAGACTGGGCGTTCGGGCTGTGTCGACGAGTGTAGTCATGCGGCGCTTCCCTTAGCTGCGTTGCCGGTCCAGTCAAAGTAGGCGGCTTCCAAGTCATGGTGACCGGCTACCAGATCAACGACGTTTCCGGACTGGACGATGCGGCCGCCGGAAATGACGACGATATGGTCAGCTACGTGCTGGACCTCGCTAATGAGATGGCTGGAGATAAGGACAGTCTTGCCGTTGGACGCGAGGGTTCTCAGAAGCCCCCGGATCCAGCGGATACCTTCGGGATCCAAGCCGTTGGTCGGCTCATCGAGAACGATAATGCGTGGATCGCCGAGGAGGGCCGCGGCGATCCCCAGCCGTTGACCCATCCCCAGTGAGTACGCTCCCACGCGTTTCCGGGCGGCGTCCGAAAGTCCGACGAGCTCCAGGACTTCACCGATCCTCGAATGCGGGATGCCATTGGACTGAGCCAGCCAAGTGAGATGGGCCTTGGCTGTGCGACCCTTGTGGGCTCCTGAGCCATCGAACTGAGCTCCAACGGTCCAGAGGGGAGCGATGAGGTCCCGGTAAGGCTTTCCTTCGATGAGCGCGGACCCGCTGTCCGCCCGGTCGAGGCCGAGAAGCAGACGGAAAGTGGTCGACTTGCCAGCCCCGTTCGGGCCGAGAAAAGCGGTGACTTTCCCGGGCTCGGCCGTCAGTGAGACGTCGATAATTCCGTCCGACTGCCCGTATTTCTTGCTCAAATTCTTAATCTCGATCACTGTCTGATCTCCTCGGTAGTCGATGTCACTTAGCGGCGAACTGGTTGGCGGCGGAACAGAACAAGAGCAGCGACCAACGCTGCGACCACCCACACCACCAGGACCAATCCGCCCGTCGCAGGTCCCAAATCGCCCGGCGCGGAAGGTGGCAGTTGGTAGAGCTGGGCGCCCGCCTGATCCGGCAGGAACTTGGCCAGGGGGGTGATGTTCACCATGTAGGTGGAGACAATGAGGGCCATCGCCAAGACCGTGCCCATGGCCGCCAATCCGCTGCGAAGGACCACCGACAAGGCGTAGGTGAACAGGGCGATGAGTATCCAGTAAAGGGCCACGCCCCACAGGATTCCTGATGCCGCTTGTGGAGTTGCTGCTATCTGGCTTGTTTCGGTGGTGCAGTCGATGACCACGCAACGAATCCCTGCCGACCCGAACACGCTCAGGACAGCCGTGATGAATACGGCAGCGACAATCACGATCGCTTTGGCCGCCAACACGGCACTGCGCTGCGGGAGGCTGATCAAGGTGCTACGAAGCGAGCCGCTGTCCGACTCCTGGTGCATCGACCACGCAGCAAGAAGGATGACCCCTATTTGTCCATAGTGAAGGATGACCAGAAAGGCCGTACCTCCCTCAAGGCCAGCTGCCTCCTCCGGCCTCCCTGCCTTATGGGCAGCGTCGATCAGATTTGTCAGTATCCAGGAAAGAAGCACCGTGAGCAGCACCGTTCCCGCCATGGTGTTGAGGCAAAGACGCAGCGTCAGGAGTTTGGTGGTCTCGGCCCTGACGGCGCGGGCCATGGTGGTTCGTGGCCCCGGCCGCACGTCGAGGGTCGCTGTGGAAGATGCTGGCATGACTCAAGTCAATCCGGACCGGCATCGCTTGTCTGTCTGCAGGTGTTGACAGTCGTGGCACGTTCTTGCGCGGGGGGAAGACTTTAGATGGGCGTAGGACGCACCAGGCCGCCTTCGTAGGCGATGACAACAAGTTGGGCTCTGTCCCGCGCGTCCAGTTTTGTCAGGATTCTACTCACATAGGTCCGCACCGTGGTTCGCGTGAGAAACAGGGCAGCCGCTATTTCGTTGTTGGAGGCGCCTTGTCCGATGAGGGTCAAGGTTTCGCGTTCGCGGACTGTCAGTTCGCTGATCCGGTCGTGTGCGGCCGGGCTCTGGGTGAAGCGGTCTATGAGGCGGCGGGTGATCTCCGGGGCGAGGAGGGCGTTACCTTCATGCGCGGTCCGGATTGCCTTGAGGATGTCCGGCAGCGGCGCATTCTTGAGGAGAAAGCCGGAGGCGCCCTGTCGGAGAGCTTGGTACACGTAATCGTCCATATCGAAGGTGGTCAGCATGACCAACCGGGTGCTGGATTTCCGGGAGGCCAGAATGCCTGCAGCTTCAAGGCCTGTCATCCGTGGCATTCGAACATCCATGAGCGCCACATCCGGTTGATGCTCCAAGATGGACTCCACGGCCTCCGCGCCGTCCACAGCCACGGCGGACACCGTCATGTCCGGCTCGTCGTCGATCAAGAGGCGCAGTGACGTCCTGATGTGAGCATCGTCGTCTGCGATGAGGACACTGATTTCATTCATCGGGTGTGCACCCTCCCTGCAGTTCCCGGCAGTGAAACAGCCACACGGTATCCTTTGGTCTCCCGTCCTGCTTCGAAGGTCCCGCCCAATAACTGAGCCCGTTCACGCATGCCTGTGAGTCCGTGACCGTTCTTGGAAGCCAAAGCCGCCCCCGGGCCGTCGTCGAGGACGCTGATCCGCAGGTCGTCGCCTTCAGTCCTGATGGTGATCCGGCAGGTTCCTGCTCCGGAATGCCGGATCACGTTCGTCAGGGCTTCCTGAATGATTCGATACGCGGTCGTTCGCTGCGCGGCCGGAAGATCGTGGGCACTTTCGTCGGCGTCGATCACGACAGATATACCGGCCCGTATGGCCGGCTGCGACAGCTCCCGCACCAGTTCCGGAAGGCTTCCCGGCGGAGCGTCATCAGCCGTTTCGCTACGTTCCTGTCGCATCAACACCTGAAGTTGGCCCAACGCATCACGGGCGTCGGACTCGATGCCCTGCAGTGCAGATCGCAGATCGTCGGGGGTGGACGACTTTACATGGGCCACGACGCCCGCCCGCACCCCAATCCCTCCCAGGGTGTGGGACAGTACGTCGTGGATATCCCGTGCGAGGCGAAGCCGTTCCTGGGCCCGGGCATTGCGCTCGGTTTCGCAACGCATGCGTTGGGTGCGAATTCCCAAGACCCATGCGGCCCCGATGATGACGGCGCCCAGGATGATGCCCCGGATGCTCGCTTCGGCGCCCTCCGCAGAGACCAGAAGCAAGGACGCAAACAGAAGAATTTCCAGCACGATCAGCCATGCAGGAAAGAGGCGTGTCCCGAATCGTTCCGCGGCAACGTACAGGCAGAGCCCTGTCACGAGGAAAGGATCCTCGGTCATTCCCAAGCTCCAGCCAACGGCCGTCACAACGCCGGTCCAAGCGGCAGCTAGCCAAGGAAACCTTGACCGAAGGCAGAGTCCCAGGACAACAAGGCCCCCCAAAGCCAGTTGGACCAGCCTGCCCGGTGATTCCGGCGGAACCACGGTGATCCAAAGCCCTGCCACCACGATGATGCCGACCAAGCCGTTCAGTAGAACGGGAATGATCGTTTCCCGGACTACGGAGACGTGAACGTTTTCTGGATCAGCGCTTTGCGTCGTGCTCGGGTGTCGTTGGTTCATAGGCCATCTCATTTGTCAGGGCAGTCAGGGTTGGAGTTCCACGGGTAACTCAACCAGGTACTCACCCAGGAGGCCTGAAGCGATGACCATGCGGTACGTCGTTTGTTTCTTGATGGTCCGGTCGGCTTCCTCGGCGATCGAGTCGTCCACCACGAGTTGCCCGCACGAGGTGTCGAGCTTATAGGAGGTGCGGCTTCGGTTCTCATGGGAAATGACCACGTTCTCGGTGGTGCAGACCCTTTCAGATTTGGCCCGCAAAAGCTTCTCCACTGCGGGAGCGCCGAAGGACAAGGCTACAAGCGCCGCGAGGCAGATGAGGTAGGTCCGGACCGTAATCTGCGCCCGAGGCTTCGCCACGCGTGCCCTTCCTGATGGGTCTTCTTGCATGGCCTCAGCCTAGAGGGTTGAGCGTTCTCCCCGTCAACACGCAGAAATCAGATAATGACAGCCCTACGTCGACCTAACCCGCGAGACCAACTCCCCGCTGGCGCTATATGTCTCAGTCCAGCCCTTGCGGGTCGTTGCTGTGAATCCCAAGCCGGCCTCCCCAAAAGATGCCCAAGGATCTTCCTCATCATCGGGGCGCACGAGGGCCCCACTCGGTAGTAATACTGAAGTCATTTTCCGACCGGTGTCCCGGAGGATGACTGCACAACGGTCGGTGTCAGGCCATTCCGTGACAATACCGTCGTAGTACACGCATTCCAGGCTTGCAAGATAGCCCTCCTTGTCGACGAGACATAGCACCGACGATGGGACACCGGCGAGCCGAGCAAGTTCTTCGACCTCTGTAGGCATGAGGCAAAATTCCGGAGCGGCGGGCGCTTTCGCCCGGTCGACATGGAACCTGATTGAAGGGCAACCGCAAATGCAGTCCGGCTCGACTCCAAGAATGTGCATCGCTTGCTTCCGGAAGGCACCGACGCCCTCGAATTCGACGGAAAGAAACAGGTCGAGCACTTCCCGCTCAGCGTCGGTAATGGGTCGCATGCCGCGCCTCGCTTGCTACCGCCTACTTCCCTTTCTTCCCGCCCCGCTTGGCCGCAGCGTTCATCGCCGACTTCACCGCTGGCGGCAGCCCCGCCGTCTCGGTTTCCGGCTCAGCGACGGTCCCGCGCCAGCGAGCCAGTCCCTTCATGCCGTGGTAGATCACCAGCGCAGCAGCGGAGCCAAGGGCAATGCCCGTGAACTTCAGCTCACCGATGGTCCAGGTGTAGTCCGCGATGCCGATGATCAAGGCCACAGCAGCGGTGGTGAGGTTGATCGGGTTGGAGAAGTTGACCTTGTTCTGAACCCAGATCTTCACGCCAAGCACGCCGATCATGCCGTAGAGCATGGTCGCGGCACCGCCCAGGACACCCGGCGGGACGGTCGCGATCAGTTCGCCGAATTTCGGGGAGAAGCTCAGCAGGATGGCGAAGACGCCGGCCACCCAGTAGGCCGCCGTCGAATAGACCTTGGTGGCCGCCATGACGCCGATGTTCTCCGCGTACGTCGTGGTACCGGAACCGCCGCCGAACCCGGCAAGTACCGTCGCGGCGCCGTCGGCCATCAGCGCGCGGCCGGAGACGCCGTCGAGGTTCTGGCCCGTCATGGCGGCTACCGACTTCACGTGCCCCACGTTCTCAGCCACCAGCACCAGCACCACCGGCACAAACAGACCCACTACGCCGATGTGGAATTCGGGCGTCTGGAAAAACGGCAAGCCAACCCAGGCTGCGGCATCCATCTTTTCGTAGCTGACCTCGCCGCGCATCATCGCCACGAGGTAACCGACAACGACGCCCACCAGAATGCTCAGGCGCCCAAGGATGCCTCGGAACAGTACAGAAACCAGGATGATCGTCACCAGCGTGATGAGCGCGGTAACGGGCGCCAGGTCGAAGTTCGCCTTCGCCGCCGGAGCCAGGTTCAGGCCGATCAGCGCGACAATGGCGCCGGTGACGATCGGCGGCATGAGCCGGTTGATCCATTCGGCGCCGAACTTCTGAACCACCGCACCAATAAGCGCCAGTACGACGCCGGCAAGCACCACGCCGCCCAAGGCGCCACCAACGCCGTACTGCTGCTGGGACGCCATGATCGGGGCGATGAACGCGAAGCTCGATCCCAGGTAGCTGGGCACTCGCCCCTTGGTGATGACGAGGAACAGCAGTGTGCCGATACCGGAGAAGAACAGCGTGGTGGCCGGTGGCATGCCCGTGATGATCGGGACCAGGAAAGTCGCCCCGAACATCGCAACTACATGCTGCATGCCGATGCCGATGGTCAGGGGCCAGGCGAGCCGCTCATCGGGTGCCACCACGTGACCGGGGCGGATGGACTTGCCATTACCGTGGAGCTTCCATTTGGTGCCGAGCATGCTCATGGCGGAGCCTTCCTCAGAAGAGTATTGGGATTCGGTGCAACATTACCGCCAAAGTACCCGCCCCGCCCCGCTAAAGCTGCTTACCGTGGAACCAGCTTGAAGAGGAACTTCGTTTTCACCATGACCCACAGAATGGCGAGTAAAGCTGCGTACACGGCCGAGTTCAGCCAGAGGTTGCCGTCCCGCAGCGCCGGGATGTTGGCGATAGCCACGATGAAGAACACGTGCATGATGAACACGTACAGGGTGGCTTGGCCAAGAGGTATGAGGAACCAGCCAACAGCGCGTGAGAGCGGCTTCCAGAACGCACTCAGGAGGGCATAAAGGGCGATGGTAATGACGAGGACATTCACAACACGGCCCGGGCCCAGATAAGTGCGGCCGAAGAAGGTGTCGTAGAGGTACCTGAACGTGGTCTCCGGGATGAGGGCAAGGCGCACATCCAACTGGTTTGTCAGATAGGGTCCGCTCCACGAGAAAAGCGCGCAGGCTGCGGCCAGGAAAACGCACACGCCCAGAAGAATCCGCTGACGGGGATGGGCGAACCAGTCGATGATTCGTTGGCGGTGGAACCCCGCAGTCATGCCGAGGACGAACAGCAACTGCCACACGAGCAGGGGAAAGGAGTCCTCGAACTGCGAGGGAAGCAACCGGAACCGGAACACGGATCCACCGATGTAGAGCGCCAGACTGACCGTAAGCACCAGCCAGGTGAGTCCGCGGGACAGTGCCACCAGGATCAAAGGGCTGATCAACAACAGGATGACGTAGAGGCCCATGATGTTGAACTGCCACGGACCGACCTGCAACAACAGCAGGGCCGGAATCAGGCCCTGCGGGACCGGAAACTGCAGCAAACCTTCCATCCCGGCGTAAAGGTCATAGGTCGTTCCGGCGGCTGAATGCCCGGCTGCGCCTGTGCCTTGATCGGTGAAGGTGGTGACGGCAGCGGCGTTAATGAAGGGGAGCAGGCTCAGACCGTAGACAATCAGGACCACGGCCAGGGCGGTGAAGTAGAGCTTCCACGCCCGCTTGGTTGTCCCGTCCACCACGTCCCCCAGCTCCGTGGAGATGCGCGGCCCGTAGACCATGCCGAGCACCACCCCGGAGAGCATGACAAAGAGTTCCGCCCCGGAGACCACTCCGATGGTCTCCTGGCTCAGCAGTTGGAAAACCGAATTGATGCCCACGTGGTTGACCACCACGAAGACGATCGCCAGTCCGCGGAGCATGTCGATCCTGGCATCCCGCCTGCCGGAACCCGTGTACGACCACTTGTTGGGGGCCGCCCGCGATGACAGAAGCCAGAGTGCCGCGACGGCCACGAGGACCGTTCCGGCGGTAGCCCATGCAGCCCATCCACGGATCACAGTGCCGGACTTCGTTTGCGGGATCTCAAGACCCGGAACGTCCTTCAGCCCCTTCTCGGTGACAGGACCGACCCTTAGGCCGGAGGTGTCCAAAGAGGTTCGGAACGGAGCGGCCAGCAACGGTTGGGCGGTGGTGCGCCAGTCAATGGACACCTTGCTCTGATCGCGAGCATCGGTAGTTTCGTTCCAGACCACTGCCCGGACGGACCCATTCTCGGGCTGGGCCACCGACGCGAAGACCTGGTGCCACCACGTCTGCTTGACGTCAATCTCTGCGGCGCCGCCGGCTCCTGGCGAGTAGAAAGCCCCGGTTTCGATCAGCAGCGGCTTGTTCCGGGCTTGTACATAGGTGCCATAAAAATTGTCCGTTCCGGTGCCACCACTGGACGCGTGCAGGGAATCGTTGAACTCGTCGGCCGCAGGGAGGGTGTTCTGGGCGGAGCCTGCACCGGTGGTGTCGTGATAAATGGACAGGCCTATCCAGTCCACAACGTCATCGCCCGGGTAGTAGGGGTCAAACGCGGAGTCGTCGAGGTCCCAGACGCCGTTAGCGTTGGTGTCCAGCGAGGCCAAGGGGACGCCTTTGGGTGGCGTGGACGTGGCCGTCTGGAACGGGTAGTCCTTCTCCGCTGTCGGCGACCACACCATCACGGGATCTGGCAGGCTGCTCTTGAGCGCGGCAGCAACCCGGCCAAATGCTGCCCGGTATGCTTCGGGTTCCTGGCCCCAAGCCACCCATGGGGCGTTCATTTCCGGTGCGAAGCGGACGAAGACCTTGCCCCTGAAGCCGGCAGCCGCCGTCGTGATTTGACGCGCAAAAGTGGCTGCGGCGTCGTCGCTGACGTCCCGGAGGGAAATTCCGGGACGTACGGTGAGCAGCGCGTGGGAGCCTAGGCCGGCTACCTGGGAGAAGTAACCCTTGAGGTAATCCAGGCCGCCTTCGTCCATGGGCATGGATACGTTCTGTCCGTACAGGGCAGCTGGCTCGCCGAGGCGCTGGGCGTAGTCCGCAGCTGAGTCCTTGTCCCAGTCGAGCAAAGTTCCGAAGTAGCGCTGGCCGGGATCGTCGCCGTCGGCCGGTTGCCGGTCCAAGGCCCAAGCTTGGGTGGAGGGGAGCAGGAACGCCAGAAGCAGCAGGACAAGTACTGCCAGGGCCCGTCGAGGGGCCGCCAGGGGAAAGGTAGGCATCAGGCCCCTTCTGGTGTCGTCATTCCCACAGTTGAGACGCCAACCCACAACGGGCGCCGGCTAGTAAAAACGATGCTACCCATTTTCCCGCTGTGCCCAACGTCACGGGCCGTCATGGGAAGAGGACAGCGGAAGTTGAAGTTGCAACCATGGAAAGCAGAAGTGCCCGGCCAGCCCAGGGTCAGGGCCCAGCGAAAGGTTCACAAATGACGATTGCCCACGAAGAAGCAGTCATTGACGCCGCAGCAGTCGACGCCATTTTTGCCGAAGCCCGTACCGCCAACAGCTTCTCCGGTGAGGTCACCGAGGAGCAGGCCCGCGCCATCTACGAGCTCACCAAGTTCGGCCCCACCGCCTTCAACTCCCAGCCGCTCCGCGTGACGTACGTCCGCTCCGACGAAGCCCGGGCCAAGCTGGTAGACCACCTGTCCCGCGGCAACCAGGCGAAGACCGCCTCAGCTCCGCTCGTCGCCATCCTGTCTTACGACACCGACTGGCAGGGACAGTGGGACAAGTTCCTCCCCGAGTACGGCGCCCCCAAGGCAATGTACGACGCCGATCCCGCCTTCGCTGCCTCCACCGGCAACAACAACGCCCACCTCCAGGCCGGCTACTTCATCCTGGCCGTGCGCTCCCTCGGTTTCGCCGCGGGCCCGATGACCGGCGCTGACTTCGCCGCCATCGACGCCGAGTTCTTCCCGGCCGGCGACCAGAAGAGCTTCCTCGTGGTCAACATCGGACAGCCCGGCCCGGACGCCTGGGGCGAAGCCAAGCCGAAGTTCGCTTACGACGACGTCGTCCGCACCGTCTAGTCATCCCGGGGCCGTCGTCCAGGACACCCATAACGCCTGATGACGCAGAAACGGATTGAGGACACCCAAATTCAGGTGTCCTCAATCCGTTTCTGTGTCGCTAGTTTTTTTGCGCGGCGTTGGTACCACCAGATGCCGCCGCAAGCGCCCCCTGAATCCCCTGGACCAGGCCAGCTGCCTGTTGCGATATCCAGGTGCCCGGTTCCTCCGAGCGGGTGGGCCAGCGTTTGCCGATGAAGTTCATCGGATGCACCACAATGTTGCCGGTCTGGTGGTGCACTGTGGCTTCCGTTACGCCGTCCGGGTAGGTGCCCAGAACCCACCGAAGCCCGCGGACCTCCCTGATGAGGTGATCCCCAAGAGCCGCGCCCATGATGTTGATCATCGCGTTGGGATCGAAATCGGGCTCATCCTCGACATGGTTGACAGTCATCTGCCACAGGGCGTCGATGTACTCGAGATCAGTGCGTGGATGATCGCTCCCAGGGCCGTCCACCGCCGAACCCACTTGCTGGAATGAACGGAGAAGATCCTGGATCCACTCCTCCTCCGCTGGGGACATCTCCTCGATCAGCGGCCCCGACACTACGCGATGACCCCGTCCACCAGCGCCTTGGCCTCTTCCTGAACTTGCTTCAGGTGGTCTGCGCCCTTGAACGACTCGGCATAGATCTTGTAGACGTCCTCGGTGCCGGAAGGGCGGGCCGCGAACCAGGCGTTCTCGGTGACGACCTTCAGACCACCGATCGAAGCGCCGTTTCCGGGGGCCTCGGTGAGCTTGGCAGTGATCTCCTCGCCGGCAAGGGAGGTGGCAGTGACGTCGGCAGCGGAGAGCTTGCCCAGCTTTGCCTTCTGCTCTCGCGTTGCGGCGGCGTCGATGCGTGCATACACAGGTGCGCCGAACTGGTCGGTGAGGCCCTTGTACAACTGCGACGGCGACTTGCCCGTCACAGCGGTGATCTCCGACGCCAGCAAGGCCAGCAGGATTCCGTCCTTGTCCGTGGTCCACACGCTGCCATCAAGCTTGTTGAAGGAGGCGCCGGCAGATTCTTCGCCGCCGAAAGCCCCTTCGCCGGACAGGAGGCCCGGGACGAACCACTTGAAGCCGACCGGAACTTCGACCAGCTTGCGGCCGAGTCCGGCGGCAACGCGGTCGATGATCGAGGAAGACACCAGCGTCTTGCCGACTACTGAGTCCGGGTTCCAGCCGCTGCGGTTGCGGTACAGGTAGTCGATGGCGACGGCGAGGTAGTGGTTCGGGTTCATCAGCCCACCGTCGGGCGTCACGATCCCGTGGCGGTCGGCGTCGGCGTCGTTACCCGTGGCAATATCGAACGCTGAGCCCGCGCCCGAGGAGCCGGTGGAATCGGACATCCGCTTGATCAGCGACGCCATGGCCGACGGCGATGAGCAGTCCATGCGGATCTTCTCGTCCCAGTCGAGGGTCATGAAGGCCCACTGCGGGTCCACGGTAGGGTTCACCACGGTCAGGTTGAGCTGGTGGCGCTCGCCGATCTCGCCCCAGTAGTCCACGGAAGCTCCACCCATGGGGTCGGCGCCGATGCGGACGCCGGCCTCGCGGATGGCGTCGAGGTTCAGCACCGACGGGAGGTCGTCGACGTAGCTGCTGAGGAAGTCGAACTTGCCGGTGGTGTCAGCAGCCAGGGCATCGTTGAGCGGCATGCGCTTGACGCCGCGGAGCCCGTTCTCGAGCAACTGGTTGGCGCGGTCGGCGATCCAGCCAGTGGCGTCGGTGTCGGCCGGGCCACCGTGCGGGGGGTTGTACTTGAAGCCACCGTCGCCCGGCGGGTTGTGGCTGGGGGTAACCACGATGCCATCGGCCTGGGGTGTGCCCGGCGCAGCTTCACGGTTGTACTTGAGGATCGCGTGGCTCAGGGCCGGAGTGGGTGTGTATCCGTGGCGGGCATCCACCAGAACGGTCACACCATTGGCGGCCAGCACCTCCAACGCGGAGTTCTGCGCCGGCTCGCTCAAGGCATGCGTGTCGCGGCCAATGAACAGCGGCCCGGTGATGCCCTGACGGCCACGGTACTCAACGATTGCCTGTGTGATGGCAAGGATGTGCGGCTCATTGAACGACGCCTTCAAGCTGGAACCGCGGTGCCCCGACGTTCCAAACGCCACGCGCTGCGCGGGATCGCCCAAGTCCGGAGCTACGTCGAAATACGCGTCCAGCAGGGCTGTGATGTCAACAAGGTCCTGGGGAAGGGCAACTGTGCCCGCTCGGCTAGCCATGGGGTCCAGCATGCCAGACCGAAGGCCCCGCTGACACGAAATGTCCGTGATCCGGCCCCTGTGACGCCGAATGGCGGACTTCTTCGGACGATATCTCCCGGTATCGCCCAAAGGTTCACTCCGCGTTTACCATAAGTGACCTTAGTGCCGGCCTTCCGCCGAGAGAGCCGGCCGCCACAATGCGCGCTACCTTATATGCGGCCCCGGACGGCGGTAGTGTTGGGATCAAAGACCACATTCAGGGGGATTCCTATGTCAGATCAGCCATCCAAGGGTAACGAGGATAAGCCGGCCGGCTACGAGCCGCCGCAGTACGTTCCTCCGGCGCAGTTCAGAGCTCCCGAGCAGAACCCGCCGGCCCCGGGCGCTCCCGTCCCGCCGGCCCCGGGTGCTCCCGTCCCGCCGGCCCCGGGCGCTCCCGTCCCGCCGGCGTTCGAGCCGCCAGCCCAGTCGTTCGACCAGGGCAACGCCACCCAGCCGCTGCCGCCGTATGAGCAGAACGCTTACGGCCAGCAGAACACCTACGGCCAGCCGGGCAACCAGGACGCCTACACCCCGGGCGACTACAGCCAGCAGCCTGCCTCGCCGTACGGCCAGCCGCCGAGCCCGTACCAGCAGCAGGCTTTCGGCCAGCAGCCCTACGGCCAGCCGCAGTCTCCGTATGGCCAGCCCGCCTACTACGCAACGCCCACCCAGCCCAAGGGCCTGAGCATCGCCAGCATGGTGTGCGGTATCGCCGTCTACATCGGCTTCGGATTCTTCATCCTCCCGCAGATCGCTGCCGTGATCCTGGGCCACCTCGCACTTAAGCGTGAACCTGCAGGCAAGGGCATGGCGATCGCCGGTTTGGTGATGGGTTACCTCGGAATCGCGCTGACGGTGGTGTTCGGCATCATCTTCTTCGCCGCCATCGGTGCCTCCACCAACAGGTACAACTACTAAACAAAAACGTTCGACGGCGCCCCTTGCGTCAGGTGGGAATCCCGCCTGACGCAAGGGGCGCCGTCGTTGGTTAATGCAGGCTACGCCACCCAAATTCGCCGGGGACAGAGAAACGGACCAGCGCTGCCCGGATGTGGGCGGCGCTGGTCCGTTTGCGTGTCGCTGGGCAAAAGTCCTAGCGAACGCCGCCCATCAACTTCTTGATTGCCGGCGATGCCGCGGCAAGTCCAACGGCCAGGACCACTGCCACGCCGCCGATGCCCAGGAAGTAGGGGAGCTCGTCGTCGGGGTTGTACAGCCCTGCGAGGATGCCTGCCAAGGTGGTTCCGAGCGAGACCGACAGGAAGAACAGTGCCACCATCTGGGTGTGGAATGCCTGCGGTGCGAGCTTGGTGCTCACGGACAGGCCGATGGGAGACAGGAACAACTCGGCAAGGGTGAACAGGAACAGGATCCCCACCAGGGCCAGCAGCGGGGTCTTGCCTTCTCCGGCCAGCGGGATGAACGCCAGGAACGCCAGGCCCATGATGAGCAGGCCCGCGGAGAACTTCAACGGTGAACTCGGTTGCTTGGAGCCAAGCTTCGTCCACAGGGCAGCCATCACACCGGCGAAGATGATGATGAAGACGGGGTTGATGGACTGGACCCATGCGGCGGGCATTTCCCAGCCGAACAGGTTACGGTCCAGCTTCTCCTGCGAGTACACGGCGATGAACGTGAACTGCTGCTGGAACAGTGCCCAGAACCCGGCCGATGCAATGAACAAGGGGATGAAGGCCACTACGCGCTTGCGCTCCAGGCCGGTCACCAACGGGCTACGGAAGATCAGGAAGAGGTAGATCACTGCGGCGCCGATCGCGGCGTAAGCCATGCTGCTGGCCAGGTTGTTGGCGTTGACCAATCCAGTGCCGAGCAGGACGGCCACCACAATCAGGATGCCCAGGAAGATCAGGCCGTACTTGGTGCGGTCCTTCGCCGGGAGCGGGTTGGGAACGCGGTGTGCTTCGTCCGGGAGGCGCTTGCGGCCCAAGGAGTAGATGACCAGGCCGATCGCCATACCCACCGCTGCAGCGCCGAAGCCGATGTGGAAGCCGTAACTCGTCTGCAGCCAACCTGTGACCAGCGGGCCAATAAGACCGCCCAGGTTGATGCCCATGTAGAAGATGGAGAAGCCGGCGTCGCGGCGCTCATCCTTCTCACCGTAAAGGGTACCTACCAGCGCCGTTGCGTTGGCTTTCAGGCCGCCGGAACCGATGCCTACCAGCACCAGGCCGGCGATGAGGCCCGGAATGCCGGGCAGGAGGGCCAGTGCGATGTGGCCGGCCATGATCATGATGGCCGAACCGAAAAGGACTTTCTCGGAACCGAAGAGACGGTCGGCGAGCCAGGCGCCGAGGATCGTCGACAGGTAAACGCCGCCACCGTACGCGCCCACCAAACCAGCGGCGAGGCCCTGGTCGATGGAGAGACCGCCCTGCTCGGCGGTGAAGTACATGTAGTAGAGCAGGATTCCTTGCATGCCGTAGAAGGAGAAACGCTCCCACATTTCCACGGAGAAGAGGCTGGCCAACATCTTTGGGTGGCCGAAGAACGACGTATCGCCCGCTGGCTTTGCGGACTCAGCCGTGGTTTGGGGTGTGCTCATTTTCTTAATGCTGGCACTGACTGCGGGCATTGTCACATCGATGAATGCCCCAGGCAACCACCTTCCATATACTAGACAGGCATTTTTGCGGCCTCCAGGGAACACGCAAGCTGCAGGAGTTTCAGTTCTGAACCTGCCGGGCCAATGAGCTGGATTCCCATGGGCAATCCGGCCGCCGTGGTGTGAACAGGAATGCTGACAGCGGGCAGTCCGCACACGTTCACCATTGACGACCACGGTGCATACTGGCACTGCCGTTTGTAATCCTCATCCGCGTCGCCCGCCCACTCGCTCGGCCAGGGCTCGCCGCTGTGCCCACCGCCCGTGAACCACCCGATGGGGCGCGGCGTTTGCGCCAAGGCAGGCATCAGAATGAGATCCCATTCCGCATACTGCGCGATGGTGTCGTGTTCGAATTGCCGGAGAAAGGCCAAGGCCTCGCTGACTTTGGAAGCGCTGCGTTGTTGTGCCCGACGACGGAAGGTCCTGGTCAGCGGGGTCAGCAGTGGCTCGCGCGGGGGTGCTATCCGGGCACTCCCGACGCCGGCAGTCCAGGCGGTGGTGAACGCTTCCGGGTAGCGGTTGTCGTATCGGATTTCCGCTTCGCCTACGCTGTGTCGGGCTTCTTCCAGCAGCTTCACGCCCAGTTCCAGGGCATCCCGCGCTTCCTGCCCGATCTCGAAGGGGTACACACCGGCCCACGGGCTGTCCAAGCTGACGCCGATTCTCAGGGATTCCGGCGCCCGGCCGACATTGTCGAGGAAGCCGCCGTCGGGCGCTTGTTCCGGGGGAACCAGCGCGTCCATGAGCAGCGCCGCGTCCGCTGCATTCCGTGCGAGTGGCCCGGCAACCACCAACTTGGCGGCATCCCCGGCGCCCACCCCGGCAGGAACCAGGCCCCGCCCCGGTTTCAGTCCCACGAGCCCGCAGGCGGCGGCGGGAATCCGGATGGAGCCGCCGCCGTCGGTCCCTGGTGCGAACGGGACAAGTCCCGCGGCCACCGCGGCAGCGCTGCCTCCCGACGAGCCGCCGGAGCTTCGCCCCGGAGCATGCGGATTGCGCGACGGCGGTGCGACGCGGTTTTCGCTGTAGGCCGTCAAACCGAATTCCGGCACCTGGGTCTTGCCCAGGGAAACCACACCCTGGGCTTTCAGCGTTGACGCCAGGGCTCCGTCCTCCGGCGCCGGTTTGTGGTCCAGCGCGGCGCTGCCGTGAGTAGTGGGGACGCCGGCAACATCGGTGAGGTCCTTGAAAGCCGTCGGCATGCCGTGCAGCAGCGGCAGCTCTTCCAGGCGGCCCTCCCGGACCAACCGCGCATGGAGGGTGTCGGCCGTCTTGGCATCGAGGAGTGCCTGCTCGGCCGTAACAGTGACAAAGGCGCCAAGGTGCGGGTTGCGCTGCCCGATCGAAGACACGAAGTGCGCTGTTGCCTCGCGGGCGGAGAGCTTCCCGGCGGCAAGGGCGTCGCGGAGCTGGACCGCGGTTAGTCCGGAAAGATCCTGCGTCGACGGATCAGCCAAGGAAACGCGACTCCAACCGTTCCTCCACAGCCACGGCATCCACGCTCTCGCCGGCGCCCGCAGTCACGCGGAACGCGGCCCTGTTCTTGATTTCGGACACCACCTCCACGAGGTCCGTGCCCCGGTAAACCAGCCCCACGCCGTCGTCCGTGCAGTGCGTCTCGCCCAGCGTGCCGTCGGCCACGAGCTTGTGGATTGCGGGCGCCCGGCGCAGCTCGGAATCGTAGTGGACACCGTTGCCGTAAGGGAGGAAGCCCAGGGCGTCGGTGACCGGGCGCAACTCCGGCCCGAAGGAGTCCGTCACACCGCCCTGATACCAACAAATGGATCCCGCTGAAACCCCGGCAAGGACAACCCCGCCCTCCCACGCCTTGCGGAGGATCCGGTCCAGTCCGTGTGCACGCCAAACGGCCAGCAGGTTTACAACGGAGCCGCCATTGACCCACACCACGTCCTGCTCCAGCAGATGGGCTTCCGGATCGTCGATGTTGGGCATGGTGAAGAGATTGAGGTGGCTGAAGTCGAACCCGGCGATGCGCGCAGCCTGGTCCATCTCAGCGGCCCACCATCGTTGATCACCGGATGCCGTGCCGATGTGCGTCACCCGGGGCGCCCGGCCCGTCACGCCGGACAGTTCCACGGCGTAGTGCATCAGGTGGTTGAACTCGATCCTGGTCCGCTCACCCGGCTTGTACCCGCCGGAGGTGGCCAGAATCGTGGGTTGCCCAGCAGCCATGGGTTGCTCCTAGTAGCCGGTTGTGGGGGAGTGCTTGGTCACCAGTCTTAACGCCCAAGCCACTGCGCGCAAGCGAAGCCGTCCGCCGCGTTACGGGGTCAGGCTCCGGGGACTAGGCTGGATGCTGACCTTAATCGATGGGAAGGATCCACCATGAGCGACTTCGATACCGTGCCTGTGGGCGATATTCCGGCCGGTGCCAGCATCCTGGATGTCCGCGAAGACTACGAATGGGTGGCCGGGCACGCCGAAGGCGCACGCCACATCCCCATGGACCAGTTGCCCGCGCGCTTGGACGAACTTGATCCGGACGAGGACTTCTTCGTCATCTGCAGGACCGGTGGGCGGTCCTTCCGCGCGGTCCAGTGGCTGGTGGGCCAGGGCTACTCGGCCGTGAACGTCGCCGGCGGAATGGACATGTGGTTCGAAGCCGGCAAGCCGATGGTCTCTGACAACGGCCTCAAGCCAGTGGTGCTGTAGCCCCCGCCCGGCCGTCACCAACCTCGTATATAACCAGCAAGGAATACTCAATGCCAGCAGCTACGTACACCTTCCTGGGACCTGAAGGCACGTTCACTGAAGCGGCCCTCCTGCAGGTTCCGGGTGCTGCTGACGCCACACGGATTCCCTGCACCAACGTCAATACGGCACTCGAACGGGTGCGCCAGGGCGAAGCGGACGCGGCCATGGTTCCCATCGAAAACTCGGTGGAGGGCGGGGTTACTGCCACCCTGGACGCGATTGCCACGGGACAGGAGCTGCGGATCATCCGCGAGGCCCTTGTTCCCATCACCTTCGTGCTCGTGGCGAGGCCCGGCGTCGGGCTTTCCGACATCAAGCGGATCTCCACGCACGGGCACGCCTGGGCGCAATGCCGGCTCTGGGTGGATACGCATTTGCCGGGGGCCGATTACGTACCGGGTTCGTCCACGGCAGCGGCGGCCATGGGGTTGCTGGACGAGGATGCGCCCTACGAAGCCGCCATCTGCGGCCCGCTGATTGCCGACGAGCAACCCGGCCTCAACGTCCTGGCACGGGACATCGGAGACAACCCGGACGCCGTGACCCGGTTCATCCTGGTGAGCCGGCCGGGGGCTTTGCCGGAACGGACCGGTGCCGACAAGACCACCGTCGTTGTTCCACTGCCCGAAGACCACCCCGGCGCCCTCATGGAAATCCTGGACCAGTTCGCCTCCCGGGGCGTGAACCTCAGCCGCATCGAATCCCGGCCCACGGGTCAGTACCTTGGCCACTATTTCTTCAGCATCGACGCCGACGGCCACGCCTCCGATTCCCGGGTGGCTGATGCCTTGGCCGGCCTTCACCGGATCAGCCCGGCAACGCGCTTCCTTGGCTCCTACGCGCGGGCCGACAAGCAGGCTGCTGTGGTTGCCCCACACACTTCAGACGCTGCCTTCGCGTCCGCGCACGCCTGGGTCGACTCGATCCTGAAGGGCCAGTGAGCCTTCTCCACAGGGCACGGCCAACGCCCTTTCCCCTTGGCAGAACTGTGCGTATGCTTGCTTGATCCACAAACGATGGATGAATGCATCAACGAAAGGAGCGGTCATGTCTGTACACCGGGATGACAAAGACGGCCAGGGCATGATCGTCAATCCGAAGCCCACAGGCGAAAACCAGGACGACTGGAATGGCGATGAAGCCGATCGGGCAGACCGGCTCCGCTTTGAAGAAGAACAAGCAATGATCAAGGAGCAGGCCGAGGCCCGCGCGGCCGCAAAAGCCGCCACTGAGGAAGCTGAAGAGAAGGCCGCCAAGCCGGACGCCGGTTTGGTCTAGACGGACTTTGCCTTCGGCACCCGCACCAGCAGGGAACCCGGGGCCACCTGAACGGTGACGGTCGTCGCTTCACCCGACGGGTCGCCGTCGAGCTGTGTGGCCATGGGTTCCTGGCTGCGGATCACCACTTTGCCGGACCGGTAGAAGCTCATCATGGGCAGGTTCCGGTTGTGCTTGAACAGGACCTTTGTGTACATGGCCAGCCACCCAAAGGCGCTGCGGGGGCTCATCACCACGATGTCCAGCATGCCGTCGTCGATCATGGCCTGCGGGATGAAGTCGATGCCGCCGGGGATCAAACCACAGTTGGCAAACAGGACACTACGGATTTTGCGTGCCTGCTCGGGCTCGTCATCCATGGTGATGGTGACGCGTTTTCGGCGGCCGGGCAGGTGCCGGACACCCGCCTCCGTGTAGGCGAGCCAGCCGACGCTTTTCTTGAGGTCTTCCTTCGTGTCTCCGACGACCTCAGCGTCCAGGCCCATGCCCGCGATCACCAGGAAAGTGTGTTCCCCTTTGGTCCCCGTGATGTCGTTCTCGATCCCCATGGTGGCGGTATCGATGTAGCGCTGGTGGCCAAACAAGGCTGTCTGGATGCACTCGGCGAGGTTCGTGACGTCCAGGTCCACGTTTCGTGCCAGCAGGTTTCCCGTGCCCAACGGGACCAGGCCCATGGCAACGTCCTTATGCGCCAGCGACTCGGCCACAACGCGTACGGTACCGTCGCCGCCGCACGCCAGAACGACGTCGGCCCCGTCCGCCAAGGCCTGGCGCGACTGGCCGTAACCGGGATCCTCCACCGTGGTTTCGAAGAATTTCGGAGCGTCCCAACCGGCGAGGTCGCAAGCATCAATGATCGCCTGGCGGGCCACGGCGGCGTTGTTCTTGACGGGGTTGAGGATCACGGCGACCTTTTGGTCTCCCGGGCCGGGCTTGTGTGCTTCCTCCCGTACCGCGCTCCTGATGTGCCTGGCTTTCAGCCTGCGCACGCCCCACCAGCTCGAGACGGCAAAAGCCACGCCCCCAGCGAGAATCACGTACAGGATCCAGTCGTTCATCGTGCTCCAACACTATCCTCATGGGCACCCCTGACTTTGCCGCGTCCGCAGAGCTGCCCGCTTTTGGCCCTGCGGACCGGAAATCCGTGGCTGATTCGATAGTCTTGTGTGGTGATCGACGTAAAAGACCTCAGCGAAAATCCGGACAAGTTCCGTGCCAGCCAGCGCGCCCGTGGCGTCGACGAGTCCGTTGTGGACGCGATCATCTCCGCTGACTCCGACCGCCGTGCTGCGCTGATCCGCCACGAGACCCTCCGCGCCGAGCAGAACGCCTTCGGCAAAAAGGTGGCCCAGGCCAAGGGCGAGGAGAAGCAGGCCCTGCTGGCCGAGGTCAAGGAACTTGCCAACTCGGTGAAGGCCGCGTCCGCAGAGGCAGCCGCTGCCCAGGCCAAGCAGGACGAGCTGCTGCGCGTCATCCCCAACCTGGTGGTGGACGGCGTTCCCGAGGGCGGCGAGGACGACTACGTTGTGGTCAAGACCGTCGGCACACCGCGTGAGTTCACCGACTTTGAGCCGAAGGACCACTTGGAAATCGGTGAACTGATCGGCGCGATCGACATGGAGCGTGGCGCCAAGGTTTCCGGCTCACGCTTCTACTTCCTCCGCGGCGTGGGCGCCCGGCTGGAAATGGCACTGCTGCAGATGGCCATGGAGCAGGCCATCGACGCCGGCTTCGTCCCCATGATCACCCCCACTTTGGTGCGTCCGGAGACCATGCAGGGCACCGGTTTCGACGTAAAGCACGACGCCGAGATCTACCGTCTCGCTGAAGACGACCTTTACCTGGTGGGAACCTCGGAGGTGGCCCTCGCCGGCTACCACGCAGACGAAATCCTGGACCTCTCAGCAGGCCCCATCCGCTATGCCGGCCAGAGCTCCTGCTACCGCCGCGAGGCCGGTTCGCACGGCAAGGACACCCGCGGCATCATCCGTGTGCACCAGTTCAACAAGGTGGAGATGTTCATCTACACCACGGTTGAAGAAGCAGCCGCCGAGCACGAGCGCCTGCTGGCCTGGGAAGAGGAGATGCTAGCCAAGTGCGAGCTTCCCTACCGCGTCATCGACACCGCTGCCGGTGATCTCGGCATGTCCGCGGCCCGGAAGTTCGACTGTGAAGCCTGGGTCCCCACGCAGAACGCCTACCGAGAGCTCACGTCCACGTCCAACTGCACCACGTTCCAGGCCCGTCGCCTGAACATCCGTGAACGCGTGGTCAACGACGAAGGCGTAGCCAAGGGAACACGTGCCGTTGCAACGCTGAACGGCACCCTGGCCACTACGCGCTGGATCGTGGCCATCCTGGAGCACCACCAGAACCCTGATGGTTCGGTCAATGTTCCCAAGGCGCTGCAGAAGTACCTTGGTGGCCTTGAGGTCCTTCCGGTTCTTTAGTCAGCTGGGCTTGCGCGCCAGGACGATCAGCTCGCCCTGGCCGCTGCCCACGCTTTCGCCGGCCCAGCCGCCGAGGATCCCTTCCACGGTGAATCCCGCTGTGCCCAGATCCCGGCGCAGTTGTTCCTCTGGGCGGAACGCAAGCATCGAGGTCCCTGTCTCACTGCTGCTTTCGTCGAGGACACGGTATTCGGTGAGGGTAACGAGTCCTTCGGGGAGCTGATCACTCTCCATCCACGTTTCCACCGCTGTGCCGTCGGGAAGCGTGTGCCGGCGCCGCGTCGCCGTCGGCGTCCAGCTTTCCCATGCGCGGGCAGCCGGGTCCCGGGAATCGAAGGCCAACCGCCCCCCGGGTATCAACGCGCGGTGAACGTCGGCAAGCGTACGGGACCATTCGCCGTCGTCGTGGATGGCCTGGGCGACGTGCGCCGTCATGATTGCGACGTCGAAAACTTCCCCCTCCGGGATCTGGGCCGATGTGCCTGCGATCCACCTGACACCATCAGCGCCAGGCTTGCCGCGGGCGGCCGCGAGGGAGTCGGGATTCGGATCGACGCCCACCATGTCATGCCCCTGGGCGGCCAATGCCAAGGTGATTCTCCCCGTCCCGCACCCCAGGTCCAGGACCCGTCGGTTTGCTTGCTCGTTCACGAAGTCGAAGAAGAAATCGTCGTCCTCTGCCCAGCGGTTTTCCAGGTCGTAGAGTGCGGAGAGCTGGGTTCCGGTCAGTCGTGAACGCATCCGGCAACCCTACCCAACGCGCAAGGGGCGGGCACGCAACCCGGGCATGAAACGGGCACAAAAAAGGAAGGGAATTATCCCTTCCATATTCAATGTATAACCCACCCGGGGGCTTGCGGCAAGGCCCCCCTGGTGCCGAACAATTGATCCCCGAACCCCATAACCAACGCAAAAGGGAGTCGTGGGATGCCTGAAAACAACCGCCTGGGAACCAGTGCCTTTGCCCTGCCCGGGCACCTTGCACGCAAAGCGGATCCGCAACTGATCGGCGCCGATGAGCGGCAGTTCGACGCCATTGCAACCAGCCTTGAGGAATCGATCGCTGAACTGTCCGCCCGGTTGGAGGTCACCCGCAAGCAGCCCGGCGGCCGTGGCCAGGCTGCCTTGGACCGCGACCAGGAGATCCACAGGCTTACTGCCCGGCTGCGGGGACTCCGCCGCTTTGGATTGGATCTGTGTCTTGGCCGCATGGTGACACCCGGTAGCCCGGAACCGGTTTACGTCGGCAGGCTGGGCCTCACCGACAGCCAGGGGAAGAGGCTCCTGATCGATTGGCGGTCACCCGCTGCCGAACCGTTCTTCGGAGCAACACACGCCAACCCGATGGGCCTGGTGAGCCGGCGCCGGTACCGCTGGACCCGTGCCAGAGTGACCGACTACTGGGACGAAGTTTTCACCGCTGACGGCATGGAAGGAAATGCCGCGCTTGATGACCAGTCCGCCTTTATCGCGAGCCTTGGGAGCAGCCGCTCGCCGCGCATGCGGGATGTCCTGGGGACTATCCAATCCGACCAGGACCGGATCATCCGTGCCGGCTCGCG
Organism: Paenarthrobacter nicotinovorans; assembly: GCF_021919345.1. Lineage (NCBI taxonomy): Bacteria > Bacillati > Actinomycetota > Actinomycetes > Micrococcales > Micrococcaceae > Paenarthrobacter > Paenarthrobacter nicotinovorans. The sequence continues at coordinate 115,289 of NZ_CP089293.1, forward strand.
TGGGGCGCTGGTGGTCGACGGCGGTCCTGGTACCGGTAAGACGGTGGTTGCCCTGCACCGCACGGCCTACCTTCTGTACTCCGATCCCCGGCTCAGCCACCGCAACAACCACGGAAGAAGCGACGTACTGTTCGTCGGACCGCATCAGCGCTATTTGGCGTACGTGGCCGATGTCCTCCCAAGCCTGGGGGAGGAGGGCGTGCAAACGTGCACGTTGCGGGACCTTGTCCCCGAAGGTGCCGGCGCCGGCGTCGAACGCGATGCTGAGGTTGCCCGGCTCAAATCTTCCGTGGAGATGATCAAGGCAATTGAACGCGGTGTGAGGTTTTACGAAGAGCCGCCAACCGAGGGCATGGAAGTGGAGACCCCCTATGCCGATATTTGGCTGGGCAGCGACGATTGGGCGGAGGCTTTTGACGCGGCCGAGCCCGGTACGCCGCACAACGAAGCGAGGGACGACGTCTGGGATGCGTTGCTCGATATCCTGGCGGACAAGCTGGGCGAGCACGATGTGCCGGAGGCCATGCGGCGCAGGGCTTTGAGCCAGAGCGCGGAGCTGCAGTCGGCCTTCAACAGGGCGTGGCCGCTTCTCGATTACGCAGCCCTGGTGGCGGACCTGTGGCGCGTGCCGGCCTACCTCCGGTTGTGCGCTCCGCACCTGCAGCCTGGCGAGCGGGAGATGCTTCATCGCGAAAACCCGGAGGCGTGGACTACGGCCGACCTCCCGTTGCTGGATTCGGCTCGGTTGCGCCTCGGCGACCCGGAGGCATCCACGCGACGCCGGCGGCAGGCGGCGGTCCTGGCGGCGGAGCGCGAACTCATGGACCGGGTGGTGGACGACCTCATTGCCGCCGATGATTCCGAGAACCTGGAAATGTACATGCTGCGCGGCGACGACATGAGGGAGAAGCTGGCAGGCCAGGACGCTGTGGAAATACCCGATCCGGATGTCCTCACCGGACCCTTCGCGCACATCGTGGTGGACGAAGCCCAGGAGCTGACGGACGCAGAGTGGCGGATGCTGCTGCAGCGCTGCCCGTCCCGTAGCTTCACAGTGGTGGGGGACCGCGCCCAAGCCCGGCACGGGTTTACGGAATCGTGGGAGGAACGCCTTCACCGGGTGGGCATGGAAAATGTTGCCCTGGCCGGCCTCAGCATCAACTACCGCACTCCCGAAGAAGTCATGGTGGAGGCCGAACCCGTCATCCGTGCCGCCCTCCCGGACGCCAATGTGCCAACGTCGGTGCGGAGAAGCGGGATTCCGGTGCTCCATGGCGTGAGAGAGGACCTGGAAACGATAGTGGATGCGTGGCTCGATGCGAACAGTGAGGGCACCGCCTGCGTCATCAGCCAGCCGGTCCTGGGCGAAAACCCGCAGTGGGAGCGGGTCAGCCGGCTCACCCCGGAGTTGTCCAAGGGCCTTGAATTCGACCTCGTGGTCCTCATCGACCCGGACGATTTCGGTGCCGGGATCGAAGGCGCCGTGGACCGGTACGTGGCGATGACCCGGGCGACGCAGCAACTCGCCGTCCTCCGGAGCGCACTGTGATGACACTGTTCACGCTCCGTTAACCGCCCGCTGTGGCGCCGGTCCTAGTTGAGTGTCGGCGGTGTCTGGTCTACTGGAAGCATGACTATTTTGACTGATACTCCAGTTGCTGGCATCGATGACCAGCCCAACGAAAACACCAAACTCATGATCGCCCTGGACGTCGATGGCACCCTGGTCGACCATGACGGCCACATGACTCAAGAGGTTCGCTCCGCTGCCCAGGCAGTGGTCGCCAAGGGGCACGACGTCATGATCGCCACCGGCCGGTCCCTCAACGCGACGCTGCCGATCATCCAGCAGATCGGCATGGAGCGGGGCTATGCAGTGTGCTGCAACGGCGGCGTGACCCTTCGACTGGATCCCGCCTTGGAATCCGGTTACGAGATCATCCACAAAGCAACGTTCGACCCCGCTCCCGCCCTGAAGGCGCTGCGGGAACGGCTGCCCAACGCCAAGTACGCCCTGGAGGACGAGGACGGCAACTTCCTTTCCACGGAGCGTTTCCAGGATGCCAGCTTCGGCGTGGAGTCCATCGGTGTCGATTTCCAGACGATGCTCGATGCCACGGCCGTCCGCGTAGTGGTGTTCAGCAGCGAGAACACTTCCGAGGAGTTCAACGAGGCCATCCGGCACATCGGGCTATCCGGTGTGACCTACTCGGTGGGGTGGACTGCCTGGCTGGATATTGCCGCTGAGGGTGTCACCAAGGCCAGCGCCTTGGAGGCTCTCCGTCGCCGGCTCGGCACGGACCAGGCCAACACGGTGGCCGTGGGCGACGGCCGCAACGACATCGAGATGCTCACCTGGGCCGGCCGCGGCATCGCCATGGGCCAGGCTCCCGATGAGGTGCTCGCCGTTGCCGACGAGGTCACCGCGTCAGTGCTCGACGACGGCGCGGCGCTGGTTTTGCGCGGCCTGCTGTAAGGATCCGCACTCACTGGAAGTACGTCTGAACCTGCCCGCCCCCGGCTGACTCGACGATTGCCTGTGCCACCGCCCGGAGCTTGACGTTCCGGTTGCTCGAAGCCTTCTTGATCAGTTCGATCGCTTCTTCCTGGGTGCAGCGGTTCTGGGCGATGATGATGCCGGTCGCCACGTCGATCACGGTGCGGGATTCCATCGCGGCACGCAGGTTTGCCGCTGTTTGGCTGTGCTGTGCCAGAAGTATGGCCAGCTGAAGACCCTTGGAAGCCTGCACCACGTAGTCGTTGGCGCGCTGCACGGCCGCTGCGTCGAAGGCGTTGGGGCGGTCGGAATACAGGTTCAGGCCCGCCGTGGACGTGTCGTCCGGGAGCGGGAAGGGAACGGCCAACACTGAACGTACGCCGTGGCCAGTGATGGCCTCGTTGTATTCCGGCCAGGTGTTGTCTTTTTCAAAGTCGGGTATGTGGACCTGGGTGCCCTCGCGGCAGGCGTGGAGGCAAGGTCCATCGGCGAACGCGTATTGAACCTCGTCGAGTCGCCGCGCACGTTCGCTGCTGCTGGCCACCGTGCCCGCGGTCCTCTGACGCATCAGCGTAATTCCGCAGTAGACCTCTGAATCGGAGTTGCTGAACATGCCGGCCGAGTGCCGTGCCAACTCCTCGAGGAACACTTCCACATCCGGGGTGTTGAGCAGCATGTCCTGGATATCGGCCAGGACCGTGCTCGGCGCTGCGAGCTGTGGTTCTTCCATGTAAATCTCCGATTCGGTGGACGCGGCTTCCTTTTGAGCCTAACCCCGTTGAAAGCTAATAGTAAGTGTGCTTCTCTTTTTAAGGAGTCTTGCCGTGGGCTCACCACCCCAGCAGGTTTGAGGATTGAAGCCCCATGCGACAAATCCCACCGTCCGACGTCCTGACACGTCCCCCCGCCAATGCACCCGAAGGGAGCATCCGGCAAAGCTTCCAGGACAGCCTGGTCCTGGACCATCTCAATCTGGCCAAGTCCATTGCCGCCCGATACTCCGCCCACACCCATGACCTGGATGACGTCCGCCAGGTTGCCTACATGGGCCTGATCAAGGCGGCACGCGGCTACGACAAAGCCAAGGGCGTCAGCTTCCCGGCCTACGCAGCCCCAACAATTGCCGGCGAGGTGAAAAGGTACCTTCGCGACCATTGCTGGGTAGTGCGGCCACCGCGTCCCATCCAGGACGTGCGGCGCCAAGTGTTGGCCCGCACGGAAGAGATGACCCAAACCCTGCAGCGGACGCCGTCACCGCAAGATGTGGCAACGGACCTGAAGCTTGAGCCGGGCCTGGTGCAGGAAGCCCTGACGGCTGGAACCAGCAAGCGGCCCGATTCGCTGGATGCCCCCGCCGCGGAAGGCCGCGACGGACTTCACGGATCCTTGTCCGCCTTCGGTTGCCCGACAGACAGGCTCGAAGACGTTCTTGCGCTGCGGAACGCCATCCGCGGATTGAGTGCGGAAGACCGGCACCTGCTCTACCGGCGCTATTACCAGGAGGAAACGCAGTCCACCATCGCCGAAGCCCTGGGAATCTCGCAGATGCAGGTGTCACGGAAACTCTCAAGGGTTCTGGTTGCCCTCCAGAAGCAACTGCTGGACGACGAAGCCCAGCTCCGGAACGGGACCGAACGATCAGGACCACAACGCAGGCTGGGCCAAGGCCGGTACCCGGAGCTCGCACTGCAGTTCGGATAAGAGCGGGCAAGGGCCGGACGGGTTCGCCGCCGCTGAGGCCGCGCTGAGGTAAGTCCAGCCCTATTCCGACGACAGCACCACGGTCAGGATCCGGCGCAGGCTCATGGCCACGGAAGCCGGTGCGTTCACGGGTGCCTGGCCCGCCGCAGCCTCGGCCACGGCGTTGCTCAGGGCGGTGATGCTGTCCTTCGCATCAGCCATGCGTCTGGTCAGCTCGCCGGATTCCCCGTCCCGCCAATGGTCCACAACAGAGGCCACGGCTTCCAAAGACTCCGAAAGGTAGCCCACCACAGCATCCGGGATGACTGTTCCGGCGCCTTCTTCCCAGATGGCACTTGCCAGGACGTCGGTGATGTCCTGGACGTGGAAAGTGAGCCGTTCGAGGGTCCGCAAACCTGAGAGGTCGGCCGGCAGGCGGGTCGCACGACGCCGGGACCTGGGATTCGCCTTGGCGCTCAGCTCCGCTTGGTGCACCGCTGTCCGCACCGCGGCCGCAGTTAGGGACAGTTCGTCGCTGCGGCTCGCCCATGCTTCGTGGTTGGGCGGCCAGGACTCCTCCATGGCCTTCGCCATGTCTTTGAGCTGCCGTGAAAGTGCTTCCTGGTGGCCGGCGATCGCGGGGTCGATGTCGTCCAGGTGCAGGGGCGGAACCACCAGCCAGTTGACGGCGAACCCCACGGCGACGCCCAATGCCATCTGCAGGACGTACGCGAAGGAGAACCCCTCCGTGTTCGAGTCGCCCAACACCAGGACGAACAACGCAGCCATGGGAATCCATTCAGAGGCACTTCCCAGCCGGGGCAGGCCGCCGATCAGCACGCCAAGTCCCACGACCAGGGCGACGGCGAAGGCTGTTGGTGCGGTGACCGTTGTGATGGCGAAGGCCATGCCGATACCCAGCACCAGGCCGGCCAGGCTCTGGAGTCCGTGCTTGGCGGAGTCCGCCACGGTGGGGTGCATGCTGACCAAGGCACCCAGGGGCGCGTAGTACGGGTATTCAGCGGCGGGGCCGGGCATGAAAGGGGCGATGTACCAGGCCAATCCAGCAGCGATGGCTGTTTTGGCGGCGAACAGGAGTCGATGGCGTGTGACGGTTTTGCGCAGCGCGGGAATCAGCCGTCGCCTGGAGGGCATGGGGCTCATCAATCCAACGGTCGCAGGTATGTGCCCTGGTGTCGAGCGGAAAGCGCTGAACGTGAGCGGAACCATGATTACTGGATTCATGTGATTAGAACCACGGCATCCGGGTACACATCCATTGATAGTAACGATGCTTACTATTCCGGCTGCTGTCCGCAGCCTGCCAACTGTGGAAAGAGAGCAACAATGACTGAGCGCCAATCGCCGCAGGACGGAAGCTTCGCGGCGCCGAGAGGCGGAGCCCACGCAGGGACCGAGCCTTTTTCCGGAAGCTACCTGGACTCGCCGGACGTTGAAACCGATGCCACGCTAACAACTGGTTCCGCAGGTTCCGGTACCGGATCTGCGGATTCCGGCACCGTTGAAACTGCCAAGCAAGAGGCCGCGGGTGTGGCCGGAGCCGTCGGTGACGCGGCCAGCGGAGTGGTGGACACCGCCAAAACCGAGGCCGGCCACGTAGCCCGTGAGGTCAAGGTGAACGCCCGCCAGCTGCTCACCCAGACCAAGGGTGAGCTTGCCGACCAGGCCCAGGTCCAGCAGCAGCGCGTTGCCGAAGGGCTGCGCTCCATATCTGACGAACTGTCGACCATGGCAAATTCCACCCAGGACGGCGGCGTTGCCACGGATCTCGTCCAACAGGCTGCCCAGCGGTCTTCATCCGTTGCGCAGTGGCTGGAAGGCCGCGATCCCGGTTCGCTGCTCGACGAGGTCAAGGGCTTTGCCCGCCGCAAGCCAGGGACGTTCCTCCTGTTGGCCGCCGGAGCCGGTGTCCTTGCAGGTCGACTGGGCCGCGGCATGGCCGGTAACGCCTCCGACGCCGCCTCGGCGCAAAGCACGACGCCGGCAACCACCCCCGGCGCGGAGTACTACCCCTCTTCCGGCGGAGCGGTAACGCCTCCGGCCGTGGATCTGCCCGGACCGCAGGCAACCACTGCAGGATACGGCTCGGCAACCACCGTGGGAACTCCCGGAACGCCTGGGTACGACGCCGGAACCACCGGAAGCTTCGAAGGCTCCACGCTCCCGTACCCGGAGACCGAAGCCGGTGGGATCAAGGCCCAGGGCGATCCGCTCGCGGGCCCGCTTGATCCGGACAACCCCCAGTACGGAGGTAACCGATGAGCAGTCCCACCGATTTGCCCCCCACCGCGGCCCACGAGAAGGCGGAAAACCTGCCACTCGGCGAGCTGCTGGGCGACCTGACGCGTGACGTTTCGACGTTGATGCGCCAGGAAGTGGAGCTGGCCAAGGTGGAACTCAAGGAGTCCGCCACCAAGGCAGGGAAGGGCGCCGGACTGCTGGGCGGAGCTGCCTACGCCGGCCACATCACGGTGCTGTTCCTGTCCATAGCGCTCTGGTGGGCCTTGGGCCAGCTCGTTGGACTCGGGTGGTCCGCCGTCATCGTCGCGGTCATCTGGGGAATCGTCGCTGCGGTCCTGGCGGTCAAGGGCCGCAAGGAACTGAACACCATCAAAGGCATGCCCCGGACCGCTGAGACGGTCAAGGAAATACCACCCGCTTTGAAACCCAACACTGAGGAGACACGATGACGCAGAACCCCGACGCCCTGCGCGCGGACATTGAAGAAACGCGCCGCCGGCTCAGCACCAACGTTGATGCCGTGGCTGACAAAGTCACGCCGTCACACATCGTCAACCGCCGGGTGGACAAGATCAAGACAGCTGTTTTCGGCGCCCGCGACGACGTCCAGGACCGGGCAAGCACCGCCGCCCACCAAGCACAGGACACTGTGTCCGGAGTGGTTTCGGATATCGGCGATGCCCCGCAGGCCATCACCCGCAAAGCCCAGGGCAGCCCTGTCGCCGCAGGGCTGATTGCTTTCGGCGCCGGCCTTCTGGTCTCCTCGCTGTTCCCCGCCTCTGAAAAGGAGCGCGAAGCAGCGCAGGCAGTCAAGGAAGCAGCCCAGCCGCTCACCGATGAGCTGAGCCACGCGGCACAGGAAGTCGCGGAGCACCTTCGCGAGCCCGCCCAAGACGCCATGCAGAACGTCAAGGACAGCGCCACGGAAGCTGCTGCCAACGTCAAGGATGAAGGCCAGGCCGCGGCCGCCGACGTCCAGGACCGGGCAGAGACAGCCAAGGACAACGTCAGCAACCAGTAAGCCGGCCTGCCAACCCGGGAAGGGGACAGCAAACGCCGCAGTGCATCCTCATTGCGACGTAAGTTGTCCCCTTTCCGGGTGTCAGCGCACTTCGAGGATCATTTGCAGCAGCCGCGCAGCAGCCGGGCGTGCTGCGTGCTCTTCGGCCCATTGCGCGCGGGCCAGTGCCTTGCTCACAGCCTGCGTAGTGATGCCCAGTTCCTGGGCAACGGCTTTTTGCTGGCCCCGGACTCCGGGCGTCAGCAGGTCCAGCACCCGCCACTCCGCAGCGCTGCGGTGTTGAACAATATGGCCAAGAAGCCGCAGTACGGCTTCTGCTTCGGAAGCCAGGGCGGCCAGAGGGCCGTCCACCGCGACGGGTATCCGCTCCTTGCTGGACCGCAGCCTGTCCACGGCCTGGTGGCTGGATTCCACGATGCCCTGCACCTCATCCTCAACCGAGCGGTCGAAATCCAGGCGGGCAGGAATGTGCCGCAGGTCCTTGAGCAACTGCGGCACAAGATCGCCGTCGCGGCGGCTGTCGCGCTGGTTGATGGTGAGAGTGAACATAGTGGATCACATGCTACCGGCTGGTAGCAGCTCTGCAAGGGCACAATTCCCCTGTTACTTGCTTCGTGACGGGCTCCGCGAACTTCCGGCGGCTCAGTCCAGGGCGGTGGGTCCAGTCAGTACGACGGCGGGCAGCGCACCTGCCGCTGGACGGCCGGCGCCGGGTGTGTCGGAGTCCCGCATGGCTCCTTGGATGGCCTTCACCAGCGGGGCCGGATCCTCGTTCGCGGCGAAGACCCAGAACGTATCGCGGGCCCGGAACACTACTGCGTTCCTGCCGCCCGCACCCAGCGAGACCTTGTTCCTTGCCACCAGGCGCCTGTCCGGATCAGTGTTGTCGGCGGTAGTCACGGCCTTGAGCGTCCCGGGCGCGATCGCGTTCCAAGGAAACACCAGAAGGGTGCTCTTTTGCGAGTACTTGGCCACGATTCCCCCGTCAAAGACCAGGAGTTTCCGGAAACTGCCCAGCAGGGTCATGGACCACAGCACCAAACCGGTGAGGGCGCTGGCGGCAATGAAGAGCAGGGGCTCACCGAAATGTCCGGCCTCCCGGGTGGAGCGGAGCGGGCTGACGAACTCGGCGATGGTTCCAAAGAGGAAGCCAACCAGCAGGCAGAGAATCAGCGCCTTCCAGTAGATGCGCCGCGAAGAAGCGACATACCGGAGTCGCCCCAGCCCGGGTCCAAGCCGGCGCTCAACACGTCGTACCAGCCAGTTACGGCCGCGCATCCGGGCGCTGGCCATAGAGGTTGGGCAGGTTTTGCTGTTGTGCCGAGGCCGCTTGCTCCGCGGCAACGGCTTTGGGATCCGGGACCGGCTGCTGGCCTTTGGCGATGCCGGAGCGCCGGTCCATGGCAGCAAACTTGGGATCCCAGGTGTCATCTCCGCCGCCGCTCAATGCAGCAGCGATAACCATCACCACGAAGAAGGGGAAGAACGACCAGCAGATGGCGCGCCATCCGCCCAACCAGGCGCCCGCCGTCGTGCCGTTCTTGATCCGCACCGAGCGCATGCCTGCAGCGGCGTCACCGACGCTGCCCACAGTTCCCCAGATCATGCCGTAGATGAACAGACCCACGAACCACAGGACGACGTAGAGGGTCAGCCAGAAGCCGTCATTGAACCCGAGCGTCGAGCCGCTGTTCATCATGGACTCACGGACCACTGCGGCGATGGCTGCCAGGAGGATGTAGCCCACCAGGAACACGACCGCATCCAGCACGCGGCCCCAAAAGTGGGCTGCTCCGGATGCCTTGACGAAGTAGGCGCCCGTGTCGGGGTGGCGGCGTACGGCACGTCCGGTGAGGGGGTCCACCATGCCGGTTGCGGTTGTGGGCTTCGTAGCGCTCATGAGGGGCTTTCGGTTCGACGGCGGGTTGCGGCTTGGTTGCGGGAGATCAGGCCAGCCCGGCAAGTCCGCCCAGGACGCGGGCCAGGGACGGGGCCGATGTTTCCTTCAGTTCGAAGGAAACGCCCTCGCCCTGCTCCGGAAGGCCGGGTTCCTGCGAGCCCTCCACGCGAGGCGTCAGGACGTGGACGCCGGACGGGCCGGTGTAAACGGTGACGGTAGGAAATTCATTGGTGTCGGAGTTGAACGCAACAACGTTGCTTGCGGCCTGCGTATCGGCCAGGGCCGTGGCGGCATGGGCTTCGAACTGGGCTTCCGTGTACACCGCAGGGTCCGAGTCGCGGGCGGCGGCGTGCTCGGGATCCACGAATTCGGCGAGGCGCGGTACCAGTTGGTCCCGGGTGATAACGGTGAAGCCGTGAAGGCCGCCTTCGTCCACTTCCTCCAGCAGGACGCCTTCGTCATGGACGTAGCCGTAGAGCCAGCGCTTGCCGGTGGAGACGGTCCGTTCAACGGAAACAACGTTGCTGCCGCTGCGGCGAAGGGTCAGGGCGCCGGTGATTTCCTCCGTGGCGTGCAAACGGGAGGGTTCCGTTTCGCCTTCAAAGATCACCGGGTATACGAGTTCCTTGGCGAGCAGCCCGCGCAAGGCCACGGCGCACATGATGTCCTTGTTGGCGTCCTGGGCTGAAAGCCACGGCAATGCCACCAGTTGCTCGTGCTGGACGCCGTCCAGTGCCACGACTTCCTCATCGGTCAGCGTGGGCAGGGGCGCTCCGATGGCGCTGGCTGATGCCAGGATCTTGGCTGCGGCCTGGACATCCCGTTCGGTCCAATTCATGGTGCTCGTTGTCATCCGAATATCCCTCCGACAAAGTTTCCGACCGACTTGGCGGCATTACTGACTCCGTCTGCCACCTTACTGCCTACATCCTTGGCGAAATTGCCCACTTCCTTGGCGCCGTCGGCAATGTAACTGCCGGGGTTGCGGGCAAAGTTGGAGATGGAATCCCAATTGTCAGCCACCAGGTTGCCCAGCGCCCACGCTCCGGCAACCAGCCCGGCACCGATGACGATCGGCGCACCGATGGGACCCAGAAGGGCCGCGCCGCCGGCCGTCATGAGCATGATGCTGCCCACGCCGCCCACCACGGACAGCCCGCCGGCAACCCTGTCGCCGGTTCCGCGCCAACCGTCGTGCTGGGGGCTGATCATGTCGCTGATGCCGCCCACGATGTTCAGTGGTGCAGCGACAGCCCCGGCGATCCGGAGCCCCTTGGAGAACTTGCTCGCCTCCTGGAATGCCGTGCTGTACGGGATGTTGGCTTTGAGGTCGGTGATGACGTCCGTGACCTTTTCGCCGTTGCGCAGCGCGGTGATGCCGTCCCGCAGCACGCTGCCACCGGCGCGCCAGTTGGTCAGGATCTCTTTGGTCTGCCCGTACCGCAGGTGCCGGGGGATGACGTTTCCGGCGGCGTCCGGCTTGACCGGAAGGAGGTACTTGAAGGCCGTCCACAGCGGTGCAGCCACACCTTTGGCGCCCATGGCGGTGTCGTAGACATCCTTGAGGACGCCCACCGACGTGCCCGAGCCGTCATTGTGGCTGGCGAATTCCTGCTGGTTGGCGTGCTTCTTCAGCTGGCTCGCGTTTTGCCGGAGCATGTTGGCGGCCTTGACCAGGCTCTGCCGGTGCTGGCTGTTCCAGTCACCCTTGAAGACAGTGGCGTCGCGGCCTTGCCAGGCTGTCGTGGAATTGATCGCGTTGGACAGTTGCGTGCTTTGCAGGCTGATGGCGTCGGCGGCTTTGCCCATCACACCCGCCAGACTGCGAAGCTGCGCGATATCCGCGCCGTAAAACCCAGCCATATGGAACCCCCTGTGTGCAAGCATCGAAAAGTCTCGTCCCAGCCTAGGGGGCCGGCCAAGCTCCCGCGATGGGTAGTCATGCCCATCAAAGCAACGCGGGGTCACTTATGGCCCATGTTCGACTCCCGAATGGGCCATAAGTGACCCCGCGTTGCTTTAAAAGCACGACGGCGGTTGGTGGGGTTCCAGGGAACCCCGCCAGCCGCCGTCGTGGTCTGCGTTAGTGGCCTGCGGCCGGAACGTAGCGCTTGATGGAGGCTTCCAGCTCGGCTTCGGCGGCGGCGCGGTCGCCCCAACCCTCGGCCTTGACCCACTTGCCGGGCTCCAGGTCCTTGTAACGGGTGAAGAAGTGCTCGATTTCCTTGATCAGGAATTCGCTGACGTCGCTGACTTCCTGGATGTGGTCGAAGCGTGCGTCAACGGGAACGCAAAGGACCTTGGCATCTCCGCCGCCGTCGTCGGTCATGTTGAAGACGCCGATGGGGCGGGATTCAACGATGACGCCCGGGTGGAGGTCGAAGTCCTGCAGGAGCACCAGTGCGTCCAGAGGGTCGCCGTCTTCGCCCAGGGTGTTCTCGAAGAAACCGTAGTGCGTGGGGTACTGCATGGAGGTGAACAGGACGCGGTCCAGGCGGACACGGCCGGTTTCGTGGTCAACTTCGTACTTGACGCGCGATCCCTTGGGGATCTCGATGGTCACGTCGTGCTTCATGGAATGCTCCTTGACGGGTGAGGGTGGGGCGTTGCTCCGCCGAAGCGGCCGCCACGGGTGACGGTGCCTCAGGCAGGCTGCTTAGCCCGGGGCTGGCGGCAGGCAAAAGTACAGCCGGTGCCGCCGACTACTATTGAGGATATAGCGAGAGGCCCGGGTTTCTTGAACCGGCGGGGACATTTCAGGACTGACAGGACCAAGCAACTTCCATGATGGGCGTTAAAAACGGGGGTTCCCGGAAGAGGGTGCCCACGGCGTGGGGGCGCTTGATGTGGCCGGTGCTGTTGGCAGTTGTCCTGCTCTGTGTCGGCGCCGTCGTGGTGTCCGGAATGGCGCCCGGGTTGTTCAGTGTTCCCCGGCCTTCGCCGTCGATCCCCGCATGGCAGCAGCAACCCAGGCAACTGTCCGGCTCCAGCGCGCTGCTGCCCCTGGATGACAAAGCGCCCGTCCCCCTGCCGTCCGAAGTGTCCCGGCTCCTGGACGGGACCCTGAAACCAGATGGCGCGGGCAACATCAGCGGCATGGTCATCGACGCCATCACGGGGAAGGTCCTGTTCGACCGCGACGCCAACGCCAACAGGATCCCGGCGTCCAACATGAAATTGTTGACCGCCGTCGCCGCCCTGAAGGCACTCGGGCCTGACGCGCGGTTCACCACCAAGGTTCTCGGATCCGACAATCCCTCCACAGTGGTCCTGACCGGCGGCGGGGACGTGCTGCTGGGTGCGTCCGCTTCCGACCCTTCCGCCATTCTTGGACGTGCCGGCCTGGCTTCCCTGGCCGCGGACACTGCGGCAGCCCTGGCCGCAGCGGGCGTGCAGGGCCCCATCACGGTGAAGGTGGACGACTCCCTCTTCACCGGACCGGCCCTGAACCCGGCCTGGAGCCTCGACGACGTGGCGGCCGGCGAAACCGCTCCCTTGTATTCCCTCGCGCTGAACTCCGGACGCTATTCACCCGGCGTTCAAACAGGTCCCAGGCCCCAGGACTCTGCCATGACCACCGCCCAGGCTTTCGCGGAGCAGTTGGCGGCGGCCGGCGTCGTGGTGAGTCCCGGCGTCGAACGCGCCAAAGGCCTCCCCACCAAAGTCCTGGCCACCGCTGAATCCGCCACGGTCAGCGAGCAAGTGGACCTGATGCTGGAGACCTCCGATAACTTCCTGGCCGAGGCCCTGGGGCGGATGACCGCTGCCGCCAGCGGCAAGGAAACCACCTACGACGCCGCCACTGCAGCCGTGCGGCAAAGGCTGGGGGAGTTGGGTATCGCCACGGACTCAATGCAGCTGGCCGACGTTTCGGGACTGGCGTTGGAGAACCAGGTCAGTGCCCGGCAGTTCGCCGAGGTCGTCCGGGCCATCACCAGTGGTCCGGATCCTGCGCTTCGTTCAGCCCTGGACGGTTTTCCCGTTGCGGGACTCACCGGCACCCTCAACGACAGGTACGGCGACGCCAGCACCGCCGGGGGAGCGGGACTGGTCCGCGCCAAGACCGGAACCCTCAACACCGTCATCGCCCTGAGCGGTTATGTGGTGGATGCGGACGGACGGCTCCTGGTGTTCTCCTTCATAGGCAACGGACTGGACCCCGGTGCGGCCGGCAACAAAGTGGCCATGGACCGATCCGCGTCCGTACTGGCCTCCTGCGGCTGCCGGGGCTGAAAGCTCCGCGTCCAGCGAACTTAAGGGTTCACTGTCAGCCACGTGTGGTGTGATGGACCGTATGGTGTCATCTGCCCGCGAATCGTCAGCAGGGGCCCAGTCCCTGATCAATTGGGATCTGGCCGCCGCTACGGCTGCCCGGCTTGCCCCCTCCGGCCCTGAGCTCAGCGCCGGGGAAATCGGCAAGGCGGTAGAGAACCTGCGCTTCAATGCGGATATCTCCGTGCCCCACGTGCACGACATCACAGGCCTGGACGCCGCGCGGGACCTGCGCGATTCCCATGTCCTGGTGGTGGACCGGGCCTCGTGGTCCAAGGCCAATACCCAGAGTTTCTCGGTGATGCTCCAGCCTGCGCTGAAGAAGATGCTGGAAAGCCGCAGCGGGGTTGCCATGACACCGGCGGCAGCTGCAACCAGCGGGGCCATCACCGGAACCCAGCTCGGCGCCGTACTGGCCTTCCTCTCCAGCAAAGTGCTCGGCCAGTATGATCCCTTCGCTGCCCTGGCACCCGATTCCACTGTGCCCCCGGGCGGCCGCCTCCTGCTTGTGGCGCCGAACATCATCTCCGTGGAACGCGAACTCAACGTCCACCCGGACGACTTCCGCCTCTGGGTGTGCCTCCACGAGCAAACGCACCGCGTCCAGTTCGCGGCCGCACCCTGGCTCAGGCACCACATGCTCGACGAAATCGAGAAACTCAGCGGCAACCTCCTGGGCAACATGGACTCCCTCGTTGAACGGGCCGGCGCAGTGGCCAAGTCCCTCCGGGACCGCAATCCCACAGAGAAGACACCGGGCCGTGGTGCCATCCTGGACCTCCTGCAGAATCCCGAAGAAAAAGCGTCCCTCTCCCACATCACCGCTGTCATGAGCCTCCTCGAGGGCCACGCCAACGTCGTGATGGATGCCGTCGATTCCAGCATCGTCCCCTCCGTGAAGACCATCCGCCAGCGCTTCAACGACCGCGGCAAGGACCGGGGCGTTGTGGAGAAGTTCATCCGCAACCTCCTCGGCCTGGATGCCAAGATGCGCCAGTACACCGACGGCGCCAAATTCGTCCGCGAAGTCGTTGCCGTGGCCGGGATGGAAGGCTTCAACAGCGTCTGGGAATCCGCCGAGTACCTGCCCACCGAAGAAGAAATCCATAACTCCCGGCTGTGGCTAGAGCGGATGGGCCTTTGAGCCTTCCGGCCGGTTCCGGTGCTGGTTCAGGTTCCGGTGCGGGTTCAGCAGGCAAAGGACGACGCCGGCCCGGACGATTGGCGCCAGTCGTCGGCAAGGCACGGAAACAGTTGCAGAACGCCCTCGCCGCTGCCGGGTACCCCGCGCGGGTGCTCGTGGCCTGCAGCGGAGGTCCGGATTCCCTGGCGCTCGCAGCCATTGCAGCCCATTTCGGCAGGCGCGGCCACGTGGATGGAAATCCGGTGTCCGTTGCCGCCGTCGTGGTTGACCATCAACTGCAGGACGGATCGGCGGAAGTAGCTGCCAGGACCGCATCTGTCTTGCGCGAGCTGGGGCTTTCTCCCGTGGAAGTGCGGACAGTGGACGTCGCAGCAACCGGGTATGGCCCCGAGGCCGCAGCGCGGGACGCCCGGCATGCGGCCCTTGAATCCGCCGCCGATGACCTGGGGTGTGATGCGATCCTGCTCGGCCATACCTTGGATGACCAGGCTGAACAGGTGCTCCTGGGCCTGGCCCGGGGTTCCGGGACACGCTCCTTGGCGGGCATGCGCCCTGCCCGCGGCCGGCTTCTCCGCCCATTCCTCGGTCTCCGCCGCCAGGAAACAGTGGAGATCTGCGACGTCGAGGAACTGGACCCCTGGCACGATCCGAGCAACGCCGATCCCGCCTTCGCCCGCTCCAGGACACGCGTGGAAGTCATGCCGGTCCTCGAAGAAAAGCTTGGGCCCGGGGTGGCTGAATCCCTGGCCCGGACTGCGGCGATCCTTCAGCAGGATGCGGATTTCCTCGAGGATTTGGCCAACGAGACCTATCTCTCACTCGTCCATCGTGAGGATGGGGGCGTCTGGCTGCCGGAGGATACCGTCCGCGGACTTGCACCGGCGCTAAGGTTCCGGGTCATCGCCAAGGCTGCAGCCGACGTCGGGGGTCAACAACCCGGGTACGGTCGGCTTCAAGCCGCGGAAGCCCTGCTGCGCAGGCAGGGGTCGGCCGGGCCCGTGCAGCTTCCCGGCCACGTCAGCGTTTCACGTCTGTCCCTCAGCGATCTGGCGCAGGAAAGGACTGTTTCCGCAGGCGCTCCGCCGGCGGATGCGACCGGTGATTCGGCCAACGCCGGTCCCCGCGAAGCCGCGCGCTGTGGGAAGCTAGTATTCCGGCATCAGAAACCGTCCCAGCAGTAGCCGCACCCGAGCATCAAAACAGGAGCCATTGGTGGATTCAAACGACGTCCAGGCAGATCTCAAGCACGTTCTTTACACCAAAGAGCAGATCCAAACGCGTATCGCGGAACTCGCAGCGCAGATCGACAAGGACTACGAAGGCCGCGACATCCTCATTGTCGGGGTCCTCAAGGGTGCGGTCATGGTCATGGCTGACCTTGCCCGCGCACTGCACAGCCACGTCAGCATGGACTGGATGGCTGTCTCGTCCTATGGCTCCGGCACCCAGTCCTCCGGCGTCGTCCGGATCCTCAAGGACCTCGACACCGACCTCATGGGCAAAGACGTGCTCATTGTTGAGGACATCATCGATTCCGGCCTCACTCTTTCCTGGCTGAAGTCGAACCTCGAATCCCGCGGTACCGCCAGCGTCGAGATCTGCACCGCTTTCCGGAAGCCGACCGCCGCCAAGGTGGAAATCGACGTCAAGTACGTCGGCTACGACATTCCCAACGAGTTCGTTGTCGGCTACGGCCTGGACTACGCCGAGAAGTACCGCAACCTCGACTTCGTGGGCACCCTGGCCCCGCACGTTTACGAGTAACCACCCGGTTCCCGCTTCGCCGCGCCACTTTCCGCCAAAGGCACCTGCAACCTGGTGCTTTTGGCGGAAGGGGCGCGGCGTTGCTGTTTAAAGGGTGCGAATGGCCTGGGTGGTTGATCTTTGGCTTGGCCGGGCCTGCCGCCTCTCCGCTTGCCGGGGCTAAACTGAACCATGACCGGTGCTTCTGCCCGTCTTCTGACTTGGCTTGCCGTCATGGCGACGCTCCTCACGGCCTGCACTCCCGCCGTCGACCTCCCCGGGACCGATGCCGGCCAGCCGGTCGCGACCTCTTCCGCCGTGCCGACTGCGAGCGAAACCGCCGCGGTCCCGTCTACGAACACCCAACCTCCCGCTCCGGCTGTGGCTCCAATCCCAGCTGCGCCTCCCGTCCCGGCGGCGCCTCCGGCGATTCCCCAGCCGTTCGCGTTCAACCTGTACCAGGCGGGTGACTTCGTTCCGCAGTACACCTTCGATTGGTGCGTTGCGGCGAGCGTGCAGATGGCCCACAACCTCATTGACGACACCGGCGGGGCTTCCTGGACCGACTCTGCGCAGCAGGGTCAGCTGTGGGAGATGGCAAGGGCCAGATCATCCGATTCGTTCAACGGTGCCAACCCGTTCGGTTGGGCGCAGGTGCTGACCGAATCCGGCATGGGGCCGTACACGGTGGTGAGCGTCGCGGATTATGGCGGCGCCCTGCAAACGGCTGCGCGCGCCATGGCGGGTACCGGGCGACCGGTTGGCCTGGTCATGTGGAGCGGCCGCCACGCGTGGGTCATGAGCGGATTCGAATCGATGGGCGATCCCGCCCTGTTCCCGGACTTCAAGATAACGGGGATTCACGTCATGGATCCGCTGTACCCATATGGCAGCGGGCAGTGGGGGCCATCGCCCGAGCCCAACAGCCTGCTCAGTCCGGAGCAGCTGGCCACGCAGTTCGTGGTCCGGGAGCCCCGACGCTGGAGCAGCGGACTCCCGACCGGCTACTTGCTGGTGCTCCCCGTCGCTGCGGCCTGAACGAACCAGCAACAAACCCTGTCCACTCGAGCCCACCGCGAGTATCCTGTGTACGCCCAGAGGGAACTTTTGGACTTTCCAGTGCGTGAATTACTGGGAACGGTGTATAGCTTGAAACCGAAGCAGCACCACTCGCGCGCAGAAGTTGCGCCTTGCAGCACTACCAGGAGGGACGGGGCAAAACCCCGATCAGATGAAAGCTAAGAGTTTCTTCAAGGGCCCGGGCATCTGGATTGTTGTCGTCGTTGGCTTGCTCCTGGTGGCATTCGCAACACTGGCTCCGGGCGGTTCCACACGCATTGACACCAAGGAAGGCCTGGATCTCCTGTCGCAAAGCGGCAAGGTCGAGCAGGCCAAGATCTTCGACGCCGAGAACCGCGTCGACTTGGTGCTGAAGGACAACCTGAACCTGGATGGACAGGACAAGGGCAAGAACGTCCAGTTCTTCTACGTCACGGATCGTGGTCCGGATGTCGTGAAGGCTGTTACCAACGCCAACCCGGACAAGGGCTTTACTGACCAGCCCGTCGAGAACAACTGGTTCTCCGGCCTGTTCTCGCTCCTTATCCCGGTGCTGTTGCTCGGTGTCCTGTTCTGGTTCCTGCTGTCCCGCATGCAGGGCGGCGGCTCCAAGGTCATGCAGTTCGGCAAGTCCAAGGCCAAGCTGGTCAACAAGGACATGCCCCAGGTGACGTTCTCCGACGTTGCCGGTGCTGACGAGGCCGTGGAAGAGCTCCAGGAAATCAAGGAATTCCTCCAGGAACCGGCGAAGTTCCAGGCGGTCGGCGCCAAGATCCCCAAGGGTGTGCTGCTCTACGGCCCTCCGGGTACCGGTAAGACCCTGCTCGCCCGTGCTGTCGCAGGCGAAGCCGGTGTTCCGTTCTTCTCCATCTCCGGCTCGGACTTCGTGGAGATGTTCGTCGGTGTGGGTGCCTCCCGCGTCCGCGACCTCTTCGAGCAGGCCAAGGCCAGTTCCCCGGCAATCATCTTCGTGGACGAGATCGACGCCGTCGGCCGTCACCGCGGTGCCGGCATCGGCGGCGGAAACGACGAGCGTGAGCAAACCCTGAACCAGCTCCTTGTGGAGATGGATGGCTTCGACGTCAAAACCAACGTCATTCTCATCGCGGCGACGAACCGTCCCGACGTCCTGGATCCCGCACTGTTGCGCCCGGGCCGTTTTGACCGCCAGATCACCGTGGAAGCTCCGGACATGATCGGTCGCGAACAGATCCTCAATGTCCACGCCAAGGGCAAGCCCATGGCTCCCGGCATCGACCTCAGGGCTGTTGCCAAGAAGACCCCCGGCTACACAGGTGCCGACCTGGCCAACGTCTTGAACGAGGCCGCGCTGCTGACCGCCCGTTCAAATGCGAACCTCATCGATGACCGTGCGTTGGACGAGGCAATCGACCGCGTCATGGCCGGCCCGCAAAAGCGCAGCCGCGTCATGAAGGAACTCGAGCGCAAGATCACCGCCTACCACGAAGGCGGCCACGCCTTGGTGGCGGCAGCACTGCGGAATTCCGCCCCGGTCACCAAGATCACCATCCTTCCCCGCGGCCGTGCACTCGGCTACACCATGGTGATCCCCGAGGATGACAAGTACTCGGTCACCCGCAACGAGCTGCTCGATCAGATGGCCTACGCCATGGGCGGCCGCGTCGCAGAGGAGATCGTGTTCCACGACCCCTCCACCGGTGCCTCCAACGACATCGAGAAGGCCACCTCCACTGCCCGCAAGATGGTGACGCAGTACGGCATGAGCGAACGCGTCGGTGCCGTGAAGCTGGGCCAGGGTGGCGGCGAGCCGTTCCTCGGCCGCGATGCCGCACAGGAGCGCAACTTCTCGGACCAGATCGCGTACGTCGTGGACGAGGAAGTTCGTCGCCTGATCGACCAGGCACACGACGAGGCCTACGCCATCCTTACCGAAAACCGGGACGTCCTGGACCGCCTGGCACTGGAACTCCTGGAACGGGAAACCCTGAACCAGGCTGAGATCGCTGAGATCTTCCACGACATCCGGAAGCGAGATTTCCGCGAGATCTGGTTGTCCAAGGAATCCCGTCCGGTCCAGTCCATTCCCCCGGTGGAAAGCCGTGCAGAAAAGGCCGAGCGGGAAGCCCAGGAGGAGGCCAAGAAGGCTCGCCTGGACGAACCGTTGGACACCGTAGCTCCGCACGCACAGGGCGTCAGCAGCCAGGACTCCTTCCAGGCGCCGCAGCCCGACGGCGGCAACGACCACCCGCATCACGGCTAAGCTTTCTGCTGTGACTCATTTCGACGACGACGACCTCGCCGCCGCCCACGGTTCCGCCACGGGCTCCAAGGCCCACTCCAAGGTGGACCGTCCGCGCATTGAAGCGGCTGTCCGCGAGATCCTGCTGGCAATTGGTGAAGACCCTGACCGTGGCGGGCTGCAGGACACGCCAAAGCGCGTGGCCAAAGCCTATGCCGAGGTGTTCGCGGGCCTGCACCAGCACCCCGCGGACGTCCTGTCCACCACCTTCGACCTCGACCACGAAGAGCTTGTCCTGGTGAAGGACATTCCCTTCTACTCCACGTGCGAACACCACCTGGTGCCGTTCCACGGAGTAGCGCATGTCGGTTACATTCCGTCACATGACGGCAAGGTGACCGGCCTCAGCAAGCTGGCACGGCTGGTGGATATCTACGCCCGCCGGCCGCAGGTGCAGGAGCGCCTCACCACGCAGATCGTGGAGGCCCTGGTGAAGCACCTCAACCCGCGCGGGGCGATTGTCGTCGTCGAATGTGAACACATGTGTATGTCCATGCGCGGCATCCGCAAGCCCGGCGCGAAGACCGTCACCAGCGCGGTGCGCGGTCAACTCCATGACCCGGCCACCCGCGCCGAGGCCATGAGCCTCATCATCGGAAGGTAAGCATTTATGGACTCCCTCGCTGCAGCACCCGGAACCGGCCCGGCCACAAGCCCGCTGCCGGTTCTCCGTAAGCCGCGGCCCGCGGCCAGGTTCGAGGACCTGCCCACGGACCGCACGCTCGTCATGGGAATCCTCAACGTCACCCCGGATTCCTTCAGCGACGGCGGCACGCACCGCACACCGGACACAGCCATTGCGCTGGGCCTGCGGATGTTCTACGCCGGCGCTGACATCATTGATGTCGGCGGCGAGTCCACCCGTTCGGGCGCGGAACCTGTTTCCCCCGAGGAAGAACAGCGCCGCGTGCTGCCGGTGATCCAGGCCCTGGTGAAGGCCGGTGCGCTGGTCAGCATCGACACCATGCACACCTCCACGGCGGCCGCCGCTGTTGAGGCCGGAGCTGCCATCATCAACGATGTGTCCGGCCTGACCATCGAGCCCGATATGCCCGAGCTCGTGGCCCGCACCAAGGTCCCGTACATCCTGACGCACCGCCGGGGCGACGCCCTGACCATGGACAGCCTGACGGACTACAACAACGTCACCGAGGACGTGGTGGCCGAGCTCAGCGGCGTCCGCGACAAGCTGTATGCCGCCGGCGTTGCCCCGGAACAGATCATCGTCGATCCCGGTATCGGGTTCTCCAAGAACGAGAACCAGAACTGGGAACTCCTGAAGAACCTGGACCAGTTGTTCGTCCTGGGACACAAGGTGATGGTGGCCGCTTCCCGCAAGCGCTTCCTTGGCTCGCTCCTCACAGTGGCCGGCAAGTCGGCAGCGCCGTTGGAGCGCGACTCCGCCACCGCCGCCATCACCGCTCTGAGTGCTGCCCAAGGCGCTTGGGCTGTCCGCGTCCACGACGTCGGCCCCAGCCTTGACGCCGTCAAGGTTGCCGCCCGTATCGCCCGCTGATTGGATAACGCTGTGGACAGGATTACGCTGACCGGCGTCACCGCCGTCGGTTATCACGGGGTGTTCGATTTCGAGCGCCGTGACGGCCAGCCCTTCGTCGTGGATGCCGTGCTGCACACGGATTTCACCAAGGCTGCCGAGACCGACGACCTGCAGTACACAGCGCACTACGGCGAAGTCGCCGAGTTGATCACGAAGCACATCGAGGGCGAGCCCTTGAACCTGATCGAGGGTCTCGCGGTCAGGATCGCCGAGGCCATCCTCGCGAACTACAGCGTGACCGCCGTCGACGTTACCGTCCACAAACCCAAGGCGCCCATTGAGGTTCCGTTTGGCGATGTGACCGTCAGCGTCCACCGGGAGCGATCATGAGCCCTGGCTATACCAAGGTCATTCTGGCTTTGGGCAGCAACCTGGGGGAGCGCAACGACACTCTTTCCACGGCCGTTGCCGACCTCGTTGATCCGCCGGAGGTCCGCCTCCTGGGGGTTTCTCCGGTGGTGCAGACCAAAGCCGTCGGGGGGCCGGAAGGCCAGCCTGATTTCCTGAATATGGTCATGGCGGTGGAGACCACGCTCACTCCCTTGGAGCTGCTCAAGCATTGCCACGAGATCGAACAGAAGCATCACCGAACCCGTGAAGTGCGTTGGGGTCCCAGGACTCTGGATGTGGACATCATCGTTTTCGGGGACCTTGCAAGCGACGACCCCGTCCTCACCATCCCGCATCCCAGGGCAGCCGAGCGGGCTTTCGTGCTCTACCCCTGGTCGCTGCTTGAACCACACGCCCGGCTGAATGGCCACAGCGTGGCTGAACTGGCCGCCGTCGCAGCCGACATGCCGGACATCCGCAGGTTCGACGGCTTTGGCGACGTCGCCGGCGTACCGGCCACAGGGGCGGTGGAGCCGCAGTGAAAGCCATGCGCCCGGTTGTTTTGGTGCTCATCGCCGTCATCGCTGCCGTCGTAGGCTGGCTGGCCACTGTCTCTACCAACCGTTTCAGCATGCCCACCCCTGTCCTGCCAACGTCCGCGTTGATCACCATGGGTGTCATCGCCGGACTCACGCTCGTCATGGGCGTGCGGGTCCTGCGGTGGCGAAACGGCAAGAAGAAGAACATGCTGAATCCGATTCTTGCCGCCAGGACCCTGATCCTTGCCCAGGCCTGCGCTTACGCTGGAACGCTCCTCCTTGGCTGGCATGCGGGTATCGGCGTGGACCTCCTGCGGATCGGCACGCTGCGCAGCGGTGAAGGCATCCTGTGGAATGCACTGCTGATGGGTGGCGGCGGTGTGGTGATGGTGGTCGTCGGCCTGGTAGTGGAGCGTTTTTGCCGGATACCGCCGGAGGACATCGAAGGCGGCTCCGCCGGTCCTGAAACCCGCCGGGGCGAAACCAAAGGCGAAGGCGAATATGCCTACCGAGGCGATTGATCCTCCCGGCGTCCAGTGGCTCCGGGTTTCCCCCAAGTACGTCACTGTCCGCTTGGTGGAGTGGGCCATCGGAAATGTGCTGATGGTTGCCGTCCTCAGCCTGCCGCTTGTCTTCGTGCTTCTGGGATGGTGGCGGTGGCCCCCGTTGTGGCTGGCCATTGCTGTTCCTGCCGTGATGCTGGTGCTTGCACTCTGGCGTCTGGCCCTCATTCCGCGCCAGGTGCGTGCCATTGGATACGCCGAACGCGATGATGACCTGCTCATTCGCCGGGGCATCTTCTTCCAGCGCACCATGGTGGTTCCGTACGGCCGCATGCAATACGTTGATGTCGCCGTCGGGCCGGTTGAGCGCAGCCTGGGGCTGTGCACGCTGAAACTCCACACCGCTTCCACCGGTACGAATGCCCAGCTCCCCGGCCTTCCTGCCCAGGAAGGCGCCCGCTTGCGCGAACAGCTTTCGGCCCGCGGAGAAGCCAGGCTGGCCGGGCTGTGAGCCCGGGAGACTCTGCTGTGGTGTTACCGGACAAAGCCGTCGACGGCGACTGGAAGCGGGTCCATCCTGCCTCGCCTTTCGTCCGCGGCTGGGTGGCGTTGGCCGCCGTCGGGTTCTTCTTCAGCAGGGACGCTTTCGAACGGATGCTGCAGGGCCGGGATTTTGTGGATCCGCACCTGAGCGGCCGTGTGCCATGGCTCCTGGCCGGTGGCGCTGTGGTGCTGCTCCTGACAGTCGGCGGTTTCATTCTCAGCTGGTACTTCACCCGCTACCAGGTGGCCGAAGGCTTTGTCCGGGTGAACACGGGTTTCCTGTTCAAGCAGCAGCGGCAGGCGCGCCTGGACCGCGTTCAGGCCATCGACATTGTGCAGCCGCTTCTGGCACGGATTTTCGGTCTCGCAGAACTCAAGTTTGAGGTGGCCGACGCCGGCGAGTCGGCCGTGCGGCTGGCGTACCTTCCCATCGACCAGGCCAAGCAGCTGCGCGCCACGATCCTTGCGCGGGCGGCGGGTGTGGTCAGCGAGGCCGGGTCGGAGCAAGAGATCCCGGAAGCCCCGGAGCATGTTGTCCTGTCCGTGCCTCCGGCGCGCCTCCTCGGTTCCCTGCTGCTGAGTGAACAGACCGTGGGCATCCTCCTCGGGGCCGCCGCGGTGGTCTCAACCTCGGTCCTTCTGGACAACACAGCAATCTTCCTGGCCCTCATCCCCGCCATCCTAGGTATCGGTGCTTCGTATTGGAGTTCATTCAACAAGGGCTACAACTTCACCGCGGCCATATCGCCGGACGGCATCCGGCTCCGCTACGGACTCCTGGATACGCAGGCCCAGACGCTCCCCCCGGGCCGTATCCAGGCCGTGATGGTCAGGCAGCCCCCCATCTGGAGGCTCTTCGGCTGGTACCGGATGCACGTCAATGTGGCCGGCTACGGCGCCGCGGGGAATTCCGACGGCGCTGCCCGCACCATGCTGCTCCCCGTGGGGTTGAAGCCGGACGTCCTGCGGATGATGTCCTTGGTGTTGCCGGATCCCGGGGTGGACGAACCTGCGGCCGTCTTTGATGCCGGCTTGGAGGGACTGGCGCCGTCGGGCCGCGTCCCGGCCGGCACTGATGGATTCGTTACGACACCCCGCCGTGCACGGTTGCTGGCTCCGTTGGGCTGGCGTCGGAACGGCTTTTTGGCCACCGGCACCGCCCTGCTGATCCGGTCCGGCCGATGGTGGCGCACCCTGGTAATGGTGCCGCATCAACGCACACAGTCCATGGCGTTGCACCAAGGGCCGCTGGCACGGCGCTTTGGTGTGGCTGATCTTGTCCTCCACACCACAGCGGGCCCGGTGCTTCCCCGCGTGTTCCAGGCCGGGGTGTCCCAGGCAGTTGAGCTTTTCGACCAGCAGGCCGCCCGTGCCCGGGAGGCACGGAAGCGGCAGACCAGCGAACAATGGCTGGCGCAGGTGGCGCCGCAAGCCCCGGAAGTCGCCGCAGCGGCAGCACAGCCAGAAGAACCCCAAACACCCAACCAGGAGGACCGCCACGATGGCTAAGCCAGGACGACTCGGAGTCGGGATCGTAGGTGCAGGCAAAGTGGGCGCCGTCCTGGGCGCGGCTTTGCGCGCGGCCGAGCACGCCGTCGTCGGGGTTTCCGCTGTGTCCGAGGCGAGCCGGGAGCGGGCCGAAAATCTGCTGCCGGGCGTTCCGATCCTTGAAATCCAGGACATCGTCGAGCGTTCCGAGCTGGTGCTGTTGGCCGTGCCGGATGATTCGCTGGGCGAATTGGTGGCGGGCCTGGCAAAGCTGGGAGCCTGGCAGCCCGGCCAGTTGGTGGCCCACACCTCGGGCCGGTTCGGGGTCGGAATCCTCAACCCTGTGCGGTCCGCCGGCGCGATTCCACTGGCCCTTCACCCGGCCATGACCTTCACGGGCATGAGCCTGGATCTGACCCGCCTCATGGACTGCACTTTCGGCGTCACCGCGGACGCTGCCATGCTGCCGATTGCCCAAGCGCTCGTAGTGGAGATGGGCGCGGAGCCCGTGGCGATCGCCGAAGCCGACCGCACCCTCTATCACGCAGCCCTCGCGCACAGCTCGAACCACATGGTCACCTTGGTGGCCCAGGCCTCGCAGATGCTGCGGGAAATCGGCGTTGAGACACCGGAATCCATGCTCGGTCCGCTGCTGCGCGCCACGCTGGAAAATGCCCTCGCATCGGGCGAATCCGCACTGACCGGCCCGGTGGCCCGCGGAGATGTGGGTACGGTAACGGCGCACGCCCAGGCGTTGAAGGAGTACGACGCCGGTGCGGGCGGCGATGTCCTCGCCGCCTACCAGGCCATGGCCCGGGCCACCGCACGCAGGGCAGGCAACAGGGGACTGCTGCGCCCGGAACAATTGACTGGTATCGACGAGGCTTTGGACGCAGATCCCAAGGCGCCGGAAGGAAACTGAACAACAATGGCCATCAAACTCGTCACCACAGCATCGGAATTGCGTGCGGAAAGTGCCCGGCTTCTCGCTGAAAAACGCGGGAGTTCTCAGGGCCTGGTCCCCACCATGGGCGCACTGCACCAGGGCCACGCAGCGTTGGCCCGCACTGCGGTGGCTGATAACGATGTTGTGGTGGCCACGGTTTTCGTCAACCCGCTGCAGTTCGGTGATGCCGTGGATCTGGACCGTTATCCCCGCACGCTTGAGGCCGACATGGACCTCCTCGATGCCGAAGGCGTGGACCTTGTTTTCGCGCCGTCCTTGGAGGAGGTCTACCCGGGCGGGCAACCGTTGGTGCGGGTGACCGCCGGCCCGCTGGGCGAAAAGTGGGAAGGCGCCTCGCGTCCCGGGCATTTCGACGGCGCCCTGACCGTGGTTGCCAAACTGCTGCACTATGGACTCCCCGGCGGAGCGGCAGCGGACGGCACGACGGCGGCCTACCGTGCCTACTTTGGGCAGAAGGACGCGCAGCAGCTGGCCTTGGTGAAGCGGATGGTCTCGGACCTGAACTTCCCCGTGGAGATTGTTCCCGTGCCGATTGTCCGGAGCGACGACGGATTGGCGCTGTCCAGCCGCAACCGGTTCCTCTCGGACGAAGAGCACGAGGCCGCCCTGGTGTTGTCGCGGGCTTTGCGCCTTATTGAGTCGCGCGCAAACGCGCACGAACCGCTTGACCTGGATTCCGCCGTCGCGCTTGTTGAATCCCAGCCGTTGGTGGAACTGGACTACTTCGACGTCGTCGACCCCGCTACCTTGGAACCCCTCGCCGAAAACTGCAAGGAAACGCCGTTCCGCGGCGAAGGTCTGGCGATCATCGCGGCCAAAGTCGGTCCGGTCCGGCTCATCGACAACGCCCCATTGTTTTCCTAAGGTTTGGTTTTTTCCCCTTGACGGGAATTCGCTGGGCGTTTAGACTGTTCAAGTCTTCACCGGCACCGCTCGCCGGACACCAAATCCAAACCTTGGGGAATCCTCATGTCTACCGACGTCACGTCCGACGCTAACGGCAAACCCGAATCCGGCACTTCCGGAGCCGTCGCCTCGGCAGGGACAACGTCCACGCAGGCTCCCGCCTCCGGAAAGATGTCGCGTGAGTCCGTGACGGTCATCGTCACGCTGCTGGTGGCGACCTTCGTGGTGATCCTCAACGAGACCATCATGAACGTTGCCTTGCAGCGCCTCATGACGGATCTTCAGGTGAGTGCTTCCACGGTTCAGTGGCTTGCCACCGGGTTCATGCTCACCATGGCAGTGGTCATCCCCACCACGGGCTTCATCCTGCAACGCATGAGTACCCGGGGCGCGTTCATGCTTGCCATGGGACTCTTCAGCGGCGGCACTTTGCTGGCGGCGTTGGCACCCGGATTCCTGGTGCTGCTGCTGGCCCGCATCGTCCAGGCCGGCGGAACGGCCATCATGCTGCCGCTGCTGATGACCACCATCCTCACGTTGGTTCCCATGTCCAAGCGCGGCGCCGTCATGGGCAACGTGAGCATTGCCATTTCCGTGGCGCCTGCGATGGGGCCCACCGTTTCCGGCATCATCCTTGACCATTTCTCGTGGCGTTTCATGTTCGTGTTCGTGTTGCCGGTCGCCTTGGCTGCTTTCGCGATTGGTGCCAAGTACCTCACCAATGTGGGGGAGCGCGAGAAGACGACCCTCGATGTCACGTCCGTGATCCTGACGGTTCCGGCCTTCGGTGGACTGGTCTATGGCCTTAGCCAGATCGGTGGTTCCAACGCGGGGGTTGTTCCGGTGATCGCCCTGGTGGTTGGCCTTCTATGCCTGGCGCTGTTTGTTGTCCGGCAGCTCAAGCTGCAGAAGTCCGATGCTCCGCTGCTGGACCTGCGCGCCTTCAAGTTCCGCATGTTCACGGTGTCCACGCTGTTGATGGTGGTGGCAATGATGGCGCTGTTTGGCGGCGTCATCCTGCTTCCGCTGTACCTGCAGAACACCTTGCACTTGCAGCCCCTGGAGACCGGGCTGGCCTTGCTGCCCGGCGGTTTGGCCATGGGCCTGCTGGGTCCCGTCATCGGCAGGATCTTCGACAAGGTGGGCCCTCTGCCCCTGACCCTGTCCGGTTCGGTCCTGATGGTGCTGACCCTGTGGCAGTTCTCGCGGCTTGATGAGGCCAGTTCGCTTGGTTGGGTGATTGCCCTTCACGTGGCCTTGAGCTTCGGCCTTGCGCTGCTGTTCACTCCGGCCTTCACCACGGGCCTGAACCCGCTCCCGCCGCACCTCTACTCGCACGGTTCGGCGATCATCAGCACGGCCCAGCAGGTTTCAGGTGCAGCCGGTACCGCGCTGCTCGTGTCCATTTACGCTGTGGTTTCTGCTTCGTCTGGTCTAGTTGCCGGCATGCAGGCGGCCTTCCTGGCCGCGACCGTCATTGCCCTCGCCGCCGTGGTGCTCAGCGCCATGATGCGGAAGACCGAAGGCGCGGGAGGCCAGGGCGGCCACTGACCCTCGCTCACATCCCACGGGTTTGGACCGGACGCTTGCTCACGTTCCGTGGGTTTGAATCGGACGCTTGCTCATTTTCTTCGACGCTCTCTCACTTTGGTGGGGGAGCGTTGTTGTTTTGGTGTCGGGTGTCGTCTTTGGGTGTTCGACGGCGGTTGTTGGGTTGGGTGCGTGGGTGTCGGGGGGGTGTGGGTGGGTTGTGATGGGGTTCACGGTGGTTGTTTTGGTGGGTTTGGGGGTTGTTTGTTGGGTTGGTGGGGTTGTTTGGGTTGTGTTTGCGGGGTTTTTGGGTGGTGTTGGGGTGGATTTGGTGTGGGGGTGGGGCGCGTGTAAAGTTATTCGAGTCGCCGCCGCTGATGCGGAAAGATAGCGACCGACTCCCTTTCAAATCACCGGTTCCGGTTGTGCTTTTGTGTGCTTCTGGTGGGTGGGGGAGGCCCGGGGTTTGGTTTGCTTTGTGCGGCCGGTTCGGGTAAGTTTGGAAAGTTGCTCCGGAGCGATCCTGGACCCTGTGGGGTGTGGGTGGTGCCGGTTGTGTCTGTTGTTTGAGAACTCAATAGTGTGCCAAGTTTGTTGATACCGATTGTTTTATTGATTGGTTGAAATTTTGCCAGGTTGCTGCGCACCCCCGTGTGTGGTGGTCTGGTTTTCAGCTGGTTTCGAATTTTGTGCAGCCGTGTTTGCCGTTATTTCCGGTGGGTGTGGTTGTGTCTGTTTGATTTTGTTTTACTTCAACGGAGAGTTTGATCCTGGCTCAGGATGAACGCTGGCGGCGTGCTTAACACATGCAAGTCGAACGATGATCCCAGCTTGCTGGGGGATTAGTGGCGAACGGGTGAGTAACACGTGAGTAACCTGCCCTTGACTCTGGGATAAGCCTGGGAAACTGGGTCTAATACCGGATATGACTCCTCATCGCATGGTGGGGGGTGGAAAGCTTTTGTGGTTTTGGATGGACTCGCGGCCTATCAGCTTGTTGGTGGGGTAATGGCCTACCAAGGCGACGACGGGTAGCCGGCCTGAGAGGGTGACCGGCCACACTGGGACTGAGACACGGCCCAGACTCCTACGGGAGGCAGCAGTGGGGAATATTGCACAATGGGCGCAAGCCTGATGCAGCGACGCCGCGTGAGGGATGACGGCCTTCGGGTTGTAAACCTCTTTCAGTAGGGAAGAAGCGTAAGTGACGGTACCTGCAGAAGAAGCGCCGGCTAACTACGTGCCAGCAGCCGCGGTAATACGTAGGGCGCAAGCGTTATCCGGAATTATTGGGCGTAAAGAGCTCGTAGGCGGTTTGTCGCGTCTGCTGTGAAAGACCGGGGCTCAACTCCGGTTCTGCAGTGGGTACGGGCAGACTAGAGTGCAGTAGGGGAGACTGGAATTCCTGGTGTAGCGGTGAAATGCGCAGATATCAGGAGGAACACCGATGGCGAAGGCAGGTCTCTGGGCTGTAACTGACGCTGAGGAGCGAAAGCATGGGGAGCGAACAGGATTAGATACCCTGGTAGTCCATGCCGTAAACGTTGGGCACTAGGTGTGGGGGACATTCCACGTTTTCCGCGCCGTAGCTAACGCATTAAGTGCCCCGCCTGGGGAGTACGGCCGCAAGGCTAAAACTCAAAGGAATTGACGGGGGCCCGCACAAGCGGCGGAGCATGCGGATTAATTCGATGCAACGCGAAGAACCTTACCAAGGCTTGACATGAACCGGAAAGACCTGGAAACAGGTGCCCCGCTTGCGGTCGGTTTACAGGTGGTGCATGGTTGTCGTCAGCTCGTGTCGTGAGATGTTGGGTTAAGTCCCGCAACGAGCGCAACCCTCGTTCTATGTTGCCAGCGGTTCGGCCGGGGACTCATAGGAGACTGCCGGGGTCAACTCGGAGGAAGGTGGGGACGACGTCAAATCATCATGCCCCTTATGTCTTGGGCTTCACGCATGCTACAATGGCCGGTACAAAGGGTTGCGATACTGTGAGGTGGAGCTAATCCCAAAAAGCCGGTCTCAG
The DNA here is from genome assembly GCF_021919345.1 of Paenarthrobacter nicotinovorans. Classification (NCBI taxonomy): domain Bacteria; kingdom Bacillati; phylum Actinomycetota; class Actinomycetes; order Micrococcales; family Micrococcaceae; genus Paenarthrobacter; species Paenarthrobacter nicotinovorans. The sequence continues at coordinate 145,539 of NZ_CP089293.1, forward strand.
TTCGGATTGGGGTCTGCAACTCGACCCCATGAAGTCGGAGTCGCTAGTAATCGCAGATCAGCAACGCTGCGGTGAATACGTTCCCGGGCCTTGTACACACCGCCCGTCAAGTCACGAAAGTTGGTAACACCCGAAGCCGGTGGCCTAACCCTTGTGGGGGGAGCCGTCGAAGGTGGGACCGGCGATTGGGACTAAGTCGTAACAAGGTAGCCGTACCGGAAGGTGCGGCTGGATCACCTCCTTTCTAAGGAGCTGCTTGCAATGATTGGTGCCCTGCATGGGGTGTCTGGTTGTTGTCAGTGTTGCCCATTGCGCAGGCGTTTGTTCTGCGGTGGGTGCTCATGGGTGGAATATCAACGAATCATTTTTTTGGCATGGCTTTCGTGGTTGTGTCCTGGTGCTAGTACGGCGGTTCGTGCTCCTGCTTTGTGTGGGGGTGTGGGTTGTTGGGAACGTGTCCGGGGTGCGGCTGGTGGGGGTTGTGTTTGGCGCACTGTTGGGTCCTGAGGCAACAGGACCTTTTTGCAGCAATGCAGGGGGGCACTTCTGGTGTTTCTTTTGTTCCTGCAGCCGGTTCCTCCGGTCTTTGTGTTGCGGCCTGCGTGTGTGGGTTGTGGCGGGTTGGGGGGTTGGTTGATGGGGTTGTTGTTTGAGAACTACATAGTGGACGCGAGCATCTGGGACATACACGCTTTGGTGTGTGTGTTCCATACAGCAATTTCTTATGAATGAACCTTGGGCCGTAGTGGCTCGTGGTTCTCTCGAGTAAGTTTTTGATCATGTTTGTGTGGTCAAGTTTTTAAGGGCACACGGTGGATGCCTTGGCATTAGGAGCCGAAGAAGGACGTAGGAATCTGCGATAAGCCTGGGGGAGTTGATAACCGAGCGTTGATCCCAGGATGTCCGAATGGGGAAACCCCGCACAACGCTGTCATGGTGATTGTGTGACCCGCATCTGAACACATAGGGTGCGTGGGGGGAACGCGGGGAAGTGAAACATCTCAGTACCCGCAGGAAGAGAAAACAAGAGTGATTCCGTTAGTAGTGGCGAGCGAACGCGGATCAGGCTAAACCGTTTCCATGTGTGATAGCCGGCGGGCGTTGCATGGGCGGGGTTGTGGGACTTTCCGTTCTGGTTCTGCCGGGCCAGTGAGGTGAGAGTGCGTGCATAGGTGAACGGTCTTGAAAGGCCGGCCAGAGAGGGTGTGAGCCCCGTAACCGTAATGTTGTGTGCCGCCTGGAGAGTATCCCAAGTAGCACGGGGCCCGAGAAATCCCGTGCGAATCTGTCAGGACCACCTGATAAGCCTAAATACTTCCTAATGACCGATAGCGGACCAGTACCGTGAGGGAAAGGTGAAAAGTACCCCGGGAGGGGAGTGAAACAGTACCTGAAACCGTGTGCTTACAATCCGTCGGAGCAGTCTTGTTACTGTGACGGCGTGCCTTTTGAAGAATGAGCCTGCGAGTTAGTGTTACGTCGCGAGGTTAACCCGTGTGGGGTAGCCGTAGCGAAAGCGAGTCTGAATAGGGCGAGTGTAGTGGCGTGATCTAGACCCGAAGCGGAGTGATCTACCCATGGCCAGGTTGAAGCGACGGTAAGACGTCGTGGAGGACCGAACCCACTTCAGTTGAAAATGGAGGGGATGAGCTGTGGGTAGGGGTGAAAGGCCAATCAAACTCCGTGATAGCTGGTTCTCCCCGAAATGCATTTAGGTGCAGCGTTGCGTGTTTCTTGCCGGAGGTAGAGCTACTGGATGGCCGATGGGCCCTACAAGGTTACTGACGTCAGCCAAACTCCGAATGCCGGTAAGTCAGAGCGCAGCAGTGAGACTGTGGGGGATAAGCTTCATAGTCGAGAGGGAAACAGCCCAGACCACCAACTAAGGCCCCTAAGCGTGTGCTAAGTGGGAAAGGATGTGGAGTTGCGAAGACAACCAGGAGGTTGGCTTAGAAGCAGCCATCCTTGAAAGAGTGCGTAATAGCTCACTGGTCAAGTGATTCCGCGCCGACAATGTAGCGGGGCTCAAGTACACCGCCGAAGTTGTGGATTTCACACAGTACCCTAGCCTTCGTGGTTCAGGGGTGTGGAGTGGTAGGGGAGCGTCGTGTGGGCAGTGAAGTCGCGGTGGAAACCAGCGGTGGAGCCTACACGAGTGAGAATGCAGGCATGAGTAGCGAAAGACGGGTGAGAAACCCGTCCGCCGAATGATCAAGGGTTCCAGGGTCAAGCTAATCTGCCCTGGGTAAGTCGGGACCTAAGGCGAGGCCGACAGGCGTAGTCGATGGACAACGGGTTGATATTCCCGTACCGGCGAAAAACCGCCCATGCCAAGCGGGGGATACTAACCGCCCGGAGCCTGCCCGCTCACCCTTGTGGTGTTGTGGGTTTTGGCCGAGCGCGGGACCTGATCCCGGGAGGTAAGCGTATTAACAGGTGTGACGCAGGAAGGTAGCCGGGCCGGGCGATGGTTGCCCCGGTCTAAGGATGTAGGGTCAGGGATAGGCAAATCCGTTCCTGTGTGCTTCGAGCACGTTCCTGAGATCTGATGGGACTCCCGTAAGGGGGGATCCGGTGATCCTATGCTGCCAAGAAAAGCATCGACGCGAGGTTTTAGCCGCCCGTACCCCAAACCGACACAGGTGATCAGGTAGAGAATACCAAGGCGATCGAGAGAATTATGGTTAAGGAACTCGGCAAAATGCCCCCGTAACTTCGGGAGAAGGGGGGCCTGCCCCGTGATGGAGACTTGCTCTCCGTGAGCGGGTGTGGGCCGCAGAGACCAGGGGGAAGCGACTGTTTACTAAAAACACAGGTCCGTGCGAAGTCGCAAGACGATGTATACGGACTGACTCCTGCCCGGTGCTGGAAGGTTAAGAGGACCGGTTAGCCACTTGTGGCGAAGCTGAGAATTTAAGCCCCAGTAAACGGCGGTGGTAACTATAACCATCCTAAGGTAGCGAAATTCCTTGTCGGGTAAGTTCCGACCTGCACGAATGGAGTAACGACTTCCCCGCTGTCTCAACCATAAACTCGGCGAAATTGCAGTACGAGTAAAGATGCTCGTTACGCGCAGCAGGACGGAAAGACCCCGAGACCTTTACTATAGTTTGGTATTGGTGTTCGGAGTGGCTTGTGTAGGATAGGTGGGAGACGTTGAAACCCGGACGCCAGTTCGGGTGGAGTCATCGTTGAAATACCACTCTGGTCACTTTGGACATCTAACTTCGGCCCGTGATCCGGGTCAGGGACAGTGCCTGATGGGTAGTTTAACTGGGGCGGTTGCCTCCTAAAAAGTAACGGAGGCGCCCAAAGGTTCCCTCAGCCTGGTTGGCAATCAGGTGTCGAGTGTAAGTGCACAAGGGAGCTTGACTGTGAGAGAGACATCTCGAGCAGGGACGAAAGTCGGGACTAGTGATCCGGCGGTACATTGTGGAATGGCCGTCGCTCAACGGATAAAAGGTACCTCGGGGATAACAGGCTGATCTTGCCCAAGAGTCCATATCGACGGCATGGTTTGGCACCTCGATGTCGGCTCGTCGCATCCTGGGGCTGGAGTAGGTCCCAAGGGTTGGGCTGTTCGCCCATTAAAGCGGTACGCGAGCTGGGTTTAGAACGTCGTGAGACAGTTCGGTCCCTATCCGCTGCGCGCGCAGGAAATTTGAGAAGGGCTGTCCTTAGTACGAGAGGACCGGGACGGACGAACCTCTGGTGTGTCAGTTGTACTGCCAAGTGCATCGCTGATTAGCTACGTTCGGATGGGATAACCGCTGAAAGCATCTAAGCGGGAAGCTCGCTTCAAGATGAGATTTCCATACACATTATGTGTGAGAGGCCCCCAGCCAGACCACTGGGTTGATAGGCCGGATGTGGAAGCGAGGACTAAAGACTCGTGAAGCTGACCGGTACTAATAGGCCAACAACTTACACCACACACAAAACACTGCACGCGTCCACTATGTGGTTCCCGAACAACAACCGTTCCAGGAACCAACAACAACAACTACATAACACCACAGTTGTAACCACAAGCTTCCCACCCACCCCCACACCAACGCGGGGTTGGGACGGGTAACAGAGTTACGGCGGTCATAGCGTGGGGGAAACGCCCGGTCCCATTCCGAACCCGGAAGCTAAGACCCACAGCGCCGATGGTACTGCACCCGGGAGGGTGTGGGAGAGTAGGACACCGCCGGACAACCATTAACGAAGAGCCCCAACCACGGTTGGGGCTCTTCCATTTAACACACACAACCCCCACACAAGCACCGGCCCTGCCTCCTCGTGGAAGTATGCGCGTTAGGGCATTGCCGGGAGTCGTTCCTGGCTCACGCCTGCGGTTGCCTGGAGCTTCGCATCGCCAACTCGGAGGCCGCCATTGCTGCGGAGAGTCGCGCGTGCGTCAACGTAATCTACGGCAATGCCGTAGACGGCCACCCACACAACCCACCCGACATTGAATATGCCGGGCGGGCGGCGGGTTCAGGAGCCGCTTGTCTTTGCAGCCTTTGCTGCGGCTTTCGCTGCTTGCTTGCTGGCGCGGACCTTGGCCAGGGATGCAGGGTCCACGATGTCGGCCACGGACAAGTAGGAGCCGTCTTCTCCGTAGTGGCCGGCGGCCTCACGCCATCCGGTGGCTTTGAGACCGCATTGCTTGCCCAAAAGCGCCAGGAAGATCTTCGCCTTTTGTTCTCCGTAACCGGGCAGTGCCTTGAGCCTGCGGAGCACTTCGGGGCCGTCAGGGTTACCCTTCGTCCAGATCGCTGCTGCATCTCCGTCCCAGTCACTGTGCACCGTGGCAGCGAGGGCCTGGACCCTGCCTGCCATGGAGCCCGGAAAGCGGTGGACGGCGGGCCTCTCCTTGAAGAGCTCCACGAAGCCGGCCGGATCCTGGCCAGCGATGACGCCCGGATCGAGGGTGCCCAGACGCGTACGGATCTTCTCCGGGCCGGCAAAGGCCGATTCCATGGTGACCTGTTGATCGAGCAGCATGCCCGTCAACAATGCAAAGGCGTCTTGACTGAGCAGCTGGTCGGCGGCGTCTTCGCCTGTGATGTGGAGTTCCATGCGTCCCATCCTCCCACCCACCGGCGGTGTCGTCACGGTCGTGTTGTAGGTGGTGTTCGACGGCGGTTTGGTGGGTTTTGGGGGTTGGTGTGGGGGTGTTGGGTGGTGGATTTGCGTTGGGGTTGTGGGGCGTGTATTGTTTTCTGAGTCGCCGGGTGCGAAACGGAAAGCCGGAAGGTGTGTACGGTTCGGTAGGCGGCCAAAAATAACTCTTCTTTTCCAATGGCCCTGTTGTGGTGCGCTGCTTTGTGTGGTGTTCCGGTGGGGTGATGTTTTGGGGGGTCTGTTGTTTGAGAACTCAATAGTGTGCCAAGTTTGTTGATACCGATTGTTTTATTGATTGGTTGAAATTTTGCCAGGTTGCTGCGCACCCCCGTGTGTGGTGGTCTGGTTTTCAGCTGGTTTCGAATTTTGTGCAGCCGCGTTTTGCCGTTATTTCCGGTGGGTGTGGTTGTGTCTGTTTGATTTTGTTTTACTTCAACGGAGAGTTTGATCCTGGCTCAGGATGAACGCTGGCGGCGTGCTTAACACATGCAAGTCGAACGATGATCCCAGCTTGCTGGGGGATTAGTGGCGAACGGGTGAGTAACACGTGAGTAACCTGCCCTTGACTCTGGGATAAGCCTGGGAAACTGGGTCTAATACCGGATATGACTCCTCATCGCATGGTGGGGGGTGGAAAGCTTTTGTGGTTTTGGATGGACTCGCGGCCTATCAGCTTGTTGGTGGGGTAATGGCCTACCAAGGCGACGACGGGTAGCCGGCCTGAGAGGGTGACCGGCCACACTGGGACTGAGACACGGCCCAGACTCCTACGGGAGGCAGCAGTGGGGAATATTGCACAATGGGCGCAAGCCTGATGCAGCGACGCCGCGTGAGGGATGACGGCCTTCGGGTTGTAAACCTCTTTCAGTAGGGAAGAAGCGTAAGTGACGGTACCTGCAGAAGAAGCGCCGGCTAACTACGTGCCAGCAGCCGCGGTAATACGTAGGGCGCAAGCGTTATCCGGAATTATTGGGCGTAAAGAGCTCGTAGGCGGTTTGTCGCGTCTGCTGTGAAAGACCGGGGCTCAACTCCGGTTCTGCAGTGGGTACGGGCAGACTAGAGTGCAGTAGGGGAGACTGGAATTCCTGGTGTAGCGGTGAAATGCGCAGATATCAGGAGGAACACCGATGGCGAAGGCAGGTCTCTGGGCTGTAACTGACGCTGAGGAGCGAAAGCATGGGGAGCGAACAGGATTAGATACCCTGGTAGTCCATGCCGTAAACGTTGGGCACTAGGTGTGGGGGACATTCCACGTTTTCCGCGCCGTAGCTAACGCATTAAGTGCCCCGCCTGGGGAGTACGGCCGCAAGGCTAAAACTCAAAGGAATTGACGGGGGCCCGCACAAGCGGCGGAGCATGCGGATTAATTCGATGCAACGCGAAGAACCTTACCAAGGCTTGACATGAACCGGAAAGACCTGGAAACAGGTGCCCCGCTTGCGGTCGGTTTACAGGTGGTGCATGGTTGTCGTCAGCTCGTGTCGTGAGATGTTGGGTTAAGTCCCGCAACGAGCGCAACCCTCGTTCTATGTTGCCAGCGGTTCGGCCGGGGACTCATAGGAGACTGCCGGGGTCAACTCGGAGGAAGGTGGGGACGACGTCAAATCATCATGCCCCTTATGTCTTGGGCTTCACGCATGCTACAATGGCCGGTACAAAGGGTTGCGATACTGTGAGGTGGAGCTAATCCCAAAAAGCCGGTCTCAGTTCGGATTGGGGTCTGCAACTCGACCCCATGAAGTCGGAGTCGCTAGTAATCGCAGATCAGCAACGCTGCGGTGAATACGTTCCCGGGCCTTGTACACACCGCCCGTCAAGTCACGAAAGTTGGTAACACCCGAAGCCGGTGGCCTAACCCTTGTGGGGGGAGCCGTCGAAGGTGGGACCGGCGATTGGGACTAAGTCGTAACAAGGTAGCCGTACCGGAAGGTGCGGCTGGATCACCTCCTTTCTAAGGAGCTGCTTGCAATGATTGGTGCCCTGCATGGGGTGTCTGGTTGTTGTCAGTGTTGCCCATTGCGCAGGCGTTTGTTCTGCGGTGGGTGCTCATGGGTGGAATATCAACGAATCATTTTTTTGGCATGGCTTTCGTGGTTGTGTCCTGGTGCTAGTACGGCGGTTCGTGCTCCTGCTTTGTGTGGGGGTGTGGGTTGTTGGGAACGTGTCCGGGGTGCGGCTGGTGGGGGTTGTGTTTGGCGCACTGTTGGGTCCTGAGGCAACAGGACCTTTTTGCAGCAATGCAGGGGGGCACTTCTGGTGTTTCTTTTGTTCCTGCAGCCGGTTCCTCCGGTCTTTGTGTTGCGGCCTGCGTGTGTGGGTTGTGGCGGGTTGGGGGGTTGGTTGATGGGGTTGTTGTTTGAGAACTACATAGTGGACGCGAGCATCTGGGACATACACGCTTTGGTGTGTGTGTTCCATACAGCAATTTCTTATGAATGAACCTTGGGCCGTAGTGGCTCGTGGTTCTCTCGAGTAAGTTTTTGATCATGTTTGTGTGGTCAAGTTTTTAAGGGCACACGGTGGATGCCTTGGCATTAGGAGCCGAAGAAGGACGTAGGAATCTGCGATAAGCCTGGGGGAGTTGATAACCGAGCGTTGATCCCAGGATGTCCGAATGGGGAAACCCCGCACAACGCTGTCATGGTGATTGTGTGACCCGCATCTGAACACATAGGGTGCGTGGGGGGAACGCGGGGAAGTGAAACATCTCAGTACCCGCAGGAAGAGAAAACAAGAGTGATTCCGTTAGTAGTGGCGAGCGAACGCGGATCAGGCTAAACCGTTTCCATGTGTGATAGCCGGCGGGCGTTGCATGGGCGGGGTTGTGGGACTTTCCGTTCTGGTTCTGCCGGGCCAGTGAGGTGAGAGTGCGTGCATAGGTGAACGGTCTTGAAAGGCCGGCCAGAGAGGGTGTGAGCCCCGTAACCGTAATGTTGTGTGCCGCCTGGAGAGTATCCCAAGTAGCACGGGGCCCGAGAAATCCCGTGCGAATCTGTCAGGACCACCTGATAAGCCTAAATACTTCCTAATGACCGATAGCGGACCAGTACCGTGAGGGAAAGGTGAAAAGTACCCCGGGAGGGGAGTGAAACAGTACCTGAAACCGTGTGCTTACAATCCGTCGGAGCAGTCTTGTTACTGTGACGGCGTGCCTTTTGAAGAATGAGCCTGCGAGTTAGTGTTACGTCGCGAGGTTAACCCGTGTGGGGTAGCCGTAGCGAAAGCGAGTCTGAATAGGGCGAGTGTAGTGGCGTGATCTAGACCCGAAGCGGAGTGATCTACCCATGGCCAGGTTGAAGCGACGGTAAGACGTCGTGGAGGACCGAACCCACTTCAGTTGAAAATGGAGGGGATGAGCTGTGGGTAGGGGTGAAAGGCCAATCAAACTCCGTGATAGCTGGTTCTCCCCGAAATGCATTTAGGTGCAGCGTTGCGTGTTTCTTGCCGGAGGTAGAGCTACTGGATGGCCGATGGGCCCTACAAGGTTACTGACGTCAGCCAAACTCCGAATGCCGGTAAGTCAGAGCGCAGCAGTGAGACTGTGGGGGATAAGCTTCATAGTCGAGAGGGAAACAGCCCAGACCACCAACTAAGGCCCCTAAGCGTGTGCTAAGTGGGAAAGGATGTGGAGTTGCGAAGACAACCAGGAGGTTGGCTTAGAAGCAGCCATCCTTGAAAGAGTGCGTAATAGCTCACTGGTCAAGTGATTCCGCGCCGACAATGTAGCGGGGCTCAAGTACACCGCCGAAGTTGTGGATTTCACACAGTACCCTAGCCTTCGTGGTTCAGGGGTGTGGAGTGGTAGGGGAGCGTCGTGTGGGCAGTGAAGTCGCGGTGGAAACCAGCGGTGGAGCCTACACGAGTGAGAATGCAGGCATGAGTAGCGAAAGACGGGTGAGAAACCCGTCCGCCGAATGATCAAGGGTTCCAGGGTCAAGCTAATCTGCCCTGGGTAAGTCGGGACCTAAGGCGAGGCCGACAGGCGTAGTCGATGGACAACGGGTTGATATTCCCGTACCGGCGAAAAACCGCCCATGCCAAGCGGGGGATACTAACCGCCCGGAGCCTGCCCGCTCACCCTTGTGGTGTTGTGGGTTTTGGCCGAGCGCGGGACCTGATCCCGGGAGGTAAGCGTATTAACAGGTGTGACGCAGGAAGGTAGCCGGGCCGGGCGATGGTTGCCCCGGTCTAAGGATGTAGGGTCAGGGATAGGCAAATCCGTTCCTGTGTGCTTCGAGCACGTTCCTGAGATCTGATGGGACTCCCGTAAGGGGGGATCCGGTGATCCTATGCTGCCAAGAAAAGCATCGACGCGAGGTTTTAGCCGCCCGTACCCCAAACCGACACAGGTGATCAGGTAGAGAATACCAAGGCGATCGAGAGAATTATGGTTAAGGAACTCGGCAAAATGCCCCCGTAACTTCGGGAGAAGGGGGGCCTGCCCCGTGATGGAGACTTGCTCTCCGTGAGCGGGTGTGGGCCGCAGAGACCAGGGGGAAGCGACTGTTTACTAAAAACACAGGTCCGTGCGAAGTCGCAAGACGATGTATACGGACTGACTCCTGCCCGGTGCTGGAAGGTTAAGAGGACCGGTTAGCCACTTGTGGCGAAGCTGAGAATTTAAGCCCCAGTAAACGGCGGTGGTAACTATAACCATCCTAAGGTAGCGAAATTCCTTGTCGGGTAAGTTCCGACCTGCACGAATGGAGTAACGACTTCCCCGCTGTCTCAACCATAAACTCGGCGAAATTGCAGTACGAGTAAAGATGCTCGTTACGCGCAGCAGGACGGAAAGACCCCGAGACCTTTACTATAGTTTGGTATTGGTGTTCGGAGTGGCTTGTGTAGGATAGGTGGGAGACGTTGAAACCCGGACGCCAGTTCGGGTGGAGTCATCGTTGAAATACCACTCTGGTCACTTTGGACATCTAACTTCGGCCCGTGATCCGGGTCAGGGACAGTGCCTGATGGGTAGTTTAACTGGGGCGGTTGCCTCCTAAAAAGTAACGGAGGCGCCCAAAGGTTCCCTCAGCCTGGTTGGCAATCAGGTGTCGAGTGTAAGTGCACAAGGGAGCTTGACTGTGAGAGAGACATCTCGAGCAGGGACGAAAGTCGGGACTAGTGATCCGGCGGTACATTGTGGAATGGCCGTCGCTCAACGGATAAAAGGTACCTCGGGGATAACAGGCTGATCTTGCCCAAGAGTCCATATCGACGGCATGGTTTGGCACCTCGATGTCGGCTCGTCGCATCCTGGGGCTGGAGTAGGTCCCAAGGGTTGGGCTGTTCGCCCATTAAAGCGGTACGCGAGCTGGGTTTAGAACGTCGTGAGACAGTTCGGTCCCTATCCGCTGCGCGCGCAGGAAATTTGAGAAGGGCTGTCCTTAGTACGAGAGGACCGGGACGGACGAACCTCTGGTGTGTCAGTTGTACTGCCAAGTGCATCGCTGATTAGCTACGTTCGGATGGGATAACCGCTGAAAGCATCTAAGCGGGAAGCTCGCTTCAAGATGAGATTTCCATACACATTATGTGTGAGAGGCCCCCAGCCAGACCACTGGGTTGATAGGCCGGATGTGGAAGCGAGGACTAAAGACTCGTGAAGCTGACCGGTACTAATAGGCCAACAACTTACACCACACACAAAACACTGCACGCGTCCACTATGTGGTTCCCGAACAACAACCGTTCCAGGAACCAACAACAACAACAACTACATAACACCACAGTTGTAACCACAAAGCTTCCCACCCACCCCCACACCAACGGGGTCGGGACGGGTAACAGAGTTACGGCGGTCATAGCGTGGGGGAAACGCCCGGTCCCATTCCGAACCCGGAAGCTAAGACCCACAGCGCCGATGGTACTGCACCCGGGAGGGTGTGGGAGAGTAGGACACCGCCGGACAACCATTAACGAAGAGCCCCAACCACGGTTGGGGCTCTTCCATTTAACAAAGCCAGTCAGGCCCCAGCGGGCTGCAGCCGGATCGCCCGCTGAAACTAGCCGGAGAAGAACTCGGACAATTCCGAGATCAGCTTGTCCGGGGCTTTGTTGGGGCCGTCGTGCCCGAAGCCGGGAAGGATGGTGTAGCTGGACCCGGACAGGACATCGTGGATCTGTCCGCAGGCAACACCGAAGTAGGCGGGGCTCTTTTCACCCACCACGATCAAGGTCTCCAGCGGCAGTGCCAGGAACGGCTCGGCGGGCATGTCGGCCGCAATGACGGCCTTGATTTCCCGGACGCCGCAGGTCATGAGCTCCCGCATCTGCTTGCCGACAGGGGTGCCGGCGGCCAGCTTGTTGGCCAGTGTCAGCATCGAGAGCGGCATTCGCGCGAAAGCGCCGCCTGTCTCAACTCCCTTGATGAGGACGGCGAGGGCGCGGTCGTAGTCTCCCGCCGCCGTCGCGCGTTCATAATCGGGCGTCCAGTCGGCTTTGACGCTGTGGTTGACCGACACGGCGGGATCGTAGACGGCCAGCCGCTCCACCGGGAGCGTGCGTGCTGCATGCAGCGCCACCGCACCGCCGAAGCTATGGCCGAACACGTCGGTGCTGGACGTGTGCTCCATAACCGTTTGAAGGTCCCGGATATCGGCTTCCAACGTGTAGTCCTCGGCTTGGGGCGATGAGTCGCCCCTGCCACGCCGATTGAACGTGTGGACCGGCCGGCCGAGCGCCTCACTGAGCTTCTGGGCGAAACGCGTGTAATCGGAGGCGGTCACCATGGAGGCAGGAACGACGACTACGCCGGAGCCTGCCGCTGCCAGGTCACCACCTGTGGTGAGGAGTTCGAGGTGTCCGCCGTCGTGGGTCATGATGATGTCGCGCGTCATGTCTTGAGCCTAGCCGAGCCACCCGACAGCCGGCCGCATGGCAACCCCGTATGTGGATACCGAATCAGCTCTTGAAGTACTCCGAGATATCCGAAACCAGTTCATTCACTGCCGCGGGGACTGAGCCATGGAAGCCTTTGGGGGAGACTTCCAACGTGCTCCCTGGGACGGCCCTGTTCAACCTGGCTGCGGCGACTTTGTAGAACTGCGGGCTTTTCTTGCCCACCATGAAATGGGTGTTCGACGGCAGCACAGCGAAGTCCCGGGGCGTGTCAGCGTCCTCGAAGGCGGCCTTCAGCTCGCCGACACCGGAGGGCAGGAGTTCCCGGAAGACCTTGTTCACCTTGGTACGTGAAACCACTGCCATGAGTCCTGCCAGGATGGGCTCGGGTACTCGTGCCAAGGCTGTTCCGGGCTCCATTCCACGCCGCATCCGTGCCATCGCGCGGTTGATGTCGCCCTTGTCCACAGCGTCCGCGAAGCCGGGCAGCCAATCCAGGTCCATGCTTCCGTCGATGTTGACGGCGGCATCGTAGACAGCGAGTTTGCCGGGTTCGTGGCCGGTCCCGGCGAAGTCCTGTGCGGCATTCAGCGCGACGGATCCGCCCAGGCTGTGGCCAAGGATGTTCCGTGCACCGGTGGCGTCCATAACGGTGCGGACATCCTCTACTTCCGTCGCCATGGAGTAGTTGTGCGGCTGCCCTGTGGACTTTCCCCGGCCACGGCGGTCGTAGACGTCCACGGCCCAGCCGTCACCCAGGCCCTTGGCCAAAGCGATGGAGAACGGCCGGTAGATGAGGGCCGTCAGAAACGCGCCCCCGATCAGCACCACCCTGCGCTCCCCGGGCGCCTCTTCGGCGCCGTAGCTGTACAAGGCGAGCCTGCCGCCGTCGTGTGTCCTGATCCCGCGTTCCTTCACCGGAACATCTTAGGTGGCTTCTGCCTGTCCTACGGGGAGGTGGTTCCCCGAGAGGAACCGGGCCACCCGTGCGGCAAGCCGCCGTCCCGGGCGCAGCGGGCCTTCGTGGAATTGCAGCGGCACCTGCGCGAATGCGATCGCGGGCACCGCGCCGGCCAGCGCCCGGGCCGTTTCGGCGAAGTATGACGGACTCCAGCCGCCGCTGAGCATGAGGGTTGGAGTGGAGATTTTTGTGAAGTCCCCAATGTGCGCGTCGGCGTCAAGGACCGCCCGCATTTCCACGACGGCGGTGGGCAGCAGGGAACGCATCTCCAGTCCCAGCCTGGTTTGGGCGGACAGCACACTCAAAGTCCGCAGGGCCCGCATCGGAAGATAGGAAATCGGGCCAGCCGTTCCCAACCCCTGTACAAGGTGTGCCCAGGCCTGGTCCAATTGGCCCGCGGTGACTGCTTCCTCCAGCTCCGGCCGCCACCGGCTGCTCAGGTTGCCGGACAACGACACCGCGGCGTCGTAGGTGACCAACCGGTTGATGGTGGTCCGCCGTGCGGCCTGGAGCGCCACGAACCCACCGTAGCTGTGCGCTACGACGTCGGTGGATCCGCTCTTTTCCATGACTGCCTGGAGGTCCGCGATCTCAGTGTCGACGGAATAGCCCGGGGGCTGCGGTGCCGAATGGCCACGGCCGCGGCGGTTGTAGCTGTGGACCGGGCGGCCCAGCATCACGCTGAGGGTACGCGCGAACGGCCAGTAGAGGGCGTCGGTCACCAGGGTGCCGTGGACAAGCACGACGCCGGCCGTTTCCGCGGGCGCTTTGGAACCGGGGATTGTGGCAGCCGACGCGGGCCTGAAGCTGTGCACCTCAAGGTGCCCGCCGCCGTCGTTCGTTTCAACTGTCCATGTCTCCACCGTCCGAGTCTATGCTTTTCACCGTCGGGCGAAGTCCGGAAATGAAGGTCCGCAATCACCGGTAAACTTAAGGACTGTGACTTCCGCAAACACCCCAGCCCTGAACACCTCCGCAGAGCCCGTCGACGCCAGCGAGCAAATGCGCATCCGCATGGAGAAGCGCGCCAAGCTGATCGAGCGGGGCACAGAGGCTTATCCGGTGGGTGTCGAACGGACCCATTCCCTCGGCGAAATCCGCGAGAAATACGGGCACCTCCAGGCCGATGAGACCACCGGAGACGTCGTAGGCATCACCGGCCGCGTGGTCTTTGTGCGCAACACCGGCAAGCTCTGCTTCGCCACCCTCCAGGAAGGCGGCGTGGACGGCAAGGGCGTGCGCGTGCAGGCCATGCTGAGCCTCGCGAACGTAGGCGAAGAAGCACTGGCCGATTGGAAGGCCCTGGTCGACCTCGGCGACCACGTATTCATCAAGGGAGAGGTCATCTCCTCCCGCCGCGGCGAGCTGTCCGTGATGGCAGATTCCTGGTCCATGGCTTCCAAGGCCCTGCGCCCGCTTCCCGTGCTGCACGCAGAGTTGAACGAAGAAACCCGCGTCCGCCAGCGCTACGTGGACCTCATGGTCCGTGACGAAGCCCGCGAGATGGTTTACAAGCGTGCCGCCATCACCCGTTCGGTCCGCGACACCCTTGACCGCCACGGATACGTGGAGGTGGAAACCCCGATCCTGCAGCTGGTCCACGGCGGCGCCACGGCCCGTCCGTTCGAAACGCATATGAATGCATTCGACCAGAAAATGACCCTCCGCATTGCCACGGAGCTTTTCCTTAAGCGCGCAGTCGTGGGCGGAATTGATCGTGTTTACGACATGGGCAGGGTCTTCCGCAACGAGGGCGTGGACTCCACCCACAGTCCGGAATTCACCACGCTTGAATGCTACGAGGCATGGGCTGACCAGTTCGTCATGGCCGATCGCATGAAGGAAATCATCCTGAATGTGGCAGATGTTGTGGGTACCCGCACCATCCAGACCGAAGCCGGGGAAATAAACCTCGACGGCGAGTGGGCCTGGCTTGCGGTATACCCCGGTATTTCCGAAGCAGTGGGCGTGGAAATTACGCCGGATACCACCGTGGAGGAGTTGTTGGCGATTGCCGCCAAGCATGACGTCAAGGTGGACCCGAAATGGGATGCCGAGAAGATCGTGGTGGAACTCTTCGGCGAAATCGTCGAGCCCACGCTCCTTAACCCGACTTTTGTCTATGACTACCCGCCGTCGGCCCAGCCCCTGGCCCGCCCGCACCGCGAGGATGGCCGCCTGATTGAGGCCTGGGACCTCATTATTGGCGGAATGGAGCGCGGTACTGCATTCTCCGAGTTGATTGACCCTGTTATCCAGCGCGAACGCCTCACGGAGCAATCCCGCAGGTCTGCCGCCGGTGATGAAGAAGCCATGCAGCTGGATGAGGACTTCCTCCGCGCACTCGAATATGGCGCGCCGCCCATGGGTGGAATCGGACTTGGCATCGACCGCCTGGTCATGTTGTTCACCGGTGCCGGAATCCGCGAAACCATTCTTTTCCCCTTGTTGAAGCCTGAAGGGCACTGATCATGGAGTACATCGCAGTCCTGGCGCCGTCCGTGGTGGTCGGTTTGATTTTCTGGTTCGCCATGAAGTCGATCTTCAACGCGGATAAATCCGAGCGCCAAGCGGAAGCCCGCGCGCAGGAGGAGGCCAATTTGAGAAATCAGGGTCCGGCTCCGGAAGGTCCAGCGGCTAAATAAGCCCGCAATTGGCTTCCGCTAACGGAGGAATCCAATTGTGCTTTGACGTGCATGCTTGCCGTGACAGATAATCAAGAAAGAAACCCGGGGAATTTCTGATTATCCAACCCTCCGAATGAGAGGCAACTCATGGCACAGAAAGTAAAAATCATCCTCGTCGATGACCTGGATGAAGGGGCCGCGGACGAAACTGTCCGCTTTGGCCTGGACGGCGTGAGCTACGAGATGGACCTGTCCACCGCTAACGCAGCTTCCCTCCGGAAGGCCCTGGAACCATACGTAGCCAAGGCCCGGAAGACTTCCGGTCGTGCAACGAGGGGCCGCGCTACTGCAGCCCGTAACCAGGATTCCGCGCAGATCCGGCAATGGGCCCGTGACAACGGTTACATGGTCAACAGCCGTGGTCGTATTCAGGCAGAAATTCAGGAAGCTTACCAAAAGGCCAATTCCTGATTCATCACTTCAATGCCCCGGCAGATGCTGCCGGGGCATTCGTTGTTTAAGCGGGGTTTGTTTAGGCTCCGGCGAGCCCATGGCTGGGAATATTCTGTGAATCCCCTGCCCGGGTGGAAAGGCTCCTTAGAGCCCATTTTTGATTCACCGCGATTCCAGGGGCCCGGGTCCGAAAACCCACAGCCCGGGTTCCGCCTGCGGGCAGGGCGGCAGGGTGTCACCGCCGGCGCTTCCGGTCAAGGCTGCCAACTGGATTTATTCCGCAACGACGTCATGTTTCCCCTGTGGCGAACACGCTCCAAAAGTGTTGCCCGGGCACGTAGCATCAAAGTACGTCGTAGCTAGGAGTGTGGCGAAATGTTTGAGAGATTTACGGACCGTGCCCGTCGCGTGGTCGTCCTTGCCCAAGAAGAGGCACGGATGCTCAACCACAATTACATTGGTACCGAGCACATCCTCTTGGGTCTGATCCACGAGGGTGAAGGCGTTGCAGCCAAGGCGCTCGAGTCCCTGAGCATTTCGCTCGATGGCGTTCGCGAGCAGGTGCAGGAGATCATCGGCCAGGGCCAGCAGGCCCCGTCCGGTCACATCCCCTTCACGCCGCGCGCCAAGAAGGTGCTTGAGCTTTCGCTCCGCGAGGCACTGCAGCTCGGCCACAACTACATCGGTACTGAGCACATCCTGCTCGGCCTCATTCGCGAAGGCGAAGGCGTTGCCGCACAGGTGCTGGTCAAGCTTGGTGCCGACCTCAACCGGGTCCGCCAGCAGGTCATCCAGCTGCTCTCCGGCTACCAGGGCAAGGAGACCGCAGGCAGCGGCTCCGGCCAGGGCCAGCCCGAAGGTACCCCCGCCGGCTCAGTGGTGCTGGACCAGTTCGGCCGCAACCTGACGCAGGCTGCCCGCGAAAACAAGCTCGATCCTGTGATCGGCCGCGAGCAGGAGATGGAACGCGTCATGCAGGTCCTCTCCCGCCGCACCAAGAACAACCCTGTGCTGATCGGTGAGCCGGGCGTCGGCAAGACCGCCGTCGTCGAAGGCCTCGCCCAGGCGATCGTCCGCGGCGATGTCCCGGAGACCATTAAGGACAAGCAGCTCTACACGCTGGACCTTGGCTCACTGGTTGCCGGCTCCCGCTACCGCGGTGACTTCGAAGAGCGCCTGAAGAAGGTCCTCAAGGAAATCCGCACCCGCGGCGACATCATCCTGTTCATCGACGAGATCCACACCCTCGTTGGTGCAGGTGCTGCCGAAGGCGCCATTGATGCTGCGTCCATCCTGAAGCCGATGCTTGCCCGTGGCGAACTCCAGACCATTGGTGCCACCACCCTGGACGAGTACCGCAAGCACATCGAGAAGGACGCCGCTCTTGAGCGCCGCTTCCAGCCGATCCAGGTCAAGGAACCCTCCGTCGCGCACGCGATCGAGATCCTCAAGGGCCTTCGCGACCGTTACGAGGCACACCACCGCGTCACGATCACCGACGGCGCCCTCGCCTCAGCCGCGCAGCTGGCCGAACGCTACATTTCGGACCGCTTCCTGCCGGACAAGGCGATCGACCTCATCGATGAAGCCGGCGCACGCCTGCGCATCCGTCGGATGACGGCTCCGCCGGAGCTCAAGGCCATGGACGAGCGCATTGCCGAAGTGAAGATGGAGAAGGAATCCGCCATCGACGCCCAGGACTTTGAGGGTGCTGCCTCACTGCGCGACAAGGAGCAGAAACTCATTGCCGAGCGCGCGGAGAAGGAACGCAACTGGAAGTCCGGCGGCATGGACGACATTTCCGAGGTTGACGAAGACCTGATTGCCGAAGTTCTTGCGAACTCCACGGGCATCCCTGTCTTCAAGCTCACCGAGGAAGAGTCCTCTCGACTGCTCAAGATGGAAGACGAACTGCACAAGCGCGTCGTCGGCCAGGACGAGGCCATCAAGGCCCTGTCGCAGGCCATCCGCCGCACCCGTGCAGGCCTGAAGGACCCCAAGCGTCCCGGTGGCTCGTTCATCTTCGCCGGCCCGACCGGCGTCGGAAAGACCGAACTCGCCAAGGCTCTTGCCGAGTTCCTGTTCGGTGAAGAGGACGCCCTCATCACGCTGGACATGTCCGAGTACTCCGAGAAGCACACGGTTTCGCGTCTCTTCGGTGCTCCTCCGGGCTACGTCGGCTACGAAGAAGGCGGCCAGCTCACCGAGAAGGTCCGCAGGCGTCCGTTCTCCGTGGTCCTGTTCGATGAAGTAGAGAAGGCCCACGCGGACCTCTTCAACTCCCTGCTGCAGATTCTGGAAGACGGCCGCTTGACCGACTCCCAGGGCCGCGTGGTGGACTTCAAGAACACCGTGATCATCATGACCACCAACCTTGGTACCCGCGACATCTCCAAGAGCGTGGCCACGGGCTTCCAGTCCGGCACGGACACCCAGACGGGCTACAACCGGATGCGTGCCCGGGTCACGGAAGAGCTCAAGCAGCACTTCCGCCCCGAGTTCCTCAACCGTGTTGACGACGTCGTGGTGTTCCCGCAGCTGACCCAGGACGAGATCATCGAGATCGTGGACCTGTTCGTCACCCGCCTGGAGCGCCGCCTCAAGGACAAGGACATGGGCATCGAACTCACGCCCGCAGCCAAGGTACTTTTGGCCACGCGTGGTTACGATCCCGCCATGGGTGCCCGACCGCTGCGCCGGACCATCCAGCGCGAGATCGAGGATCAGCTGTCCGAGAAGATCCTGTTCGGTGAGATCCACTCCGGCGACATCGTCGTGGTGGATGTGGATGGCGAAGGTGACGACGCCAAGTTCACGTTCGAAGGGAACGCCAAGCCGCGCATCCCGGAGATCGCTCCCACCGCGTAAGGCACATAGCCTCACAGCACAAGGCCCCGCCCGCTCCGCAAGGAGCAGGCGGGGCTTTGTGCAATCCGAGAAAGGAATTCATGCGCGTTTTGATGGTGGCTCCGGGCACGCGGGGTGACGTTGCCCCCATGGCCGGGCTAGGTAGCCGCTTGCAGGGCCTGGGCTTCGAGGTTGCGATTGCGGCCAACCCTGCCTATGCGCCTTTGGTGGTGGATTCGGGGTGCGAATTCAGGCTCCTGCCCGGTGACCTGGCGGCTTTGATCAGCCACCCGGCCCCGGGTGCAAAGGCCCCGGGTGCAAAGGCCCAGGGTGCAAGCGTGCTCGATTTCTGGAGAAACCTCCGGGAGTACATGGACCATGCCGCCACCGGCACTCTCGCGGCGGCCGAGGCTGGGGCCGACGTGATTCTGGCCAATTCGGTGGCGCCCTACGCGTATGACGTTGCGGAGGCATTCGGCATTCCCGCCCTCGGGGCACACCTGCAGCCGACCGAACCAAGCGCCGCCTATCCGCCTGTGCTGATGAACTCGGCACGCAGTCTTGGTTCGCTGGGGAACAGGATCATTGGTGAGCGCGCATCCGCTGGCCCGGCGCCCTATGACGCCCCCAGCGCCCGCCTTCGAAAGGCGCTGGGGCTGAAAAAGGAAAGCCGTGCGGCCGGAGAGCGGAGGCGAAGGAAGGCATCGGCCACTGTCCTGCACGGCATCAGCCCGACCGTTCTCCCGAGGCCCGCCGATTGGCATCCCGGCTTGGTGATGGCCGGATACTGGTGGCCCGCCGTCAAACAGGATTGGCAACCGCCTGCTGGCCTGGTGGATTTCCTGGCCGACGGTCCGCCGCCTGTTTTCGTGGGCTTTGGCAGCAGTGCACACATTGACCCGGAGTTCATCCTCGAAGCCACGCGCCGCGCCGGGGTGAGGGCTGTGGTGCAGGGCGTGGAGGAGTCCCTGGGTCCGGACGCGATCGGCATCGGAAGTGTTCCGCATGAGTGGTTGTTCCCGCGCATGGCTGCCGTGGTTCATCACGCAGGGGCGGGAACAACCGCCGCCGGCTTGCGTGCCGGTATGCCGACCGTGGCCGTGCCCGTTTACACGGACCAGCCTCTCTGGGCTTCCCGGGTGGCCGCCCTCGGTGCCGGACCCGGGCCAATCCCGTACAAGAAGCTCACTGCAGAACGGCTCGGAGAGGCCATCAATCAGGCCGTGAACACCCCGTCGTATGCACAGCGGGCGGAGGAACTCGCGGCGCGCATAGCTACCGAAGATGGAACCGTCGCAGTAGTCGAGGCTTTGCGGCGCCTCTGAGACCTTGGGGAATATCTGAAAGTACTGTTTCACTCTGAGTGAAAACATGTGTGATCAGGAGCACATTTCGTGTTGAATCAGAGCATGGACTCTGCTGACACTCATGCCTCGGGCGAACAGCCCGAAACACCGTTCCACGATCTGGACCACTACCTCTCCATTCCACGGGTTGCCGGCCTCACCCTAAGCCCGGACGGCAAGCGCCTTGTCACCACCGTGACGACGCTGAACGGCAAGGCGACAGAATTCGCTACGGCCCTCTGGGAGCTCGACCCCAGCGGCCGGAACCACGCACGCCGCATCACCCGAAGCGCCAAAGGTGAGGCCGGCGCCGTCTTCGCCGCCAATGGCGACCTGTACTTCACCTCGGCGCGCCCGGATCCGGAAAGCCCGGACGCCGACCCCGTCAACGCACTATGGCTGCTCCCCGCGGACGGAGGAGAAGCCCGCGTGGTGCACTCCCGGGCCGGCGGGATCAGTTCCGTCATGGCCGCGAAGGACGCAGACGCGACCTTCGTCAATGCCGAGGTCCTGGCCGGTTCCACGGACGAGGACAACGACGAAGAACGCCGCAAGGCCCGCAAGGATAAAAAAGTTTCCGCCATTCTGCACACGGGCTACCCCGTACGCTACTGGGATGCCGACCTCGGTCCCGCAGAGCCGCGGCTCTTCGCTGTGGAGCCGGGCGAGGCGAAGGAGCCCGGCAAACCTTCCACCGTGGATGCCAGCGCGCCGCTCACGCTTCGCAACTTGACGCCCGGCGTCGGCGGTTCGCTGCGCGAGGCCAAAACCGTGGTGAGTCCCGACGGCAAGACCATCTACACAAGCATGACCAAAGCGCTTGCGAAAGCAGACAGCCGCGAGGTGCTCGCCGCCGTCGACGTCGCCACGGGCGCCATCAAGGTGCTGCTGGACCATGAGGGCATGAGCTACTTCCCTGGGCCGGTCGGCCCGGACAACCGCACGCTGGTGGTGGAGAGCGAAAGCGACACGACGCCCACGCAGGCGCCCCAGGTAAAGCTTCACCTGCTGAACGTTGCGGGCGGAGAAACCACTGATCTGGAGCCCCTCGCCCACCAGTGGGACCGATGGGCAACTGCGCTCGCCTGGCTGCCGGACGGCTCTGCCATCCTTGCCAAAGCGGACGACGACGGCGCGTCGCCGATTTTCAGGATCAACGTCGCCGACGGTGGCGTTACCCAGGTGACGAAGGACGGTGCGGCGTACACCGACGTCGTGGTTTCACCCGACGGAACCACAGCGTATGCGTTGCGCAGCTCGTACGGGTTCCCGCCCGAGGCCGTGCGGATCGACCTCGCCACCGGAGAAGTGGTCCGGCTGCCGGCGCCGGCGGAACGTCCCGCCTACAAGGGCAGGTTGGAGCGTGTGGAGACGACGGCGGAAGACGGCTCACGCGTGCCCGCTTATCTGGCGCTCCCGGACAAGGCCTCCGCAGACAGCCCCGCACCGCTGCTCCTGTGGATCCATGGTGGCCCCCTGGGCTCGTGGAATGCCTGGACCTGGCGCTGGAACCCGTGGCTGTTGGTTGCCAAGGGCTACGCCGTCCTGCTGCCGGATCCCGCCCTGTCCACGGGCTACGGGCAGGAATTCATCCAGCGCGGCTGGGGTGAATGGGGAAAGAAGCCCTTCACGGACCTGATGGCTATTACTGACGCGGTTGTGGCTAGGCAGGACATTGACGAAACAAGGACTGCGGCCATGGGTGGCTCGTTCGGCGGCTACATGGCCAACTGGGTGGCCGGCCAGACGGATCGGTTCAAGGCGATCGTCACCCACGCCAGCCTGTGGGCGCTGGACCAGTTCGGTCCCACCACCGATGCGGCCCAGTACTGGCTGAAGGAAATGACCGTGGAGATGGCCATGGCCAATTCCCCGCACCTGAACGTGGGCAACATCAAAACGCCCATGCTGGTGATCCATGGAGACAAGGATTACCGGGTGCCGATCGGTGAAGGCCTGCGTCTTTGGTACGAGCTCCTGTCCTCCTCCCAGCTGCCTGCTGATGAGAATGGCCAGAGCCCGCACCGCTTCCTGTACTTCCCGGACGAAAACCACTGGGTGCTGCAGCCGCAGCACGCGAAGGTCTGGTATGGCGTGGTGGAGCACTTCCTGGCCAAGCAGGTGCTGGGTGAGGACGTTGCGCTGCCGGAGGAGCTGGGGGTCTGATGCAGGCCGGCAGCTTGGCGGATCAGCTTCCGCACAACCGCCGGATGCCGGGGGTGTAGGCGTTGGGAATCTCCAGTATTCCGCGGTGCTGCCAGATGCGCTTGCGGCCGTGGCCTGGCGTTGGATGAACTTTGCGAACTGGAAGCCGATTCCGTGCGCAAGAGGATTGCTGTCGTACCAACTCTTAGGCCAATAAGTCTTGGCGCAGGACCGCGGCGCCCACGTTTGTGGTCACGAAGCCCCCACTCCCGCGCACCTCGTTAGGATGGGGGAGTGAATTCGTCCTTCAGCCTTCGCCCTGCCCGCACCAGCGATGTGGCGGCCATCAAGAGGTTGGTGGCACCCTTGGCCGAGGAGCGGATCCTGATGGCCAAGGAGACTGTGGCTTACTACGAGAGTCTCCAGGAATTCCGGATTGCCGAGTCCGATGCCGGCGAGGTCATCGGCTGCGGAGCTCTGCACGTGATGTGGGAGGATCTGGCAGAGATCCGCACTCTGGCCGCAGCTGACTCCTGGCGTGGCCGCGGCGTGGGGCATGTGCTGGTGGAGAATCTGCTGGAAGAGGCGAAGGCGCTGGGTGTCAGCCGGGTGTTCTGCCTGACTTTTGAAGTGGACTTCTTCAAGCGCCATGGATTCGAAGTCATGGCGGACCAGTCGGCCGTTGACCCGCAGGTCTACTCCGAGTTGCTGCGCTCGCATGACGAAGGTGCGGCAGAATTCCTGGACCTCGCCCGGGTCAAGCCCAATACCCTGGGCAACACCCGCATGATCAAGCAGCTTTAGGGCGTACGCGGCACTTCCCGAAAAGATCCAGGCGAAAAGATCCACGCAAAAAATCCACGCAACTTGGCGTGCGATCAACCCTGCCCGATTATGGGTGATTTATTAACTCTTCTCATATATCCAGTTGATGGATAAACTGGTCAAGGCTTGCTGGGGAAGCTTCCACCACTCGGTCAATTTGAGAGAAGATCATGCAGTCCCACGCGTCCTTTTCAGATGTTTCAGAACTCCAACTCAGCGTGCGCGGTCCAGTGTTCACGCCTGCCGATCCCGGCTTCGCCGCAGAGGTAGCGGCCTTTAATTTGTCCACCCAGCACCAACCGGATCTTGCCTTCGGCGCCCTCGACGCAGAGGACGTTGCGGCGGCGGTCCGTTGGGCTGCAGAACGCAGGATGCCCGTTTCCGTACAGTCCACCGGGCACGGCGCAACCAATGCCATTGAAGGCGGGCTGCTGATCAGCACCCGCCGCATGCTGGAACTCAGCATCGATCCCATCGAGAAGACGGCCCGCGTGGGTGCGGGCGTCCGCTGGAGGGCGGTGGTGGACCACGCCGCGACCTTCGGATTGATGGGACTCTGCGGTTCCACCACCGACGTCGGCGTGGTGGGTTACACGCTGGGCGGCGGCTTGCCGATCCTCGGCCGCAAGTACGGTTTCGCCTCGGACCACGTCATTGCCTTTGAGCTCGTCACCGCCGATGGCACCCAGCGCAGGGTGACCAAGGACGAGAACTCCGAACTCTTCTACCTCTTGCGCGGAGGCAAAGGGAATCTCGGCATCGTCACTGCCATGGAATTCCATTTGTTCCCAAGTTCGGACCTCTTTGCCGGCGGCCTCTACTACGACGGCGTCCATGCAGCCGCTGTCTTGCAGCAGTTCAGCGAATGGGTGCCGGAGCTGCCACCGGAAGCATCGGCGTCGTTGGCGTTCCTGCGGCTGCCGGATATGGACATCGTCCCCGAGCCCCTGCGCGGCAAGTTCGTCGTGCACCTTCGCTACGCCTACCAAGGCGATGCCGCTGTGGCCACGCAGCTCCTGGAGCCAATGCGCAAGAGCGCTCCGTTCATGATGGACGGAACGGGCCCCCTGGAATCCACCCAAATGGACATGGTCCATCAGGATCCGGAGCAGCCAGTGCCCGTGCGGGAACGGGGCTTCCTGCTGGACCGACTGGACCAGGGCGCCAAGGATGCCATCCTGCGGCACTTCGGTCCCGACGTCCCAAGTCCCGTGCTGATGGCCGAAATCCGGCTCCTGGGTGGGGCTTTGGCTGTCTGCGCTGACGGGGAAGACATGGTGGGAGCCCGCGACGCCGCGTTCAGTTTCTTCATGGCGGGCATGGCTGTCCCGCCTGTGGCGGAGCTGCTTCCGGGCGTGTTCGACGCCGTTCGCGAGGACCTGCGCGACGCCTCCAGCGGCGGGACGTTCGTCAACCTGCACGGACACTTCGTGGACGCCGAGGACAGGGAGCGTCCGTGGGGACCAAGCGTCCGTGAGCGCCTCCGCAAGGCCAAGGCCGAATTGGATCCGCACAACATGTTCAGCTTTGGGCACGTCGTAGGGCTGCCGGTCATCGACCAGACCGTCCTGCTGGAAGACGTTGCCACCGGCGGCGACGCCGTTCTGAACAGCTGAAGGGGATGCGGACAATGGACCATAGGGTCACGTTCCCGGATTTCTCCGCCTTCCAGATCGACCTCCCCCACGGGCCGTGGCCGCATGAAGTCCACTGGACCGGCGACAGGAATTCGGACCCGGACCTCTACTCGGCGTTCTGGCCCGAGTTCAATCCCAGGCCGGAGGCGGACGGAGTGACGGCTCCGCCCACCAAGGACTAGGGGCTCGTCATCGACAGCGGCAGGGACAGCTATCAGGGCTGTTCCTGCCGCTATTTAAGTACTGTTTCCCACCCGGTAAGGCCTACCGGGGCCCCGGCTGCCGGTAGTAGGGTCAGGGCACCAGCCACAGCACGCCAGGAGCATCCAATGAAAAAGCTCATCAATGATCCACGCGCCGTGGTGGACGAGTCCGTTGACGGGTTCGGCATGGCGCATGCCGACATCGCGGACGTCCACCCCGACCCCAAGTTCGTCGTCCGGAAAGGTGCACCGGTTGCGGGCAAAGTTGCCCTCGTCTCCGGCGGTGGCAGCGGCCACGAGCCCCTCCACGCAGGCTTCGTCGGACTCGGCATGCTCGACGCCGCTGTCCCCGGCGCTGTCTTCACCTCACCAACACCGGACCAGATCATTCCGGCGACCGTCGCCGTCGACTCGGGTGCCGGCGTCGTGCATATCGTGAAGAACTACACCGGTGACGTCCTGAACTTTGAAACCGCAGCCGAAATGGCGCAGGCCGAAGGTGTGCGCGTCCGGTCGGTGCTGGTCAACGACGACGTTGCCGTGGAGGACTCGCTGTACACGGCCGGGCGCCGCGGTGTTGGCGGGACCGTCCTGGTGGAGAAGATCGCGGGAGCTTCCGCGCAACGCGGAGACGACCTCGACGCCGTGACGGCCATCGCCGAGAGGGTAGTTGCCAACGTCCGTACCATGGGCGTCGCCCTGTCCGGTTGCACGGTGCCCCACGCGGGAACGCCGAGCTTCGAACTGGCCGATGACGAGATCGAGATCGGCATCGGCATCCACGGAGAGCCCGGCCGCCACAGGATCGCCATGGAAAGCGCCGACGCCATCACGGACCGCTTGCTTGAACCTGTGTTGGAGGACCTTTCCCTGGCCTCCGGCGACAAGGTGTTGTTGTTCGTCAACGGCATGGGCGGGACGCCGCTGAGTGAGTTGTACATCGTCTACCGGCGAGCGGCGCACGTCCTCGCCGAGCGTGGTGCCACCGTGGAGCGCTCCTTGGTGGGCAACTATGTGACGTCCCTGGAAATGCAGGGCTGTTCCGTCTCGGTGCTGCGCCTTGACGATGAAATGACCAGGCTCTGGGACGCCCCTGTTCACACCGCCGCCCTGCGATGGGGAGCCTGAGCATGGGCCTTGACGTCAAATGGGCGCAGGAATGGTTGAGGCTGTCTGCCAAGGCGATGGCGGAGCACAGGGTGGAGCTGATTGAGCTGGACCGGCCCATTGGCGACTCCGACCACGGCGAAAACATGGACCGCGGCTTCCAGGCCGTGCTTCAGAAGCTCGATGAAAGCCCGCCAGAAACCGCCGGAGCTGCGTTGAAGGCTGCGGCCATGGCTCTCATGTCCAAGGTGGGTGGTGCTGCCGGCCCGCTCTATGGCACGGCGTACCTGCGTGCGGCAACCTCCCTGGGTGAGGCCACCGACGTCGATCCTGACGCGCTCGCAGCGGCCCTCATCGCTGCGCGGGATGGCATCGTGGCACGCGGCAAGGCAGAAGTTGGCGACAAGACAATGATCGATGCCTGGACTCCTGCCGTGGAGGCAGCAAGTAAGGCTGCGGCCAGCGGCCTGGCAGCATTGGCCGTGCTGGAAGCTGCCGCGGACGCAGCGGAGGCCGGGGCCAAGGCAACGGACCCTCTGGTGGCGCGTAAAGGCCGGGCAAGCTACCTGGGCGACCGCAGTGCCGGTCATCGTGATCCCGGCGCGGCGTCAACCGCGCTGCTGCTGCGGGCAGCCGCTGAAGCAGCGGCCGGTCCAGTCGACGGCGCGGGAGCAGGCGACGGATGACGGTTGGGATCGTGGTTGTTTCGCACAGCAGCAAGATCGCTGAAGGGGCAGTTGAACTCGCCGCCCAGATGGCGCCCGACGTCGAGCTCGTCGCCGCCGGGGGCACTGACGACGACCGGATCGGGACCAGCCTGGAGAAGGTGCTGGCCGCCGTCGAACAGTCCCTGGTGGATTCCGGTGGTGACGGTGTGGTGGTGCTGACGGACCTAGGCTCGGCGGTAATGACGGCTGAGTCGGCAATGGAGTTCGCCAGCAATCCGGACGCCGTCCAGCTGGCGGATGCGCCGCTGGTGGAAGGGCTCGTGGCGGCTGCAGTCGCTGCGCAAGGAGGTGCCGGCGTCGACGATGTGCGCAAGGCCGCCGAGGCGGTCAGCTTCGGCGGCGGCGGGGCTGGGCCGGACCGGCGCGACGGGCCGGCCGAAGCCAGCGGCCTGGGCGACCCGGATGCAACCGGCGACTTCGAACTCATCAACCCCCTGGGAATGCACGCGCGTCCGGCGGCAAAGATTGCAGGCGGACTATCCGGGCTGGACGCCGAAGTGACGGTGAACGGCGCTGACGGCATGTCCATCATGGCGCTCATGGCGCTCGCCGCGGGGCAGGGCTCCAGCCTCCACGTAGAAGCCCGGGGGAAGGATGCTTCGAAGGCCGTCGAGTACGTGGGCCGCCTGGTGAAAGAGGGCTTCGGTGAGCTTTAGTTTGCGCGGATTTTCCGCCAAATATTGCTAAGTATGCTGATTAGTGATGTTGTAGAGGTACAAGGTTCCTACGACGAAAGAGGTGCGACATGGGTGCAGACGACAAGATGGAAAATGCCGGCGAGAAGCTCGGCGGCAAGGCCAAGGAAGCTGCCGGCAAGCTGACTGACGACAAGGGCCTCGAAGCTGAAGGCAAAGGCGACCAGGTCAAGGCAGACCTCAAGGGTGCCGGCGAAAAGGTGAAAGACGCCTTCAAGAAGGACTAGGAATGTGGACGGGGCCGCTGCTGTTGCAGCGGCCCCGTCTTGTTGTGCGAGATACTGCTCCGGCAGTGAGCTGACTTGATGGAGGATCTTCGTGAACATACTGGTAAAGCTGTTTGGACTCGCCGTGAGCCTGGGCGCCGGCGCGCTCGCCAACAAGACGCTGGAAGGCCTCTGGGAGAAGAAAACGGGCAAGCCCGCGCCCAAGGACGGCACGGACCTCAATGACTCTTTGCCTGGCGTCCTGGTGTTCGCCATTGTGTCCGCCGGCGTTGGCGCAGTTGTCCACGTCCTCACCCAACGGGGCACGAAGAGTGCCCTGGCCCGCATGAAAAAGACAGCTGACGAGGTTTAACCATGGCTATAGCTAAATTCCCGAGTGTTGTCATCGATTGTCCCGATGCGGCCGCACTGGCTGCCTTCTACGCCGAACTCTTCGGCTGGGAAGTCGAGGACAAGGGCGGGTGGTTCGATATCCGGCCAAGTGACGGCAGCAACTGCATCTCTTTCCAGCAGGTGGACGTGTACCAGGCTCCCGTGTGGCCCGGCCAGACCATCCCGCAGCAAATGCACCTGGACATGATTGTGGAGGACCTGGACAAGGGCGAGGAAGTTGCCCTCTCCCTCGGCGCCAGCAAGGCGGATCACCAGCCAGGGGAAACATTCCGGGTGCTCCTTGACCCGGCCGGACACCCGTTCTGCCTCTGCCTTAGCTAACCCTGCCGGGCCGCCCACTGCTCTACCCGGCGGTTGCTCTCCTCCTCGGAGAGGTCCTCAACACGGGTCATGATGGACCAGCGAACGCCGAAGGGGTCCCGGATGCTGGCGTACCGGTCACCTGAAACAAAGGTGGCCAGCGGTTCCCGGACGGTTGCGCCCGCTTGCTCGGCCTTCCTGACCAGGCCGTCCGCGTCGGCGCAGTACAGGCCCAGGGAGTAGCAATCGTCCTCGCCATTCGGAGCCGGTACCAGGTGGTAGTCGGGGTTTGGCTCGCCGAGTTGGAGATGGCCGTGGCCGAAGTCCAACTCCGCGTGGACAACAACACCACCCATCTCCGTCTCGCCCACCACACGGGCTCCGAAGACATTGCGATAGAACCGTATGGCTTCCTTCGCGTTGGCCACGGCCAGGAACGGCGTGAGGCTGGTCAGGCCGTTGGGTACGCCATGGGTGGTGTACTGGCCGTTGGCTGCAGTGGTTGATTCTGTGCTTGTTGTGTCGGTCATGGCTACGACGCTACGCGCCAGCCGGGCAGCGACGCTTGCAGATTCACGACAGCTTCACGTGTGGGGGCCGGCAGGACGGAACCGACGATCGATACGCGCGGACCTAGGGGGAACAGTGATGAACGATCCAAGGCAATCAGCTCGGAATCTTCTTGAACTGGATATCGTGACGATTGAGCGGTTATGGATCCGGTATTGGGCAGAAGGTGGAAGCGCGGATCTCCTGGAGCTGGATGCCTACGTGCATGAAGCCCTCAGGCCTCCCGCCTTCGAGCTCACTCTTCTTGGATGGGCCACGGAGAGGCTGCAGGGCGGCTGAGGAAGCCGTTCACGGCGGGTTCAGTCCTGGCTATGGTCGGCGGCCGGCGACGCCGTTGACAAGGGCCCGGGCCAATTCATGCAGTTTTTGGTTCCGGTCGTTGGAGGCCTTCTTCAGGATCCGGAATGCTTCATCCGGGGTGCACCTGTTCTGCGAAATAATCACACCGCAGGCAGTGTCGATGACCGACCGGGTTTCCATGGCGGCGTCAAGGTTCTCCGCTGTTTCGTTCAGGGTGGTTATCCGGATTGCTACCCGCAAGGCCTTGCCTGCGATTCCCGCGAAGGTCAGCGTGTCAGCAACGGCCTCGCGGGTAAATGTTCCGGGCTTGGGAGCAAAGAAGTTCAGGACAGCTGCAGAGTCATGCTCCAGCTCCATCGGCACGCCAAGAGTGCTCCGCATTCCGACGGCGGCCAGCTCCTGGCAGTATTTGTCCCACTGCGGCGAGGACAACGCGTCATCGAGAAGGACGGGGCGCCCGCTCTCCAGGGCGTCGATGCAGGGACCTTGCTCCAGCGACTGCTCGATCCGGTCCAGCAGCATCGCCTGTTCGCTGCTGCCTCCAATCGTCGCAGTACGTTTGCGTCGGCCCAACGTCACCGCACACTCAATTGCTGTTCCTGTGGACCGGGACGCTACCGCCGCGCCCAGTTCAGTAAGCCCGTTCAGGAACGCCCTGATGTCTTCCGCACTGGCAATCAGATCAGCCAGCTTGTTGGCGTCATCCGACCAGTCCTCCGCGGCCCCGGAACGCACAAACACCACCCGCCCTTCGCAAACAAGAACAAAGCACCAGGGGCCTCCCTGCTGAAGCCCGGGACACTCCGGTGCGGGAGAACCGGGGGATGCGAAGCACCCAGGCCGCCGCTTGGTACCAAAGTTCCGGCAATAATCTAGCAGCAATTCCGGTCTTGAGGGACGGGACTCTGGCGCTCCACCGCGGCAGTACCACTGGTGGCCCCTGCAGTCGGCAACCGGGGGCGGTATATTCGTCGCTGACGGCAGCACACCGAACGGAGGTCCTGTGGAGAGCTCCTTCAAGGGCGTCCTCTATCCGGCGCGGTTGCCCACCTTCCATCGCGTTCCAGCGCCCGAGGCGGTGTCCCATCTGGTGCAGTGGTTCTGGATCCCCGAATGGGATATCGAGCCCGGCCGGTCCTCCCGGCAGCACCTGATCGCCTACCCCGCCTCCAATCTGGTGGTGCAAAGCGGAGCTGCGGGGTTTTCGGGTCCCACCACCCGGGCGGCATTCCGGGACCTCACCGGCAAGGGTTGGGCCGTTGGCGCCCTGCTCCGCCCGGCTGCGGTCCCGCTCTTCACCGACGATCCCGGGACTATGCGCGACCAGGAAGTGGCCTTGCCCCTAAAAGACCTTGTCTCCGCTGTCTCAGCAGCGATGGAGCCGCCTACCGGAAAGGCTCAGCCCGACGGCGGCACCCGCCGTGAGCGTGCGGCGGCTGCCTTCGCTCGCTGGCTGGCTTCCCGGGACGTGGTCCCGTCCGAAGAGGCGTTGCTCGCCAACCGGATGGTGGACATCATCGCATCCGAGCCGGACGTGCTCCTGATTGAGGATGCAGCACGCCGCCTGGCAGTATCGCCGAGGACCTTGCAGAGACTTGCCAGGAAGTACGTTGGCCTGAGCCCCTCGGCCCTTATCCGGCGTCGCAGGCTGCAGGATGCCGCCGAGCGCGCAAGGTCCGATCCAACAGCGGACCTTGCCGCGATCGCCGTCGAACTTGGTTACGCAGACCATGCGCACCTGACGAACGACTTCCGGAAATACCTGGGCTTTACGCCGAGTACGTATCGGAGGTCAGCCGGGGAGTCGTGAGTGCCGGGACGGAAGGTTCAGCGGCGGTTTCACTGACCTCTGTGTTGGTTGTTTCGCCGCGGAATGCCGCCAGCATGGCCTCGCGATCGAACTGCCCCTCCCACTTGGAGACGACGAAGGTGGCAACACAATTGCCCAGGAGGTTGACCACGACGCGCATGGAGTCCATCAGCCGGTCGGCACCCAGAAGCAGGGCCACTCCCGCTACCGGGAAGATCCCCAGGGCGCCTGCCGTCGCGGAGAGGGCCAGGAAGGCCGATCCGGGAACGCCGGCCATGCCTTTGGACGTCAGCATCAGGATGCCGAGGGCGGCCAGCTGCTGCCCGAGGTCCAGATTGTGTCCGAAGGCCTGCGCCAGGAACAGGAGGGAGATGGAGAGGTAGAGCGCGGCGCCGTCGAGGTTGAAGGAGTATCCGGTGGGAACCACCAGGCCTGTAGTCGCCCGGGAGCAGCCGGCGTTGGTCAGCTTGGTCATGATGCGGGGCAGCACCGATTCGGTGGAGGCTGTACCCAGGGCAAGCAGGAACTCTTCGCGGGTGTACTTGATGAACTGCCACAGCGGGACGCGTGGGTAGACCCAGGCGACGACGAACAGCAAGGCTATGAAGACCACGGCTGAGCCATAGCAAGCCGCAATCAGCAGGGCGTAGGTACCGAGCGAGCTGAGACCGTACTGGCCGATGATGAAGGCCATGGCACCGAAAGCCCCCACTGGCGCAACCCGCATGACCCAGCCCATGATCTTGAAGAAGAGCTCCAGGGTGGTCTCCATGACATCGACGACGGGCTTGCACTTCTCGCGCCCGACAACCACGATGGCGGCGCCAAAGAACACAGCGAAGCACAGGACCTGAAGCAAGGAGTTGGACGCGAACGCCCCCACCACACTGGTGGGGATGATTCCGAGCAGGAATTGGCCCGCGTCTTTGGGCGGAGCAGCGGTGGTCTTGGCGTTCACCGCATCCGCTGACAAGGTGGCGGGATCGATGTTCAGGCCTGCACCCGGCTGCACGACGTTGGCTACTACAAGGCCGAATGCCAGCGCGAACAGCGTGGCGGCAGTGAAGTAGATCAGCGCTTTCACTCCTACCCGGCCCACGGCTTTCACGTCACCCACAGCGGAGATACCTGTGACGATAACCAGGAAAATAAGCGGGGCGATGATCATTTTGATGAGCTGGATGAAGCCGTCGCCCAGTGGGCGGAGAGCGGAACCAAGGTCCGGCCAGAGATAGCCGATGGCGATCCCCAACACCACGGCCACCAGGATCTGGAAGAACAAGGATTTGTACAAGGGCTTCTTTGCCGCGGGGCTCACAGCCGTGGCGGATGTTGGAATCTTCACAATGGCGCCTATCTATGCAAACGGCCGCGCAAGGTCACGGTCCGGGATCACATAAGACGCTATGGAAGGCTTGTTTCCGGAATGCTAATTCCAAGGTCCCGCTATGTTTAATATCGGAAGCAAGTTTCCACAATGCGGAAACCCAATTTGAATCCGACTCAGCGTTGCCGCAGCCCCGCCGCATCCAGCCACACGCCGGCCGCAATGACCCTTCCGCACTTCTCGCCGTACGGGTAGTCGCCCTTCGGTGTGAACTCCAGTGTGCGGGTGGGCAGCGGGGCGCCGGTCTTGGAAGTGCCGTTCACCGTCACTTCGAGGGGAGACTCACTCAGTGCCGGCAACTCGAGGAAGCCCTGCAGGGTGCCATCCGGAGATGAGGTAGCCGAGCACACCCCGTCCGGCGTGCAGCTTTCGTCCGCTGTCACGGCGCCTGGGTTCAGCATGATGTCCTTCTCTGTGCACGCGGCGTCCTGGCAGGCCTTCAGCCGCAGGGAGCCGACCTGGTCCGCGTACTCGGCAACCACAGTGAGGGACACTCCCGCCACATGGCCAATCGCCGGGCAGGCGACCGGCTCGGCAATGCAGCCGGTCAGCAGGGCCACGGCCCCCGCCAGCGTGAAAGCTACTCCGATGTTCCCCATGCTTCAGAGTAGGACGGCGGTGGCCGCACCGCTACGCCGGAAGCCGCAAGCCGTCGTCGTGCATCTCCGCCAGGCCGTCGGCCAACAGTCCGTCCAGTGCCCGCGCAAGCTGCTCAGGTGCCGAGTTCAGCCGGTGCAGGGCGGCCAGCGGAATGCCGATGGCCGAGGCCTCGAATCCAAGGTCTGCGGGCGCCCGCTCAAACATGTCGCGCGGAACGGGGTGTGACGCTTCGCGCAGGACGGCCATCACGGCGCCGCGAACCTGGCGGTCGGTGCCGTGCCAGGACTGCCCCTTGGGCGTGTACGACGGCGGCGGCTCACCGGCCGCGAGCCACGCGCAGCTGGAGCGGACGGGACAGTCCGCGCATTTGGGATTGCGGGCCGTGCAGACCATCGCTCCCAACTCCATGACGGAGGCGTTCCAGCGGACGGACATGGCCTGGTCGTCGGGGAGGAGCGAGTCGGCGAGGCGCATTTCCGCCGCAGTGAGCGCAGGCGCCGGCAGGGCATTCCCCGAGATCAGCCGTGCGTGGACGCGGCGGATGTTGGTGTCCACCACGGTCTCGCGCCGCCCGAAGGCAAAAGCGGCGACGGCGGCAGCTGTGTAGCTGCCAACACCCGGCAGCCCCAGGAGCTCCGGATAAGTATCGGGAACCTTGCCGTCATGCTGCTCGCGGATGGCGACGGCGGCAGCGTGCAGCCGGAGCGCGCGGCGCGGATAACCCAGGCGCCCCCAGTGGCGGACCGCCTCACCGGAGGGCTCGGCGGCCAGCCGGGCGGGGGTGGGCCAGCGCTCCATCCAGTCGAGCCACACGGGCAGGACCCGGACCACGGGGGTTTGCTGGAGCATGACTTCGCTGACCAGAATGCCCCACGGGCTGCAGTCGGGCTCGCGCCATGGGAGGTCCCTGGCTGTCCGGGAAAACCACTGGTCCAGGGCGTCGTGGAGGCCGGCGAGCTGGACGGAATCGGGAAGTGTCATACTGCCATCCACTGTAGTGGAACGGCCGCGCGCACCCGCCCATGGCCGACGTCACACAGCCCCGGATTGCTGCCCTGCGGCGTGTAGGTTAGGTGCCCTGACAACCGCGAGCCTAGCCTAGAAGCATGGCCTCCAACGGTAAGCAGCAGTCGACCGCGCGCTCAACAGCGCCGGCGAAGGGTGCTGCCCGCGGCTCCTCCGGAACCCCGGCGAAAAAGAGGCGGCCCAGCCCTGCCGTGTACCGCCGTCGTCGGCAGGTTGTTTTCGGCGGCCTGCTGCTGGTGATTGCCCTGGTGGTTGTGGGGGTGCTGGCTGTCGCCGGGACTTTCGCCGGGAGTCCTGAGCCGCAAGCGGTGTCAACCTCCGAACCCGCGCAAGCGCCTACGCAGGGGAGCGCAGCGTCCACGTCGCCGTCGCCATCGGCTTCGCCCAGTCCCGTATGCGACTTCAACCTGATGACCGTCGCCGCGAAAACCGACAAGCCCGCCTACGGTGCGGAAGAAAAGCCGCTCCTCACCATGACAATCACCAACGGCGGCACTGCACCTTGCGAAGTCAACGTGGGCACGTCCCAGATGGAATACGTGGTGATGAGCGGATCCGACCGCATTTTCTCCTCCAAGGACTGCCAGACCGGCGGGGAGGACCTGGTGAAGACCATCCAACCGGGCAAGAGCGAGACTGCGAACTTCCCCTGGCAGCGGAACAGGTCGCTGGAAGGCTGCGGCGTGATCGACGCCAAACCCGGCGCCGGGGGCGCCTACTACACATTTGAGGCGCGGCTGGGAAACAAGGCCAGTCCCAAAGCGGTTTTCCAGCTGAACTGACACCCGCCGGAAAGCGTTCCGACGGCGGCCGGCGGCTTAGAGGAACCGGTCCAGCAGGCTCGCCTCGGCCATGCGGCTCAAACCCTCGCGGACCGTACGGGCACGCTGATCGCCGATGCCGTCCACGGTCATGAGATCGTCGATAGTGGCGGCCATCAGGTTCTGCAGCCCGCCGAAGTAGTCCACCAGACGGTCGGCGACAGCCTTGGGCACGGACTTCAAACCGGACAGCAAACGGTAGCCGCGCGGCTGGACCACCGCGTCCAACTGCTCAACGCCACCGGCAAACCCGATGATGTGGGCGATGCGGCTGAGGTCGATCAATTCCGTGGGTCCGAGGTTGAGCAGCGCCTGCACGGCTTCCTCAATCTCCTCGGGTGTGGTGTTGGGGTCCGAGTAATCCCGGATGATCACTTCACTGCCAGGTCCGCGGCCCACAGTGAGTTCCTCAACCTGCAGGGACAACAAGCGGCCGTCTTCGCCAAGTTCCAGGACGTACTGGGCAATTTCCTCAGAGATGCGCCGGACCATTTCCTGGCGCTGCAGGGTCACGGCAACGTCCCTGACCGTGACCAAAGCCTCGATCTCCAAGGCTGAAAGCGAACTGGTGACCTGGTCCAACCTGGCGCTGTAACGCTCCAGGGTCGCCAGTGCCTGGTTGGCGCGGGCCAGGACCTTCTCCGACCCTTCCAGGACGTGGCGCAGGCCGTTCACGTACAACGCGATGATCTGCATGGATTGACTCACCGAGATGACGGGAACACCTGTTTGAATCGCGACGCGTTCGGCCGTGCGGTGCCGGGTACCGGATTCCTGGGTTTCGATGCTCGAGTCCGGGACCAGTTGCACGGCGGCGCGGACAATGTTGCTGGCGTCCTTGTCGCAGATGATGGCCCCATCCATCTTTGCCAGCTCGCGAAGCCGTGTGGGGGAGAAATCGATGCCGATGTCGAAGCCACCCGAGCAGATGGAATCGATGGTGCGGTCATATCCCAGCACGATCAAAGCGCCTGTGCGCCCGCGGAGGATGCGCTCCAGGCCGTCACGCAACGGAGTTCCGGGTGCGACTCTGGCCAGGGTCGCCTTGAGCGACTCTTCCGGGCTCCGGGCCATAGGGTTTCCCTTCGAAGGTGCAAGCCCATGGCTCGCAGACATGCTGAATGCGGTGTCAGTTGGCGCATCCGAAAAATGGCCTTGTGACGACAAGCTCAATGATAGGGCTTCATCGCACCCTTAACCGCACCAGCAAGCCCCAAAGTGGGCCATTTCGTTATGTTCGGCAGTGCTCCGGCGGCGGGTTTTCGACGACGCCCGGCAGGCGCACTTTACGAACGAGGCCCGTTGACGCGGGCTCATATAACAAGTTGGTGTATTTATTGCCCGGCTGAGACCGATGCTGCCCGTTCATCCATGGACCTCAGTAATCAACCTGTCGCTTGAGCTTGTTTCCCAGCCACAGCATCGCAAGGCTCACTACGAGGAAGCCGACTGATATGGCCAGAGCGAAGACCACCACACCCGTCCAGCCACCCGCACGCGCCGGGTCGATGAACCAGTAGGGATACCAGTTCACAAAGGCTCCCCGGATCAGGCTGTAGACCAGGTAACCGATGGGGTAGAGAAGCCAATACCAGATGTGCTTGGGCTTGAGGGTGGTCCGGGGCGGCTGGAACAGCCAATCCGCCACCATCACCACAGGCATCAGGTAGTGGACCACGAAGTTCACCCACGGGAGCAGGGACCCGAGGTCCTCGCCCGCAAGTAGGGCACCGAACACCAGCCCCACCACCGCCATGGCGATGGTGGCGGTCCCGCGGGTCACGTCGTCGGCCTCCGAGGGGCGTTTCCGGATCAGGACCCGGTAGCCGCTGATGAGGAGCACCAACGCAGCAAAGATGTTGGACAGATTGGTGAAGTAGCTGAAGAAGTTCCAGAGGTCGTAGCCCATGCCCAAATGAACCGTCAGCTGTGTACCCACCGCTATCAAGGTCAAAAGGCCAAAGAAGAAGCGTCCCCCGACAAGCACATTTCTCTTGGTCATGGGCCAATCCTTGCCCAAAGGAAGTCGGTGGGTGGCCCGACACCCCGAAAGTGTTAAGTGATCAGCAGTTCCAGTGCCTCTGCAAGGTGCCCCACCTCGCGCACGGAGAAGCCATCCGGGATGACCCCGGCCCCGGCAGGACTCGCTGGAACGATCGCGTGGGTGAACCCGAGCCGGTGGGCCTCCTGGATGCGCTGGTTGATCCCGGGAACAGGGCGGACCTCGCCCGCCAGGCCCACTTCGCCGAACGCAATGAGCCGCTGGGGGAGGGCCTTCCGCGACTTTGCCGACGCAACGGCCAGCGCCACCGCCAGGTCCGTGGCGGGCTCCGTAAGTTTCACGCCGCCCACCGTTGCCACGTAGGAATCGTCCTTATGGAGCATGCAGCCCGCACGTTGCTGCAGGACTGCCAGCAGCATTGCCACGCGGGAGCTTTCCAGGCCGCTGGTGGCGCGGCGAGGCTGGGAGTTGGGGCTCTCGGCAAGGAGCGACTGGACCTCGGCGAGCAAAGGCCGGCGGCCTTCCATGGTGACCGTGATGCACGTCCCGGACACCGGCTCACGGGTGCGTGAAACGAACAGTCCGCTGGGATCAGCCAGTCCTTCGATGCCTGTTTCGTTGAGGTCGAAACACCCGACATCGTCCGTGGCGCCGTACCGGTTCTTGACGGCCCGCAGCAGGCGGAGACGCGAATGGCGCTCGCCTTCGAACTGGCACACGACGTCCACCAGGTGCTCCAGCAAACGCGGACCGGCGATGGTGCCTTCCTTGGTCACGTGGCCCACCAGCAAGGTGGTCATGTTGCGCTTTTTGGCCGCGGCAATGATGGAGGCCGCAACCTCGCGTACCTGCGAAACACCGCCGGCGCTGCCCTCCACATTCGCGCTGCTCAACGTTTGCACGGAGTCAACAATCAGCAGCTTGGGCTCAAGCTTCTCCACCTGGCCCAGCGCCTGCCCGAGGTCGGTCTCCGCTGACAGGTAAAGGGTGTGGGCGACGGCGTCGATCCGCTCAGCGCGCAGCTTCACCTGGGCTGCCGACTCCTCGCCCGTGATGTAAAGGACGTCCTGCCCGGTCCGCGCGAACTTGGCCGCGACGTCCAGCAGCAGCGTGGATTTTCCGACGCCGGGTTCCCCGGCGAGCAGGATCACGGCACCAGGAACAAGCCCGCCTCCCAGGACGCGGTCCAGTTCGTCCACTCCGGTGGGCAGGAACGCGGCGGTGGTCCCGTCGACCTCGGCGATGCGGCGGGCCGGCTCCAAAACGGTGGCGGCCGCCGTCGTGCGCGCAACAGTGGCGCCGTATTCCTCGACGGTTCCCCAGGCCTGGCACTCACCGCAGCGCCCCACCCACTTGATGGCTGTCCAGCCGCATTCTGCGCACTTGTAGGCGGGTGTCTTGGATGCGCGCGATGTCTTTGAAGCCATGCGTTCCAGACTAGTCGTGGGGACTGACAGTATTGGCCGGGACCGACAGTACGGCCTTAAGTGCAATTCGCACTCGTTAACGTAGCCTTCGACCCTTGGAGATCTATTGCTGCGCGGGCGATTTGTATGTGTGGGCTGTCACGGCTCTGAGAGTGCCGCGGTTTCATCGGCGCCTACGTCGCTCATTGACGTTGGTTTCTGCGCCCAAAGCGGTTTGCCCAAAAGGTGAGTCTGGTCGATGTGAATCAGACCGGCATCGAATTGCCGTAGTGCGTTGTAGACCTTCCTCATTTCGCCGCGATCCGCAATCAGCCCGCGTCTCACCGCGCTACTGAGGATCCAAGGCGTGTCAATGATTTTGAGTCCAAACTTGCTGGCCAACTGCTGGCCTCTGTACTCGTCGATCACCACATATACGTCTTCCCCGCGGTCTTTCCGCACCATTGCGTGGGCGATCACGAGAACCTCGCCTAAATCGCGACCCTCCATGAGCCTCTGAGCGAGCGGCATTCCCGTTAGTTTTACGACTGCCTCTGAAAGTGCGTTCAGGTCCTCTTCTGAGACATGGGAGTCCAGGATCCCAATATGGTCGTGGCTGACAAGCCAGTGCCAGTTTGGAACGGTGGCGGGCGGAAAGTCGCGGCGGTTAGATCCGCGATTGGTGATTTCACCATCCACTACGTCGGGGACATGCAGTTGATTGGAACCCCGTCGGAGCACTTCGAGGAGCAATGCGTGCTTGGCGGCCGCGCAGAAAGTGATGCAGGGTCCTGCATCGAGGATTGTAATCTGTGCGGCCATCGCTCAGTCTCCGAAAGCGTCGAGGTCGGCCCATGCGACGTCGATAACTTCAGGATGAATGCCTGCCTCTTCGAGCTCGCGGAGCAGTTGGTCTGTGTCTACGCCGCTGAGTGCGGCCAAACCTTGGACTGAAACCAGGTTGCGAATATACCCCTCCGTGGCATTCTCAACCAGGCGCTGCGGTGGTCTTGGGGTGAGGCTTTCGGCGGCCATGGCTCTGTAGTCGCCGATCCAGCCGAACCGAAGTGCCAGCGAATGTGCAGTCTGAGGCCACCACTGTGTTTTCTGCGTAGTTGTGATCCAGCCTTCTGAGTGCATTTGGATGAGTGCGAAGTTCGGGGAGACCTGATAGTGCCGCACAACGGACGAAACGTCACGGAGCCGGGCGCTACCCTTATCGACATTCAAATCTTCAAGGAAAGCTGAGACTCCCCCAACCGGAGCCAAGAGGTGGCGCGAAAAGGTGTCGGCTCTGATCTCTTCGGGCCTTCTGGCTGAGGGGTCATGTGGTAGTCCGGCCTCGTTGTCTTTGAAGACGATATGTCCCAGCTCATGGCCAAGGGACGATCTTTGGCGACCCGGAACACCGGTCGTTGCAACACCAATCACAGATTTTTCGCGAACCGGATCTGTCAACACCATGCCATCCATGCCTGCCGGCATTTCCAGAATCGCTACATCGACTCCCGGAGCAACAAGGCCAATGAGTTCGTGAAGGTCGGCTATGGGTCCGAGGCCCAGTCCCAGGCTATTCCTGATGCCTTCAGCTGCGAGATAGGCCTCCCGCTCGCTTGGTCCGATGCTGTGCGGAATTGGAGCGCGCTCTGGCGTCATGCGCCGATGCCGTGACTGGCCAGGTACGCGTCCATTTCCAGGAACTGGGTGAGCTTCCTTTTCACTTCCGCGGCATCGGCTGTAGGAAGATTTGCTCGGCTGGCCACGAGCACACGATCGCGGACTGGGTTCTCAGCGAGAAGTGCCTCCGCCGGGCAGCCCAAAGCCCAAGCAATCGAAATTATCTCGTCCATCCTCGGCCTCCGGAGGCCGCTTTCAATGCGCGCCAGCGTGGACTGTGAGATGCCCGTCTCTGCCTCGAGGTCCCGCTGGGTCCGCCCGGCTTCTGCTCGTCGGGCGGCAATTCGTTGTCCTAAGTCAGCCGTCGCCACGGGAACCCCCACTGAATCAATTTTCGAAAACTTGATTCAAGTCTAGCGCATTTGACACCCCGAGGCATCCCGATGGCTCACGGCGCATGTCGTTTCGGGCCCCGTATCGAGATTCGGGAAACAACCTCCTCGATTCAAGCGGCCCGTCCGTAGCGCACCGCGTCAACGAACACTGCCAGGCCAAACACGCCCAGTGCCACACCCATCGACGCCACCACGTCGGTGAGCCAGTGGTAGCCAAGGTAGAGCCGGCTGTAGGCGACCAGCAGCGTCAGCAGGGCGGCCCCTGCGTAGGCGGCCACCGCCGTCGTGCGTGTTCCTGAACGAGATACCAGCAAGTAGGCCAGGACAAGCGTGAAGACCGCGGCGCCGAGCGTGTGGCCGGAGGGGAAGGACAGGGCGTCATCGGGACCCAGGAGGAAGTCCGACGACGACGGCCGCGACCGGGAAACGTCCAGCTTGATGACCGCCGCGAGCACCACGGAAAGCACCATCGCGCCCATCAGGATGGCCGGACGCCACAGTTCCTTCTTCCACAGGGCCCATGCCACGGCGACCAGGCCGCCGATGATGGACATCATGGTGGGTGAGGTGGCTTCCGAGACGCCGGCCAGGAAGGCCGTTGCCAAAGCGTTGCGCGAATCGACAACCACCGAGTGAACGGCTCCGTCGAGCGTCGCC
Source organism: Paenarthrobacter nicotinovorans (assembly GCF_021919345.1). Taxonomy (NCBI): domain Bacteria; kingdom Bacillati; phylum Actinomycetota; class Actinomycetes; order Micrococcales; family Micrococcaceae; genus Paenarthrobacter; species Paenarthrobacter nicotinovorans. The sequence continues at coordinate 186,573 of NZ_CP089293.1, forward strand.
AGGCCGCTCGAGGACAACACGGAAGCGAACATCAACCAGAAGACCACGTCCCCGGCAACAAACAACCCGCCCGCCCACAGGAACAGGACCCGCTGCCGCACCCGAAGGGCGGGGGCAGGTTTTGGGCGCAGGGCCAGACGCGCAGAAGGTGCAGAAAGCATCGGCCCATTATCCACAGCGTAAATGGGACTTGGCTGGGAACGCCGGGCGAAAGCTACAGCGCGGGCAGTACCGCCCGGGCTTCCTCAGGTTCCATCCCGCTGGCCTCAAGCAGGTCCACCATGAGCGGCCGGAACAGCATCACCACGGTTTCGCCTTCGAGCCTCTGGACGTCAAGCATCTTCGGGTGCAGCCGGGCGGCGATGTCCGAGAGGTCGTTCCTGGCCCGCCGCAGATGCACCCTGCGCGTTCCTTCGCTCTGCTCGGACAGCCCGATGGTCATCTCGTCGATGGCGGCCGCAGTTTCCTGCAGGACCTCCGAGATGCTCTCGATCGCCTCGTCGGACAAAGCCGCGTGGTTGATGGCACTGGTGAGGCGGCGTGCGAACACCCGGCTGTTGCGCAGTGCGAGGTCGATGTACTCCAGCGAATGCTCCAGGCCGGCGAGTTCATCGCGGTGCCGGCGATGCGCCGGGGCCAGCGTCGCCACCTCGCCGGAAGCCCGCAGCGTTTGCCGCATCCGGTCCACCAAAGGCTGGCAGTTGCGGCCACGGATCAGGGCGTGCCAGGCAGTGGTGGAGTCGCTTTCGATCATGGCCGTGGCACACTCACGAAGAACCTCGGCGAGCTCGTGCAGGATCTTCTGGATGTCCTTCCGCGGTTCCCGGCGCGGATCCTTGGGCACCAGGATGGTCACCAGCAGCGCAAACACGCCACCCACCACGGCATCCAGGCTGCGCGTAAAAGGCCCGCCGGCCGGCGCCGGAAGCAACACCACCAGAAGCGACTGCAGCCCCAGCTGGGTGGTGAAAATAGTCCCGCTGTCCAGGAACCTGGCCAACAGGATCGAGAAGAGAAGTACGACGGCGGCCTGCCAGATCCCGGCGCCCAGCCAGTGAAGCAGCAAATCACCAACCACGATGCCCAGTGTGCAGCCCAGGCCTACCTCTATCACCCGGCGCAGCCTGGGATCGCGTGAGAAACCCAAGGCAATCAGGGAAGACGTTGCGGCGAACAGAGGCCCCTGGTGGCCCAACACGTATTCGGCGAAAGCGTAGGCGCCAACCGCGCAAACCGTCATTTGGATGGCCGGCGTCAACGAGTTCCGGCTCCGGACCAGGCCGGTCCTGACTCTGGCCCGCAGAAACCTCTTGCTTGCGTTCAGTCCCTTAGCGGCAGCCATGTCCTTCAGTCTATTTCCCCGCCCGCCATGTGCCAGGGAGCGACGAGCGCAACCGGGGAACCACTCAAGGTGGCGCGCGCCACATAACCCAATGGTCCGCCGTCGTTCACCTTCCGTTCACCTGCCACCGCAGATCCCGTTACCTGCGCTCCTTACCTTCAGTAAAGGAACAAAAAGGTCCACAGCTCGCGCACGCCGAAATCTCCGTTCGGAACGCATCTGAGAAATCCCTGGAAGGGGCACATCCAAGTGAAGGCAACTCGCTTCGGCCGCAACGCGGCAATCGCGGTCATCGCAGCAGGCGCACTCGCGCTCACCGCTTGCGGTTCTGACAACGCAACCGGCACCACTGGCGGCACCCAGTCCGCAGCAGCCGGCACCAAGGTAACCGGCACCCTGACCGGTATCGGCGCCTCCTCCACCGGCGCAGCAATGGACGCTTGGAAGGCCGGTTTCGCCTCCGCAAACCAGGGCGCCACTGTCCAGTACTCCCCGGACGGGTCCGGCGCGGGCCGCAAGGCAATCATCGACGGCTCGGCACAGTTCGCCGGCTCGGATGCCTACCTGAAGGATGACGAGCTCGTGGCTTCCAAGGCCAAGTGCGGCCCCGAGGGTGCCATCAACATCCCGGTCTACATCTCCCCGATCGCCGTCGCCTTCAACATCCCTGACGTCAAGGAACTGAAGCTCGACGCCGCAACGGTCGCCAAGATCTTCCGCGGCGAAATCGCCAACTGGAACGATCCCGCCATCGCAGCCCTCAATGCAGGCGTCACCCTCCCGGACCTCAAGGTCACCCCGGTGAACCGCTCCGATGACTCCGGCACCACCACCAACTTCACCGACTACCTCGCAGCCGCTGCTCCCGAGGTCTGGACCGACAAGGCTGCCGGCGTATGGCCCGCATCCCTGAAGGGCGAAAACGCCAAGGGAACCTCCGGCGTCGTCAAGACCGTCACCGACACCCCGGGTGCCGTGACCTACGCCGATGACTCCGCAGTTTCCGGCAAGCTGGGCACCGCCTCCATCAAGGTGGGCGAAGAGTTCGTCAAGATCTCTGCCGACGCTGCTGCCAAGGCTGTCGAAGCAGGCAAGCCCGTTGACGGCCGCGCCAGCAACGACGTTGCCATCAAGCTGGACCGCAAGACCACCGCATCGGGTGCCTACCCGGTAGTCCTCGTCTCGTACCACGTTGTCTGCACCACCTACGAGACCAAGGAAGTTGCTGACCTGGTCAAGGCCTTCGAAACCTACGTAGTTTCGGATGAGGGACAGAAGACCGCTGCCGACGCCGCGAAGTCCGCACCGCTCTCCAAGACCCTGCAGGACAAGGCAAAGACCGCCATCGAATCCATCAAGGCCAAGGCCTAAGGTTCCCGGCGGGTTCGCTGAACCCGGCTGAACACTGAAGTTCCCTGTCCTGCACGGAGTGGCCGCAGAGCCGCCCGGGCGGGGCAGGGAACTTAGCCATGTATGACCAGTTCACTCCAGACTGAAGGATCGTGAAGTGACCACCAACTCCCTGACAACCTCCCAAGGCGCAGGACGCGCCGGGGACAAGGTTTTCTCCGGGGCCGCAATGGCCGCAGGGTGCCTTATTCTTGCGGTTCTCTTCGGAGTCGCGTTGTTCCTCGTGGTGCAGGCGATCCCCGCGCTCACCGCACCGCCCGCCGACATCCAGGGCGGACACGGCTTCTTCGCCTACATCGCCCCGATCGTAGTGGGCACGTTGATCGCCGCCGTGATCGCATTGGTCATCGCCACCCCCGTGGCAATCGGCGTTGCCCTGTTCATCTCGCACTACGCCCCGCGCAGGCTCGCCGCCGGCCTGGGCTACGTGGTGGACCTCCTGGCCGCCATCCCTTCCGTTGTTTACGGCGCTTGGGGCGCGGCTTTCCTGGCCAAGGAAATCTCGCCCGCCTATGACTGGCTGGCCACCTACCTCGGCTGGATCCCGATCTTCGAAGGTCCCGCTTCGGCCACCGGCAAGACCATCCTCACCGCCGGCATTGTCCTGTCCGTCATGGTCCTTCCCATCATCACCTCCCTGTCCCGCGAAATCTTCCTGCAGACCCCCAAGCTGCACGAAGAAGCAGCACTGGCACTGGGAGCCACCCGCTGGGAAATGATCAAGATGGCTGTGCTGCCGTTCGGTCGCCCCGGCATCATCAGCGCCATCATGCTCGGGCTTGGCCGGGCCCTGGGGGAGACCATGGCTGTTGCCCTGGTGTTGTCCTCGGGCGTCCTCACCGCGAGCCTCATCCAGTCCGGCAACCAGACCATTGCCGCGGAGATCGCCCTGAACTTCCCCGAAGCCAGCGGCCTGAAGGTCAACACCCTGATCGCTGCCGGCCTGGTGCTCTTCGTCATCACCCTCGGCGTGAACATGATCGCCCGCTGGATCATCACACGGCACAAAGAATTCTCGGGAGCCAACTAAATGACCGCCACAGTAGCCCGCAAGCGCTCCGCACTCACCAAGGGCCAACTGCCAAAGTTCGCGCCCTACATCGTGCTGGCCGTCGCACTCGTCGTCGCAGCGGCCATTATGGCACTGATCGGCTTCAACGCCTTCGGCTGGGGCATTGTCGCCGCGATCCTCTTCGCTGTCGGCCTGGTTTCCTGGAGCGGCGCTATTGAAGGCGCCCGCAAAGCCAAGGACAAGCTGGCCACCTGCCTGGTGGTGGGTGCGTTCCTGATCGCGCTCCTGCCCTTGATTTCGGTGATCGTCACGGTGCTGATCAACGGCATCCCGGGGCTCATCACACCCGGATTCCTGGGCACCTCCATGAACGGCGTCACCGGAGCGTTCGACAACAAGGCAGCAGAAGAAGGCGCCCCCGTGCTGGGCGGCATCTACCACGCCCTGATGGGCACCATCCAGATCACCCTCCTGGCCACTGTCATCTCGGTGCCGGTGGGCCTGCTCACCTCGATCTACCTCGTGGAATACGGCAACGACCGTCCGCTGGCCCGTGCCATCACGTTCTTTGTGGATGTCATGACAGGCATTCCCTCGATCGTGGCCGGCCTCTTCGCGGCAGCGTTCTTCTTCGCCATCGTCGGCCCGGGCACCAAGACCGGTGCGGTGGCCGCCGTCGCGCTTTCCGTCCTGATGATCCCGGTGGTGGTCCGCTCCAGCGAGGAAATGCTGAAGATCGTCCCGAACGAGCTCCGCGAGGCCTCCTACGCGCTGGGCGTGCGCAAGTGGCGCACCATCACCAAAGTGGTCATCCCGACGGCGATCTCCGGCATCGCTTCCGGCGTCACCTTGGCGATCGCCCGAGTGATCGGTGAAACCGCCCCCATCCTGGTGACCGCCGGGTTCGCCACCACCATCAACAACAACGTGTTCGGCGGTTGGATGGCCTCGCTGCCCACGTTCATCTACACGCAGATCCTCAACCCGACGTCGCCGTCCAACCCTGGTCCCTCGGACCAGCGTGCTTGGGGCGCCGCGCTGGTGCTGATCATCCTGGTGATGCTCCTGAACCTCGGAGCCCGCCTCATCGCCCGCATGTTCGCGCCCAAGACGGGCCGCTAGCCGGGTCTGCCGGGCCGCCCGGCACTCAAAACTTCCAGAACCCCCAAGGAACAAAGGAACACCATGTCCAAGCGCATCGACGTCAAAGACCTGAATGTCTACTACGGCAATTTCCTGGCCGTCGAGGACGTCAACATCAACATCCAAGCGAAGTCCGTCACGGCTTTCATTGGCCCTTCCGGCTGCGGCAAGTCCACCTTCCTCCGCACGCTGAACCGCATGCACGAGGTCCTTCCCGGCGCCCGCGTCGAGGGCGAAGTGCTGCTGGACGGCGACAACCTTTACGGTCCCGGCGTGGACCCCGTGACCGTCCGCACCCAGGTGGGCATGGTCTTCCAGCGCCCCAACCCGTTCCCCACCATGTCCATCCGCGACAACGTGCTGGCGGGCGTGAAGCTGAACAACAAGAAGATCTCCAAGGGAGCAGCCGATGCACTCGTTGAGAAGTCCCTTGTTGGTGCCAACCTTTGGAACGAGGTCAAGGACCGCCTGGACAAGCCGGGGTCCGGTCTTTCCGGTGGCCAGCAGCAGCGTCTGTGCATCGCCCGCGCCATCGCCGTCGAGCCTCAGGTGATCCTCATGGATGAGCCCTGCTCCGCCCTTGACCCCATCTCCACGCTGGCCGTCGAAGACCTCATCAACGAGCTCAAGGACCAGTACACCGTGGTGATCGTGACCCACAATATGCAGCAGGCCGCCCGCGTGTCCGACAAGACCGCGTTCTTCAACATCGCAGGCACCGGCAAGCCCGGCAAGCTGATCGAGTTCGCCGATACCACCAGCATCTTCAACAACCCGTCCCAGAAGGCCACGGAAGACTACGTGTCCGGTCGCTTCGGATAAGGGTTCCGCGGGTTCCGGCTTTCTATGGGGGAGTCGGCACAGAACGACGGCGGCCGTCGCCTTGGGGGTACGGCCGCCGTCGTTTTTTGTTGCCCAACTGAGGGGGCAGATATCGACCCAATGACTGCTCACTGGGCCGTTGTCCTTCCCAGTTGGGGTTGCAGGCGTGTGAGCGGGGAGAGCGCAGGCTCCAGGATGAACGCCGCTATTGCGGTGACCAGTGGCAGGTCAGGAGTGCGGGCCTGAGGCATTAGACGACAATGCAGTGATTTTTGCTGGTGGTGTAATTATTCGTCCCGAACCGGAAACAACATGTACGAGCAGGCCATTCTGCTCAGTTGTTCCAGGGGGGGGAAGGACCCAGACCAATGAAGTACCACCGATCCCGCTTTGCCAAGTCCGCCACTCTGGCATCGCTTGCGCTGGCACTGACACTTACAGCCTGCATACCTGCAAACCCGCCGGGTATTTCCACCGCTCGGGGAGTATCAGAACGCCCTATGCCCGCCACCCAGCCTCTCGCCGTAGTTATTGATCAGATACTGCCGGCGCCTGAATCCAGCGCCACTAATCGGCTGGAAAACCCGGTCCTGCTCGAAGTGCCATCATCGGTCATGGTCCCCGCGGCTACCGTTGCACCATCCCAGGAACAGTCAGGTACCGTGCCAGCAGCGGCGCCCGTTCCTGCTGCTGCCCCACCAATCGCTACTGCCCCACAGGCGACCGCTCCGCCAGCCGCACCACCAGCGCCCGCGCCCGCCGGCCCAGCCGCGGGCGCCTGCACCCCTGACAACATCGATATCCGGCGGAACGACCAAGTCCAGGCGATTAAGCCGATCCCGGCCAATGAGCAGCAGTACTACACCGTCCTTGGGTGCGCCGAAGGCTGGCTCGCATACTCCATTTCAGATGAGGGGATCAGGGCCATCGGCCTCGACGGTGGCAACGTTTATTTCAACTTTGCCACGCTCCAAAGCAACGGCCGATACCTGACCGATTTCACACAGTTGTGGACCAGCGTCCATAACTGGGACTTTCTCGCCTATGACGTCCAAAACGGGAAATACGCAACCGTGCAAGAGGGTATGGATGCCCAGTTTGCCACTTATGGCATTCCTGTCCGACTCAGGACGCAGCTTGTCGGCCCCGGCCCCGCGACCCCAGCACCCGGTGGTCCCACCGCGGGCGCGTGCACCCCTGACAACATCGATATCCGGCGGAACGACCAAGTCCGGGCGATTAAGCCCATCCCGGCCAATGAGCTGCAGTACTACACGGTCCTTGGGTGCGCCGAAGGCTGGCTTGCGTACTCCATTTCAGATGAGGGGATCAGGGCCATCGGCCTCGACGGTGGCAACGCCTGGTACAACGTTGCCACGCTCCAAAGCAACGGCCGATACCTGACTGACTTCACACAGTTGTGGACCAGCGTCCATAACTGGGAATTCCTTGCCTTTGTCGTACGGGACGGAAAATACGCCACCGTGCAAGAGGCTATGGACGCCCAGTTCGCCACAAACGGCATCCCAGTCCGGCTGAGGGAACAACTTGTTGGTCCCGGCCCAGCAACCGGCGCTCCGTAACCACCTCCACTCCAAGCACAAGAAATTAACCATGGAATTCATAGACGCCCACTCAGTGGTGATCTTCGGCGTACTGCTCGTTCATCTCATCGGCGTGATCGTCGTCGCCGTTTCGACAGTTGTCCTGGTAGCCGCGATGTTCGTCGTCGTCGCGGTCGTGCATGCCTGCAGAAGCGTGTGGTCGGTCCGTCACGCAGGCAAGCAGAGACCCAGCGGCGACGACTTGGCCGCGCAGCGGCTCTAAAAGAGATACCCGGCACGCTCATTGGGGGATTTTGCCGGGTATCTCTTCATTTAAGAGGGCTACCGGAACAGATGCTTAAACTTTTTCTACGGTTATGTAAGAAACAACGATTCCCGGGACACTTAGTGGTTGACACATCACATCGCACTAGTCCGGGGGAACAGAACAAGGATGTTGGCTACCAGAGAGCAGAAACTGATTGCTCTTCACGCTGAACACTTCAGCCGCATCTACCAGTACATCGCGTACCGGATCAACGACCGCGAACGGGCCGAGGAACTGGCCAATGACGTGTTCCGAATCGTGTGGGAAAAACAACCGCCCGAGCCGCCCGGCTTCGGATGGCTGATAGCCACAGCCAGGAATGTACTGGGCAATGAGTACAAAGGCAGGAGTCGTCGCGATCAACTCATGCAGCGCCTGGCCGAAGAAGCCCGGGTCCAGGCCGTTACTACCAGCGATGACGAGCAGCAGGCCACCGTTGCGGAGATCCTCTCCAGGCTCAAGGACCGCGATCGGGAAATCCTGATGCTCTCGTACTGGGATGACCTCACCACCGCGGAACTGGCTGAAAGCCTTGGGTGTACAGCCTCCGCTGCCGCGGTCAGGCTCCACCGGGCCCGGAAAGCGTTCGCGAAAGCCGCACCACAACACCTCATGACAGAACGGGAAGTCTAACCATGGACCGCATCGAACAACTCATGAAAAACGCAAAACCAAACGTCCCCGAACCCGGCACCACCCCCGGTGTCCTGCCGAGCCGGTCCCATGTCTTCTCCGATGATCCCAACGTCGTTTCTCTCGCCGACCGCAAACCTCGGCGTAAAGGGTGGGCGGCCACCACAGGTGTGGTTCTCGCTGCGGCAGCTGTCATCGGGGCGGTCGTCGTAGCCGGCAACCTCGTCCCGCAATCGGCGCCGGCACCGGCCACTACCGACACTGCCACTGTCACGGCCACCCCTACGCCAACGCCCACCGCGTCGCCAACGGTTACCCCTTCCGCGACGGCAAGCCCCACACCGACAACCACCCCAACCGAAACCCCGGCATGGACCCCTTCTCCGACCTCGACCACGGTTGTCACCCCGATCCCGGCGCCGACCACGGCACCACCAGCGGCCGCGCCCGCCGGCCCAGCTGCGGGCGCCTGCACCCCTGACAACATCGATATCCGGCGGAACGACCAAGTCCAGGCGATTAAGCCGATCCCGGCCAATGAGCAGCAGTACTACACCGTCCTTGGGTGCGCCGAAGGCTGGCTTGCGTACTTCATTTCAGATGAGGGGATCAGGGCCATCGGCCTCGACGGTGGCAACGTTTATTTCAACTTTGCCACGCTCCAAAGCAACGGCCGATACCTGACCGATTTCACACAGTTGTGGACCAGCGTCCATAACTGGGACTTTCTCGCCTTTGACGTCCAAAACGGGAAATACGCAACCGTGCAAGAGGGTATGGATGCCCAGTTTGCCACTTATGGCATTCCTGTCCGACTCAGGACGCAGCTTGTCGGCCCCGGCCCTACAGCCCCAACGGGAACCGGCACACCATGACCGCCTCTGATCTGGACCTAACGACCGGCATTGGGCCCGGAAACGGCAGTCTCGTACTAGCCGTTGCAGGATCCGCGTCGTTGTCCTTCCCAGTTGGGGTTACAGGCGTGTGAGCGGGGAGAGCGCAAGCTCCAGGATGAACGCAGCTATTGCGGTGACCAGTGGCGTTGCTACCCAGAACAGCAGGATCCTGCGGACCAGGCGCCGGTTGACGGTGTGGAAGCGTTGGTTGACGCCGCCGCCCAGTATCGAGGCCGTGAGTGTGTGCGTGGTGGAAAGCGGCAGCTGAAATCCGATCGCGCCGATAAACAGCATCACCGACGTCAGGGTCTGGGCCACGAATCCACGCAGCGGATCAACCCGGATGAGCTTGTGCCCCAACGTGTGGGAGATCCGCCAGCCGCCCAACAGGGTTCCCGCCGTGAGCATGACGGCGGTGAGGAGCAGGATCCACAGAGGGACGTCGTCCCCGCCCGAGAACCCGGCAGCCACGATTGCCAGAAGAATGACCGCGGCCGTTCGCTGCCCGTCCTGGAGGCCATGGCCGAACGCAACAGCCGCACTGGAAACGGCCTGCGCACGCCGGAATCGCCTGTTGACGACGTTCGGCTGCGTGTAGCGGGCGGCCCACGTCACCGGCCACACCAGGAGGTAAGCCGCCCCGAAGGCTATCAACGGCGACAGCACCAGGGGGAGGACCACCTGTGTGACAACGATGCCGTCCACGCCCCCGATGGAGTTTCCACCCACCAGGATGCTCGCGCTGCCCGCGCCGATCAGGCCGCCCACCAGCGAGTTCGTGGAAGACAAAGGAATGCCACGCCACCACGCATAAACTCCCCACAGTATTGATGCCGCCAAGGCTGAGGCGAGCATGGTGAGGCCGCTGGTGCCATCGGGCAGGGTGATCCATGACTGCGTGAAGGCGAGGACGAACGTGCCGCTGAGCATGGCGCCCACGAAGTTGAAGACGGCAGCCAGGAGCACGGCGATGGACGGCGTAAGGGCACGGGTCCGGGTGGAAAGCGCGACGGCGTTGGAGACATCCCGGAAGCCGTTGAGGAATGCGAACCCGGCAGCCAAGGCAACTACCAGGACCAGGGCGGCGATGGTCACGTCATGATTCCTTGACGATGATGCTGCCTACCTGCGTGGCGACCTTCCGCATGTCTTTGGTCACTTCCACCAACTGGTTGGCGATGTCCCGGTGCCGCGCGTACTGCGCGGACTTCATGTCCTTGAGCATCTCGGCCACCCAGATCCGATGGGTGCGTTCTGCACGCTTGGTGAGCCGGAGGATTTCAATCCAGTAGTCCTCGAGTTCATCAAGGTCCTCGAGCTTCCGCATGGCGTCCACCGTCAGCTCGGCCTGCCGGCTGATGATCTCCAGCTGGTCGGCGGCGCGTTTGGGGAGCCGGTCCAGCTTGTAGATCGCGACGAGGTCGCCGGCGGCATCCAGCTTCTCCATGGCCTCGTTGAGGTGGCGCGACAAGGTGTACATGTCCTCGCGCGGGAGGGGGTTCACGAAACTGGTGCGCATGTGCGTCAGGAGTGCGAAGTGCAGGTCCAGGGATTTCGACTCATGCTCGTGCAGTTCCTCGGCAAGGCGGTCGTGCTCGCCGGCGGGGGCGCCGAGAATCTCGGACAGGGTTCCGGTGGCTGCCACGATGACGCCGGCCATCTGTGCGAGCAGTACGAGCCCGGCAGGTTCCTGGGGGAAAAGGCGCAGCTTCATGTCGCTTCCGGGCTGGGGACGGGTGGGCGCAGGCCGCTTGACTTGACGCGACCCGTTTCGCTCCCAACTTTACCGGTCCGGCGGCGAGCTGCGGGATGCGCGCGGGAACGTTGCGGGAAGTTGTCCCCATCGCGAGGTGCTGCACATCCATGCAACACTTGGCAAGACAAATATTTAATCCAATCAATGGGGGAATTATGCGTTTCAACAATGTTGTGAAGATCACCGGCTTGGCGGCTGCCGGGATGCTCGCCTTGAGTGCCTGTGGACCCGCTGCGTCGAGCCCGACGCCGGCTGGCTCCGAATCGTCGTCCTCGTCGTCGTCCGCTTCGCCTTCAGCGTCGTCGTCGTCCTCTGCTTCTTCTGCTGCCTCCGAAGGCACTTCCTCGGGAGACTATAAGGTTGCCGCCTGGGCGCTTCCCATCTCGGACGCCGGCGAGAAGCTGGGCAGCATGAAGGGTGACAGCTTCTCCGTGGATGTCTTCCAGGTGGCCACGGACGTCGCATCCAAGGACAGCATGTTCGTGGACAAGGAAACGAAGGAGAACCTGCTGAAGAAGGGCGCTCCGATTGTTTACGTGAACTACGTGGTCACCAACACCTCTTCGGCGGATATCCCCCTGAGCCACTCGCTGGTGACGCCTTCTGCGAAGTACACGGACTGGAAGTACCTTGGCGGCATGCCGTCCGATTCCAGCAGCGACGGTTTCAAGAAGCACGGCCTCACCAGCTCAGGCATCAAGCTGAAGGAAAAGGACCCGTTCGTGCTGAAGCCGGGTGAGTCGTTCAACATCGCCGAGAACTTCGCCTACACCGCAGGCAAGGAAACCGAGATCAAGGCCACCATGACGCCGCAGGACGCGGCCGGCGACCTGGATCACGACAAGAAGGAAACCGCCGAAACTACGGTCACTTTGAAGTAGTTCCTGCCGCGTTTGCCCGGGCCCGTTTCAGGACAGGCCCGGGCAAACTGCGTTCGGGCATAAAAATGGTGCCGAACCGGATACGCCTCTCGGCGGTAGGCCGCTCGAAGCGGCTATAAGTTGAAGCCCGGGGGTTTCGCGGTTCGACACCAGTTTTAGTTTTCCCCGTCTGGCTGGCTAAGTCAACATTGACAGTCCGGGCCGGGCGTGGGTACGTTTCGCCCTTCTGCTGAGTTAGTCCAGCTCTCCAAGCCTCCACGCGTTTGCGGCATGTTCGAGGTCTTCCGCGGTTTTCACCAGCTGGTGGGAGTTGCGGGTGAGCTTGCTCGCGTGGCCCTCATTGGTGTGTTCGGCGCCGTCGGCAAGTGTCGCCTGGCCGAGTGCCACCACCCGGCAGAACGCAGCCGAACGTTCCAGCGCGACGTCGAACTCGCCGTCGAAGGCGCCCGACAAAATCGCGTCAGCCATGGTCTTCATCTCGTCGGCTCCCGGCGGTTCAGCCGCCCCTGCCACCACGTTCGAAACCTGCGCGGTGTCACGCCCGGCCCGGAAGTACACGGAGATGCGCTCCGGGTTCTGGATGGTTGCGGCGCGAAGGGCATACAGCCGCCAGAGGGCGCCCGGCAGGCTTCGGGCAGGGCTTTCAGCCCACATCTCGGCGATGGCTTCGAGGCCTTGCTCATCGGCCAGCTTCACCAGCCTGCGGGTGACTTTGGGGTCGTCGCTGTCGCGGCCGCGCTTCACCAGCGCCTGGGCAGCCAGGTGCGCTGCCTCGGAAACGCGTGCCGGGTCTGCCCCACCGGCGAACGGTTCGAAATCGATGGGGGCGAAGGGCTTGGGCTTGTGGTGCCTGTTTGCTCCGCCGTACGCACGTGATCCTGGCTGTTCGCTCATGAGTTCACCGTACTCCTGTGCTCTGGTGGGGTCGAGTAACGGTTCCTTGGGCCGTTGTTGCCGGGGCGGGCCTTCGCTACCCGCTTTGCCGTCGCCCTGAGACAGACACGCCGCAGCTGCCGCGCGTCGTCGTCGACTTCCCGCACAAAGAAGGTGACGACGCCGCAGCGCGCCTTCGGTTCCATACCTGCCTTGACCTTGGGGTACAGTATTTATGGCTGTTTCAACAGCTGGAGGGCCTTTAGCTCAGTTGGTAGAGCATCGGACTTTTAATCCGTGGGTCGTGGGTTCGATCCCCACAGGGCCCACCCTCCAAAACAGGCCGGAGACGCTGAGTCTCCGGCCTGTTTTTTGTTGTCCGCCCACGGACTGGCGGTCTTGGCCCTATCTCCCGCCGCACAGCCGTGAACGGCGCAAAGGTCAGCGTGGGCGTCAGGATTTCGCCCGCCGAGCAACGATGGCGGCATGCGGACGGACTCCGGGGTCTGCGCGGGAGTGTGTGCTGGTCACGGTAAAGCCCGCATCCTGGAGCCGGGCGGCCATCTCCTCCACGGGCCAAAAATAGGCGGGCGTCACGGCATGCGGGAAGACCTTCAGGGTGACTCCCTCGAAGAATCCCAGCAGGAGACCGCCGTTGGGCCTGAGGCATCGGGCAAATTCGTCCAGGACCGCGCCGATGTCTTCAGGGGGAGTATGAATCACCGAGTACCAGGCGAGGATCCCGGCGAGTGACTGCTCCGGCGTCGGCAGATCCTTGAGGTCGCCCAGTGTGAAGGGGATGTCCGGGTAGCGCTGCCGGGCGGTCTCGATGAACTCAGGCACCAGGTCCACACCCTTGGCATCCACGCCAATCGAGTGCATGAAGTGCGTCCACTGGCCTGGGCCGCAGCCGGCGTCGATAACTTTCCCGTCAAGGCTGCCGGCCCAGTCCTGGACAAGCGCGCGATCGTCGGTGTTGGTGCTGCTGATGGACCCGAACAGCGAGGTGTACTCGGCCGCGCGGGCGGAATAGGCGGACGCGGTGATCCCGGATGACATGGACTCCAGCCTAGGCCGCTCCCCAACCCGCTCGGCGTGAATTCCCGCCGCAAAACGGCGTGCCACCGTAGCAAGCGCCGCGCAAAGCAAAGAAAGTCCTTGACTCGTCATCGATACACCGACAGCATGGTTCTATAACGTTGTAAATTGACTCGTAAGCCCCCGAACAACCCAGCAGACAAGGACCCATGCCTTGGGAGACCAGAACAACACCGCCAAAATCACTATCGACCCCGCATTTGTCATCGGTCCGGTCCGGAGAAAAACCTTTGGGGCCTTCGTCGAGCACCTGGGCCGCTGCGTCTACACAGGAATCTTCGAACCGGAGCACCCGCAGGCTGACGAGGACGGATTCCGTACCGACGTCCTGGAGCTCACCAGGGAACTCGGCGTCTCCACCGTCCGCTACCCCGGAGGGAATTTCGTTTCGGGCTACCGCTGGGAGGACGGGGTGGGTCCCAAGGAAGACCGCCCCACCCGCCTGGATCTCGCCTGGCACTCCAGCGACCCCAACCTGGTGGGCGTGGACGAGTTCGCCAAATGGTCCGAAAAGGCCGGGGTCGAGCCCATGATGGCAGTGAACCTGGGCACCAGGGGAACGCAGGAAGCCCTGGACCTGCTGGAATACTCCAACATCAAGGGCGGTACGGCCCTGTCCGAACAGCGCAAGGCCAATGGCGCCGTCGAGCCCCACAACATCAACATGTGGTGCCTCGGCAACGAGATGGATGGTTTCTGGCAGATCGGCCACAAAACGGCCGCAGAGTACGCCCGGGTTGCGGCTGAAACAGCCCGGGCCATGCGCATGGTGAACCCGGACCTGGAGCTGGTGGCGTGTGGAAGTTCCGGCCCGGACCTCCCCACATTCGGCGAATGGGAGCGTGTGGTCCTCAACGAAACCTACGAACTCGTGGACCTGATCTCAGCCCACCAGTACTTCGAGGACTTCGGCGATCTGCAGGAACACCTGTCCGCCGGGCACAGGATGGAGGCCTTCATCAAGGACCTGGTGTCCCACATCGACCACGTGAAATCTGCAACGAAATCCGGCAAGCAGGTCAACATTTCCTTCGACGAGTGGAACGTCTGGCACATGTCCCGGGACGAATCGAAGGCACCCGCCGGTGATGACTGGCCGGTCGCCCCGGTACTGCTGGAGGACCGCTACACAGTGGCGGACGCCGTAGTGGTGGGTGACCTCCTGATAACGCTGCTTCGCAACACGGACCGCGTCCATTCAGCCAGCCTTGCTCAACTGGTCAACGTGATCGCGCCCATCATGACCGAGCCCGGTGGCCGTGCCTGGAAGCAGACAACGTTCCACCCGTTCGCACTCACGTCGCAACATGCCTCGGGCGATGTGCTGAACCTCGCCGTCGAATCGCCGCAGCTGGACAGCGAAAAAACGCCCGCCTTCAGCGCGTTGTCAGCGGTGGCAACGCATGACGCCGATGCCAAGGAGGCCGTCGTCTTCGCCGTGAACCGTTCGGCGACTGACGCGCTGACCCTGGACGCCGCCGTCGGAAGCCTCAACGCGCAGAAGGTTATCGAGGCCATCACGTACACGAACAAGGACCCGTACTGGCAGGCGACGGCGGACGATTCGACGTCGGTCCTGCCGTCCGAAAACGTCAGCGTCAAGCTCGACGGCGGCCGCCTCACCGCCGGGCTTCCGCCCGTGAGCTGGACCATGATCAGGCTGTCCCTGGAGTCCTAGGGCAACACAGGGCGGCCAGGACACCACAGGGCGGCCAGGACACCACGGGGCGTCCTGAACAGTGGGAAACTAGGCGATCTGCTGCGTACCGTCGTGGAACATGGGGTACGCGGAAATAGGTGTGACGGTGGCTGGTTCCGGTGCCTGCGCTGCGGGCTCCGGAGCCGGCTCGTCGACGGTCACGATCTCCATGGACTCCATGTCCAGCAGCCGCCGGCTTCCGGTGTGGTCATTGAGCCAGAAGAGGTCCGTTCCTGCCACTGTCTTGACCACGGTGCCCCGGTGGTAGAGCCGTCCGTTGTGCCATGCCTCGACGTAGCTGCCCGGGCTCAACGGGTGCGGGTCCTCTTGGCTGCCCGGCATGGTTCCGAATGCCTGCGCCAGGCTTGCCTGTGTCTTCAGGGCCTGGAACAAGTCCCTGTTTGCGATGCTCATGTCTGCTCCCCGCGGCTGTCGCCTTCCATTCGCCCCAGCATTGCGCATGTTTGTTGCAGGGGCGTTGCAAGGGGATGAGCGATGTGTGACGGAACAAGAGGCATTGCATTCGTGGTCGGTCAAAGCCCGGAAGCCGCTCCATCTGCAACGATGTATGAAAACGCAACGAAGGAGCCCCTGCATGGCCGTCACCATGAACGACGTCGCACGCGCCGCCGGAGTCTCGTTGAAGACGGTCTCCAACGTCATCAACAACTACGAGTTCATCCGCCCTGCCACCAAGCAGCGCGTCCTTGATGCGATCGAGGAACTCGGCTACGAAACCAACCTCACAGCCCGCAGCCTCCGGTCCGGCAAGACCAGCATGCTCGGCCTGGTCCTGGCAGACCTCTCCATCCCGTACTACGCGGAACTGGCATCGGACATCATGAAGGCGGCGTGGGCCCGCGGTTACCGGGTGCTGGTGGAGCAGTCCGGCAACGAGGCAGAACACGAGAAGGCGGCACTCCAAGGGCAGTTCCGCAGCCTCACCGACGGCCTCCTGTTCATCCCGCTCGCGCTCGACGCCGAGCAGATCATCGCCGCTGCCGGCAAGAAGCCGTTGGTCCTCCTGGGCGAATTCGTGCAGGACCCGCGCCTGGACATGGTCCTCATCCGGAACTACGAGGCTGCCGCGGCGGTGACCACGCACCTGTTGGCGGGCGGTCGCCGTCGGATAGCTGTCCTGGGCGCCGACGACGGCGACACAACCGGCAGTGCCGGCCTGCGCCTCAGCGGCTACAAGGCTGCGCTCGCTGAGGCCGGGGTGGAGTACGACCCCGCCCTGGTGGTGCGGTGCGAGTGGCGGCGGGACGGGGGCGCTGAGGCGGTAGCGAAGCTGTTGGATGCGGGCGCGGAATTCGACGCCGTTTTCGGCCTCAACGACGTTATTGCTTTGGGAGCGCTCCACGAACTCCTGCTTCGCGGCCGGAAAGTTCCCGGGGAGATTGCCGTAGCCGGTTTCGATGACATTGAGGAGGCCCGGTTTGCCTCGCCGTCGCTGACAACGGTGGCGCCCGGTCGTACGGAAATCGCGGAGCGCGCCGTCGAACTTCTGATCGAGCGGATCGAAAGCAACCTGGCCGCTCCCGCCGTGCAGCAGCCGGAGGCGGCGTTCGAGCTGCGGGTCAGGCAGTCCGCGCCGTAGGCCGTTAGTGTTTGAGGAATGAACGTGATTCCCGCTGAAGTCGTCACCCCTGCCGTCATGATCGATGCCGACATCCTTGACCGGAATATCCAGCGGATGGCTGCCGCCATGCTCAGCAGAGGGCTCAACCTCCGCCCGCACGTGAAGACGCACAAGACGTTGCAAATCGCGCGCAAACAGCTTGCGGCGGGCGCCATTGGAATCACGGTGGCGACTATCGGCGAGGCCGAAGTCTTCGCGGCGGATGGAGTCAAGGACATCTTCATCGCCTACCCGCTCTGGGTCGAAGCCTCCCACGCGGACCGTCTTCGGGCCCTGACGGCCGCATGCCGCCTTGCTGTCGGCGTCGATTCAGCGGAAAGCGCGACGGCGATGGGGCGCCACCTCGGAGCCGATGCGGCGAGCGTGGAGGTGCTGATCGAAGTGGACAGCGGACACCATCGCAGCGGCGTGCTGCCTGACGAAGTGGTGGATGTTGCCAACGCCGCGGCTGCAGCCGGACTGAGCGTTCAGGGCGTCTTCACGTTCCCCGGACACAGCTACAAGCCGGGCATGCCGACCGGCGCGGCAAGCAACGAGAATGAGGCGCTCGGCCTGGCCGCGACGGCCCTGACGTCCGCAGGTTTCGAGGTGACCACCATCAGCGGCGGCTCCACGCCCACTGCATTGATTGACGGCGAAACTGTGGCGACCGAGCTTCGTCCAGGCGTCTACGTTTTCGGCGACGCCCAGCAACTGGAACTCGAACGGTGTGCCTGGGAGGACATCTCCCTGACCGTGGCAGCAACTGTGGTCAGCCGCAACGAGGCAGCCGACGGAAATGTGCGCCGGGTTGTGGTGGACGCGGGCAGCAAGGTCCTGGGCAGTGACCGTCCGGACTGGGCCACCGGATACGGCCGGCTCCCGGAGTACCCCGAAGCGAAGGTAACCGCACTGTCCGAGCACCACGCCACGGTCGTTTGGCCGGACTCGTCGGATCTTCCGGCTCTGGGTACGAGGCTCAGGGTGATTCCGAACCACGTGTGCCTGGCGATGAACCTCGTGGACGAGGTCACGGTGGTGCGCGATGGGTCCGTCGTGGAGACGTGGGCCGTGGCGGCGCGGGGGCGCAACAACTAGCCCATGGCCTGTGCGGTTTCGAGCAGCGTGTGGAACTCGCGGTTGTGGTAAACCAACGGGGCTGAGGCGCCGGGGTTCGCCCTGATGTCCAGGACCGTCGCGGCCAGAAGCACAGAGCCTCCCAGCGGTGCCCGGTGGATGATGTCGCAGCGCAGCGCCCACTGGGCTTCCCGGAGGAGGGGCTCGCCGGTAGGCAGCAACTCCCAGTCCATGTCCTGTGTGAAGCGCGGGGCTGCGGGGTCTGCGAACGTGCGCGCCAGTTCCAACTGGCCGGCGCCCACAAGGTGCACCACGATTGACTGCGCGGCCGCGATAACCGACGCCGACCGGCCGCCGGTGACTGAGAACGCGAGCGTTGGCGGATCCACCGCGACGGATGCCACCGAAGACGCCGTGAGCCCTACAGCGCCCTCGGGACCGGAGGCAGTGACGATCGCGACTCCCGCCGGGTGCGCGCGGAACGCGGACCTGAAGAGCTCGCCGACGGCCGGGGACGGCAGGGGATTGTGGTGGGTCATCGCTATACCTTTGGTGGAACTTGCTCGGAATGACGCCGCTGGGCGCACAATATCCGATGCTAGAACCTCAACAATAGTTGAGGTCAATTCGGGGCTATTCGACCCCCGCCTGAGACGGATTGGAAACGTGCCTGAAACTTCCGCTCCCTACGCTGGTCACATCAGTCCCAGCTGTGCCCAGCCACAAGGAGATGCCGTGCACCTTTTGCCCCGTGAGCAGGAAAAACTCATGATCGTGGTGGCCGCCGACCTTGCACGGCGCCGACAAGGCCGAGGGCTCAAGCTGAACTACCCCGAGGCTGTGGCTGTCATCAGCTATGAGCTCATTGAGGGCGCCCGCGACGGCAAAACCGTGGCCGAACTCATGAGCTACGGAACCACCCTCCTCAGCCGGGACGACGTGATGGAAGGTGTGCCGGAGATGATCCATGACGTCCAGATTGAAGCCACCTTCCCTGACGGCACCAAGCTCGTCACCGTCCACAACCCCATCCGTTAGGAGCCCCAATGATCCCCGGTGAATACAGGCTCCAGCCAGGTTCCATCGCCTGCAACAGCGGCCGTGAGGCGATCGCCGTCGAGGTAGTGAACCGCGGCGACCGGCCGGTGCAGATCGGTTCGCACTATCACTTCGCCGAAGCGAACCGCGCCTTGGAATTCGACCGCGACGCCGCGTACGGCCGCCGCCTGGACATCCCGGCGGGCACCGCCGCGCGTTTCGAACCCGGGGACAGGAAAACGGTCCGGCTGATTGAACTCGCCGGGTCACGCGAAGTGTTCGGCCTCAGCAACGCAGTCAACGGAAAGCTCGACGGCGGCACTGACGTTGCCGGTGAACCCCGCCCGGGCGTCGCAGCGGAAAGGGACCACCAGTGAGCTTCGAGATTTCCCGCAAGCAATACTCCGAACTGTACGGACCCACCACCGGGGATGCCATCCGTCTGGCGGATACCGAACTGTTCCTTGAGATCGAGAAGGACCACACGGTCCACGGCGAAGAAGTAGTGTTCGGCGGTGGAAAAGTAATCCGCGACGGCATGGGCCAAAACGGCCAACTGACCCGCGTCGAAGACATCCCGGACACCGTGATCACCAACGTGGTGGTCCTGGATTACACCGGGATCTACAAAGCCGACGTCGCGCTCAAAGACGGGCATATTTTCAAGATCGGCAAGGCCGGGAACCCGCAGATCACTGACGGCGTGGACATCGTGATCGGCGCCAGCACGGAGATCATCGCCGGCGAACGGAAGATCCTCACAGCCGGCGGCATCGACACCCACATCCACTTCATCTCCCCGGAACAGGTCCCTGCGGCCCTGTGCAACGGCATCACCACGATGGTTGGAGGTGGCACCGGCCCGGCCGAAGGAACCAAAGCCACCACCATCACCCCCGGAGCCTGGCACATCTCGCGGATGCTTCAGGCCGCCGAAGGGCTCCCCGTGAACATCGGCCTGTTCGGCAAAGGCCACGCGTCCGCCGTCGAGCCCCTCGCAGAGCAGATCCGGGCAGGTGCCGTAGGACTGAAAGTCCACGAGGACTGGGGCTCCACCACCTCATCCATTGACATGTCGCTGCGCGTCGCCGACGAATACGACATCCAGGTGGCCATCCACACCGACACCCTCAACGAGTGCGGCTTCGTCGAAGACACCATCCGGGCCATCGACGGCCGGGTCATCCACACCTTCCACACCGAAGGCGCAGGCGGCGGCCACGCCCCGGACATCATCAAAATCGCCGGGCTGCCCAACGTCCTTCCCGCCTCCACCAACCCCACGCTGCCGTACACGCGCAACACCATCGAAGAGCACTTGGACATGCTCATGGTCTGCCACCACCTCAACCCGGACATTCCCGAAGACGTGGCCTTCGCCGACTCCCGGATCCGGGCCGAAACCATCGCCGCCGAAGACGTCCTGCACGACCTCGGCATCTTCGCCATTACGTCATCGGACTCCCAGGCCATGGGCCGGGTAGGCGAAGTAGTGACGCGCACCTGGCAGGTAGCCGACGCCATGAAACGGCAACGGGGAGTGCTGACGGATCCAACCGGGACCACCCACGGCTCCGCCGGCTCCGACAACTTCCGTCTCAAACGCTACGTCGCCAAATACACCATCAACGCGGCCATCGCCCAAGGAATGGCAGACGTGATCGGTTCCGTGGAAGAAGGCAAATTCGCGGACCTCGCCCTTTGGGACCCCGCGTTCTTCGGCGTGAAACCCGAACTCGTCATCAAAGGCGGCCAGATCGCCTACGCGCTGATGGGAGACTCCAACGCCTCCATCCCCACGCCCCAACCCCGCACCATGCGGCCCATGTTCGCCACCTACGGGAAGGCGCTCCAGCAAACGTCCATCACCTTCCTGTCCCAGGCAGCCATCGACGCCGGAGTGCCCGCCGAACTCGGCCTCGAACGCATCATCAAACCCGTGTCCGGCATCCGCAACCTCACCAAAGCGGACCTGAAATACAACGGCGAAACCCCGGACATCGCCGTCGACCCCGAAACCTACAAGGTGACGGTCGACGGCGAAGAAGTCACCTCCCAGCCCTCCGACGTCCTGCCCATGGCGCAGCGCTACTTCCTCTTCTAGGAGCCCGATGATCATCGAACAAATTCTGGGCAACGTCCACGAACTGCCCGCAGGCAGCTATGCGGGCAGGCACACGGAAAAAGTCGTCCTCCCCAGCAGCCTCCTCGTCAAAAGGATCCAACGGGTCACCACCGACCACGGCAAGGAACTCGGCATCCGTCTGCCCAGCGGCTCCGGCGACCTCCGCGACGGTGACATCCTGGCAGTCGACGACCACAACGTCATCGTCATCTCCGTGCTGCCAACGGACGTCCTGGTGATAGCGCCAAGGAGCATCCACGAAATGGGTGTAGTGGCGCACTCGCTCGGCAACCGGCATCTGCAGGCGCAATTCTTTGATGCCGCATCCGAATACGAAGCCGAAGTCATGGTGTGCCAGTACGACCACACCGTAGAGGACTATCTGAAGAGCGTCGGCGTCCCCTACGACAGGCAAGAGCGGGTCATGCCGGTGCCCTTCCGCCATGCTGAGCACTCGCACTAAAGTCATGCGCCCCGGCAGGTTGGGTGCGTGCGCTTTCGCTTCGCTGGGAAGGGGGCCGTGCCCGTCCCCAGCCGCTCCCAACCTTCGCAAGCTCAGGTCGGGGCCCTCGCGGCAGTGGGCCCCCCGCGTGGCCCGCCACGCCGCGGCCCCCTTCCCAGCTCCGCTCCAGCGCACAGTCCGCACCGCCGGGGGTGCGCTTTGAGTGCGACATATCAGCTGGCTCTCCAACAGTTGACCGACTCGGCTTTGCCGACGGGCGCTTTTGCTCATTCTTTGGGGTTTGAGAGCTATATCGATCGGGGGCTTGTGGGGGATGAGGTCACTTTCGGTACTTGGTTGAGCGCATTTGTGGGGCAGCAGTTGGTTTATTCGGATGGGTTGGCTCTGCGTTTCCTTTATGAGGGGGTGGATGTTGGCCTGTTGGATTCTGTTCTTACCGGGCAGCTGTTGGCTCGGGAGGTTCGGGAGGCTTCTTTGAAGATGGGCGGACGGTTGCTTGAGATTGGCGGGGAGGTGTTTCCGTCAGGGGAGTTGGAGGCTTATCGGGGGCTCGTTCGTCAGGGGGGTGCCATGGGGCATCAGCCTTTGGCTTTTGGGGTTATTGCGCGGTCGCTCGGCGTTCCTTTTGAAGCGGCGCTTTCCGCTTACTTGTTTGCCACGGTTACTTCGTTGACGCAGAACGCCGTGCGCGCCATACCGCTTGGGCAGAACGCCGGGCAGCGGGTACTTCGCCAAGCACACGACGCCGTTGCTGCCGCCGGCCGGGATGTAGCACAGCTGTGCTGGGACGACTTTGGGGCAGTCAGCCCCGGACTGGAAATTTCACAAATGCGGCACGAACGGCAACGCGCCCGCATGTTCATGAGCTAGTTAGTGCAAAGGACAGAAGACATGACTGAACCCATCAAAATCGGAATCGGCGGACCCGTCGGAGCAGGCAAGACACAGCTCGTGGAACGCATCACCCGCCACATGAGCCGGGACATCTCCATGGCCGCCATCACCAACGACATCTACACCATCGAAGACGCCAAAATCCTCGCCGCCAACGGCATCCTCCCCGAGGACCGGATCATCGGCGTCGAAACCGGCGGTTGCCCCCACACCGCCATCCGCGAAGACACCTCCATGAACACTGCGGCCATCGAAGAACTCAAGACCCGGCACCCGGAGCTCCAGGTCATCTTCGTCGAATCCGGCGGCGACAACCTCTCCGCCACCTTCAGCCCCGAACTCGTCGACTTCTCCATCTACATCATCGACGTCGCCCAAGGCGAGAAGATCCCGCGCAAAGCCGGCCAAGGGATGATCAAGTCCGACCTCTTCATCATCAACAAAACGGACCTGGCACCCCACGTCGGAGCAGACCTCTCCATCATGGAGCGCGACTCCAAGGAATTCCGCGGCAATAAGCCGTTCTGCTTCACGAACCTCAAGACGGATGAAGGACTTGAGGACGTCCTGAACTGGATCCGACGCGATGTCCTGATGCTTGACTTGGCCCAATGAACCGATGCGAGTTGGCGGTTAAGTCACCTTGGGCGGCGCCCGCGGATGAAGGGGGCCGTGCCCGCTCCGCGATGCCCGCCACGCCGCGGCCCCCTTCATCCGCGTTCGCGGATCGCCCCACCCGCATTGCCGCGACAAAAGGCCAGTTCCTTATCCCCGGCTCCGCCGCCTCGGTGGTTACGACACGACGCGAGATACGCGTATGAACACGACGACGCAGGTCGATTTCGGCTCAGACGTTGTGGGGAACCTGGGGCCCGGCTCCACGTTGGCCTTGGGCGAAGGGCCTGTGCGGGGGCGGTTGGAGCTGGGCGTTAGTGTGCGGGGTGGGCGGTCCGTTGCTTCGCGGCAGTTTCATGAGGGCGCTTTGAGGGTGCTCAGGCCGCATTACTTGGATGGGTCCGGGCAGGTTTGCTACGTCATGGTCAATCCCGGCGGGGCGTATCTGGGGGCGGATGTGTTCGTCATTGAGGTGGAGGTTGAGGCGGGGGCTGATCTGTTGTTGACCACGCAGTCGGCCACCAAGGTGTACCGGACTCCGGGGTCGTTCGCTGAGCAGCGGATGAGTATCAAACTGGGGGAAGGCGCGCGGCTGGAGTTGGTGCCCGATCAGTTGATCGCCTATCGAGAGGCGAGCTATCGGCAGAATTCGCGCATCAGTCTCCACCCGGCGTCGTGCCTTGTCATGGCTGAGGTGGTCACGCCGGGGTGGTCCCCGGACGGGGCATCCTTCAAGTTCGAAGAAGTGAGACTGCGGAATGAGATTCACGTCCGAACGGGGGAGCACCAGGAACTGCTGGCCCTGGATAATCTCCTGATCCGGCCGCCCCTGGGGGATGTGACCGGGATGGGGTTCATGGAGGGTTTCAGCCACCTGGGATCGTTGGTGGTAGTGGATCCGCGGGTGAACCAGGAGCTTGCTGATGAACTGGCCCGAATTGCCAGGGATTTTGACGCGTATACCGGAGTTTCTTTGACCGCGACTATTGCCGGGACCACCGGGCTTGTGCTGCGATCGTTGTCGAACAGCACCGAGGAACTCAACACATTGCTGGGTGCTTGTACGGGCGTTCTGCGCGACCGTTGGTACGGACAGGCGCCCTTGAACCTGAGGAAGTACTGATGACTGCGCTGACCGAATTCGCCACCATGTACCGGGAGCGGGAAACGTTGTCCCTGCGGACCCGGCTGCTGTTCACTTTTGGTGCCGTGGCCGCTTTGCACGTTGCCGCCGTCGTGCTTTTGTTGTTTGGTTCCGCCGGTGGCGCCCAGCCGCTGGCGCTCGGGTTGGTGATTACCGCTTACGTGGCCGGCATCAAGCACAGCTACGACTGGGACCACATCGCCGCGATCGACAACTCCACCCGCAAATTCGTGGCGCAGCACAAGGACCCCGTGAGCGTGGGATTCGCGTTCAGCCTGGGGCACAGCTCCGTGGTGATCCTCGCGGGAGTGCTGGTAGTGGCCGGGGCGACGCTGATCGGCCAGTTCATGGAAGACGGCACCACGGGCAACAAGATCCTGGGCCTCATCGGCAGCGGTGTGTCCGGGTTGTTCCTGCTGACCATGGGACTGTTCAACGGCTCCGCGTTTGTTCGCGCCACGCAGGCATACCGGAAAGTCCAGGCCGGCGGGGACGTGCGCCCAGAAGACCTGGAAGCAAAAGGCCTGGTGACCCGGCTGCTCGCCAAGCCCTTGTCGAAGGTGGAGCGGCCGCGGAACATTTACGTGATCGGCTTCCTGTTCGGCTTGGGTTTCGACACCGCCACCACCATCGGGCTGCTGGTCCTCACGACGACGGCGTCACTCGCCGGAGTCTCGCCGCTGGCCTTGATGGCCCTCCCGCTCGCGTTCACAGCAGCCATGACCCTGTGCGATTCCGCCAACGGCGTGGCCATGATGAAGATGTACAAAACCGCCATCCGTAACCCGCAACGCAAGCTCGGTTTCAACGCTGTCATCACGGGCATTTCGGCCGTCTCGGCGCTGTTCATCTCCGTGATCACGCTCGGCGGCTTCGTCAATGCCGCGTTCGGGTTGGAGGATCCCCTGACAACCTGGCTAGGGGAGATCGACCTCGGCGACGCAGGCCTGATCCTGGTGGGCCTGTTCGTGCTGGTGTGGGCCGTGTCCGCCTGGCGTGGCCGGTATGTCACGGCCGGGTCCTAGGAAACCGCTACCGCGTTGAAAAGCTCGGTGGTGTCCACGCCGAGATCCGGGGTGTCCAGCACGTTGGTCAGAAACACGACGCAGCGGTCCTGTTCGGGGAGCATCCACCACTCCGTCCCGGCCCACCCGGGATGGCCGTAGATTCCCTGTGCCAGCAGCTCAGACTCGTTGGCGGGCAGCTGGAATCCCAGCCCGGTGTGGCGGAGGGGCTCGGGCCGGGTGGTGATGTGGGAAACCTCAGTGGTCCGCGGACGGCGCATCGCAGTCAGCGTGGCGGGGCGAACGGCCTTCCCGGTCTGCCCCAGAAGCTCGGAACCCAGGTTGAGCAGGTCCGCTGCCGTACCGAACAGCCCCGCACCCGGATGCCTCTTCCGATACATGGCATCCACGTTCAAACCCGCAGCCTCGGTGCCGTGGATTCTGTGCGGGTTGCAGTCGGTGCCGAACGTCAGGCCGCCGGCACCTGTGTCACCGGCCAGGGACAGGAGTTGCTCCTCGAACGGGCGCCCGTCAGCCCACTCGGCCATCGCTGCAGCACCTTCGAAAGCGATATTGCAATACTGGACAAGGGAACCCGCATAGAAGGCCTGTTCGGCGGAGGTGAGGTCCTCGCGGAGAGGAGCGCCGCCGTCGAGCGCCGGATCAGCAATCCCGGAGCGGTGGCTGAGAAGGTGCTCCAGCGTTACGGTGTCCGTGCGGCCCGCGCCGAAGTCCGGGAGGACGTCACCCAGTGTGTTGCCCAGTGACAACTTCCCGAGCTCGACCTGCCGCATGACGGTCAGGGCAGTGACCGGCTTTGTCACCGAGAACAGCGCAAAGTGGTCCTCGGCTGTTGCCTGCCTTCCGCCGTCGGTCCCGAACGCCACAATGTCCTCGATGCCCTGGCTGGAGGCGATCCCCAGCACGGCAACGGGCACGCGCCCGAGCTCAACCTGTTTGCGGGCCCATTTTGCCGCGGGTCCTGTCTGCACCATTGCTGTGCCACGCTTTCGCTCGGGATTCGGTGTCTTGAATCTATCGTGATGGCGTTGAGAAGAAACCTACCGCCACGTGTAACCCCGGCGGCCTGGCCGGAAACTATACAAGTATCCTGCAGTTCAGGGCTCTACTTTTCAGGGGGAAATCGTGCTTTCCGAGCGCGAATTGGCGTTCATCGCCATTCACAAAGACAGCTATCCATCCGTCTTCAGGTTCGTGCGCCGACGCGTCGAATCGGCGGAGATGGCTGAAGAGATCGCCGCGGACGTTTTCCGGGTCGTATGGCAAAAATGGTCGGATGATGCCCGGCCGGAACTCGGTTACTTGCTCGCCATAGCGCGCAACCTTGTGGGTAATGCCTACCGCAGCCGCGACCGGCAGCAGGCTCTGCAGGAAAAGCTGCGCACGACGGCGGTGGAACGTTTCGGGGATGACTCCGGGAACGTCGCGGTACAGGATGCGATGGACCGCTTGCGGGTGCAGGACCGCGAAATTCTGCAGCTGGCCTACTGGGACGGACTGGGTACCACTGACATCGCCGGAGTGCTGCAGTGCAGTGAATCAGCAGCCAAGGTCCGTCTGCACCGGGCCCGGACCGCGTTCCGGAAACAGCTGCCCGCCGGCGCCGAAACGACTACACAAAAGATGGGGGTCTGAAGACAATGGATCCGATCAAGAACCAGATATCAGCGATTGACCCGCTTGCGGACGAGCGCACCGAGGTCAACTCTGAAGAAGCTTTGGCGCGCATGCTCACAGGCCCTCGGGTTTTCAGCGACAGCAACCCGGCAGCCGGAGTGGTGTCCCTTGAAGACCGCAAGCGCCGCAAGGCCCGGATCGCGGGCGGGTTGTTGCTTGGTGCTGCGGCTGTCACCGCGGGTGTCCTGGTTGCGGCCAACTTTGGCCCGCTCACAGTGGCTCCCGCGCCGGCAGTGACCGTCAGCCCGACTGAGCCGGCACCTACGCCGAGTGCTTCCGTTACCCCCACCCCTACTCCCACAGCCACACCCACGCCCTCGGCCACCCCGGAGGCGACTGTTCCGGTCACCACTCCGCCGGCGGCTCCGACTGTTCCGGCGGTTGCACCGACAACGGCTCCAACGCAGCCGCCTGCTCCCGTGGCCACAGCGCAGACGTTCACTTTCCCGGATGGACACGTTTCCTTCACCTACCCCGTGGGCTGGACCGTTCGCCCGGAACAAGGTCCTTCCGACGGAGTCACCGTTTTGGACAGCACCGGCGCCGAGGTCGCTTTCATGAGCAGCGGTTTCTACGGCGACGGTACTGCCGGACTGGTGGACCGCACAGTTCTGGACCGTGCCGTGGTTCCCGGGGTAACGGATACAGCAGGAAACCAGGTGGAATTCGGTTTTTCCTTGAACTACTTCATGAACTTCGACTACAACTCCGGTAACGGTGGAATGCCCACGGCTACTGGGCGTTCCGACACTCCCCCGGCGTACGTCATGGACATCCGGCTGTCCTCTGAGCTTCAATCCGGGCAGGCTTCTTCCGGCACAAACCAGATCAAGGTGCCCAACGGGTTCATGATGGCCTACGTGAAGTTTGACATCAACAAACGGCCCACCTTTGCCACCCCGGAAGCGGCCAAGGCCTGGATGAACACAACGCAGTACGCCCAGTTGAAGTCGATGCTTCTGAGCGTGAGCTACAAATAGCCCCATCCGGGGGATAGCAAACGTCGCTCTGGCAGCCCGGAGCGACGTTTGCTGTCCCCTGAGGGGACCTTGACTGGCGCTGCCGTAATCTCAGGTACTTTGCCAGAAGGCCTTTATTCGCTAGGAGCATTTCTCATGACAGACATGGTTCGCCAGGCAACCGGCGCAGACCTCGGGGTTGCTGCCCGAGTACTCGGCCTTGCCTTTGAGACTTACCCTTGGACGAGATGGTCGATTCCTGACGTTGATTATGAACAGAGACTCGAACGGCTGCAGTACCTCTAGCTGGGACATGCGCTTACCCATGGATTGGTCCTGGTGGATGAACAACTGCGCTCCGTCGCTGCATTCCTTCCTCCTGATGCGCCCGAGCCTGGTCCCGATATGCAGATCGAAGTTCTGGAACTGCTGGGTTCTCGAGCGACCGCGTTGATTGATCTGAGCTTGCCCCAGCCAAAGGGGCCGGCGTGGACCTTGGCCACCGTGGGCGTAGACCCGGCACATCAAGGCAAAGGGCTGGGTACGGCCGTGGCCTCGGAGGGTCTCACGCGAATAGATCGAGAGGCAGGTGCCGTGGTGCTTGAAACCTCGGACGAGCGTAACGTGCGCCTTTACGGACGCCTTGGTTTCCTTGTCACGGACACCACGGTGATTCCGGGTGGGCCCACTGTCCATTCAATGCGCCGGGCACCCCGCCCGGCAGCTGGCAGCCCGGAGCGACGTCTGCTGTCCCCTCCTTTGGGTTAGCGGACGGTGACCAGATGTCCGGCGGGGTCGTACCGGAAGGTGACCGGGCCGCCGTCGTGCTTCAAGGCGATATTGCTGCCGTTCGGGGCGCCGCCGAGACCGTAGTTCTCAGCCCAGGAGCCATTGATGGCGGCCTTGAACTCGTAACTGCCGGCGGCCAGGTTGGGCACTGACAGCTTCCAGATCCCATCCGACGGGTCCAGCTGCAGCTGCGCCTGGGCGCAGTCCGGCATCCAGTCGCCCGAGCAGCCAAGCTCGGAATTCAGGCTGCCGGGTACCGAAACGGCCGCCGGCTGCGGGCCCGCGGAGACCGCGCTGATCACGTTGGTGGAGTGGTCGTAAAGGAACGTGACGGCGCCGCCGGGGTGCGTGAACACGACGTTGGGGCCATTCAACTCGCCACCCGCGCCGTAGTTTTCGTCCCACGTGCCGTTGAGTGCGGCCTTGAATTCATACGTGCCCGCGGGCAGGTTGGGGACATTCAGCTGCCACAGTCGGTGCGTCGGCTCGTAGCTCATGAGCCCCTGCCCGCAGGACGGCTGCCAGTCTTCGGTGCAACCCAGTTCGGTGTTGAGGCTGCCGGCCACCGTGACGGTCTCGGGCTGTGTCGGTTCTCCCACCACACCGCTGCGGGGCTCACTGGCGGACGTCTGCCCGCGGTTGTCCAGCACCACAGCGCGGTACTCCACGGACGTGCCGGACTCCAGCGACGAGACGTCGTGGAACACCTGATACGGCGCGTTGTCGTCCGTGCCGATCGACGCCCAGTTGCCACCTGCAGTACGCGCCTGGAAGGTGACCTCATAGAACGAGTTACCGTCGACGTCGGCCGTCACCTTCTGGCGGGTGGCGTCCCCAGCCGCCGTGACCGGCTTCTTGAGTACGACGGCGGGTGCGGCCTTCGATTTGGCGAGTCGCCCCGCTGCTTCATAAACCACTGCGGAAAGCGGCGGGACGGTGACAGCCAGCTTCGCATCCTGACCGGACTTGGCGTTCTTGGCGGCCTCACCGTAAACCAGCTTGAACGGCTGTTTCGCTTCGTACGTTGGGATCGCCGCGGTCTGTGCGGTCTCGCTGTTGTTCACAGCCACGATGTATTCACGCTGTTCCTTGGCGTCGATGCGTGAGAAGGCGTAGATCCCGGCCCCATCAGCGGCGTAGCGGTCTTGCTGGGCACCGGTACGGAGCGTGGGGTGGTCCGCTGCGAGGGCCGCGAGCTCGCTGATCTTTTTGTACAGCGGGTGCCCGGTGTTGAAGTTGTCCGTGGCATGCGTGGCGTTGGTTCCCAAAAGGTCATCATCCAAATACTCCTGGACCTTGCTGGCGAACATGGTCTGCCTCGAGTCCTGGTCCCCGCCGGCGCCGGTGAAGCCCTGCTCATCGCCGTAATAGATCACCGGGTTGCCGCGCGAGAAGTACATCAGCTCATGGGCCAGCTCGTCGCGCTCCAACAGTTCCGCGTCGGATGCTCCCGGGTTGTCCTGGGCGATAAAGGTGCCGATGCGGCCCATGTCATGGTTACCCAGGAATGTGGGCAGTTGGTAGACGTTGGAATCGGCATCCGTGTACCAGTCATCACCGTTGAAGAAGTCTGCCAGGCCGGTGGCCTTGCTGCCTTGTGATGCGAAGCTGCGGGCTGCACCTTGGAAGCCGAAGTCCAGGACGGCTTGCATCTTGTTCTTGGTGGTGAACTTGGACGTGACGGTCTTGGAGGTATCGAAGACCTCCCCGAACATGAAGAACTCGTCCTTGCCCTGCTCCTTGGCATAGCTGAGCACTTGTGGGCCGAACTGCTGCCAAAACTCGTCATTGACGTGTTTCATGGTGTCAATGCGGAAGCCGTCCACTCCGAAGTCCCTGATCCACGTTTTGTAGACGTCCATCATCCCGTTGACCACCTTGGGGTTCTCGGTGAAAAGGTCATCCAGCCCGAAGAAGTCGCCGTACAGGGAGTCTTCGCCGGCAAAGTTGGTGTTGCCGCGGTTGTGGTAGAGCGTGGGGTCGTTCAGCCAGGAAGGAACCTTGACGTCCTTCTCAGCCGCGGGGACTACGGGCGTATAGGGGAACGACGTTGCCGCGTCCAGGGCAGGGAAGTCCTGCGTCCCGGCGTACTCGCGGTCATCGAAGACCTCGCCCGTGGCGGCGCGGTAGGGCTCGGTTTCCTTGGAAATGTACGGAGCCGAGGACGTCTCCTGGTACTGGATCACATCGGCCGTGTGGTTGGTGATAATGTCGAAGTACACCTTCATGCCGCGGGCGTGGGCGGCATCTATGAGCGTCTTGAGCTCGGCGTTGGTGCCCAGGTGGGGGTCGATCTGGGTGAAGTCGGTGACCCAATACCCGTGATATCCGGCGGAGCTGTTCGCCGGCGTTCCGTCACCTTGTACGGCCTTGTTCTTGAAACTGGG
The DNA here is from genome assembly GCF_021919345.1 of Paenarthrobacter nicotinovorans. NCBI lineage: Bacteria > Bacillati > Actinomycetota > Actinomycetes > Micrococcales > Micrococcaceae > Paenarthrobacter > Paenarthrobacter nicotinovorans. The sequence goes on from NZ_CP089293.1 coordinate 217,824, forward strand.
AGTGAGCCAGAGGGCGTTGGTGCCCAAGCCCTGGATGTAGTCCAGCTGGTCCTGCAGGCCCTTCAGATCGCCCCCGTTGTAGAAGCCTTTGCGGGTGGGATCGAAGCCGGACACCATGGGATCGGACCCCAGGCCCCCGTCGTCATTGCCGGCGGTTCCGTTCTTGAAGCGGTCGGCCATGACGAAGTAGAAGTTCTGGTTGCTGACACCGCCCCGAATGGAGTGTTGGGCCGTGGGGTCAGGGTTCTTCGCGGAGACGCCGGGCGCGGCGCCTGCCGGGAGTACCGCCGATGCGGTGAGGACGGCCGTCGTCATGAGGACGACAGCCGCCCTTCTCTTGAAGGACGTGTTGTTGGGGGATCCGGAGCTGCGGAGTGACAAGTGAAGCCTTCCTCTAGCGACAGTGCTGTGGGACAAGTCACAACTGTAAGCGCTTGCGTGATGTTAATCCAGATTAGGCGGCCGTTGATTCGTCGGATTAGTCCCCTGATTGCAGAAAATCTGGAAGCGTTTGCAGAATTGCCGATCTGGATTGATGCTGCAGGATGCTGTGCCTTTGCCCATCCATAACTCAGAATGTTGTGCGGCCGCCCATAACAAAGCGTCACTCGCTTGCATAGGGTTGAAGAGATCTGCTTCACAAAGTACCGCGAACTACCCAAGGATGAGTTTCAACGATGAAGAGCATCGCCCTCTTGCGCGAACGAGCCACCCGCGTCATGCCCACCGGTTCCCACTGCCCGGCATCGGGACTGTGGAGCCCGGACTGCGAGCCGGATGTCGTCCAGGTTTTTGCTGAAGGCCATGTGCTGCCGGCCCACAACGGCGTGGCCACGGTATGGCGGCGGCAGGCCGCCGCTGAAGTTTCGGCATGACCAGCTCCATCCTGAACAGGCCGGCCGGCTACCGCCACGTGCCTGCGGCCGAATGGGCCGAGCTCAGCGCCGGCGATCCCGTGTGGATATACGACGTCGCTTGGGGTGCCGGCACGGGCCGCGTGGACGACGTGTCCAAACACCAGGAATTGCTCTGGGTAGTCCTCGAACCGACCGGGCGCAAACTCATTTGCGGCACGGACGACGTCGAGGTCTGGTCAGCCTGAAGACCCGCCGGGATGGCGCTTGATACCAATGTCTGAGCGGATCATAGGTACCAAGTGCTGTCCCGGTGTCAATTAGCCCGCGACGAGCAACATGCTGGGTGAACCAATCTCCGCACGCCCCACAGGGCCGTCCGGCAGCCCGGTTTCCGGGTCAAGCCTGAAACTGACGACGTCGTCCGAACCTTCGTTCGCTACGTACAGCCAGCCTTCGCGAACCAGATGATGGCGGGGCCACTCGCCGCCGCACAGTACCTCTCCGCGCGGCTCAACCCCGGTGCCTTCGCCCGAGACCTCCAGGACGCAGATGCGGTTGGTACCCCGCACGCCCACATAGGCGAAGCGTCCATCCGGGGAGAGAGCGATCTCTGCACCGGCATCGCCGTCCTTGGCTCCCGTGGCGCTTGCCGGGACCACGGATGCGAGCTCGTAAGTGCCGTCCGGTTCCATCCGGACCGCTGCCACCTCCACCGAATACTCCGTGTCGACAAAGACCGTCCCGCTCCGGTGGCGGGCCACGTGCCGGGGACCCGAACCCATAGGCAGGACCACCTGGTGGTCGGGCTGCAGGCCTTCACCCGGCACGTACCTCCACACACGGACCAAGTCATGCCCCAAATCCGTGGTCATGACCCGGCCGTCAGGAAGCATCAAGCTCGAATGCGCGCGGCTTGGCCGCTCACCTCTGGGGGCTGCGGCCGAGTGGGGATCGACGGCGGCCGCCGCGCTCCTGCGCGAGGTGATGGCGCCGTCGTCGTCCAGTTGGTAGAGGATGACCTGACCGTCGCCCCAACAGGTGGCCACGATGAAGCGGCCCTGCGGATCCGCAGCGACGTGGCACGTGGCATCGCCCGCGGGCCAAGGATCGCCGAAAGCCTCCAACGCAGTGTCGCCACTCCGGCGATAAGCCCGCACCGTCTTGCCTTCCTCCGCTACGGCGTAAACCACGGGAAGCGTCGGGTGCAGCGCCAGGAAGGACGGCGAATTGGCTTCGACGGCCAAGCCAATGGCCGTCAGCCCACCTTCACTGTCCGCCGAGAGCGCCGTGATGCCCTTGCCGTGGCCGTTCCTGTCGGCCGTGTAGGAGCCAACCCAGAGCAATGATTCGTGCGTTGTCATCTCAATGCCCCTGCACGTCCGAGTCGACGCCGGCGTCTGGTCCGCCGTCGAGAGTCTGAAGCGTGGTGAGGTCGTCCTGGTCCAGCTCGAAGTCGAAAACGTCCAGGTTCTCTTTCATGCGCTGGGGGTTGGCGGTTTTGGGTATGGCAACCAGGCCCTGCTGGACGTGCCAGCGGAGCACAACCTGTCCCGGCGTCTTTCCATACTTTTCACCAACCGTCGCCAGGACCGGGGCATTCAAAAGGTCGCTGCTGGCACCCAGCGGGCTGTAGGACTCTGTGACGATTCCGTTGCGTTCGTTGAAGGCCCGGGCAGCCGACCTCGGGACGGAAGGACTCAGCTGGATCTGGTTCACGGCCGGAACCACGTCCGTTTCCCGGAACAGGCGGTCGAGGTGCGCCGGCTTGAAGTTGGAAACTCCGATGGAGCGCGCTTTCCCCGACGCTTGAAGTTCCTCAAAGGTTCTCCAGGTTGAGACGAACTCGTCGCGCCGGGGGAGCGGCCAGTGAATCAGCAGCAGGTCCACGTAGTCCAATCCCAGACGTTCCAGTGAACCCTCCAAGCCGGCAACAGCCCTCCCGGAACCCTGGTACTCGCCGTCGAGCTTGGTGGTGATGAACAGTTCCCCACGGTCCACCCCGGATGTGCGGATACCGTTGCCCACGCCCTTCTCGTTCCCGTACTTCACCGCGGTATCGATGTGCCGGTAGCCGTGGCTCACCGCCTCCACCACGGCATCGGCAACCTGGGCGTCATTCAAGGGCCAAGTGCCGAGGCCCAGTTGCGGGATCTTGTGGCCGTCGTTGAGTTCGATAAGCGGTGCACGTGTCATGGGCTGGGTCTCCTCCGGGTTTCTTCGTTTCTACGCTGGCCGCTTGCTGCTTGGCAACAGCTACCGACGCGACCAGTCATGGAGTTTGTCGCTCAGCTCCATGTAGTCCTCACTCACCACCTGCAGTTCCGGGTGGGCATCATGCCACGCCACGATCTCCCGGGCTCCGTCCGCAAACGGGATGGTTGCCCGGTAATCGGGAACGAGCGCCTTGATCTTGGAATTGTCGAACACCACCGAGTGCGAACGGTCGCCCAGCAAGTTGGGACCGAGCTCCGCACTGTGAGCTGCAATGGTCTCCGAGGAAACGTGGAACAACTCCGGCTCCTCCACCCCTGCAGCACGCGCGAACAAGCGGTAAATCTGGTTCCACGGCAGGAACTCATCCGAGGTGATCGTGTAGCTTTCGCCAACGGCCTGCGGCCTGCCCAGGAGGCCAACGAAGGCCTTGGCAAAATCCCGGCTGTGGGTCAATGTCCAGAGCGAGGTTCCGTCACCATGCACCATGACCGGCATCCCGGCGCGCATCCGGTGGATGTCAGTCCAGCCGCCCACCAAGGCAATCTTCGTTCGGTCATAGGTGTGGGATGGGCGAACCACCGTCAAAGGGAAGTCCTGATCGCGGTACGCCTCGAACAGCAGCTCCTCACAGGCAATCTTGTCCTGCGAGTACTTCCAGAAAGGATTCTTCAACGGAGTGGATTCCCGGATGGGCAGCGTGGTTGGTGGCTTTTGGTACGCCGACGCCGAACTGATGAAGACGTACTGACCCGTCCTGCCACGGAACATCTCCAAGCCGGCCCGCGCCTGATCCGGCGTGAAGGAAATGAAGTCCGCAACGGCGTCGAACTCCCTTCCCTGAAGTACCTCACGCACAGCCTGCGGATCGCGGACGTCCGCGTGCAGCACCTCCGCCCCATCGGGGACCGGCCGACCGGCCGACCGTCCCCGGTTAAGGATGGTCAGCCGGTGGCCCAGCGCGACGGCGCGTTCAGCCGCCGACGCACTAATGACCCCGGTCCCGCCGATGAACAGGATGTTCCGCGGCGAGACCGTGTCCGCCGCCGCTCCGAGGCTGTCCGGAAGGAGGCTGCTCACCAGGCGTAGTCTTCGGGGGCGGGGCGGTGGCCCGGGAAGATGTCATCGAGGCGCTTGAGGGCGTCCTCGTTCAGGGAGACATCCAGCGCGCGGATGGCTGCGTCCAATTGCTCCTGCGTACGCGGCCCAACAATCGGTGCAGTCACGGCAGGCTGGTGGAGGAGCCACGCCAGCGCGACGTCTCCGGGTGCATGGCCGAGTTCGTCAGCGAAATCCTCGTACTGGCGGATCTGGTCCTCATGCTTCTTCAGGGTCTCAAGTGCCCGGCCCTCAGTGCGGCGGACGCCTTGCTCTTCCTTCTTCAGCACGCCGCCCAGCAGCCCTCCTTGCAACGGCGACCACGGGATCAGGCCCAAGCCATACTGCTGCGCGGCCGGGATGACCTCAAGCTCCAATTCGCGCTTGAAAAGGTTGTAGATGGACTGCTCGCTCACCAAGCCGGTGTAGTTCCGGCGGCGCGCTGCTTCCTGTGCCTGGGCGATGTGCCAGCCGGCAAAGTTGCTGCTGCCCGAGTAGAGGATCTTGCCCTGCTGGACTGCAACCTCAATCGCCTGCCAGATCTCATCCCACGGCGTATCCCGGTCGATGTGGTGGAACTGGTAAATGTCGATGTAGTCCGTTTGCAGCCGCTTAAGGCTCGCATCAAGTGCGCGCCGTATGTTAAGCGCGGACAACTTGGACTCGTTGGGGCGGTCCGTCATGGTGCCGTACAGCTTGGTGGCCAGCACGGTCCTTTCGCGGCGCTCGCCGCCCTTGGCGAACCAGCGGCCGATGATTTCTTCGGTCCAGCCCCGGTGCTCCACGCCACCGTAAACATTGGCGGTGTCGAAGAAGTTGATGCCGGAGTCCAACGCGGAGTCCATGATGGAATGCGCTGTTTCCTCGTCCGTCTGCGGGCCGAAGTTCATGGTTCCAAGGCAGAGGCGTGAAACTTTCAGGCCGGAACGGCCCAGGTGGGTGTACTGCATGTCTGTTGGGTCCTTTGTGCTTGGCTTGCGGTCTTAGAGCTGGGTGAAAGCGGCGACGGCGGGATCGGAACCGATCCGCGCGCCTGCTTCAAGAGCGGTGATGGCGGCGAGTTCGGATTCGGTGAGGCTCAAATCCGCCGCACCGAAGTTCTCCCGCATCCGGGACGAGTCCGCGGACTTCGGGATCACGATGGTTCCCTGCGCGAGGTGCCAGGCGAGGATCACCTGTGCAGGGGTAGTGCCGTGTGCTGCCGCGACAAGGGCCACTTGCTCGGCGTTCAGGTCTTTTCCCTGTCCCAACGGGCTGTATGCCTCAACGGCAATGCCAAGGTCACGGCACTTGTTGGCCAGTTCTGCCTGCTGGAACGTGGGGTGGAGCTCGATCTGGTTCACGGCGGGCACTACCTCGGCTTCCCGGAGCAGCGTGTCCACGTGATCGGCCAGGAAGTTGGAAATGCCGATGGCCCGGATCTGCTTGTCCTGGTAAAGCTTCTCCATTTCCTTCCAGGCCTTCGTGAAGAGGCCCTGTGACGGGACCGGCCAGTGGATCAGGTAGAGGTCAACGACTTCCAGGCCCAAGGCGTCCCTGCTTCGCTGGAAGGCGTCATAGGCTTCGCCTTGTTCGCCGTTGCGGAGCTTGGTGGTGATGAAGAGTTCTTCGCGGGGAATGCCCGAGGCTTTGATTGCGGCGCCGACTCCTGCCTCGTTCCGGTAGGCGGCAGCGGTATCGATGTGGCGGTAGCCGGTTTCCAGGGCATCTTCCACCACCTTCTGCGTTTCGTCGGCAGGCACTTGGAAAACACCAAAACCCAGCTGGGGGATGGTGACGCCGTTGTTCAGTGTCAGCTCTGGCATGACGGTCTCCTTCGACGGGATGGTTATGGCCGTGGCGCTCCGGTTTCTGGCTAAGGCCGTAAGCCGGTTCCAGAAAGCGTTTTCGGAGGCTCAGTACTGAGCCTATGCAGTTTTGCCGGCAGAGTCAGCAACACAGCCTGATCCTGTTTTTCCTAGGTCTGGTAGTCCTACCCATAACGGTGGCCTTTCACACACCCCGGACGGCAGAATGGACCAATGGGTCAAAGCGCCGAGTTCGGTAAGTTCCTCAAAATCATGCGTGCCCGTCTCCAGCCGGAGGACGCCGGCGCGCAGGAATCCAGCGGTTCCCGCAGGGTGCCCGGGCTTCGCCGCGAAGAGGTGGCGCGGCTCTCCGGAGTGAGCACGGACTATTACACCCGCCTGGAACAGGGCCGCAATATCCACCCGTCCAGGGCGGTCCTCGACGCAGTTGCCCGTGCGTTGCGGCTGGATGCAGGGGAGCAGGCACACATGATGGATCTGCTGGAGCATTGCGCCAGCTCCGCAGGCAGCCCCGGCCCCGTCCAAAAGGTACGTCCGGCTGTCCAACAGCTGCTCGATGCAGTGGGTGACGTCCCGGCCATGGTCCTTGGCAGGCGTGCAGATGTCCTGGCATGCAACCGGATGGCACACCTTTTGTTCACGGATTTCAGCCTGCTGCCGGCCGCTGAGCGCAACCTCACCCGTTGGCTCATCCTGGACCCTGCGGCCGGTTCTTTGTTCCGCGACTGGAAGACCGTTGCCGCTGAAGCCGTCGGTGCCTTGCGCATGGACGTGGGCCGGCACCCGAATGACCCCGAAACAAACCAGCTCGTGGGCGAACTGGCCGTCCACAGCGAACACTTTCGTCAGTGGTGGGCCGGGCACAGGGTCGCCACCCGCGCCGCAGGGACCGTCAGGTTGCACCACCCAGTGGTGGGGGACCTGGAACTGAACTTTGAGACGCTGAGTCTCCCGGACGACCCCGACCAGCTGCTGAGGATCTATTCCGCCAAAGCCGGGTCGCCGTCGTCGGACGCTCTGACACTGCTGAACTTTGGAGACGTGGGCACCCATGCCGAGGCCGCCGTGCCCGAACCCGCCCCTGCCCGCCGGGATGACAGTTGATGCCAATGTTTCCAAAAACATTGGCATCGACTGTCAGCTCGCGTTGAGGTCGGTCAGCGCTCCAGGCGGAAACCGAGCTTAATAGTGACCTGCCAGTCGGCAACCGCGCCGTCCTCGAGGTGACCGCGGATTTCCTTGACCTCAAACCAATCGAGGTTCCGCAACGTTTGGGACGCTGTCGCGATGCCGTTCTTGATGGCGTCGTCCACGCCCTCGGTGGAAGTTCCTACAATTTCGGAAACGCTATACGTGTGGCCAGCCATGGTGCTCCTCATCAACGTCATACGAATCTTTGGAAAAGAAATCAGACCCGCAGGGCGGGCTGTCCATGCAGACTAGCCCACGGATCCCTGTGCGGCCAGAGGTCCCGCAGCTTAGCTTTCACGCCAGTCGTTGCTGGTGATGTGCGAGCCGGCCTGGGGTCCCATTTGCAGCATTCCGCCGTCCACCGCCCACGACGCGCCGTTGACGTAGCTTGACGCCGGGGAGGCAAGGAAAGCGATGACGGCGGCGATTTCGCGTGCGTCTCCGGGGCGTCCCAGGGGCACTCCGGGCCGCTCCTTCTGGGTGGGATCCTCGTCCTCCTGGCCCGTCATGGGGGTCGCGATTTCGCCGGGCGCCACGTTGTTGGCGGTAATCCCGTGCTCGGCGAGTTCCAGCGCCATGGTTTTGATGAGCCCACCCAGACCGTGCTTGGAGGCGTCGTAGGCCGAGGCCCCAACGCGGGGCTGGAATTCGTGGACGCTGGTGACGGCGATGATGCGTCCCCCTCGGCCCGCCTTCACCATGCGCTTGGCTGCCGTCTGCATGGCCACGAAGGCCCCATTGAGGTTGGTGTCCAGCGTGGTCATCCAGGTTTCGTAGTCGAGATCCAGGAACTTGGTGCCGTCGCCGGTTCCGGAGTTGTTCACGAAGACATCCACGCCCCCGAGTTCCTCGGCAAGGGTGTCCACGGCGGCCGCCGTTCCGCGGGCATCGGTGGTGTCCAGTTGGTGGACCACCGCCTTGCGTCCCAGGCGGCGGACCTCCTCGGCGGTTTCCTCGGCACCCTGCTGGTCCGAGTGCCAGGTGATTCCCACGTCCATGCCGGCTTTTGCCAGCGCCACCGCCGTGGCCCGCCCGATCCCTGAATCCGAGCCTGTGACGATGGCGGTCTGTGGGGCGAATGATGCGTCGCTCATGGTCCTGCCTTTCAGTGAAGTGGTGGTGCCGATGATTTATCCCTACCCCCTGGCGCATGCAGTAAACACTCCCGGCACAAAAGGGTCACCCCGGTGTGCAGCCATGGAGTGTAGATTTCTTGCAGCAGCACCCCGCGAATCCCCACAACCAGGAGTTCTCATGTCAGAAGTTATTGTCGTCGGCGTCGACAACAGTGAAACGGCCAAGCGTGCAGCAATGGCGGCAGCGAAGCTCGCCACCGCCCTCGGTGCCGAACTGCACGTCATCAGCGGCTTCTCGGACGACCGCATTGAAGAATTCGGCAGCGGCAGCGACCGCATCACTGTCTCTTCGGCCGACTCCGCGGAATACGTGGCCCGCAAGGTCTCCGAAGAACTTGACGTTCCGGCCGGCAGCGTCAAGTACTACGCTGCCCGTGGCAACCCGGCCAACGCCCTGATCAACTACGCCGAGACCAACAACGCCTCCCTGATCGTCGTGGGCAACAAGCGCATGAAGGGCTTGGGCCGCGTCCTGGGCAGCATCGCCAACAGCGTGGCACACGGCGCTCCGTGCGACGTGTACATCGTGAACACGGAAGTGGACGCGTAACACCCAAGCAAGCAAAGAGGCCGTTTTGAGCATTCAAAACGGCCTCTTCTGCTATCCGGATGGGTCCTGAGGCTGTCAGTTTCCGAACTCGTCTGCACAACCGCCTGTAGAGGATCCTTCACCGTACGCTTGGAGCGTTCGGAAAGCCACCGTCTTACGGACGTTGCCGAGAGGGGCTGCTGCGTTTCGCTTCGGCCTTAGTTCTTTCCAAGATCCCGGAGAAGTGCTGACGGTCGAGGTAGTTCGCGTCGGCTAGCCGGATAATGTGCCCCATGTAGGGATCTCGCTGCATCAGCTTCCTATTGCCGAGACGGACAGTTGTGTAACCAGCTTTTTTCTCCGCGCGGTCCCGCACCGCACACCAGTTGATGAGAACTATTACGCCAAGCCCGCCTAGCATCATCACCACGCCAAGTACGTTGACGTACCAGGTTTGGGGTACGCCTGATCGACTCAGGACGGCTAAAGCCCCGCAGGACCCAACCGTTATTGTTGTGAAACGGTATCGCCACCGCCACAAGATGAACGCGGTGGGTCCGTCGACCAACCCAGCTGCTATAGAAGTTTCCATCCCGTGATTCGTATTCCATTCGCAAAGGGCGACAGCCAGTTAGAAAGCAGCTGCCGGGCATGACCGAGAGGCCAGGCCAAAGGGGCGACCGACGGCCACAGGCGGCCGCAGGTAGAAGGGTCCGTCCTTAGAACGTCCATTCAAGCTGCAGTCTAATTGGCTACGGCCACCAGCCATTCGGTGTCCGCTAAACGATCCTTCACCGGGCAGGGCTATGCGCGCTTTCATAGGCGAAGATGCTAGATATGCACGATTCGATCCTTTTCATCCAGATGCAGCTGACCGCCAGGTTCGCGGCTGTCCCTACACCGCCGTTGCAGGGCGTGAAGGTGGGAGTCTCCAAGAACGTGCGGTCGCCAGATGTTCATCCCCTCAACGGGCTGAGGCATTCAGCCGCTGCTGGTACGAGTGGCTGGTTCATCTGGCGGGGTGAAGATCTCGGAACGGCGGATGACTTCTTCGATCCGTTGCACGTCGAGCATCTGACGACCTGGTGTCCTGAAGCCGTTCCCTATCTCGCTCTGCCCGCGGGGTGGCGATTCCTCTTGGCACCTGGCTACGAAGATGTCTGGTTTGACGAGTCGTTGTTGAATATTGAGGGAAGCTGACCCGGACGGCTCAATCTCACATTCGGGATTCGCCTGAGGTGCCGGGACTTGTTACGGGGAGACGGTGGCCGCAGTATGTCGAAGTGATGGAAGATGAGCTGTGAGTGCGCATGAAAGGGTTCAGTTCGACCTCGATGAGGACGAGCGTGAGGTACTGAGGCGAGGACTGACCGACTGGGCGGGGCCAGCGGCCCCCACGGAGGCCATGGCCTTGGCTATGGGCTTTCGTGACGTTGCTGATTTGATTGCCGAAGGCGATCGAATCGCTGGGTTCATTCGGGCCGGCCGACCCTTGACGAAGGCTGAATGGCGCCGGGCCCTGCTGGCAACCGAGATTGCTTTCGCTAGCAACACAGTTGGGGTTGGGCTGGACTGGTCTATCGTCACCGGCTATCAAGACGACGAAACCATAAGGATCCTCAGAGCGATCCAACGCAAGATGGGTGGCAGCAGAAACTGGCCCGAGAACGGGCCTTCAACGGACGAGTCTCCGGAAAGCGATTCAGAGTGGGCAAAGCCGCTCTTCCCTCCACCAGCCAGTTGGAGGGTGCCGGTGCGCCCACAGTTGGAGCCGACCGCGGTGCTGCTGCCAATGGGGGCGGGTGAGAATGCCACAGGGACGGGATCCGTCACGACGCGTCAACAGACCAAGCGGATAGCCGAGGGCTTGGCACTTGGTGTCCTGGCCTACGGCGTAAACCGACTGCCCAACGAAAGGCCTGCGTTCGAGACGGCTTTGAACAGTGCCTGGGAGTCGTGGCCCAGAGCGGGAGACTTCGCGAACGTACGCGTGCCAGAGGCCGGGCCGGAGATCTGGGCTGGCATGGAAAAGTCGGCAAGCCGACGCGGCGTTATCGCCGCATGGGCGGACCACTCCGTTCCGCACCTATTGCCCGCCTTTGCGGATATGCCGATCGCCGCCTGTCTAAATCAAATTGCCGACGAGCAAGCATCAGCAGACGATTGGATTTACCTTGGGTACCTGTTCGTAAAAGCCCTGTACCAAACAACTGTGACCGAGCCTCAAGGGTAGTCGTGTTGAGGCGGCCTCCCGCCCGTAAAAGGGATCGTCGTACGGACGTTGCCTACAGGGGCTGCTGCGTCTTCGCCGCTTCCGTTTTAGTTCTTCCAAGATCTCGACGAAATGCTGACGGTCGAGATAGTCCGCGCCGGCTAGCCTGATGGTGCGCCCCATATATGGATCTCGCTGCATGAATTTCCTGTAGCTAAGGCTGTCAGCAGTCTTTAGCAGGAAAGCGACTATATAGCTGACCAATAGTTTGCGTTTGGGTTCATTTCAGCCGCGAGCTCATCATATTCGGATGAATCCATGTCGAGGAAACCATCTTCACCCACGAAAAAGACCCCGCGAACGTATGCTTCGGCGAATGTTCGAAGCATATCTTCGATGGAGCGGAAAATGACCTTATGATCTGGTTCGTCGAACATGAAGTCATAGATGGGCTGCGTTTCTGAAGCTGAGCAGTCTAGGAAAGCGTAGCCGCCGGCACCGTCCGAGAGCAAAGGAAACCAGGCCGGGTTCTTGTTGAGAGTATTGACAAACTCGTCGTAGGTTGCAAGGGCTTCTTCCAGGCTAAGAAAGTAGTACCCGGGCATAATGTGCATGTCTCCCAGGACGGTCTCCTCGTCTGCATGAGTGCCGTTGTGCCAACTGTAGAGGGCAATCAATTCATCACTTACGTGCAAACCCCTCTGCCTCAGTGGATCCACAATAGCCTTAATGGAAGCCCCCGGATCATAAAGCGAGCGTGTAGGTCGCTTCAAGCGATGGGTGTACTCGTCGATGATTCTTGTCGACTGAGCTAATGATTTCGTCATGGTATAGACCTAACATAATAGCGATCGCCGTCTTGGATTTTGTTGGCGGCCTCGGAAGGGATAGCTGCCCCGCTGAGGGATCCCTTAGCGGGGCAGCGCTAGGGGGCAGGTGTCGGCGCCCAACACGCGACGTAATCACCGCCGGGCGAGCAAATAATCAGCAAGCCTCGGGATCCTCTGACTTGCCATGCCTCGTAAAGAGGGTGCGGCGAAACCGTCAGCGTCGCCTGGCCTAGGGCGAGACGTAATGTGCCATCTTTGCCGATCGCGGCTTCCGATACCGTCGTCAAGGTCAGGGGTGAGAGGACTCCCGCGGCCTCTTTCGTCAGTGGCTCGCCGGTCCACCGTATCTCGCCGGCTTCTACGGTGAATTCCGTCTCGATCGTGATCTCGAAGTCGTTTCCCAATTCAAGGTGGACCCCGTAGCCTATGCGGACCTGTACAAGTTGGTACCCGAGGACAGCTCGGATGAGGCCATTGGCAATTGTGATTTCCTGATCGTCTCCGCTTGCGCGGCTGACCCAGGTTTTGGCCCGGATAAACGGCCTGTCGTCGGTCATTTTGCCTCGCGTGATTGCTCGTTTGCGGAACGTCGTCTGCTGCCCGAGCAGGGCCCTTTAGGTTCCTCGGCGCAGGATAGCTAGCACGGTAGCAGGATTATGCCCTCCCGGAACACGCAGTAGTCCGGGCATCGATTTGTCCGGTTAAGGATCTCACCGGGTTACCGCATCGCCTAGGACGACTTTAGGGACATGGCACGATGAGAGCTGGGGAGTGCTTGCGCAAAGAACGGAGCTGAGACTTGGTAAAAACAGGATCCCGTAGTGGCTTGATTACTGGCAGAACTGCCTTTCAAGTGACACGGTGGCGCCACCGTGTCACGGGGTTTATTGCGCTGGATGGACTGTTAGGTCTCTATCTAAACAACTCTGGTGTCCCTCAGTCTTTTTTACCGATTTGGTGTTAGGTCTACTACTCCTTTCAGCGCTCCTACTGATCGTCCTCATCAACTGGGCAGGCTTCAGGGAAGATGCTGAAAGGAAGGCTGGTTACACAACCATCCGCCTTGGCAACAGGAAGTTGATGCAGCGAGATCCCTACATGGGGCGCATCATCCGGCTAGCTGGCGCGGACTATCTCGACCGCCAGCACTTCGCCGAGATCTTGGAAAGAACCCAAAGTCGAAGCGCAGAAGCAGCATGCCCTTTAGGACAGCGCCCCATAGGCTGGTGAATTACCGGTACGCGCTGGTTGCCCGGTAGAGAATCCCTTACCGTGCTGCCTGGGATTAGTCCTGGTAGCTTCGGATAAGCAGTGCGGCAGGCCCTTTCGTGTCCCTGGTCCCTATGGCGGAGGTAAACACTCGCTGGTTTGGATGCCATCAGTGACTCCAATTTAGGGCTCTGCGAGTGATGACAACGGGGCAGAGCAATTCAGTCATCCGACGCGACGATGACGTGAAGTATGTGGAGAACGCGATCAATCACGATGAACTCGTGGAAGCCGAGATTTCCGGTGACGAAGCCATAGTCATGTTCGGCTTCCCGTGAGGGGTTGCGTAGCTTCAGGACAGGGCCAGAGCCCAAGAGTGTAAAGATGGACTCCAGCCTTTGGATGACATCGGGAGGCTGGGAGTATTCCGGGTCCGTCCATTCTTGGTCCTTGGCCCAGGCATTTATCTCTGCTTTGGCTGCCTCGGCGGTCGATGGCTCGAACAGATCCGGGTGGATGGCACCAATCCTCCACCGCCCGTGGATTCCCCAGTCGCTGGGCTCTCTGCCGCCCCTGGAGGGAAAGGGAGAGGCATAATCGTGCTGGTACCCTGGGCTCTCGATCAGGCTCTCAAGAAGGGATCGGTCGTCCTGGTCCGGTTCGATGAGGAAACGCGTCAACTGGACCCACATAAAGGTCCCGGAATCGAGATGAACAATTTCATCTCCGACAAAAGGCAATGTCATGGTTCGAAGGTACTTAGGTTCGACCATAAACCCACGACGGCGCGCAAGTACGGATCGAGCTTCCTTCTGTCCGCAAGCCGATGGCTCACCACGTAACGAGGACCCAGTCCCCAGGTAGACCTCCATGGCTGAGAGCGTCCAGTGCAAAGCTACGGGCTTCTTCCGTGTCGGACCCTGTGTAGGACCACCAGGGCACCTCGACGAGCATTCCGTCACTTTGGTAGTCCCTGATATCCAGTCCGAGAACCAGCCGACCTGAGTCGGCAAGTGCTTCAATGGCGGCTGAAGCTTGGGACATCGGCCAACTCACTTCACCGTTAGGGTCGAACCGTGCTCCAGATTGAAGGTCTTCAGTAAGGAACGAGAGGTCCGGGAGAGCCATAACTGGATCATAAGACCCGTTACTCACTGAAGTGTCTGGACTGCCCGCAAGCCGGTCGTCCACCGGACGTGCCGGCGCTGCCCATCGGCTCTCTCCAAATCTGCGTTTCTCCGCCAAGGCCGGATTCCCGCAAACCCCGCCCGAATTTAATGCCCGGTGAAGGGGCCTTATACGCTACAGCCCAATCATGCCCATCGGTTATGCCCGCTGCTCGACCAGCAGTCAGGACCTCACCGCCCAGCGTCATGCTCTCCATGCCTTGGGAGTTGACGACGAGATGGTCCACGTCGACCACGGATTCACCGGCGCTAAACGAGACCGGCCCGGTCTGGAAAAGGCCGTGGCTGCGTGCCGCAACGGCGACACCTCCGTTGTCACCAAACTTGACCGGTTGGCAAGGTCCCTGCCGGACGCAAGGGATATTGCCGACGAACTCACGCGCAAGGGCGTAATCCTCAACATCGGAGGCAGTATCTACGATCCCCATGACCCGGTTGGAAAGCTGCTGTTCAACATCCTGGGCATGGTCGCGGAATTTGAATCCGCCCCTATTCGCGCCCGGAGCCCGTGAAGGCATTGCGGTGGCGAAGTCGAAGGGCAAGCTTCGGGGTCGACAGCCCAAGCTCTCCAAAAGGCAGGAGGCCCACCTCCTGAGCCTTCATCAGGGTGGAACACACGACAACGGAGATTGCTGAACTCTTCGGCGTCGCTCGCTCCACCGTCTACCGGGCCATCCAGCGCGCTGCGCCGACCACGCGATCGCTTCCCGGCAGTGAACGCACTGCCGGGAGCCTTCGTGCAGAGGACTCTCGACCAAAGTGTGACGCCTCGTGCAGGGGACTTTGGACACTCTGATTTCCATACCCGTCTGCACAAGTTCAGTACTTTCAGGGCAGCGTGTGCAGACGACTTCGGAAAACGACGCCGGCACTTAGTGGCCCTGGAAGGCCTCGGCCAGCCACCAGGAACCGCCGTCGGAGGCGATCTTGGCATCGATGACCAGCGGCCGGTCCTGCGTCCCGGCTTCGTAAGCAGCTATCCACGGGCGAACAGCTTCGAGGTCAGCTACGGTCCGCACTGTCACCCCTTCCGCACCGAATCCCCGGGCGATCGCGGCAATGTCGGTGGCCGGGAACACGACGCTGGACAACTCGGCTTCGGAGTGCCCTGAAGCGAAATGGTGCACCTCGGCTCCGTACGCAGCGTCGTTGTAGACGATGCACACAAGCGGCATCTTCAGTCTCGCCGCGGTCTCGAGTTCGCTGATACCCATGAGGAACCCGCCGTCTCCTGCACCCAGGACCGGCAGGCGGTGCGGCTGGGCCACGGCGGCGCCGATGGCCGTGTACAGGCCCAGTCCGATCGCCTGGAAAGCCTGCGTGAAGCAGAACCCGAACTCGTCCGGCACGGCAAGGTATTGGCTGGGGTAGCCCATGAAGTTGCCCGAATCGACCGCGACGATCCGCTCGGCAGGGAGCAGGGTGTCGAGTTCCCGGGTGAGGATGCGAGGATCGATGGAGGTTGCCGTGGACAGGTCCGCTGTGGAAACGTCCCGCCACCGTGAGCTCTGTTTGATGGCCAGGGCGTTGGCTTCGGTGCGGTACTTCCCAGCGGGCTCGGATTGCACGGTCCGCAGCGCCGTCAGGGCATCAGCAGCCGTCAGCGCCGAATCGCCCAGCACCCCCAGAGTGATGGGACGGTTGGCACCCAGGGCGGAGTCTTCGACGTCGACCTGGACCACCTTGGTGCCGGACGCAATGAGCCGCCCGTGCCGCATGGTCCACATGTTCAGTGCGCAGCCCCAGCCCACGATCAGGTCGGCGCCGCTGATGAACTCCGCCGTTGCGGGCGAAGAGAACCCCCCGGAAATGCCCAAGTTGTGCGCGTCGCCGTTGAACAGCCCGCTCGCCACCGCGGACGTCGCCACGAGGGCTCCGGCATGGCGCGCCAGCGCGAGGATTTCGTCCCTGGCGCCGCGCCCTCCGCGTCCGGCCACGAACACGGGTCGTTCAGCCGCGGAAATCAGTGCCACCAGTTGCTCAACGGCGCCAGCGTCGGGGCGCACCTTGGGCGGTTGAGGCACGACGGCGGCACCCACCTCGTCCGCTGCGGTGGCACTTTGGATGTCCAACGGCAAGCTCAGAACCACCGTGCGGCGCTCGTTCACAGCCGTCCGGAAAGCCCTGACCGTGTCAGCGACCGCCGTGGCCGGGGAGTGGATCCGCTCGGCTACAGCGCCGACGCTGCGGGCCAGGGCGTCCTGGTCGATCTTGAAGTTGGAGCGGATGGCTGCGGCCTGGGTGTCGGCGGTCAGAACGATCATGGGTGTCCGGCTTTTCGCGGCCTCCCCAATCCCGGTGATGGCGTTGCTCAGCCCGCAGCCTTGATGTGTGGTGACCACGCCCACCTTGCCCGACATCCGGGTGTAGGCGTCCGCCATGGTCGCCGCTCCACCCTCATGCCGGGCCGCGGTGAACGGGATGCCCTCGGCCGTGAGCGTTCCGGTGACATCGAAGTTTCCGGAGCCCACCACCCCGAAAACGTGTCCGACACCGAGCTTCGCCAAGGTCCTGCCGACCAGCGCGGAAACCCGAACCTGCCCGCTCATGCCTTCTCCACCGCGTCTTTTTCAACCAGCGCATACACGCGGCTGGGGCTTCCGGTGCCACCAACGATCGGCAGGGGAGCAACCACCAGCGTGGCACCGGTGATAGGAAGCCGGTCCACATTCCGCAGCGACGTGACGCCGTACTTGTCCGCCCCGAGCAGGAACGAGTGGACCGGGAACATCGGATCGAGGGTACCGGCCTGGCCGGCGTCGATGCCCACGGTTTCCACGCCGAAACCGCTGATCGAGGCGTTTCCGGCGAGCCACTTGGCACCTGCAGCAGAGACCC
The DNA here is from genome assembly GCF_021919345.1 of Paenarthrobacter nicotinovorans. Taxonomy (NCBI): domain Bacteria; kingdom Bacillati; phylum Actinomycetota; class Actinomycetes; order Micrococcales; family Micrococcaceae; genus Paenarthrobacter; species Paenarthrobacter nicotinovorans. The sequence continues at coordinate 234,930 of NZ_CP089293.1, forward strand.
CGGGAGTGTGGGGTCCGGCGTCGTCCGCGTTGACGAAAGCCGCAGCGTCAGCGCCGCGGGCCGCCCAACCGGTCCGGAAGATGACCCAGCAGTTCTCCGGGAACGCGCCGTGCTCTTCCTGCCATTGCTCAAAATGCTCCGGTTCCAGGAGGAAATCAGGGTCCTGCGTCGCCTCGGCGGATTTGTCGATCACCACGAGGGGACCTACCAGGCGGTGCGGTTCGATCTGGTCCACGGACTTGCCGTCCTTGCCGGTGATCCAGTGCACCGGCGCGTCCAGGTGTGTTCCTGCGTGCTCGCCCACCGTGACGTCGTTCCAGGCCCAGGCGGGTCCGGCGTCGTCGAAATTGCTCACCGGCGAGACGGAGAGCCCCACCGTGTTCGCGAAAGGCTGCGGCAGGTTCAAAATGGGCGTCTCGGAGCTGAGGGGAGTGGTGAGGTCGATGATCTCCACCGAACCATTCGAAAGGGCTGCAGTGAGCCCGGCCAGAACAGACATTGTTCTCCTATCGCTTACGTGGTTTCAGTGCTTCTTGGATACGGGAAAATCGTGACGGCGGTGCGGTCAGTTTCTGCGCCACCAGGTGTCCGGAGCCGCCCGAAAGTCCAGGACCGGGGTGGGTTGAAGCCCCGAAGTGCCAGAGACCTTGGATGGCCGTGCGGTGTCCGGCGGCTTCCGGGAAAGGCCGCCACAGAAGGTTCTGGAAGAGCTCAGCCGAGCCGCCGTAGGGATCCCCGTTGACGGCATTGGGATTGGCCAAGGCAAGGTCCGTCGGTGCCAGGATGTCGGAGGCGAGGACACTCGCACGCGTCCCCGGAGCAAACTGTTCCAATCTGGCCAGGACCCGCTCCAGGTAGCCGGCTTTAAGTTCGCCACTCCACCCCTTGCTGACGTCCAGTTCGCCTGCGGCATCGCCCACAGGCGCGAACGGCACCTCCTGCAGCTGCAACCACAGCGTGGCCTTCCCCTCCGGTGCCCGCGACGGATCCAGCACGTATTGCTGCCCCACCACAACCGTTGGTTCGGCCGGCAGCAGTCCCGCTTCGGCCTGGGCGCAGGCAACTCCCGTGCTGTCCGAACCGTTGCTGAGGTGCACCAGCGGCACGGTGTTGAGCCGGGGATCGAGCCACTCAACGGGCTTGTCCAAGGCCAAGTGGATCTGCATGGCTCCGCGGCCGTTCTGGTACTTTTCAGCGGCCCGGGCAGCCGCGGGCGGGGGCTCGTGAAGCAAAGACGTGTAAAGGGCCTGCGGGGAGACGTTGGCCAGCACGGTGTCGGCAGAAACACTGCCCTGTGACGTCCGGACACCCGTGACCGCTGTGCCTGAAACCAGGACCTCCTCGGCTTCGGCACCGAGCATGATCCTGACGCCGTTGTCCCTCAGGAGCGACTCGAACGCCGCAACGAACCGCGATGCCCCGCCCTTCACGACGGGCAGCCCAAAACCGTGCATGCTCATGGCCATGACGGGCAGCATCACCCCTCCCGTGGCTTGGTCCGGTCCCAGCCCGGCGTGCAGGAGCCACGGCGACCACAACTGGTCCGTCTCCCAGCCGTCAAAGCGGCTGCGGACGTAGTTGCGGCCGCTCATCACGGAGTCCCGGATGAATGACTCGTTTGCGGCCAGCCGCCCACGCCGCACGGCACCAAAGGCGATCTTTGCCACCTCAGGAAAGGACCGCAGCTCGGCCCCGAAGGCCCCGAAAACCGTTCCGGCGTTCCGGCCCAGGTCATCGAGCATCGCCAGGTAAGCGGCCTGGTCCCGGGGCTCCTTGAATGCAGCGCTTGTCTCGGCTGGATCCCGGCGCGCAATGACTACGCGGTGCGCCCCCGTCGCCGGGTCCGCCGCTACGCTCGCCGTCACGGGCCCGGTGGTATTGCAATACTCGAGGCCCCGGGCGTGCAGTTCCTTGCCCAGCACTTCATAGGCGCCGCCGGACACAAACAGCGGATGCCAGGAGGAGAACGTGTCGTGGATGAAACCAGGCAAGGTCCGTTCGGAGGAGTCGATGAACCCACCCAGCCGGTCCGAGCGCTCGATGATGCACACGCGCTTTCCGTCCAGGGCAAGCTCGGCTGCCGCCACCAGGGAGTTGATTCCCGAGCCAATGATCGCGACCTCACAGGATTCGTCCATAACCGTTCCTTTCAAGAGTGCTCAGAAATCAGGGTGGCTGGCAGTGGCGTGGTACTTGCCGCCGTGGAACACCAGGGGAGCGCCGCCGTCGTGGTTGTAGCTTTCCACCTCACCCACATAGATGACGTGATCCCCGGCATCATGTCGCGAGACGGTCCGGCATTGGAAGGTCGCCACCGCGCCGTCCAGCAGCGGCACACCGGCGATGCCTTCCACGGTTTCCACTCCGGCGAACTTGTCCGTGGCCGGGGTAGCGAATTGGCGGGAAAGGACGTGCTGGTCGCTTGCCAGGATATTGATGGCAAAGTGTGTGGCTTCCTCGAAATCGCCCAGGCTGGGTGCCCGTTTGCTGGGGCACCACAGCACCAGCGGGGGATCCATGGAGACCGACGTGAAGGAGTTCGCTGTCATGCCCACCTTCCTGCCGTCCGCGGAAACGGTGGTGACCACTGTGACGCCGGTGGCGAATTGTCCCAGCGCGCTCCGGAAGTCACGGACGTCGAACGCCGAGGTGTCTTCTTCCTTCCTGGCCTGCATGAAGTCAGCAGCAGCGGTGGGATCAAACCACCACGGGTAGGACGTTCGGGGGTCGTCGAAACCGTTCACGATGCTCGCCGCCAACGCGGGATGTTCAGCGGCTTCGCTGAGCAGCGTTTTCTGGTGGTCCCGGCGCGGTTTCAGGAGATCGTTGGTCCATTCAACGGCCCACTGCCCCCAGCCCCGCCAGAATTCGTCGAAAGTGCGCTCCATCCAGTGGCGATCGAATGGTTGCTGGCCACGGCGGACGATCGAGTCCAGGTAGTACTTTGCAGCCAGGGTTGCATTGTTGGAGCCCTGCCCGGTGAGGGGATCGTTGAGGACCACGGCATCACCCAGCCCGAACACCAGCTTTCCGTTGCCGAGTTCCCCGACGGCGGACCTCACCGTAGGCGTGATGCGTCCCAGAAGCGTGGCGCCGTCATCCGTCAGTTCGGCTCCGGCGAAGTTCCCGGCTTCGTGCGGAAAATGCTCGCGCAGGATCGCCAGCGACCGCTCAAGCTGCTCCTCAGGACTTCCGACGTCGGTCCACCGGTCCATGGGGCCACCCACCACGCCCTCGAACACCATCATGCGGCACGGGCCGGAGACGGTCAGGCCCGGGAAGGTGAAAAACTCGCCGACGCCGGGGGCCATGGACATGCGGATGGCGTCACCCACTGCGCCGTCACCCACAGCGCCGTCACCCACTGCGCCGTGACCTACAGCGCCGGCGGCAGCACCGGCGTCGGGCTTGACGTAGTTCAGCGCAAGGACGCGCTGCGGGCGGTCGAAAGGCGACTTTGCCTTGTCCCGCGGGAAGATCTGCCCGATTTCGCCTTTGCCCGTGCTCACAATGACCAGCTCGTAGTCGCGGGCGAGTTCCTCGAGCATGCGCGGGGTGACCTTCTCGATGCGGAAATCGCCACCGGCAGCGACGAACGTCTCGATCCACAGGGCGCTTTTGATCCGTTGGTCGATGGAGCGGGCAGTCCCGTCCAAGGGAGCTGCCCATTCGATGGGTTCTTCCGCGTCCACCCGGAGCTGGATGGAGGTGATGGCCGGGACTGCTCCGGATTCGTAGTATTCGGTGAGGGCGGTCCCCATCTGTGCCTCGGCATCCAGGGCCGTGGAGAACATGCACTGGCTGGACATGACTTTCCCGGTGCGGATCTGGGCTGCGGAACGGTCGGACAGCAGTGTCACTGCGTAGCCTTCCCGTTGCAGGCCCAGGGCCAGTTGGGCACCGGATTCGCCGGCGCCCACGATTGCTATCTTTCGCATGATGGGTCCTTTTTAGCTTGTCTGTGCCAAAAAACGTGGCTAGGAGACTTTGGCTGCGGAAAGGCGTGCCAAGTAGCCGGCTGCCTTGTCGGGAGACATGAACCACTCCTGGAATTCCGGCGGATGGTTGAAGCCGTTGGCGAACCTGCGGGCGATGTCCGGCTCGCTGTTGGCGGCGCCCAGGAGTTCAAGGACGTGGGGCGGCGGCGGGGCCAGGAGGGCATTGGTCCAGTGTGCAACGTGCTGTGCGTAATCCCAATAGCGCTCGAATGTGGCCTGCATGAACTCAGCGCCGAACGGCTGTTCGCCGTGCCGGATGATGCTGTCCAGGTAGGACGCCGCGCACTTGCTGGCGTTGTTGGAACCTTGGCCGGTGATGGGATCGTTCAACACCACGACGTCGGCCAGGCCCAGTACCTGCCGGCCGCTCGGCAACGTGGCGATCGGGTGGCGGACAGTGGGCGCAAACCTGCCCTGGAGGACGCCGTTGGGGTCGGTGAGTTCCACATCCGTTGCCCGCTCGGCTTCCCATGGCAGGAAGGTCTTGAGGATGTTCGTGGAATTCTCCAGATGTTCCTCCGGGGAGAGGCCCTTCCAGGTGTCCATGGGACCGCCGGGCACGCCCTCGAAGACCATGATTTCGCAGGGGCCGCTGGTGGTGAGTGCGGGGAACACGAAGTATTCGCCGACGCCGGGGATGAGGTTGAAAGAAACCGCAGAGTACTCTTCGCGGGGCTTGAGGCCCTTCACGTAGGTCAGCGCCAGGGCACGCTGCGGGGCGTCGTAGGTGCTCCGTTCGGCGTCGCGGGTGAACAGCTGGGCGATGTCTCCCTTGCCCGCGGCGACAATCACCAGGTCCGAGTTCTGCGCGTACTTCTCCAGCTCGGCCACGCCTGCGTCTTCGAAAACGAGTTCCCCGCCGCGTGCCGTGAACTCTTCCATGAACCGCGGGAACTTCACGCGCTGGTCGATGGACTTGGCATGGTTATCCAGGCGGGATGCCCAGCTGATGGCCTTCTCGCCCGGGAGTTCGGGGTGGGGGATGGTGAAGGAAATGCCGTCGACCGTGGGGGCATCGGGCCAGAAGTCCAACCCCAGCGCCCGCTCGTGCTCCAGTGCGTTGTGGAAGATGCATTGGCTGGAGGCGACCTTGCCGTCCCGGATTTCTTCGGGTGTGCGGTTGGAAATGGTGGTCACGGAGTAGCCGGCGTCCAGCAGTCCGATGCCCAGCTGAAGCCCGGACTGGCCGGCTCCGACGATGGTGATGTGGCGTTGCGTCATGGTGTTGCCCTTCTATGGAGTGTGGTGGAGCCTGGCGTCAGTTGGCGGCCAGCAGGGGGATGGTTTCTTCGGCGCGTTCAGGACCCAAGGCGGAGTAGCCGCCGTCGACCGCCCAATCGGCGCCGGTCACGAAACTTGCCTGGTCGCCGGCGAGAAACGCGACGACGTCCCCAACCTCGTGCGGGCGGCCGACGCGCTTGAGAGCGTGGAAAGGGGCGGCCACGGAATCGGTCTTGGCAAGATCACCGTTGCTGAGCGTGTCCATGATGTTGCTCCACACCCATCCGGGGCTGACGGAGTTCACCCGGATGCCGTCCGCCGCGAAGTCCACGGCCATGCTGCGCGTGAGCTGGACGAGGGCCGCTTTGCTGGCCGGGTAGAGCCAGCGGCCGGTTTGGGCGATGGAACTGGAGATCGAGGTGAAGTTGATGATGGCGCCGTGCCCTGACGCTTTGAGGTGTGGGCGCGCGGTGTTGCTTGCCACCACTGCACTCACGAGGTTGACGTTGAGGGCCTCGAGCCAGTCGCTGCGACCGGATGCCGGGCCATCGTCCTTGTAGGTGCAGGCCAGGTTGACCAGGATGTCGAGACCGCCGTGGAGGGCTACGGTTTCCTCCACGAGTTCGCGCACTGCGGCGTCATCGGTGATGTCCGTGTGGGAATAGTGGATTCCTTCCCCGAGTGCTTTGGTGAGGGTGCCGCCGTCGGGAGCTATATCCGCAACCACCACCGTGGCTCCGGCGTCCCGCAACGAGGTCACCACGCCTTGTCCCACCTTGGTTGCCCCACCGGTGACAATTGCTGTCCTGCCGTCGAGTCCTGACATGGCCCAAACCTTTCCCGTACTTGTAATGTTGAAGAAATGTGACGTCCGTCATGGTTTATCCATAAGCGACTCTAGGCAGTCGCTGTTGGCCGGGCTATCCACTAAGCGCAAAAGTCATCCGGATTACGCAGGGTCTTCCTCTTCTTCGTGCCAACCAACCCACGCCGCTGAGGTGAGCTGAGCGTCCTTGGCTTGAAGTTCCGCCGCCCAGAATTCGAAATGGTGTCGATCCCACTCGTCCCGCCGGTCATGCACGAGCTTGATGTTCTTCACTGGTCCCACCTCGCTTTCAGTGCTGTTATCGTGATGTGAGCTGCGTCATACTGGTTCTGAAAGCGACTCTAGGCGGCCGTTGAAATCCGGAATATCCACGTAGCGCGGGGATCATCCGAAAAGCGCAGAACTGTGGAGTGGGTGCCCAAATGGTGAAAATTCTTCCCCGCGATGTCCTGCGGGGGCGGCCGACGATGGCCACAACTGACGTGGACGAAGCCCACGCCAGGATCGCCGAGCTGTTCTGCAGCCACGAGCTCGCACCGCGGACCCGGACCTCGGCAGTGGATATGAAGCTGCGTTCCCTGCACCGGGGCGACGTGGGCATCGAGTTCCTTGACTACGGCGCCGACGTCCGCATTGAGCCTGAAGGACTGCAGGATTTCCATCTGGTGCAGATCCCGCTCGCCGGGCATGCGTCCATGCGGGTAGGGACCAGCACGGTGGAATCCAGCCCGCACATGGCCACTGTTCCGCCGATCGACAGGCCATTCTCCATGAGTTGGGACGGCGGCAGCCCGCACCTGATCGTCTATGTGCGGCGAACGGCGCTGGAACGGGTTGCCGGGCAACTGTACGGGGACGGCGCTGTGGAGCTTGGCTACGGCATGGACCTGTCAGGCGCCGCCGGTCGCGCCTTCCTGAGGTCCGTCGTCGAGCTTCATGACGACCTGATAAGCCGGCCGCAGACCGCCGCGCCGGTGTTCGTTCAAGGCTTGTTGGCGGACAGCATGGTGTCCCGGCTGCTGATGGCGATGCAGCCGCCTGCGGAGGAGGCCCGGAACACGGAGGCGGAGGGCCGGCTGGTCCGTGAATGCCGCGAACTCCTGGAGCGTCACGCCACAGAGGAACTCACGGTGCCCGATATCGCCGAGTGCCTTGGCGTTTCGGTCCGGACCCTGCAGACCGCACTGCGCGCCGAAACGGGGGCGACGCCGTCGGACCTGCTGCGGAGCATCCGGTTGGATCGCGCCCGCGAAATGCTCCTGGAAGCCGGCCCGCGCGAGCAAAGCGTGACGGCGGTTGCGGAGTCGTGCGGCTTCACGCACCAGGGGCGGTTCTCGGCGCTGTATCTGAAGACCTTCGGGGAGTTGCCGTCGGAGACACTGCGCCGCTAGCTACGCCTCCAGGACGTACGTCTTCAGGTCGTCCAGCGTCTGCTGCATGTGCGCGTCCATCGCGAGCCGCGCCTCGTTGGGGTTGCGGGATTCCAGCGCCGCGGCAATCTTCCGATGGTGTCCGATGGCGTGTTCCTGGATCTCCGCGAAAGCGGACGTCTCCCGGCGGCGTGCCTCCAGGACGCGGTGCAGGGGTTCGAACAGTACGGCCACGAAGACGTTGCCGGAGGCGTGCAGAATCACGTCATGGAAGGCCAGGTCGGCTTCAACGAAACCGGCCAGGTCATTGTCCTCGTGGGAGGACTGCATCTTTGCCACATGCTCTTTGAGCGTGATGAGTTCGTCGTCTGAGATACGCTCGGCGGCCAGTTCGCAGGCGCCCGTCTCCAGCATGCGGCGGAGTTCGATCAATTGGATGGCCGCCGCGGCATCCTTGGTGCCCTCCGACGCTGCGCGCAGCACGGCCTCCAGGGATGCCCACTGATTCAGCGGATTCACGAACGTGCCCCGGCCTCGTTCGACGCTGAGGATCCGCTGCGCTTCCAGGGTCTTCATGGCTTCACGCACGGTCATGCGGCTCACCTCGTGCTTGGCGCTGAGCTCCAGCTCGCCCGGGACAACCGTGCCGGGTGGAAATTCGCCCGCGATGATCCGGTCCAGCAACTCATCAGCGACGACGCCAACCAGCGACTTGCGTGCCATGTATCCCCATTCCTGTATCCGCCCATCCTGCGCCCGGCTTCCCCGGGGCGGGATGGATGTCAGACATCTTACGCTGGCGGTGGCCAGCTGGTTTTCCAAAACTCCTGCAACGCTTCCGCACATTGTTGCGGTTGCTCCCAGTGGACACTGTGGCCCGCCCCGGGAATGGCCTTCAGCCGGCGTCGTGGGTCCGCGTCCACAAACGCGGCCATCTGTTCCATGGACCGCACGCGGTCCGCTGTTCCGGCCAGCACCAGCAGCGGAGCGTGGACGCGCCCAGGTATTGAAGGTTCGACGCCGGTCATGGCCGCCTCGCCGCTCGGGCCCAGGACTTCGAACGGGATATCGAACCCGCGGCTGAGTAGTTCTTCGTCCTGGTACGGCGGGTCGCCGTACCAGGCTGCCATGCATCGGGCCTTGGTTCCGGCGTCGATGAAACCTTGTTTCCATTGCGCTTGCAGCATGGACCGGAAGCCTTCGTTGGGCGGCGCCGGAACCATGCCAACCAGCGTTAGGGTTGCCGTCAGCTGCGGGAAGCCGGCGGCAAGCGTCAGGGCCACGCTGCCACCCAGGGAGTGCCCCACCAGGTGAACGGGGCCGCTGTGTTTGGCTTCGATTGCCGCCGCCAAGGAGGCTGCCGCAGACTCCAGGGTCCATTCGAACTCCGGGGAGAGTACCTCGCCGGGGTGATAGCCGGGGAGGTCCGCAATCCATGCCGGGTATCCGGCGTCGAGCAGCTTTCCGGCCAATGGTTCCCAGTAGGCGGATGTTGAGGCCCAGCCGTGGATCAGGACCGCCGGCGCCGTTTCACCTGCGGAAACAACAGGCGTGCGGATATCCACGGAGGTGAACGGTGCTTCGCTGCCAGCCATGCACCCAGCCTAGTGACGCTGGTCTCCTTGCGCAGGCCGGGAGCGTTGTGTCACACTAATTCAAATGTTAGATGTCTGACATCTTACATTCACAAACCGCAGCAAAGATTTCCCACGATGGAGTGAACAGTGACCCTTGAAGCCGACGTTCTGGCCGCTTTCCCGGCGGAAGTCCAGATTCCTGCTCAGCTCGTGGCCGATGCCGTTGCCGCGTCCTCGGCAAGCAGCCCCCGCGTCCTGGTGGTCCTCGACGACGACCCCACAGGCACCCAATCCGTGGCAGATCTCGCAGTGCTGACCAGCTGGGATGTCGCTGACTTCACCTGGGCCTTCGCCCACATCCGTGACAACCAGACCAAGCCCGCCGTCTATGTGCTGACCAACACCCGTAGCCTGGACCCCGCAGAAGCCGCAGCCCGCAACGAGGAAATCGTCCGGAATGCGCTCGCGGCAGCTGCTTCTGCCGACGGACTGCGCCTGGGTTTCGTCAGCCGGAGCGACTCCACCCTCCGCGGCCACTACCCGCTGGAGCCGGACGTCATCGCCGCCACCGTGGCTGCTGAAACCGGCGAAACCACCGACGGCGTGGTGATCGTCCCCGCGTTCCCCGACGCCGGTCGCGTCACCATCGGCGGTGTGCACTACATGCGTGGGACCGGAGAAGATGCCGGTTCCCTCACCCCCGTTGCCGAGACGGAGTTCGCCAAGGACGCGAGCTTCGGCTTCGCCAACTCAGAGATGGCCAAGTATGTGGAGGAGAAGTCGCAGGGGCGGTTCCCCGCCAGCGACGTGATCGTCCTGGACCTGAACATCATCCGCGCCGGTGCTTCCGCCCAGGACCCCGCCATCTCCGCGAAGGCCATCGCAGACGCCCTGGAATCCGCCAACAATTCCACCCCGATCGTGGCCGACATCGTCACCGAGAATGACTTCCGCGCCCTTGCTCTGGGCCTGGAGGAAGCAGAACGCCGCGGCAAGAAGCTCCTCTACCGCGTGGGTCCGCCTTTCGTCCGTGGACGCATCGGCCAGGAGATCCGCACCGCGCTGACCTCCGAAGAGGCCTTTGCGGGCAACACTCCCTCAACGGCCGGAGGCTTGATCGTCGTGGGTTCCCACGTGGGCGTCACCACCCGGCAGCTCAACGACCTCACGGCACAGCACAGCTCGGCGAGGACCATCGAAATCGACGTCGAGAAGCTCATTGCCGGCACCAAAACCCAGGGCGAAGCAGAAGCCGACGCGTACATCGGAACGGTAGTGGCCGACGTCGTGGATGCCCTCCGCAGCGGTGACGTGATCGTCCACACCAGCCGCCTGCTCATCAAGACCGACGACGCCGCAGCCAGCCTGAAGATCGCCCGCACCGTCTCCGCCGCCGTCGTGGCCGTCGTGAACCGCACGCTCAAGAGCTTCCCGCCGCGCTTCGTCATCGCCAAGGGCGGCATCACATCCTCGGACGTGGCCGCCCACGGCCTGGAAATCCGCCACGCGATCGTCCGCGGCCCCATGCTCCCGGGCATCGTCTCCCTCTGGGAGCCGGTGGACGGCCCTGCAAAGGGCATCCCGTACATCGTCTTCGCCGGCAACGTGGGTGACGACCAATCCCTGACCCAGGTCACCCGCAAGCTCAGCGCAACCTTCTAACAGCCAAAATTCAATGGAGAACACCATGACCAGCAGCAACTACACCGTCACCGTCCTGGGCCTTGGTGCCATGGGCCTGCCCATGGCAACCCGGCTCGCGTCCGAGCTGACTGTGCACGGCTTCGACATTGCCGAGCCCCGTCTGGAACTCGCCGCCGCGGCCGGTATCAAGACCTTCGCCTCGGCCCGCGAAGCTTCGCAGGACGCAGATGCGCTGCTGCTCGCCGTCCGCAACGGTGAGCAGCTCAACGACGTCCTGTTTGGCGAGAACGGTGTCGCTGCCGTTCTGAAGCCGGGCGCCGTCGTAATCCTGGGCAGCACGGTGGGAACTGAAGCCATCCCGGCGACGGTCGCCAAGCTTGCCGAGTACGGTGTTTCGCTGGTTGACGCTCCGCTGTCCGGCGGCCCCAAGCGTGCCGGTGAAGGCGATCTATTGATCGTGGTCGGAGCCGAGCCGGAGGCGCTGGAGAAGGCGCGCCCTGCCTTGGAATTGCTGGCCTCCACATTGAGCATCGTGGGCGACAAGCCCGGCGACGGCCAGGCCCTGAAGACCGTCAACCAGTTGCTCTGCGGAGTCCACATCGCTGCCGCCGCCGAGGCCATGGCCCTCGCGGACGCCCTCGGCCTCGACCAGGCCAAGACCCTCGCAGCCCTCGAAGCCGGAGCCGCCGGTTCCTTCATGCTCTCCAACCGTGGCCCGCGCATCCTCGAGGCCTACACCGAAGACGGCGCCGAGGTCCTCAGCCGCCTGGACATTTTCGTCAAGGACATGGGCATCGTAGGCAAGGCAACCCGGGCCACCGGACTCGCCGCACCCGTTGCCGCTGCCGCCGAGCAGCTCTACCTGCTCGGCCAGGCCCAGGGTCTCGCCGCCGCTGATGACTCCGCCGTCATCAAGGTAGTAGCGCCCGCCAAGCGCACCGCTTAACCCCCGGGAGTTTTTGTACACCTAACGCCCTCATGGGGCGCCCTAAAGGTCATTAGCTGTACAAAAACTCCACCCACCCCAGAACGCGCGACGACGGCGATCCCCCCTTCGCCGTCGCCGCCACCTCCCGCCGGTCTGCTGTGCGCACCGGTTTGTCAAAGGAGACACCGCCCCAATGAACCCCCTCGTCAACTCCCTCATGGCCGGGGCCGCAGATGCCCCTGCCATCAAACCCGCAGTGGAGCTGGGAACACCGCTTCTGCTGACCATCGCCGCGGCAGGCATCGCCTTGCTGCTGGTCCTGATCATCCGATTCAAGATCCAGGCATTCGTTGCCCTGCTCGCCGTCAGCATCCTGGTGGGCGTGGCCGCGCAGATTCCGCTCAAAGACATCTTCACGGTGGTGACCAACGGTGTTGGAAGCACCATGGGCAAGGTCGCCTTGTTGATTGCCCTCGGCGCCATCCTCGGCCGCATGATCGAGGTCTCCGGCGGCGTGCAGTCCTTGGCCACGCACTTCACGGAGAAGCTCGGTGCCAAGCGCGTTGCCGTCGCGTTGACGGCCGTCGGCTTCCTGGTCGCGATTCCGGTGTTCTTCGAGGTGGGAGTGATCGTTCTCGTTCCGATCGTTTACGCCTTCGCCAAAATCGCCAAGGTCCACCCCATCAAGTTCGGCCTGCCCATGGCCGGAATCATGCTGTCCATCCATGTGGCTGTTCCGCCGCACCCGGGCATCGTCGCCGGCGCCGGCGTATTCGGTGCCGACATCGGCCTGATCACCATGATCTCCCTGATCATCTGCATTCCCTTGGGCTTCCTGTCCTACTGGGTTGCCAGCATCATGAACCGCAAGGACTACGAACTCCTCCCCGGCGTGAAGCAGCAGGTTGAGGAATTCGGTTCCGATTCCCTGGTCCACGTGGGCCACGACGGTCCGGGTGCCCGCGCAATCGCCCCTCCGCGACCGGGCCTGATCATGTTCCTGATCGCGGCTCCCATCGTCCAGATTCTCCTTGGGACCGTTGGCACGCTCACCATCGCCAAGGACAACTACTGGTACGGCGTGGCCTCGTTCATCGGCAACCCGTTCTTCGCCCTCCTCGTTGCCGTTGCGTTGTCGTTCTTCCTGCTGGCTGTCCGCCGCAACTGGTCCCTCAAGGAAACAGGCGAGATTTTCGAGGGTGCCCTGCCGCCCATCGCTTCCATCCTGATGGTGGTTGCTGCCGGTGGCGTCTTCGGTGAAGTCCTCCGCACTTCCGGCATCGGAGCCGCGCTCTCCCACACCTTGGACAGCCTCGGCCTGCCCGTGATCGTGCTCGGCTTCATCATCTCGCTGGCCTTGCGCGCAGCACAGGGTTCGGCGACGGTTGCAATCGTCACGACGACGGGCCTGCTCACCTCAGCGGTCATGGAAGGCGGCTACTCGCCGGCGCAGATCGCAGTGATAGTGATTGCCATCGGCTTCGGCGCGCTCGGCCTGTCCCACGTGACCGATGCCGGCTTCTGGACCGTGATCCGCTACTACGGCCTCACGGTCTCCGACGGCCTCAAGACCTGGACCGTCCTGACCACCATCCTGGGCCTGGCCGGCTTCGTCCTGACGTACGTTGCCTGGATCCTGGTAGGAGGCCTGGCCCACTGATGCGCACGAAACTCGACCACCTGGTCAATTCCGCGTTGGTCACCGGCTCCGCTGTTCCAGCTTTCACCTGCTACGACTTCACCACCGCGCTCGCCGTCGTGTCAGCTGCGGAGGAGGCCCGCCTTGGCGTAATCCTGTTGGTGGCGCCGAAAACCGCGTCCACCGCCAACGGCCTGCGGCTCATCACTGCCCTCCGGGGCCTGGCGGACTCCGCGAGCGTCCCGGTGTCCGTCCAGCTGGACCATGCTTCGGATCTGAACGTCATCCTGGAAGCCGTGGCTGCCGGAGCTGATGCCGTCCTGGCCGATGGCTCATCCAAGCCGCTCAAGGACAACATCCGCCTGGTCCGCGAGGTCCGTGCCGCGCTGGACGCGGCGGGCCATGCCGGCGTCGTGATCGAAGCGGAGTTGGGCGGACTGGCAGGCGACGAGGACCGCGCGTTCGGGTCATCAACGCCCGACGCCGGTGCTTCCGTCCCCGGTCTCACCGACCCGGAGCAGGTGGCCGGCTTCGTGGAGCAAACGGGTGCGCAATTGCTCGCTGTGGCCGTGGGAAACGTCCACGGCAAGTATACGGGTGAGCCCAACATTCGGTGGGATGTGTTGCAGGATGTCGCTGCACGGACAGAGGTCCCTCTGGTGCTCCACGGCGCCTCTGGAATCCCGGCCAGTGAGCTTGCCAAAGCTTCCGGAATGCAGGTAGGCAAAGTGAACTTCAACACGGAGCTGCGGACCGGGATCCTGGCCGCGTTGGAGTCGGAAACAGCGGCGTACCGGGCAGACGGCGAGAATCTCCAGGGATTGCTGGCCCGGTGGAACGGTTCGGCAGCATCCTTTGCCGGCGCCACGCTTGAGTTGCTCAGCGCCTGACACGCAGCGCAGGAACACGGGGAGGCTAGGATCAGACCATGATCCTGGCCTCCCTGATTTTCGCGACGATTGCCGCCCTTCTTCACGTCTACATCTTCACCATGGAGTCCATCACCTGGACCAAGCCCGCTACGTGGAAGACATTCAGCATCACGTCCCAGGCCGAAGCGGATACCACCAAGTCCATGGCGTACAACCAGGGCTTCTACAACCTCTTCCTCGCCATCGGTGCATTGGTCGGGATTGTCGCAGTGGCCATGGGTGCACCCCAGGTCGGTTGGACCCTCGTCTTCAGCAGCTGTGGCTCGATGCTTCTTGCGTCTCTGGTCCTCGTGGCGAGCGGTAAGAAGTACCTCCGGGCAGCGACCATCCAAGGCACGACGCCGCTGCTCGCCGTCGTGCTTGGAATCCTGGCCGTAACGCTGGGCTAGTGTTCCGGTGGGCCTGCCTGGGCTGCGGCGTCGTCCATCCACAGCACTTCCCAGTGGTGGCCGTCGAGGTCCCTGAAGGCCCGGCTGTACATGAAACCGAGATCCTGCGGGTCATAGGTTTCTGAGCCGCCGGCTTCCAGGGCTTTGCCCGCCAAAGCATCCACGTCTTCCCGGCTGTCGGCCGAAATGGCGACGATGGCCGCCGTCGAATTCCTGGTATCCGCGATGGGCTGCTTGGTGAACTGGCTGAACTTGTCGTGCGTAAGCAGCATTGTGTAGATCGTGTCGCTGAAAACCACGCATGCCGCGGTTTCGTCGGTGAAGTTCGGGTTGATCGTGTAGCCAAGTGCTGTGTAGAAAGCCTTGGATGCCTCGAGGTCGCTGACAGGAAGATTCACGAAAATGGACGTAGTCATGCGTCTGATCCTGCCGTTGTTTCGGCGTCCCGTCCAGACATGGAATGCGACCATGTGGACAGGGCGGAAGCCACCCTGCTGGCTCCGCCGCTCCGCGAGGCGGACAATGGAGTCAGCACACTGGGAGTCAGCACGCAGGTGCCGGCCCGGTAGGGAGAGCCATGGAGCGGGAGGCGTTTCCTGCGGTCAGCCCAACGGCTGCGCAGAGGGATCCGGTGATCGACCTTGTCCGATTCATGTGCCTGCTGCTGGTGGTCGCAGCCCACTGCATGATGGTGAGCCCCGTTTTGCACAAGGACGGGACAGTCGAGACCCGCAACGTCCTCATGGAGCAAGCCTGGTTCACGCCTGTGCTCTGGGTCCTGATGATCGTTCCGCTCTTCTTTGTCCTTGGCGGTGTTACCGGCCTCCAGTCGTGGCGGCGGTTGAGAACGGCCGGCGGGACAGGATTCGACTTCGCCCAGCTGCGCCTCCTGCGATTGGTGCGTCCCGCCATGGCCCTGCTCGCCGTCATGTGGGGAGGGTTGTGGATCGCGCTGCTGCTGGGTGTCCATCCGCAAGTCATCCAGCTGATGACTGCCGGAGCTGCGATGCCGTTGTGGTTCCTCGCCGCGTACCTCACGGCCCAGCTGAGCATCCCCCTCTTGGCAAGATTCCATGAACGTGCACCGCTGCTGACTTTCGGGGTTCTGGTGGCCTTCATCATCGCCGTCGATTCCCTCCGCGGCGCCATTCCCGTGCTGGCGTTTACCAACATGATTTTCGTATGGTGCGCCGTGCAGCAGCTGGGCTTCTTCAAGGCCGATGGCTTCTTCGAACACCGGAGCCGCACCTGGCTGGTGGGCGCCATCATCTGCAGCAATCTCCTCCTGGGACTTGTCACCGGAGTCGCTGTGTATCCGGGGAACATGGTGGTGAACATCAACCCGCCCAACTTGTGCCTGCTTCTGCTGGGCATTTCCCAGACAGCCACCCTGCAACTGCTGGGTCCAGGACTGCGGTGGCTCGCTGACGTCCGGTGGATCCGTGCCGGGATCGCTGTGGCGGGACGCCGCTCCATGACCGTTTATCTATGGCATCTCCCCCTCCTGGTCGGCATGGCCGGTTTGTTGTTGCTCACCGACGTGCCCAGGCCGGTGGCCGAGACCGCAGAGTGGTGGTGGGCCCGCATTCCCGTCTTCATCGCCGTGGTTGCACTGCTCGTCCCGGTGACGATGCTTTTCGGCCGGCTTGAGGATCGTCCCATGGCAGCCAGCCATGCTCGAGGCCCGGGGCGGGCCGCCGTGGTGACGGCCGCCGTCGTGGTCTTTATCCCAGTGGCGGACGCCGCCTTCAACGGACTGACGCTCGCGTTGCTGGGTGGGGGAGCGGCGTGCTTCGCGCTGTCCGTCCTGCTTTTGGGCAGGGTTCCGACGCCGGTCCCCCCGGCGGCGGAGGCAGAACCTGCGGAAGCGCCGCAGGCGACCCCGGCCACGTTGCCAGCACACGATTTAAGTGCCAATCTCGAACCATGACCGAGAATACGGATTCACTGGCCGAGTCGTTCCGCCCCGGTGTAACTACATTGCGCAACGACAAGTTCCACCGCTACGAGTTACACGTAGACGGGGAGTTGGCGGTGATTTCGCAGTTCCTGGACAGGCCCGGTCACATCGACTTCATCCACACAGAGACGAAACCCCAATTCAAGGGCCAAGGACTGGCGAACGTTCTGGCACACTTCGCCCTGGATGACGTTGTGGCGTCGGGGAAGCGCATCATTCCGCATTGCCCGTTCATTGCCGGTTACCTGAAAAGGCACGAGGGATATGAACAGGACGTCGACTGGCCGAAAGAAAAGCCTACGGTTGACGCGGAGCCTGACAACAACTGACCGCGCCGGGTCAGTCGGTCCGCCCTCTCGGCGAATGCGGCCTTCGTCGCGGCGAGACTGACGTGACCGTTGCTGAAGCCCAGTAGCCCAGGCCTGGTCGCGATGACCGTGGAAGCCAATCCAGCCGCGCATCCGAGAGCGCCACGATGGCGTCGTGTTCATCAACAACTTCCTGGCCGCGGCACCACGCCCTGACCTGCATGGCACTTACCAGGCTGCCGCCGTGGACATGGTCCGACTCCGTGACGCGGTAGGAGAAACTCCGCATGACGCCTTCGCCCGGGGCCAGGGAGCCGACTGACAGATGGCGACGGTCCGGGCTGGAGGTATAAACCAGGGGCTCCATGGCCTCGTTGGTGAAGGACCGCGGAATAAGACGAATGTTACGGAGATGGCACGTGGAGTCGTTCATGATCCATGCCGTGAAGATCACCGTCTCACCGGGGACGGCCGTGCACTTGTCCGCGCCGTGGATCAATGTGATGCATTTCGCTTGCGCAACCAGCGGCCGGTTGCCGTGATGCCGGAAGTGCGAAAACGGTGTTTTCGCACTTCGCGAGTGGATTGCGGTGCCCGCGGAGACACTCCGGACCGCCCTCGACAATGACGACCGCCCTTTGAAACGCGCTACTCGTCGCACTTCGCCGGAGTTGTGAAACTTCATGCCTGATTAGTGGTGGCGGGAACAGTTTTATGTCGCTTATTCGACGAAACTTTTCGCCCCTTATAGTCCTAAGTAACCTGTGATTCAAGTCAAGATGCAATCTGGTGTCACACTATTGTTTATGGATCAAGTATTAATGTCCGGGGCCGGTGGGGCGTCCCCAACTTTGGCTGCCGAAAATGACAGCGATCCCCATATCCTGAACCTTGTCCGCCAGGGCGTCACGGACGCCTTTGACACCCTCTACAAGCGGCACGTTCAGATCGCCCACTACGTCGCGCGCACACAGTCCGACAACCCCAGCGACGCCGATGATGTCGTCGCAGAGGCCTTTGCCACCATCTTCCAGTCCTTGAAGGACGGCAAAGGCCCCAAGGAGTTTTTCCGTTCCTACCTCCTGACGGTGGTGCGGCGTACGGCGCATGAACGCAACCGAAAAGCCAGGCTCACGCAAACCGCCGCGGACGACGCCATCCTGGACGCGGCCGTCCATGATGACGATCCCGTGGTTGGCGATCTTGAGTCGAGCATCATGGCCAATGCCTTCAAATCGCTGCCGGAACGTTGGCAGGCCGTTCTCTTCCACCTTGATATCGAGGGATTGAAGCCGGCTGCTGTTGCGCCACTGGTGGGTCTCACGCCGAACGGCGTCTCATCCTTGGCCATCCGGGCCAGGGAAGGTTTGCGTCAGGCCTACCTGCAACACCACATCAGCCGCAGCGTTGACCAGGCCTGCGACGAATTTGCCAGCCAGCTCGGCAAGTATGTGCGCAACGCCCTCAAACGCACGTCCAAGGAAAAAGTGGGTGCCCACCTGGAAGACTGTGCCAAGTGCACCGCGTTGTTGATGGAACTCAATGACGTCCAGGGCGGCATGCGTGCCATCCTTTTCCCCTTGGTTGCGGGCGTTGCCTTTACCCCGGCAGCTGCCGCAGCGGTCGGGTGGCCAGGCGCCGGTGTCGCAGCGGGAGGCGGTGTCGCAGCGGGCGGCGGCAAGGCCGCCGTCGTTGGCCTTCACGGAGTGAGCCAATCCTGGAAAATCCCGGCGGCCATGGTGGTGGGTGCCGCAGCTCTGGCGGGGGTCATCACCTGGTTCCTGCAACCCGAACCCGGTCCCGCTTCTGTAGTTGTTGCAGAATCTCCTGCCAGTATTCCGACGGCCGAGGAAACGGCGTCGGCCCCGGTTCCAAGCAGCAGTGCGTCGCCTGAACCCAGTGCCATTGTGGAGCCGCCCCTCCTCCCTGTCGTTGCCCCAACGGCTGTGCCATCTTTGGCTCCCAGTCAACCTCCCGCCGTCGTGGTTCCGCCGGAAGAGCCGTCGGGACGGCGCGCTGTTGTCGTAGACCCGGGCGTCATCTATTCGACGACGGCGCCGCAGGCCACCGCTTCGGCGGCACCCTTGACGCAAACGGTTGAGGCGACGTTCTCGGCCAGCCAGGGACCAAGCCCCCTTGAACGCGACCTTGGCGTCCAGTTTTCCCTGGCCGGGGATGGTTCGCCGACATCCGGAGAAGTGGTCTTTGCCCTGCCGGCGGACGCTACTTTCATAGCAGGGAAGACGGTGGTGCCGGAGGGCTGGGAGTGCAGCGCATCCGAGGCTCGCCGGATCCGCTGCACCACAGCCACGCTGGACCCGCAGCAGTTGACCTTTGTCGTCGCTGTGACCCTGCCGGACGGTGCGGAGAGCGGCACCCTGGACTACCAGTTCAGCGGGCAAGGAATCGTGCCGAAGACGTTCACCAATACCTTTCATTAAGGCGCCCGAAAGTCATTAAGGCGCCCGAAAGGGCTGTTCTTGGCGGCTTGAAAAAATTCTTGCTGATTTCGCGTCACGATTCGTGAGTTTCGCCCACTAAGAAGTTGGGTGCTCTATGCCCTGGTGCTGTCAGGAAAATTTGGCGCTTTTCTGCGTCACGAATGGTTATGGAAGCGCACAAGGCAACTGGGAGTAGCCTTCCGCATTTCACAGCCATCACGCGAGGATTCCAAGCTCGACCGGATCCCAGGCGTGGTCCAGACAGGCAAGAGAGCCAATGAAACATTCATATCCAAGAAAGCTGTTGGCGGGTGCGCTCGCTACAGCCATAATTTCCCTGGGAGTGGGTGGTGCCATGGCGCCGCCAGCCCTGGCAACCACGCCGGGAACCCCGGGCGTCACCCAGCCAGGGACGCCGGTCTACACGGAGGATTTCTCCAACCAGAACGCGACAAGTAATGCCATCAGCCTCCTGAACTACACCGGAGGCGCCGCCGCCGCCAATGAGACGTACACGGCCGATACCCCGTATACGCCCGCCGGCGGGCAGTGCGACGGATGGATCCTCAACTCTTCAACACCAACGCCGCCAACCGACCTGGGTTGCTACAGGAACCAACCGGCAGGCTGGAACCAGATCCGGTCCATGGCTCAGGCGCTTGGCCTGGCTCAGGGCCAAACTGCTGCCCAAGCCGCCAGCAACCAGGCTCTCTCCGAGTACACCAACGCAAGCTCCGGCGTGATCGATCCCGGCGTGATGTTCCGGACGACAAAGAATTCCATCCCAGCCGTATCCGGCCACTACTACGCTGTCTCGGCGTACTTTGCGGAGGTTAACTGCCACGCGGCGCACGCCAGCGAGACTTTCAGCCTCCTGGTCAACGGCACACCGATCGTGCTGGGGACGGGTCTCGACCCCTGCGGCGGCAGCACCTCGCCGGAAGTCCAGGTCACCAAGCTGCAGTCCGGCGCGTTCAAGATTCCCGAGGGCACCTCGCCATCGTTGGGCTTGGAGCTTCGCAACGAAGCAACCACCGGGTCGGGCAACGATGTGACCTTCGACCTTCCCCAGATCGTGGATGTAACGCCGCAGCTGGACAAAGCTTTCACGCCTGCCCTCATCGGGCCGGGTGGAACCTCCACGGTTACCCTGACCGTAACCAACACTGACGACGTCAAGGCCAAGAGCGACTGGTCCATTACGGATACCCTTCCGGCCGGGCTGGTTGTCGCAGGTACCCCCAATATTGGCGGGACCTGTGTTCAGGCTGCGGGCACTGCGCCGTTCGTCAAGACGGCGGTCGCCGGCGGCAATTCCATCTCTGTCACCGGCGGCGACCTCGCTGCCGGCATGGAGTCCTGCACCGTCACGGTTGACGTCACATCGGATACCGAAGGAACGTACGTCAACGGTCCGGATAACATCGTCACCAACCTGAACCCGCCGGCAGACGCGACGCTCATTGTGCGTGCCCCCCGGATTACCTTGAGCAAGGCCCTGGACGCTCCGCGACTGTCTGATGCTGATCAGTTCACCATGGAGATCCGTTCGGGCTCTGCCACCGGCCAGGTTGTCAGCAACCCCGCCAACTCCACCACCAGTGGTTCCGGCTCCACCGTTTCCACCGGAACCGGCACCACGGGGAAGTACGTCGCTGACACTGGTGCCAGCTACTACCTGACCGAGTCGGGTGGCTCCAACTTGTCCGATTACGCGAAGACCATCACCTGTACAGATGCCAACGGACTGCAGGCCAATCTGCCAAGCGGCGTTGCATTTGAGGGATCCCTGGCGCTCGTACCTGTGGCCGGCGCCGACATTGACTGCGTGCTGACCAACACCGCGCAGTCGGCTCCTTCGATGACGTTCACCAAGAGCGCGGACGCGTCCGGGATTCAGTCGCCGGCTGTAGTGGGCGACAAGATCACCTACATGTTCACGGCTACCAACACCGGAAATGTGGCGTTGACGGATGTTGTCATCACCGATCCGCTGGCTGGCCTCTCCACCCTGACGTACAGCTGGCCCGGCACCCCGGGTACTCTGCTTCCGGGCGAGACTGTCACCGCCATGGCAACCTACTCCATCACGCAGGCGGACATCGACGCAGGACACGTAGCCAACTCGGCCACCACCTCGGGTAATCCTTCGACCGGTCCGCCCGTCATCCCGCCACCCGGCACCACCGACACTCCGCTGACTCCTGGCCCCGCCATGGAATTCAGCAAGTCGGCCGATGCATCCGACATCCAGAACCCGTCCGTCGTCGGCGACATCATCACCTACACCTTCACGGCGAAGAACACCGGCAACGTGAAGTTGAGCAACGTTTCCATCAATGACCCGCTGGCTGGTCTGTCGGCTCTGGTTTACTCGTGGCCGGGCACTCCGGGCGAGTTGCTCCCGGGCCAGACCGTCACGGCTACGGCAACGTATGCCATCACCCAGGCGGACATCGACGCCGGTCACGTTGCGAACACGGCAACCACCACGGGAACCCCTCCTACAGGTCCTGCCGTGACCCCGCCCCCTGCGGGCACCGATACACCGCTGACTCCTGGCCCGGCCATGGAGTTCACCAAGACGGCGGACGCTTCAGCTATCCGGAACCCCTCCGTCGTGGGTGACGTCATCACCTACACCTTCACTGCAAGGAACACCGGCAACGTGACGTTGAAGAACGTGTCCATCACGGATCCGTTGGCTGGTCTGTCGGCTTTGGCTTACACCTGGCCGGGCACTCCGGGCGAGTTGCTCCCGGGCCAGACAGTGACGGCTACGGCAACGTACGCCATTACCCAGGCTGACATCGAGGCCGGCCACGTGGCCAACACGGCAACCACCACGGGCACTCCGCCCGTTGGTCCTCCGGTGACGCCTCCTCCGGGAACTACGGACACCCCGTTGACCCCGGCTCCGGCCATGGAGCTCACCAAGACGGCGGATGACTCAGCTGTTCAGAACCCCACCAAGGTGGGCGACGTGATCACTTACACCTTCACGGCGAAGAACACCGGCAACGTGAAGTTGACCAACGTCTCCATCACGGATCCGCTGGCTGGTTTGTCGGCTTTGGCTTACACCTGGCCGGGCACCGCGGGTGAACTGCTTCCGGGTCAGACCGTGACGGCTACGGCAAGCTACGCAGTGACCCAGGCGGACATCGAGGCCGGCCACGTTGCGAACACGGCAACCACCACCGGTACCCCTCCCACAGGTCCTGCCGTGACCCCGCCCCCTGCGGGCACCGATACACCGCTGACCCCTGGCCCGGCCATGGAGTTCACCAAGACGGCGGACGCTTCGGCTATCCGGAACCCCTCCGTCGTGGGTGACGTCATCACCTACACGTTCACGGCGAAGAACACCGGCAATGTGAAGTTGAGCAACGTCTCAATCACGGATCCGCTGGCTGGTCTTTCGGCTTTGGCCTACAACTGGCCGGGCACCCCGGGTGAACTGCTTCCCGGTCAGACGGTGACGGCTACGGCAACGTATGCCATCACCCAGGCGGATATCGACGCCGGTCACGTGGCTAACAGCGCCACGACGACGGGTATTCCTCCGTCCGGTCCTCCGGTGACGCCTCCTCCGGGAACGACGGACACTCCGTTGACCCCGGGTCCGGCCATGGAGTTCACCAAGTCGGCTGACTCCTCAGCTGTTCAGAACCCCACCAAGGTGGGTGACGTGATCACGTACTCCTTCTCCGCGAAGAACACGGGCAACGTCACGTTGAAGAACGTCTCCATCTCGGATCCGCTGCCTGGTTTGTCTGCCCTGGCATACAACTGGCCGGGCACCCCGGGTGAACTGCTTCCGGGCCAGACCGTGACGGCTACGGCAACGTACGCGGTGACGCAGGCGGATATCGACGCCGGCCATGTCGCCAACAGCGCCACGACGACGGGCACTCCGCCGTCCGGTCCTCCGGTCACGCCCCCTCCGGGAACGACGGATACCCCGTTGACCCCGGCTCCGGCGATGGAGTTCACCAAGTCGGCGGATGCCTCCGGCATCCAGAACCCTTCTGTTGTAGGTGACATCATCACCTACACGTTCACGGCCAAGAACACGGGCAACGTGAAGTTGAGCAACGTTTCCATCACTGACCCGCTGGCTGGTCTGTCAGCTTTGGCTTACACCTGGCCGGGTACTGCCGGTGAGTTGCTTCCGGGCCAGACCGTCACGGCTACGGCAACGTATGCAATCGCCCAGGCTGATATCGACGCCGGTCATGTCGCCAACAGCGCCACGACGACGGGTACTCCGCCGTCCGGTCCTCCGGTCACGCCTCCTCCGGGAACGACGGACACCCCGTTGACCCCGGCTCCGGCAATGGAGTTCACCAAGACGGCGGACGCCTCCGGTATCCAGAACCCGTCCGTAGTAGGTGACCGCATCATCTACACCTTCACGGCGAAGAACACCGGCAACGTGAAGTTGAGCAACGTTTCCATCACTGACCCGCTGGCTGGTCTGTCGGCTCTGGCTTACACCTGGCCGGGAACTCCCGGCGAGTTGCTCCCGGGCCAGACCGTCACGGCTACGGCAACGTATGCAATCGCCCAGGCTGATATCGACGCCGGCCATGTTGCCAACAGCGCCACCACCACTGGTACTCCGCCGTCCGGTCCTCCGGTCACGCCTCCTCCGGGAACGACGGACACCCCGTTGACCCCGGCTCCGGCGATGGAGTTCACCAAGTCTGCTGACTCCTCGGCGATCCAGGATCCGTCGGTTGTGGGTGACATCATCACCTACACGTTCACGGCCAAGAACACCGGCAACGTCACGTTGAAGAACGTTTCCATCACTGACCCGTTGGCTGGGTTGTCTGCCCTGAGCTACGTTTGGCCGGGCACTCCGGGCGAGCTGCTTCCGGGTCAGACGGTGACGGCTACGGCAACGTATGCCATTACCCAGGCTGACATCAATGCAGGTCATGTGGTGAACTCGGCCACGACGACGGGCACCCCGCCTGTTGGTCCTCCGGTGACGCCTCCTCCGGGAACGACGGACACTCCGTTGACCCCGGCTCCGGCCATGCAGTTCACCAAGTCAGCTGATACGTCGGCCGTCAAGGATCCTTCCATGGTCGGTGACGTGATCACGTATACCTTCACGGCGAAGAACACCGGCAACGTGAACCTGAGCAACGTTTCCATCACGGATCCCTTGGCTGGGTTGTCCGCCCTGAACTACGTTTGGCCGGGTACTCCGGGCGAGCTGCTTCCGAGCCAGACCGTCACGGCTACGGCAACGTATGCCATCACCCAGTCGGATATCGACGCCGGTCATGTCGCCAACAGCGCCACCACCACTGGTACTCCGCCGTCCGGTCCTCCGGTCACGCCTCCTCCGGGAACGACGGACACTCCGTTGACCCCCGAGCCGGGCATGGAGTTCACCAAGACGGCGGATGCCTCGGCAATCCAGAACCCCACCAAGGTGGGCGACGTGATCACGTATTCCTTCTCCGCGAAGAACACGGGCAACGTCACGCTGAAGAACGTGACCATCACGGATCAGTTGGCTGGTCTCTCGGCTTTGGTCTACTCCTGGCCGGGCACCGCAGGCGAGCTGCTTCCGGGCCAGACCGTGACGGCTACGGCAACGTACGCGGTGACGCAGGCGGATATCGAGGCGGGCCACGTTGCGAACTCGGCCACCACTACTGGTACTCCTCCCACCGGTCCTCCGGTGACGCCTCCTCCGGGAACGACGGATACCCCGTTGACCCCGGCTCCGGCGATGGAGTTCACCAAGTCGGCGGATGCCTCGGCTGTTCAGAACCCCACCGAAGTGGGTGACGTGATCACTTACACGTTCACGGCGAAGAACAGTGGCAACGTCACGCTGAAGAACGTGGCAATCACGGATCCGTTGGCTGGCTTGTCGGCGTTGACGTACACCTGGCCCGGTGCTGCAGGAATCCTGCTGCCCGGTGAGACGGTGACGGCTACGGCAACCTACGCGGTGACGCAGGCGGATATCGACGCCGGCCATGTCGCTAACAGCGCCACGACGACGGGCACTCCGCCGTCCGGTCCTCCGGTGACGCCTCCTCCGGCAACGACGGATACTCCGTTGACCCCGGCTCCGGCGATGGAGTTCACCAAGACGGCGGACGCCTCGGGGGTCCAGAACCCCACCAAGGTGGGTGACATCGTCAAGTACGCATTCACGGCGAAGAACACGGGTAACGTCACGTTGAAGAACGTGACCATCACGGATCAGCTGGCTGGGTTGTCGGCTCTGAGCTACAACTGGCCGGGTACTCCGGGTGAGCTGCTTCCGGGTCAGACGGTGACGGCTACGGCAACGTATGCCATCACCCAGGCGGATATCGACGCCGGTCACGTGGCTAACAGCGCCACGACGACGGGCACTCCTCCGTCCGGTCCTCCGGTGACGCCTCCTCCGGGAACGACGGATACCCCGTTGACCCCGGCTCCGGCAATGGAGTTCACCAAGTCTGCCGATGATTCCGCAGTTCATGACCCGTCGAAGGCCGGTGACCTGATCACTTACACCTTCACGGCGAAGAACACCGGCAACGTCACGTTGAAGAATGTGGTCATTGATGATCCCCTGGCTGGCCTCTCGGCTTTGACGTACAGCTGGCCCGGTGCAGCAGGAACCCTGCTTCCCGGTGAGACAGTGACGGCTACGGCAACGTACGCCATCACCCAGGCGGACATCGACGCCGGCCACGTCGCCAACTCGGCCACGACCACGGGCACTCCTCCCGTTGGTCCGCCGGTAACGCCGCCTCCGGGTGAAACGGACACTCCGTTGACCCCGGCTCCGGGCATGGAGTTCACCAAGACGGCTGACGCCTCCGCTGTTCACTCGCCTTCCAAGGTCGGTGACCTGATCACTTACACCTTCACGGCGAAGAACACAGGGAACGTCACGTTGACCAACGTCTCCATCGACGACCCCCTGGCTGGACTCTCTGCGCTGAGCTACACGTGGCCCGGTGCAGCAGGAACCCTTCTTCCGGGTCAAACGGTGACGGCTACGGCAACGTACGCCATCACCCAGGCGGACATCAATGCCGGTCACGTCGCCAACTCGGCCACCACCACGGGAACTCCTCCCACCGGTCCCTCGGTGACGCCTCCTCCGGGTACCACGGACACTCCGTTGACCCCGGCGGCAGGTTTGGAGTTCACCAAGACGGCTGACGCTTCTGCGGTAGGTGATCCCACCCATGTGGGTGATCTGATCACTTACACGTTCACGGTGAAGAACACCGGAAACGTTCCCCTGAAGGGCGTTGTGGTGAACGACTCCATGCCTGGTCTGTCTGCCTTGAACTACGCCTGGCCCGGTGATGCGGGAGTCCTGCTCCCCGGCCAGACGGTGACGGCTACGGCGACGTACGCCATCACGCAGGCGGATATCAACGCAGGCAAGGTGGCCAACACCGCAACTGCCACCGGCATTCCGCCCGCGGGACCGCCGGTGAGCACGCCACCTGCAACGGCTGAAGTGACCTTCCCGCCGACCGTCCCGCCGGCCGCGCCGTCGGCGTCGGATCAGTCCGGAGGGTCGCTGGCCAGCACTGGTGTTGTTCTCACCGTGCTGCCCATCAGCCTTCTGGTGGTTGGCGCGGGTCTCTTCCTGTTCCTCGCTGGGCGCCGCAAGCGTTCCGAGGCCTAGGTAGCAGTGTGCGTGGCAGCCGGGTTCACAGCCCGGCTGCCACGCACACGTCCGTTCATTTACACATCACGAAAGATCCAGGTAGCCATCACATGAAGAAATCAGTCGCGGGCCTCGTGGGCGTGCTGGTTGCAGTCTCGGCATTGTCCGCTTGCTCTTCGCCGCAAAGCAGCGAAGCGGGCAATCCGCCGTCGTCGACCACAACCCAAGCCGCCACCACAGGCGAGGCAAAGCCGGCGAACCCGGGCACTGGCATCATCGAGGCAACCTCCATGACCTCCTGTGACACGGCGCCCGGGAAGGTGACGGCGAAAGGGACGGTGACTCCTCCGGCCCGTGCCAAAGGAGCAGTCAAGATCACCGTCAGCTGGGTGGATTCAAAGACTTCTGCCGTGCTTGCCCGTGGAGAGCAGACCTTCAAGGATGCCGCAGCAGACAAAGCTCTCGACTGGACCATCAACGCAGAAGTCTCCAAGCCAGGGGTGGACGTCAAGTGCGTCCTCGGGGCCACGGTGCTCTAGCGCGCGGCTCCAGCAGCCGGTCTCAAGCAGCCGGGACCGCTGTTCCTTTGGAGAAGCGGCCAACCAGGTATCCACTACCCGGTTGGCCGCTTTTTTTGCCACTGGATGGCATGCCAAAAGAGAAGCCCTGCCGTGAGCAGAACGCCGCCCAGGAGCGCGTAAGGAGCGTTCGACAACATCATGTACGTGAACTGGGCCGTTGAGGCTGATTGATACGGCGCCGGCGCGGGCCCGACCAATGCCGCGGCAGCGGTGCTAATGGCCCAGATCCCCACCCAGAGCAAGCCTGCGTCAAGAACCCAGAGGGCGATGATGAAGGGGTTCACGGACAGGCGCCGGGGCGGCGGGCCCGCTGTCTCCGGAACATGCGGGCTGACTGCCTGTACGGCATTGCCATGCTCGTCGATTTCGCGGAAACCGATCCGCTCGTGAACGTGGTCTTTCATGGGTCCCCCAACCGCGGAATGTCCTTGTTCCTGCACTCTACTCCCCGTAGATCCGAGGTTGGGGTACCGGCTCCTGAAGGACCTAAATACCCGCCGTCTCCGCCGAAAGCGGCCGTATTCTCCACGCAAAACCCCGTCCGGAAAAGTCAATGACGGAGCGATCTTGCAGTTGTGGACCCAGAAACCGCCTTCCGAGCGAAATAGGTCACAAAAGTTTGACGGAAAGGCTTACCTAAGTAAGGCTTACCTTGCTAACAAGCGCCCCAACGCAAACGGAAGGAAGCTGACGTGACGTCACCCAGTGTCGAAGAGCGGATCGCTCAGGAACCGGATTTTGGTTCCAAGGTGGAGCTGGCCCTCGCTGCCACAAACCAGCTGTTCAACGCCCGCAATTCGCCCAGCTACGTGGCGCAGGTGCTTCAGGGAGTCAATGCCGTCTCCACCAAGGTCCAACGGACCGCCCGGCCCTTCACTGGTGTGGGGCATGCAGATCTCAAAGCGAAGGTCGGCGCGGTTGACCTTGAGCGTCCGTTGCCTGACACCGCTGCCGCCCTTGAGGAACTCGATGAGCTTTACCTCAAGGACGCTGTCTACTTCCACGACTCCCGCTACGCAGCGCACTTGAACTGCCCCGTGGTCATCCCCGCCTTGGTGGGTGAAGCAGTGCTCTCGGCCGTGAACTCTTCCATGGACACCTGGGACCAGAGCGCGGGCGCCACCATGATCGAGCGTCGCCTTATCGATTGGACCGCTGAGCGCATCGGCTTCAACGCGGAGGCTGATGGCGTCTTCACCTCAGGTGGCAGCCAGTCCAACTTCCAGGCCTTGCTGATCGCCCGCAACCACGCCGTCTCCAAGCTGCGGGCCGCGAACGGGGACGCCCGCCTGCCGCACCTCCTGGACCGGCTCCGGATCTTCACCTCCGCGGACAGCCACTTCAGCATCCAGAAGTCGGCTTCCATGCTGGGCCTCGGTTTTGACGCCGTCATCGCGATTCCTACTGCCGAAGACCACCGCATGGACCCCGCCGCGCTTGCGGCCGCTTTGGCGGAAGCTCACGACGCCGGTCTGGTACCCATGGCCGTCGTGGCCACCGCCGGGACCACGGACTTCGGCTCGGTTGACCCGCTCTCCGAGCTCGCCGCACTGGTCCGCGCCTACGATTCCTGGCTGCATGTCGATGCGGCCTACGGCGGAGGCCTGATCGTTTCCGGGCGTTACCGGCACCTTTTGGACGGTATCCACCTGGCCGATTCCGTCACTGTGGACTTCCATAAGACCTTCTTCCAGCCGGTCAGCTCCAGTGCAGTCCTGGTCCGTAACGGTTCCATGCTTGGCCACGTCACCTACTACGCGGACTACCTCAACCCTGAGAGCGCCGCGAAGGCCGAGATCCCCAACCAGGTGGACAAGAGCATCCAGACCACACGCCGTTTCGATGCCCTGAAGCTATGGCTCACGCTGCGCATCATGGGTGCGGACGCCATTGGGGCGCTCTTCGACGAGGCCATTGACCTGACGGGCCGCGTGGGCATGCTGCTGGCTGACGACCCTGAATTCGAGCTCGCGGCAGCACCGCAGCTGAGCACCCTCGTGTTCCGGTACCGCCCCGAGGCTGAGGGTTCACGACTGGCCGAAGACGCGGCAGACATCCTCAACCCAGCCATCCGTGCGGCCATCTTCGCCTCGGGTGAGGCTGTCGTTGCCGGAACCAAGGTCGCCGGACGCCACTACCTGAAATTCACCCTCCTCAACGCTGAAGCCAGCCTGGGGGACATCCACGAAATCATCGAACTGATCCGCAGGACCGGCGCCAGCCTCCTCGCAAACACCACGGAGGAAGCAGCATGAGCACCCCTGACAACGGCAGGATCTACGACGTCGCAGGCATCGGCGTCGGGCCTTTCAACCTGGGGCTGGCCGCGCTGAGCGAGCCGCTGGAAGACTTGGACTGCGTGTTCCTGGACCGCCGTGAGTCCTTCGACTGGCACCCTGGCATGATGCTTGAGCCGGCGCACTTGCAGGTTCCTTTCATGGCGGACCTCGTCACCCTTGCCGACCCGACGTCGCCTTTCTCTTTCCTGAACTTCCTGAAGCAGACGGGCCGTTTGTACCGCTTCTACATCCGGGAGAATTTCTACCCGTTGCGCGCCGAGTACAACCAGTACTGCCAGTGGGTCGCGGGCCAGCTTGAGTCCGTTCGTTTTAGCACGGATGTGCTGGATATCAGCTACGACGACGGCGTGTACCGCCTTTCGGTGCAGGGACCGGATGGCGCTGAGGTGCTTCGCGCCCGTCGACTGGTCCTTGGCACCGGAACGTCCCCGTACATTCCGGACTCCTGTGCAGGAGTAGTGCACGCCGGGGGACTCGTCCTCCACAACGCCGACTACCTGTCGAGGAAGAGTGAGCTGCAGTCCAAGCGCAGCATCACCATCGTGGGCAGCGGCCAGAGCGCTGCGGAGCTCTACTACGAACTCCTTCAGGAAATCGACGTCTACGGCTACCAACTGAACTGGGTCACCCGCTCCGGGCGCTTCTTCCCGCTGGAGTACACCAAGCTCACGCTCGAGATGACGTCGCCGGAGTACGTCGACTACTTCCATTCGCTGCCGGGCGAGCAGCGCGATTCACTGATCAAGAGCCAGAAGAACCTGTACAAGGGCATTAACTCGGACCTGATCGACGACATCTACGACCTCCTCTATACCAAGAGCCTCTCCGGCATGGTGGACACGCAGCTGCACACCCATTCGACACTGACCGCAGCGGCGTGGGACGCGGCGACGGGCACCCATACCCTCCAGCTGCACCACGAGGAACACGGCCGCGACTACAGCCTCGAGTCCGAAGCCGTGGTCCTGGCGACCGGCTACAGCTACAAGGAACCTGCCTTCCTCGCCGGCATCAACGACCGCATCCGCCGCGACTCCAAGGGCCGCTTCGACGTCGAGCGCAACTATGGAACCGGCGTCGAACCCGGCGAGATCTTCGTCCAGAACGCTGAACTCCACACTCACGGTTTCGTGACTCCGGACCTTGGCATGGCCGCCTACCGCAACTCCTGCATCCTGCGCGAAATTACCGGACGCGAGGTCTACCCGATCGAGCGCAGCATCGCCTTCCAGCAGTTTGGAGCGCCCGCTCCCGTGCCGGCCGGCGTCCCGGAGAACGCCGGGGTGACGGCATGAGCTTCACCTTCCGCGCTGTGGACCCCGTAGCCGACGCACCTGTCCTTCACAGCTGGGTGAGCCAGGAGTATGCCCGCTTCTGGGGAATGGTTTCGGCCACTGAGCAGGACGTTGTGGAGGAATACTCAAAGATCGCCGCCTCCGGTCACCACCAAGCG
The DNA here is from genome assembly GCF_021919345.1 of Paenarthrobacter nicotinovorans. Lineage (NCBI taxonomy): Bacteria > Bacillati > Actinomycetota > Actinomycetes > Micrococcales > Micrococcaceae > Paenarthrobacter > Paenarthrobacter nicotinovorans. Next base: position 266,151 of record NZ_CP089293.1, read on the forward strand.
TTCCTGGGACTCGACGACGGCGTCCCCGCCTTCCTGATGGAGCGGTACCGTCCGGAGTCTTCGCCGCTGGCGGACGTTTACGACGTCCAGCCCGGCGATGTTGGCATGCACCTGCTGGTGTCGCCGCCGGTCGGTGAGCCGCAACCGGGCTACACCACGGCCGTTATGCAGTCCGTGATGACGGAACTGTTCGCGGACCCCGCAACCCGGCGGATCGTCGTCGAGCCTGACGCCCGCAACCACAAGATCCATGTCCTCAACGAAAAGGTGGGCTTCCGCCCGCGCGGCGTGGTGACCCTGCCCGCCGTCGACCCTGCCGAAGACCACAAAAAGGCTCTGTTGAGCTTCTGCGCCCGCGAGGATTTCCTCGCCACCCTGACCCCGATTCTGGCCGCGCCTGCCGCGGCGACCAGAGGAGAATCCCTGTGACCACCACTGCCGACAAAGCGACGACCACCGCCGTTGATTCCGTGTCGCACTTGACCCCTGAACGCTGGGCGGCAGCAAACCGCCATCTGGTTCGCAAGGCAATCGCGGAGTTCTCGCACGAACGCATCCTGGTGCCGGAGCTTATTCGCGATGAAGGCGCCGGCATTGGGCTTTACCGCGTAATGAGCGACGATGACGCCACCGAATACCGTTTCCGTGCACGGCTGCTGCAGCTTGAGCACTGGTCTGTTTTCGCCGACTCCATAGTGCGCCTGCGCGACGGCGGGGAGTTGCCCATTGACGCCTTGGACTTCATCGCCGAGTTTCACGAGGCACTGGCCATCCGGATGGAAATGCTGCCGGTGTACCTCGAGGAGATCAGCAGCACGCTGGCCAGCCACGCGTATAAGCAGGGCAAGCCGTTCAGCTCGGCCGAGCTGGCAGCGGGCATCACGGGCGGGACCGACCCGGCCGCTGACTTCCAGGCCATTGAGCACAGCATGACCGAAGGCCACCCCTGTTTCGTGGCCAACAACGGCCGGCTTGGTTTCGGGATCGCGGACTACCATGCGTTCGCGCCGGAAACCGGGGCAACCGTCAAGCTTCAATGGATCGCAGTGCACCGCAGCAAGGCAGTTTTCACCTCGAGCGCGGGGCTGGACTACCGGACACACTTCGAAGCTGAACTCGGGCCGGCCACCTTGGCGTGGTTCAACGCAGAGCTATCCGCGTCCGGCCTGGATCCCGAGGACTATCTCCTCATGCCGGTCCATCCGTGGCAGTGGGACAACAAGCTCACCGTGACGTTCGCGGCAGAAATCGCCCAGCGACACATCGTGAACCTGGGTACGGGGGAGGACAACTACCAGGCGCAGCAGTCCATCCGTACGTTCTTCAACACCACCTCACCGGAGAAGGCGTACGTGAAGACGGCCATGTCCGTATTGAACATGGGCTTCATGCGTGGCCTGTCTCCGCTGTACATGAAGGCAACGCCGGCCATCAACGACTGGCTTCAGGAACTGATCGGCAATGACCAGGAGCTCCAGAGCCGGGGCCTGGCCATGATCCGTGAAACCGCTGCCATCGGTTATCACAACCACTACTACGAGGCGGCTTCCGCCAAGGGTTCGCCCTACCGCAAGATGCTCTCGGCCCTGTGGAGGGAGAGTCCGCTGCCGATGCTCAAGGACGGGCAACAGCTGGCCACCATGGCTTCATTGCTGCACGTGGATTCGTCCGGGAACTCCGTGGTTTCGGCCCTGATTTCCCGGTCCGGCCTGGCGCCCACCGAATGGCTTCGCCGCTACTTCGAGGCCTACCTGGTGCCGCTGGTCCACTGTCTCTATGAGTACGAGCTCGCCTTCATGCCGCACGGGGAGAACGTGATCCTGATCCTCGAAAACGGCGTGCCGGTCCGGGCGATCATGAAGGACATCGCCGAGGAAATCGTTGTCATGGGGGACCGGCTGGAGCTGCCGGAAGAAGTCTCCCGGGTCAAGGCCGAGATCCCCGCCGAGGAAATGGTTCTGGCCATCTTCACCGACGTGTTCGACTGCATCTTCCGTTTCCTGTCCGCAATTCTCGTGGAGGACGGGACACTGGCCGAGGACGAATTCTGGGAGACCACCGCTGCTGTGCTGCGCGAATACCAGCAGCGCCATCCGGAGCTTGCAGACCAGTTCGCCATGCATGACCTGTTCGCGGCGGACTTCGAGCTGTCCTGCCTCAACCGTCTCCAGCTCCGGAACAACCAGCAGATGCTTGACATCTCGGACCCTTCCGGAGGGCTGCAAATGGCCGGCCGCTTGACCAACCCCTTGGCGGGAAGACACGGGGATGCTGTTTCGCTGTCAGCAAAATCTGGAATCACTGGTCCATCACAGTCATAGGCATCCCGAGGCCTGGAGGCCCGAATTTCCGCCTGCAGTGGTTCGGAAACCTTCGGATCCGCTTGTGGCCGCAGAATATTTCACGGGTTGCCAAACACTGCAAGTCACACGGCCCAGCGACAAAACCCGGGAACGATGTGCCCTCCGGATTTTGCTAGGTTCAGTTTTGTCCAGTGAATGGATTAGTTCGACCATCTATCTCTTTGGGGGGAGGTAAAAAATATGGAGAACCAACTGGCTCAGATTGAGCAGCTTGATGAACTCGACGCACCCGGCTGGGGCGAGTGGGTTGCCGGAATCGGCGTAGGCGCAGTTGTTGGCGGCGGCCTGATTTACGGCGGAATCGCCATCGGCGTTGCGATCACCTGACACAGGAGATTGACCTTCCAGACCGTCAGACATGAAGCCTATGGGGAGGTGAAATGGAAACCACTCTTGATGTGAACAGCGAATTCAGTGCCCTCGTTGCCGGAATTGAACCCTTGGAGTCGCTTGACGCGGCTTGGAACTGGGGAGAATTCTTCGGCGGCGTGGCGATCGGAGTCGGTGCTGCAGGCGTTGTCGCCGGCGGCATCGGCATCGGCGTAGCCATCACCTAGGAAATGACAGTACTTGTGGGGGCCGGGCATTGTGATTCGGCCCCCACAGGCATTGTCCAAACATCAATCTGCAGAAAGAGTGACGACGCGAATGACTCAAAGCAAGGCATTCATCCCGCTCATCGCCGTACTTGGTGCATTGGTTGCCATCATGGGCGGTCTCACCGCGATGCTCGCGGCAACCGGAAACCAGCCAGTGCTTTTCGGCCTCACCTTGGCTATTGGCATGATCTTGCTTGTTGTGCTGGGCATCTTCATCGGACTCCTAAGAAAGCGCAGCTGACAACCATGCCAGTGGAGCCCATCGTTTCGATGACAGGCGTTGAAAAAAGGTACGGCCAAAAAACGGGAGTTTCAGGCGTCACCTTCGGCTTGGGCCGGGGTGAGTGTGTGGGGCTTCTGGGCCCCAACGGGGCGGGGAAATCCACGCTTTTGAAGATCTTGTGCGGTCTGATGCGGCCCACAGAGGGAAGCGTCCGGATCTTCAACCAGGATCCCGGGGCGGTGAAGGAGCCGGGCAAGACGCTTGGCTTTGTCTTTGACCCTGCCGGCCTCCCGCCGGACCTTACTGTCCGGGACTGCCTGACTATCGAATCGATGGCCCAAAACCTGGGACGCGGCGCCGTCGCCGCGGTTGCCGAGGACTTTGATCTGACGGAGTTCATGGGGCGGCGGGTCCGTAAGCTGTCCACAGGCCAGCGGCAGAGGGCAGCCTTGGCGGCTGCCATGATGGGTGGGCCCGATGTCCTGGTGTTGGACGAACCCATGAACGGACTCGACATCGAATCGACGCGCTGGCTTCGAATAAAAATCGAAGAACGCACCGCCCGCAACCAAACGACCCTCATTTCCAGCCACAATCTTTCGGAAGTCCGGCGGTTGGCGGACAGGGCAATTGTGGTCCGTACGACCCAACGCTATGACGGCCCTGTTCCCGAACTTGGGGATGCCGACTTGGAACGCTGGTACCTCTCCCTCGTCCATGATGGCTCGGAGAACACCCTGGACAAAGCCTCCAGTGCTGGAAAGGGTGACGCTTCGTGATACGCGCCGAAGTTTTCCGCCTGACCAGGGGATGGTCACTTCCCATCCTGCTCCTGACAGCCCTGGTGCTCAATGTCCTGGCTGCATATGGCACGTCCACGGGTTTCGATGCGGGACTCGCTGCCCCCGGTGCTTCAGAGAAGGCCACCGCGGCACTGGTGGGCCTCGGTTTCGGTGCCAGCCTCTTTTCCATGATTTTCGGGGCCATCAGCGTCACGCGTGATTTTGGCAATGCGTCCATCGGCCGGAGTGCATTCCTCTCAGGCGGCGCTGTGCGACTGCTGTCCCTGCGGGCCTTTGCCTTGGCGGTTCCCGCGATTGCCTTCGCGGTTGCAGGAACAGTTTCAGTGGTGGTGGTCGCCATGGTTGCCGTTTCCTCGAAGGGCGGCCACTTTGTCCTCGACGGCGACGGCCGCGCAACCCTGGCCGGAGTGTTCTTCACCATCATCTTCGCGGCCTACCTTGGTCATTTCATCGCCTGGCAGGGCAGGAAGTCCCTGCCCGTGGTTATCGCCCTGGTCGCGTGGACGCTGGTCTTGGAACCGAATCTGATCAACATTCTTCCTGCCGCGGGCAAGTTCCTGCCCGGCGGCGCGGGCCAAGCCATGACCCTTGATGCCTCGGCCACCTTTGACACGCTTCCAGTAGGTGCCGGTTATGCCGTCTATTTGGGATGGCTGGTGGTCCTGTTTGCCGCCGCGGGGATCCGGCTCAGACGAACGGACCTCCTGTGAGCAGCCAGTATCAGTGGCTCAGCCAGATCCGGCTCTCCGAGCAGGACGAGAGCGGGCGGATCCTCATCAGCACCGCTGCAGGTCCGGTCCTGCGTCTGCCGCAGGCCCTCGGAGAAATCGTCCGCGAAGCCCAGCAAGCATTGCCCGACGTGGATGCCCACGGTATCGCGGAACGGATACGTGCCGGCAGCGGGACGCAGAGTGGCCAGACCAAGACCGATCGTTCGCAGCTGACGGCGGCAGAAGTGCAACTGCTGCTGGACACGCTGGCAAAGAACCCGGCACTGGCCCGGCTGGACGTGTCTCCGGTCCGGCGCCTGCAGTTCCGAAAGCCATTTTCCATCCAGCTGACCCTTCTGGACCCATCGTGGCTGCTTGGCCGCATGCCCTGGACCCGGCGGATCATTCGTTCTTCCGGCTTTTGGTGGACTGTCGCCGCCCTCAACGGTGTGGGTGTGGCTGCCGTGGCCGTGCTGCTCATGGACCAGGGAAGCGCCCTTCATGACACCACGACGGTGACTGGCTACCTCTGGCTTTTGGTGGCCCTGTACCTTGCCGTCTTCATTCATGAGTTTTCCCACGCGGCGACGTTGGTCGCTTTCGGTGGCCGTTCGCACCGCGTCGGTTTCATGCTGTTCTATTTGGTTCCTGCTTTCTTCTGTGATGTAACGGATGCGTGGAACCTCAAGCCTGCTGATCGCGCCAAGGTTGCCTTGGCGGGCATCGCAGCCCAAGGAAATCTGGGTGCAATTGCCGGGGTCCTCTCCTTTGTTCTGCCCAGAGACCTTGCCACCCTTGCCGCGGCCTTTAGTGTGTTGTGTTTCCTCTACGGGCTGCTGAACCTGATCCCCTTCGTGAAGTTGGACGGGTACATCGCGTTGGTGGGATACCTCGACAAGCCAAACCTCCGGGCGAGCTGCATGGCAGAGTTCCAGGCATGGACCAGAGGCTTGATCTTCCGTCAGGGATCCCCGAGCCAGGTCCCGGCGTCCCCAAAGCGGCTGATCTTCGGATTCCTGTGCATCGTTTTCCCACTCTTGATCCTTATTGGAGTGGTGGCCGCTGCTGGAAGCTACCTGGCGTCATGGGGGAAAGTTGCAGCGTGGATCCAGTTGTTCCTGGCAGGTGGACTTGTCGTTTGGCTGCTGCTGAGGGGGATCGGCCATATGGTCGGACTGCGGAAATCCGGCATCGCCAAGGGTCCTGTAACGGTCTATGGCGCTGCACTGTTGCTTGCCGCAGTGGCACTGGTGGTCGTTGTTCCGTTCCCCAACAACGTTCGCGGCGGCCTTTACAGTGATGGTGATGGGCCCAGGTTCGTGGTCCTGGGAGGATCCGCTGGAGCAACGGGCGGGACAGTTGACCTGTTCGGGCCAGGGCTTGTGCCGGGCAGCAGGATCGGGACGGCGACAGCCGCCGGCGATCCCGAGCCGTGTACGGTTCCCCTGGCAGCAACGGTTGCCGTCAAGGAGTCGGACCTGACCCTGGACGCCCTGTGCGTCCGGCTGGACTATGCCGGCACGGCGCCCCGCACCGGCACGGCAGTATGGCAGGTCCCCGGCCAGACAATCGCCCAGTGGGTGGCCAATCTGGGAACAAGGGCGGTCGGCCCATGATCCGCCCGAGGTTTACGGTTATTTGCCCCGCCTATAACCGCTCGGCTCCGATAGCGGCAACCATTGAGAGTGTCCTGAAACAAACCAGGGGAGACTTCGAACTACTTGTTGGCTCTGATGGTTCAACAGATGATACGGACGACATCGTCGCCGGGTTCGCACGCGCCGACAGCCGTGTGAAGTTAGTGCGGCTGGCCCACACGGGCGATCCCGGGTTGGTGCGAAACCGGCTGTGCGGGCAAGCCGGCCAGGGGTACGTGGCCTACATTGACCACGACGATGTGTGGCGGGAGGACCACCTGGCGGTTCTGGGGTCGGTCTTGGACTCTGGTGCAGAGTGGGCGGCCAGCGGTGGGGATTATCGCCATGACGACGGCTCGTCAACCATTCTCGGCGGACGCAGCCTGCTGTGGCATCCGGAACTTGCCGTGGTGGATCCCTACGCGGAGCCTTCCCGTGTGGCGCACAGGATGCCTGTCCTCACGGCGGCCGGCGGCTGGCGCAGAGCAGCCAGGGGACTGGAGGACTGGGACCTTTGGTGGCGTATGAGTTCCCGAGGGGCCGGCCTTCAGCCCGTGGATGAAACGACGGCGGTTGTGTCCATTTCCGGGACGACCCGCCGGCACACCTTGGACCACCACTTGGTGGTTCCTTTGGCGGGAACTGCCAGTGCGTCAGCGGCCCGGGCCGCGGTTGAAGACTGGTCCCAGGCGAGACTGGCCGAAGTATTTGCCGCGGACTTCCTCCGCTGGGCAGGGGAGATCGACCTCGACCCGCTGGTGATGTTGCCGTTGGCGAACAACGGGTCTGGCGGCTGCCTGCCGGAGGAAACGGCAGAACGCCCGGGCCCCTCAGTTTCAACCGCGCCGCACATGGCGTTCACTGTGGGTGCATTCCCTGGTGGTCACGATGGTTGGTTGGTGGGCATCGCAGCTCCTGTTGTCAGCCGTGGTCATCGCCAGGCGATGCAACGGGTCCTGAGGACGCGGTTCCCCGAAGCGATGGGGCGCCTGGAATCCGGAGTGTCGCTCCGGTGCGGGGGCATAGGCGAGCAGATGAAGAATGCACAATCCAAGAGGGGGAATCATGAGTGAAGAGTTGTTGGCGGAGCCCGCAATGTCAGAACGCCTGCGTTTGTGGCTTGAAGGAGGACGCCCCGGCCCCGGTATCCGGGACGCATTGATGGTGGGGGACGTGGACGAGGAGCGGATGCGGCTGTTGCCGGCGTCGGGCACCTCGCTCGTGTTCGTCGAGGAATCGCAGGTTGAGACAGCCAAATCCCTGACGACGTCGACCGTCGTCGGCTATAGCGGTGAGTTCTCCACCAACGGTGGCGAAATCGGGATCGGTGACAGCTTTGTCCTCCAGCTGGAGGGGTATGCAACTGCGCCCTATGTCGCGATCTCGTGTCCCACAGTTTTCTCACTTGATGAGGATGCAGACCGCGAAGCTGCTGCAGCCGACGCCGATACTGCCTTCGCGTCCGGGGTGTTTCCACGGTTTCTCCTGACGCAGTTGGTGACGGTCCTGGACCAGCAGTTCTGGCAGAACAGCGGACGGCTGGGGACTGACCCGGCCCGCCTTTACGTGGCCGAGGGGGGATCGGAGCTGCTTTCCGGTCCGGCCGGCGGATCAGTGGAGGTATCCGGCGACAGCTGCCGGACATCCGCCCCCGTAGCCGGTGAAGACAACGCCCGGCTGCTTGCGGATAACCCTGGTATCGGGCGCTTTTTTGGCGCGGCCAAAGTCCTCCGCGCTGCGCAGAGTCGTTTCCCCGCCGGCGTCCAGGTGGCAGGGTTCGGTTTCCGGCTGGTCCAGGGAGAAACCCCGGGTGAGCGGTCTCGGCGCGACAGTGTTTACGTGCTGGTCGCTGAAGACGCGTACTACCTGACGGACCTCAGCACGGGAAAGCTCAGCAAGGTTCCCAAGGATGTGGCCGAAGTGGTGGAGTGTGTCCTGTCTGCTGCGGAGCCGAGCCAGGAACTTCAGGCGCGGCTGGGCCTGAAGCTCTCAGGCAAGGACCTTTCTCCGGCGGCACAGATCCGCCGGAGCAAAGAACTGCAGAAGCTTTTCGAGCACCTCGCCATTGCTCCTGAAACGGAGACGCCCGGAATCCCCGCGGTGGCCGTCCCGGTGAACCCTGCCCTGACCATTGTTCCGGTCATCGTCACATGAGCGGGAAGCCGGCAACGTTATACACCGGACGGGGCGCAGAGCTCTACCATGCGATTGTTCAGTCTGACAGCTCGGAGCTGCGGGAGATCATCCGCTGCCTCCGGGGCAAGGACGCGCGGGTGCTTGAACTGGCGGCAGGTTCCGGGCGGATAACCTTGGCCGTCCTGCCGTTTGTCAGATCGGTGACCGCAGTGGACAATTCGGCTGAGCTCCTGTCCATCCTGCAGGAGGAACTGGCCAAGCCGGAGCGGGTCAAGAACGCAGCAAAAGTGGACGCGGTCCTGGCCGACATCCTGCGGTTGGAGCTGACGGACCAGTTCGACGCCGTGATTCTGGGGACTACCTCCCTTTGCCTCTTTGACGCGGACCAACGCCGCTCGCTCTTGGGCGACATCCAACGATGGCTGCTTCCCGGCGGGGAGCTCCTGATTTCCCTGCGGACCCCCGAGCTGGGGGGAAGTGACTTCTACGTGCACGAGGTTTCCCCTCAGCTGGCCATCGAGGAATCTTTTGATGTCACTGCCGGGACGTTCACCTCAAAGCTGGTGGAACGGAATGACGCCGGGGAACGGGTGGCGGAGTATTCCGTGACAACCCATTTGCTGACCGAGGCTGAGTTCAGGGCGGAACTGGGTGCTGCCGGGTTTGCTGTGGCAGCAGCATTCGATGTTGGCCCGCGGAACCGCGCAGATGCCATCGGCAATTACAAACTTTTCAGGGCCCATGCTTCAGCTGCGGGTGCCGGTATCAAGGAGGGCCACACGCATGGGTAGCGGGGATTACTTCGAGTTCTACTTGCCATCGAAGGACTGGGGCAATGCGGAGGCCGTCACGGCCCGCGGTAACACCGTTACGTTCTCCGACGGCAGTGAAGCGCTCTGCGGGATCAGCGGCCTGTGGAATGCCAGCCTGGGCTACGGCAACCTGGCGGTGGCCGAAGCGATCAACCACGCGAACCTCCACGCGGCTACCCTGCCCATATTCCGCAGGGGTAGTGCTTACTCCCGCGAAGCGGCCGCGCGGCTCCTGGAATTCGCACGGCCCCATGAATACGCATCGGTCTTCTATTCAACGTCCGGCAGTTCCGCTCTTGACGCCGTGGTGAAGCTCAGCCGGCAGTTCCACGACATCGCCGGTAACCCAAAACGCCGCCGCGTGATCAGCTTTACAGGCAGTTACCACGGAGTGACCATGGGGGCTATGGCCGTGACCGGGTCTTATCTCTTCCAGGACGTCTATCAAGTGGACCAACGGCTCAACATCAAGATCCCGTACGACGATGTCAATGCCTTGGAAATCGTGATGAAGAGGTTTGGCCCGGAAGTGGCAGCAGTCATCATGGAGCCCGTTCTTGGCTCCGGAACCTTACCTGTTCCACAGGAAATCGTTGATGCTGTTTACGCTTTCCGGGAGTCCGAGGGTTTCCTTGTTGTTGCCGACGAGGTGGCTACCGGTTTCCATAGAACGGGACCGAAATTCGCCAGCCACCTTTGGCCGCAACCGGACGTGATGGTGGTGAGCAAGGCCCTGACCAACGGCACCTGTGCAGCGTCTGCGCTCCTCCTGGGGCGCCGCGTAGTGGACTCGTTCGACCAGGCCCAGCAAGTCTTCTGGCATGGTGAGACCCAAGCCGGATCGCCGCAGTCCTGTGCAGCGATTGTGGCGACACTGGATGAAATCGAGCGGTTGGACATCGAAGAGTCGGCAGCCCGTGTGGGGAAGAAGCTGGCCGAATTTGTCAGCACCCTGGAGGGATTGTCCCCACGGGTCAAGGGATTTGGCCTGGGAGCGTTCCGGGCGGTCCAGCTGTTTGATGGGGCGGGGGAACTCATCGGAACGGACAAGGTGTTCGAGCTGGTGGGCGAGTGCCGCCGGCGCGGGGCGATTGTCCAGCCTTCTCCGGGGGCACTGCAATTCGTTCCGGCCCTCAACTATCCCGACGAGGAGCTGGATGTGCTCTTCTCACGGATCCACAGCGTTGTGGAGGACTACGTGGCCGGGAAGCCGGCGTGATCCCTGCTCCCGTCAGCAGGCCTCCCACCCCATTGCAGATTGCAGGAGCGGGGTCCGCCCGCCATCTGGCTGCCGGTTTCCGCGACACCAAGTCGGTATTGGTGGTGGACCCTGCCGTGATGGGTCGGGCCGAGAGACTTTTGGCCGGAGGATTCCTGTGGCTGGAAATTGCTCCGCCGGTGGTCAGCGCAGAACATGCAGCCGGGTTCGGCCGCAGGCTTCGGGAGCACGGAGTGGAGCGTGTCCTCAGCGTTGGAGGCGGAAACACCATGGACTTCGCGAAGCTGGCGGTGTCCATGGCGGCGGATCCGTTGGTGGAATCAGTTGTGACCCGTAGCGGTGGCCCTGCCGGCGTGGTGGTCCTGCCCCGGCCGCTCAGTAGCCACATCGAAGTGTCCGCCATACCCACTACCTTTGGCACCGGGTCCGAGGTCACCTCAGGCGCCTGCTTCGAATCCGCTGGGCCGGCCGACGGTCACGGCGGATTCCGTGCCAAGAGCCTTGTCCTGCTGGAGGGACTGAAAACCTCGGCAGTCGCTTATGATCCGGAATTCCTTGAAGCGCCGCCCTGGCTCATTGCCGAAGGCCTCCTGGAACCGGCAGTCCGGCTCCTGACGTCCCTTGTTGAGGGGACCCCGGACCTGGCCTACTCCGATGCGCAGGGCAGCTGGCTCCTTGCGGAGGCAGGAGAACACTTGGCGGCCGGGCAGAAGACGGACTTCCGGTTGTCCCCGTCTGAACGAGTGGATGCTGCCCTGCTGAGCGCCGAATCGCACGCTGGTTGGTCCTTGCGCGGACGTGGCCCCGCGCCGTCGTCGCTCTGGTTTCCGGCCAACGAGCTGTCCATGGCTTTGGGTTTGCGCAAGAACCAAGCCTCCGCGCTCCTGCTGCGGCCCTGGTTGGAAGCTGTAGGCAACGGGAAGGCAGCATGGGGAAACCAGCGGAAACTGGACGAGCTCTGGCCCCTGGTTTCCGTTGGAGCCGCCGCTGCGGTGACCGCAACACTGAAGGGGCCCGACGGCGGTGCCTTGGTCGGCGGACTGGCCGGCGGAGACGGAATGCAGGTGGACGATCTGGCCGATTCCTTGGCCACCAGGACCCTTGGACGCTTCGGCCGTGGACGTCCCATGAAGCGGGCAGTGGGACATGGGGAGCTCGTGGATCTCTTTGCGGCTGCCTTGTCCCCTGCCAATTTCCAGCAAGCCGGCCTGCAGCAAACAGGGAGCGATTCATATGGCCGTTGACTATCAGCAGACACTGAATCCTGCGAACGGGCTTGCCCGCAGCGTCCGTGTGCTCCGTCCCGACGGGTCCACGAACCTGCTCTGGACCGTCGCAGTGGATATTGGTCAGGAACGACCCGATGAGGCGGACGCCGGAATCGACATGAGCTGGGTTGGCGCGGCCGGAATCCGGCGTGCGCCTACCCTTGCCCGTGCCGCCGGCGAAGCTGTTGAGCGCAGTGCTCTCATTCCCGGGACAAAACTGCCTGCCGGCGACGGATTTCCGATGGCTCCCCGCGGTGCGTCGTGGGGCGACATTTCCGTAGCGACGGATCTGCCTCTCTATACAGGAACAAGGTACAGCGGAGATGGCGCGACGGCGGCCGTTGCTGTCCCTGCGGCCGCGGTTGACTTTCCGCCGCTGCCCGGCGTGACAGACCTTTTTGACCCCGGCCCTTCCGGAACCGCAGCCGGCGTTGATCTGACCTCGGCGGCCAATTCTGCCGCGAAGGAGATCATCGAACGGAGCTCGGCGATGCTGGGTTGGGCACAACCGGAAGGAGCCCGGCGGTACGCCCTGCGTGATGAGGCGTTCGGCCGGCAGGCCCTGGACCTTGGCTCCGTGGCAGCCGCCCAGGGTGTGGAGCTGGAAGTCATCCGGCTTGAAGAGCCACACGGCCACGCGGTATGGATGGTGGTGGCCATTGACGGCGTTCAGGGGGTTGTGGGGGCGGGCCTCGGACTGGAACGGGACCCTTCCATCGGAGTACTCCGGGCCGTCCAGGAGTCGCTTCAGATCAGGTCGTTGCTCATCAATATGAAGAGTTTCGAGGGCGAAAAGGCCGTGTCCCTGCCGGTTGCGAACGAGATGGACAGAGCGCGGTATTGGGCCTCGGACGCCAGCATTGGGCGCATCCGTGGGTGGCTGGCGCGTATACCCCGGGCAGAGCGGTTTGCCGGAGCCGCGGAGCCGCCGCACGTCAAGGGAAAAAACGCCGCATGGCTGGAGAGCCTGCCGGAGCACACAGTGGTTGACCTGACGCCGCGCCTTCCGCCAGCCATCCGGGACATGGGCTGGTGTGTGGTGAAAATCTTCTGCGACACGTTGCAGCCACTGCGCATGTCCGATGCCCTGGAATGGAACGTCCTCCACCGTGGCAGCTTGTCCGGACCCGGCGGCCTGCAAGCAAACGTGCTCCCGCATCCCTTCATCTAGGAACCCTGCGTCGATCGGGGCCTGCTGGTAAGGAGCGGGGGCTAGTCTTGGGCCATGACGACTCGAGCCAATGAACTCACCGCACTTGTTACTGGAGCAACTGCCGGGCTCGGTGCCGAGTTCGCCCGTCAGCTCGCCGAGTCGGGACACCACCTGGTTTTGGTGGCAAGGGACGAGCAGCGGTTGAAGGAAAAAGCCGCGGAGCTTGAACGCGACTTCAGCATCCTGGCAGAGGTGCTGCCCGCGGACCTGACCACCGACGTCGGCGTTTCGGCTGTGGCGGACCGCCTCCGGGACGCTGCGAGGCCGGTGGATGTGCTGATCAACAACGCCGGAGTGGGGCTCTTGAAGTCGTTCGAGGACAACGAATTGGCCGAGGAACGCCGCCATTTGAGGCTGCACGTCCAAACGCCCATGGAACTGTGCCATGCCGCGCTGGAAGTGATGCTGGCCCGCGGCAAGGGCCGGATCATCAATGTGGCCAGTGTTGCCGCCTTCGCCAACCGGGGCACCTACTCCGCAGCCAAGGCATGGCAGGTGACGTTCAGCCGTTGGGCCAACACCACGTACGCCAAGTCCGGGGTGCTGGTCACCGCCGTCTGCCCGGGTTTCACCCACACCGAATTCCACGACCGCATGGGCATGGACAAATCGGTGGCCCCCCGCTTCCTGTGGCTCACCGCCGAGCGTGTGGTGCGGGAAGGGTTGGAGGACAACGCCAAGGGGAAGGGCGTTTCCATCCCCACCAAACGGTACAAAGTGGTCAGCTTCTTCGCTCGCGTTCTTCCGGCAAAGCTGACCGCCGGACCACCGCGCCGGCCGCTGGAGCCCTAACTCCCGTTCGCCAACGCGTCGACAAGCCGCGCGAGTGGATCCGGAGCTTGGCCCGCTGGCAGGGCTGCCACCAACAGGGGCGCGTAGCGGATCTTGTTCCCGCTGCGTCCACCAAAGAAACGGCGTAGTTGCGACGGAACCGGCCGTCCTCGTTGCGAAGGCTGGCGTTGGAGCAGCCGGAACGACGCCAGCTCACCCTGGGCGTCGATGACACCGAGCACGGCATCAATGCCGAGGCAGCGTATGAGTTCGTCCTCAAGATCAGCACGGCAAACCTGGAATCCGAGTTCGTACAAGGGGCCCGCGCCGAGTCCGGCCCGGCCCAGCGCGCGGGCAACGCCACGGGACTCGCCCTCGTCGCACAGCCCAAGGAGCCGGTGGTTTGCGCCGGCCGGGCCGTAAATATCGAGGTAACGGACGATGCTGGTGGCGCCTCCCATGGGGACCACCGATACATGCGCCGCGTCCAGGTCATATCCGCGACGGCGCGCGAGCATCTCGACCGCGAGCCGGTCGCTTTCGCCCTCGACCAGGACAGTCGTCGCCTGCATTGAACCAGTATGCCGCAGGCAGCTGAAGACGGGGCCCGTGGATGTCAGGCCGGGAGTGCCTTGGTGCGCGGCTTCCGCACGAACACCGCCACCGAGATTCCGACCACTGCACCTATAAACGTCTCAATGGCGCGTTCCATCACCAGCACACCCGGGTCCACCGGAGCCGCAAGCTGCGCGATCAGCAGGACTACCGGCGTGAAGAACACCATCGCCCAGCCGTAATGCCGGGCCATGAACAGCTCCGTGGGGAACTGGCAGAGCATCACCACGACAGCCAGGACCAGGGCGGAATGGCCGGGGAAGTACTGCAGTGGCGACAACGGACCAGGGAAGAGGACGACGGCGACCACCGCCAACCCGAGGAACGTCCCCACAATGCGGTGGATGCCCCGGTGGACGCGGCTTGGGAGGTCGGCACCGGCCAGCGGCACTGCGGCTGCAGCCATGGCCCAGTGCGGGTGGCCGCTGCCGCTCAGAACACCGATGGCGCCGGCCGCGCTCACCGCCAAGGAGTAGCGCGCGGCATGGACCAGGGCTGCATGGCGAAGCGCGCCCCGGAGGGCAGGGGCTTCCCGCGCAGCACCGGCCACCCAGGTGCGGCGCCTGAACCAGCCGGCGAAACCGACCACCAAGGAGAAGGCAGCCGAGGCAGCTCCGATGAGTACCGCCGTCGAGAAGGGCACGCTGGTGGGGACGGAAGCGCAGGCGCCCAACGCGAGGATGCCGAAGAACGGTCCGATCGGTTTGAGGCGGACGCGGTCCGAGTACAGGGACCCGGCACCGGCAAACAGGGTAGCCACCAGCACCAGCCACCACGAATGGATGTGGTTCACGGACAGGAAAACGCCGATCGTAAGTCCGCCCACCAGGATCAACGCGGCCTGTGCCTGGTGCTTGAGCCGGAGTTGGTGGGGCTCGTTGCGGCCGTACATCCCCGTGAGCGCACCGAAAACTGCGTACAGCATGAGGTCGGGGCGGCCGACGAGGATCAGGAAGAGCCCAGGCAGCGCAACGCTCAGGGCGACCCTCACGGCGGAAAGACGATCGTTGTTCGCCGGGCCAAGACGGTGGAGTTCGCGGGCGTGCATCAGAAGCGCGGGCACAGGGAACACCACCAATCATTCAGGGTTTGTTCTCGAAATTATCAGGGCTGTCCGTACGCCGCCATAAGCCCGGTCACAACCCGTAGTGAACCGGGGCATGCCGAACCGGGAACGTCTGGGAAGATCGAGGTATGCCTGTCGCCTTCGTTTGCCGCACCCGCTCCAGCATGTCGCCGCAGGAGCTGTTCGACCTGTCACGGAACATCGACGCCCACGTGGGTTCGATGACCAAGAGTCGTGAGAAAGCCATCGCCGGGGTGACGTCCGGGTTGATCTCGGAAGGCGAGACCGTCACCTGGCAGGCCTGGCACCTGGGAGTCCGGTTCCGCATGACCAGCCGCATCGAGCGGATGGAGGCTCCGGCGTCGTTCTCTGACGAACAGGTGAAGGGCCCCTTCAAGTACCTCCGCCACACGCATGAGTTCCGGCCCGAGGGCAGCGGGACACTGATGGTGGACACGATCGAATTCGCGGCGCCGTTCGGACCGCTGGGCCGGCTGGCGGAAAAGCTGGTCCTCGCCCGGTACATGCAGAACCTCATTGAAGAACGTAATAAATTCCTGGTGGCTCCTCCCGCGCTGGACGCACGGCAATGATCCGGCTGGCCCACTCGGACGACCTGCAGATGATGCAGGACATCGAGCGCGCCGCGGGGGAGACTTTCCGGCAGCTCGGCATGGACCAGATCGCGGACGACGAGCCTTTTCCCGTGGAAACGTTGGGCGCCTACGCGGCAGCCGGACGTGCTTGGGTGTACGTCGACGGACTCGACTATCCCGTGGCGTACTTGCTGGCCGACGTCGTCGATGGAAACGGCCACGTGGAGCAGGTCAGCGTCCACCCCGACTACGCACATCAGGGCATCGGCCACGAACTGCTGCACGCCGCGCGGATCTGGACGCGCGGCCACGGCATGCAACGGCAAACATTGAGCACGTTCCGGGATGTGCCCTGGAACGCTCCGTACTATCGTCGGCTTGGTTTTGAAGTGCTCGACGCCGGCAGCTGGGGTCCGGAGCTCACTCACCTCATGGAACACGAGGCACAGTTGGGGCTGACCCGTTGGCCGCGGGTGGCGATGTGGCGTCCTGCTGTTCCTCCGGTGTAATTATTCAGCTACGAGTTCAACCTCGTAGCTGTCGGTGTTAAGCAGGTAGGCGGCGTAGTGGTCCGGACCGCCGGCATGCGGATACTTGGACTCGAACATCTCGTACCAGCCCGCGTCCGCACCGAGCGACCGGATCCTGTCCACGTTCTCCCGCGTGCCTGCGTGAAAGGCCACGTGGTTGACCCCGGGATCGGTCCGGCGGTGGGCCGTACCCGTGATCGCATCGGTCTGTTCCACCACCACGTACGTCCCGCCGAGCTTCCAACTGCACCCGGTGGGCCACTGCTGGAACGGCTCGTAGCCGAGCTGGCCCAGGAGCCAACCCCACTCTTCCCTGGCGCGTTCAAGGAACGGCACCCAGATTTCCAGATGGTGGATCGAGCCGACAGGCCCCCGGGATTGTGCAGTTTCCTCGCGCATGCGCCGAGTCTACGAGGTCCGCGCCCGTTCCACATCCGCCGCGCTCGCCGCGTCGCCGGAGGCACGGAGCCCGGCAATCACGCCGTCAACATCCGCTGGAGGACGGTTCTGGCTGAGTTTGGTCTTCGCCTCCACCCGGGTAATCACGAGTTCGACGCCGACAATCGCCCTCAGTTGTCCGGCAATGAACCGCTCGGGTGCTTCATCCACCGTCCACGGCCGGGGCATGCCGGCCTCGTGCTGCCCGGAGAGGCGACGGACATGCCGGCCCAGCCATTCGGCGTCGTCATGAACAACAAGCTCACCGTAGACATGCGCTGTGGAGTAGTTCCAGGTTGGCACCACACGGCCGTGCTCGGCTTTCGACGCGTACCACGAGGGCGAAATGTACGCGTCCGCGCCTTGGACGATCATCAGGGCTTCACCGGTAACGGGGGAGGACCATTGGGTGTTGTTCCGGGCCATGTGGGCCTGCAGCGCCCCGTGCTCACCGACCGCCGGTTCGTACACGAAGGGCAGGAGGGTGGCGAGCAGCCCGTGCGGCGTCATGGTGACAAGGTTGGCGGCCCCGCCGTGGTTGAGCAGATTGGCCATGGCCTCATCGGATGCCGCGAAATGCGCTGGGGTGTACATGTTTCTTCCTTTCAGTGCGTTCAGGATTTCGACGGCGGGTTGAGCCTTACGCGGACAGCGGCTCCTGCGCAGAGGATCACCGCCAGTCCGCCCACAACGGTGGTCCACGTCATCGGCTCACCCAGCAACAGCCCGGCCCACGCGATGCTCATGACGGGTTGGACCAGTTGGATCTGGCTGACCTGGGCCATGGGACCGATCGCGAGTCCGTGGTACCAGGCGAAGAAGCCCAGGAACATGCTCACGACCCCCAGGTAGGCGAAACACAACCACTGGACGGGTGACGCGGCCGGCATTCCGGAACCCAGCGAGACCAGTGTCAGCAAAATCATGACGGGGGAGGCCACCACCAATGCCCAGGAGATGGTCTGCCAGGCGCCCAGTTCACGGGCCAGCAGTCCGCCCTCCGCGTAGCCGATGGCTGCAGCCAGGACAGCACCGAGCAGCAGGAGATCAGCCCAGTGCAGGGAGCCGAATCCGCCGGATTGGACCAGGGCGAAAACCAGGGCGGCCACGACACCTACTGCCGTGAGGATCCAGAACAATGGACGGGGGCGTTCCCTGCCGCGGATCACCGCTATCGTGGCGGTGGCGGCGGGCAGTAGCGCGATCACGACAGCACCGTGGCTTGCAGAGGTGCTGGTGAGGGCGAAGGTCGTCAGCAAGGGGAAACCTGCCACGATCCCGCCCGCTACTACGGCCAAGCGGAACCATTGACGGCCGCGGGGGAAGCGTTGACGGGTCAGGCCCAGTGCCAGCGCGGCAAGGAGGGCCGCAACCACTGCCCTTCCGGCTCCGATGAAGAGAGGAGACATGCCCTCTACAGCCACGCGGGTCAGCGGGACCGTGAAGGAAAATGCCAGGACGCCGAGGAGCCCCCACCAGATGCCGGTCGAGGTCTTGGTGGATATCACTGGCCGCGAAAGTGTAGTAGCGCTACTATTGTGACTCATGAACAACGATAGCAGTTCCCGGATCGTCTCGCGAGTAAAAGAGTGGATCGCCGGAGCCGCTCCGGGAGCAAAACTGCCATCTACCAGGCAACTCGTCGCGGAGTACCAGGCGAGCCCCGTAACGGTGCAAAAAGCGCTGCGAACCCTCACTGCGCAAGGCCTGATCGAGAGCCGGCCGGGCGTGGGGACGTTCGTTCGCGCCTACCGCACGGCCAGGCCCTCCGACTACGGCTGGCAGACAGCCGCCCTGCGATCGGCCCAAACCGCCAGGCCATTGAACTCCGCCGCCATGCGCAGCGCCTCCAACGACGTCATCGCTTTCCATTCCGGCTATCCTGCTCGGGAACTCCTCCCGGAGCGGCAGGTCCGCGCCGCGCTGACCCGCGCAGCCCGGGGCGATGCCGCGTTGTCGCGGCCCCCGGCGCAGGGTTTTCCGGAACTCCAATCCTGGTTCGCGCAGGAGCTCAGTACCTCAACGCCGGTGGGCGTCACGCCTCCCCAGCCGAGCGACGTCGTCATTCTTCCCGGGAGCCAAAGCGGACTGAGCTCGATTTTCCGCGGCCTGGTGGGCCATGGGCAGCCGCTGCTGGTGGAGTCGCCAAGCTACTGGGGAGCGCTGCTTGCCGCCGGGCAGGCGGGCGTGAACGTCATTCCTGTCCCCAGCGGCCCGGAGGGGCCGGACCCGGACGAACTGGACAGGGCGTTCGAGGAATCCGGGGCGAGGCTCTTCTATGCGCAGCCCAACTTCGCCAATCCCACGGGCGCTCAGTGGTCCGCGGAGCGCGGCGAGGAAGTGCTGCGGATCGTGCAGCGCCACGGGGCCTTCCTTGTGGAGGACGACTGGGCCCACGATTTTGGCATCACGGCGCCGTCGGTGCCCGTCGCGGCAAAGGACGACTCCGGGCACGTCGTCTACATCCGCTCCCTGACCAAAAGCGTCTCGCCATCCATCCGGGTGGCTGCGATCATCGCCCGAGGCCCCGCCCGTGAACGGATCATGGGCGCCCAGGCTGCCGAGTCGATGTACGTCAGCGGGCTGCTGCAGGCGGCAGCGCTCGACGTCGTCACTCAGCCCGCGTGGCAAACGCACCTTCGCGGACTCAGTCATCAGCTGCAGTCGCGGCGCGACCTCCTGGTCACCAGCCTCCGCGAGCACGTACCGCAGGCGCACCTGAGCCACCTTCCCAAGGGCGGTTTGAACCTGTGGCTGCGGATGCCGGACGGGTTCGACGTCGAGCAGCTCACCAAGGATTGCGAAGCGGCCGGTGTCCTGATTGCGGCCGGGACCGAGTGGTTCCCGGCAGAACCGGAAGGCCCCTACATCCGGCTCAACTACGCCGGTCCGAATCCCGGTCGATTCCCTGAGGGGGCGCGGATTATCGGCGAGGCAGTGGCTGCGCAATCCGGGCTTTAACAGCCGCAGCCACCAACCTCAAGGAGAGCGCCTTGGGGCTGGTGGCTGCGGTGGGCGGCAGCTGCCGCGAACTATCCGTGACGCTTGGAGTGAGCGTCGCTATGCAGAAGTTGCAGGCAAAGGGGGCCTACGCGGGGGTCAGATCCGACTTGCCTTTACCAAACACGGCATCATCGATCGGCTGGCCGTCGAACGGCATCTCGTCCAGGTTGATGAGCGGGTTGGTGTCCTGCGTTGCTACGAGCTCGCGTGCTTCAGCCTGGGTGTCAACGCTGGGCATGGAGCCCGGCAACGGACGCTGGGCCGATTCACGCAGGAAGTAAATGGCGATGGCGCCCACAATGGACGTGGCCATCAGGTAGTACGCCGGCATCATGTCATCGCCCGTGCCTTCGATCAGGCCCTGCACGATGAACGGTGTGGTTCCACCGAAGATCGCAACCGAGAAGTTGTAAGCGATGCCCATTCCGCCGTAACGGCTGGACGTCGGGAACAAGGCCGGCAAAGCCGAGGCCAGGTTGGCGATGTAGAACGTCACCGGGAAGGCGATCAGCGCAAGGCCGGCCAGCGTGGACCAGATCTCGCCGATACCGATCAGCAGGAACGCGGGGACGGAGAACACGATGGTGCTGCCTGCGCCAACCCACAGGACCGGGCGGCGTCCGATGCGGTCGGACAACTTACCTGTCAGCGGGATACAAACAGCCATGATCACCAGGACCGGGATGGTCAGCAAGGTGCCGTGCACGGGGTCGTAGCCCTTGGAGTCAGTGAGGTACGTAGGCATGTAGGACGTCAGCGCGTAGCCGACGGTGTTGGCAGCGGCCGCGAGGATCATGGCCAGCACGATCTGGCGCCAGTAGGCCTTGACGATGCCGATGGGCCCCTTGGCGACTGCGGCGTCCTGCGAAGCTGCGTCCTTGGCGGAAGCCTCCTGCGCGTCCAGGGTTGCCTGGAACTGGGGGGACTCTTCGATCTTGCTACGGAAGTACACCGCGATGAGGCCCAGAGGACCGGCAATCAGGAACGGAATCCTCCAACCCCATTCCTCCATGGCGGCCTGTCCCAGCGTGAGCTGCAGGACCGAAACCAGGGCGGCGCCGAGGGCGAAGCCGATGTAGCTGCCCATATCAAGGAAGCTGGCGAAGTAGCCGCGGCGCTTGTCCGGGGCGTACTCGCTGACGAAGGTTGTGGCACCGGCGTACTCGCCACCGGTGGAGAAGCCCTGGATGAGCTTCAGGATCACCAGCAACGCGGCGGCCCAGATGCCGATCTGCGCGTAACCGGGAAGGAGGCCGACGGCGAACGTACTTGCCGCCATCAGCATCAGTGTTGCTGCGAGGACCTTCTGGCGGCCCACCTTGTCGCCGAGCCAACCGAACACGACGCCGCCGAGGGGGCGGGCGATGAAGGTTGCGGCGAAGGTGCCCAGAAGGAAGAGTGTCTGGACGGACTTGTCTGCTTCCGGGAGGAAGACAGGGCCCATGGTTGTGATGAGGTAGCCGAAGACACCGACGTCGTACCATTCCATGGTGTTGCCGACGATGGTGCCGCCGAGTGCTTTGCGCAGCATCGGCTTATCCACCACGTTGACGTCCGATTCTTTCAATCGGCGCTTCGGGCGGAGCTTCGTTTTCTTTGCTGCGGTCTTAATTGCGTTTGCTGCGTTCGTGGCGGCCGGGGTGTGGCCTGCCAATACCTGGTTCCCGGTGGCGTTCCTTGCGCCATCCGGAGAGACGGTGTTGCTTTGGTCTGTGGGCATTTGGGCTTCTCCTAGGGAGGTCATTTGCTTGCGACTTCTGCTGCCCCGCTCTGGGCAGGGTTTCAATTTTACGCGGTTCAGCCCCAAAACCCGAGTTGAGATCCTATTTTTGGCCCCTAAGAGGGTGCAAATTGCCTAGGTGTGTTGCATCTCATTACCGGCTTTTGCCCTGTAAGGACGCGGAAGTCGGGTGGTTTTTGCCCCGCGAGGCGCGTTGTTACCAAATTGTTTAGCTATGCCCACTTAACAGGGCCATTTCCGGCCCTAAAAGTGACGAATCATCCCTGGCCGAGTGCAGCCCCCACCACCAGTGTGGCATCGAGATCCTCATCCGTCACCACGTCGACCATCAACCCCGAGGCGCTCAGAAGGGCGGCCGTTTCGACGGACTGCTGCCGCGAGGTCTCGATCAGGAGCCACCCGCCCGGCGCCAACCACCCAGGCGCCCCAAGCGCCACCCGACGCTGCACATCCAAACCGTCAGCGCCGCCGTCGAGCGCCACAGCGGGCTCGTGCAGCCGCGCTTCCGGAGGCATCAGGCTGATCGACTCCGTGGGGACATAGGGAGCATTGACCAGGAGCACGTCAACCCGGCCCAGCAGCCGGCGGGGGAGCGGATCGAAGAGATCGCCCAGATAAGCAGTGCCGCCACGAGGCTCCAGGTTGCGCCTGGCGCACGCCACCGCGGCAGGATCGATATCCGCGGCGTGCAGTTCGCAGCCGTCCAGGATGTCGTTGAGGGCGGCACCTATCGCTCCGGACCCGCAGCAGAGATCCACGACGACGGCACGGCGCCCAACGATTGACCGACAGGCTTTGAGAGCCGCTTGTCGCACCAGGAACCCGGTGCGACGCCGGGGCACGAACACCCCCGGATCAACAGCTATCCGGGTCCCGCAGAAATCCACCCATCCGAGAATGTGCTCCAGTGGCAGTCCGGCGACGCGCAGGTCCACCATCCGGTTGAGCTCCTCCGGATGGGTGGCGGCATCGATCAGGAGACGGGCCTCGTCCTCGGCAAAAACACAACCGGCATCGCGAAGGGCAGCGACGATCGACGTAGTCCGGATCACGAGAGTCATGCTAGCCGAGGGGTTCACAAATATGGAGGATCGCGGTTAGGGTATGACGCATGGGAACACTGATTTTTGAGTAGACAGGCCCGTGCTCTGCTGTGAGCACGCCCTGCCTGACAGAAGACAAAAATCCACGCCTGTTGAGGCTTGCCTCCATGCCGTTCCCGTTGTCGACGCCTTTTCTCGAACCGAACGCCACGGGATACGTGTCTCTTCAGGACTCACTTACTTCCAGGAGTCCATATGACTGCCAACCCGACAGATAACAACAAAACCCCCGCTGCCGGCGGTATCAAATCCAAGCTGACCGACGCCCAGA
The DNA here is from genome assembly GCF_021919345.1 of Paenarthrobacter nicotinovorans. Taxonomy (NCBI): domain Bacteria; kingdom Bacillati; phylum Actinomycetota; class Actinomycetes; order Micrococcales; family Micrococcaceae; genus Paenarthrobacter; species Paenarthrobacter nicotinovorans. The sequence goes on from NZ_CP089293.1 coordinate 289,268, forward strand.
GGGCGATGCTGGCCAGTAAGTCCGGCGGTGGCGCACCGGCCGGCTGGCAAAGCACCGGTAAGGGGCACAAACCCACGGCCGCGAGCGGTAAGCAGGCCAAGACCGAGAAAAAGGTCCGCTGGTAAGTCCAGCGGACAGGCGCACTGGAAAGGAAGAACCATGACTGCGAATCACAATACTGAGAGCATCGATCCTGAGGTTGCAAGCCACTTGGTGGAGGCCATGGACATGGCTCCCATGCCCGAGCCAACAACCATTGCCGTGGCCTTGGGCGCGGACCAAAGCAAGCAGTGGCCTGACGGAAACGGCAAACGCCGCCACCCGAAGGAACGCGACCAGGCCCACGGACGCATGGGCCAGGGAGCAGCCGTGACGGCGATCCACCGGACCAGCCGCCCGCAGATGCCACACTCCTCCTAGCCGCACCAAGCAGCACAGCCAGCCCAACCGGGGGACAGCTAGCGTCGTATTGACCCGTCAGTACAGCGTTATCGATCCCCCTGGTTGGGCTGGCTGACGTCTGAGGGAGACTTGTCCGGACGCCAGCCCCGCCACACCGGATGACGAAGCCTGCCAGGGCCTGTCCAGTTGCCGAAAGTCACCTCGGCCACCAGCACCGGCTTCACCCAGTGCGCTCCGGCTGCGTCCTCCCTCGGAATGTCTTTGAACGGGGAGTCGTCCACCACCAGCGGCTCCAACTGCTCCATGATGTCCCGCAGCTGCCAGTCCTTGAACCCCGTGCCCACCCTTCCCACGTAGTGCAAGGTGTCGCCGTCGGGAATGCCCAGCAGCAACGCCCCGAAAGTTCCGCTTCGGGCGCCCGCGCCGGGCCGCCAGCCGCCCACCACTACCTCCTGGCTCTGCTCCAGCTTGAGCTTGATCCATGAAGCACTGCGACGGCCGACCACATAACGGCTGTCGGCTTTCTTGGCCATCATGCCCTCCAGGCCCAGATCCGCGGCGCTGGTCATGAGGTCGTCGACGTCGTGATCCAACACGGCGGAAATGTGAACCGGGCAGCCGCCGGGCATGCGTCCGGCGAACGCGTCCAGCCTTTCGCGACGCTCGACGAAAGGCAGCCCGCTCAAGTCCGCGCCGGCGTCGTACAACAAATCAAAGAGCATGAGCTGTACCGGCACCGAGACCCGGGCCCGCTCGATGTCGGCCGTTTTCACCAGGTTCATACGGAGCTGCAGCCGGCCGAAATCCGGCCTGGACCCCTTGCCGAGGGCGACGATTTCGCCGTCCGCCACGAAGTCCCCTTCGGGCCAGCACGCGCGGTCCGTCAGTTCTGGATAGGCCGCGGTGAGGTCGTTTCCATTGCGGCTCATAAGGCGGATCCGGCCCTCGGTACCGGTGATGATGGCCCGGATACCGTCCCACTTGAGCTCATACAGCCAGTTGTCGCCGCGAAGATCAGCGGTGGTCCCGGACGTGGCGAGCATCGGAGCGTAGTCGCGCAAGGGCTGTGGCTCCTGCTTGGGCTCGGGCGCTGACTCCGGTTCCGGCGGGGCCTGGCGCTTCGCTGCGGGCGCGGTTGCGGCGGTCCGCCTGGCGCCCGGCTGTTCCTTCATCAGGTGGATCAGCCAGCGGTCGCCCGTATTGATCAGGGCCAGGCGTTTGGTGCCGCCCAGTCCACCACCCGGCTCGCCCGTGAGCGTCGCGATGACTTCCTTGCCATCGCGCCACTTCTCGCACGTGAACTCGCCGCGGTCCCAAATGGTCATGGTTCCCGCCCCGTACTCGCCCTTCGGAATGACCCCGGCGAACGTTGCGTACTCCATGGGGTGGTCCTCGGTGTGCACGGCCAGGTTGTTTCGCTCGGACGTTTCCGGGACACCGCGGGGCAGCGCCCAGGAAGCCAGGACGCCGTTGTGCTCCAGGCGCAGGTCAAGATGGTAGCGGCGGGCGTGGTGCTCCTGGATCACGAAGATTCCGCCGGCCGGCGCAGGATCGCCCGGCTTGGGCTGCGCGGAGGGAGCGGGGCCCTGCGACACCGCAGAAGCAGCCGACGACGACGGAAACGGCTCCGGGGTTTTGCCCGGATCGCGCATCCCGACGTATTTGGCGAGACGATTCCCGACCGTTACCCCGCGCTCGCGGCCACCGCCCGACACAGCGGACGCGCCGGCGTCGTCATTGTCGTCCTCGCTATGCGGCGGCAGGTGCCGGTCCGAAATGGGCGCGAAGTGGTCCTTGCCCGAACTGACCCGTTCCATCACTTCCGTGTAGTCCAACTGGTCAAGGGAAGGAGAGGCCAGCTCCTGCCACGTCCGGGGAGCCGCCACCGTTGGTTGGGCTCTGCCACGCAAGGAGTACGGCACGATCGTTGTCTTGTTCCCGCTGTTCTGGCTCCAGTCCACCAGGACCTTGCCCTTGCGCAGGGACTTCTTCATATCGCTGACCACGAGGTCAGGGTGATCGGCTTCCAGGGCGCGCGCGAGCTCATGGGCGAACGCGGACACTTGCTCGGATTTCAACGTGCCGTCGAGCCCTGTATAGAGATGGATGCCTTTGCTTCCGCTGGTGACGGGGACAGGTTCCATGCCCATGTCCTGCAGGATGGAACGGGCCAGGGTGGCCACTTCCACGCACTGGGGCAGTCCGGCGCCGGGACCGGGGTCCAGATCCAGGACGAAGCGGTCCGGCCTGAGGGGCTTGCCCGCAGCATCCACCTGCCATTGCGGAACGTGGATTTCCAGGGACGCGATCTGGGCCATCCACGTGAGCGTGGCCAGGTTGTTCACCATCGGATAGACGTTGGTGTGGTCCGAATGCTGGATGGCGGCCCGGGGGATCCAGCGTGGCGCTGAGTCCTCCAGGTTCTTCTGGAAGAACACCTCACCGGGATGTTCGGCCGTGCCCACGCCGTTGACCCAGCGTTTGCGCGTGACGGGCCGGTTGGCCGCGGCGGGGATGAGGAAGGGGGCCACGGTGGCGTAGTACTCAAGGACCTCAGCCTTGGTGGTCCCGGTTTCCGGGTAAATGATTTTGCCCAGGTTGGTGAGGGTGAGTTCGTGGCCTTCCACGGTCACCCGCTCCTGCTGCTTGCCTGCCACCTCTTCTCCTCCGCTGTGTTGTGCTGTTGACTGGGTGCATGAGGGCTATATGGAAGGGATCTATCGCGTTCGGTCTGGTCAACGTACCAGTGAAGCTCTACAGTGCCACGGAGGATCACGACATTGGCCTGCACCAAGTCCACAATAAGGACGGCGGACGCATCAGGTACCAGCGTAAATGCGAAATTTGCAGCGAAGTCGTAGCTTACGAGGACATCGACAAGGCCTACGAGGAAGAGGGCCGCACCGTGGTCCTCACCGCCGCCGAGCTGAAGTCCCTGCCGGAGGAGAACAGCCGCGAAATAGAGGTGGTGGAGTTCATCCCCGCCGAGCAGCTGGACCCGATCATGTACGAGCGCAGCTATTTCCTGGAGCCTGATTCCAAATCGCCCAAGGCCTACATGCTGCTGCGCCAGACGCTGGAGGACACGGACAGGATCGCGATCGTCCAGTATGCGCTGCGCCAGAAGACCCGGTTGGGGGCCCTGCGCGTGCGTGGAGATGTGCTGCTGCTGCAGGCGCTCCTATGGGGTGACGAAGTCCGCGAAGCCAAGTTCCCGTCCTTGGAAACAGACATCAAGATTTCCGACAAGGAACTGGAAATGTCCTCCGCACTGGTGGAATCCATGGCCCACGACTTCGACCCGGATGAATACACCGACGACTACCAGGCCCAGTTGAAGACACTCATCGAAGCCAAGCTCGAAAAGGGTGAGGCCCTGGACACGGAGGCCACTTTCGGCAACGTCGAAGGCGAAGGAGAAGGCGGCGACGTCATCGACCTCATGGAGGCCCTGAAACGCAGCCTCGACAAGAAACGCGGCAAGGAAAAAGCGTCCGACGACGACGCTGCCGCCAGCAAAACTGCCGGCAAGCCAAAGGCGCGGGCGAAGAAAAAGGCGTGAGTCCGGCGTCGGGTGTCTAATCGTTTGATACGCAATTGGAAAGCAGCGCTGGAAGGTACCGGCGCTGCTTTCCTCTTGCGTGCCTGGCTCAGCCCTTGACTGAGCCCGCAGTGAGCCCCTGGACAATGAACTTGCTGGCGAACGCGAAAATCACCAGCGTGGGTACCACTGTCAAAACCGCGGCAGCGGACATGGAACCCCAGTCAATGTTGAAGCTGGAGATAAAGCCGGCCAACGCCGTCGGGATGGTCTTGTTGCTGTCGCTGTTCATGAGTGTCACGGACAGGAACAACTCGTTCCAGCAGTTGACGAAGTTGAAGACGAAACTCGCCGCAATGCCCGGAAGCATCACCGGAACGATCACCCTGAAGAGCGCGCTCAGCCTCGAACAGCCATCAATCATGGCGGCCTCTTCCAAAGCGTCGGGGACGTTCTCGAAGAAGCCGCGGAGCATGATGGTGCAGAACGGGATGCAGATGGCGATGTAGATCAGGATCAGGCCGGTCTTGGAATCCACCAGCCCGAAGTCGGTCATCATCAGGTACAGCGGGCCCAATGCAATGAACCCGGGAATCATCTGCGTGATGAGGAACGCGCCAAGCACAGCCCCTCGTCCGGAGAACTGGAACCTCGCCAGGACATACGCGGAGAGCAACGAGATGAGCGTGGCCACCGACGACGCCACCAGTGCTACCACCAGGCTGTTGAGCATGTACTGGCCAAAGTCGGACTTAGTGAAAAGACCGATGTAGTTGTCCAGCGACAGCTGCCGTGGCCAGTAATCCAAGGGCAGCGAATAGATGGCCCCCGGCTCCTTGAGGGATGTCACCACGATCCAATACAGCGGAAAGACGGTGACGATCAGGCACAAGCCCAAAAAGACGACCTTTGAAACCCGGCCGAAGAGCGAGGGAGTGTTGATCATCGGTCTGCCTTTCGGAAACGGACAGCCATGAGGTAGAAGGCTGCAAACAGCATGAGGGTGACCATTACGATCAACCCCAGGGCGGACGCCTTTCCGTAGTCGCCCTCCTGGGTAATTTTGATCATGTACGTGGTGATGATGTGCGTCTGGTCGGCCGGTCCGCCGCCTGTCATGGCGAAGATGATGTCCGGGAAGTTGAAGATCCAGATCACCCGCAACAGGATGGTCAGCGCCAGTGTCGTCGAAATGCTTGGCAGCGTGATGCTGAAGAACGTCCGTACCTTGCCCGCACCATCCAAAGCGGCTGCCTCATACATTTCGTCGGACACCGACTGCAGCGCCGCGAGGATCATGATGGCGAAGAACGTCACGCCGTACCAGATGTTGGCAATGATGATCGCTGTCATCGCGAAGCCGGGGTCGGACAGCCACGGAATAGGCGAACTGATGAGCCCCGCCTTCATCAGAAGGTCGTTGACCACCCCGAACTCCGCATTGAACATCCACCGGAACAGCATGCCGATGAGGAAACCCGACACCGCCCACGGGAAGAAGATCATGGCCTGGTACGCCCCGCGCATCCGGAACCGGCGCTTCAGGAACAGTGCCACCGCGAAGCCAATGACCACCTGCGGAACCAGGGAGCCAACAACCCACACCACCGTATTGCGGACAATCGTCCCGAACTCGGGGGCATCGAACAGGCTCTGGAAGTTCCCCAAACCTACCCAGGAGGTATCGGAAAGGTCGTTCAGGTTCCAGTTCCGGAACGCCATCTGGCTGCCGGCAATCATGGGGTAGTACGTGAAGATCCCCACGAAGACCGCAGCCGGAGCCAGGAAAGCCAGCAGGGTCAGCGCTGTCCGGCCGCTGAACCGTCGCTTGGACGGGTTGCCCCTGCCCGGTTCCGACCGCGCGGCTTTCCGCCCGGAAGGGGGCGGTGCGGCCTGCTTGACGTCGAGAGTCACCGGAAGCTATCCCTTCATCTTTTCGGTCCAGTAACTGTCCCAACTGGACAGCAGGTCAGACGTGGACATCTGGCCCGTGAGGACCCGTTGAAGTTCACCGTCGGACTTCTTGATCCATTCAGTCCACCAGGAGACGCTGCGGGGCTGGATCGCCGAGACGTACGTATCAGGGTTCTCAGTCATCTTGACGTAGGCAGCCCATGGTCCGGTGCTGTAGAAGGTGTCCTGCGCTGCGGACTTCAGTGTGGGCACCAGGCTGTTGTCCTTGCTGAACGTAGTGGCAGCATCTCCCTGTGCCAGGTACTTGATGAGCTTGACTGCCTCGGGCTTGGACTTGGATGACTCAGCGATGCCCCAACCCGCCGAAGCCACGGGCTGGATTGCCTTGCCGCCTGGTCCTACCAGCAAGGGTGCGACGTTCCATTGGTCCTGCTTGATGGACTGTGACTCTTTGACGGTGGCAATGACTTCGGGGTCCTGGAGCAGGAAAGCCGTGGAGCCGTTGCTGAAGCCCTGCACCATTTCGGGGTAGCCCCAGGCTACCGACGACGGCGGGGAACCCTTCTTGAACAGGTCAATGTACAGATCCATGGCTTGCTGGGCCTTGGGGGAGGAGAAGATCGTCTTGCCGTTCGTCAGCTTGAAGGCGTTTTCCCGGTCGATCTCGTCTGCCACGTATGCCTCGATGATGGCGACGGCGTTGGAGTTGGCATTGGTGCCGCCACGGAAGGCGTAACCGAACTTGTTTTCGGCCGGTTTGTTGAGTGCCTCGGCCTGCTTCGCCATCTCTTCCCAACTGTTCGGAGGGCCGTCGAATCCGGCCTCCTTGACCAGGTCCGAACGGTAGAAAAGGGAAAGGCCGTAGAAACCGTACGGGATGTAGTAGGTCTTGCCGTTTTGCTTCGAGTACGTGACCGCGTTGTCTGTCAGGTTGTTCCAGCCGTCCCAGCCATCGAGGTCCTTGGTCATGTCGTAGAGCCAGTTGTTGGCGCCGAAGGAACCCACGGTGATGTCACGGGCCTCCACCACATCGATGCCTTTGCCGGACTGGAGCATCTGCTGGATTTTCTGGTCCGCCTGATCGGTGGGAGGCGAAATGAGCTCCACCTTGATGTCGGGGTTGGCCTGTTCGAAACCGGAAATGAGCTTCTTCAGGGTTTCCGTGCGGGTGGGGTTCGTCAGGCTTTCCACCATCTTCAAGGTGACCTTGCCATCGGCCGCTGACTGGCCGCCTCCACACCCGGCAAGTGCAAGAACTGCCGCCAGGCCTGCTGCCGCAGACGCCATAATTCTGGATTTCACGTGGGTCCTCCGTTGATTGGTTAAGTGATTTGCACCGGCTGAGCGGGTGCGGGTGGGGTCTAGAGGGAACGGGCAAGCCGGACGAGTTCCGGGACTGCCTTTTCCGCGAATATCTCGTAGTCCTTGGGGGAGTTGTACAAATGGGCCGAAAGCCGCAGGAAACCTTGTCCGTTGAACGTGGTGATGGCAGTTTCGATGTCCAGGTGGTCTGAGATGTAGCCGCGGACCGCGTGGGAATCCTCGTGGGTAGTGGCGAGCCCCTCCGGCAGGCGGATCAGGCGCAGGGGTCCCACCGGCATGCCGACGTCCACTGCCGGGTTCTGCCCTGTGGCACTGGCAAATGCCTCGCTGATCAGTGATTGGCCATAGTCGCACAACTCCTTGGCGTAGCTGCGGAAAGCTGCCCAGCCGTATCGCTCCTCTATGGTGTCGAAGGCGGTCCGGGCCGCCATCCACGAGGTCACGTCCTGGGTTCCCACGTGGTCGAAGTTCTCCGGGAAGCTGTACGGGAACCCCCACGAATCGATCAACGGTTCCAGTGCCTGTGCTTCTGGTCCGCGCGCCACCAACGCTGCGGTGCCTCGTGGCGCACAAGCGAATTTGTGCAGGTTACCAACCCAAAAGCCCTCAAAATCGGGGACCGGGAACTCCAGAACTCCCGGAGCGTGGGCGGCGTCCACCAGCACAGGTACACCCAGGCGGGAAGCCGCGCGGGCGATTCCCTCAACGGGGAAGGCCCGGGCAGTTGCGGAGGTGATGTGGTCCACCACGATCAGAGCTGTCCTGGGCGTTACTTCCGCCATGACCAGGGCGCAAACTGCCTCCGCATCCGCCTCGAGGGGTATCTCTGCGATCCGGACCTGGCCGCCGCACCTGCGAGCGACCCGCTCTGCGCCCTGCAGCACCGCTCCGTAGGCGTGGTTGGTGGTCACGATTTCGGCGCCGGGAGCGAAGTCCAGTGAGTTGTAGACGGCACTGACGCCCGCGCTGGCGTTGTGGACCAGCGCCACGTGTTGCGGATCGACCCTGAGGAACTCTGCAATCTCCCGTCGCGCCGTGGCTACCAGCTCGAATTGGCCCATGAACCACGGACAGGGGTTCTGGTCCATAAGCTCCTTGAGCTTCAACTGATGTGCCTGGGCAGCGCGGGGAACGGACCCATATGAACCGTGGTTGAGGTGGACCTTGGACGGTGTAAGGCTCCAGTCGGCCATTGCGGGCTGGCCCTCTGGGGTCAACATCGGGCGGGGGACTGTGAGGGGTGCTGGGAACACGGCGTCCTTCGTCGGAGGAATGGGTCAACGCTCTGTAAGTTACATCACAGCTTTGACCAAGACAACGGACAATCCAAAATAGTCATAAGATGACTCTGTCGTTTTCCGATGAGATTCCTGCCTCATCAGCCCATGTTTGGGTCTAAAGATACGATGTCTTGAACAGAAGGCATGACAATGCCCTCACTCAGCTGCCCGGACGCCCCGGTGCGGTAGCGTGATACCGGAATCTGGAGGAGGCGACGTATTGGGTGCTGTCGAAACGGCGATGCAGGGCCTGAGGAACAAAATTGCCTCGGGTGAACTCGCGGCTGGTCAGAAATGTCCTCCGGAAGCGGAGTTGGCGGCGCAGCTGGGCGTATCGCGGAGTTCCCTCAGGGAGGCAGTGAGGGCGATGTCGGCACTGGGCGTCATGGAATCCAGGCATGGCTCTGGAACGTATGTCTCGTCCCTGGAGCCCACGGTGATCCTTCAGAACTTTGCCCTGCTGGTGGACCTGTTGCCGTTGGACGGTCTGCTGGAACTCTTCGAGATCCGCCGTCTCATGGAATCCCATGCCGCTGCGGCGGCGGCTGCCAATGCCACTCCTGAAGTCCTGGCGAAGTTGACCGCGCTTGTGGAGAGCATGGAGGCCACGGTCGACCCCGGCGAATACTCCGAGCTGGATTCAGAGTTCCATGAGGAAATTTGCCGTGCGGGCGGCAACTCGACGCTGAATGCGCTGGTCAGGCTTTTCCGCTCCCGAGGCGGGCATTTCCACATTTTCGACGGCGAGGACGGCGCGGCCGTGCGCAGGGACAGCACTGCAGGCCATAGTGCGATCGTGGCTGCGATCGCCCGGCGTGATCCCACCATGGCGGCGACAGCGACGGCCGCACATATCGCCCAGACGGAGACCTGGCTCAGGAAACTAAGGCCGGAGCCCCGGCTCTGACGTTGCCATGGCCGGGGCGGGGGACGAGTTAGTGGTTCCGGGGTCAGTGGTTCCGCAGCATTGAAATGAGTTCGGACTTCTTCTTGTCCGAGTAACCCTTCAGGCCGAGTTCTTTGGCGCGGGCTTTCAGTTTGTCGACGGTCCAATCGTCATAGTCCCCTGATTTGCCTCCCTTACGGCCCACGTCCTTGCGTCCCCGGGCTGCCGCTGCGTTGGAGATCCGGGCTGCTTTTTCCTTGGAGGCTCCGTCGTCGCGCAGTTCCTCGTAGAGTTCAGGGTCTTTGATGCTTGGGTTCTTCTTTTCCGGCATGTTCAGGTTCCTTTCCCTGAGTTTGTGGTCATGTGATACTTCGGAGTTCGTGGCAGCTTCCAGGGCGACTCACTCCTCCTTGTTGTGTCCGTTGCTGCTCATTCCCCGGCGGTAGAGCCACAGGGGCATGCCGACCACCAGCAACAGCAACGTCAGGACAATGAAGCCGCCGGCCACAATGCCTGCGGTCCTTCCAGCTGTGAAATCGAAGACCAGCGTGGCGGACCCTACGATCAGTAGTGCGACGCCTCCCAAGGCCCATTTGGTGACAATGTCGGCGCTGGAGACGAGTGTGGCCTTGAGCCCGCGGCGGAAGAGTCGCCGATGAACGCTGACCGGAATGACGATGAGCACTGTAGTGAGGGCAGCCACCATCACGTTGAACAGGTAAAGGCCGCGCTGCCAGTCGTCCAGTTCCCCGAATCGTGACTGGAACGGCAGTGTCAACAGGAAGCCACCCAGGATCTGGACGCCCGTTTGCAATACCCGCAGCTCCTGGATGAGTTCCATCCAGTTGCGGTCCATGCGTTCTTCCGTGGACTCGTTCCTGCCGATTCTGGGAACTTGTTCCTGTTCTGCCATTCGCATGCCTCCGCAGCTGTGTGGTGGACGCCGGGGATGTGCCGGACTACGGTCGGACTGTCAGCATTCCTCGAACTCTTATCGGGGCCTCAACGGATTTCCAAGGAGGAAGAAAATGAGTCAGGACGAGCACCGCGTGGACCCGGACAGCGAGCCCGGCGGCTACGGTACGCCGACTCCCGAACAGGAGATGCCCGGCAGCGGCGACGGGCGCGAAACGCCGGAGCGGCCGGCTGAAGGAGTTCCCGAAGTGCCGGGTGACGAGTTCCCCACGCCCAAGGATCCGGATGCTGCGCCGCCGTCAGAGGCTACAGGGCAGGAGCCTGAGGGAGGGTAAGGGCGCCTGAGGGCCGTCCCTGCGTGCAAATGATGGGCGCAGGTACAGCCCTCGTTGACCTGTCGGAAGTCCTCGGTGGTGGTTATACCGTATGGCCCCGGCGTCCCGACATGAAGCTCAGCAGCCACCCGATGGCCGCGATGACGAGAAGGACAACGCCTACCCACAGCAACCAGTTCAGGGCCTGCGAGAAGCCGCCCACAAGAAGAAGAACAATTGCTACTACACCAGCAATGATCAGAAGCGTATTCATGGTCAGCACATTCCTTTCCGGGGAAATCATTGAATAATCGCCGATTCCCAACTATGCATTCCGGTTTTACTTCGATTTAGTTTTGCCGGTACTTGGAGGCGTTCCGCCGCCTCGAAGTGCCTTTGCCCCTGTCAGCCGGCGTTTCATCGGGTGATGAAGTTCGCCAGCTGTGAACAGTAACACTCCTCATTGTACTACTAAGCGCCCTTATGAAAGGCTTATTGCAGTCGTCACCTGATGATTGGGCAGTCGTCGCAGAAATCTTGCGGCGCGTTTTTGGCTCACATGAAAGTCCATGAGAGGAACACATGAAAGCGTCACAGCAGCTTGCAGACAACCTTCAAATCGTCCTGACAGACCTCATCGAGCTGCAGCTCCAGGGAAAGCAGGCACACTGGAACATCGTGGGACCGAACTTCCGCGATCTTCACCTCCAGCTGGACGAACTCGTCCTGGCCACCCGCCAGTTCGCTGACGACACCGCCGAGCGCATGCGTGCCCTCCATGCCCTGCCGGACGGCCGCAGCGCGACCATCGCCAAGGGCACCCGCCTGGAGGAATTCCCGGCAGGCCTGGTCAACACCAAGAACGCCGTCAAGCTGGTTACCGACCGCGTGGAACGCGCTGTCCAGACCATGCGCGACGTCCATGACGAGGTGGACGAGGAAGATCCCACGACGGCGGACCTGCTGCACGCGTTTATCGCCCGCCTTGAGCAACTGGTCTGGATGATCAACGCAGAGATCATGAACGCCGGCGCTGCCGTTACCGATCCGGACGAAGCCTGAGCATCAACCGGACCGGCTGAAGACAGAGAGACCCGCCGACCATGCCGCGGCTGAAGAGAAGCGACCTTTCCAAGCCCGGCATCGTCCGCCGGAAGGTTGGTACGGGGTTCAGCTACCGCCACCCTGACGGCAGTCTGGTCAGCAAGGAGGATCGCCAGCGCATCAACGCGCTGGCGATCCCGCCTGCATGGACCGATGTGTGGATCAGTCCCTACGAGCATGGCCACATCCTGGCCACGGGAGTGGATGCTGCCGGACGGAGCCAGTACATCTATCACCCTGGGTGGCGGGAACGTAAGGACACCGAGAAGTTCATCCGTGCAGCCAAACTTGGCCTGGTGCTGCCAACGGTCCGCCGCAACGTGACGGTCCATCTCCAGGACGCCGCGGATCCCCGGCAGCAGACGCTCGCAGCAGCTGTACGGTTCATGGACCTTGGCGCGCTGCGCGTAGGTTCCGAGGTCTACATGAAACAGAACGGTTCCTACGGACTCACCACCCTCCGATGCCGCCACGCGCGGGTGGAGGGCCCTGACGTCTTCCTTAAGTTCCCCGGCAAGAGCGGCCAGCTCTGGGATACCTCCATCCACGATCCCGCTTTGGCGGCCTTTTTGGAGCCGCTGGCGGACCGTCCCGGCAAGGAACGGCTGCTTGCTTACCAGGCCAACGGCACCTGGGTGTCGGTGGATGCGTCCATGATCAATGAATACCTCAGGGGCATCTCAGGGGAGGCGTACACCTCCAAGGATTTCCGGACCTGGAAAGGCACTGCGGCTGCCGCCCTCTGCCTCATCAAGTCCGGGCATAAGGGAACCCCCAGGCAAGCCATTGTGCGGGCCATCAAAGAGGCGTCCGAACTCTTGGGCAACACGCCCTCTGTGGCGCGTTCCTCCTATGTGGATCCGCGGATTATCGAGGGCTACCTCTCGGAGGAGCTTAAAGACGTCAAGCCAACGGAAGCGTCGGTTGCCGCCTACTTGAACGGCGAAACATCGAGTTAAACCGTGCCTCTCGAGAAGGCCTGTCGTTTTTATGAGTACACTCGTACTAATAAAAATTGATGGACGTGGCGTCTGGGGGCCGTAAATGATTCTGTTGGCAATCGTGGTGTGTGAAGTTGCGTTCTGGGTGGCGATCCTTGCCGGGCTCGCAGCACGGTATCTGCTGCGTCGTCCCCGCCTGGGCGGAGCCCTCCTGATCCTTGCTCCGGTTATTGATGCCATCCTGCTTGCCTTGGTCGCCGTCGATTTGCTGGGCGGCGGTACAGCCTCATGGCACCACGGACTCGCCGCGGTCTACATCGGTGTCTCTGTCGCGTACGGCAAGCGCATGGTGGCTTGGGCCGATGCGCACTTCCAGCACCGGTTCGCGGGCGGACCTGCGCCGGAACGTCTCACTGGAACCCGCTACACCATCAAATGCTGGCGGGATGTGCTCCTTACCGGGTTGGCGGTTGCCATCGCAGCGGCGACCCTTGGCGCGATTATCTTCCTCGTCAACGACGCCGAAAGAACCGCAGCGCTCTCGGACTTCTTCCGCATCCTGGGCATCATCTTCGCCATCGACTTCCTCTGGGCTTTGAGCTACACGATCTGGCCGAAGAAGGCTGCCCGCGCCTTGCCCGCTGCTACGCCGTCGCGCTGATTCCATGCCCCGGAGAATCGATACAGAGGCACGCAGTGCAGCAATTGCGGAAGCTTCCCTGCGGGTCCTCGAACGTGATGGCCTTTCGGGCCTTTCAGTGCGCGGGGTGGCAGCGGAAGCGGGCATCGCAGCCGCTTCGCTACGGCGTGCGTTTGCCACGCAACATGCCCTGCGGGAGTTCTGCCTGCAACTCATTGAGGACCGGGTCACCGCCCGAATCGCCGCCCTTGAGCTCACTGGCCGGGCGTTGGTTGATGGCTTGCTCCTGCAGTTGCTTCCTCTCGACAAGGAACGGCGGCTGGAACTCGTGGCGCAGGTCCAGCTTGGTGTCCTCTCACTGACGGATAGTGCACTACGTCCTGCCGCGATCAGGCTCAGCGAGGGAGTGGACCGCGTGTGTCACGTTGCCCTCCAGCTCCTGGCCGAAGCGGGACAGTTCAACCCGGGGCGCGACCCCGGCTATGAAGCCCAGCGCTTGCGTGCGCTCCTTGATGGGATCGCGATGCACGGATTGTGGAGCGGTGAACTCCCGGAGGCGGGTCCGATGCTCCGGGTGCTCTCGCGCCATCTCGACGAGCTGGCGGGTCCCTAGCACCTTAGGCAAGCAGAGCACCCCGGACACGCAAAAGTACCTCGGACATGCAAAGAGCCTGGCGCCACCCATATCCGGGTGGCACCAGGCTCTTTGCGTGTCGCTGAGGGGTTTGGGTGTCCCTACTCGGCGTCGTGGTCCGTTTCGAGGATCTTCACCAGGCTGTCCAGTGCTGCGTCCGCACCTTCACCTTCGGCACGCAGCACCACCACGTCACCGTGGGCAGCGCCCAGGCTCATCAGGGAAAGGATGCTGGCGGCGTCCATGGCGTCGTCGGCTGGCTCTCCCGGGCGGGCGATGGTGACATCGATATCCAGGTCTCCCGCAGCCTCGGCGAAGATGGCTGCCGGGCGGGCGTGGAGGCCGACGCGGCTAGCGATGGTGGCTGTACGTTCAGGCATTGGTGCTCCTTTGTGGTGGTGGGTGGCTTTGTGGGAAGTCTAGACGCTGACGGTTGCCGGGGTGGTTTCTGCCTCTACCGGCTTCTTCACGGCCCAACGCTTGAGGGCGATGACCAGCAGCGCAGTGATGACCACGCCGACGGCGATCGAAAGGAAGAACAGCAGGAAGTTGTCGATGGCGAAGAAGACGAACAAACCGCCGTGTGGAGCCTTGGAGGTGACACCGAAGGCCATCGACAGGGCACCGGTGACGGCGCCGCCCACCATGCTGGCGGGGATCACACGGAGTGGATCAGCAGCTGCGAACGGGATGGCGCCTTCGGAGATGAAGGATGCCCCGAGGAGCCAGGCTGCCTTGCCATTTTCACGCTCTGCCAAGGAGAACAGTTTCTTGTCCAGGACGGTGGCGAGGGCCATGGCCAGCGGCGGAACCATACCTGCAGCCATGACGGCTGCCATGATCTGCCAGGGAGCCTGGTTGCTGACACTCGCAGCACCGAGGCCCGCAACGGCAAATGCGTACGCAACCTTGTTGACGGGACCACCGAGGTCGAAGCACATCATGAGGCCCAGGATGATGCCGAGGACCACAGCTCCGGCTCCCGTGAGGCTGGAAAGTCCGGCATTGAGGGCGTTGGTCAGATCCACGATCGGACGGCCGAGGATCAGGAACATCAAACCGGACGCCACCAGGGACGCGAGCAGAGGGATGATCACCACGGGCATCAGGCCGCGAAGCCAGCGCGGGACGTCCAGCTTGCCGATCTGGTAGGCCACGTAGCCGGCCAGGAGACCACCAACGATGCCTCCCAGGAAGCCGGCGCCCATGAAGCCGGACACAGCACCGGCTACAAAGCCGGGGGCGATACCCGGGCGGTCAGCGATGGCGTAGGCAATGTAACCGGCCAGTGCGGGAACCAGGAACCCGAGGGACAGGGCGCCGATCTTGAACAGGACTGCGCCGATGTAGGCACCCAGCGGACCCCAGGCGTTCTCGGGGAAATCGGTGGGAAGGTTGAAGATGCTGTTTTCAACAACGATCTTGTCGGCGAAGTTGGTGATGAGATAACCGCCCATGAGGAAGCCAAGGGCGATCAAGAGGCCGCCACCCGCAACGAACGGAATCATGTAGCTGACGCCGGTGAGGAGTGCGCGCTTCAGCTTCTGGCCGATGTGCTCGCCCTTTTCCTCCTCGGCACGCTCAGCCTGCTCTTCGGCACCGAAGTGCGGAACACGGCGTGCGTGGGGGTCGACGGCGGCAGCCAGGGCTTCCTCGACCATCTTGGTGGGCTCATCGATGCCACGCTTGACCGGAGCGTTGATGACCGGCTTGCCGGCGAAGCGCTCCTTGCCGCGGACGTCGACGTCGACGGCGAAGATCACGGCGTCGGCCGCAGCAATCACTGCCGGATCCAGCGGCTTGGCGCCGGAGGAGCCCTGGGTCTCGACCTGCAGGTCAACGCCCATTTCCTTTGCAGCGGCAACCAGCGAATCAGCCGCCATGTACGTGTGTGCGATGCCGGTTGGGCAGGCGGTCACTGCGACGATGCGCTTGGGTGCGGCAGTCGTCGTCGTGTTTTCTGCGGGAGCAGCCGCAGCGGCTGGTGCAGCAGCCGGCTTGTCTGCCAAGGCGCCGTCAACCAGTTCCACGATCTCTTCGGGAGAGGCCGCCGCGCGCAGTGCTGCGGTGAAGTCCTTCTTGATCAGTGAACGTGCCAGCTTGGAGAGCAGCTTCAGGTGTTCCTGGTCGGCGCCGTCCGGGGCTGCGATAAAGAAGATGAGGTCAGCCGGGCCGTCCTTGGCACCGAAGTCCACCTTGTGGGAGAGGCGGGCCATGGCAAGGGCAGGCTCCGTGACGGCGGCCGAGCGGCAGTGCGGGATGGCGATGCCGCCGGGGACGCCGGTCGCCGTCTTCTGCTCGCGGGCGAAGGCGTCGGCGAAGAGCCCCTCAACCTCGGAAGCTCGGCCGGAGGCGGCAACTTTGCCTGCCAGGACGCGGATGACGTCGGCGGGGGAGTCGCCCAGGTTTTGGTCGAGGGTGACCAATTGTGGGGTGATCAGCTGGGTCACTGTGATTCCTTCTGGAGGGCCGTGATGGATACGGCGTCGGGGGTTGTCTGGTGGACTGCCGGGACAGTGGAGCCCGGCAGCGAAGCAGCTGCGGCACCATGTGCCACGGCTTGACGGAGGCAGTCCTGCGCGGAACCGCCCTGGGTTGCGGCCAGCAGGTAGCCGGCAAGGGAAGAATCCCCTGCGCCCACCGTGCTGACTGCCTTGATCGGCGGATGCGTGGCGAACCACGCTCCGTCTGCGGTCACCAGGACTGCGCCCTTGGACCCGAGTGTTGCGAGAACGGCGCCTACACCGCTGGCGACGACGGCGGCAGCGGCTTGGGCGGCTTTGGCCGGGTCCGCTTCCAGTTCGTCAGCTGTGTAGACGTTGGTGAAACCGGCGGCGGCGGCGAGCTCGGCAAGCTCTTCCGCGTTCGGCTTGAGGAGGTCGGGCTTTCCTGCGGCATCGCCCACCAGGGCCGCCGCAAGCGGAGCTCCGGAGGAGTCGATGGCGATGCCGGGGGCGGCCGTTCCATCAGCGTTCGACCGGAGCCGACGCGCGATTGTGGCGTAGAAATCCGCGGGCACCCCTGGTGGGAGCGAGCCTGCGAGAACCACCCAGCTGGCGCCACGGGAGCGCTCCAGCAGCAGCCCGATCAGGGCTTCCTGCTGTTCGCCACTCAGCTCCGGGCCGGGTTCGTTGATCTTGGTGGTGACCCCATCCGGTTCGGTGAGCGTGACGTTGCTGCGCAGCGCCTGACCGATGGGCAGCGCCGCAAAGGGCACGCCGCCGTCGTGCAGTCCGGACAGGACGGGGTCTGAATCCGCGCCGGGAAGGACTGCCAACGTTTCGAGGCCGGAGGCCACGAGCGCCCGGGAAACGTTGACGCCCTTTCCGCCGGATTCCTGGTGGACGGCCACCGCGCGCTGAACTTCGCCGCGGGCCAGGGCGCCCGGGAGTTCCACCGTGCGGTCCAGGCTGGGGTTGGCGGTGAGCGTGACGATCATGCGATCACCACGTCGACGCCGGCGTCGGCCAAAGCCGCCGCAAGTTCAGCCGAGGGCTGCTGGTCAGTAATCAAGGTGTCAACATCCTTCAGGGTGGCGAACTGGACCAGTGTTTCGGCATCCAGCTTGGACGAGTCGGCCAGGGCTACAACGCGGCGGGCGGACTGGACGAAAGCGGCTTTCACCGCGGCTTCCTCGGGATCCGGCGTGCTGAGCCCGAAGACGGCGTGGATCCCGTTGGCGCCCACGAAGGCGATGTCCGGACGAAGCCTGTAAGCGGCCTCAACGGTGGACTGCCCGACGGCGGCCTGCGTGAGTCCGCGGACACGGCCGCCGAGGATCTGGAGTGCGACGCCCTGCGTGGAGGAGAGCTTGCCGGCAATCGGAATCGCGTGGGTGATGACCACGAGCTCGTCGTTCCCATTGGTGGACGGAGTCCGCTGGGCCAGCAGGTCCGCCAGGGTTTCAGTGGTGGAACCGGCGTCGAGCAGGATGCTGCCGGTGGTGGGTTCCGGGATCAGTGCAAGAGCGGCGTTCGCGATACGGAGTTTTTCGGCCTGGCGCTGCACTGCCCGCTCCAGGATGCTCTCCTCGCGGGTGCTCAGGCGGTCGGAGGGGACTGCGCCGCCGTGGACGCGGCGGAGATTTCCGGAAACTTCAAGGGCCGCGAGGTCGCGGCGGATGGTTTCGGTGGTGATGCTGAAACGGTCTGCGAGGTCCGTGACGCTCACGCGTCCGCGCTCTGCGACGAGTGCGGAGATCAGTTGCTGGCGTTCTTCTGCGAACACTTACCCTCCATTGCGGTAAAGCCAAGTTCGTTGCGGCCACTTCCGTGACTGCTGTCACAACGATGTGGAATTGCTTGACTCTATCTTTGTTTATGTTGGTAAGTCAATAGAAACCAACATAAACAAAGATCACTGCTGCGTCCGAGGTGGTCCGGGCGCGTACCGTGAGGGCTCCGGAGACGACGAAAGGGCATGTCGCGCTCCCTGTAGCGCGACATGCCCTTCTATCGGATCCTGACTGGGGGATATGCCGGGATCCGGTCTTGTTGGGTGCGGAACAGCCCTAAAGCGAAGGGGGGTTCCCTGGTCCCGGGGGCGGTGGGACTGCCGGTCCCGGGGTGGGTTCCGGGACTGGCGGCGGGCCCGGTTCCGGCAACGGTACAGGCTCAGGCGTAGGCCCGGGTTCCCGGGTTGGATCGGGGTGTGAGGGATCCGTGGGGAAACCGCTCATCATCAAGCGCTCCTTCTCCGGGACGAATGCGTCGGGCGGAGGCTTTGCGGCGTGCTGGAAGGGTACCGGCTGGAATCCCATCCGGACCCCATGTAGTCGATGGGCAGGTTGTCCGGGTCAGGTGGATCCGGCAGCTTGTGCTTGCCGGGTTGACCATGCTGGTTATGCTGGCCAAGGCCCCGGGTGGCAGTGGAAGACTCTCTTTTCTGTGATTCTGCGTGCATGCTGTCCCTTCCTGTGGCTTCAGAATTGGTGCTGCTCCTCATGGCTGCGCCCGTCACGTTCAGTCCGGAATTTCCATCCGGAAGCCGCAGTGGCATCCAAGAATCCTCGTGTTGATGAGAACCTCGTACATCCGCAGCTGCCCACCCGGTTTCAGGACGAGGGGAGTTTGAATCCTCCGGAGCTCGCAGCTGCTGGTCTTCATGGGTTCGCCGCAGTGAAGATACTGACCGCCGAACTGAAGTACCCCCTGGGAAATACCGGGTCGGTTGAGTACCGCGGCAACCCTCTGGACAGACGCGATCTGCTGGTAGGAATACCTGCAGACATGGCACTCGTACGCCACGTCCACCAAGTTGGGCGCGGGCGGATAGTGGGACTGGATCGAATTCACCAGGAGGTGCTTGTCCGTATTGCACCGGGTACACCAAAGACGCTCATCGGGCGGTTGGTGGGCTTCGTCCGGGACTCTGGACGCTGGCTGGGCCGGCATGGGTGTTTACCTCGGCATCAAAAAATGCGGGTCGCCCGTCTGCATGAGCTGTAAAGCCTGGTCCTGAAAATGCGGGACTGTAGCTAGATTGTGCACATAGGTGCACGGCATATGCAAGGATTCTGTTGTCATTCCCCAAAGGGGTGACAGGCAGTGACCCGGCGATCGTAAACTAAGGCATGGACGAAATGAACGTTGAATTGGCGCTGCCTGATGCCGCCTCGGCGCCCGACGAAGTTTCGGTGCCCGAGCAGCTTCAGGACCTCGTTATCGATAGCGAAGACGTCGGTGGATTCCTCGGAGAGCTTGCTGTGTTTTCCGCAGCGGCAGTGTCCAATGCGGTGGGTGTGAACGTGCATTGTGGCATCACATTGAGCAGGCGGAGGCGGACGGCCACGGTGGCCGGAAGCACCCCGGAAGCCAGATTGATTGACGAAGTACAGCAGGCGTACGGGGACGGCCCATGCCTGGAAGCAATGCGTAGCCATGCCACCGTGCATGTGCCCGACACCTCCACCGAGGGGCGCTGGCCCGACTACTGCAAGGTCATCGCGGACCGTGGCCATCTTTCGGCACTCTGTGTCCCTTTGGAGCTGGACGAAGGTGCAACCGCGGCCCTTAACTTCTTCGCTCCGCGGATCGACGCTTTTGACGCGGCCACCATCCGGGACTGTGAGCTCTATGCCAGCCAGGCCGAACGCTCATTGCGCCTGGCAGTCCGGATCGGAGTAAAGCAGCAGCACGCCGATGACCTCCAGGATGCGATGCAGTCCCGCACCGTGATCGACCTCGCGTGCGGCATCATCATGGGGCAGAACAGGTGCAGCCAGGACGACGCCTTCCAGATCCTCAAAAAGGCCTCAAGCGCCCGGAACCAGAAGCTGCGTGACGTCGCCGAGTCGCTGATCAAGAGCGTTGCGAAAGAGTCACCCGTGGCTCATTTCGAACCCTGAGGGACATCGCCCCGAGGGTCCGCGGCCAGCCGATGACTTGTGACGCAAGCCACTGGTGAACTACATTTTAGGTGGGTTAAGCAGATAGCCCTTGGAGCCTCATGACGTGGTGCCATCCCGGATGGTCCAAGAACTGCACTTTCAGCCGTGGCCATTATCGGCCGGCTCGCAGCGTCAATGCATGCGGCTCCTTGGAGTTGTAAAAGGAGAATGGCAATGACGCTTGGTTCCCTTCCTGTCCCGAAACCTTCACAAGGGCCCGAACCTGCCCAGGCCGGAGTGCGGCCATGGTGCACTGTCTGCGGCACCGATTCCTACATTTTTGTTGAGACCGTGGTGGAAGCCGAACCACACCAGACGGAAGTGGTCGACGTCAGCTACACCTGCAGCGAATGCGATACCTTCTACGCCCACCCCGTCCGCCTGGCAACGCTGGTGCCGGAGATCCAACAGGAATTCCTTTCCACTGCAGCAGCAGGACTGTGGTTCAGCTGCACACATTGCGGCGACCCCATGACGCTGGGACGTCCCACTGAACGCGTGATTGAGGCCCCCCGGAGCACTGAAGATCCTGAAAGCCCCAATCTCCTTGAGGTCTACTTGCAGACCCAGGTCCTGCATTGCCGTTGTGGTTTCCAAATGGAGGTTCCGCGCCACGTTGGGTAACCACCGTCTCTGAATAATCCATAGCGGGAGGGGTGGGTCTGTGCGCACGTTTGGTGTCGAGGAGGAACTTCTGATTGCCGATCCTTCGGACGGCATGCCATTGGCCCTCGCCACAGACATTCTGGACGTGGCGGCTGCCCACGGCGGGGATGTTGACGGTGACGCCGCTTCCCTGAAGTCCGAATTCAAGCAGGAGCAGATCGAAGTTAACTCCCGCCCTTGCCGGACGGCTGCTGAGCTCAGGGCTGAAATCCGTGCCGGCCGGGCCTTGTCCGACAAGGCGGCCAGAGCCGTGGGTGCGCGGGTGGCCGCGCTGGCTACCCCGCCGGTATTCCATGCGACGCCCACCTTGGGCAATCAGCGCTACGCTGCCATGGGCACGGAATTCGGCCTGATTTCGCGTGAGCAACTCACATGCGGTTTTCATGTCCACGTATCCATCGAGTCGCCTGAGGAAGGCGTTGGGGTCCTGGACCGCATGCGGCACTGGCTCCCCGTGCTGCTTGCCCTCAGCGCCAACTCTCCCTTCTGGATGGGGGCCGACACCGGCTTCGCGAGCTATCGAACACAGATCTGGAACCGGTGGCCTACTGCCGGGCCCATGGACGTATTTGGTTCGGCCGATGCATACCGCGCAGTCCTGGGGGCGCTGCTGGGCACCGGAGTTCCCATGGACGAGGGCATGATCTACTTCGACGCCCGCCTTTCCAGGGGCCATCCAACTGTCGAACTCCGGATCGCGGATGTTTGCCTCTACGCAGAAGACGCGCTCACCCTGGCGGTGATCGCGCGCGCTCTCGTGGAAACTTCGGCCGCTGAATGGCGGTCGGGCGATCCGCCGTCGAGTGCTTTGACCCAGGTCATCCGCATGGCCAACTGGAAGGCGAGCCGCTTTGGCATCAACCGCGAGCTGCTTCACCCGCAGGACCAGAGCCCGGTTGCTGCTCCGGAAGTTGCCGGCGCCTTGCTGCGCCACATCAAGCCTGCCCTGGGCAAGGCCGGAGACCTGTCGCTGGCGCGGGCCGGGGTGGCCGGCATCCTCCGCCGCGGTTCAGGCGAGCGGCTGCAGCGCCAGGCGTACGCGCGCCGGCGGCGGCTGTCCGACGTCGTGACCGCAGCCATCGCCTCCACGCACGAGTACGGGGAACTTTCGGACGCCGGGCTGCTCAGCCACTAGCAGTCGAAGGCCCGACGACGGCGGGCCGAGGAGCCGCCGTCGTCGCGCCTTGTGCGGGCCGTAGCCTCCGATGAAGTGCCCGGACGGTCAGCCCTGGTTGATGCGGATCATGTTGCCGGAGGGGTCGCGGAAGGCGCAGTCGCGCGGTCCCCACGGCTGGTCGATCGGTTCCTGGAGGACCTCTGCGCCGGACGCCCGGAGTTTCTCGAAGGTGGCGTCGAGGTCGTCCGTGCTGAAGACGAGCATCGGCATGACGCCCTTGGTGAGGAGTTCCTGGATGGCGTCGCCGTCAGCCTGGGAGCGGCCGGCGTGCGGCGGGGAGAGGACCAGTTCGAGGTCGGGCTGGGCGTCGCTGCCCAAGGTCACCCAGCGCTGGCCATCGGAGCCGACGTCGTTGCGGACCTCCAGGCCGAGCGCGTCGCGGTAGAAGGCGAGCGACTCATCGACATCGTTGACAGTGACGTGTGCGTACTTCAATGAAATGTTCATGAACCACACGCTATTGCAGCTTGGGAGCCTGCGCTTCTTCAATCCTGCTCAGGTTGGTGTTGCCCTTCCTGTCGGGGCGAGTGTGCTGTTTGGCGATGCAGTTCGGCATGGCTTTCACGGCGTGGTGCTCCCGGGAGCGGTACTCGCTGGGCGTGATCCCTACGATTTCAGTGAAGCGGCTGCTGAAGGAGCCCAGGGAGGTACAGCCGACTTCCATGCAGGCATCCGTAACGCTGGTCCCGGCACGAAGGAGGGCCATGGCCCGTTCTATCCGCCGGGTCATCAGGTAGTTGTAGGGCGATTCGCCGTATGCGGCCTTGAACTGGCGGGAGAAGTGCGCCGGTGACATGAGGGCGCCGGCTGCCATGGTGGGCACGTCCAAAGGACGCGCGTACTCGCGGTCTATGAAGTCGCGGGCGCGCCGCAGATGGGCCAGATTGGCCAGTTCCTGCGGTGTCATGGCGTCAGTCTACTAGGCTCATGCCCATGGAATCAGTGGTCTGGTCAAAGCCCGAAAACCAGCGCAAGGGCACTCCTTTGCTGGTGATGCTGCATGGTTACGGCACCAGCGAGCAGCGCATGGTCAACCTTTTTGACCAACTGCCCACGGACTTCACCTGTGCCGCGTTGCGGGGGCCCAAGGTTATCGGCGACGATTACGGGTGGTTCCTGCTGGACTACTTCCTGACCAACGACTTCGCGGATGTGATTGCCTCCACAAATGCGGTGTTCGACTGGATCAACTCCGTGAAAGACAACCACAGCAGCGTCAGTTTGCTCGGCTACTCACAGGGCATGGCCATGGCCAGCACGCTTCTGCGGTTGCGGCCCGGGTCGTTCAAAGCCACCGTCGGCTTGTCCGGATTTGTCCTGGACAACGACCTGCTTGCCCTGAGTGAATCATTCGACACCCCGCCGCCGTTCTTTTGGGGAAGGGACAATGCGGACCCCGTGATCAACGAGGACGCGATCGCCCACACGGAGGAGTGGTTGAACGCCAACACGGCGTTGACGGCACGTACCTATCCCGGGATGGGGCACCGGATAGACCCTGTCGAATTGGTGGATGTCAGTGCTTTCCTGAAGTACTACGTGCTGGGCTAGGGCTGGATTAGAAGGCATTCCCACCCCGGAATCAAACCTGTTGGTGAGATTCGCGTCACAATTTCGCATTCAACCGCACTCTATTGAATGACAAAATTGTAAGCGCTTACACTTTTGGCTGGTGACCCGGTCCGGGACATACGCCAAGGCGTCAGGCGAGCATGGAAAGGGTTGAGGCCGTGTTGCATGGTTAGGACTCACAGGGTGACAATCCAGGACGTAGCCGTCCTTTCCGGGTTGTCGATTTGCACGGTATCGCGGGCACTCAGGAAGCTCCCCAACGTTTCCGAAAAGGCCCAGTCGCGGGTGGCTGAAGCTGCCAGCAAGCTCGGCTACAAAGCCTCGGCCGCCGCATCCAGGCTGGCCGGCGGAAACACAGGGGCGGTGGCGATCGTCGCCCCCACCGCCACATCGTGGTTCTTCTCCCAGGCCGTGGAAGCTGCAGAGGAGGTTCTGGGTGACAGTGGCTACGACACGGTCCTGATCAGCCTCCGCAACAAGGCCACTGTCCGGAAGCAGTTCTTCGCGGACCTTGAAAACCTCGCGCAGAGGGTCGACGGACTGCTGTTGCTCAACATTGACCTCGACCCCGGAGAACTGGAAGCGTTGGAAGCCTGCGGACTGGCAGTGACCAGCGTGGGCATGCGAAATGTTCCGTGGGACAATGTAGGTATCGATGACGAACACGCTGCCTGGCAGGCAACCCAACACCTGCTGGGGCTGGGCCATTGGAACTTGGCCGTTCTCTCGAGCAATGAACACTCCGTTGTGACTGAGACACCTCGGTTCCGTGGCTTCCGGCGTGCGCTGGATGAACACCACCTCACCGTCCACCCGGACCTTGTGGTGGCTTCAGGGCCAGGTATCGACGACGGGCGGCGGGCCATGACTGAGCTCATCACCCGCGGCGCGAAGCCCACGGCAGTGTTCGCCCACTGTGACGAGGCCGCGTTCGGTGCATTGACCGCGCTCCGGGAATACGGCTTGTCCGTGCCGAAAAACGTGTCCGTGATCGGAATAGATGACCACCCGATGAGCTGGTTCCTGGGTCTCAGCACCGTGGCGCAGCCGGTAGCTGACCAGGGCGCCTTCGCTGCGAACCTGCTGTGCGAACGACTCCTGAATAACGAATCCCCCCACCAACCCTCCAACCACTTGCTCGATACCAAGCTCATCGAACGCAAAACCACGCGCCACAAGCGCTGAACGGAACTATGCACATGACTGACCTTCGTAATGCCTGGACCGGCGCCTCGGCGCTCCTGTTCGATCTCGACGGCGTGCTGACGCCCACTGCCGTGGTGCACGAGCAGGCATGGCAGGAACTGTTCGACGGTTACCTGGCCCGGATCGGGCACCAGGAGGGCTACCAGGAGAGCGACTACTTCGACCACATCGATGGCAAGCCGCGCTTTGACGGCGTCCGGGACTTCCTGACCTCCCGGGGCATCACGCTCCCGGAAGGCCCAACGGCCGACTCACCCACGAACCAGACCGTCCAGGGGCTCGGCAACCGCAAGAACGCCATCTTCAACGAAATCGTGGACACCCGGGGAGTGGAGCCCTACGAAGGTTCCGTCAAATTCATCAATGCGGCCTTGGAACGGGGACTCAAGATCGCAGTCGTCTCCTCGTCAAGGAACGCTCCTGCCGTGCTGAAGGCAGCGGGACTCGACCACAACTTCGAGGTAGTCGTCGACGGCCAGGTGGCCGCCGCCGTCGGACTTCCCGGCAAGCCGGACCCGGCCACCTACGTGTATGGAGCAGGCCTGCTGGGCGTACCCGTGGAGGAATGCATCGTCGTGGAAGACGCCGTGTCCGGGGTGCAGGCCGGCGCGGGAGCTCCCTTCTACGCCGTGATCGGCGTGGACCGCGGTGCGGGCCGCCAGACCTTGCTCGATGCCGGCGCCACGCTGGTGGTCGACGACCTCAACGAACTTCTCTGACCCTACTTTTTCGAAGGACTTCAACAGCCCATGGCACTCATCAGCTCCGATCGGCTGCGTTTCCCCTGCGAGCCCTGGAAGCTTGTGGAAAACATCCACGTACCCGGTGACGAGGGAACGTTGGAAACGCTGTTCGCGCTCGGCAACGGCCACCTCGGCATCCGTGGATCCCATTCCACGGCGGGAGACAGCGAGCTTCCCGGCACGTTCATCAACGGTTTCCATGAGATCTGGGACATCAAGCATGCCGAAAACGCCTATGGATTCGCACGGACGGGCCAACGGATCGTGTACGTACCGGATGCCAACAACTTCACGGTTTCCATTGATGGCGAAGCCCTGAGCCTTGCCGAGTCCACGGTGTTGGACTATCACCGCAGTGTGGACTTCTCCACAGGCGTTTACGAGGAACGCATCGTGTGGTCCTGCCGGTCCGGCGCGACCGTCACCACAGTGGAGCGCCGCGCGGTCGGCTTCGATTCCCGCGGATGCCTTGGCCTTGAACTGTCGTTGTCAGCGGACCGTGACGTGTCCGCGGACATCACCTCCGGCGTCGTGAACCGCCAGGACCAGCCTGTGGAGGACCACTCGGTCCATGACCCCCGGCGTTCGGGGCGGCACGCCGGGCGGGTACTGCTGCCACTTCACCTCCAAGGCGCCGATGGTTCGCTCCGCCTTGCCTGGGAAACGTCGGAGTCGCGCCAGCGCGTGGCGATGGCCGTCGACCACTGGATTTCGGCCGAAGGCCAGCCGTTCGAAACGCTGGTGGCGGAGGACGAGTCCTCCGTCCGTTACGTTCTGGCAATCCACGACGGCGACACTTTCCGTTTGGAGAAGACGGTCAGTTACGTCGTGGCCGGGTCAGCCGGGGATGCCGAGGACCGTGGCGAGAGCCTGGCCGCTGAGGCGGAGGCCAACCTGGTGCCGTTCTCCGAGATCCTGGCCCAGAGCAAAGCGCATTACGACGAGTACTGGACCACTGCTGATGTATCGATCGGCGGCCAGGCCGAGATGCAGCAGGCAGTGCGCTGGGGTCTGTTCCAACTCGCGCAAGCCACTGCCCGTGCCGGTGTGGCCGGCATTCCCGCGAAGGGGGTCAGCGGCTCCGGCTACGAGGGCCACTACTTCTGGGACCAGGAGATCTACCTCCTGCCTTACCTGACCTACACCAACCCCTGCGGCGCCAGGAAAGTGCTCGAATCACGCCACGCGATGCTGCCGGATGCGAGGGTACGGGCCAAGGAACTCAGCGTGGACGGTGCGTTGTTCCCGTGGCGCACCATCAACGGCCTGG
Source organism: Paenarthrobacter nicotinovorans (assembly GCF_021919345.1). Lineage (NCBI taxonomy): Bacteria > Bacillati > Actinomycetota > Actinomycetes > Micrococcales > Micrococcaceae > Paenarthrobacter > Paenarthrobacter nicotinovorans. Next base: position 316,184 of record NZ_CP089293.1, read on the forward strand.
AAGCGAGTGCCTACTATGCGGCGGGAACTGCCCAGTTCCACATCGCCGCCGCCATTGCGTTCGCTGCCAACCGCTACCAGTGGGCCAGCGGCGATGACACGTTCAGCGCAGAGCTGGGTGCCGACCTGCTGATCGAGACGGCCCGCATGTGGGCCTCGCTGGGATTCTTCGGCAAGGACGGAATGTTCCACATCCACGGCGTCACCGGGCCGGACGAGTACACGGCTGTGGTGAACGACAACCTGTACACCAACGTCATGGCACGCTTTAACCTCCGGGCAGCGGCCGCGCTGGAACACGAGGGCATCGCCGAAACCGAGCGCATGGTGTGGAGGCAGGCCGCTGAACGGATGTCCCTCCCGTACGACCCCCACCTCCAGGTCTTCAGCCAGGACAACGACTTCATGACCCTGGAACCCTGGGACTGGAATACGCCCAAGTCCAAGTACCCGTTGCTCCTGAACTTCCACCCGCTGGTGATTTACCGCCACCAGGTCCTCAAGCAGGCTGACACGGTGCTGGCCATGTTCCTCCAGTGGCAGGACTTCACCGCTGAAGAGAAGCAGCGCGCTTTCGACTTCTACGATCCCATCACGACCGGCGACTCCACCCTGTCCGCGTGCGTGCAGGGCATCATGGCGGCCGAGGTCGGTTACGGGGACGTCGCGTTGCAGCACTTCACCGAGGCCTTGTTCATCGACCTCGACAACTCGCACGGCAACACCATTGACGGCGTCCACATTGCCTCCACCGGCGGCATCTGGAGCTCCTTGGTCTGTGGTTTCGCGGGAATGCGGGACCAGGGCGAGGTGCTGCGCTTCGATCCCCGGCTGCCTGTTGAATGGGACGGCTTGTCCTTCCGGCTCAAGGTGCAGGGCCGACTGCTGGCCGTCGAGCTGGAACAAGGGTCCATTGCGTTGACCCTCGTGCCTGGCCCCGACTACAGCGAGGAGCCGTTGCAGGTGAAAGTGCGGGACTACGACGTCACTGTTGGTGCCGCCACCGTCCAGGTGCCGCTGGAGGACGTTCCCGTCCCGCCGCCGTCGATCTTCCCCAGCGTTTTCCCGACGGCGGGTCTTCCGATCATCCGGTAACCCGTTCAGGAAGCCCGCGACGTGTGGTCTTCAATCAGGCCACTCGCCGCGATTTCCCGCAGCGAATAAATGGCTTTGGCTGCCGTGGCCCTGTCCTGGAAACAGATGGAGAGCGCGAGTTCAGTCCCGTCGGCATCGACGAGGCGGACCCGGCAATCACCGCCTGATTCGTCGAACAGTTCAAAGTGGCCGGCCATTTACGCCGCCCCCTTCCTGGTGGCGGGTGCCTCTGCTGCGGGCGCCTGCGGGCGGCCTTCCGCGGTTCGACGCCGGTCCAACTCGCTGTTGATCAGTTCCAGCAGCGCTTGGGCCGGCTCGGACAGGTGGTGGGTGTCCGGGGAACCCAGCTGGTCGCAGTGAAGGAGGACGTGGCGGATCCTCTCCAGTTCGCGGGAGGGCACCAGCGGCCAGCGGTGAAAAAGCTGCCTTACGGCTATGGCACCCAGCAGGGCGTCGGGTTTGTTGGCTGCGCCATGGCTTCCTTGGGTGACTGCTGCTCTTCGTCGAGCAACGGAGGCTGCGGAAGCTGCGACACCATGGGTGAGAAGAATGTTGGCTTTGAAGGAATTGGGGGCCATGAGGACCTCCCTGATGAGAGCGATGAAAGCCGACTGCGTGACTCTGAATCCAGCTTACAGAATGTGAGTTATGTCATGTCAATCGTTACGCGCGGTTGCCGGGACCTGCAATAGTGGCAGGATGACCGACCAGCAGGAGCTCTGGAACGAAGAAACCGCGCAGCAGTACGACACCCCCGGTGAAGGCATGTTCTCGCCCGACGTGCTGGGCCCCACCGTTCAGGTGTTGTCGGAACTCGCCGGTGACGGTGCCGTCGTCGAATTCGCGATCGGTACCGGCAGGGTGGCGGTGCCCCTCGTCGAAGCAGGTGTGCCCGTGAGCGGCATAGAACTTTCCCACGCGATGATCCGGCGGCTGCGGTCGAAGGCAGACGCGGCCACCATCCCGGTGGTTCAGGGCGACATGGCCGAAGCGCAGGTGCAGGGCGAGTTCACGTTGGCGTACCTGGTGTTCAACACCATCGCCAACCTCCTGACCCAGGAGGAGCAGGTCCGCTGCTTCCAGAACGCGGCCAGGCATCTGGCGCCAGGCGGTCGTTTCGTCATTGAGCTGTGGGTGCCGCAGCTGCGCTCACTGCCGCCCGGACACGGTGGAACAGTTGAAGTGAGCCAGCCTGGTTACCTCTTGGTGGACAGCTATGACGTTCTTCGCCAGCATGTCATCTCCCACCACGTGCGCTTCGGCCCGGGCCTGTCCGACGGCAGGGATGCGCGCATCAGCCGGACGCCACACCGCTACATCTGGCCCAGCGAACTGGACCTCATGGCGCGGATAGCCGGGTTCCAGCTCGAATCCAGGTGGGCGGACTGGGACCGCAGCGACTTCACGGCCGAGTCCAGGAGCCACGTGTCGGTGTACCGGCTCGTGCACCGTTAGGGTCAACCTGACTGTGACCAAGCCCATCACGGGTTGTCCGGTGCGGGCCTGTCAAGCGGTCTGCAGTAAGGCTTCCGGGCCTTGCCATAGGTCCGGTGCCCTGTGCAGTCGCCACGGACCCGGGTATAGTCGGCCCATGCCTTCATTGCGTCGATTTACTTGCCCCCGACCGGTCTCCGGTCGCGAGGGCTGTTTGGCGCGCGCCTAGGTCCTGGCACGGAGAGGGTCGGGGGAGGAGACCTCCACCCACACCGAATCCAAGGACCAGCCATGCCTTCATATCTCAAACCCACAGAACTCCATGAAGCCCTGACCATCCGGGACCTCTCCAATCCGGACCAAGGCCCGCACGCCATGCAGCAACTCCTCCATGACACCGTGCGCGGCCTGCGCGGGCAGTGGAACGTGTCGGAGCGGATCATCCGCCATAGTCCCTTGGTCAGCGTTTCCGACAATTACGATCGGCTCGGCTTCAGCGCCGCGGACGTCACGCGCGACCAGAAGTACTCCCGCTACATCAGCCCTACCGTCATGCTGCGCAGTCACACCTCCGCGTCCATCCCGTCGTTGCTGCGTTCGCTGGATCCGGATGGGTCCCTCGACGAGCTCTGGGCAATCCCCGGCGTGGTTTATCGTCGGGACGCCATTGACCGGACCCATGTAGGGACGCCGCACCAAGTGGATTTGTGGCGCGTCTCTTCCAAGGAGACGCTGACGGCCTCCCATCTAGGGGAAATGGTTGCCTCGCTGGTGAACGCTGTGCTGCCGGGCGCGGAGTGGCGGACGGTTCCGGCAACCCATCCCTACACGCACAACGGCCTGCAGCTCGATGTGCGTATGAACGGTGAGTGGCTGGAGCTTGCGGAGTGCGGGCTGATGGCCCCACAGCTGTTCCTGGATGCCGGATTGAACCCCGGTCACTGGTCGGGACTGGCTCTCGGGATGGGCTTGGACCGGGCCCTGATGCTCCGCAAGGGCGTTCCCGACATCAGATTGCTCAGCTCGGACGATCCCCGGATTCAACAGCAGATGCTGGACCTCTCACCGTGGAGACCGGTGTCCCACATGCCGTCCATCAGCAGGGACATCTCAATCGTCGTTGCCGCGGATATGGATGGCGAAGTGCTCGGAGACCGGGTGCGGACGGCTCTGGGTTACCGGGCGGAGGACCTGGAAAGCGTCGAACTGATGGCCTTGACTGCGTACGACGAGCTTCCTGCCAGAGCGCGGGACCGTTTGCAGATCCTCGCCGGGCAGGCCAACGCGCTGATCCGGCTCGTCTTGCGGCCTCTCGGCCGCACGATGACGGATCCGGAAGCCAACCAAGTCCGGGACGATGTCTATCTGGCGTTGCACGAAGGCCCGGTGAAGGAGCTCATCGCAGGCTGAAGCAACCCGTGCCAAGGCCGCCGGGCTATTGCAGCGGGGAGGACGAACTCCGGGTACCTGCCCCGGCCAAGGCCACCCGCGTCCTTACCGCGATCGCAGCACCCAGGACCAGTGCAGCTGCGACGGCGGCCGCGACCGCCGTCGGGAATGACTCAGGTGCGTCCGAGCTGCGGCCAACCGTGATCCATACCAGGCCCCACGTGATGGCCGCAGCGAGGGCGAGACGGCCATGGCCTTTGAAGGCCAAGGCGACGCCAATGACCGCCACCACCACCAGCACGGCAACGGACCACACCTCGGGTTGCAGGCCGAATCCGGAGAATCCGGCAGCCTTCAAAGCGGCAGCGATATTGGCGCACACCGCCACGCTGGTCCACCCAAGATAGAGGCCCAAAGTTCCGTCCACCACAACGGCCTCCACCCATGAGGACGCGCGGGTCCGGCTGTAGCGGAGAAACGCCAGGACGAGGGTCGCAAGGAGTGCCAGGATCACCAGGACGCTGACAAAAAGCCATCCCGCCTGCACTGACAAGATCCATGCCGCATTCAGGATCATCGACGCGGCAACCACCCAGCCCAACGCCCGCTGCCGGTTACTGGAACGCTGGGACGGCAACCACTGCCACACGGTGTAGGCAACCAGTCCGGTGTAAACCACGGACCAGATGGAGAACGCGGGCGTGGCCGGCGCCAGGAGGGTGGAATCAGCGGCCAGGGCACCGCCCGCGGCCTGGGCAATGGGCGTGCCGCCAAAGACTCCGACTCCGATCATCGAGCCAACAATGCAGACAGCCAGACTCGCCGTTACAGCGATCTGTCGTGTGGGATCGGGGCTTCCGGTTGCCATATGCTGCGCCTCTTTCCTGATGGGATGTGCGGATTCATGCATTCGGGGTGTCCGTGACTTAGTATCAAATTGCTAGTGAAGCGAGCTTTATGCTTATCGAAGGAACATCGGATGGATTCGGAAGGCCACGCAAAGGGCTATTGGTACGGGAAAGACCCCGGGCAGAAGGCCATCGCCATCGATGTCCTGAACGCGCTGCGGGACTATCGAGCCTCCGAACAAGCGATGCGCCGCAGGACCCGCTCGTCCATGGGGATGGGCGAGAAAGACTTGCTGGCCCTGCGGTACCTTTTTGAGGCGGAAGCCGACGGCAAAGTGATGAAGCCGAAGGACCTGGGCGACAAGCTGGGAATAACGTCGGCGTCCATGACCACCTTGATTGACCGTCTGGTGGAGTCCGGCCACATCCGCCGTGAACCCCATCCCACCGATCGTCGCGCGCTGATCCTGAAGGCCACCCCGGGATCGGACCAGGAAGTCCGGCACACCCTGGGCGGGATGCACCGCCGGATGTTGGACGCAGCGTCTGCGCTGAGCCCGGACGAGTCACGGGTCGTGGTGGATTTCCTGCAGCATATGCGGGAGGCGTTGGACACCATCGACGAAGAGCCCGGAGAACCGTCCGGGTCATGACGTCAGGCCCCACTGCAGGATGAAGATCAGGGTCACCAGGAATCCTGAACCGTAGTTGAGCCAGATAAACCGCCGCCATGCCACATTGGTGCGTGCCGCCGTCGTATCCGTGACGTTCCAGTACGGTGCGCAATTAACGATGTACGGGACGGCGATGATAGCCGCCAGCGGCCCGGGCCACGGCGTGGCCAGCATCGCCAGTCCCGCAACAAACCACAGGACGACGGCGAGCCGCACCGTCCGGCGGGCACCGATGACCGTTGCGATGGAGCCGATGCCCGCCTGCCGGTCGGGCTCGATGTCCTGTACGGCACCGAAGGCGTGGGCGGCCATGCCCCAGAGGAAGAACGCGGCCAGCAGAAGGAGGAGGCCGGGCGTCACCTCGGCACCGGCGAGGGCCAAACCGACGACGGCGGGACTCACGAAGTGCGTACTCGACGTCAGCGAGTCCAGGACGGGGCGTTCCTTGAAGCGGAGTCCCGCCACGGAGTAGGCCACCACGGCGAAGGCACTCACGGCCAGGCTCAGCCACACTGCCGGTCCGCCGGCGAAGGCGAGGACCAGCAGGAACGGCACGTTGGTGACGGCGGCGAGCCACAGCATTGGCCGGTGCAGCTGGGGCCGGAGGAGTGCGCCTTCGATGCCGCCCTTGCGCGGATTCTTGAGGTCCGATTCGTAATCAAAGACGTCGTTGATGCCGTACATGGCCAGGTTGTAGGGGATCAGGAAGTAGAACGTGCCCACGATCAGGACCCAGTCGATTTCGCGGGTGGTCAGGAGCATGGCCGCGGCAAACGGATACGCGGTGTTGATCCAACTGACCGGCCGGGACGCCAGTATTGCCTGCGGAACCAGGCCTGTGAGGTCGGATTTTGCTCCGGCACTCCGACGGCGGGTCAGCCACATCCACAGCCCGGGAAGCACCACGACCCCTGCCAGCGGATAGGCGAAATCCTCGATGGGTGCCAGCCCGGCCTTCAAGCCAAGAATGTGCGAGGCGTCGTAGTGGAAAAGCTCCATGCCGATCATCACGGAGTCGAACACCGCGGTCAGCACAGCCAGGGCGGCGAACGCCAGCCCCACGGCTTTCCAATGCCTGGAGGCTTCGCCCTGCCGGGCACCCCGGCGGGCAAAGATCACGCCGGCGACGGCTGCCGCGGCGATGAAGGCAAGTGCGAGCCACAGGTACGTCATGCGTTCTCCCGCTCCCGCTCCGCTTGCCTCGCGGGAGACCGTTCCAGCAACCGCCGGGCGCCCGTGTACAGGACCATGGTGCACAGGGTCAGGAAGAGCAGGAACACGGGCTCCTCAATGGGCAGCTCGGGAGCGATCAACAGGCCCGTGGCTATGGTTCCTTCCCCGCGGAGGAAAATCCCGAGTCCGATTCCGGCCGCGTCCCAGCCGAGGAAGAACAAAACCCCGACGGCGGTTACGATCGCCGCTGCCTTCGCGTCATGCCAAAAGAACAGGCGGAATCTGTGATCCAGCAGCAGCATGCAGGTGATGCCGAGCAGCAACGAGGCCAAGTAGAGGACTCCCATCAGCCAATCCTGCTGGCTACAGGCCTCACGGTGACAGGGCCGGTGCTGTGATCGCCGCGGATCCTTTTCAAGACCAGCTCGGCGCTGATCAGGCACATGGGCACACCCACGCCAGGGGCCGTTGTGGCACCGGCGTAGTAGAGGCCCTGCACGCGCTTGGAGGCATTCTGGGGCCGGAACATGGCGCTTTGTCCCAGTGTGTGGGCCGGTCCCAGCATGCCTCCGCGCCACGAGTTGTAGTCACGGGCGAAGTCCGCTGGTCCTGTTGTCTGCCGGATCACGATCCTCTCGCGAAGGTCCGGGATGCCTGCCCATTGGGCGATCTGGTCGATCGCCGCGTCGGCGGTTCGTTCTATGAGCACATCTCCCGCCCCGTCCGGCCCGCCGGCTCCCAGTGCGGGATCGGCCGGGATGGGAACCAGGACGAAGAGGTTCTCGTGGTCTGTGGGCGCTACGGCGGGATCGGTTGCGCTGGGTTTGCAGACATAGATTGACGCCGGGTCCGGAATGGCCGGGTTTTCACCGAAGATGGAGGCGAAGTTTGCCTCCCAATCACGGGTGAAGAACAAAGAGTGGTGCGGCAATTCAGGGAGCTTGCCCTTGACTCCCAGCATCACCAGGACTGCTCCCGGACCGCTGGTACGCCGCTGCCACCAGGAACCGGGGTAGCTGCGGTCCCGCACGCCCAGCAGTTGGGTTTCGGTGTGGTGCAGATCGGCGCCGGAGACCACGAGGTCCGCCACGCTGTAGTGCTCGTTCCCGGAGGTGTCACGCCAGGTCACGCCGGTGACTTCACGGCTGTCCTTGCCGGTCAAGGCGGCCGGAAGCTTGACGCCGTCGAACCGTCCCACCTTCTTGGTCCTGCTGACGGCGCGGGTGGTGATCTTGAGGGCCTCGGCGCCGGTGTGGATCCGAACCCCGGCCTGGACTGCCAGATCCTCAAGCCGGCCCACGAGCTCCCAGAAGCCGCCCATTGGGTATTGCACCCCGTCACCGAGGTCCAGCGCACTCATCAAGTGGTACATGGCAGGAGCATCGGAAGGGCTGGTGCCCAGGAAGACGGCCGGATAACCCAGGACCTGCCGCAGCACAGGATGCTGGAAACGCCGGGCAACGTATTTGTCCAGGGGCGTCAGCAGAAGCTGCGCAAGCTTGGGCAGGCTGCGCAGCACCTCGGGTTGGAGCAGTCCTTGCAACCTGGTGAAGGGGTTGTAGAGGAAGAAGCGCTCCGCCATGTCGGTGGTGTGCCGCGCCGATGCCAGATAGGTGGCCAGCTTCCTGGCGCTGCCGGGTTCCACGTCCTCGAACGTTTCCAAAACCTGTTCGCTGCCCAAGGGAACGGTTAGCGTGTCCGGCCGGACGCCGTCGAGGTTTGGTTCGCTGAACACGCGGTACGCGGGACTGAGCGTGCGGAGATCCAACTGTTCCGCGGTGCTGGTGCCCAGAAGCTCGAAAAAATGGTCGAAGACGCCGGGCATCAGGTACCAGGAGGGGCCCGTATCAAAGCGGAAGCCGTCGCGCTCAAGGCTGCCGGCGCGCCCGCCAACGCGGTCACGTTGCTCAAGGAGTTGGACTTCGTGTCCTTCGTGGGCGAGGAGGGCGGCGGTGGCAAGCCCAGCGATGCCACCGCCGATCACTACTGTCCGGGTCATCGGTGCAGCTCCATCCAGGTAGAGGTGACTGCCCGCGCGGCAAGGCCGGCCTTCACGGCATCCGGGACGCGTACCCGTGAACGGTAGAGCTCGTCCACGGTGGTCTGCTCGATCCTGTCCGTCAGGGCTGTGAAGAGGGAAAGGGCGCTGCGGACAGCGGCCCGGGCATCGCGCGGCAGCAAGGGGATGACGGCGTCGGCGTCGGCCAACTGGGCGCGGATGGTGCGTACCCATTCCACGCGGTCGCGGTCCTCAAGGTGCTCGGAGGTGCCCAGGTAATTTCGCCCCAGACGGGTGGTGTCATCGGCCAGGTCGCGCAGGAAATTGATGTTCTGGAAAGCAGCCCCCAGCCGGCTGGCGCCATGCTGCAAAGCCGCGGCGTCGCCGTCGTCGATGTTTTCATCCCGCATGAAAACGCGCAGGCACATCAGCCCTACAACCTCGGCGGAGCCGTGGACGTAACCCTGGTGGGCGTCGGCGTCGAAACGCAGGGGGGTCTCCGGCGTCCCGGTGCGCTCGCCGAGGTCCGTGCGCATGGAGTCGAAGAACGGATTAATGAGCGACTCGTCAATCCGGGCCGCGCGGGCAGTCTGCGCGAAGGCATGGATGATGAGGTCGCTGCTGTAGCCCAGCTTGACGGCCCGGTGGGTCTCGTCGATGAAGTGGGCCAGGGCATCGCACTGTTCCTGGTAGCTGAGGCCGGCCTCCGCGGTGACACCATCCACGAGTTCGTCCGCGACGCGCACCAAGGCGTAGATGTTCCGGACATGTTGGCGGTGCCGCCGCCCGAGCAGCCTGCACGCCAGCCCGAACGAGGTGGAATACGCGGCGATCACCTGGTTGGCGGCCCGCTCGGCCGTCCGGGTGAAATGGGTGAATGAGGTGTCTGAGGCGAGGCTCATGACTGCCGTCCTTCCAATTGCCCGGCGAGGTCCAGCAACACATTGCACACGCCCTGCGGGATGGTGCTGGTCAGCAGCTCGTTGAAGGCCCGCATCTGCTCCTCGATGAGTCCGTTGACGAACGTTTCCGCCCCGCAATCGGCCAAGTGCCGGCGAACGTATTCGCATTCCGAGCCGTTCAGCTCCGGCCTGCCGAAGAAAGGCTCAATGTCCGGCCAGGCCGCCGTGGTTCGTGCATGGGCGATGATGGCCGTTTCTTTTCCCTCCCGCAGATCCGAAAAGGGATCCTTGCCGTGCCGGCGGGGGTCCCCGAACGTTGATAGGAGGTCGTCCTGGAGTTGGAAGGCGAGGCCCAGATGGCGGCCGGCCGTGGCGAGCGCATTTTCGACGGCGAAGTCCGCGCCCGCCAGCGCGGCTGCGGCCCGCAGGGGAAGTTCGAAGGTGTAGGTGGCGGTTTTGTAGCCGCACATCACCAGGATGGTCTCGAGGTGGGGGTCGATGATGCCGTCCCCGAGGCCCACGTCCAGCTGCTCACCGGCCACTGTTTCGTTGATGGTGTGTTCCAGGAGATCCAGGAGCCGCAGCCTCAGTGCATGCGGGAGGTCTGCCCTGGCGAAGGCCTGGTGGGTGGCGGCGAGGAGCATGTCCCCCATGAGGATGCCGCCGGTTTGGGCCCAGTGGAGGTCGCTGCCTTCCCGGGCGCCTTCACCACTGTTGGTCCGGGGAAGTGACTGGGTTTCTGAAAGCGACTTTGCTTCTGCGAGGAGGGAGCCGATGAGGTTCGGGTGCCCGCGCCGGACCAGGTCTCCGTCGATCACGTCGTCGTGGAGCAGGAAGGAGTAGTGGAGGAGTTCGATCGCGGCCGCAATGCTGATGGCCGTTTCGCGGTGGCCCGTGTCCGGTGGGCTGGCTTGGGGCTGGTTGGTGCGGGGCTGGCTTGTCCCGTGCGGGGCTGTCCCGTCCGTGCCGCGCCCCCTGAGGGCATCGTAGGTCTCCATGAGCAGCAAGGGACGCACGAACTTTCCACCCAGGACGTTGTGGCCGGCCAGTTCCCAGAGTCTGGTGAAATGCGGCCCATACGTTGTTGCGGCGGCGGCCCGCTTGCCGATGAGCCCGCTGAGCTCGTTCTCAATCGCCGTGCAAAGGTCGGTGCGGCTGCGTAAAGCACCGGAGGTGACGGTCATGCTTTGGCTCCGGTCCCGAGGGGGAGTACCCGCGCTTCAAGCAGCTGGGGGAACTGGAGTCCCAACCACGGGCTGAAAGCGGAGGGGGTGCGCTCCAGGGAGTTGGCCAGCAGGGCCGGTGACATCCAGGCCCAGTCCGCTACCTCTGAAGGATTGGGGTTTAGATCGCCGGCGATCCTGGCGACGTAGACCGGGCAGATTTCGTTTTCCACAATTCCCGTGGGGTCCACGGCCCTGTACCGGAAGTGGGGGAGCGCCATTTCAACCTGGTTGGCATCCACCCCGAGTTCGAACTGCGCCCGGCGGGCTACTGCGTCCAAGGGGTCCTCGCCGGGTGCCGGGTGTCCGCAAAAGCTGTTGGTCCACACTCCGGGCCAGGTTTTCTTCTCCGGCGAGCGGCGGGTCAGGAGGACCTCGCCGTCATCGTTGAGGAGGTAGCAGGAGAATGCGAGGTGGAGGGGCGTTTCCTGTGTGTGGACCCCTGCTTTGGGGGCTTCGCCTATGGGTGTGCCGGCGTCGTCAAGGAGGACAACCATCTCTGTAGCGTTCATACTGCGCCTTCCTCCTGCAACCTGAGTCTTTACAGCAGCCCGAATATTGCTAGACAAGCTAGAAGAAAGGCTACCATGTAGGAAGTTAGGTGTAACATACTCAGCATGTCCAGTCTTGAAGAACTGCCTGAAGAAGCCGGGTTCCCGGTCTCATCCGGCCTCTATCATCTGGACGCCAACGATCCCCATCAACAGTTGATTGACCGCTCCCGGTTCTCCGAAGCCGACATCGTACAGATCAGCGAACTCATGGCAGCGCTCGGGAGGCTCCGCGACGCCGAACAGCGCTTGGCGGAGGCCTCACTCCGATATATGAAACTGAACCAATCGGACATGCGGGCGCTGCATTACCTGATCGTCTGTGCCAACCATGGCGTCATAGCCACGCCCGGAGCCATAGCTTCCCACCTGAACATCTCGACGGCGTCAACCACCAAATTGCTGGACCGGCTGGAACGTGCCGGCCACGTCACCCGGCAGGCGCACCCCTCCGACCGTCGGGCCCTCGCGATCGCCATTACCCCGGAAACGCACGAAGCCGCTATGCGTACTGTGGGCAAGCAACAGGCGAAGCGGTTCCTAGCGGCCGCACGCCTCACTCCCGACGAGCGCGTGGCCGTGATGCGGTTCCTCGATGACATGGCGCGGGAGATCGAAGTGGCGGACGAGCCGTGGGCTGCGGCTCCACGCTAAAAGCTTCCTGTGATTCGAGTGATAAGTGTGAGCCAAGTGACACTTTTCTCTGTAAGATTCGAGGCAAGGCCCTCATGCGGCGGGCCGGCAGTTGTCTGGCCTGGCCAGCGGGGGATACACAAAGGAATAATTGATGGCTCAAGAAGCGGGCTCTCTATCACCGGGTAACGACGCGGACAGCAGCAACCATGACGGCGCAGGGGACACACCGTTCGCGGATGAAGAGACCATGCGGGCACAGGTCCTGGACATCATCGAGTCCATTCTTGAGGACGCTGAACCGCGCAGTGAAGGGGCCAGGAACAAGCTCCGTGAGCTTCTTGACGCGCGGCCGGACGACCCCGAGGGTGCATTGCTGAAGCACCTGCTCCTCACTCGGAAAACATCACAGCCGGCGTCCAACGTGCCTGTTCACTTGGAACACGCCAGCCTGCATCTGGAATCGTCCGACGCGTCACGAACCGTGCTGGTCCCTGTCAGCCACGACGTCCGCGCCGGCATCCAATCGATCCTGGCCGACAAGCTTCTCCTGACGGCGTTCCAGCCGATCCACTCCCTTCCCAAGGGCGACCCGATCGGCGTCGAGGCCCTGACAAGGTTCATCGGTGAGGACGGTGCGGGCGCCGACGTGTGGTTCAGTGAAGCTGCTGCTGCCGGTCTGGGAACTGAGCTGGAGATTGCAGCGCTGCATTGCGCCCTGATGGCTGCGCACGACGTCCCGGAAAACATGTTTGTCACTCTGAATCTCACCCCGGCCACCTCGCACGATCCCCGGGTGCGGAACCTTTTGGCCGCTGCCGCCTTGGCCCCCGAGAGGATCATCGTTGAGCTGACGGGCAGCCTGGAATCCATGGCGGCCCAGCCGGCCGGCGAAGGCCTCGAACAACTGCGGGCCTTGGGGTTGCGGGTGGCGATCAGCGCCTCGGGTGCCGCATTGGTCTCGCTGGACAGAATCGAGCAATTGCGCCCCGACATCATCAAATTGGACCGTCACCTGATTGAAGGAATCGCCGGAAACGACGGCCAGAAGCTCCGTGCCAAGGCCATCGTTGAGCTGGCCCGTGAGATCGGGGCAGATGTCCACGCGCAAGGCATCGAAACGGCCGAAGAACTGCAGGAAGTCACCGCCTTGAAGGTCACCGCTGCGCAGGGATACCTTTTGGGCCGCCCCTCGGTGCACCCGCTTGATTGGTCGGCCTGGAGCGTCCGGGCGCAAACGGAACCGCAGCCTGCCAGCTGACCGTCGTTGAATCGACGACGCCGGTCCACGCCCGGGGTGCCAGACGGCAGGCCGCGTGGCCGGTCAGTTGTTCGGCGGCCGGTCAGTCAGTTGTTCAGTCCGTCATACGGCGGGGATCGTTCCCGACATAGCTGCCTGGCGGCATCGCCGCACCGAAAACCGGCCCGGGTTGTGGACGCTTGGGGTGCCGACCGCCGTCGGCGTTCCGCTGCGTCAACCTCCGCACAACCCAAGGAAAAAGGTGCTCCCGGGCCCACACGATGTCATCCGCGCGGGCCTCGCGCCAACGGCGCTCGGGAAGCGGCCGCGGAGCCAGCGGTTCAAGGGAATGCGGGACGTTCAATGACTCCAGGACCATGATGGCGATGATGTGCTGGCCGAGCGGAGAGAAATGGAGCCGGTCCGGATCCCACATCCGGGGATCGGTGAGTTGGCGCAAAGCCCAGAGATCGGCAATCACGGCATCATGACGGGCGGCCACCACGCGGATGTTCTCGTTGAAAACAGCCACTTTGCCGCGGGTCCTGCCAAGCACCGGGGTCGCGCCCCAGTCCGGGCCGGTGAAGAGGACGATGGTGGCGCCCGTTGAGGCCAGCGTTTCCACGCCACGATCCAGTTCCAGTGCCAGCTTGTCGGGGTCGCTCCTATGAAAGAGCAGGTCGTTGCCGCCGGCGTTGAGAGTAATGAGATCGGGTTTGAGGTCCAATGCCGGACCCACTTGCTCCTCCAGGATCTGATGGAGGAGCTTCCCGCTGATCGCCAGGTTGGCATAGGCGAAATCGTGGTGGTCCGTACTCAACTCTTCAGCAACACGGTCCGCCCATCCCCGGAGTCCGCCCGGGCTGCGGGGTTCGGGGTCGCCCAGACCCTCCGTGAACGAGTCCCCCAATGCCACATAACGGCTCCACGGGTGCAGTCCAGCCCGGAAGCTACCGGAACCGTCCTGCGCCAAACCGCCGGCATCAGGAGCGTCCATCCCTCCATAGTGCGCCACATCCTGAAAATGTGTGCTGAAACGGGAATTCTTTTATTCAGCTGCGGAACCTCGGTCCGCCGTCCATTTCCTGCGCTGTTGGGTACGGTAAGCCTATGGCTGCCTCACGAAAGCGATCGGACTCCAGCTCCACCCTGCTGACCGTCGTCATCGCTTTCGCGGCGAACGCCCTGGTTGCAGCGGCCAAATCAGTGGCCGCGGCGCTCACCGGGTCGGCGTCCATGACTGCTGAGGCGGCGCACTCCTGGGCCGACACCGGCAACCAGGTGTTCCTGTTCCTGGCCGAACGCCGCTCTCAACGTCCGCGCGATACGGGACATCCCATGGGTTATGGCCGCGAAGCGTACGTCTGGTCCATGTTTGCCGCTTTCGGGCTGTTCACTGCCGGCGCCGTGGTTTCCATCATGCACGGGATCCAGCAGATCATTGAGCCGGAGCCTGCGTCTGACTTCCTGATTGCGTACGTGGTTCTGGCAGTGGCCTTTGTCCTGGAAGGGTTTTCCTTCGTCCAGGCCTTCCGCCAGACCCGAAAGGCGGCCAGGAAGCTGGAACGGCGGACCTTGGAACAGGTTCTTGTCAGCTCGGATCCCACGCTGCGTGCCGTCTTTGCGGAGGATGCCGCAGCCCTGGCTGGGCTGGTGATCGCATTCACTGGCGTCTTCCTCCATCAGGTCACGGGTTCGCCCTTGCCCGATGCTGTCGGATCGATTGTCGTCGGTGTCCTCTTGGCGGTTGTTGCCGTCGTTCTGATCGACCGCAACCGCCGGTTCCTGGTAGGGCAGGGGGTCACGCCGGACATAGAACGGTCCATGGGGCGGCAGCTCCTGGAACACCCGGACATTGCACGGCTGACGTACCTCCACCTGGAATTCGTGGGCCCCCGCAGGCTCTATCTTGTAGCGGCCGTGGACTTGCAAGGCGACCACCCGGAACACGAGGTTGCCGTGGTGCTGCGCAGGATCGAGAGGGAGCTGGAGGACCACGAGACTGTGGAGGAAGCAGTGCTGACGCTTGCCACCCCGGACGAATCGTCCCTGCAGTTGTAGGAACGCCGGGTTACGACCGCCCGGTCTCCAGCAGTCGCTCCATCTGCTCACCGGCGTCACTGCCTGGTGCCGGGGTGTAAACCACAATGTGCAGGTCCGGCCGGTCCGACGGCGATACCTGGTGGTGCTCCAGCTGCAGCACTCCCACTGCGGGATGGTGGAAAAGGCGCTCGCGGGACTCAAAGCCAAGGATGTCGTAGCGGTCCCAGCTTTCCTGGAATTCCGGGCTGGCCTCCTTGAGTCGTTCCACCTGATAGGCGACATCCGGATCACCCAGCCGCTGACCCGTCTCTGCACGAAATTCGGCGAGGAACCTCTTGCTGGTGACGTCCCAGTCCGGAAGCAGGTCCCGGACGTAGGGGTCGGTGAAGACGAGCCACAAAAGGTTCCTGTCGGCGGCGTCGAAAGTTCCAATGTTCGGGTACAGCGCCTCGTAGGCGCGGTTCCACCCGGCCACGCCCCAGTCCGGTGAAAGCGCATACGAGGGATTGGGATCCAAGGCGTCCAACAGGCGCTGGACATGCGCCGGTGCATCGGCGGCAACCGGACCCTTGGGAATGGTGGAGGCGTATCCGCCCAAGGAGAGCACGTAGCCGAGCCCGGTATCCGAAAGGTGCAGGGCCCGTGCGATGGACTCAAGGACCTGCCGGGAAGGGCTGATGTCCCGGCCTTGTTCGAGCCAGGTGTACCAGGTGACGCTCACCCCGGACAGGAACGCGATCTCCTCCCGGCGCAGTCCGCGCTCGCGGGACCGCCCCACCGGGGGCAGCCCGTAGTCGGAGCGCAGGGCCTGGTTGCGGCGGGTCCTGAGGTAAAGCCCCAGTTCCTTGCGCCTCTCATCTTTCACACTGACAACACTATTACTCTGGTACTTTCACTACTAGTAGCAGCACCGTCTTCCGGGGGTAACAAAACCCCAGCAGGATGGTACTTATGCCTGCACTACGCTCACGAACAGTCACCCACGGCCGCAACATGGCCGGCGCCCGCGCACTGCTGCGCGCCTCCGGCGTCGCCAACACGGACATCGGCAAGCCGATCATTGCCGTGGCAAACTCCTTCACCGAGTTCGTCCCCGGTCACACCCACCTTGCCCCCGTGGGCCGGATCGTCTCGGACGCGATCCTCGCCGCCGGCGCAGTACCGCGCGAATTCAACACCATCGCAGTGGACGACGGCATCGCCATGGGCCACTCCGGGATGCTCTACTCCCTGCCGTCCCGCGACCTGATCGCCGACTCCGTTGAGTACATGGTCAACGCACACTGCGCGGACGCCCTCGTGTGCATCTCCAACTGCGACAAGATCACTCCGGGCATGCTCATGGCCGCGCTGCGCCTGAACATCCCGGTGGTCTTCGTCTCCGGCGGTCCCATGGAGGCCGGCCGCGTGACCCTGACCGACGGTTCCGTGCGTTCCCTGGACCTGGTGAACGCCATCGCCGACGCCGTGGACGAATCCATCTCCGACGAGGACATCAACCTCATCGAAGAGAACGCCTGCCCCACCTGCGGTTCGTGCTCGGGCATGTTCACGGCCAACTCCATGAACTGCCTCGCCGAGGTCATCGGCCTGGCCCTGCCGGGCAACGGCTCGGTCCTCGCGACCCACACCGCCCGCAAGGCGCTGTACGAGAAGGCCGGTGCCACCGTCGTCGAGCTCGTGAAGCGCTATTACGACGGCGACGACGACTCCGTGTTGCCGCGCTCCATCGCCACCGCTGAGGCCTTTGACAACGCCATGGCGCTGGACATCTCCATGGGCGGCTCCACCAACACCATCCTGCACCTGCTGGCTGCGGCCCAGGAAGCCGGCGTGGAGTACGGACTGGCCGAAATGGACGCCAAGTCCCGCCAGGTGCCCTGCCTGGCCAAGGTGGCCCCGAACGTCGCCGGAAACAAGACCTACTACATGGAAGACGTGCACCGCGCCGGTGGCATCCCCGCCCTGCTGGGTGAGCTGAACCGCGGCGGCCTCCTGCACAAGAACGTCCACTCAGTGCACTCCGCCGACCTCGACGGCTGGCTGGACGACTGGGACATCCGCGGCGGCAAGGCAACGGAAGAGGCGCAGGCACTGTGGCACGCGGCTCCCGGCGGCGTCCGTTCCTCAACAGCGTTCTCGCAATCGAATGAGTGGACCTCCCTGGACACCGACGCCGAGGGTGGCTGCATCCGTTCCGTGGAGCACGCGTTCTCCAAGGACGGCGGCCTCGCTGTGCTGCGCGGCAATGTGGCGGTGGACGGTGCCGTGGTGAAGACCGCAGGCGTGGACGAGTCCATCTGGACCTTCGAGGGCCCTGCCGTTGTGTGCGAGTCGCAGGACGAAGCCGTGGAAATGATCCTGAACAAAACCATCAAGGAAGGCGACGTGGTGGTCATCCGCTACGAAGGCCCCCGCGGTGGCCCGGGCATGCAGGAAATGCTCTACCCGACGTCGTTCCTTAAGGGCCGTGGTTTGGGCAAGAAGTGCGCCCTCATCACCGACGGTCGCTTCTCCGGCGGTACCTCCGGGCTGTCGATCGGGCACATTTCCCCGGAAGCTGCCTCCGGCGGCGCCATCGCCTTGGTGGAGAACGGTGACATCATCAGCATCGATATCACCCAGCGCTCGCTCCAGTTGCAGGTTTCCGACGAGATCCTCGCCGAACGCCGCGAGAAGCTCGAAGTCAACGGCGGGTATAAGCCCAAGAACCGCGACCGCCAGGTGTCGCCGGCTCTCCGCGCCTACGCGGCCATGGCACTCTCCGCTGACAAGGGCGCCGTCCGGGACGTCTCGCTGGTGGAAAACCTCTAAGGCCTAGCGCCGCGCCTTTTGTGCCCGGGCCGCCTGCCGCCGTCGTGCTTTTACAACGCACGACGGCGGCAGGCGGCCTTTTTCTGCTTAACTGCGGTTGATGCGTTATCCACATACACAGATTGGCGTGGTTACTGGGGATTGTGGCCGTGACAGGCTTGCTTTATGGGGATCGGAGGGCAGGTGGCTGAAGGACAGGCGGAGTCTTCATCGGACTCTGCGGTGGACTGCCTCGAAGACGGTGTTGATGCCCTGGATGGTGTGAGGGCGTCGATCCTTGCTCAAGCTTCGATGTTCGATTTCGGCGAGGCGAGCGCTTTCGCAGCCAGGGTCGAGGATATTGCCCGGACCGTGGAGTACCTTCAGCTCGTCGCAGCCCGGGCCGTGGAGCGAACCCGCAAGGAAGCCGGAACTGCCGCTGTGCTCGATGACGGGTACCGGAACGCTGCAGATTTCCTCCGTGCACGGCTGCGGATCACAGCCAAGGAAGCCCGGCGTCGCCTGGCCCTTGCGGACGCCGTCCTGCCCGGCGTCGGCATTGCCGGAGAGCCGGTCCCGCCGCAGCGCGAACAGCTGGCCTTCGCTGTGGCCGACGCACTGGTATCCGGCGGCTCGGCCACCCTGATCAGCACAGCACTGGACAGCGTCCAGCTTCTGACCGATCAGGACACCATCACCAGGATGGAGAAGGACCTCACGTCCACAGCCATCCAGTCCGACACGGATTTCGTTTCCACGACGGCCCGCCGCTGGATGGATTTCATTGACCAAGACGGTGCCGAACCCACGGAAGAAGTGCTTCGGCAACTCCAAGGTGCGTTCATTCGAAAGCCACGCTTTGGCCTGAATCATCTCGAAATCTTCGCAACGGCCGAGCAGTTCGAGACCCTCACCACCGTCATGAACGCCGCCACGAACCCCCGCCTCGTTGAGGGCGAGGTGCGCAATACTGGCAGTTCTGGCGGCCCGGGAGGGAGAAATGGCCCAAGCCGCACGGCTGTCCATACCACCCAGCGTGGCGCGGACACCAGGGGTCGGAGTTCAGCCGCTCAGGTCCGCACCCCAGAGGGCAGGGTAGCCGCCACCGTTCGCATGGAGCCCGCGAACGGGAGGAACCCGATTCCGGAACCGGGTCGCCGCTCCCGCGCCCAGAAACTCCTCGACGGTCTGGTCGGTGGCTGCGCGTTGGCCCTGAGAACCGGTCAGCTACCAGCCAATGGCGGCTTGAAACCCCAAGTCATGGTCACCATCGACTACCGGGATCTCTTTGACCAGCTCCAGAGCCACGCTGCCAATCAACAAACCGGCAACCCTGTGGGCGCCGGTGAAACCGACCCGGGCACAAAAGCGGCAGGCAACGGCACAACAGGCACGGGCGGCCTGCACCCCAGGCTCAGCAGCGCGGTATCAACCTTCCAAGGACCCATCCACCCGAACGTCATCCGGAAGATCGCCTGCGACGCCGATATCCTCCCGGTCCTGCTCGGCACCGAAGGCCAGGTCCTCGGAATTGGCCGGACCAGCCGGATCTTCCCGCCCCACATCCGCAAGGCCCTCCAGGCCCGCGACCAAGGATGTGCTTTCCCGGACTGCACCATGCCGGCGCCTTGGTGCGAAGCCCACCACATCACCTACTGGTCGCAAGGTGGCCCCACCAACACCGACAACGGCGTGCTCTTGTGCTCACACCATCATCACGTCATCCACAAGGAACAGTGGATGATTGCGAGCAGAAACGGCATCCCGTGGTTCATCCCGCCGGCGCACGTCGATCCCAGCCAAGCCGCCCGACGGAACCATCACCACGCACCGCTGCGGACATAGACCGCCAGCCTTCACGGCCATGGCGGGCGACTGTCAAAGGCGGCCTACCGATAGAGCTCGGCCAGCAATGCAACCACAGCCTGGTGATCCTGGGGCGGGTCGTTCTTCAGCCACGCCACGTACACCGGAACCATGGGTGCGTCACGCACCGGCCGGTAGGCGACTCCCCGGCGTCGATATTGATGTGCCGTGGAGGCTGCAGTGATACCCCGCGCGGCCCCGCTGCCGATCACGGTCAGCCAATCGTCGATGTCGTGGATAGGGATAACCTCCGGGGGCTTACCCTGCTCCGGCCATAGGTCCAGTGTTGTGCTGCCTGTGCGCAGGTCCATTGCCACGGGCAATGTGGCGATTTGCGCCAAAGACACTGACCTCCTTGGGGCCAGCGGATCGTCAGTGGACATGGCGCAGTAGCGCTTTTCCTCGCCGACGCGCACATGCTCGACGGCGGCGGCCTGCGGGAGTCGTCGAAGGATTGCGTAATCGGTGGTTCCATCCATCAGGCCGCCGCTGGGGGTGTTGGAACGGGTGAGTTGAAGCCCGGTGTGCGGGAAGCGCAATTTCCAGCGGTGTTGGAATTCGGTTGTGTGCTCACCCAGAGCCGACCACGCGTAACCCATGCGGATCTGCCCCGTTCCGGCCCGGGCATCACGTTCAAGATCGGCCAGGAGAGCGATGATCCTGCGGGCCTTGCCCAGTGCGCGCTCACCGGCGGCTGTCAGCCCCACGCTGCGGGTGGTTCGCTCCACAACGCGTGTCCCCAGTGCTTGCTCAAGGGCTGCGATGCTTCGTGACACGGCGGCCTGGGACATTCGAAGCTCGATGGCGGCGTCGGTGAACGTGCCTTGCTCCACTACCGCGATAAGACAGCGCAATTGGCGCAGTTCCACGTCCATGTCCTCATCTTATTCATGCACGCAGCGCATAAATACGCCAATTCATGCATTTAGCGCCTGAACCCCCGGCGTGCAGAATCTCCTCATGGAACAGACCAACGCCGCAGCGGGCAAGGCCGGGGGAGCCGCAACCCTTGTCGCCAGTGCGCTCTCCAACCAACTGGGGGCCGCCAGCGGTTCGCTCGCTTTTCCTGTCATGGGACCTGTGGGCGTCGTTGCTGTTCGACAACTTGTGGCCGCGGCTGTCCTGCTTCCGGTCGTGCGGCCGAGGCTGCGCGAGTTGAGCTGGCACCAATGGTGGCCGGTACTTCTCCTGGCCGTGTCGTTTGGGACCATGAACCTCGGGCTCTATGCATCCATTCAGCGCATTGGCCTGGGGCTGGCAGTGACGCTGGAGTTCCTGGGCCCGCTGGCCGTGGCCCTTGCGGGTTCCCGAGGGAAGGGAAGTGCCCTGTGCGCGCTCGCCGCCGCAGTGGGCGTTGTGGCGATCACCGGTCCGGAGGCGTCCACAGATCTTCCCGGCATCAGCCTTGGACTAATTGCCGCATGCAGTTGGGCTGCGTACATCCTCCTGAACCGGATAGTGGGCCAACGAATCCAAGGAATCCAGGGCACAGCGGCCGCCACGGGGGTGTCGGCGACCCTCTTCCTGCCGGTTGCCGTCGTAGTTTTCCTGACCCAACCCATCGATGGCTTTGCGGTGCTCTGTGCCGTGGGTGCCGGCATCATGGCTTCAGTGCTGCCATATGTGGCGGATCTGATCGCGCTGCGGAGGGTTCCGGCGAATCTGTTCGGCGTGCTGATGAGCATCAACCCCGTTTTCGCGGCCGTCATCGGAGCCCTCATTCTGCGTCAGGAACTTGCACCAGCGCAGTGGGCGGGAATCGTCCTGATCGTCGGAGCCAACGCAGGAGTGCTGTTGCTGGGCCGAGTGAAACGGTAGCTACGACGGGGCATCCCCAGAGGACCCCCGCACCTGCAGCTGCGACGGAACCTGGTGCAGGCGGGCAGGAAGTTCCGGGGCTGTGAGCCGCTCAAGGATGAACTTCCCGGCTTCCACCCCCACGGCGAGATTGCCGTTGTCCACGGAGGTCAGCGACAGATGCCGGATCCTCGCGAGGTAGGTGTTGTCGTAGCCAACCAGTGAGAGATCCTCGGGCACGGACAGTCCAAGGTCGTCGGCCGCGGAGAGTGCCCCGATGCATGCGATGTCGTTGTAGGCGAAGATCGCGGTCGGCCGTTGGGGTCCGGCCAGGAGACGGCTCGCGGCAGCATAGGCACTCTCCTCGCTCACCCCGCCAGTTACCACCAAAGGTTCCAACCCGGCGTCGAGCATGGTCCGTTCGAACGATAACCGTCGCAACTTGCCGACTTCGCCCGGGCCCTGGAGATGCGCAATGCGCTGGTGCCCCAGCGAGAGCAGGTGCCCGGTCGCTTGCCGCGCGCCGGCGTCGTCGTCATTGACCACGATGTCAACGCCGGGAAGTTCCGGTTCGCGCGTCCCGGCCAGGACCACAGGGATGTTTCGTGAGGCGTTTTCGATCGCAGCCGATTCCGTGGTGGTTCCTACCACTACCAGGCCGTCGATCCGCTGCTCCAGCAGGGTTTCCACGGAACTGCGGCCTACGCGGTTGTCGGTGTAGGAGTCAGCCAGGACCGGTGAGATGCCGGCCGCGTGCAGTGACGCGGTGAGCCCTTCCAGCAGTTCCACAAACCATGGGTTCCGGATGTCATTAAGCATCACCCCGATGGTGCCACTGCGCGGTCCGGAGAGGCGTTGGGCCAGCCGGTTGGGCCGGTAACCGAGCTGTTCCATCGCTTCGAGGACCGCGCGACGGCGACCGTCGCTGACGTTGGCAGAGCCCTGCAGGACCAGGGAGACCAGGGATTTTGAGACGCCCGCGGCGCTGGCGACATCGCGGATGGTGGGCTTGCTTCCGGGCAGGCTGGACGCGTCAGTCACGCATGTCTCCTTTCACTCCGGCAGATCCCATCCAAGCTTAGAGGGCTTGACGCCTTCGCCTCCCCACCGCCATTATGGACCGGTCCAAGTAAATTCCAAAGAGAGTCCTTGAGGATTTTTCATGAGTGAACCACATACCCGGCAACTGATAGCCGGCATGGTCGGAGGCGGCAAAGGCGCCGACATCGGCAAGACCCACCGCTTCGCCATGAGGCTTGACGGCCATTACGACCTCCAGGCCGGAATCTTCGGGCGGGATCCGAGCAGTTCCCGTGCCATCGGTGCCGCGCTCGGTGTGCCGGCGGACCGCAATTATGGGGACGTCCGCGAAATGGCTGAGGCCGAGGCCGTTCGCGAAGACGGTGTGGACGTCGTGGTGGTGGCGACGCCCAACGACAGCCACTTCGAGATCGCCCGCACGTTCCTCAGCAGCGGCATTTCTGTGGTCTGCGAGAAGCCGCTCACGCAGGACTCGGTTTCCGCCGCCGAACTCGTACGCATCGCCGCCGCCAATGACGCCATCCTTGCGGTGCCGCACTGCTATTCCGCCTACGCCATGGTTCGCCAGGCTGCCCGCATGGTCCGCAACGGGGAGCTGGGCGCCATCCGCTTTGTCGACGTCGAACATGCTTCCGGGTGGGCGGCCACCCCGCTGGAAAACGAGGGCCACAAGCAGGCTTCGTGGCGCACCAATCCGGACATTGCGGGCTTCCCGAGCGTCGTGGGCGACCTCGGCACGCACGCCTTCCACCTGTTGCGCTACATCACGGGACTGGAAGCCCAGCGTCTCTCCGGCCGGCTGCAGACGTTGGTGCCAGGGCGCCGGGTCTTCGACAACGCCACCGTGGAACTCGAACTGACCGGCGATGTCCCGGCCCGCGTCTGGGCAAGCATGGCCGCCACTGGCCACAACCATGGACTCCGCATCCGCGTCTACGGGGAGAAGGGCAGCCTGGCGTGGCAGCATGAAGACCCTCATTACCTCAAGGTCCAGGATCCGGCAGGAGCCACTACCGTCCTCACACAGGGGCTCAGCACCCTGCACGACGACGCGTCCCGGCTCACCCGCGTCGGCCTCGGCCATCCGGAGGGCTTCCTTGGGGCCTTCGCAAACTTTTATTCCGACCTCGCCGAGGTCCTCCGCGCACGCCGCGACTCCACGCCGCTCCCGGAACGCGGGCTGTCTTTCCCTACCGGGATCGATGGATTGATCGGCGTCCAGTTCGTGGAAGCAGTCGCAGCCTCGCACCACGACGATTCCGCATGGATAATCCCCGCATCAGCACACCAGAAAGCAGCAGCCTGACATGATCCGCTTCGCACTCATTGGTGCCGGTTTCATCGGCACCGTCCACGCGGCAAACCTCGCAGCACATCCCGGGGTCGAGTTCCGGCTCGTTTACGACGTCGACCAGCGGCGCGCGCAAACCCTCGCCGCGGCCCACGGTGCTGCCGCCGCCGGGGTGTTGGAGGAGGTGTTCGACCCATCCCTGATCGACGCTGTCTTCATCGCCTCCTCCACCGATACACACGCCGGGCACTTGCAGCGCGCGGCCGCCGTCGGAATTGCAGCCCTGTGCGAGAAGCCGATCGACCTGGACCTGGACCGCGCCCGCGAAACCGCCACATTCGTGCAGGAATGCGGCGTCCCCGTGATGGTGGATTTCAACCGCCGGTTCGACCGCGACTACGCCGAACTCAAACGTGTGGTCGATTCCGGCGGGATCGGCACGGTGGAACTGATCCAACTCACCTCCCGTGGCCCATCCATGCCCCCGTTGTCCTACGTCGCCGTCTCCGGCGGCCAGATGCGCGACCAGACTGTCCACTTCTTCGACTTGGCCCGCTGGCTTTCCAACGTGGATCCGGTGGAGGTTTTCGCCACTGGATCAGCGTTGGCGGAACCCGGCGTGGCGGATCACGACGACGTCGACACCTCCGCCGTCACGTTGCGGCTCCCCGGAGGGGCGTTGGTCCAGATCGACAGTGTGCGCCGCACCGGTTACGGGTACGACGAACGCATCGAGGTCATGGGTTCCGAGGGAATGGTGGAAGCCAGACGACACCGGAACGGGGCAGTGTCACGCTACTCCGGCACGTCAGTGGTGGACGACGGGCTGCACCCCGGCTGGTTCGAACGCGTGCAACCGACGTATGCCTCGGCCCTTTCGGCGTTCGTTTCCGCGCTGGAAAGCGGCGTGGCTCCCGCGCCGTCGCTGGAAGACGGGCTGAAGGCCCAAGCCATCGCCGAGGCTGCTGTGCTTTCCTTGCGCTCCGGCCGCATGGAGCCAGTCAAGTACTGACCCGGACGGGTAGCAACGGTGCAAGCAGCAGCGCGCGTTGTGGGCGGGCGGTTCCTGCGCCCATAACGCGCGCTGCTGGGACTCAGTTGGGAGAGAACGCGGCGCGGAAGGCGGCCAGGGCGGCATCGCCCGCGTCTATTCCCTGGCCACCGATCGCGCCGGCTTCCATGCCGACCACACCCGTATAGCCGGCCTCGTTGAGGGCCTTCGCGATCGCCGGATAGTTGATCTCGCCGGTTCCTGGTTCGAAGCGCCCGGGCACGTCGGCTACCTGGATCTCGCCGGTGAATGGCTGCGCCGCACGGACGAGCTCGATCAGGTTCCCCTCGCCGATTTGTGCGTGATACAGATCCAGCATCATCTTCACGTTGGGATGATTGACGGCCTGTACCAGGGCCAGGGTGTCCTTGGCCCTTGCCAGCGGAATGCCCGGGTGGTCCAGGATCGTGTTGAGGTTCTCCAAGGCGAACGTGATGCCGTGTTTTTCGCCCAGTTCGCCAAGTTTTTCCAGAGTCCGGAGCCCTGTCAGCCACATGTCGCCCGTTGAGCGGTGGGTGGGCCTCACGGCCCTTCCTCCCTCGCCGAGTTCGGAAGGATGGACCACCATGCGCTCCACGCCCAGTTCCAGCGCAGTGGGAACCAGCTTTTCTGCCGACGCAAGGACCTCGTGGGCATTGGCGGCGTCGATGACGCTGCCCCCGAAGTATCCGCTCATGGAGGAGAACGATGCCCCGGTGGCGGCCAAAGCCGGAATGTCCCGGCCTCGGGTGTCCCATAGCTCTACCTCGAAGCCTTGCTCGTGGATCCGACGAACCCGGTCAATCAGGGGCAGTTCGCCGTAGACCATTTCCGCGCAGACGGCCAGGCGGAAGCTCATGCGGGGACCCCGGCCGGGGCGGGCTGCGCAGCGGGCTCTGCGGCCTGCAGTTCCGCGATGTCCGAAATCTCCACGGGCAAGCCTGTTTCCGCGGACCTGAAGGCAGCCAGTGCTACGGCCAACGCGTTCCGTGCGTCCACCCCACCCGGAGCTGCCACGGGGGCCGGCGGGGCGGCCGCCGTCGTGCGTTGCTCCGGGTATCCGCGGCGTGCCGCAACGTCGTCCGCGAAGGCCGCGAGCTCGGCGGTGTAGGCGTCGTGGAAGAGGTGGATGTTCAGGTGCGAAGTCTCCGTGACGATGCCTGCGGCGGTGTAGCTGGTGGCGTTGGTGGCCTGCGGTGTTCCGGCGGTGACCATGCCTGCGGAGCCGAACACTTCGCCGCGGACATCGTAGCCGTAGAGCGCATTGAAGTTCGCTTCGGCCACAGCGATGGCGCCATTGCTGTACGTGACGGTCACGACGGCGGTGTCCAGCAGGCCGCCCGACCTCGCCTCGGGCGCTACCAGGGCATCAGCGACCGCGTGGACTTTGACCGGGACGGCCCCGGGGTTGAGCCAGTTGAGGGTGTCGAAGTCGTGGATGAGGGTTTCCAGGAAGATCGTGCCTGGGGCAATGCGCTCCGGGTTGCTGATTCCGGCTTCGGTTCCGGGGTCCCGGGTGAGGGAGCGCAGCAGCTGCGGTGTGCCTACGGCGCCGTCGTCCACCAGCTTGCGGGCGGCTGCGAAATCGCTGGAGTAACGGCGGTTGAAGCCAAACCGGAGAACGACGCCGGCGCTCGCCGCGGCATCGATGGCGGCGTCGAGTTCATCGATGGTCCGACCGCCGGGCTTTTCGCAGAAAACATCCTTGCCGGCTGACGCTGCGGCTGTGATCAGCCCGGCGTGGAAACGCATGGGAGAGGCGATGAGGACAGCATCAACGTCCGGGTCGGCCAGCACGTCGGCGGCGTCCGCACTGATTTTGGCCACGCCAAGTTTGTTTGCGAGTTCTTCGACGGCGGGCAGGACGGGGTCGGCGATTGATTCCAGGCGTGCATTCGGAATGCGGCGGGCTATGGTCTCGGCGTGGAATTTGCCGATCCAGCCAGCGCCGATGACGGCGATGCGGACAGGCTGCTCTGTCTGGACCGGGTGCTGGAGATACGTCACTGGGGCTCCTCTTCAGGTTTCTAGATCGTTCTAGTCGCTCCCATGGTTGCATGCAGTGTGAGTGCGTGTCTAGATCGTTCTAGTGGATTTCTTGGGAGGCCGTAAAGATGGCGTCGGATTCGGAGAGACGCCCAAAAAGAGGTCTAAGGGGTCCCGGACTTCAAACAAAAAACCTCTTCCCGGAAATAATCTTCGGAACTCCGCGTCATGTTTGAGGGACTCGGACTACATATCCAGTGCCCATGTCATTGACCGCGTTCCGCGCCGTTGCCCTTTTCGGCTGCGTCGCGTGTCATCGGCACAGTAGGCAGCGATGGGTGTGGCGGGTTCTGGGGCCCGCCCGGGGCGCCATCGTTGCATGAACGGGCTAGTGCGGTCGGTCGTCTGAGTCGCGACCGACCGCACGACTCGTTCGAAGCCCGGCGGTTGGATCGTTCTATAGACTGGCTCCCGAACAGAGGAGCGCCATGACGGGCAAACGGCCTACGTTGATGGACGTAGCGGAAGCAGCAGGTGTATCACGCGCCCTCGTTTCCATCGTCATGCGGGATGTTCCAGGCGCATCGGACGCCACCCGGGCAAAAGTTCAGGAAGCTGCCCGGGCACTTGGCTACAGGCCGGACAGTCGTGCCCGCCTGCTCCGAAGCAGCCGCACGAGGCTCCTTGGCGTCAGTTTCTCCACTGCCCATGCTTTTCACGCCGAAATCGTTGATGCCGCCTACGCCGGAGCCACACTGCGGGGCTACGATATCGCGCTCAGTGCGGTGGCCAACGGACGGTCCGAAGAACGTGCAGCGGACTCGCTGCTGGATCTCGGATGCGAAGCCCTGATCATGATTTCCCCGACCCTCGAAGAACAGCAGTTGGCCGAATACGCGGCCCGGGTGCCTGTAGTCAGCCTGCTCCGGGACGACGTTGGGGACTCCGTGGACTCCGTGAGCAGCGACGACCGGGCCGGCATGCACCTCGCGATCGAGCACTTGACCTCGCTGGGCCACCGCAGCATAGCCCACGTTGACGGCGGTGAGGCCATCTCCGGTCCGCAGCGCATGGCGGCCTTCCGGGAAGAAATGGAGCGCCGCGGACTGGATGGCCGCGTAGTCCCGGGTGGCCCCACGGAAGAAGACGGTTTGCGCGCCGGACGGAAGCTGCAGGAGGAGCTGCCCACCGCCGTCGTGGCTTTCAACGACCGCTGCGCCCTGGGCGTCTGGGAGAGTTTCAAGGCTGCTGGCCTTCGCGTGCCGGAAGACGTGTCCGTCCTTGGCTACGACGACAGTCAATTTGCACGCCTCAGCTACGTCCAGCTGTCCTCCGTCAGCCAGGACGCACCGCTCCTTGCGCAGGCCGCAGTGGACCGCGCCGTCGACCGTTTGGAGGGGACGACGCCGGCCACCCACCTGGTGCGGACACCGCACCTGGTGGCGCGCCGCACCACAGGGCCCGTGCCTGGGTAAGGCCTGCGGCAGGACCGGGCTACCGCGCTAAACGGAGTCGGACTGTGAGTCCGCGGATTCGGAAACGGCCGGCGTCAAGGGATTGTCGATCTCGTCAGTCATCATGCGCGCTGCGAAGACGGCCACGAACGCCATGAACGGGCACACCAGTCCGGCCACCAGGAAGATCAGCCAGATGGGAACCACCTCGGCCACGGGCCCGGCGAGGGCCATGGACACAGGCATCAGGGCCAGGGAGACAAAGAAGTCCAGGCTCGAAATCCGGCCCAGTAAATGCCGTGGGACCCTTCGCTGCAGGAGTGTGCCCCAGATGACCGTTCCCATGCCCTCGGTGACTCCGAAGATCAGCATGGCACCTCCGAGCAGCCACACGCTGTCCATGAAACCAATGGCTGCGACGGGCAGGCTTCCGAGGCCCCACGTCACTACCATCACTGTCAGGTAGCGGCGGGGGAGGGGGAAAGAAGCGGTGGCCAGCGCGGCGACGGCACTCCCCACGCCCATGACCGCCAGCAGGAAACCAAACATCCTTGAATCGCCACCGAGCTGGTCCCGGACGACGAAGGGCAGCAGGACCTCAATCGGCCCGATCAGGAACAACACGGACAGGCACGCCCACAGCAGTGTCCACAGTAGCCAGGGGGTGCGGACGGTGTAGCTGAACCCTTCTCGGAGGTCCCTCAGGAAGGACCTCCCAGCCGACGCGCCGGAGGACGCCCCGCCTGCATCGGGGCCGCCCAAAGTACGTCTGTTGAGGAAGTTCAGGATCCCGAAGGCCAGGAAATGGCATGCAGCAACCCCGGCAACGGCGTGCGCCGGTGAAAATGCCGCTACCAGGATGCCCGCAATCGCCGGACCGGCCGCTTGCTGGAGGATCGGCCGGACGGTGCCTTCCATCCCGTTGGCCGCGAGGAGGTCCTCTGCCGGCAGGATGCGCGGAAGGATCGCCGAATATGCCGGAAAGAAAAAGGCCTGCCCCACGCCCAGGACGAACGCACCGAGGGCCAGATGCCAGAGTTGCAGGACATTGAGCATCGCCAGCAACGTCACCGTGGCGATCACAGCCAGATTGGCCCCCTCCACGCCGATGATGAGCAGCCGCTGGGGAAAGCGGTCGGCGGCGATGCCACCTGCCAGCACAAATCCCACCAGTCCGATGCTGGCGGCAGTGGCCACCAACGACAATTCCAGCGGGCCGCCTCCCAGATGGATGACCTCGTAGACCATCGCCACGGCCCACATGCCGGATCCGAAAATGGAAATCGACAAAGCAGAGATCAACACCCGGAATTCCCGGTGTGCAAAGGGGCGCAGCGCTCTCAGGGCGGCCATTTCACCAGCCTAAACCTGTGTCGGCACGCTGCGTAAGGCGGTCCAGCCGCCGGCGAGGGGAGACGTCAGGTCAAGAAGCGCCCGACGGCGGGACGTCGTCGTCGATGTCCGGACCCTCCGCCGGCTCCTGGCTGTGCAGGCCGGTGTCGTGCGGAACCCAGCCTTCGGTTTCACCCTCTGCCGGGGCGTCGGTGTGGTGCCGGTCGAGGTGCTCGTTCTTGTCCGGGGCGGTCATGACGGATACTCCCTGTCCTTCTTGGACTGCTTCCGTGAGTGAACTCAGTCTACGCCGCGGAAGGCTGCAAACGGGGTCCGCTCTGCGCGGAATAGTATCCACAAACGGCACAAAACGGCCCATGCAACGTTGGAGTGTGGCATAGGCTGAAACCATCAGTTCCCTGAACAATCAGAGCTGCCAAGGAGAGGTGAACATGCCCAAGCGACCCAACCCGGCGGTGAAAATCGCCCAGGAGACAGCACACAACGCAGTCTTCGATGCCGAAGGCAACACCAAGCCAGGAGTGCACAACGTGCTCCTGAAGGCAGTGGAGGTCCAGCGTCCCCTGGTCCTGGCGAACCTTCGCAGGCTTCAGAGAAGGCACCCCAACGATTCCCCGGCGCAGCTTGCCGCCAAACTCGAGCGCCACTACCTGTTCGCCATTTCAGGTGGCGGTGCAGCGGTGGGCGCCGCCGCCGTCGTGCCTGGAATTGGAACTGCGGCATCGCTGGGACTCTCAGCCCTGGCGACCGTGGGTTTCCTGGAAACCACCGCGCTGTACGCGTCGTCCTTGGCGGAACTCCATGGCATCCGGCTCACTGACCCTGTCCGGGCCCAGACCATGGTCATGGCCATCATGTTGGGTGAAGAAGGCACGTCCATGCTCGGCGCGCTCAGCGGGCATTCACTGGGGCGGGGAATG
Source organism: Paenarthrobacter nicotinovorans (assembly GCF_021919345.1). Taxonomy (NCBI): domain Bacteria; kingdom Bacillati; phylum Actinomycetota; class Actinomycetes; order Micrococcales; family Micrococcaceae; genus Paenarthrobacter; species Paenarthrobacter nicotinovorans. The sequence continues at coordinate 346,918 of NZ_CP089293.1, forward strand.
GGCGTCACCAATGCCTGGGGGAAAACCCTGACCAAGAAGATCCCGGGCAGCGGCTTTGGAGTCGTCCGGGACGCCATCCAGCGGGCGTTCCTCAAGAACCTGATAAAGCGGCAAGGGTCTGCGTTCCTTGGCCGCGCACTGCCGTTTGGCATTGGCGCAGTGGTGGGCGGTGCCGGAAACATGATGATGGGGCGGGCCGTGGTGTCAACTGCCAAGGAAGCATTTGGCCCCTTGCCGGACACCATTCCAGGGGAACTGCTTCCCAACGCACCCAAAAACATTGCCGGGAAATCGACCCCTGCGGACAACCCGATACTGGAAGGCGGCAATAGTGGATCTGAACGCTGATCTGGGGGAGTCTTTCGGCTCCTGGACCATGGGCGACGACGCCTCGATGTTCCGCATCGTGAGCAGCGCGAATGTCGCTTGCGGATTCCATGCCGGCGACCCCCTCACCATGCTGGACAGCTGCCGTGCGGCGTTTGAACTCGATGTTCGCGTAGGAGCGCACGTCGGATACCGGGACCTGGCAGGGTTCGGTCGGCGTTCCCTGGACATGACCTTCGACGAACTGTTCGGCGATGTGCTGTACCAGCTGGGAGCCCTGGACGGCATGGCCCACGCGGTAGGAGCCTCGGTGGACTACGTGAAGCCGCATGGCGCCCTGTACAACAGAATCGTCCGGGACGCCGAGCAGGCCGAGGCCGTGGTCGCGGCCGTCCACGCCTACGATCCCGGGCTTCCCGTATTGGGCCTGCCGGACTCGGCCTGGATCACCCTGGCCGAGGAAGCAGGACACCCTGTCTTCCGCGAAGCGTTCGTGGACCGGGCGTACTTGCCGGACGGAACGCTGGTTCCCCGCACGCAGGAAGGCGCCGTGTTGCACGACACCGCTGCAGTCGTGGCACAGGCCGTGCGGCTGGCAACACGTCGGGAAGTAGTGGCCATTGACGGCTCGGTTGTGCCTGTCCAAGCGGATTCGCTGTGCATCCACGGCGATACGCCGGGAGCGGTAACGATGGCGACCGCGGTTCGCGAGGGCCTTGAAAGCGCAGGCGTGGGCATTGAGGCGTTCGCCTGATTCTGGTTGGACGGCAGAATTCATGGGTTGGGAGGTTGCATGGGCGCAGTAGTGGTGGATCCCGGGTCCTCAAGCCTGGTGCTTGAGCCGGAGCATGTCCTGGACCGCGCGTCCATGAACCTTGCCAACGCCTTGTTGGGTAATTCCGCCACAGCGCCCGGTCTGGAGGTGCTGGTGGGTGGGCTCAAACTCCGCTTCGTGACAGGCTCCGCCGTTGCAGTGACTGGTGCCGAGGGCGTCGTGACCCTCAACGGCGAAGAGCTGCCGCTGAACAAGCCCGTCCGGGTGGCTCCCGGAGCGGTGCTGTCCTTCGGTCCGGCCAAGTTCGGAATCCGGTACTACGTTGCCGTGCAGGGCGGATTCACGGGCCGCGGGGCACTCCAAGCCGGCGCCGCACTGTCATTTGGCAAGGCACAGGGACATGGTTTCCCACACATCCACCAGACAGCCCGCCGCGCTTTGGATCCGGAACGGCCGGTGGTCGCCCGGATCAGCCGCGGACCCCACGTCCCCAACTACGACGCCGGGTTGTGGCATCGCCTGACCACGGAACCGTGGATTCTCTCGCCTGAGTCGGACCGGGTCGGTGCGCGGCTGGCGGGCCGGCCACTCGAGGTGGCTTCGGCTCCGGCACCCGAGGCCCAACCGTTGACGGCAGGCTCGGTGGTGTTGCCGGCGTCGGGCCTTCCGGTGATTGCACTTGCCGACCGTCCGGCCACGGCCAAGTCGCCGGTGATCGCGGTGGTGCGCGATGACGACCTCGACTTGATCGGGCAGGCCAGACCGGGGCAGATGGTGCATCTGCTGGGTTAGCGGATCGGGGCCCCGGTGACGAGACACCCAACAACGTGCCCGAGCGTCAGTCCTTCTTCACTTGCTGGGCCAGCATGACGAGGATGCCGCTGGGCCCACGGAGGTACGTCAATTTGTAGATGTCCTGGTAGTTGGCAACACCGCGTAAAGGGGTGCATCCGTGCTTGGCCGCGATTTCGAGGGAGGCATCGATGTCGTCAACGGAGAAGGCGACCCGGTGCATGCCGATCTCGTTGGGAAGGGTCGGGCTCGTTTCGATCGCATCCGGGTGGAGGTATTCGAAAAGCTCCAACTGGCCATGGCCGTCGGGGGTTTGGAGTACCGCAATCTTGGCGTGGTTGCCGTCGAGCCCCACAGCGGTGTCGGCCCACTCGCCGCTGACAGTGTCGCGGCCCAACACTGTGAGGCCAAGGTCGGTGAAGAACGCGATTGTTGCTTCAAGATCCCGGACGGCAATCCCGACGTTTTCAAGTTTGATAGGCATGCGTTGAACGTACCAAGGCACGCTGGATAGCTCCAGAGCCGGCCACTCACCCCGAAGGGTCTTTAGCCGAAGAGCAGATGGGCCACGGTGAAGATCGCCAGGCCTGCCAGCGCGCCCACAACGGTTCCATTGATGCGGATGTACTGAAGGTCCTTGCCCACTTGGAGTTCGATCTTCTGCGAGGTTTCCTCGGCATCCCACCGCGCCACGGTGTCCGAAATGACGCCTGCTATGTCTGAGCGGTACGTGTTCACCAGGTAGCCGGCGGCGTCGCCGATCCACGTGTTGACCTTGCCCGCCAGTTCGTCGTCGTTGACCAGGCGCGCACCGAAGTCGCGGACGGCGCTCTTGAAGCGCTGGCTAAGTTCGCTGTCGGGATCGTCGACGGCGTTGAGCAGTGCCGTCTTGACCGTCCCCCACGTGCGGGAGGCAAGTTCGCGGACCTCGGGGTCACCCAGGATCTGTGCCTTGATGCTCTCCGCCCGTTCTATCATTGCCGGATCATGCTGGAGATCCTGGGCAAGGTCGGTGAGGTAAGCGTCGATCGACTGGCGGACCTGGTGATTCTGGTCGGCCTGGACTGCGCGGACAAACTTGGAAAGTTCCACGTGCACGCGGTCTCCCACCAGCCCGTCAACGAAGGTCGGCACCCACAGGGGCGAGCGGTCCGACACCAGCCGGTTCACAGTTGAATGGTTGGCATCAACCCAGTCTGCGGCGCGGTCAACCAGCAGGTCCACCAGCGTGTGGTGGTGTCCATCAGCGAAGATCCTTTCCGCCATCCGGCCCACGGGCGGCCCCCACGGGGGAGTGAGGAGGTGCTTGCGGACCATTCCTTCGATGACCGCCTGTACGTCGTCGTCGTTAAGGACCGTAAACGCGCCGCGGATCACCGCGCCGCCCTCTTTGGCCACGCGTTCGGCGCCGCCGGGAGCGGACAACCAGTGCCCGGCTTTACGGGCGATATCGATGCTCGCCAGTTTCTCCTGCACAACCTCCTGTGAAAGGAAGTTGCTCTCCACGAACTCACTGAGCGATTCGCCGATCTGGTCCTTGCGCCGCGGAATGATGGCCGTGTGCGGAATCCGCAGGCCCATGGGGTACTTGAAGAGCGCGGTCACGGCAAACCAGTCCGCCAAAGCACCCACCATGCCGCCTTCGGCCGCAGCACGCACATATTCCAGCCACGGATATTGCTTCTGGAACGCGAAAGCGACCGTGAAAATCACTGCCATGGCAATGAGGAGGGCCAGCGCCAAGCGCTTCATCCGCAGCAGCGCGGCTGCCTTTTCCCTTTCACCAGCGGAAAGATCGACGACGGCGGTACGTCCGCGCGTCGTCGTCGAACCTGGCTGCGTGGGCAGCGGGTCCGGGGTGGTGACGTCTTCAGTTGGGATTCGCTCAGAGTTCACCTGCATTAGCCCAGCGTAGCCCCCCGTTGGGACGGCGGTGTGGGCTACCGTGTCTGCATGACTAGCGACGACTTCGCCCCGTTCCGCCCGAAGGTCTACGCCCACCGGGGTGCCAGTGCCGCGTTCGCCGAGCACACCCGTGCGGCGTACTTGAAGGCCATCGCCGACGGCGCCGACGGTGTGGAGTGCGACGTCCACCTGACCCGTGACCAACACGTGGTCCTCCTGCATGACGCCAACCTCGACCGCACCTCCACAGGCACGGGACCTGTCTCGGAACACACCCTGGAGGAGCTCAGGTCCCTGGATTTCTCCTCATGGAAAGGCGCGCGCATTCCGGACGCCTATGGGGGAGTGGCAGACCAGTTCCTTACCCTGCCGGAACTGCTGGACATCCTCCGGGGAGCGGGACGGGAAATTGGTCTGGCAATCGAACTCAAGCATCCCAGTCCCTACGGGCTCAAGCTGGAGGAGCGGGTCATCGCAGTCCTGAAGCAGGAAGGCTGGTCCGCCGAAGAATCACGGCTGGAGAATATACAAATCTCGTTCATGAGCTTTGACTCCGACTCCGTGCAGCGGTTGCTCCAATCGGTTCCAGGGCGCCACATTTGCCAGTTGGTGGATGACTTCACAGTGCAGGAAATACGGCAGGAACTCGGGCTGGGCTTCCTTACCGGCGGTGCCGTGGCCAATGTCATGAAAGCAGCCCAGGAGGATGCCGAACGTGTCCTGGACGAAGGACAGGTGGGCATCGCCGGTCCGGGGATCGACTATGTGCGCGAGCACGCACGGAACGTTCAGCGCTGGTTGGAAGCCGGGCGCACGTTCAGGGTGTGGACTGTGGACTCCGAAAAGGATGTTGCCCTGTGCCAAGGCCTCGGCATCCAGGAGATCACCACCAACAAGCCGGCGCAGGTACTTGCCCAGTTGATGGTGTCCAACTAGACCGGCGTAGCTCCGGCTTTGGGGGCCACTCCGCTTGTGATTGAGTGGTCTCATGCCTTTTCGCTGGTCAGCCCAAGCAACCCGTACCACTTCCGCAGTCGCCCTGAGCGCCCTGCTCCTGACCAGCGCTGTGAAGCACTTCCGAACGCCTTCGTTCTACAAGCCTGTGGTGCCGGATTACTTGTGCCGCAAGGATGAGCCGGGGAGCCGCCCGAACGGCCCCCTGGCAGTTATGTCCCGCGAGGAATGGATTGCGTCTTCCGGCCTGCTGGAGGCCGCAGTCGCCGTCGGACTGCTGGTCCCTGCCACGCGCAAGGTTGCCGCCGACGCGACTACCGCCATGTTCACTGCATTCCTTGCAGGACATATTGATGCCTTGCGTCGCGCCTACGGTCCGACTGGCACGAAGAAAGAGCGCCGTATCCACACACTCCGCCTGCCGCTGCAACTTCCCCTCATCCTTTGGTCGTGGAGTCTCCGGAAATGAGTGGCGGTTCCGCTCCCGCGAAGCTGAAGGAGTCACCGGCCTTCAAGATCGCGCTGTCCCTGAGCATTGCGACGGGCTTGTATGGCGTATCTTTCGGGGCCCTCTCCGTGGCATCAGGTTTTGATTTCTGGCAAACCATGGTCTTGAGCCTTCTGCTGTTCAGCGGTGGATCCCAGTTTGCGTTCATCGGCGTGGTGGCGGGTGGAGGCTCAGGTGTTGCCGCGATGACTGCCAGCGCCCTGCTGGGGTTGCGCAACGGAATCTACGGAATGCAGATCAACGCCATGCTGCGTCCAGGGGGCTGGAAGCGTTACGTCTCCGCCCACATCACCATTGACGAATCGACTGCCACAGCTTCCGGCCAGTCCGATCCCGGCGAACAAGCCCGCGGGTTCTGGACCGCGGGTATTGGCATATTCATCTTGTGGAATATCTTTACGGCGGTTGGAGCCTTGGCAGGCGATGCCATGGGCGACCCGAAGCAGTGGGGTTTGGATGGTGCTGCCGTTGCGGCTTTCCTGGCGCTTCTGTGGCCCCGGCTCAAAGGGCGCCAACCCTGGGCGATTGCCGCAGCATGCGCCTTGGCTACAGTGCTGGCTGTGCCCTTCGTGCCGTCCGGCGTCCCTATTCTCGTTGCGGCCGTGGTGGCAGGCGTGATCGGCTGGTTCAGCCACTCGCGCATGGATGAAGGGCTTGAGCCGGATCTGGATCCCTACGCGGAGACTCGCCGGCGAGATAAGAATCAGCACAGCAAGGATCATCACGGAAATGGGGGTGCGGAGTGAACCTCTGGCTGTGGATCCTCATCGCCTGCGCCTTGGCTTATCTCACCAAACTGGTGGGCTACTTTGTGCCCGCCAAGCTGTTGGACAACCCCCGCATCATGCACGTGGCCGGAACCATGACCATCGGGCTGCTCGCCTCCCTCACGGTGGTGAACGCTGTGGCGTCCGGCCAGGGCCTGGTTCTCGACGCGCGGATCGGCGCCCTGGTGGCTGCCGCCGTCGCACTACTGCTTCGTGCGCCGTTCCTGGTTGTTGTCATTTCGGGCGCAGCAGCCGCTGCATTGCTGCGGCTGCTGGGCTGGGGCTAGCGGTACTGCTGGTCCGCTGGGTATTGTCCGGGATGACCCTGGACAGGCGGCTGTCCGTAACCCGGTACTTGGCCGTAGCCCTGCTGCTGGCCGTAAACCGGGGGATATGCCGGCGGGTACGCCATGAACTGTCGGCCGGCTGCCGGTCCGAGGTATTGAGCTGAGCCGTACGAAAGCATGGGCACGAAGACCACCGGAAGCAGGACAAGCCCCACCGTGTAGCCGGCGTCTTTCCCGAAGCTCTTGGCGAGGTCGTTCAGGGCCACGATGCTGAAGTAGATCTCGGCGAACGGGATGAGGAACAGCAAGTACCAGTACCAGGGGCGCCCGGCGATCTCGAGCAGTTTGATCCCGTTGTAGACAGGGACGAAGGCGGCCCAGGCCGGTCGGCCGGACTTGGTGAAGATTCCCATGTAGAGCACACCAACGATCGCGAAGATCACGGCGAAGTAGATCAGCATGAACAGCAGGGCGAGGCCGGCCGTGCCAGCGGATCCTGCTCCGCTGGAAGAGTATGAGCTCAGGGGAATATTCATACGGTAGACGATACGGTCACGTCTTCGGCCCCGCGATGGGCAGGACTCACCATGGGCCAAGGAACGGGCCGGGCCCTGGAAGCCGCGGAGGGGCTTCAGGCGCCTTCGGTGAGCGTCACTCCGGGGATGCCCGACTGTTCCGGCAGGGGACGCGAGGGGCGTTCTGTCCGGATAGCGTCCTCGATCAGGGCCACAGGACGCTTCCAGGCTTCGGATCCCGGTTCCATGGTGTCCACTGCCCCTATCAGCATGGCCACCAGCCTGACCATGTCTTCGATAGTGATGTCCTTGCGCAGCGATCCCTGGCCCTGGCCGCGTTCCAAAAGTGTGGCCATGGACCCGATGAGCCCGCCCGTGATGCCCATGAGTAGCCCACGGCGGCCGGCGACGGCGTCAAGCAGATTGGCATCTTCGCTGGCAACCCGCATCACGGCGTCGATGACGTTGATGAGGCCTTCGGCGGCGTCCATGCCGTCCGCTGCCGCAGCGGCCACGGGGTCCACGTGCTGGCGCAATTGACGCGACAGTGCGGCGAGGACCAATTGCTCTTTGTCGGAGAAGTTGCGGAACAACGTTGCGGGGCCAACTCCAGCGGTGGCGGCAATGGTTTGCAGGGGCACGTCAGGACCGAATTCACGGAAGCACTGCCGGGCGGCGGTAATGATCTTGTCTACGTTGCGTGCGGCGTCTGCCCTGAGGGGCTTGCGTTCAGAGGGCTGTTCCATGCTTGTCAGGGTAGCAACGCAGGCGTTCAGGCCTGTTGTTACGCGGGAGTAGGTTGTTATATGACAAACCGGCACATGAAACACTGGATTCATGTTGCTTGCATTCTCAGTTGCCCCTTCGGGCCAGCCCGCTTCCGCCGCCAACGGTGGACCCACCCCTGACGCCTCCGTGCACGACGCCGTTGCTGCCGCCGTGAAGATCGTCCGCGAGTCCGGATTGCCCAACCAGACGGACTCCATGTTCACCACCATCGAAGGCGAATGGGACGAAGTTTTCGACGTCGTCAAACGGGCCACCGAGGCGGTCGGGCGCTATGGCAGCCGCGTCTCGCTGGTCATCAAGGCGGACATCCGCCCTGGTTACAGCGGCGAGCTGACCGGCAAGGTGGAGCGCCTGGAAGACGCCATCTCCGCTTCGGAGTAGATGCTTTCCCCGGCGGGCGGTCAGTGCCAGACTGGGGGCCATGATTGAACACGTGACCGAACCCGGCTGGGTGGACGTCGAACGGTACCTGACGGACGTCGTCGTGCATCCCGAACCTGCCCACCAGCGCGCGGTGGCTTCCGCCATGGAGGCCGGGATGCCTGCCATCGAGGTAGCGCCAAACGCTGGCAAGCTGCTGAGGATGCTGGTGCAGATGTCGGGGGCCAGGCGTGTGCTGGAGATCGGAACGCTGGCTGGGTTCAGCAGTATGTGGATGGCCCAGGGACTGCCTGATGACGGCAGGATCGTTACGTGCGAATACCTCCGGAAGCACGCCGATGTTGCACGCGCCAACCTGGATGCTGCCGGCGTTGGCCACAAGGTGGACATCCGGGTGGGTGCGGCCCTGGACACGCTTCCGACGCTTGCAGGCCAGGAGGCGTTCGACTTTGTGTTCATTGATGCGGACAAGGAAAACGACGCCAATTACCTCGACTGGGCCATCCGGCTGGGTCACCCCGGCACGGTGATCGTGATGGACAACGTGATCTGGGACGGTGCCATCCTGGAGCCCGGGCGGGACGAGACCAACGCTCCCGGAATCGTAAAGGCGCTGGAAATGATGGGGCAGGATCCGCGTCTGGATGCCACGGCCATCCAGACGGTAGGGAGCAAGGGCTGGGACGGCTTCGCGATCGCGCGGGTGCGATAGGTGGACTTCACGCTTCGCCCTGCAACGGTGGACGATGCCCGGGCCATGGCCGTGATGCACCTCCAGTCATGGCGCGAGAGCTATGGACGGCTCCTGCCCGATGAGTTCTTTGCCAAACAGGAAGCAGGATTGCCCCAACGCATCGACAAGTACGAGGAGTCAATCGCCGCGGGCCATGCAAGGATGCTGGCTTTCGGCCCCGATGGCGACCTGGTGGGGCTCGGAGCAGCTGGTCAGGGCAACCACGAGGACCGCCCGTGCGATACGGAATTGTTCATGCTTTACACCTTGGAACGGATCCACGGGAGGGGAGTTGGACAGGCGCTGGTGGACGCCTTGATCGGGGACGCTCCGGCTTACCTGTGGGTCCTGGACGACAATCCGCGGGCCCAGGCTTTCTACCGCCGCAACGGGTTCGTCCCTGACGGCAAGCGCCAGTTGTGCGACCCATCGTGGTATTCGCTCCCGGAGCATCGGATGGTACGCCCCGGCGTCTGATCCTGAGTCAGCGCTCGCTCTCCTCGGGCTGGTCCATGTCCAGCGGCGAGTCGAGCAGGCCCGGCGGTTTGGGCACCCGCGCGAGCAGGAGGCAGACCACCGTCAGCCACGCCACTGCTGCGGTCAGTACCTCCGCCCATACCGATGCTCCAAGTTCCATGTAGCGATCATATGGCTCAGCGGAGCAAAATTGTAAGTATCCTTACTACTGATGTGACTGAATCGGGTAACACTGCACTCCACTAGGCTGGAACCATGGATCAGGCAGGGCGGCAATAGTGGCGAAACGCGGAAAAAGGTCGACGGCGGGAGTCGTCGAGGTGCCCTCCGGCACCCGTCCTGACGGCCCGGTGGCAGGCGTCTATTACATCGATACCGGCGACTGCGAATTGCTGCAGGACCAGGACAACTCCAACGGCTGGCTGCTGAAAATCAACGGTGTCATGAGCTCCCATATCGACCTCGCGGACCCCCTGTTCCTGGACTTCGAGTACATGCGGTGGATTGCGGCCTTGGTGGAATCCCGATGGCCCAGGGAGTACAAGCCCAAGCTGCGTGCACTCCATCTGGGCGGTGGGGCGTGCTCCATGGCGCGGTACTTCCACTCGGCGTACCCCGAAGCGCGGCAGGTGGTTGTGGAGCTTGACGGCAAGCTGGCCGACTACGTCCGTGGCTGGTTCGATCTGCCCAAGGCGCCGTTGCTGAGGATCCGCGTGGGAGAAGCCCGGGAAGTCACAGAGTCCCTCACTCCGGATACCCGCGACCTCATCATCCGCGATGTTTTTGCCGGAGCCTTCACGCCACGTGCCCTGACCACTCGGGAGTTCACGGCCCATGCCGATGCCGTACTCGCCGCTGACGGACTGTATGTGGTCAACTCAGGGGATGCGCCGGACCTGAAGAATGCCCGGGCAGACGCCGCCACTATCGCAGACACCTTCGAGCACACCATGATCATTGCTGATCCGGCCATGCTCAAAGGGCGCCGGTACGGCAACATGATCATGGCCGGCAGCCACGTTCCTTTCGGCGATGACCCCGCCCTGGCGCGCAGGTTGCTGGGCGGCGGCGTGCCGGCCCACATCTGGGACGATGCCAAGGTACGGGCCTTCGCAGCCGGAACCCCGGTGCGGCACGATCCTCCTGCCGAGTGACGTTACCCCCGGCTCAAGGAGCTGTTCCAAGCCTCCCATAAGGTGGCATACCGGCCGCCGTGGGCCAACAATTCCTGGTGCGGACCGGACTCAACAAGCCTTCCGTGCTCCATCACCACCACCGTATCCGCGGAGGCGGCCTGCGACAGCCGGTGCGCGATCACCACGGACGTTCTGCCTGCCAGGGCAGCTTCCGCGGCCTGGTCAAGCATGGTTGCCGAACCCGTTCCTGCCTCCGCCGTCGCTTCGTCCAGAACGGCGATCGGCGGGTCCTTGAGCAGGAGCCGTGCAAGGGCTACTTGTTGCGCCTGCTCGGGGGTGAGCTGGTGGCCGCCGGCACCTACGGGAGTCTCCAGTCCGTCGTCGAGCGTTTCACTCCAAGTGGCCCCTACCGTGTGCAGGACCTGCCGCAATTCCGCAGGGGAAGCGTTCGGCTTGGCGAGCCTGAGGTCCTCGGCGAGGGTGCCGGAGAAGACATGCACTTCCTGGCTCACCATGGCAATGCGTTGATGCAGCTCCGCGGGGTGGGCGCTGGCGGAATTGAGGCCCCCCACCAGGGCAGTCCCGCGTTGGGGTTGTTCCAAGCCCATGATGACCTTGGCCAGTGTGGTCTTGCCTGCCCCTGACGTTCCCACGATGGCCACACGTTCGCCGGGTTTGATTGTGAGGGACACTCCGTTGAGCGCGGGACGCTGGCCGGGGTAGGCGAAGGAGACATCGTCCAAGACGATTCCGGCGTCCTTTTCCGGGGCGGTGCCACCCGGGGCGGTGCCGTCAGGCTTGGTCCGGTCCGGGGGAGCAGCCGGCCCCGCGGATTGCGTCAGCCCGAACATCCGGCCCAGGCCCGCGGCTGCCTTCTGGAGCTCGTCGAACTGCCCCAGGACCAGGCCAATCGGATCGAATAACCGGTAGAAATACAGTGCCGCTGCCGTCGCTGCCCCAATGGTTACCGCGCCCTCGGCGTGTAGCCAGAACCCCACCAGCAAAACGGCGGACAGCCCAATGAGCTCGGCCAGGTTGAGGCGGTTGTAGAAGCGGGTCAGGTAGCCAACCCCGCGCAACGAATGGCCGATGTTTTCCCGGGAGGCTGCCGCCACAAGATCGGCATGGCGTTCTGCCAGTCCCAGCGCCACGACAGACGCCGAACCGTGGACGGTCTCGATGATCTGCTCGGTCCGGTTGGCCTCGGTGATCCGGACCGTCCGATAGATGGGGGCGGTCCGTTTGAGGAACCAGCGCAACGTGATGACCTGCAAGGGTGCCGCAACCAGCACGGCGACGGCGAACCGCCAGTCGATCACACCCAGGCCAAACAGTGTCACGGCAATGGTGAACGCTGCGCTGGTGAACGCGGGCAGCACGCGGGAGATGGCCTCGCTGACGGCCTCCACGTCGCCGGAAACCCGCGCAACGACGTCGCCGATCCCTGCCTTTTCCAGTTGTGCCAGCGGCTTGCGGACTGCTGCTGCGAACACGTCCTCGCGCAGTCCTGCCAACGCTTCCTCGCAGATCCGGGCCAGGAGATTCTGTCCCAGAATTCCTAGGAGTGCTCCCAAGCCACCGGCCACCAACAAGGAAACGGCCAGCCACAGCAAAGACAGGACGTCTCCACCCGTCGCCGCAATATTGACCATCATGCCCAGGATTGCCGGAGCCGCGAGCCCGCAGCAGGATGCTGCCAGCAAGACCAGGATGGTCAACGTGAGCCTGCCCGGACGCTGAGCCAACAGGCGCCACATGGCCTTCCGTGTTTCACGGGGAGAGGCTATGGGAAGAATTTCGATGCTCATGAACCCACCACTTCGCGGTAGCCGGCGGAGGTGGCAAGAAGCTCGCGGTGGGTGCCTGTTTCCGCCGGACCGCCCGCACCCGCCATGACTACGCGGTGGCACGCCGCCAGCAGCGTGGGACTGGTTGTTACCAGGACCAGCGCCTTGTCGGGGAAGTTCCGCAAGCCGTCGGCGATCACGGCTTCCGTGGCGGTATCGACGGCGGTGGTGGGGTCGTGGAGGACCAGTACCGGTTGCGGCTGGTGCAGTGAGCGCCCCAGTACCAGCCGTTGCCGCTGGCCGCCGGAGAGGCTCTGGCCATGACCGGTCAGGACGGTTTCGGTGCCGTCGGGCAGCCCGGACACAAAGTCCCCGACGGCGGCAGCGGCCATGGCGCGTTCCTCCAGCAGGGCGGTGGGTGCCGCGACGTTTTCGCGGACACTGCCCCGGAACAGGACACCATCGTGGTTGTCGGCAAAGACCTGCGAGCGGATGTGGCCGGGGTCGAGCCCTGCGGCATCCTGGCCATCAATGGAGATGAGGCCAGGCGGGGTGGGTACGCGGACGCCAAGGGTGTCCACCAACTGCCTCGCCTGCGTGCTGTCGGGGAGGACGATCCCCACGATTTCTCCGGCTGACGCCGTGAAGGCGGGCAAGGTGCTGTCTGCTGCGCCGCTGTGGATTTCGAGCAGCGGGGCGCTGGTCGCCGCGGACCGGGCGTCCGGCGTCGTGCGCTCTTTCGGCTCACGTGAGCCGGGCTGTTCGGGGGCCGGCACTGCGGCCGGTTCCTCCAATACGGCCGCGATCCGCGCCGCGGAGGCACGCTTTTGAGCCAGTTCCACACTCAGGAACCCGAGCCAGGTCATGGGTCCCTGGACGAATTGGGCCACGCCAACAACCGCCACCAATTGACCCACGGAGATTGTCCCTTGGAGGGCAAACCAGGCCGCGAAGAAGGCGATGCCGGCCAGGAACGCCGCAGAGAGGGCGGTGCCGGCGCCTGTGTAGGCGGACTTGGCGCGGATGGCTTTCAGCGCCGAAGCCAACGAGACCCGGCTCGCGGAGCGGTACCGGGTGATGGCTGCGTCCTCGGCGCCGAGGCCCTTCAAGGGGCGGGAACCGGTAATGAAGTCCGTCGCCAGGGCTCCTGCCCGCGCGGCCGTGGACTGTTCAGCGTCGCTGCGGTTTTCCAGCGGTTGGGTGAGGTGATGCATGACGAGCAGCATCACCGGGGTCGCCAGGAGGACGGCAAGCCCCAAGGGCACGGAGATCAGCAGCAACGTGACGGCGGAGGTTACCAGCCCGGCCACGGCAGCCAGGCCGCCGCTGATCAGCCAGGAAAGTCCTGCAACCCTGTCGGCGTCGGAGGACGCGATGGCGACGATTTCGCCGGGCGCTCGCCGGCTGGCCATGCCGCGGGGGTGAAGGTTTCGTTCCACGACGAGTTGGCGGAGGTCGTGGGAGCCGTAGTTGAAGGAGCGCTCAGTGGCCAGCGTCCCGAGCCGCCACGAGAGCGCCAGGACCACGAAGACCACGGCCAGGGCGCCCAGCCACCCAAGGAGAGCGGCGACGTCGTTCGGTTGGATGGCGTTGTCCACCGCCGCGCCGATGGTGGCCGGCACCAAAGCCTCGCTGACCTGGTGCAGCGCGAGCCCGGCACAGCCTCCCAGCAGCAACTTCCATCGGCCGTTCGCAAACAGGGCGAACGTGAAGATCCGGGATACCTTCCACGGTGCTTGCTTGTTGCGCCCGGGCGGGCAGGACTGAAGAGCGGAACTGGAAGGCATGCTTACCATAGTAAGGCTCACCTAACTTCGAGAAGGCCAGATGACCCGCCAAGCTATATCGCAATCCGGACATACGCCGCCGGTGGAAGCAGGCGGCAGCCTTTCCACGCCGCATGTCCGTGGTGTCCATACGGGATACTTCGAGTGCGCGACGCCGGCTACCTGGACTGAACACGTCCATGAAACCCATGAACTGCTTTGGGGCGCCCGTGGTGTGCTCACGGTGGAAGCCGACGACGGGTTCTTCGCGGTCCCTTCGACGCTGGGCCTATGGATCCCGGCGGGCGTGGCGCACGCGGTGAAATCGACCCAGGGTACGGGCTTTTACTGCTCGCACATTGATGCGCAGGTGGCTCCCGCGCTGGCACATCGAACCGTGGCTGTCACGGTGCCCGCGGCCGCGCAGGAGTTGCTGCGCCACATGAGCACCTTTGACATGGACGATTCCATCCGGCGGAGATCCGAGCATGTTGTGGTGGGGCTGCTCGAGGTCGTTGATTCCCGGCCGATGCTGCTGCCCATGCCCACCGATCCGCGGCTGGAACTGATGGCCAGGGCGCTTCTTGATGATCCGGCCCTGGATCGTTCGTTGGAGGAGTGGAGCGTTGTGGTTGCCGTCAGCGTGCGTAACTTGTCCCGGCTGTTCCATAAGGAAACCGGGATGACCTTTGCCCAGTGGCGGATCCACGCCCGGGTGCGCGTGGCGTTGGGTTTGCTGGCGGCCGGCTACCCGGTGTCGTCGGTCAGCAGGCGTGTGGGTTACAACAATCCGAGCGCGTTCGTGCAGGTGTTCCGAAAGGTGATGGGGCACACTCCTGGCTGGTACGTGGCGTCGCTGAAGGCCGGAAATCATCAGCCTTTGGCCGGTTCCGAATAGAATCCGGCGGTCTCTTCGAGGAGTATGTTGTTAGGGTAGGTATACCTAACTTCGGCGGCCGGATGACAAAGCAGCGCCGCTACCGGGAGCTCTCCGCCTCCCCTGAGAATCAAGAGGACCGCAGTGATTTCACGCCCTAAAACCATGTCTGCCGCCGTTGCGGCGCTGGCATCCGCAGCTTTGCTCCTGAGCGGTTGCGCCACCACCGATGCCAACGCCAGCGCGTCATCGGAGACCCGGACGGTCCAAAGCGAGGTCAAAGAAGTCGTCATGCCCGCCGAGCCCAGGAAGGCGCTGGGCATGTACACCACAGACTTGGACATGCTGATCACCCTCGGCATTCCGCTCGCCAGCCAGCAGCCCATCCGGGACAGCGGCTACAAGGGCTTCCCGTACTTCTTCGACCAGAAAGCGTTGGAGGGCATCACGCCGTTCACCAACTACCCGGAGTTCAATTTCGAGGCCATCCTCAAAGCCCAGCCCGACGTTATCCTGAACGGCCTGGGTTACGACAAGGAACTGGACGGGAAGCTCTCCGACATCGCGCCGACCTATACCTTCAACGGTTTCGACGGCAGCGACTGGCGCACCAAGTTCAAGACCGTAGCCGAAGCCTTCGGCAAGACGGCTCAGTACCAGGCTTGGATGGACAAGTACCAGGCCAAGGTTGACGACGTGAAAAAGCGTCTCGCTGCGGCCGGCAAGGACAACCTGGTGGTCGGCCCCGTGGACTACTACGAGGACCAGGTCTCCGTCAGCTGCTACGGAACGCCCTGCCTGGTGATCAAGGACCTGGGCCTGAAGATCTCACCCCTGGCTGATGGCGAGGGCAGCAAGTTGAGCGCCGAGCAACTGGAGCAGCTCAAGGGAATCGATGTCGCCATCACCACCGAGGTTCCCGAAAAGGACGGTGCCAACCCGGACGCTTTCGCTCCGCTTGCCGGAAACAAGCTCTGGACCTCGCTGCCGTTCGTGGCCAACAAAGAGATCCATACGTACGACCTCGAAATGATTTACGGCTCACCCAGTGGCCAGTATGCGCTGCTTGAGAAGATCGAAAAGGCCCTCCTGCCATGATGCGGATCTACCGCGCCGAGGTAGTCGGAACCCGCTTTCTCACGCCCGGAATGATCCGGATTACCTTCGGCGGACCCGCCCTTGCCGGCTTTGACACCACAGGAATCGGCGACGAATACCTCCGCGTCTTCCTGCCCAAGCCGGGTGCCCGGGAAGCGCGGCTTCCCATCTCCACCGGCGACTCCTGGGACTGGGAGCCCGGCGTCGAGCCGTCCGCCATGCGGACCTACACAGTCCGGTCAGTGGATACTGCCACCGGCACCGTCGACATTGATTTTGTAGTTCACGACGGCGGACTGGCAGCTTCCTGGGCGCAGCGCGCCCAGGTGGGGGACGTCGTCGGACTCAACTCTCCGACCGGTCTGTACGAACCGCCGGCGGGGCTGCAGTGGCAGATCCTGCTGGCAGACGCCACCGGACTTCCGGCCGTGGCCCGGCTTGTGGAGCAGACGCCGCCAGGCGTTCGAACGCGGGTGCTGATCGAGGTTGAGCACGCCACGCACCAGCAGGAGATCACCCTCGGCGCCGGGACCGAACTCGCTTGGATCCACGGCGGGAACGGCCACAGCCAATCCCGCCTGGAGGAGGTCCTGCGGTCGATGGAACTGCCCGGCGGTGTCGGCTACATCTGGGTGGCCGGCGAGACCAAGGTGCTGCGGGGGATCCGCAAGTATCTTCGGCACGAGAAGAAGCTCACGCCCGAGTCCTACAAGCTGATCGGCTACTGGACGGACAAGAGCGAGGCTTGGGAACAGCGCTGGGAAAACCTCGACGCCGAAACCCGCCGCTGGTTCGACGAGCTCTGGTCCAACGGGAATCGTGACCACGAGGAAATCGCGGACCTGCAGGACGCCAGGTTCGAATTGCTGGGGCTCTAAGTGGCGGCCGGGACCATGGAGTTGCGATCAGCCCCCGCTGAAACCGCGCCGGTTTCAGCGGGCACGTTGCGGCCGGCGGCCTTGGCGGCTGTGAACAGGCATAGGCTCCTGGGGCTGCTTTCCGCAGTCGGTGCACTGGCGCTGGTCCTGTGGCTGAGCCTTGTGGTGGGATCCAAAGACGTGGACCCGGGGAGTCTATGGCCCGCCATCACCGCGTACGACGGCTCGCCGGAACACGTGATCATCCACGACCTTCGCCTGCCCCGGACGGTCACCGGCGTGCTGGTGGGCGTAGCCCTGGGCCTGTCCGGCGCGCTGATCCAGGCCCTGACGCGCAACCCGTTGGCGGACCCCGGCATCCTGGGCGTCAACGCCGGCGCCGGCTTCTTCGTGGTCCTCGGGGTGGCGCTCTTCGGCGTCACCAGCATCCAGCAGTACATCTGGTTCTCCTTCCTTGGCGCGGTCGTTGCCACGGTGGCCGTGTACTTCATCGGTTCGCGGGGAAGGGGTGGGACCACTCCGCTCCGCCTCACCCTTGCCGGGGTTGCCCTGGGCGCGGTCCTCGGCGGCATTTCGTCCGGCATCACGCTCCTGCGTCCGGCCGTGTTCGACAGTATGCGCAGTTGGAGTGCAGGAACGTTGAGCAATCGCACGTGGGAAGTATTGGCTTCCGTGGCGCCGTTCATCCTGCTGGGAACGCTGATAGCGCTGTGCATGGCCCGTCCCCTCAACGCTGTGGCCATGGGCGATGACACCGCCAGATCCCTCGGTGCCAACATCGTGCGCACCCGGATCTGGACCATCATCGCGGTCACGCTGCTCTGCGGAGCCGCCACCGCTGCCGCCGGACCTATCGGCTTCGTGGGGCTCATGGTGCCACACGTCGCCCGCTGGATCGTTGGTCCGGACCAACGCTGGATCCTGGCCTACACTTTGGTGCTCTCGCCTGTGCTGCTGCTGGTGTCCGACATTCTTGGCAGGCTGGTCCTCCGGCCCGGCGAAATGCAGGTGGGAATCATTACTGCTTTTGTGGGCGCTCCCGTCCTCATCTGGCTCATCCGGCGCCGGAAAGTGAGCACCCTGTGACATCCCTTGACCAGGCGCTTCCCCTTGAGAAGGCGACGTCCGTCGACTTCGGCCGGCGGACCATCGCCATCCGCCGCTTTGGCGGACGCGTCTCACTTCGCCTCGACGTCCGGACGTTGGTTGTCACCGCCGTCCTGTTTACCGCCGCCCTGGCGCTCGCCGTCGTCGCCCTTGGCCTGGGTGAGTTCAGCGTTGCGGTACCGGACGTTGTTTCGGCGCTGCTGGGCCAATCCAGCGGCGCCGTGCACATGGTGGTGGTGGAGTGGAGATTGCCCCGTGTCCTCCTGGCCCTGTTATTGGGGGCGGCCATGGGGGTCAGCGGGGCAATCTTCCAGTCGCTGACCCGCAACGCGCTGGGAAGCCCCGATGTGATCGGCTTCAACACGGGCGCCTATACGGGCGCGCTGGTGGTCATCCTGCTGATGGGTGGCGGCTACTTTGCGGTGTCGGCCGGTGCTCTGGTGGGTGGTCTGGTGACTGCCGCGCTGGTGTACGTGTTCGCTTACAAGAAGGGCATCCAGGGGTTCCGACTCATCATCGCGGGCATCGCTGTGAGCGCCATGTTGGCCTCGGTAAATACCTGGCTCATTCTCAAAGCCTCGCTGGAGCAGGCAATGTCGGCAGCCGTCTGGGGTGCAGGTTCCTTGAACAAGATCACCTGGGACCAGGTGTTGCCGGTGATGATCGTGTTCGGGGTGCTGCTGGTGGTGCTGTCTTTCTACGGCAGGCGGCTGGGCCTGTTGGAAATGGGCGACGACGCCGCCCGCGCCTTGGGTGTTCGGCTGGAAGGCTCGCGGCTGGTTCTGGCGGTGGTGGGCGTGGCTTTGACAGCGATGGTCACCGCCGCCGCGGGGCCAATCGCCTTTGTATCGCTGGCAGCGCCGCAACTCGCGCGCCGTCTCACCCGCTCGGCCTCTGTGGGCCTGGTCCCGTCGGCTGTCATGGGCGCTTTCCTGTTGGTGGCCAGCGACATCGCGGCGCAGAACCTTTTTGCGCCCACGCAATTGCCGGTAGGTGTGGTGACTGTCAGCATCGGCGGCTGTTACCTCGTGTGGCTCCTTGCCCGTGAGGTGAAGCGGCAATGAGCGAAGAATTGAAGGAGTCTGTTGTGACTGATGTGTTGGTTGATCCCGTTTCTGGTTTTGCGCCGGGTGCCCGCCCCTTCGCTTCGCGCCTCAGCGCCGAGAGTGTGAGTCTCGGCTACGCGGGACGCACGGTGTCCGAGGCGCTTGACGTGCGGATTCCGGACGGCGGGTTCACGGTGATCGTGGGCCCGAATGCCTGCGGTAAGTCGACGTTGCTGCGGGCGTTGTCCCGGCTGCTGGAGCCGACGTCCGGGTCGGTGCTTTTGGATGGCAAGAGCATCTCCTCCTATGGGGCCAAGGAAGTCGCGCGCCGCCTCGGTTTGTTGCCGCAGACCTCCATTGCGCCCGATGGAATCACCGTGGCTGACCTCGTAGCCCGTGGCCGGTACCCGCACCAGAAGTTGTTACGTCAGTGGTCTGAGGCTGACGAGGCCGCGGTGGTTCAGGCGTTGGAAGCGACGAATGTTGAAGGACTGTCCGGGCGTTTGGTGGACGAACTCTCCGGCGGGCAGCGGCAACGCGTGTGGGTGGCCATGGTGTTGGCGCAGCAAACCCCGTTGCTCCTGCTGGATGAACCCACCACGTTCCTGGACATCGCGCACCAGATCGAGCTCCTGGAACTGTTCCGGCGGTTGAACGGGGAAGGCAACACCCTGGTAGCTGTCCTTCACGACCTCAATCACGCCTGCCGCTACGCAACCCACCTCATCGCCATGAAGGACGGCGCGGTGGTTGCCGAGGGCCGGCCCGCCGATGTAGTGACAGCCGAGCTGGTGGAGCACGTTTTCGGCCTGCCGTGCCTCGTGATCGACGACCCCGTGAGCCACACTCCGCTGGTGATCCCGCTTGGGTCCTGATTCCCCGCTGATTCCCCCGACCCGCGAAGTGGCACTTAATGACAGTGTTTTGCGGGCGGTTTCAGCTTGCTAGTGCAACACCATCGATTAGTTTGGTCAGTCTTTCAGTTGGGGTGTCCCATTGGAGTGTTTGACGCGGTCGGATGTTGAGCAGGTGCTGGGTGTGGGCGAGTTCTTCGTCGCTGACCTGGTTGAAGTTCGTGCCTTTGGGGTGGATATCGCGGACCAGTCCGTTGGTGTTCTCGTTCGTGCCGCGTTGCCAGGGTGAGTGCGGGTCACAGAAGAACAGCTGGCAGCCGGTCGCTACTGTGAACTTGGCGTGTTGAGCCATTTCCGTGCCTTGGTCCCAGGTGATCGTTTTAAGGATCGCCTGGGGCAGGGTGTGGATCATTTTCTGCATGACCTCGATGACCGTCGCGCTGTCCCTGGCTCCCGGCAGCCGGCCCAGCAAAGTGAACCGTGAGGAGCGCTCGACCAAGGTGACGATCCCGGAGTTACCGGGACCCACGACCAAATCACCTTCCCAATGGCCGGGCACGGCCCGGTCCTGGACTTCGGCGGGCCGGTCGCTCAGCCGGGCCCCTTCAAGCCAGGGCCTTACGTTCCTGGCAGGCAGCTTTGATTGGGGCTTACGACCGGTCCGGCCCGAACGTAGGGCCTTCTCCACGGCAAGTTCATGCCGCAAGGCACCCCGGCCCTGCACGTAAAGGGCTTGGTAAATTGACTCGTGGGACACGTGCATCTCCGGCTGCTCGGGGAACGTCTTCTTCAGGTCCGCAGCGCTCTGTTGAGGTGAGAAACGCTGGTTCAAGCGTGCCACGACCTCCTTCCACACCGCCGTTCCCGCAGAGAGCTTCACGGGCCGGTTCCGTCTACGGCGGACCAGTGCCCGGTGTTGGGCAACCCCGGCGTCGTAATAGCGCCGGGCCCAATGCTCGATACTGTGTCGGCGGATCTCCCGGGACACCGTTGATGGATGCACGCCCAACTCCTTGGCGATCTGTCGCATGGAACGCGGCTCCGGCAAGCCCAGACAGGCCTTGATATAAGCCCGGTCCTCCAAAGTCAGCCGCCGGTACCTTCGCTCCTTATCCCGCGAAAGCACCTCCGAAGCCATCGGAAGACGCACGCCACCACCAGGGCCGGAGATAAGTTCCATGCCCGCTAGTTTCGCCCATTGCGACACCGCTTGCCGGGACACCCCAGCCGCGGCAGCACTTCGTCCCGTGTCCTCACCCGCCAGCAAGTGCTCATACGCACACGCACGAACCGACCACGGCAACTTCTTGACCATGACACCCCTCCAACTACAGGGGTGTTGCACTAGCCACCTGAAGACGCCGCGAAAACATTGCCATTAACTGCCACCTCGGAGAGTCATCCCGCCCCCAGCAGCTCCTCCCGCCGGCTCTCCGTCTCCTCCCGCAAAGCCTGCACGACGGCGGCTACCGCGGGGCGGCGCATGGAGTCCGGGCGGAGGACCATCCAGTAGGGGAGCAGTTCCGCGAAGTCCGATGGCAGCAACCTGACCAGATCCGCGTGCCGGTCAGCCATGAAGCACGGCAGGAACCCCACCCCGGCGCCGGCCCTGGTTGCTTCGACGTGGACAAAGACGTTCGTTGAACTCAGCCCGTCGCGCATGGTGGGAACCAGCCGCCGGGGAGCGTCCAGATCATCCACCTGGAGCATTGAGTCCACGAAGTACACCAGCTGGTGCTGCGTCAGTTCCTCAATGCTGGAAGGCGTCCCGTTGTCTTTCAGATAGGCACGGGAGGCGTACATTCCCAGCCGGTACTCGCCAAGCCTGATCGCTTCAGCCCGGTGCACTTGCGGCGTCCCGACCACCACCTCGATGTCCAGGCCCGAGCGCTGCTGCAACGCCCGACGCGTCACCGTCACAATCTCCACGCTGAGACCAGGGTGCGAGCTCCGCAGACGGGCCACCGCTGGTGCCGCGATATAGGCGCTGAAGCCGTCAGTCGCGGTCATGCGTACGACGCCGGTAATGGGGTCGGGTGCGCGGTCGCTGGGTCCCAGCGCACCCACCGCAGCTTCGATCCGCTCCGCCACCAGAACCGCTTCGGCGCCCAACTCCGTCACCTCCCAACCACCGGCCGCACGCGCCAGGACCCTGCCGCCCAACGCTTTCTCCAGCGCCGCTATCCTGCGCGAAACGGTGGTGTGGTTCAGCCCCAAGGCTTGTGCCGCCGTCGTGAACTTTCCTGAACGTGAGACGGCAAGGAAGATGAGGAGGTCGTCGGGGTTCGGCTTCATATCTGCAATTTTGCACACATGTGGTGCCTCTTTGGTCATTGAGGCATAACAAATCTGCGGCAATACTCAGTGGAGCATTTCGTGTTGTGGATCACATCACGTTCAAAAGGGTCAAAGAGGACACTGAGGAGATGGATATGAGCGTAGAGCAGCGCTCCGCATCAAGAGCAGGGAAAGACGCCGGCAAAGGCTCCGGCCTGAAGAAGATCGTCGCGGCCTCGATGGTGGGCACCGTCGTGGAATGGTACGAGTTCTTCCTGTACGCCACAGCCGCCACGCTGGTTTTCGGCAAGTACTTCTTCCCGAGCACCGGCAACGAACTGGACGGCATCATCCAGGCCTTCATCACCTACGCCGTGGGTTTCGTCGCGCGGCCGCTGGGTGGCATCGTGTTCGGCCAGATCGGCGACAAGCTCGGCCGCAAACCGACGCTGCAGCTGACCATCGTGATCGTGGGCGTCTCGACGTTCCTGATGGGCTGCCTCCCCGGCTTCATGGACATCGGGTACTGGGCGCCGGCCATGCTGGTGGCACTGCGCTTCATCCAGGGCTTCGCGCTCGGCGGCGAGTGGGGTGGCGCTGTGTTGCTGGTAGCTGAGCACAGCCCCAACAAGTCGCGTGGTTTCTGGTCCTCGTGGCCGCAGGCCGCAGTGCCGGTGGGCAACCTTCTGGCCACACTGGTCCTGTTCGTCATGTCCACCACCCTGAGCAGCGAAGCGTTCCTCGGCTGGGGCTGGCGCGTTGCATTCTGGCTCTCCGCGGTGATCGTGTTCGTTGGCTACTACATCCGAACCCACGTCACCGAAGCTCCGATCTTCCTCGAAGCCAAGGCACAGGTGGAAGAGTCCAAGGCCATCAGCTACGGCGTCGGCGAGGTCATCCGCAAGTACCCCAAGGGCATCCTGCAGGCCATGGGACTCCGTTTCGCGGAGAACATCATGTACTACCTCGTGGTGAGCTTCGCGATCGTCTACCTCAAGAGCGTCCACAAGTACGACACGTCCTCGCTCCTGCTGGCACTCCTGATCGCCCACGTCATCCACTTCCTGGTCATTCCGCAGGTCGGCCGGCTTGTTGATTCGTGGGGCCGCAAGCCCGTGTACCTCATCGGCGCCATCACCGGTGCAACCTGGCCGTTTTTCGCCTTCCCCATGTTCGACACCAAGAACGCCGTGATCATCGTGCTCGCCGTGACCATTGGCCTCTGCCTGCACGCCTTCATGTACGCCGGTCAGCCGGCCATCATGTCCGAGCTCTTCCCCACCCGCATGCGCTACTCCGGCGTCTCACTGGGCTCGCAGGTCACGTCCATCTTCGCCGGATCACTCGCGCCGCTGCTGGCAACCCAGTGGCTCAAGGACACCGGCTCATGGGTTCCCACAGCGATCTACCTCGTGGTCGCCTGCGCGATTACCGCCGTCGCGGTTATTTCACTCAAGGAAACCAAGGGCATCGCGCTCCAGGAGGTGGACGAGGCCGACGCAGTAAGGCACGGACTCACCACCGCACCCGCTACCTCGAAGGGCTGATCTGATGGACAACTCCTTGAACGGACGCAAAGCGCTGATAACCGGAGGCGCGAGCGGTATCGGGGCTGCCTGTGCCCGTGCGCTCGCCGCACGCGGCGCGAAGGTAGTAGTGGCCGACGTCGATGCCTCCGGAGCTGCGGCCCTCGCCGACGAGCTGGGCGGCACGGCCTGGACGGTGGACTTGCTGGATACTGAGGCGTTGGCCGCACTGAGCCTTGACTGCGACATCCTGGTCAACAACGCCGGCATCCAAAAGGTCGCGCCGATCGAGGAGTTCGAACCAGCCGAGTTCCGACGGATCCTGGCCCTGATGCTGGAGGCGCCGTTCCTCCTGATCCGTGCCGCCCTCCCGCACATGTACGCCAACAACTTCGGCCGGATCATCAACATCTCCTCGGTCCACGGGCTCCGGGCCTCGGCCTACAAGAGCGCGTACGTGTCCGCCAAGCACGGTCTTGAGGGACTCAGCAAGGTCACTGCTTTGGAAGGCGGCGAGCACGGTGTCACGTCCAACTGCATCAACCCCGGCTACGTCCGCACGCCGTTGGTGGAACGCCAGATCGCCGATCAGGCCCGGCTCCATGGCATCCCCGAGGCCGAAGTCCTGGCCAAGGTGATGCTCACGGAGTCGGCGGTGAAGCGGTTGGTGGAGCCGGAGGAAGTTGCGTCGTTGGCAGTCTGGATGGCCTCCGACGACGCCGGTATGGTCACCGGCGCGAGCTACACCATGGACGGTGGTTGGTCGGCGAGGTAGGCCCCGCCTTCGCCCCATCCCCGCGAAGTGACAGTTAATGCCAATGTTCCGCGGGCAAAGTCAATTGGTGGGAGCAACGCTGGGGGTTAGGCCGCTTGTAGCAGCTGGTTTAGCCGGTTGGCTGGGGTCTCGAGGTTCAGTGTTGGTCTGGGGCGGCGGTTGAGTTTCGCTGCGACCAGGCGGATGTCCTCGGGGGTGTGCACTGAAAAGTCAGTGCCTTTCTCGAACCAGAACCGCAGGAGCCGGTTGGTGTTTTCGTTGGTGCCGCGCTGCCAGGGCGAGTGCGGGTCGCAGAAGTACATCGTCGTATCGAGAGCGGTCTGGATTTTTGCGTAGTCGGCCAGCTCGGTGCCGCGGTCCCAGGTGATCGACCGGCGCAGGTGATCCGGGAGGGAGGCCATCTCCCGGATCATCGCGGCGGCAACGGTTTCCGCGGTGTGGTCCCCTGGCAGGTGCAGCAGGATCGTGAACCGGGTTGAGCGTTCCACCAAGGTTCCGATCGCTGTCCCGTTGGCGCCGATGATGAGGTCACCTTCCCAATGCCCGGGCACTGCCCGGTCCTGGACCTCGGCGGGACGTTGGCTGATCTTGAAGGCCTCTTTATAGGGGCTGTTGGCGCGCCGGTCAGTGCCGTGGGGGATGCGTTGTTTGCGTTTCAGGCTGAGCTTTTCGGCCAGGTCCGCCCGCAGGTTCCCGCGGGTTTGGACGTAAAGGGCCTGGTAGATCGTCTCGTGGCTCACCTGCATAGTCTGATCGTCACCGAAGTAATACGCCAACATCGAGGAGATCAGCTTCGGACTCCACCCGTCATCCATCCAGACGCCGACCAGCCGGCACAAACCCTCGTCCTTGGCCAGCCTGAAGGGTTTGGGACGGCGCCTGTCCTGATGCGCTTTGGCGTGAGCGACCGAGGCGTAGTACTTCCCGTCCGCGCTCGTGTGGCGTTTGACCTCCCGCCAAACTACGGACTTATCCCGCCCGATCAATGCGCCGATCTTCGCGTAACTGAGGCCCATCCGCACACCCATCTGGATCATGCCTCGCTCTTCCAGACCCAACGCACGGCCAGGGCCCCCGACTGAAGGAGCAGGATCGGCAAGACCTCCGGTAGCACCCCGGTTCACGGTCATCATTAGGCCAGACTGAACCCACCAATTGTGCCCGGTAGCGTGCACCGCCCCGACACGCCGGGCAGCAGTACGAACAGGCATCCCCGCACACACCAAATCAAGAAACTCAGTACGCGCAGCCTTGGGGAACAACTTGACCATAAAACGCTCCATCAATCAGAGCGTTGCAACGACCCTATGACTTTGCCGCGCGAACATTGGCATTAACTGTCATACGGGCGTGGAAAATCAGGCGGTTTCGTCTACCAATTCGGCCCGGCGCAGGCCACCACCGCGGACCCACAGTTTGTAGGCCACGAACAGGAGTACCAGCCAGGTTCCGCCAACATACAGCGCAACCCGGGTGTCCTCGAAGACTCCGAGGATCACGATGACCATCGCCATGAACGCCATGGTCAGGATGGACGCAGCAGGCCAGAGCGGCGAGCCGAATTCCGACGCCGGCAGGCCCTTGCGCTTGATCTCCCGCTTCATCGCGACGTGCGAAACCAGGATCATCACCCAGACCCACACGGTGGCGAAGGTGGCGATCGAGGCAATGAGCACGAACACGTCTTCGGGGATGACGGCGTTCAAAACGACGCCCACCAGCAGGATGCAACCCATCATCACCACGGTCATCCACGGAACGCCGTGGCGGGAAATCTTGCTGAAGCTCTTGGGTGCGTGGCCCTGCTGTGCCAGACCAAACAGGATGCGCCCGGCCCCGAAAATGTCGCTGTTGATCGCCGAGAGCGCGGCGGTGATGACCACGGCGTTGAGGATGTGCGGAGCGGCCGGGATGCCCAGTCCGTCGAAGATCTGCACGAACGGGCTGCCGCTGCTGCCGATCTCGTTCCACGGGAAGATGCTCATCAGCACGCCCAAAGTCAGCACGTAGAACAGGAGCACCCGCACGGGCACGGTGTTGACGGCCTGCGGGATGACCTTTTTGGGGTCGGCGGCTTCGCCCGCGGTGATGCCAATCGTTTCGATTCCGCCAAAGGCAAACATCACGACGGCGAACGCTGCCAGGAGCCCTTCGAATCCGTTGGGGAACAAACCGCCGTGGTTCACGAGGTTCCCCAACCCCGGTGCCACGCCACCGCCGTCGCCCGTTTGGAAACCGAACACGATGATCGCCGCACCGCCCACGATCATGGCGATAATCGCCACCACCTTGATCAGCGAGAACCAGAACTCAAGCTCACCAAACACCTTCACGCTGAGCAGGTTCATGGCGCCCAGGAACAGGATGATCGCCAGCACCCAGATCCATCTGTCCACCTGTGGGAACCAGAAGCCCATGTAGATACTGAAGGCCGTGACGTCGGCGATTGCCACGATCGCCATTTCGAACACGTAGGTCCACCCGGTTACGAAACCGGCGAAAGGCCCCAGGTAGCGGCTCGCGTATTGGCCGAACGAGCCGGACACGGGGTGTCGGACGGCCATTTCGCCGAGGGCGCGCATCACCATGAACACGGCCGCGCCGCCGATGATGTAGGCGAGCAGGACGGCCGGTCCGGCCTTTTGGATGGCCGACGCCGAGCCGTAGAACAGGCCGGTGCCGATCGCGGATCCGAGTGCCATGAAGCGGATGTGACGGACGTTGAGGCCTCGGCTGAGCGCCGTACCTGCGGCCTGGAGGACAGAGCTCTCCACAGCCAGCTTGGTTTGTTGCATAGTAAAACCTTCTCGTCTTTGGGAGGGGATCGCTATCCAGCAGATCACTTTTGACGGCCTTGTGATCGGACTCACGGGTGATTGGTGTCTTTGATCGCAGACACCATGCTGTGGGTCTCATCAGAGGGTGGTAAAAGTCATAGTTCCCGGTCGGATATGATGACCGCGGACAGCTCTTCAACACGGTCAGGCATCCCTCGCATTTCGCGTCGCCCCCTTTGAACTCTGTGCTGACTCTTGCATCTGTTACTTGGGGGACTCATGATTTCCGTAATCCGCGCTACCCGACGCCGTTGGGCAGCTGCCGTTGTTGCCGTAGTGGCCGGGGCATCCTTGCTCTTTGCCGCACCCGCGCAGGCCTATGACGTGCCGAATTTTGAGGTTCCGAACGCCTCGCAAGCTCCCGTGCCTTTCGTGGAACGGGTGAGTGACGCCGCTGGCGTGGTTGAGCTCTGGAAGACCGGCGGTCCCGCAATCCGCACCGCCGCCGCTGCCGCCTTGGTGGGTGGGCCGGACGCGGTCCAGGCATTCCTCGACGGCGGCCAGGACGTCGCGCTGGCAGCTGACCGGAAGCAGTTGGTCACCGAGCTGACGACACGGGGGAGCGAACATGTCAGGGAGAGCGCGGTCAGGATACTGGCCACTAACGACCCCAGCGTGATCACGAGCTTCCTGTCAAAGGGCTGGGCCGGCGCCTGGGATCTCGACCTGCGGATAACGGCCACTCGGTTCCTCAACTACTCGGGTCCCATCCGGATGGCTGCTTCCAAGAGCCTGGACAACGGCAGTGAGGCTGTCGAGAAGTTCGTTCTCGAAGGCTGGCAAAAGACCGCTCAGGGCCAGGACCGTGAGGCGGTAGCCTACCTGACCAATTCGCCCATTGCCGCCGTCACTCGCGGAGCGCAGGCTGCTCTGGACACCTACGACCCTGAAGTCCTTGCTACATACCTGCGCTACGGTCAGTTCGTTGCCGCAGCGCAGGACCAAAAATTGACTACGGTCACCAAATCACTCGACGCTGTGAGGGCAGATATCGCAGCCAACCCTGCTGGCTCGGCAGCCGTGGCGGATCGCGCGAAGACTGCTCTGGAGAACGCGCGACACGCCGTTGATGGCCCCAAGAAGACCGACCTGAGGCGCTTGCTGGAAGAGCGGGACTATCGCTTCTCGCAGGCTTGGCCCAAGCAGGCCATAGACAAAGCCCGGCTCGCATCCCAAGAGCCCGCCAAGGCTGCATTCAAAAAGGCCGCCGCCGAGCTTCCGGCTTTGCTGTCGACGCTAACGGCCCCTGGTGCTGATCTTGATCCTCTGATCATGGAAGCCCGCCAGGCCACACTGGACCTCGCATTGGTGGGTACGCCTGAAGTGCGGAAGGCAGCTGAGGCTGCTCTGCTGGGTGGGGACTCTGCCGTCAAGGACTTCATTGCCGATGGTCACGGTCTCGCGAGCGAACAGGACAGTGCAGCCTTTGTTAACGACAGGCAGCGTGCTTTCCAGCACATGGCCGCGGGCGGCGTGCACGTGGTCCAGGCTGCTAAGGACGCTGTTAAGTCCGTCAACCATGCAGATGTCCGGTACTTCCTCGAGTACGGACACTCCGACGCGCAGTACTTGGATAACTCGGAATTGGCCGACGGTCTCATAAGGCTCGATTCTCCGGAGCTCCAGACTGCTGCTGGCGTAGCGATGGCGGGCGGGCGAGCGGAACTTCAGGCATTTGCATCAAGCGAACAGTTCACTGCTGCCGAAAAGGACGCGGCGAATGCCCGGCATACCGCCGCCGTAAACACCGCTCTCGCAGAGCTGTCGCGGCTCACTGACCAGGCAATCCTCGACGCCGGTAGGGCGGCTGACGCTGCGAAGGCCGCTGAAGCCGCACGCCAAGCCGAGGCCGCGCGCCAGGCCGAGGCCGCGCGCCAGGCCGAAGCCGCTGGTGGGCAGCTTGCGGCCGGCAGCGTTGATGCATCGCAGCAATCGGGAACAGGAGCAGCCCCGATCGTCATTCCGTGGCCGCGCGAGTACGCTCCCGCCGTCGGACTGGCTGAGACCGGAGCTGTCACGGAGTCCGTAGAAAAGCCCGCAGCAACGCCTTCGGCCGCACCGAGCATTTCCGTGCCGCCGACGACCTCGGCAGCAAAGGGCTCCACTTCGGTGGATTCCCAGTCACAGGAGGCGGCTGCTCCGATGGCTGCTTCTTCTGCGGGCATGAGTGGCTGGACCATCGGCCTCATCGTGGCACTGGTCCTGGCAGCAGCTGGAGCCATCACGTTCCTGTTGCGCCGCAAGGGTCCCTCCCCAGCCGAGGGATAGCCGGCTACGCCTCCGGGCAGTCGGAAAACGTCGTCGGAGTGTCCGGTATACCGGACACTCCCGGCGGCCCGGTGCTGGTCAATGCCTTGTGAAAGGTGCACGCTTGAGTACGGGATACCGGACAGTATGCTCCGGCGCCCCTCAAGATCCCCCAGCAGCGAGGAACCATGACCACCACGCCCACCGCGCCCGGCAAGGCCACGTCCAAAGTCCCGGCTGCCGAAAACACCTTGCGCATCCTGAAACTGTTGGCTTCGCGGCGAGGGCCGATGGCGGCGTCGAATATCGCCACGGCACTGGGCCTGCCGCGGTCCAGTGTCTACCACCTTCTGGGCGTTATGGAGGCGAACGGCTTCGTCCTCCATCTGCATGAGGAGCAGCGCTACGGGCTCGGCATCAGTGCCTTCGAACTCAGCTCCGCCTATTCGCGGCAGGAGCCGTTGTCACGGCTGGGTCGCCCCATGCTGGCGTCGCTGGTCGACGTGATCGGCGAGAGCGCACACCTGGCTGTGCTCCATGGCCGCGATGTCCTTTACATCGTGGAAGAACGTGCCAAGAACCGCCCAAGCCTGGTGACCGACGTCGGGGTTCGGCTTCCCAGCCACCTCACCGCGTCCGGTCGGGCAATCCTCGCCGCCTTGCCCAAGTCGCAGGTCCGCGCCCTCTACCCGAACGCTGCGGCCTTCACGTCCCGGCACGATGTCGAGTTTCCCATCATGAAGTACTCCGCCTTGTCGTCCCATTTGGACCAGGTGCGCCAGCGTGGCTACGCCACGGAAAACGGCGAAATCACTCCCGGGTTCGGCTCCATCGCCGTCGCCGTGACTGACCACGTTGGATGGCCGACGGCGGCAGTCGCCGTCACGTTCCTGGAGGACAAAGTGCCGGCTGAGCAATGGCCCGTACTGGCCGCGCGGATCAGGAAAGCCGCCGACGAACTGTCGGTCCGGATCCATGGTCGCCCGACGGCGGGCTGACGCTTAGTAAGCGCCGATGCACCCTAGCGGCTGCCCGGCCCGGGGGAGTCGCGTTCAACCATGGCGCGGAAAGCTTCCAGCTCGCCCCGGAAACTGCCCCGGTAGGATCCCGTGGCGAAGAGTCGTCCCACCACCGTGGACACCAGTCCGCGTGTTTCGAACAGCTGCTGGATGCGCGTGCCACCACTTTCCGGGGTGAACGTGACATCCGATTCCCCTTTGAGGATCGCGTTGCCGAAGCGGGTGCGGATGTGCCGCGGCCGTTCCGCGGCGATGACTTCCGTGGGACTTGCCATCCGGCCGAACCACACCGTATAGCTGCTGCCGGCCTGGTCGGTGGAGCCAACGAGATCGGTCACGCGTGTGACGCCGCCGATCCACTCAGTAAACCTGTCAGGATCCGTCCAGGTGTCGAAAACCCGCTCCGGCGGCGCGGCGACCAAGGTGGACACTCGATACGTTGCCATGGGTCCAGCATGCGCGCATCCGGGCGCGAAAGCGAGAGCATCCGCATGTCTGTAATCCCGGACAGCACCGCCCGAAAAGCCGTTCCGGCCGCTTGGTAAAGGGGCTTTAGTAGAAGCAGAAGATCTTTCCACCACACACTTCCCACAGACGAAGGAGTCACCATGGCACCCGCCGATTTCACTACTGGTGCCCGTCCGGTCAAGGCCGCCCGGGGTACTGAGCTTACTGCCAAGTCGTGGCAGACCGAGGCGCCGTTGCGCATGCTGATGAACAACCTCGACCCCGAGGTCGCCGAGCGTCCGGACGACCTGGTCGTCTACGGTGGCACCGGACGCGCAGCGCGTTCCTGGGCTGCGTTCGATGCGATCACCCGGACCCTGGAAACCATGGAGAAGGACGAAACCCTGCTGGTGCAGTCGGGTAAGCCGGTGGGTGTCTTCCGCACGAATGAGTGGGCGCCCCGTGTTCTCCTCGCCAACTCCAACCTCGTCGGTGATTGGGCTACGTGGCCTGAGTTCCGCCGGCTCGAGGCTGAGGGCCTGATGATGTACGGGCAGATGACGGCCGGGTCCTGGATTTATATCGGCACCCAGGGCATCCTGCAGGGCACCTACGAAACCTTTGCCGCCGTCGGAAATAAGCTCGCTGCGGAGGGCCGCCACCCCGCGCCTGCCGCTGAAGGTTCCACGGAAGGGCCGCTCGCCGGTACCTTGACCCTGACCGGTGGCTGCGGCGGCATGGGCGGTGCTCAGCCGCTGGCCGTGACGTTGAATGATGGCGCGTGCCTGATTGTTGATGTGGACGAGTCCCGGCTGCGTCGGCGGGTGGGTAAGCGGTACCTGGACGAGGTCGAAACCGATCTGGACACCGCGATCGCCAAAGTTCAGGCCGCCAAGGACGAGCGCCGTGGCTGGTCCGTCGGTTACGTGGGCAACGCCGCTGAAGTCTTCCCCGAATTGCTGCGTCGTCATAAGGCCGGCGAAGTCACTTTTGATGTGGTCACGGACCAGACCAGTGCGCATGACCCGTTGTCTTACCTGCCGGAGGGCATCACCGTGGCTGAGTGGCACACCGAAGCCGAGGCGGATCCGGAAGGGTTCACCAAGAAGGCCCAGGCTTCCATGGCCCGGCATGTGCAGGCGATGGTGGAGTTCCAGGACGCCGGAGCTGAGGTCTTTGATTACGGAAACTCGATCCGTGACGAGGCCCGTAAGGGCGGGTATGACCGGGCGTTCGAATTCCCCGGTTTCGTTCCGGCGTACATTCGTCCCTTGTTCTGTGAGGGTTTGGGCCCGTTCCGCTGGGTCGCGCTCTCGGGCGATCCGGAAGACATCCGCGTCACCGATGAAGCCATCAAGGAGTTGTTCCCGGAGAACAAGCACCTCCACAAGTGGATCGACGCTGCCGCGGAGCGGGTGGAGTTCGAGGGCCTGCCGGCACGTATTTGCTGGCTCGGGTACGGCGAACGCGCCAAGGCCGGGTTGTTGTTCAACCAGCTCGTCGCCGAGGGCAAGGTCAAGGCCCCGATCGTGATCGGCCGTGACCACCTGGATTCAGGGTCCGTGGCGTCCCCGTACCGTGAGACCGAGTCGATGAAGGATGGCTCGGACGCGGTCGCTGACTGGCCGCTGCTGAACGCACTGACTGCTGCATCCTCGGGCGCTACCTGGGTGTCCATCCACCACGGTGGTGGTGTCGGTATTGGCCGGTCCATCCACACTGGCCAGGTTTCCGTCGCTGACGGCACGGAACTGGCAGCCCAGAAACTGGAACGGCTCCTGACCAACGACCCCGGCATGGGCGTCATCCGCCACGTCGACGCCGGCTACGACCGCGCCATCGAGGTCGCCAACGAACGCGGCGTCCGCATCCCCATGAACGAGAAGTAGGCAACAAAAGTGACTATTACTACCCACGAACCCCTGACCGTCACCCTCGGCTCCAGCGGCGTGACCCCGGAAGACGTGGTCGCCGTCGCACGCCACGACGCCAAGGTGACCATCTCCCAGGAAGCCCTGGACAACGTCGCCAAGGTCCGCGCCCACATCGATGACCTCGCTACCAGCGATGTCCCCGCCTACGGCATTTCCACGGGCTTCGGCGCCCTGGCCAACCGCCACATCCCCAACGACCTCCGCACGCAGCTGCAAAAGTCGCTGATCCGCAGCCACGCCGCCGGCATGGGCCCGGCCGTGGAACGCGAAGTGGTCCGCGGCATCATGTTCCTCCGCGCCAAGACCCTGGCATCGGGCCGCACCGGCGTCCGTCCGGTGGTCCTGCAGACCATGGTGGACGTCCTCAATGCAGGCATCACCCCGCTGGTCCGCGAGTTCGGTTCGCTCGGTTGCTCCGGCGACCTCGCACCGCTGTCCCACTGCGCGCTGGTCCTCATGGGTGAAGGTGAAGCAACGGGCCCCGACGGCGAGCTCTACGGCGTTGCCGGAAAGGCGCCCGTTGCTGAGCTGCTCGCCCAGCACGGCATCGAGCCCGTCACGCTGGCTGAGAAGGAGGGCCTGGCCCTCGTCAACGGCACCGAAGGCATGCTTGGCATGCTGCTGATGGCCATCGCCGACATCCGCCTGTTGCTCGCGACGGCGGACGTCACCGCAGCGCTCAGCGTCGAGGCACTGCTGGGCACCGACCAGGTGTTCCTGCCGGAACTCCACGCAGCACTGCGTCCGCACCCCGGCCAGGCCGCCAGCGCCGACAACATGCTCCGTGTGCTGTCCAACTCGCCAATCGTTGCCTCCCACAGGATCAACGACACCAAGGTGCAGGACGCCTACTCGCTTCGTTGTGCCCCACAGGTTGCCGGCGCCGTCCGCGACACCGTGGACCACGCCGCGCTGGTGGCGTCCCGCGAACTTGCTGCCGCCATCGACAACCCCGTGGTCCTGCCCGACGGCCGCGTCACCTCCAACGGCAACTTCCACGGCGCCCCCGTGGCGTACGTCCTGGACTTCCTGGCCATCGCCGTCGCGGACCTCAGCTCCATCGCCGAGCGCCGCACGGACCGCATGCTGGACCCGGCCCGCTCGCACGGACTCCCGGCCTTCCTCGCCGGAGACCCCGGAGTGGACTCCGGCCTGATGATCGCCCAGTACACGCAGGCAGGCCTGGTCTCGGACAACAAGCGCCTGGCCGTTCCGGCATCGGTGGACTCCATCCCGAGCTCCGCCATGCAGGAAGACCACGTGTCCATGGGCTGGCACGCAGCCCGGAAGCTTCGCAAGGCCGTGGAGAACCTTCGCCGCGTGCTCGCCGTCGAACTCGTCACCAGCGCACGCGCCATTGACATGCGTACGCAGATGTCCGACGGCGAACTCACCCCGGGTCCTGCCGGCACGGCAGTACTTGAGGTGCTTCGCGAAGTGGTGCAGGGACCGGGAACCGACCGGTTCCTGTCGCCCGAACTCGAAGCGGCTGACCGTTTGGTTGGCTCCGGCGCGGTCCGTGCGGCCGCCGAATCCGCCGTCGGGATTTTGGCCTGACGTCGAATAAAACGCTCATTTCATGGGCAGATTTGTCACGCCCCGGTCTTTGTTCGCAACGCAGGCACCGGGGCGTGGCAAATGTAGTAGAACTTATGGTGTACGTCACGTCCACGCCGAAGATGTCGTGGGCTTGACGGTCAACCGTTCACAACTCAATACACAACAGAGAACATCCACAAAGGGGTAGAAGTTCAATGAAGGCACGCGGAGCAGTCCTGTCCAGGCGAAACGCTCACTCGGCTACGGTTTCCGATTGGAAGACGCTGAAGGCCGGCGACACGGTGGAAGTGGTCAAGTACGCCCACGTCATCGCAGCCGGTCGGGTTGAGGAGGTTTCCAGCAGCGGAAACGTTGTGTGGCTTGAGCACTCAGGGCCCGGCGTCACCGAAGAGGGCAAGGAATTGTTCATGAAGTCCGACGGCGTCACTCTCCGCCGGGCGTAGCTTAAACAGAAACCGGGGCTCGTCCCCTTCCGCGGGTAGTAGATGCGGAAGGGGACGGGCCCCGGTTTTTGGCGTCGCTGCCAGTGATGCCGTCAGGGGTGGCAATCAGGCAGCGAGTACTTCGTGGGTCTGACCGAAGGGAACGGATTCGTCCAGCGCCACGGTGTAGGTGCCGGGCTCGTGCCTGGTCACCAGAATGCCGCAGTTGGCGTCTGCCGCTGCGTTCTTGATCAATGCATCCACGGCCTGCTCGAGTCCGTCGTGGATTTCGTCCGCCCTGGAAAAGGACAGGCGGATTTCGCGTTCTGCAGTCATTGCAGGGGTCATTTGGGGGCCTCCTATTACTTGCCGCATGCGAGGGCGACCCATCAATCATAGTCGGAGCTTGCCGATTATTTGTAAGATGACTGGCAACGGAGTGACCCGGGTCTCAGGCGTGCCGAGGTGGCAGTTAATGCCAATGTTTGGACGGCAAAGTCATAGGGTCGTTGCAACGCTCTGATTGATGGAGCGTTTTATGGTCAAGTTGTTCCCCAAGGCTGCGCGTACTGAGTTTCTTGATTTGGTGTGTGCGGGGATGCCTGTTCGTACTGCTGCCCGGCGTGTCGGGGCGGTGCACGCTACCGGGCACAATTGGTGGGTTCAGTCTGGCCTAATGATGACCGTGAACCGGGGTGCTACCGGAGGTCTTGCCGATCCTGCTCCTTCAGTCGGGGGCCCTGGCCGTGCGTTGGGTCTGGAAGAGCGAGGCATGATCCAGATGGGTGTGCGGATGGGCCTCAGTTACGCGAAGATCGGCGCATTGATCGGGCGGGATAAGTCCGTAGTTTGGCGGGAGGTCAAACGCCACACGAGCGCGGACGGGAAGTACTACGCCTCGGTCGCTCACGCCAAAGCGCATCAGGACAGGCGCCGTCCCAAACCCTTCAGGCTGGCCAAGGACGAGGGTTTGTGCCGGCTGGTCGGCGTCTGGATGGATGACGGGTGGAGTCCGAAGCTGATCTCCTCGATGTTGGCGTATTACTTCGGTGACGATCAGACTATGCAGGTGAGCCACGAGACGATCTACCAGGCCCTTTACGTCCAAACCCGCGGGAACCTGCGGGCGGACCTGGCCGAAAAGCTCAGCCTGAAACGCAAACAACGCATCCCCCACGGCACTGACCGGCGCGCCAACAGCCCCTATAAAGAGGCCTTCAAGATCAGCCAACGTCCCGCCGAGGTCCAGGACCGGGCAGTGCCCGGGCATTGGGAAGGTGACCTCATCATCGGCGCCAACGGGACAGCGATCGGAACCTTGGTGGAACGCTCAACCCGGTTCACGATCCTGCTGCACCTGCCAGGGGACCACACCGCGGAAACCGTTGCCGCCGCGATGATCCGGGAGATGGCCTCCCTCCCGGATCACCTGCGCCGGTCGATCACCTGGGACCGCGGCACCGAGCTGGCCGACTACGCAAAAATCCAGACCGCTCTCGATACGACGATGTACTTCTGCGACCCGCACTCGCCCTGGCAGCGCGGCACCAACGAAAACACCAACCGGCTCCTGCGGTTCTGGTTCGAGAAAGGCACTGACTTTTCAGTGCACACCCCCGAGGACATCCGCCTGGTCGCAGCGAAACTCAACCGCCGCCCCAGACCAACACTGAACCTCGAGACCCCAGCCAACCGGCTAAACCAGCTGCTACAAGCGGCCTAACCCCCAGCGTTGCTCCCACCAATTGACTTTGCCGACAAAACACCCGCATTAACTGCCAATTCGGAGGACGATCGCCGGGACCGATTGGACGTGGTGGCGGGATTCGAACCCGCGTACGCTGCTTTGCAGGCAGCTCCCTGGCCTCTTGGGTACACCACGTGCAGTCGACACTAGGTGCGTGGGTCAGGGGCTTACAACATTCGTTGCGCAGGCTTTCGCAGGGCTACGCGGGCTTTCGCGCGGCTACGCAGTATTGCCCTTGGTTGCCGTCAATGACACGCGTTTGAGTAGTCCTGTGACCCCGGCAGCAACCATGAGAGTCAGGATGGCTGCGGCCATGTGCGTATAGAGCATGATGTGTGGCGAACCACCGCTGAAGCCAGCCGCTGCCGGCGGATCACCTGGACCTGGTGCGGCGCTGTGGAGGTGCTCCACCCATCCACTCCCGGGGTAGTAACCGCCGAATGCAGCGAACCCAAAGTGCAGCAGTTGCTGCGCCACACCTGACACCAGCAGCAGGATCAATGGCCCTTGGACCCAGCGGGCCAGGAGTTGGGCCCCCAGGCAGCACAGTGCGGCGAAGCCAAGCAGAACGGGAAGGGCCGGAGCGCTGCCGCCCGCCGTCAGGTGCGCCGCCAGTCCCAGGCCGACGGCCAGCAGCCCGGAGACCCAGGCCCACTTGTCCTGCACAGGAACTGCGCGCATCGCCATCCTTCCCTCCACACAGGCTAAGCGGCGAAGGCCGGAGGGAAAAGGGGCGGGCGACTATCCCAGGAGCGTGTTCACCAAACGTGCTGCAACTTTCGCAGTCCGGGAATCAACGTCGAATTCCGGATTCAGTTCGGCGACATCAACGTGCAGCAACTTCCCGCTGGCGGCAACCTGCCGGCAAACCGCGCTGATCACGGGCAGCGGGACGCCATAGGCCGCAGGAGCGCTCACCCCGGGTGCCACCGAGGCCGGCATCACGTCGAGGTCGATCGTGAGGTACAGGACATCCACGCCAGCCAGGAAATCCGCTACAAAAACCTCCACGGCTTCCGGTGAGCATTGCTCGTCCAGCAGATACTTCACGCCGAGGCGTTGCGCCGTGTCAAAAAGGGTCCGGGTATTGTTCGGCTCGGAAATTCCGACGACGGCGTACTGCAGTTCGCGTCCGGCGGCGGCCTCCGCCCGGGCCATCTGAAGGAACGGCGTGCCCGAGCTCGGTGTGGGCTCATCCCTTAGGTCAAAGTGGGCATCAAGATTCAGCACACCCAGCCGCTTGCCCTGGACCACGTCCGAGCCGGCGACGCCCAAGTAGCTGGCAAACGCGGTCTCGTGGCCTCCGCCCAGCACCACGGTGAGGTTACCGGCGTCGAGCAATCCCGAGATGGCATGGCCGGCGCGCTCCTGGCCCGCTTCCAGCGAGTCGCCCTCCACAACCACATCGCCGGCGTCGAACACGTCCCGTTCCAGGTGGTAAGCCAGCGGTCCCAGTACCGAACGGATGGCGGCCGGCGCCGCGGCGGCACCCGTGCGGCCCTTGTTGCGTCGAACGCCGGCGTCACTGCAGAACCCAAGCACGACGGCGGGACGCGAGGCGGTGCTGGCCGTTGCGGGCGTGTGCGGGGTGACGGCCTGCCACCAGCGGCGGTGCGCAACGCCGTCGCCGTCGAAACGGCCGGTCCACGGGGCGGGGCTGACATCTACAATTACGGCGCGTGTTTCCATGCTTTAAGCAGACCGGACCCGGACTGCCAATACCAGCAGTTCCGGGTCCGGGGTGTCTGAAATACCGGAATGCCTACTTGACGCCCAGGAGTTCCTCAACGGTTCCGATGCCGAAGAAGAGCAGGAACGCAGCGGCCACAGCCCACATCAAGGGGTGGACTTCGCGGGCGCGGCCCTGGAAGGTGCGGATCAGCACGAACGAGATGAACCCGGCACCCAGGCCGTTGGCGATGGAGTACGTGAACGGCATCAAGGCGATGGTCAGGAACGCGGGAATCCCGACTCCCCAGTCCTGCCAGTCGATCTTCCCCACCTGGGACACCATCATGAAGCCCACAACCACCAGCGCGGGGGCCACGGCTTCGAACGGCACCAGGTTGATCAGCGGTGTGAAGAACATGGCAATAAGGAAGAGAACGCCGGTCACGATCGACGCCAGGCCGGTGCGGGCACCCTCGCCGATGCCCGCACCGGATTCAACGAAGATCTGGTTGGAGGAAACCGAGGCCCCGCCGCCGACGATGGCACCAAGGGCGTCCACCTGCAGCACGCGGTCCACGTTCGGGATGTTGCCGTCCTTGTCCACCGTTCCGGCCTCATTGGCCAGGCCCACCATGGTGCCCATGGCGTCGAAGAAGATGCTCAGCAGGATCACGAATGCCAGCAGCGCCGCGGCGATGAAGCCGAGGTGTTCGAAGGCCCCGAAGGGGTTGGCCTTGCCGATCAGGGAGAGGTCCGGAGCGCCCCACTCCGACAAAGTGGGGGCCACCAGGGACCAGCCACGGGGGTTGACGTTCTTGCCATCGAAGCTGGGGCCGATGTGGAGCGTGAATTCGAGGATCGCAGCCAGAGCGGTGGAGACCACGATGCCGATCAGGATGGCGCCTCGGACCTTGCGGACCACCAGGGCGATGGTCAGGATCAGACCGACGGCAAACACCAAAGTGGGCCAGCCCATGAGCTTCCCGTCAACACCGAGTCCCAGCGGAACCGTCGTGCCCGCAGCGTCCGGGATGCGCCGGACGAAACCGGCGTTCACCAGGCCGATCAGGGCAATGAACAAGCCGATGCCCACCACGATCGCCGTCTTCAACGCCTCCGGCACAGCCTTGAAAACCGCGGTGCGGAAGCCGGTGAGCACCAGGATGAGCATCGTGACGCCGGAGAGGACAACAAGGCCCATCATGTCGGGCCACGTCAGCTGCGGGTGCGAGGCCACGGTAACCGCGACGAACGCATTCACGCCCAGCCCGGTGGCCACAGCGAAGGGGTGCTTGGCCCAGGCGCCCATGAGGATGGTCAGGATGCCGGCGACGAACGCCGTGGTGGCTGCGACCGCGGTGAAGCCCAGGGAAGCTCCGCTGGAGTCTGCCCCCGAGAGGATCAGCGGGTTCAGCACAACGATGTAGCTCATGGCGAAGAATGTCGCGAAGCCGCCACGGATTTCCCGTGAGTACGTGGAGCCACGTTCGGAAATCTTGAAATAGCGGTCCACTGCAGAACCTTGTTTAAGCATGAAGGTCTCCGGGTATTGGGGGGAGTGTGCTCTCAAATCCTATGCCGTTGAATGTGGGAGCTTCGGACCATTCCCCTAGTCTGTAAGGAAGCCAACACTAGGAGAAACCGCCCCATGCGTACCATCCGCCCGCTTCTGGCCGCCGTCGTCGCCGCCCTTGCCCTCGCGTCTGCCCTGCTGTTTTCCGCGGCTCCGGCGTCCGCGCACGACGTCGCGGAATCCACAGCGCCGGCGAACGGTGCAACCGTGGCTGAAGTGCCGGCGTCGGTCTCCATTACGTTCAACAACCGGCCGCTGGCCATCGGATCGGGCGTCTCCGTAACCTCAGGCGGCGAGAACTGGGCAGACGGGCCGGTCGAGATCATCGACAGCCAGGCCGTGCAGAAGCTCCGGGCCGGCGCGCCGGCGGGGGAGTACACGGTGGTGTGGCGCGTTGTCAGCTCCGATTCGCACCCCATTGAGGGCACCTTCAAGTTCACGGCCACAGCGGGAAGCACGACGGCGGCAAGCGGCTCGGCGGCACCTTCGGCGTCCGCTTCGGCCACCTCGGGAACGGTGCCGTCCGCGGGTACGGCGCCTCCGGGAACAGCCAGCAGTTCGCCCGCGGCAGATGCGTCCCAGCCATTCCCCTGGAGCATTGTTGTCATTGCGGTTGTTGCGGTTGCGCTCGTGATCTTCCTCGCCGTTACAGCCCGCAGGAAACTTGCCGGATCGGACGACGAAAACCGCCCGGAAGCCGCAGAATAGCGGGCTTTTCTACGTAGCTGCGAATATCTCGGTTCGGTTACCGCGACACGCCAAAGCCGCAGTCCTCGTTACTTAAATGTGACTTCGACGGGATCATCGCGTACGGTAGTACCTGTGCCTGTTCCACGTAGCGGGCACTTCCGGCCTGATTGCCTAGCTCTGCCGCAGTCCGGAATCCGTTCGCAGACAAACCTACGGCAGAGACGGGGAACCCATTTTGGGCCGCTTTCGAGCGTGCCTTGGGGTGAAGTCACGAAGCTTCCGCTGAACAGCGGGGGATAGTGGCCGGGTGACTCCCATCCGAATCCGACAGCTAACCTCGCAGGCATCGGGAGAGGCTCTTTCATGTCTTCACGCATTCTTCGCGGCCGTCGTAAGGCGGACAGCGTACGTCCTAATCCGTTCATCTCCATCTCCAAGGCAGTTGCGAGCAACGCTTCCGGCGCTGGCCGCCAGGCAGCTGTTATCGCAGCAGCTTCCGGACTCGTTCTGACCGGCTCTGTCGCTGCACACGCTGCAGAGGCTCCGGTCCAGCGCGATGCCAGCCCCGCCACGGTCGCCGAGACCGCTTCCGAGGCCCCCACCAAGGTTGTTACCGCTCTTTCTACGGCTACCATCAACTTCGAGCGTCCGGCTGTTGCTTCCGTTGCAGCTCCGGTCATCGAAAAGCCGGCTCCTGTAGTTGAAGCCCCCGCT
Organism: Paenarthrobacter nicotinovorans; assembly: GCF_021919345.1. Taxonomy (NCBI): domain Bacteria; kingdom Bacillati; phylum Actinomycetota; class Actinomycetes; order Micrococcales; family Micrococcaceae; genus Paenarthrobacter; species Paenarthrobacter nicotinovorans. The sequence continues at coordinate 388,116 of NZ_CP089293.1, forward strand.
GCCAAGCCGGCTGCCGTTACCGCTGCCGCAGCTGCGGCTCCCGTAGCTGCCCAGGCTGCAGTTGCAGCTCCGGCCGCTGTTGCACCTGCTGCTGCTCCTGTAGCTGCTGCTCCCGCTGCCGGCGGCGTCAACGCTGCCATGGTTGCCTCGGCTTACGCCCAGATCGGCATCATGCAGGACTGCACCGCCATGGTTGAGCGGGCCCTCGGTTCCGCCGGCATTCCGGTTGGCGACCTCGCCCCCATGCAGTTCATGAACTACGGCAAGGTTGTCAGCGACCCGCAGCCGGGCGACATGATCGTCCAGTCCGGCCACGTCGCCATCTACATCGGCAACGGCCAGGCAATCAGCGGTGGAATCAACGGCAATCAGACGGGCATCCACCCGATCAGCTGGTTGACCGCTACTGGTCCCATCACGTACGTACGCGCTGGCGCATAAGCCTCACGCTTCAACGCAAAGGCCGGTGTCTCCGAAGATCATCTTCGAGGACACCGGCCTTTGGCGTTTAAACTTCGTGTTGCGGCTGCCGTGAATGATGCCGGCTAGGCGATGGCGATACCCGGGCCGCCCGGGAGCGCCACTTTGGTGGAGATTGCCTGGCCCACTGCCTTGGCTTGCCGCAGGACTTCCTTGGGGCTGGGCGTAATGAGCTCGCCCACGCCCACCAGGTGCATTCCCACTGCCCGCATCGCGGAGACCAGGTTCTGCCCGACGGCGATTCCAAGTTCGGCCAGCATGCGGCGCAGCTGGCTCTGGGCGCAGCGTGTGACCACAATATGGTCTGCCAGGAGAACCCCGTTGGCGGTGTGGACTGCCCACTGTCGCGGGGCGGATTCGAGGGGGCCAGAGGCATGGAGACCGCTCCGGGTCATGCTTGCGGCGAGCCCGTACCCGATGTGCTGGGTTGGGTCCGCGCCCAGGAAATCCAGGCGGACGGCCCTGGTGGTGCTGCGTACGTCCAGATGGTGGCTGGCCGCGTAATTGCGTAAGTGGCGGAGGATTTCGTTGCGTTCCTGGATGGACGCGGGATCGGTGACCTCGCAGCGTTGAAGCATGCCTGTGTGGACCGCCGGGCCGGTGGCTGACAGGGCACCGAAACCATCCACCACTATGGAGCCCACGCCGTAGCGGCTGAGTTCACTGGCAACTGCCAGGCCGGACAAGCCGGTTCCTATGACCACGGTGGTTGTGCGTTCCGTGCCGGAATCAGGCGCGTGTGACACTGCTTGGTTCCTCCTTGACGTGTGTGCCTTGCGGCATCGCGTGGGATCGCGTCCGAGTTCCCCAAGCGGCCGCAAATAAATGGCCGGAGTGTGCTGTAGGACACGTTCGCCGGCCATTCGGTGACTCGAACACTACCGAACTTTTTCGCGCATGGATAGCCTTCCCTGACAGCGTGTTCCGTGTGTTCATCAGCAGCACAAAAACGGGGTCCGGAAACCGAGCCCCGACCGTTATACACATACAGCCGAGCCACCTTGATTCGGCCCTGCCGACCGAGAATAGTGGGCATTGGACAGGGAAATTCCGGATTTCCCTGCCCCTGGCCATTGACAATCGAGCCCTCGAGGAATCCGATGCGGAAAACCTCTGGCAGAATGGCCGGAACATCAAGCAGTAGGTGGAGAGGCGGGCCCCAAATGGACCAGCACGGCAGACACAGTGAAGAGCCACAGGACGGCGAGGGCCTGACAGTGGCACCGGGCGGCATCGTCGTGGGAGTGGACGGCTCGGAACACGGGCAGTGCGCCCTGGTGTGGGCAGCACGTGAGGCCGAACGCAGGCAGCTTCCGCTGCACATCGTCACGGCGTACTCGGTTCCTATTTTCGCCGCCTCAGGACTCGACGGCGGATACGCCACCGTGGACGATTCGGTCATTCGTGAGGGCGCGGAAGCCATTGTCAAGCAGGCCATGGACAAGGTCGCCCGATACTCCATCGACGTTGATGCTTCCGTCGAAAACGGCGACGCAGCAGGCGTGCTGCTGGATCTTTCCGCAGAGGCAGCGCTGCTGGTTTTCGGAAGCCGTGGCCGCGGCGGTTTCGTAGGTCGTCTGCTGGGTTCAGTCAGCAGCGCCTTGCCCGCCCATGCCAAGTGCCCCACAGTAACTGTCCCGCTCTATTGTGCTGACCGCCTCGGCGAGAATACCGAGGACAAACACATCAAGGCCGAGCACGCCAAGGCCGGCCCCCGCATCGTGGAAAACGTGGTTGCAGTGGGCGTGGACGGCTCGGAGCAGGCGCGGGTCGCTGTGCTCGAAGCAGCTGAGCAGGCCCAACGCATGGGAGCCAAGCTCCGCGTCATTTGCGCTGTCCCGCAATACAGCGGTTCCTTGGCCTGGGTCCCCGCTCCCTTGGACCGGGACGCCTTGTTTGCCGATATCAAGGTTCAGCTGGACGCGGGGGTTGCCTGGCTGCAGAGCCATTTCCCGCAACTGACCATCGAGACGGACCTCAGGGACGGCTCGCCTGTTGACGTTCTGGTGGAAACCAGCCGCAGCGTGGAATTGGTGGTTTTGGGCACCCGTGGCCGCGGCGGGTTTGCGGGCATGCTGTTGGGATCCACATCGGATGGCGTCCTGCACCATGCGAAGGGACCCGTGTTGGTTGTTCCGGACCGCGAGGATCCCCGTCTGGCAGACCGCGACAAGTTTGGTCCGATGCTCGGCGCGGTGTAGGAAAAGGCGCAGGAAAAGGGATGCCGGTGTTCACGCTGCAGCTCACGGATATTCGTGGACCCATGCTTCCCGAGGTGGGCGGCAAAGCAGCGAACCTCGGCGAGCTTGCAGCCGCCGGCCTACCCGTGCCGCCAGGCTTTTGCCTGACCACGGATGCTTATCGGCGTGCGCTGTCATCGAGCGGCCTGGATGACATTTGTGCGGCCCTGGAATCGACAAGCACGGTTGACCTTACAGGGCTGAACCGGTTGGCCGGGCGGGCCCGTTCCCTGGTCCTCGACGCCGGGGTCCCGGCCGACATCGCTGAAGCAGTGCGGTCCGCCTATGACGCCCTGGGCAGCAACGTCCCTGTCGCGGTCAGGTCCTCGGCAACAGCCGAAGACCTTCCCTTCGCGAGTTTCGCCGGCCAACAGGACACTTTCCTGAACGTGGTGGGCGCGGACTCTGTCCTGGATGCCGTGAGCCGCTGCTGGGCTTCCTTGTGGACTGACAGGGCGGTGACGTACCGGGCTACCAACGGCATTGAGCATGCTGGTGCCGCCCTGGCTGTCGTTGTCCAGGAGATGGTCGATTCGACGGCTGCCGGTGTTATGTTCACGGCCAATCCCGTGACGGGCAAGAGGCACGAGACAGTGATCGACGCGAGCCCCGGTCTGGGGGAGGCCGTGGTATCCGGCGCCGTGAATCCGGATCAGTACGTTGTTGATATGGCCGGCGGTGCCATTGTGAAACGCACCCTGGGGGACCGGCGGGTGGAGATCCATGCCGTGCCGGGCGGCGGCACGCAACGGACCCAACGGTCCCTCAACGAAAGTCCGGGGGACCCGGAAGGCGCCCGGGATGCAGCTGTTCAACCGTGTCTCAGTGACCGGCAGATCAAGGAGCTGGCCGAACTTGGCCGCTTGGTGGAGAGACACTATGGAGCTCCACAGGACACCGAGTGGGCCATGGATCCCAACGGAAAACTGTGGCTGACCCAGGCCAGGCCCATCACCACCCTTTACCCGCAAACCACCCGCACCCCACAGGTCCCTGGCATCCACGCCTTTCTGAATTTCAGCCTCGCGCAGGGCCTCACACGGCCACTGACGCCCATGGGTTTGGCCGGGATTCGCCTCATAGCCTCCTGTGTAGGCAAAACGGCGGGCTTTGCCGTCCCGGATCCCCGGTCAGGACCCTCGCCCTATTACGAGGCCGGCCAGCGCATCTTCTTTGATCTCACCCCGGTATTGCGGAGCCGGATCGGGCGGAAGATCGTGCCCCGGGTCTTCGATGTCATGGAAGCCCGGTCCGCCATGCTGATACGGAGTTTGTTCGATGACGCCCGCTTTTCGGTGACCATCAAAACGCCGCTGAAACTCATCCGCCACGTGGCTCCAGTTGCTGCAAAATACCGCGTCCCCGAATCGTTGCTCCGGGGTCTGTTCCGTCCGGAGGCGGCCTTGGAACGGGTAGAGCGCCACAGTTCTGACCTCCGCAAAGCCATAGCCGTCCCCGGGGAAGCCACCGCCCATCAACGGGTAGCCCACGTGCAAAGAATCCTGGGTTCGGAGCTCTTCGCCACCGTCCCGCAAATCCTGCCATTGCCGGCGCTCGGCTTTGCCCTGCTGGCGCTCGTAGGCCGGATACTCGGCGACCAGGCATCCTACGCTGAACTGCAGACCGTGATCCGCGGGCTGCCCAACAACGTCACCACTGAAATGGACCTGGCCCTGTGGCAGCTCGCCTCGCAGATCAGGGAAGATGACGACGCCGCTGCCTCCATGGCTGGCCAAACGGCGGAAGCGCTGCTGGAACGGTACAGGGACGAGGGGTTGCCTGCCATTGCACAATCCGGCCTCGATGGGTTCCTGCGCGCCTACGGGCACCGGGCCGTGGCTGAAATCGACCTTGGCATGCCCCGGTGGGGAGACGATCCCACCCACATTCTTGGCGTCCTGGCCAATTATCTGAGACTGCAGCCCGGTGCGGGGGCTCCCGACGAGCAGTTCCGCAGGGCAGCTGAAGAGGCCGAAGAACAGGTGGCGAAGTTCATCGCCCGGGCCCGGGCCATCAGTCCGCTCCACGCAGTGGTGGTCCGCGCAGCGCTGGACCGAACGCGCAGGTTCGCTGGTCTGCGCGAGTTGCCCAAATACAACCTCGTGCTGGGCCTCGCCGTGGCCCGGCAACAACTGCTTTTGGTGGGAAACGAACTGGCAGCATCACATCGGATCGAGCGCCCGGAGGACATCTTCTTCCTGGATCTGGACAGGGTGGAAAATGCGCTTGCGGGGCAGGATTTCGGCGAGGAAATTGCACAATACAGGGCGGCCTACGAACACGAACTCCGGCGCAGGCACATTCCCCGGGTGCTGCTCTCAGACGGCACGGAGCCGGAAGCGACGGCTGCGGGCGATGCCGATCCGCGCCCGGGAACATTGTCCGGCAGCCCGGCGTCGACGGGTCAGGTGAGCGCGCCTGCGCGCGTCATCATGGACCCGGTCGGGGCACATCTGGAGCCGGGTGAGATCCTCGTGGCTCCGTCCACGGATCCCGGGTGGACCCCGCTGTTCCTCACAGCGGGAGGCCTGGTCATGGAGATGGGCGGGCCAAACTCGCACGGCGCCGTGGTGGCACGCGAGTACGGGATCCCTGCGGTCGTCGGCGTCCCGGACGCAACCATCCGGCTACGTACGGGCCAGCGCATCACCGTGGACGGTTCAGCGGGGACAGTCAGTACGGAAGACCCGGACGGCTGAGCTTTTCAGGCGTGCTGGTGCGATTCGTGCTCGGAATGGCTGACGGGCTCCAGTTGGAACGTGCAGTGCTCGGTGTCGAAGTGCCGGCCAAGGCAGGAGCCCAGCTGGTCCAGGATGCTGTCCGCGCCAGTGGCATTGAGCACCTCGTCCTGCACCACCACGTGGGCGGAGAACACCGGTACGCCGGAAGTGATGGTCCAGATGTGGATGTCGTGTGCTTCCACCACACCGTCCACGGCCATGATGTGCTCGCGGATCATGTTCACGTCCACGCCCTTGGGGGTGGCTTCAAGAAGTACGTCCACCACGTCGCGGAGCAGATGCCATGCACGGGGAATGATCATCAGGGCGATGAGGACCGAGGCGATGGGGTCGGCAGCCGAGAACCCGGTGGTCATGATCACGATTGCTGCCACGATGACCGCGATGGAGCCCAGGAGGTCGCCCAGCACCTCAAGGTAGGCGCCGCGGACGTTGAGGCTTTCCTTTTGCGCTCCCTGCAGGATGAGGAGGGAAACCAGGTTGGCGACGGCGCCCAGGACTGCAGCCCACAGCATTACGCCGGTCTGGATTTCGGTGGCTTCGCCGAACCGACGGATCGCTTCGATCATGATCACTACGGCGATCACAATGAGGATCAGAGCGTTGGCCAAGGCAGCCAAAACCTCTGCGCGCTGGTATCCGTAGGTCCGCAGATCGCTGGCCGGGCGGGTGGCAATCCATGCGGCCATGAGCGCAATGAAGACACCTGCAGCGTCGGAGAGCATGTGCCCGGCATCCGCCAGCAGCGCCAGGGAACCGGAAACGACGGCACCGACCACTTGGATGCCCACGACGCCCAAGGTGATGCCCAGGACGGCGATCAGGCGTTTGCGGTGCTTTCCGGTTGCGGTAACGCCGTGCGAGTGGTTGTGATCATGCCCCATGCATACAAGGCTAGCCCCAGCCGAGCTCGTGCAAGCGATCGTCATCTATCCCGAAGTGGTGTGCGATCTCGTGAACCACGGTGATGGCAACCTCATCGATGACTTCCTGGCGGCTGCCGCAGATATCCAGGATGGGCTGGCGGAAGATTGTGATGCGGTCCGGCAGGGAGCCCGCATCCCACCAGGAATCCCGTTCCGTCAGCGGCACGCCCTCGTACAGTCCCAACAACACTGTGCCCGGGTCTTCCCCCGGCTGCGGGGTGTAGTCGTCCTCAATGAAAATTGCCACGTTGTCCATGGCATGGGCGGCTTTGGCCGGGATCAGCTGCAGGGCGTCGCTGACGGCTTCTTCAAACTCCTCGGGTGACATTTGGAAGGGCAGCCTGTGCGGCGCGTCCCGCTCCGGCAGCGGCGAAGAGGGACGCTCGCCGTCGGGAACGATGGGAAGTCCGGGAGGAAGATTCGCGGGCATGACTCGACTTTAGTCCGCCACGGCTGTATTAGCGCCCCATGTCATGAGGGATACTGATCTCAGTCCCTTTCCGATAGACACAGGAACCGCATGACTTCCACCGCTTCCCCCATGTCTGAACCCCTCGACGTCGTCGTTGTGGGCGAGGCGCTGATCGACATCGTGCAGTCGCCCGACGGCCAGGCCGAATACCCCGGCGGTTCGCCGACCAACGTTGCTTACGGGTTGGGCCGGCTGGATGTGAAAGCCGGACTTTTGACGGCGATCGGCCGGGACCCCCGGGGCGACGCCATCGCAGCGCACCTCCAGAGCGCGGGAGTGGTGCTGCTGCCCGGGTCCCAGTCCATGGGAAAGACCGCGACGGCGACAGCCAGGATCGCTGCAGACGGTTCGGCCGCTTACACCTTCGACATTGAGTGGGCCCTGGCCCCCTTGGCGCTGCCGTATGCGCCGCGCATCCTGCACACCGGTTCCATTGCTACGTTCCTTGAGCCCGGCGCCGGAGTGGTCCGGAGCTTGTTGGAGCAGGCGCAGGGAGGCTGCATGGTCACCTACGATCCCAACATCCGCACTGATCTCCTGGGCAGCCATCACGAAGCACTTGCCCTCTTTGAGGAAATTGTGCCGCTGACGGATGTCGTGAGGATGAGTGCCTCGGACGCCCACTGGCTCTACCCGGGCAAGGCACTGGAGGATATCGCGAGCCATCTTCTGACGCTGGGTACCACCCTGGCGGTCATGACCGAGGGTGCGAAGGGCTCATTGATGGCCACGCGCCACTTTCAGCTCCGGGTCCGCGCCGTGCCGTCCACCGTGGCGGACACCATTGGCGCGGGCGATTCCTACATGTCGGCGCTCATCATGGGCCTTTTGTTGCGTGGCAGCGACGGGCTGGCGCCAACCGTGCTGGAGCGGATCGGCAGCATCGCGTCGATGGCAGCCGCCATCACTGTCGGGCGTCCGGGGGCCAACCCGCCCACGCACCGTGAACTCCTGGCAGAGATGGCCCGCTAGCGGCAGGTTCAGCTGGTCCGACGCCGCGTGAGCCCAACGCCCACCAGGCACACCACTCCACCGATCAGGCCCCAGATGGTTGGTACTTCCTGAAGGACGGCCCAGGAGATCAGGATCGTTGTTCCCGGCACCAGGTATGTCGTGGCAGCCAGTTTGCCGGCCGAGATCAGCGACAGGGCGTACGCCCACGTGGTGAAGGCGATGGCGGTGGGGAAGATGCCCAAGTACACCAGGCCGAGCGTGGCCGGAAGAGGCGCTGCCTGGATTTCGGTCACCAACTGACCTGCCCACGGCAGGCAGCAAAGCGCTCCGACCATGATGCCGAACCACGTTGCCTGGCCTGCTGAGAATTTCCGGAGCACGGGCTTTTGCAGGATTGCGCTCACTGAGGCGAGCACAGCAGCGAGGAGGCACAACAGCACTCCGGCGACATCCGCCGTCGAACGTTGCCCCGAACCCAAGGCGATCATCGCCACACCGCAGAAAGCCACCCCGCTGCCGATCAGCAGCCACCGCGGGAAGCCCTCCTTGAGGAAGATTCCCGCCAGGATGGCGATGAGGATGGGCGAGACGTTGATCAGCATGGCGCTGGTGCCGGCGTCGAGCATGTGTTCCGCGGCGTTCAGGGCGACGTTGTAGCCGCCGAACCACATCACCCCGTAGGCCACGATCGGAAGCCACTCCCGGCCTTTCGGCCAGACCTTCAGCGTCGGCAGCACCACAATGCCAAGAACGACGGCGGCAACCGCCAAACGCCCGAGCGTCAACGACCCGGGGGAGAAGCTGGGGCCGACCGCCCGGATGCCCACGAACGCGGATGCCCACAGGACAACGGTAACGATGACCGCAGCGATGCCCAGTTTGCTGATGGCCGCTCCCGGCGCGGGGGTGGTGCGCGGGGGCAGGCTCGGGGATGGCTGGCCGGGTTCGGCCGGGGAAGTGGTTGTCATGTGCCAAATCTATCGGGGCATCGGCCGGGACGGCTGGCGGTTTTCGGACGCGTCAGGGCAAGATCCTGCCAATGTTCGCGGGCCTCCCTTCTCGGGTCTCGCGAGGGGTTACCTTTCGACTCTTAGGAAGCCTCCAAAAGGGTGGGTTCCAACCCCTCGGCGCGTTCGCAAGCGGGGGCCCGGGATGGTCCTCCAACCTCGATTTGGGAATATCGGCATCTATGCTCTAAAGTTTTAGAGTCCAGTTCGGACGAGCGAGACACGGAAAGAACGCGTAAAGCGTCCCTTTTCTTTGCAAAATCCGAATTGAGTTCAGGCCCCCATCGTCTAGCGGCCTAGGACACCGCCCTTTCACGGCGGCGGCACGGGTTCGAATCCCGTTGGGGGTACGCAAGGAAGTGGTAAATCGGACTGAAAAAGTCTGGTAAGCTAGAAGCCTTGAAAAAAACGCGGTAGAGATACTGCAAACGCAAGGCCCTGTAGCGCAGTTGGTTAGCGCGCCGCCCTGTCACGGCGGAGGTCGCGGGTTCAAGTCCCGTCAGGGTCGCTCTGAGCGCCGAAGAAATTCGGTTCTCAAGGTGACATGTCACCTAGGCTCTGTAGCTCAGTTGGTAGAGCGTTCGACTGAAAATCGAAAGGTCACCGGATCGACGCCGGTCGGAGCCACCACTGGGAAGCATCAGTTCTTTGGAACTGGTGCTTTTCTTCTTTTAAGGCCCAGGATCTCCGTTGAAGACGCGGCTTCTCCGTCCCCGCGTACCGCCGCCACCCACTTTGAAACTGTGAGGGATCCAACACGCCGTGTTTGGGTGTGTTGCCGGGCTGTCCGCCCTCAACTTGGGTGGTGGGGGTACAGGGGTTTCCGCAAGATTCGACGTCGGCACCTGGGTGGTGTGGCTTTGTGACCTTGTTTGAGGCCGTTGAGCGCGCTTTTCCCGCGGTTTCGAGCTGTTTCGGGTTCAAAACGGGTCAGGAAGCTACTGTTCCGAGGCCTTAGTGCGTTGGTTCGGTGGTGGGGCAGCCCCAGGAGTTGGGGTTTTGTTGGCAGGTGTCGGCGACGAGTGCTCTTTGTGTTTTCCAGACGTGGATGGTTGTGGCTGGTGTGGTCAGGTCCAGGGTTCCGTTGATGGGTAGTGGTGGGCCGTTGTTGACGGAGTAGGTGCCGGTGAAGCTGGTGGTGATGGTGGCGGGGTAGTTTCCGGTTTCGGTGTAGCTGTGGCTGGTGCGGGTTTCGGTGGTGAGCCATTCGGCTTCGGGGAGGGGGTAGCCGGCGGCGGGGGTGGGGCCCAGGGTGGTGCCGTCTCCGAAGGTGTAGGTGTGGTTGGCGGGGGTGGCGGTGAGGTGGATGGCTTGGCCGAGGATGGTGACGTCGAAGGTTTGTTCGGTGGCGGTGGTGTAGAAGTTGGTGGGTCCGCCTTTGAGGGTGTGGGGGAAGGGTTGGGCTTGGAGGTTTCCTGGGTTGATGGGGAGTTGGCGGAAGTCGTTGAGGATGCGGGCGGCGATGTCGGCGAGGACGTTTTGCGGCTCTGCGTCATAGAGGCAGGTGGGGCCGGTGATGGGGATCCAGTTGGTCCAGCCGGGGTTGGTGATGGCTTTGGGGGCTTCTTTCCAGATGACGGGGGTGCCTTCTGGGCCACCGGGTGTGGTGGCGGGGCAGTCGAGGGCGTCGCAGCCGGGGTCTTTGGTGTCGGGTCCGTCGGCACGGCAGTGGGTATCGGCCATGTACTGGTTGGGGTCCTCGGCGGCCGGGGACGCTCCAGGCCTCGGCTCAGATTTGCCGGTCTCGGGGTTGAAGATAAATGTGGCCCCGACGGTCAGTGCCGTCTCACCACGGCCGACACTTAGTTGGCGTCCGTCGTCGTTTGAAGAATGCGCGGGAGCCGGGGTTGCCCAGATAGCCGAGAGGACCAGGAGAAGAACCCCAACGCGAAGGATCTTCACCATCAACCAACAATCAAGCCGTTGTTAATGACTCTCCACGTACCACTCCTGAATTCCAGAAAAACCGCCTCGGCGATGTTCGATGCCGGTGTAGATTCCCTGCCCTCAGTGCCGTCGGGGTTGAGGTAGTGAATTTCTTCTTGAATGACCTGGGCTCTGGCCTCTTGGGTACTTGCCCCTGCGGTCCAGATGATGTCGACGGCTGGAACGGAAATTTGCCCGCCAACCATCCATCTTCCGTCCGAGTGGTTGCCCTCAAGAGCTCTCTTATAAGCGGCTGCGAGCGTGTTGGAGGTATCGGTGGTCTGTAGCCATGGACCCAGGTCACCGGTCTCAGTGGCATAAGAGTACGTCGCGTACCAATACCGAATAAACGCCTCCAGCCCCGCCTTGGAGTTCTCCTTCGCCAACTCGGGCATCACAGGCACCGGCACGTTCTGCGCTTTCCCCTTCGCATCCGCCGGCTTGTACGCACCCGACGAAGGCGGAGCAGCCGAAGCAACAGGCGACGAAACACTTGAGGTGGGCGACGCCGTCGTCGTGTGTGTTTCCGAGTTGCCCGCAGTGGGTGACCCGCCCTGGCAGCCGCTGAGAAGCACCGCTGCAACAACGACGATTGCCGCCGTTCGCGCACGGAGAGGCAACAAAGCGGCATACGTAAGGCGTGGCATGGCGAGCTCCCCAGCTGCTGTTTCAGGTGATGTGTCGGCCAGTCTAGGCAGGGTTCCCAGTCGCCTCCCAGCCTGGAAACGGGCCTTGTGGATAACTCGTCTCTGGCCTCGGGGCGATGGCCGAAGTATTCTTGGCCTGCCAGCTTGTCATCGCACGCATCTTTTTGGGGGAATTCATGGTCGCCATCGAACGTTCACGCCTGTCCTTTTCCGGCCGCCTGGCAGCAGCTGCCGGTCTCGTCGCAATGCTGACGCTCAGCGCCTGCTCCTCACCATCGCCGGCAGCTCAAAACACCCCGGCGGCGTCCGAAACCCCCGCCGCGGAAGTGGGTTCAAGCTCCGCTTCCGCCAGCGCGCCCAGCCCGGACGGCTCGGCAGGAACCGACGGTGTATACGGCCAATTCACCTCAATGTCAGAGGCTTGCCTGTCTGTCAGCGCCACCATGCTGAGCGTCACCATTCTCCCCCTGGCAGCCATGACCGGCGGAAATGCTGAGGACATCCAGAAGGCCAAGGATGAGTTGTCGAAAATGCAGGGCAAGGTGCCGGAAGAGCTGAAGCCGTCGTTCGAGAAACTGCGGGCCTTCACTGAGTCCGCGGGGTCGGATTTCAGCAAGTACGGCGATGGCCAGTTCGAGGAACTCATGAAGCCCATCCAGACGTGGACAGAGAAGAACTGCTCCTAGGGCACCGCCGCGCGCACCCCTTGTCTCCAAAGCGTCGTAGCTAGACGCTAGGGTGGTACTCAAGAGAAGGGGAGTGCTCCATGGAAGTCCAGAACGTGCAGCCGGATCCTGTGCCTGGGGGCGAGATTCCCGGTACCGGACGCACCATCATCTCCGAGGCCGCGGTGGCGAAGGTGGCAGGTGTCGCCGCCCGCACAGTGCCCGGTGTCTACTCTCTTGGTTCAGGTCCTTCCCGCGCTCTTGGCGCGATCCGTGACGCTGTCGGCAGTTCAGACCACGCAGCGGGCGTCCGCGCCGAGGTGGGCGAAACCCAAGTGGCAGTGGACATCACCTTGGTTGCCCTCTACGGCCATCCTTTGCATGGCGTCGCCAATCAGGTCCGGGCGGCGGTGTACCGCGCTGTCGAAGAACTGGTTGGCCTTCAGGTGATCGAAGTGAACATAGAGATTACCGACGTTTTCATCGCGCCGCCGGCAAAACAGCCCGGGGCCAAGACCGTCGTGGTGGAAAGGGAGGCACTCCAGTGAGCATGACCGTAGTGGGAATCGCGATCGGAGCCTTCGTGGCGTTCATGTCGTTCTCGTTCGGGCTGTGGGGTTTCCTCATCTCACTGCTTTTCATGGGAATCGGAGCGTTGTTGGGGCGGGCCGCCGAAGGGAAACTGGATCTTAGAAGTGTCCTTGACGCCATTACGGGCCGGCGCTCTTCGTCATGAGCGTGGCTGAGGCTGTGGAGTACACCACCACCAGCCTGGCCGGCCATAACCGGATCAGTACCCAGGCTTTGACTTCCCTGGCCCGCGCCGCTGCCGCCGAGGCGCTCGGCGTTGAGGCCAGCGACATCCGCGCGGATTGGGCGGACGACGACGGCCTGCTGGCTTTGTCGATTGTCGCACCCATCAGCGTCCCGGCTTTGACGGAAGTGCTCCGGGATCCCAGGCGTGTCCAAGGTTTCGGGGGCTCCATCTGGGATCGCACCGTAGCTGCCAAATCCAGAGTCCTCGAGACGGTGACCCGGCTCAGTGGTTCCCAGCTGAGCAGGGTGGATATCAGGATCAGTGGGGCCCAGGTCAGGGAGGGAGGCCGCGTTCAATGACACAGGACCAGGAAACCGGGAAGTTCATGGCCGTGGGCCTGGACAACGACGCCGCGCCGGTGGCGGGGGAGGACCCGGCGATGAGCCGTATCCTCCGTCGCGAGACCCATTCATCACGGGCCGGCGCCGCCGTCATTGCTGCGGTGCTCGTCATTATTCTCTGCGTATACGCGTTGCTGGAAGCCGGAGTCCGTGCGGTCGGCCAGCCTCCTTGGTTGGTTGATCCCACCACTGCTGCCGAACGCATCATCGCCCTACCTGAGGGCATTTCACCCCTCCTGCTGGGAGCGAGCGGTGCCGTGGTCGCCATGGTGGGGCTGTTCTTCCTGCTCCACGCAGTGCTGCCTGGCAGGCGGGCCCGCCATCTGCTCCGGGACCCGCGGACCGCCGTCGTGGTTGACGACGAAGTCCTGGCCTCCGCACTTGCCCGTCGTGCCCGGATGGCAGCGAACGTTACCCAGGAGCAGGTGATGGTGGTGGTTTCCCGACAGACAGTGGTGGTCAATGTGCGGCCAACATCCGGGAGCCGCGTGAGCCACGACGCCGTACTCGCGGCTGTGCAGGCTGAACTTGAGGAGATGTCGCCGGTTCCCATGCCCACGGTCCGGGTCAACCTGGCGTCGTCGGGGGTGATTGGGGCGTGAACGGAACACCCCGGGCACTCAACCGCGTCTTGCTCTTCATCATCGGGATCAAACTCTTGGCGGTGGGTCTTCTGCTCCTGCTGCTGGCGACTGTCCCTGCAGTGGCCGCCTGGTGGCGTGGATGGGCTGCCGGCGTCTGGGCCGGAGCTGAGAATGCCTTCCGGCAGACGCGGTTTCCCGGACGCGAAGAGAGCTGGCTGTGGATTGTGGCGGGTGTGGTCCTGGTGGCCCTCATCGTCGCCATGATTGCGTGGCTGTCACAGCAGGGCAAAGGACGGGCCAACCTCCTGGTCGCCAGTGATGATGACAGCAATGTCGACGGCGAAGTCAGGATTGGCGGTGGCGTCGCCGAACAGGCACTGAGGGCTGCGTTGACGGAAAGAACCGACCTTGCCGGGGTGTCAGTGGCAACCTATGAGTTCAAGGGGCAACCGGGTCTGCGGATACGCATCCAACCGCGCCAGGGCGTGGCACCCCACCTCCTGGCTGCGGAGGTCTCACAACTGGTCGAAGCACTGGACCTCGTCATCGGACAGAAGACGCCGGTGCTGGTGCACATGGTTTCGGGGGCGCGCTCAAGATTCACGAAAGCCGAACGGGTGCGCTGACGTTGCGTAATTCCGCTGCTGCAAATAGTTTGAAGCCAGAGGGGGAAACCTCCTTTGATGCGCAAAGCCACAACCCGACAGAGGAGTTCGTCATGACTGAGGAAAACACTGGAGCCGACGCGGTGAATGACGGGGCATCGAACGCGAAGAACGCCACAGGCGACGCACTTGAAAATGCCAAGGAATTTGCTGGTGACGCTGTGGAGAATGTCAAGGAATTCGCTGGTGAAGCCGCAGAGAACGTGAAGGAGTTCTTCTCCGGTGACGTTGGAGAGAATGTCAAGGAATTGGCCGGTGACGTCGCGGAGAAGTCAAAGGAAATTGCCGGGGACGTAGCCGAAAACGTGAAGGACCTCGGCGCTAAGATTGCCGGACTGTTCAAGGACGGCAATCAGCAGTAGTTTCTGCCATCGGAGGACAGGAGACAGCAGTGGCAGGATCAATGGCGCCCGAATCTTCCCTGGACGCGGTCCTGGCGGAGCTTGCCGCCTTGGAGGATCCCCGGGCCCGCGAGGTCAATGAGAAGCACGGCGACGATCACGGGGTGAATCTCAGCAAGCTTCGTGCTGTAGCCAAGAGGCTCAAAATCCAGCAGGATCTGTCCCGCGAACTGTGGTCCACGGGCGACACCGCTGCGCGTCTTCTGTCACTTCTGATCTGCCGTCCCAAGGACTTCGGAAAGAACGAACTCGACGCCATGCTCCGGGAAGCCAAGCGACCCAAAGTACATGACTGGTTCGTCAATTACGTCGTCAAGAAAAGCCCGTTTGCTGAGGATTTGAGGGTGGCATGGTTTGCCGACCCTGATCCTGTGGTGTCCAGTGCTGGCTGGGCACTGACCGCCGAGCGTGTGGTCAAACGCCCCGAAGGCCTGGACCTCGGAAAACTGCTGGACATTATCGAAGCAGAAATGAAGGACGCCCCGGACCGCCTGCAGTGGGCAATGAATAACTGTCTGGCGCAAATTGGGATTGAACACCCGGAGTACCGTCCGCGTGCCCTGGACATCGGCGAGCGGTTGGAAGTGCTGAAGGACTATCCAACGCCACCCAACTGCACTTCTCCGTTCGCCCCGGCCTGGATCAATGAAATGGTCAGGCGCCAAGCCGGAAACTAATGCCCGGGCAGCTTCGGGTGCCTATGCCGCGGATGTCTTGTCCCTGCGCTTCTGGGCGATGTAGAGGACAAGGGCGGCGACAACCAGGATCGCGGCAGCAATGCCTACGGCCAGGGGAGCGTTGTCATCGTTGGGCTTAACCTGTTCCGGTGTGGTTTCAGTCGCCGGGGCAGGGGTGCTGGACGGCGAAGTCGCTTCGGGCGTCGGCGATGGTGTCGCGGTGCGGGCTTGGGCAGGGTTTTGGACGGTGATGGTCTCCCTGGTCGGAAACACCGCTTCCGCGGCGGCGTGTGCCTGCGCCGGAGCTGCGGCGACCGCAGGGGAAAGGACGACGGCGGCAATCACCAAGCGGATGCGCAGGAGTCGCGTTGTAAAGAGTTTCATCGAAGTGTTCTGCAATTCTGCTGGTCGGCCAGGGACAGGTAGGCGCCTAAGCCGCTCCCGGGCGTCTGCCCGGGGCAATCCGGGGCAATGACAACGGGCCGCTTGGCGGGTGGTCAGCTATTTCACGGCATCGGCTACGAGCTGACGGAATTGTGCCTCGGTGTCCAGGGTGAGCATCTCACCGTTGAGGAAGAACGTCGGTGTTCCTTTCACTCCCAGGGTTGTACCGTCCGCGATGTCCTTCTTGATCCGTTCCTTGGTCTTGTCGTCCGCCACAGCAGCGTCGTAGGCACTCAGATCGAGGCCCAGTTCCCCGGCGAATGTGCGGAACAGGGGTGCTTGGGACTCCGTCTTCTCGCCCCACTGCGCCTGGGTTTCGAACATTTTTGCGTACATTTGCTCATATTTGCCCTGTTGGGCGGCTGCTTCTACAGCGAGGGCTGCCGTGGCCGAATTGCGGTGTGCCGGCAATGGGAAGTAGCGGTGGACGAAGGTGACGCGGTCTCCGAATTCCTTCTTCAGTTCCTCGACCACCGGCTGCGCGGCGAGGCAGGCTTCGCACTCGAAGTCCAGGAACTCCACCAGTTGTGCCTTTTCGACAGCCGGGGAGGTGACTCGATGGCTGTCGTCACGGACCACTTGGGCTTCAGCAGCAGGCGTAGGTTCTGTCGGAGCGGGTTTGTTCAGCGTAAATACGGTGTACCAGATCACTCCAACGGCGACGAGGACAGCCAGCAGGACCCAGATGAATACGCGGACCTTCTTTGCCTTGTCCATGGGCTGGGGCAGTGTTTTGCTGTGCGTCATCAGTGGTGGATGCTTTCCTGGTCGCGGTGGGATGCTGGTTCGATCTGGAAGGTGGAATGTTCGACGCTGATGTCGAAGTCCTGGGCGAGGCATGCCTGCAGCTGAGCGAGGATGCCGGCCGCGTGGCCGTCGGTCATACAGCTGTCTTCCACTGCAACGTGCGCCGAGAGCACCGGAGTTCCGGAGGCCACAAGCGAAGCATGAAGGTCGTGAACATCGATGACGTGCGGGAGAGCCAGGATGTGGTCGCGCACCTTGGCCAGGTCCAGTCCTTCGGGAGTGGATTCCATCAGCACGTTCACGGTGTCGCGGAGCAGCTTCAGGGTCCGCGGGATGATCAGGACGCCGATGATCAAGGACACGACGGCGTCGGCCTGAAGCCAGCCGGTGACGGCTATGACGATGGCCGCCGTGATGACCGCTACCGATCCGAGGGCGTCGTTGAGGACCTCAAGAAAGGCGGCCTTCATGTTGAAGTTGTGGTTCCGGCCGGAGGCCAGAATTATCAGGCCTACGGCGTTGCCGGCCAGGCCGATGACGCCGAACCAGAGCATCGTGGACCCGCCGATTTCGGGTGGTTCGAAGAGCCTGCGGATGCCCTCGACGATGACGAAGCCGCCGACGGCGAGCAGCAATGCCGCCTGTCCGGCCGCGGCGATGATCTCGGCGCGCTTATAGCCCCAGGTCCGTTTCAGCGTGGCGGGCTTCATGGCCAGCGACGCGGCGACGAGCGCTATCAACAGCCCGGCGGAATCGGTGAACATGTGCCCGGCATCCGCCAGCAGCGCCAGGCTCCCGGTAAGTGCGGAGCCGATGATTTCGGCAATCATCACAGTGAAGGTGATGGCGAAGACCGTGATGAGTTTGCTGCGCCGAACAGTCGCTTCGGAAGCGTGATCGTGACCGCTCATGCGCGGGCCTGCCGGATGGCGGGCAGGACAGCAGCACCGTCCGCCATCACAGCCGTCCCGCCCGACGCGATCAGGAACGGCAGTCCCGGGGAAATGGCCGGGCTGCCTCCTGCAAGTGCGGCTTTCAAAGTCACGATGGCTCCTAGGTGCTGATCCCCGGCCCGGTCCCTCAGCCCGGGGCCGGGTGGTGCCAGGCATTCCGGCACCACTCCAGAATATATGTAGAGTTGTTCAGACGTTAATTCGTGGCCACGCCAAGCACGGCCGGACTCTGTGTCCGTCATCCTTTCGACGGCCGCTTAAGGCAAGACAAATGCGACGCATTCGCAGGTAGGGGTAGTCTTGATGGATGACTGGAACAGCACGGGCACGGCAGGCGACGCCCCGTCGGGCCGGCAGCGATTGCGCAGTCCGTGTGGTCGACGCCGACCGGGTCGAGGAGGTCAGGGCGCGGATGCCTGCCGAGTCGGACGTGAACGATCTGGCCGTGATCTTCGGGCTGCTTTCGGACCCGGGCCGGGTGCGGATCCTCATTGCCCTCCTCGACGGGGAAATGTGCGTGTGCGATCTTGCTGCCACCACCGGGCTGAGCGAATCAGGAGTCTCCCATGCGCTGCGGCTGCTGCGCGGACCGCGTGTAGTGCAGGTCCGTCGGGCCGGCCGGATGGCGTATTACTCCCTGGCGGATTCGCATGTGCGGATGTTGCTCGACCTCGGGCTCACGCACGTCGGACACGCGGGCCAGGACAGGCTCCAAGCGGTCAGCAACGGCTAAACAGCACCCCGGTACACGGCGCGTTCACCAAGTGGGCGTGCTGAGATGGGCGAGCCTGGAATCGAGGGCCCCGTCTGGCTTCCCTCGCTGCCACCCTCGCTGGGTGAGTACCTCGCGCCGAACCTTCAGCCGGTTCCGCTGATTCCAGCCATGACACTGCTGGCGGCGGTGTTCTACCTCGCCGGTGCCATCAGCCTCTGGCGCAAGGGCCGGCACTGGTCGCCGGTCAGGACGGCGTCGTTCCTGCTCGGCTGCGTGGCCATTATCGTTGTGATGGGCGCCGGGATCGAGGGCTACGGACTGCGGATGTTCTCCGTCTTCATGTTCCAACAGCTGACCCTGATGATGGCCGTGCCTCCGCTGCTGGTCATCGGCTCTCCGGGCACCTTGCTGCTGCGGGCAACCCCTCATGGCCGCTTCGGCCGGCCCGTCTTGAGGATGGCCATGTGGGGGCTGCGTTCACGCTGGGGCAGATTGGCCATCCACCCGGCTTTCATGGTCCCCCTGTTCCTGCTGAGCTTCTACGGTGTCTATTTTTCCGGCCTCGCGGACCTGCTGCTGCCGAATTGGTACGGGCATGTGTGGCTGGAACTGCTGTTCCTCGCTGCGGGCGTCCTGTTCACCGTGCCGCTGATCTCGGCAGACCCGCTGCCCACCCGGCAGACGCACTTCGGTCGTATGCTCGACATCTTTGCCGAGATGCCGCTGCACGCCTTTTTCGGCGTGGTCATCATGATGGCAACGGCTCCGATGGTCAAATTCTTCGCCACCCCGCCGGCAAGTTGGAGCCTCGACCCCATGGCGGACCAGGGCATGGCCGGAGGTTTGGCCTGGTCATACGGGGAACTGCCGGGAGTGCTGCTGCTCATGTTCATTCTGGTGCGCTGGCAGCGGGACGAGGCCCGGGGGTGGGTCGCGGCTGCCCGTAAGTCCGCCGTGGCCGGAGACCCTGAGCTGGACGCCTACAACGAATATCTGCAGCAACTGGCCAACCGTCCGATGCGCCGACACTGAAGGAGCGCCGACAGAGAAGATCCGCCGGAATGAAGGAGCGCCGGCGAAGAACAGGGCATTCAGCCCCTGTTGCGGTGCATCATCCGGTAGGTGAGCTCTGCGAGGAGTTCCTCGTCGGAAAGATGTGAGGCCCGGGCGACGGGTGCCGCGGGAACGGCAATGCGGGGTGGTCCTTGCCTTGAGTCGTCCCCGGAGCGCATGTCGTCCGGCGTGATCATGTCCGGTGCGAAGTTCGATTTGCCCTTGAGGACTTCGGACACCGATCCTGCACGCCACCCCAGGGCGTGCTCGAGTTTGCGTTGGTTGATTTCCTGCGTGCGTCGCGTGCCCGACTCCAGTGTCCGCACTGTCTTGATGGCGGTTCCTGCTTGTTTGGCCAGCTGCACCTGACTGAGACCTTGCGCGAGACGCTCTTCCTTGATGAGCCGTCCAATGGTCTGCAGTGCTTCGAGTTCATCCACGCTTCCCACTGTTCCATAGGCAATAGTGGGCAATCAAATCGACTCCAGGCCACGGCCATCCCAAAACGCATCCATGTCGGCGGAAAGACCCCTCGTTGCCAGGGTGGTGAGCGTGAATAATCAGGCTACTTTGTATCGTTGTGGTCACGACGCGTGTAAGCGCTTGCATTTTGCTTCATCCCGTGACTATTGTGAGCCTCACCACATCAACCGCACCGCGGAAAAACCTGGTCCACTCACCGAGGAGTTCCCAGCATGAAATCCAAAAAGTTCCTGCTTCCGGCAGCTGTAGCCGGAGTCCTGGCTCTGTCCCTGACCGCCTGTGGTGGCGGCGGGGGTGGCGGCGGCACCAGTTCCGGAGGTGCCAGCGGCGACGCAGCCAACAACCTTGACGGCCGCGGGCCGATCACCTACGTCCAGGGCAAGGACAACAGCAACGTTGTCCGGCCCCTCATCGAAAAGTGGAACGCCGCCCATCCGGACGAGAAAGTAACGTTCAAGGAGCAGTCGGACCAGGCCGACCAGCAGCACGATGACCTGGTCCAGAACTTCCAGGCCAAGAACGCCAACTACGACGTCATGAGCGTCGACCTCATCTGGGTTGCTGAGTTCGCTGCCAAGGGCTGGCTGCAGCCGCTCAAGGACAAGACCGCAATCTCCACGGACGGGATGCTCGAGTCCACCGTCAAGAGCGCCACCTACAACAACACCCTCTATGCAGCCCCCCAAAGTTCGGATGGCGGCATCCTCTACTACCGTGGTGACCTTGTTCCCAACCCGCCCAAGACCTGGGACGAGATGATGGGAATGTGCGAGATCGCCAAGCAGAACAACATCGGCTGCTACGCAGGCCAGTTCCAGAAGTATGAGGGCCTGACGGTCAACGCTGCTGAAGCCATCAACTCGGCAGGCGGCAAGATCGTTGATGATTCCGGCAAGGCTGCCGTGAACTCCAGCGAAGCCAAGGCCGGCCTCACCAACCTGGTGAACGCCTACAAGGATGGCAACATCCCCACCGAAGCAATCACCTTCCAGGAAGAGCAGGGACGCCAGGCCTTCGAAGCCGGCAAGCTGCTGTTCCACCGCAACTGGCCGTACGTGTACAACCTGGCCAAGACCGACGGTTCCTCCACTGTGAAGGACACGTTCAAGATGGCACCCCTCCCGGGCAAGGACGGCCCCGGCGCCTCCTCGCTTGGTGGCCACAACATCGCTATGAGCGTCTACTCCAAGAACAAGGCAACTGTTGCGGACTTCATCAAGTACATCACCAGCGAGGAAACCCAGCGCTTCTACGCTACCCAGGGTTCGCTGGCCCCGGTCCTGACCAAGCTGTATGACGATCAGGAACTCGTGACCAAGCTGCCGTACCTCCCGGTGCTGAAGACGTCCATCGAGAACGCGGTTCCGCGTCCCGTGACGCCGTTCTACCCCGCCGTCACCAAGGCTGTGCAGGACAACGCCTACGCTGCCCTCAAGGGAGAGAAGACCGTGGATGCGGCAATCTCCGACATGCAAGCGGCTATTGAGTCGGCCGGAGCTAAGTAACCACCCGGGCTACAGTCCGGCTGCCTGTCCCTGAGGGGCGGGCAGCCGGACTGCCGGCCACGGCCTTCTCCCTGACAGGAGTCTTGACATGTCAACAGAACTACAAAAACCAGACGCGACGGCGGCTTCCGGACACACGATGCCCAGCCGCGAAAGCGCCGACCGGAAGCAGCTTACGCAGGGCCGTTGGGCATACACCCTCCTGGCGCCGTCGCTCATCCTGCTGGCGATCGTCATCATCTACCCGGTGCTCAACGCCATCATCATGTCCTTCCAGAAGGACTCCGGCCTCGACCCGGCCACGGGGTTCTTCTCCGAGGGCGGCCCGGCCGGCTTTGAAAACTACACGCACTGGCTGCTGCAGCAATGCACGGCCCCCGGCGGCGGCTCGCTGGCCTGCCCTCCGGGCACACTCGGAGCCCAGTTCTGGGACTCCATGGGCACTACCTTCTTCTTCACGGTGGTTACCGTGGCCTTCGAGACCGTTCTTGGCTTCTGGATGGCAATCATCATGGCCCGCGCCTTCCGCGGACGCAGCCTGATCCGCGCAGCCGTCCTGGTTCCGTGGGCCATCCCGACGGCCGTTACCGCCAAACTCTGGTTCTTCATCTTCGCTTTCGAAGGCATCGCCAACAAGCTGTTCGGTACCCAGATCCTGTGGACCGGCTCGGAATGGCCGGCCAAGTGGGCAATCATCATTGCCGACGTCTGGAAGACCACGCCCTTCATGGCCCTCCTGATCCTGGCGGGCCTGCAGCTGATTCCGGACGAAGTCTACGAAGCCGCCAAGGTTGACGGCGCGTCCACCTGGCAGCGGTTCCGCCTGATCACCCTGCCGCTGGTGAAGCCGGCGCTGATGGTGGCCATCCTGTTCCGTGTCCTCGACGCACTGCGCATGTACGATCTCCCCGCCATCATGACCCAGGGCGCGAACGGCACCACCACGCTGTCCATCCTTGTTGTCCAACAAATCAGGCAAGGGTTCAATACAGCGGCGGCGCTATCGACCATTACATTCCTGGTGATCTTCCTCGTGGCGTTTATCTTCGTCCGCTTCCTCGGGGCGAATGCCGTGGACGCGGCCACATCTTCCGGAAAGGCCAAGTGAGATGAGCACAGCCACAGCTTCGAAGACCTCCGCCGACTCCGTGGAACGGCCCAAACGGCCCTTCAACTGGGGGTCGCTGCGCACCTACATCAGCGCCGCCATCATCCTCGTCTGGTGCATGGCACCCTTCTACTGGATGCTGGTCACCGCCTTCCGCGACGTCGGATACACGTTCGACACCACGCCGTTCTTCACCCACTTCACATGGGACAACTTCGCGACGGTGTTCGACGAGAGCCTTGGCAACCACTTCGGCCGCAACCTGTTGAACAGCCTGATCGTTGGCGCCGTGACGACTGTCGTAGCGCTGCTGGTCGGTGTGTTTGCGGCCTACGCCCTGGCCCGGTTGAATTTCCGGTTCAAGTTCGTGGTCCTCGGCTTCATCCTGGGCGCATCGATGTTCCCCGGCGTTGCCTTGGTTACCCCGCTGTTCCAGTTGTTCACCAACATCGGCTGGTTCGGCACCTACCAGGCACTGATCATTCCGAACATCTCCTTCGTTCTTCCGCTCACGGTCTACACGCTGACCTCCTTCTTCCGCGAGATGCCGTGGGAGCTCGAAGAAGCCGCAAGGATCGATGGCTGCACGCAGGGACAGGCGTTCCGGAAAGTGATCCTTCCGCTGGCGGCCCCGGCAACGTTCACTACCGCGATCCTGGCGTTCATTGCCTCCTGGAATGAATTCCTCATCGCCAGCCAGTTGTCGAATGACGCCACCAAGACCGTCACGGTAGCCATCGCGTACTTTGCCGGTGCGCAGCCGCACCAGGAACCGTACACAGCCGTTATGGCCGCAGGTACCGTGGTGACCATTCCGCTGGTTGTCCTTGTGCTGATCTTCCAGCGCAAGATCGTGGCCGGCCTCACGGCAGGCGCTGTCAAGTGACAAGTTACGGAAATCGACGTCGGGAGTCCCCCGCAGCGAAGCCCGACCCGGGCACCAAACGGGTACGGTCCGCGGAGGACTTCGACATCATCATCGGGTTCCTCGCCTTCTGGGGCCTGGTGCTCCTGGTGGCCACCATCTCGATGGAGGTCACCGGCCAGCCCGCCCTCGGCTGGGCGTTGGGGCTCCTGGCCGTTGTCCTCGCCCTCTGGGGAATGCTCCGCTTGCGGCGCAAGCTACCGCGCCGTACGACACGACGGATTGGTTGAGGCGGCCCATGGAGAACACCAGTACCTGACCGGCGTCGCAATAACTTGTGCGAAATCGGCGAACAGCAGGCAGGCGGAATAGGCTGGAAGGTGCCGTCCGGGAACGAGCCCTCGGCTTTCGGCATGCACCAAAAAAGGGGGCTTGAGTGGCAAAGACGAACGAGCGGTCCCAACGCGGCGGCCACACCGGCGTCAGCATCGAGGACGTTGCCGCAGCAGCGGGAGTCTCGACGGCGACCGTCTCCCGTGCAGTGCGGGGACTGCCGCGGGTATCTCCCGCAACCCGCGAGAAGATCCTCGAAGTAGCAAGTTCATTGGGATATGTGGCGTCGTCGTCGGCCTCCGGGCTGGCGACGGGCCGCACCCGGACCATAGGCGTCCTGGCTCCTTTCGTCAGCCGGTGGTTCTTCTCGAAAGCCATCGAAGGCGCCGACCGTGAGCTGCACTCAAGGAAATACAACCTCTCCTTGTTCAACCTAGGCGGCCACGGCAGCAACCGTGAACGCCTCTTCAGTTCCACCATGGTGTACAAGCAGATCGACGCCCTGCTGGTGCTCTGCATGTCCTTGACTGAGGACGAACTGGAGCATCTCCACAAGATCGACATTCCGTTGGTGGTGGTGGGTGGCCACGTCGAGGACTGCCCTTACATCGGCATCAATGACTACGACGCCGCATCCACCGCCGTGAAGCACCTGCTGGATCTGGGACACAAGGACATTGCCCTGCTGCACGGCGATGACGAAACGGATCTGAACTTCGACGTCCCCCGGGTGCGGATCCAGGCGTTCCAGGAAGTCATGTCCGACGCCGGGCTGGAAGTCCGCCCTGAGTGGGACCAGTGGGGTGACTTCACCGTCGCCAGCGGGCAGCAGGCCTTCAACCGGCTGTGGAGCCAGCCCGGCCGGAAACCGACCGCGATCTTCTGTTCCTCCGATGAGATGGCGATGGGCGTGATTTTTGAAGCCGGCCGCCACGGGGTGAGGGTCCCGGAGGACCTCTCCGTGATCGGCATCGATGACCACGATTTCTCGTCCTCGCTGGGCCTGACCACAGTCGGCCAGCGCCCGGACAACCAAGCCGAACTTGCGACCAAGATGCTGTTGGACGAACTCGACGGCAACGTCGGAGCGGTGCACTCCGCCGTGGCTCCCCACCAGTTGATTGTCCGCGAGACTACAGCGCCGCCGAACGGGAAATTCACCAACAGCCCCAACTAAGGACGCAGGAGCCCGCACAAGCGGGAGCCTGGAAACCGTGAAGCTACGAAGCGCGCGCCAACTGCCGAATGGGAATCCAGCGGGAAGCCAGGCGCCGGTACGCGGCCGCGGCGCCTGTCATGTCGCCTTCGGCCAGGCACTCGATGCCCAAGCGGACATCCATGGGGGAGTCGTCCGGGTACACCTTGTCTGCAACGGCGCCGTAATCGAGCTCCACCATCGACTGGACGTGGAACAGCTCAAGCCACTCAGTGAGCTGCGTCAGGTCATCCAGCATGTCCAGGTCCGGAGCGGCCAGCGCCAGATGGGCCACGGAAAACCGGGCCCTTTCCAAGGCTTCAGTCAGTGGGGTCCATACCCGCACCGTCAGGATGCGGCCGTCGGACTCGACGACGTCTTTGCGGTCCGATTCGGCAAACAGCGAGAACCAGCTGAACGGGATACCCCAGGTTGAGGCCCGGGTGTGGACGCGTTTGGCGTCTTCGCGGGCGTTGATCCGGTCGATCCGCATCTGGTGTTTGTCCCTTTGCGAAACCGGAATGAGCAGGTCGGCCAGCGGACTGTGGACTCCGTCCATGAGCGCGTTGGCCGCCAAGCCGGCCCGAATCACCAGTTGGCTGGGGCAGTAAAGCAGCCGTCCGGCGTCGTCCTCATCATTGCCGGGAGCGGCGTGCCGTCCCATGGGGACCCGCGTCATGCGGACAAGATCGGTGCGGCCGGTGGGGAACGGATCGCCGCCGGAGCGGGTGATGCGTCCCAGCGAGGCCTGGAGCTCCGCATTTTCGACGGCGGCCCGGGAACCTGCCTTGCTGCCCTCCGCCACAATTTGGCGCTGTTGCTCGGGAGGGAACGCCTCAAGCGGCTCGTAAATGCGCAGCGACGAAGAGAACGGCAGTCCCGCCTGGCCCCGGTACAGACTACCCGCCATGTCCAGCCACCCCTTTCGTCAATGAGTCATCAGGTGCAGTGCTCAGTCGGCGAGCTCCACGATCACGGGAGCGTGATCCGAGGCGCCCTTCCCCTTGCGTTCCTCGCGGTCGATGGACGCACCCGTGACGCGGGAAGCCAGTGCCGGGGAGGCCAGGCAGAAGTCGATCCGCATGCCCTCCTTCTTGGGGAACCGCAGCTGCGTGTAGTCCCAGTACGTGTAGACCCCCGGCCCCGGCGTATAGGGACGTGCGACGTCGGTAAATCCGGCGGTTTCGAACGCGTGGAACGCTGCGCGCTCGGGTTCGCTGACGTGCGTGTAGTTGTTGTCGCGGAAGAGCTGGATGTCCCAGACGTCGTCGTCGAACGGGGCGATGTTCCAGTCACCCATGAGGGCGATCTGCGCGTTGGGGTCGGCCTTGACCCATTCGGCTGCCTGGTCCCGCAGGACTTCGAGCCATTTGATCTTGTAGGGCATGTGTTCGTCGTCCAGGGAGCGGCCGTTCGGAACGTAGAGGCTCCAGACGCGGATTCCGCCGCAGGTGGCAGCGATCGCGCGGGCTTCCTGGGCGGGGTCCTTGCCGGCTTTGCCGAAGGCAGGCTGGTCCACGAAGGTGCGCTCAACGTCTTCCAGGCCCACACGGGAGGCAATGGCCACGCCGTTCCACTGGTTCACGCCGAAGTGCGCTACCTCGTATCCCATGCGTTCAAAGAGTTCCCAGGGGAAGTTCTCGTCCTTGCACTTGGTCTCCTGGATGGCCAGGACATCGCAGTCGCTGCGCTCAAGCCACGCTTCAACACGGTCGGCTCGGGCACGGAGGGAGTTCACATTCCAGGTAGCTATCTTCACAGCCACTAACTTACCGAACTTGGGGCTGAGCGCATCCCCCTGCGGCTTTTTACCGAGCCGAAGCTAGTGGCCATACAGCGGCTGGGTGTTGGCCAGCTTGCGGAGACCGATGCCCGAAGCGATCAGGAGCAGGCCGGTCACAATGGCGAAAGCTGCGAGCATTCCCATCAGGCCGAGGAGCCCGATGCCCGGATTGACCAGGACCACAATTCCGAACACCGTGGTGATGAGGCCGGTGAGCAGCCATAGTCCCCAGCTGCGGATGAAGCTGCGGGCGGCAAGGGCCAGGATGATCTGCGAGATCCCCAGTACCAGGGCCCACAAGCCAATGATCACGCCAATGACGGCAGCGGTAATGCCGGGCCAGGCGATGGCCAGTATGCCGGCGGCGATGGAGATGAATCCACCCACAACGCTCCAGCGCGAGCGGCCGGCGGGGTCGTAGAAGTAGTGGGCCACGCTGGTGATGCCGTCGATGATGGCGAAGAAGCCGAACACCACCACCACTGCAAACGCCGTGGCGCTGGGCAAGACCAGGACCAGCAGTCCGAAAACGATGGCGAGGGCTCCCCGGACCAACAAAGCTGTCCCTGGAGTTGTGAACATTCTGCGACCCGTTGTGTCCGACATATGGTCAGCGTAACCAACCGTGTGCCTTTACCGCATCCCCTCGCGCCGGATGGCTGTTGCGATGGCTGCTGCACGCGTCTCGACACCTAGTTTGGCGTAGATGTGTGCCAGGTGTGTTTTGACCGTGGCCTCGGAGATGAAGAGGCGTTTTCCGAGGTCCCGGTTGCTGAGTCCCTCGGTCAGCAGGCTGAGCAGCTCGGCTTCCCTCGGAGTAAGGATGTCGTCCGGATTCCGCATTTGCTGGAACAGCCGTGAGGCGACCGGTGCGCTCATCACGCTCTTGCCCTGCACAGCACCACGGACGGCTGCGAAGATTTCCTCCGGCGCGGCATCCTTGAGCAGGTACCCCATGGCTCCGGCGTCCACGGCGCGGACGATGTCGGCGTCGGAGTCGTAGGTGGTGAACACGATCACCGCTTGCTGCGGGTTGCGTTGCCGGAGCTGCTTGATGGCTTCGATGCCGTCCATCCCGGCTCCCATGGCCAGATCCATCAGCACAACCGCCGGCGAGTGCACCCGGGCCGCTTCCAGAGCGTCTTCGCCGGAGGAGGCTTCACCGACGACGGCGATATCCGCCTGGGTGCCCAACAGCGCCTTGAGTCCGCTCCGGACCACGGTGTGGTCGTCAACGAGCAGAACGGAAATGGCGGTCACAGGCCCTCCTTGGACGACCGGGCAGGCTGGCTGAGCGGCAGCTGCGCCGCGATGATGGTGCCTTCACCCGGCGAGCTCTCCACTGACAATTCTCCACCCAGCTGCTCAACCCGTTGCCGCATGGCCCGCAGGCCGTACCCTCCGGTTTCCGACGGCGCAGGTACCGCTGCGGGATCAAAGCCGCGTCCGTCGTCGTACACGTCCAAGGTGACCGACTCCGGGAGGTACCCAAGCGTCACGCTGGAGTGGTCCGCGTGCGCGTGGAGCTTGATGTTGGCCGCTGCGCTTTGGGTCACCCGGATCAGGGCATGGCGGACCTCTGCGGGGAGCGGCCGTTCATCGCCGGTGATGTGGACCTGGATGGTATCCACATATTGGCTCGCGGCGTGCTGCAGGGCTTCCGGAAGCGGGCCTGATTCGAGACCTGGCGCGGAAAGTTCGTGCACCAGGCTGCGGGTGTCGGCGAGGTTCCGCCTCAACAGGCCGGACGCCTTGGCAACGTCCCGCTGGGCCGAACCATCCGGCCAGGAGCGCTGCGCCGCCTCCAGCAGAAGCAGGCTGCTTGCCAGGCCTTGGGTCACGGTGTCGTGGATTTCCCGGGAGACGCGCTCGCGTTCGGTGGCGATCCCGGCCTGCCGTTCGGTTGCGGCCAACTGCTCCTGGTCGCGTTCGATCTTGTCGTAGATCAAGGTCAGGAGGGCACCCGTGGCGAGCGGGCCAAGCAGCATGGCAACGTCCGTCCAGCCGCTCATCCGGAAGAGCCCGACGGCGGTGGCCGCTGCGGTCACGCTGCTGGCCGCGTATCCGGCCCAGCCGCGGAAAGCCCTGCGCGCAAGGAAGAAGATGGCGAACGAGCACCACGCAAAGCTCGGAGCCACGATCACCAGGGCGGCCCACGCTGCCACAAGGGCGATCATCCACGGGATCCAGTGGCTGCCCCGGGCCGGGCGTCGATGTGCCAGGAGGGCGGTGATGGCGTAGAGCCCGCACACTGCCGCCGCCAAAGCCACCGTCCACAGGTTGTCCGCGGGGGAGTGCCGCATGACGTACCGGACCCCGGAGGCCACCATCAGCACGGCGAAGCCCACATGCACCACGGCATCGATGCGGCCGTCGAAGCGGCTGCTGGGCCCTGGCTGTGGAGGAGCAGTTGGCATGGATGGTTCCCGGTTCCGTTCCTGGCTGTGGCGGCTTCTTGCTGTGGTGGGCGATCTTTCCATGCTAGGTCCCGGGCGGTTATTGGTCTCTCCACCTTTTGGCTGATACAGCGTGCGGAAAGGATGAGCCCGGGGCCTGCTTCGGGCCGATGTGGCAACGGGGCCGTCCGGGAAGCATGGATGTGTACTCGGAATGTCCATGCAGTCCCGAAGGAGAACCCCCCGTGAAGAAGTCCAACAAGATGATTGCCGCCGCTGCTGCCGGAGCGCTGTTGCTCACCGGCGGAATCACGGCTGTGGCCAACGCCGTGGCACCTGAGGCCGCGCCTGCAAAGGTTGCCGCGGATGTGCAGCCTGCCCCCGAGAACGTCGTAGCGCAGAACCGCATCACCGTGGGCGCTTCCAGCAAAGCCGTGAATGCCGCACTGGCCAAGTGCCAGGCGGACAAGCTGCCATTCGTTACCGTCGCTTTGGTGGACCGCTTCGGCACCGTCCAGGCGGTCCTCCGCGGTGACAACGCCGCCGAGCACACCATCGAAGCTGCCAAGCAGAAGGCCTACACGGCTGCCGCGTTCGGTGCTCCCACCAGCGAGCTGGCCAAGCGCATCAACGGCAACGGTCCCTCGATCGCCGACCTCCCCGGCACACTGTTCCTGGCCGGAGGAGTTCCGCTGAAGGTCAACGGCGTTTCTGTTGCCGGCATCGGTGTTGGCGGTGCTCCCGACGGTGCCCTCGACGAGGCCTGCGCCACCGCCGGTGCAGAAGCCTTGGCCGCAGCGGCGAAGTAGCCTCGACCCATGACCACCCGCGCCCGCTTTTTTGTACACGTGATGCCCTTATGGGAGCGTCTTAAGGGCGATATCTGGACAAAAACTCGGGTGGTGGGGGCGGGGTTGGTGCTGGTCGGGCTCGTGGCCGGGTGCGCGCCGTCGTCGCCCGGGCCGTCAACTACACAGAGCTCGACGGCGGCCGCCTCACCTTCCGCCGCCTCACCTTCCGACCAAACGCCGACTCATTCAGCCCCCACCTCAGCCGAACCATCGGGGGCGGGTCCCGGCCCGACGTCGTCGGCTGCCGTGCCGCCCACCCTGACACCGGAGGCCCAAATGGAAACCGACCGACTCCTGATCCTCGCCGCGAAGGCCAACGACGTTGCCAGGGTCCGGGAGCTGATCGCGGCCGGCGGAAACGTGAACGCCAAGGACGACATCCAGGACTCCGCGTTCCTGTACGCCGGCGCGGAGGGCTTCAACGAAGTCCTGGAGCTGACCTTGGCAGCAGGGGCGGACGTGCGCAGCACCAACCGCTACGGCGGCACCGCCCTGATCCCCGCGAGCGAACACGGACACACGGAAACAGTGAGGATCCTCATCGCCGCCGGCGTGCCCGTGGACCACGTCAACAACCTGGGCTGGAGCGCCATGCAGGAAGCCATCCTGCTCAATAACGGCGGCCCCAAGCAGCAGGACGTGGTCCGGCAACTCCTCGCGGCCGGAGCCAACCCGGACATCCGCGATCCGCAAGGCCGAACCGCCCTGCAAAATGCAGAGCGGCTCGGATTTACGGAGATCGCGGCGCTGATCAGGTCCCGCTGACGTAGATGGACTAGACGGCTTCCAGCACGCTCACATAATTGGCGATGCCCACGCCGCCCATGTTCTGGACGGCTCCGCGACGGGCGTTGGGCAACTGCATGTCGCCGGCGGTTCCGCTGAGCTGCATAGCGGCGATGACATGCTGCGACACACCGGTGGCGCCCACAGGATGGCCCTTCGCCTTCAGGCCGCCGGAGACGTTGATGGGGAGCTTGCCGTCCTTGTAGACCCAACCCTCCGTGATGGCCCGCGATCCTTCACCGCGGGGAGCCAGGCCCATGGCCTCGTACATGACGAGCTCGGCGATCGTGAAGCAGTCGTGAACCTCGGCGAAGTCCAGCCCCTCAATGCCGACCCCGGCCATGGCGAAGGCGCGCTCC
Source organism: Paenarthrobacter nicotinovorans (assembly GCF_021919345.1). Taxonomy (NCBI): domain Bacteria; kingdom Bacillati; phylum Actinomycetota; class Actinomycetes; order Micrococcales; family Micrococcaceae; genus Paenarthrobacter; species Paenarthrobacter nicotinovorans. The sequence goes on from NZ_CP089293.1 coordinate 419,235, forward strand.
CACGACGCCCGGGTGGCAGCGAATTCGGTGGGATCGCGGCGTTCTGCGGGGAAGAAATCGTTCGCGTGGCCGAACCCGGCCAGGCGCACGGGAACAGTTACGCCCCCGGTCGCCGACGTTGACAGCACGACGGCGGCAGCTCCGTCCGAGACCGGCGAACAGTCGGTGCGGCGCAAGGGTTCGGCCACCATGGGGTTCTTGTCCGAAATGGTCCGGCAGAATTCCTCGCCGAAGTCGCGGTGCATCTGGGCGTAAGGGTTGTCCATGCCGTTGCGGTGGTTCTTGGCGGCGATGGAACCCAGGACATCGCCGAGGCCTTGGACACCGGGACCGGTGATGCCTGCGCCGTAGCGCTTGTCGTAATGCTTGGCGACCTCAGCGAAGAGGCCCGTGAATCCGGTGCTGGAGGCTTTACCAGCCATTTCGTAGGAAGCGCCGAGCAGCGCTGCCCCCACGACGTCGGCTCCGGCGTCGGTCATCTTTTCCGCACCGATCACCAGCACGTTCCGGGCAGTCCCGGCCAGCACGGCTTTGACGCCTTGCTGGAAGGCGGCGGACCCGGAAGCGCAGGCGTTCTCCGTCCGGGTCGCCGGGACGTTGGCCAGGTCCGCGGAGAGCTGGAGTGCCAGGGACGACGTGAAGCCCAGCGGCTGCATGCCGGAGTTGAACTGGCCGAGGTAGATCTCGTCGATGTCCTTGGGGTCCAGCCCGGAGTTGCTGATGGCCTCCCCGGCCACCTGGACGATCAGGGATTCCAGGGTCTCATCGGTCAACTTCCCGAACTTGCTGTGTCCCCACCCCGTGAGCAGGATGTCTTTGCCGAACTGGTCTTTGAGGCTCATGCGTTGGCTCCTTCGAGGGTGTGTTCAACAGAGGCGAGCGCTACCGCGAACCCGGCCCCGGTCTTGTCGCGGAGCTCTTCCACGGTGACGCCCGGGGCGAGTCGGGTCAGCAGCAGGCGGGTGCCGCCGTCGTTCCCTTCCGTAACCGGCACGATGTCGAATACGGCGAGGTCCGTGATGATCCGGTCCACGCAGCGGAGCCCCGTGAGGGGGAGGGTGCATTCGGTGACGATCTTGGCCGAACCGTCCTTGGCGTTGTGCTCGGTCAGGACGACGACGCGCGGTGTGCCGGCCACCAGGTCCATGGCACCGCCCATGCCCTTCACCATCTTGCCGGGGATGGTCCAGTTGGCGAGGTCGCCGCTGCCGGACACCTGCATGGCGCCAAGGATGGCTACCTTCACGTGCCCGCCACGGATCATGCCGAATGAAGTTGCAGAGTCGAAGATGCTCCCGCCGGGGGTGATGGTGACTGTTTGCTTGCCTGCGTTGATAAGGTCGGCGTCTTCCTCGCCCTCATAAGGGAACGGACCCATGCCCAGTAGCCCGTTCTCGCTCTGGAGGACTACCCGCACGCCATCGGGCAGGTTGTTGGCCACCAGCGTGGGAATGCCGATGCCGAGGTTGACGTAGTCGCCGTCGTTCAGTTCTTCTGCCGCAATCGCGGCCATCTGGTCTCGTGTCCAAGCCATGGTTTGCTCCTTCTGCTTCAGACCGTGAGGGGTTCGGCGTGGTGCGCTTCAGCGCGCTGGCGGACTGTTCGCTGTTCGATGTCCTTGACCCTGTTGCTTGCCTGGACAAGCCGTTGGACGTAGACGCCCGGGGTGACAATGTGGTTGGGGTCCAGCTCGCCCGGTTCCACGATGACCTCGGCCTCGGCAATAGTTACGGTGCCTGCCGTGGCCACCACCGGGTTGAAGTTCCGTGCGGTGTAGCGGTAAATCAGGTTGCCGTCCGTGTCCGCGGTGTGGGCGTGGACCAGTGCGACGTCGGCGGTGATGGCGCGCTCGCGGACGTACGTGACGCCGTCGAACTCTTCCAGCGGCTTGCCTTCGGCAACCAAGGTGCCCACGCCCGTCCGCGTGTAGAAAGCGGGAATGCCGGCGCCGCCGGCGCGAAGGCGCTCGGCCAGCGTGCCCTGCGGGGTGAACTCGACCTCGAGCTGGCCAGCCAAATACTGCTCAGCGAAGAGCTTGTTCTCGCCCACGTAGGAAGCAATGACCTTCCGGACCTGGCCCGCCTCGATCAGCACGCCCAGTCCCTTGCCGTCCACGCCCATGTTGTTGGAAACAATGGTCAGATCCGTGGCGCCCGACGCGCGAACGGCGTCGATCAGGTCGGCGGGGATGCCGCTGAGGCCAAAACCTCCGACGGCGATGGTCAAGCCGTCTGCCATCAGGTCATGGAGCGCTTGGGCTGCGCTCGCGTGGATCTTGGACATGGTGGACTCCTCGTTGAGTGATGTTGAGTGTTGCTGAGTGGCATCCACTTTGTGGACGACCCGTTCTTTCCTTGGAGCCTAGATTTCTTGAGGGGGCGGGTCAACGCTCCCTCCCATTGGCTACTCACCCTATGGACGCTATGGTGGATGGTGTCCATATTGTGGATGAAATCTTCGGGAGGCCACTATGGCGGTACAGGGAGCGCAAGTGGTGGGGCGCGTAGCGCTGCTGCTTCGGCTGGTGGGACGGAAGCCCGAGGGCACCTCGTTGGCGGGTTTGGTTCGTGAATCCGGGCTGACCAGGCCAACTGTGCACCGGCTACTGACCTCGCTGGCTGCGGAGGGCCTGCTGGAACACGATTCAAACTCCGGTAAATGGGTGTTGGGGCCGGAAGTCTTTCTGTTGGGGTCGGTGGCGGCGGCCCGTTTTCCCATGGAAGACATTGCCCGCCCGTCATTGCGCCGCTTGGCAGCCGAAACCGGGGAGAGCGCGTTCTTCTCCATCCGCCGGGGCAATGAAACAGTGTGCGTGCTGCGTGAAGAAGGTTCGTTCCCTGTGAGGTCGTTCGTGCTGCACGAGGGCGTCCGCTTTCCGCTGGGCATCGCTTCGGCAGGAACGGCGATCATGGCTTTCCTGCCTCTTGAGGAGCAAGAGTCCCTCCTGGCGGATTGGCCGGCACATGCGGGCGACTTCGCTTCCGGACACCCCGCGGACGTGGTGCGGGACAACCTGGAGCAGACCCGTTTGACCGGCTACTCCGTGAATCCCGGACTGATTCTTGAAGGCAGCTGGGGCATGGGGGCTGCGGTGTTTGACCCCCAGGGCCGGCCGGCGTGGGCTTTGTCCCTGACGGGGATCGAGCCACGGTTCCGCCCTGACCGGCAGGAGTTCCTGGGCAAGCTGCTGCTCGAGGAAGCGCACCGGATGACGGCGCGGTTACAGGGCATCTAGTTGGATGGTTTTCAGCGCAGGTCCAGGCGCATGAGCACCCGGGGGAAACCGTTGAGCACGGACGTCGTCTCGGCCACCTTCTTGAAGCCGGCCTTCTCGAAGAGCTTTCGCGTACCCACATAAGCCATGGTCAGGTCCACTTTGCCGCCCTGGTTGTCCACGGGATAGCCCTCAATGAATGGGGCGCCATGGCTCTTGGCGAATTCGATGGCTCCGCGCAGCAACTCGTGGGAGATGCCCTTGCCGCGATGCCCGGGCCGCACACGGATGCACCACACGGACCACACCTTGGCATCGTCCACCTGCGGGATCTTTCGGTTCGTCGCGAAACTGGTGTCCGCGCGCGGGTGCACCGCTGCCCACCCAACTACTTCGTCGCCGTCGTACGCCAACACCCCGGGAGGCGGGTCTTCGGCGACCAGCTTCTCGACGTACTTCCCGCGCTCCTGTCTTTGGAGGCTTTGGTTCAGCCTGGACGGGATCCTGTAACTCAGGCACCAGCACACGTTGGAATCGGGGCGCTTGGGACCGACCATGGTCTTCACGTCATCGAACACCGTCGCCGGTCTCACCTCGATAGCCATGCCGCCCATCCTGTCACCCGGGCCGGTGGTGGGCAACGGACGACGGCGGGTGGGCGGGTTTTGGGGCGACGGCGGGAAATATGCCAGGACTGCCGCGAGGCTCAGGTAGGCTTGCGGTCGTGATGACCGGATCGGGCTTCTGCCCTGCACGGATCGGCTACCCGGCCGACCTCTGACGCGCCAGCGTGCTCCGCCTTGTGGATCGATGACCCAGCAATTCATCGAAACGAACCCACATAAAAGGAGTCATGAATGCCAGCGCTTTTCAACCACACCATCATCGCGTCCCTTGACCGCGAAACTTCTGCCAGGTTCTACCGGTCCATCCTCGAAGCCGACGAAGCTCCCGGCTGGGGGCCATTCAGCAACCTCACTTTGGCTGGAGGAGTGATGCTCCAGTTCGCTGAGCCGCCGGTGGAGATCCAGATGCAGCACTATGCGTTCCTCGTGGACGACGCACACTTCGACCGCGCCTATCAGCGGTTGCTGAGTGCCGGCGTCGAACATTGGGCCGATCCGCAGATGACCCGCCCGGGTGAGACGAACACCGAGCACGGCGGCCGGGGGGTCTACTTCAAAGACCCTTCGGGCCACGCGCTCGAACTCATCACGCGGCCGTACTTGTAAAAACGGGGTTCACTTATGGCCCGGCATGGCCTCACCGCGGGCCATGAGTGGACCCGGTTTCAAAGTGTTCGAAAAACTTTTTCAATCCGCACCCATCCACCCTGCCCCATCCTCCGAATAGTTGGTGAGACACAAACCGGAGGTACAGCAAAAGCGGTACCTGCAGCCCGTGTCCCACCACCCAATGGACCCAACGCCCTGGTTCCAAAAACAAGGAGAATGACATGTTGTCCACAAAGCGCCCCGCCCTCGCCTTCGTTGGCCTCACTGCAGCCACCCTTCTCGGGCTCACTGCCTGTGGTGGATCCAGCACCTCCAGCTCGCCCTCTTCTTCGTCACCCGCCCCGATGAGTTCCTCCGCGGCTCCGTCGTCGATGGCACCGTCGCCGTCGTCGTCCCCCATGAGCAGCGCCGCCATGGATCCCGCCGCCAACCTTGTAGGCCCCGGCTGCGCCGGCTACGCCGCACAGGTTCCGGACGGTGCCGGTTCGGTCTCAGGAATGGCCAAGGACCCGGTAGCAACCGCTGCTTCCAACAACCCGCTGCTCAAGACCCTCACCGCCGCCGTCTCGGGCAAGCTCAACCCCAAGGTTGACCTGGTCTCCACCCTGAACGGCAGCGAATTCACGGTCTTCGCACCGGTTGATGACGCTTTCGCCAAGATCGACCCGGCCACCATCGAAACGCTCAAGACCGATGACGCCCTGCTGAGCAAGATCCTCACCTACCACGTAGTCCCCGGCCAGCTGTCCCCGGACAAGATCGTCGGCACCCACAAGACTGTAGAGGGTGGCGAAGTGACTGTTGCAGGCACCAAGGACGCCCTCACCGTGAATGGTGCCAACGTCATCTGCGGTGGCGTCCAGACCGCCAACGCCACGGTGTACCTGGTCGACTCGGTGCTGATGCCCAAGTAGGCCCAGGCCCCACAGCAGTACAAACAGCTCCACAGCAGTACAAACAAAAGCAGGCGCCGGAAGAATCCGGCGCCTGCTTTGCTGTTAAGTTGCGGTGCTAGTTGTTCAAGTCGCTGTCGACGTAGGAACCGGGGCGGCTGTGTTCCGAGCCGCAGGGACAACGGTCAACCTCGATGCGCAGTGTCATGGGCTTGGAGGCGTCCAGGGTGAGGGTCACGTCGTTTGCCTGGTGGCTGAGCCGGAGGGTTCCGTCGGTGGTTGAGATGTAAGACATGCGGGCCCTAACTATGTGGGATGAACTGTGCAGGTGAAGAACTGTGCAGGTGAAGTGCTTGGGGCGGAGCCGGTCACTTGTCTTCGGAGTTCAGCTGGGGTTTGCCGACGAGCGGTATGGTCCCTGTGGCCGTTCCTCCGGGGCAATCGGACTCGTTACATTTCCCGGCGCACTCATGCTTGGTGACGAGGTCGAACTGGACGCCGCCGTGTTGCTCGACACCGGTCCGGATGGCTCGTTCAACCACCGAGGTGGCAAGTCGCTTATGCAGCGACAGGGGATCGCGCCGCAGGTCCTTGGTCAGGGCGAAACAGAGCAGCAGCATGACGATCACGAACGGCAGCGCCGCCACGATGGTGACTCTTTGCAATCCGGCCAGGGCTTCGGATGGTTCATCACCACCAGCCAGCAGCATGACCGCTGCAACAGCACCGGTGAGGCTTCCCCAGAAGATGACCACGGCACGACGGGGGTGCTCAGCACCGTTGGAGCTGAGTGAGCCCATGACGATGGAGGCCGCGTCGGCACCGGTGATGAAGAAGATCGCCACGAGCACCATGGCCAGGACAATGACGGCGGCCGTGGCCCAGCCGGGCATTCCCAGGTTCTTGACGAGGTCGAAGAGTGCGCCGTCGAAGTTGACGGAAGGGACCCCGTTGGTTGTGGTCACCAGGCCGGGCGTACCGGCCTTGTCTGCTTCCTGCTGGACGTGGAATGCGGCTCCGCCGAAGATGCCGAACCAGATCACGCTGACAACGCTGGGGACCAGAAGCACGCCGGTAACGAATTGGCGGATGGTGCGGCCGCGGCTGATGCGCGCGATAAAGAGGCCAACGAAGGGCGTCCAGGAGATCCACCAGGCCCAGTAGAAGATGGTCCAGCTGGTCATCCAGCTGCGCAACGCGTCGTCGCCCACGGCTTCTGTCCTGGACGACATCTCCGCGAGGTCGCGGGCGTAGTCGCCGATGGCCGAGGGGATCAGGTTGAGGATGAACAGGGTGGGGCCGGCAACGAAGACGATGAGTGCAAGCACCACGGCCAGGACCATGTTGATGTTGGACAGCCACTGGATTCCGCGGCTGATGCCGGAAACCGCTGATGCTACGAAGCAGAACGTCAGGACGGCCACGATGACCACCAGCACGGGAGTGCCGATCTCACCCGCCCAGCCGTTGGACGTCATGCCGCTGCCGATTTGCAGGGCGCCGAGGCCCAGGGAAGCAGCGGTTCCGAAGAGGGTGGCAAAGATGGCAAGGATGTTGATGAACTTTCCGATCGGCCCTTCGACCATCCGGATGCCGAACAGCGAAGTGAACGCTGCGGAGACCAGCTGTTTGCGGCCGAGGCGGTAGGTCCCGTAGGCCATGGCGATGCCAACCACTGCGTACATGGCCCACGGGTGGAGGGTCCAGTGGAAGATCGAGGTGGCCATGGCGGTCTGGATGGCGGCGGGCGTGCGGCCGTCCACGGTTCCTGGCGGGGGCGAGATGTAGTGGTAGAGAGGCTCAGCCACGCCGTAGAACATGAGGCCGATGCCCATGCCCGCGGCGAACATCATGGCCACCCAGGAGACGGTGCGGAATTCGGGCTTCTCGCCGTCCTTGCCCAGCGGGATGTTGCCGAATTTGCCCAGGGCCAGCCATAGGACAAAGACGACGAACAAGGAGGCGAGGACCATGAAGAGCCAGCCTGTGTATTCCATGACCCAGTTCAGGGCCCCTTTGGATGTTTCCGAAAGGCTGTCGCGTCCGACAAAGCCCCAGACCACGAAGGCGACGGCGATGGCGCCCGTGATCCCGAAGGTGACTTTGTCGAGGGTAAGTTTCTGGTTCCGGCGGGCGGAGACGGCCTGCTCGGTCTTGGCGTTGCGCAGTTCCACCAGGATCTGATCGTATTCTTCAGAATCGGGGAGAGTCTCTGCGCCTCCATCCTCGTCGTTGAGGGCTGCCGGGTTTGTTGCATCGGGGGAGCTGCTGATGACTTCTTCAGGAAGCTCCACGTGGGCGGGTCGGGTTGCTGGACTGCCTGCCGGACGATCGTCGGCAGGCAACTCCTCAGGTGTTAACGGTTTTATGTCACTGTTTGTAGCCATGAGCGGGTCCTTTGCTCGGCGAGTCATGGGTTTTGCGTTGATGCACGGCCTTGGGCTGTGCGTTCGGAGAAGGTTAGGAACGTTCCGCATGAATCAACAACATTCGCGCTAAGCAACAGAGTGCGCCCCGTCACACATCAAAGTCAAGGCTTTTCCCGTCTTTGACGGCCACTTGATATATCAATTGGCCTTGACGTGGGGTGTTGCCTATCATGATGACCGTTGCGCCAAGAGCGCCACGGGGGAAGAGCTGGTTACGGGTCCGGGCTAACGGGGCCTGTAGCCCATCCTGGCGCTGATACTCAGCCCGGCCTCGCGCAGTCCATCGATGAGGCCCGGCTGCTCTTCTGGCGAAAAACGGAACGCCGGACCGGAGATGCTCACGGCGGCAATGACACTGCCGGTGTGGTTGAAAATGGGCACAGCCACGGCGGTGAGGCCGATCTCAAACTCTTCGTGGACCGTGGCGTATCCGTTGCGGGCCACGTCCAGCAGTTGCTTCTCCAGCTCTCCGCGGTTCGTCACCGTGCGGGGCGTTCGTGCAGGCAGCCCCACCGCCTTGAAAACCTGGGTTCTTTCGTCTGCCGTCAGTGCTGCCAGGAGAACCTTGCCGCTCGACGTGGCATGCAACGGCGTCAGGCTCCCCACCCAGTCATAGGTGGCCAAAGTCGACGGTCCCATCGCCTGGTCCACGTTGACCGCATAGTTGGACCTCAGGACAGCCAGATTGACCGTCTCCTTGTACTCGTGAGCCAGGGCCTCCAGCACTTCCCGTGCCTCGTGGACAACACTCAGCCTGCCGGGGATGGATGACGCCAGGCGGAGGATGCCGAAGCCCAACTGGTACTTGCCACGTTCGCTGTTTTGCCGGACGAGGTCGCGGCCAACCAGGGAGCCCACAAGCCGGGACACGGTGGATTTGTGGACGCCCATCTCCTCGGCGATTTCGCTCACTCCGGCGTCGCCTTCCCGGGCCAGGATTTCCAGGATCTGGAGGGCGCGGTCCACTGACTGGACGCCTCCGCCCTGGGCGTCCGCGTCCTTGTCGAAGTCCGGGTTGTTGCGTGCGGCCATGCTGCCTCGTGTCGTTGTCCAGGCAGGCGGCCCTGGGCCTGGTAGCCCTGAACGGCCTGCACCCTCGTCTTTCCTCATCCTAGACGGAGTTTTACACGGACTCTTTCACATCATGGGGCACTCGTAACTTATGCGCTGACGGCCACCTCCGGGACGTTGGCCCGTGAATCGATGAGTCGTTCCCTTCCTGCATAGACGTTCAGGCTGTGGCCACGGCTGAAGCCCACCAGGGTCAGGCCGGTCCCCACTGCAAGATCGGCCGCCAGGCTCGAGGGTGCGCTGACTGCTGACAAGACGGGTATTCCGGCCAGCGCGGCCTTCTGGACGAGTTCGAACGATGCCCTGCCGGAGACCTGCAGGACCAGGCCCGTCAGCGGCAACAGGTCCTGGCGGAGTGCCCACCCCACCACCTTGTCGACGGCGTTGTGGCGCCCCACGTCCTCGCGAAGGCACAGGAGCTCCGGCTCGGAACCATCCACCCTGAAGAGTCCCGCAGCATGGACACCGCCGGTCCTGTCGAAAACGGCCTGGGCCTCACGGAGGCGGTCCGGCAGCCCGGCCAGGAGATCGACGGGAACCCGCAGCCCATCCAGGGACGCGTCGTAGTGGATGGTCTTGCGCACGGCGTCGATCGAGTCGGTTCCGCAGATGCCGCACGAGCTGGACGTGTAGACGTGGCGTTTGGTGTCCGGCAGGGGCACGTCCGGGCGCAGCTGGGCGTCGACGACATTGAAGGTCTGTGTCCCGTCCTTTTCGCCGGCACAGAACCGCAGGGAGAGCAGTTCCGATGGGTTCCGGATGATGCCCTCGGACACCAGGAACCCGGCCACAAGATCGAAGTCGTCCCCGGGTGTCCGCATTGTCACTGCGAAGGAGGTCCCACCGATCCTGATTTCCAGTGGCTCCTCGGCAGCCAGGACGTCCTCTTTGTAACGAACAGGGTGCTCGCCGCCCGTCCCATCGAGTTGGAAGCGGTGGATTTTCCTGCGCTGCGTCATGCGGGCCATACGGTGGGCCTTCCTGGCTGGTTCTGGCCCGGGTTACCGATGGGCGCTGTCCACGGCAGGGGCAGCACGGGAACCGGCTCGCCGGCCACTGCTCCTTCCGGAGGCACCGCCATATACGCGTCGGCCCACGCGAGCCCGCGCATCATCCCGGGACCAGCGTGTGCGGCCGGGAACACCAGCCCGTGGATGAGCCGGCAGGGTATGAGGCGCGTCTTTCCCTGGACGGGTTCGATGTCGGCGCCGGAAAGCAGCGGAGTGGCCTCCTGGAAGGGGCGGTTTCCCAGGGCGGCGAGCAGGGGTTCGCCCAGGGTCATGAGGGTCAGCATGGCTGCCAGCGGATTGCCCGGCAGCCCGATGATGAAGTGACCGTCCGGCAGTTCGGCCATGACGGCGGGATGCCCGGGGCGCATGGCTACCCCGTCCAGCAGGAGCCGCCCGCCGAGCGCCGCAACGGCGGCACGGAAGTGGTCTGTACCGGATTTACCGGTGCCTCCGGTGGTGATCGTCACCTCGGGACGCCGCCCGTCACCGGCGCCGTCCAGTGCCGCCAGCCACTCTCCGTACGAGTCGCCGATCCGTAGCTGCCCATCCGGCACTCCGCCCAATTGCGGGATGACGGCATTGAGCTGCGGACCAAAAGCATCGCGCACCTGTCCGGGCGCGGGGTCACCTGAGGTGACCACTTCAGAACCGGTCATGACGACGGCGACCCTCGGCTTGCGCTGTACCTGCAGCTGATCGTGGCCGGCCACCGCGGCCAGGGCAAGGTGGGCCGGATTGAGGAGGGTGCCGGCGGGTATGAGGACGTCGCCTGCGGTGGCTTCTTCGCCGGCCGGGCGGATATGGCGGCCGGGAAGTGTTTCGCCCGGTTTCACCTCCGGCCCCAAGGTGAGGTGCCCGTCGTCGGACACCTGTCCGCTTTCCTTGCGGAGCACGGTGGTGGCTCCGGCAGGAATGAGGCCTCCGGTGGCAATGACACTGGCTTCTCCGGCAGAAAGGCGCCGCCCGGGCCCGGTGAGTGCCCAGGGCCCTTCACCGCTGATGGCCCAGCCGTCCATGGCTGATGACGCGTAATGGGGAAGGTCCTGTCGGGCGACAACATCGCGGGCCAAAGTGCAGCCGATCGCCGCGTCGAAGCCTGTTGGTGCGGAGGGGAGGGGAGCTGCGCAGTGGTACGCCAGTTGCCGGGCTTCGGCCCACGTCATGGCATGGTTCCGCTGGAGGCCGGCTGTTAACTCCTCTTGTGCAAGCATGGATGTCCGTTTCCTGGGTGGTGCTTCCGGTGTGGAAGGCACCGGGGACTGCACGGCCTTCCCGTAATTACTGCCGCGCAGTCCCCGGTAGCTGTTGTCAGGCCTTCACGTAGCCGTTGGGGTTCAGTACGAACTTGGTTGCGGCTCCGGCGTCGAATTCGGCGTAGCCGCGGGGCGCGTCTTCGAGCGGGATGGCCTGGGCGTTGACCGCCTTGGCGATCTGGACCTTGTCGTGGAGGATGGCCATCATCAACTGGCGGTTGTACTTCATCACGGGGCATTGACCGGTGGTGAAGGACAAGGACTTGGCCCAGCCCGTCCCCAACGACAGGGAGAGCGAACCGTGCTTGGCGGCGTCGTCGATTCCGCCCGGATCGCCGGTCACGTAGAGGCCCGGGATGCCCAGGGCGCCGCCGGCCGCGGTGATGTCCATGAGTGAGTTCAGCACGGTGGCCGGGGCTTCGTGCGAGGCGTCCTTTCCGTGTCCCCGGGCTTCGAAGCCCACAGCGTCAACGCCGCAGTCCACTTCGGGAACGCCCAGGATCTGCTCGATCTGGTCCTTGGGATCGCCTTGGGAGACGTTGACGGTTTCGCAGCCGAAGGATCGGGCCTGGGCCAGGCGGTCCTCGTTCATGTCGCCCACAATCACGACGGCGGCCCCCAGCAGTTGGGCGCCGACCGCGGCAGCGATGCCCACGGGACCGGCACCGGCAACGTACACGGTGGACCCGACGCCGACACCGGCTGTGACTGCGCCGTGGAAGCCGGTGGGGAAAATGTCCGAGAGCATGGTCAGGTCCATGATCTTCTCCAGGGCCTGGTCCCGGTCCGGGAAGCGCAGGAGGTTCCAGTCCGCGTACGGGACCAGGACATACTCCGCCTGTCCGCCGACCCAGCCTCCCATGTCCACGTAGCCGTAGGCGCTGCCGGGGCGGTCGGGGTTGACGTTGAGGCAGATGCCGGTCTTCTGTTCCTTGCAGTTCCGGCAGCGGCCACAGGAGATGTTGAACGGTACCGAGACGATGTCACCTACCTTGATGAATTCGACGTCGGGTCCCACCTCCACCACTTCACCGGTGATTTCGTGGCCAAGGACAAGGTTCTGCGGTGCGGTGGTGCGTCCGCGGACCATGTGCTGGTCCGAACCGCAGATGTTGGTGGTCACTGTCCGCAGGATGGCCCCGTGCGGGACCTTCCTGCCGACGTTGGCCGGGTTGACGCCCGGTCCGTCCTTGAGTTCAAACGTTGGGTAGTCGGTGTCGATGATTTCGACGACACCGGGTTCCTTGTAGGCGACTGCTCTGTTTCCTGACATGGTTACTCCCTGTTCCTTGCTGTTGTTGAACTGAGCTGTCCAACGGTCCGAAAGCGGTGCTTCGATGAGGAATACCTCCCCAGGTTTCAGGCCACCGAAGCACCATTCACGGACAGTTGGACATATCGATAAACGGACAAATGGACAGTTGTGGTGCGGCTAGGCCTTTTCCAGCCGGATGATCACGGACTTCGAGGTCGGGGTGCCGCTGGTGTCGGCGACGGAATCCAGCGGCACCAGGACGTTGGTTTCGGGGTAGTACGCGGCGGCGCAGCCTTTCGGCGTCGAATAGGAAACGATGCGGAAGTTTTCGGCCCGTCGCTCTGTCCCGTGGAACTCTGAGACCAGGTGGACCATGTCCCCATCGGCAAAGCCGAGCTCGCTGATGTCCCCTGCGTTGATCAGCACCACCCGACGCCCGCCGTGGATGCCGCGGTACCGGTCGTCCTTGCCGTAAATGGTGGTGTTGTACTGGTCGTGGGAGCGCAGGGTTTGGAGGACCAGCTTGCCCGGCGGGACTTTGATGAACTCCAGTTCATTGCCCGTGAAGTGCGCTTTCCCGGAGGCCGTGTCGAACTTCCTGGCGTCGCGGGGCGGGTGGGGCAGCACGAAGCCGCCGGGATGCTGGATCCGGGCTTCGAAGTCTTCGAAACCGTCGAAGACCGCCTCGATGTGTTTCCTGATCAGGGTGTAGTCGTCCCTCATGGCGAGCCAGGAAGCCCTGGGGGTGTTGGGCAAGCGCTGGTACCCGTCGGTGAAAAGCTTGTCCGCGAGGTTGCAGACGATCGCGACTTCGGAGTGGAGGTGCTCGCTTGCAGGCTTCAGGCGGCCACGTGAGGCGTGGACGGCACTCATGGAATCTTCCACGGTGACCCGCTGGTCACCGGTTCGCTGGGTGTCCTTTTCGGTGCGGCCGAGGGTCGGCAGGATCAGTGCCCGCCGGCCGGTGGACAGGTGCGAGTGGTTCAGCTTGGTGGAGATCTGGACGGTCAACCGGGTGTTGGCCAAGGCGTGCTCGGTGACCTCGGAGTCGGGGGCGGCCCGCACGAAATTGCCGCCCATTCCCATGAAGAAACGGACTTTCCCGTCCCGCATGGCACGGATGGCCGCAACAGTGTCATAGCCGTGGTCCCGGGGCGACCGGAATTCGAATTCCTGGTCCAGTCGGTCGTGGAATGCTTCCGGCATCTTCTCAAAGATGCCCATGGTGCGGTCGCCCTGGACATTCGAGTGGCCACGCACAGGGCAGACGCCGGCGCCGGGCTTGCCGATGTTTCCTTGGAGCAGCAGGACGTTCACCACGTCGCGGAGCGTGGGCACGGAGTGCTTGTGCTGCGTCAGGCCCATGGCCCAGCAGACAATGGTGGCGCTGGAAGCCAGAAGCCGTTCACCGGTGGCGTGGATCTGTTCCAGGGTGAGCCCCGTTGCCTCCACGATGTCATCCCATTCCACCTTCTCCAGAAAACGGAGATAGTCGTCGATGCCCACGGTGTGGTCATTGATGAACGCGTGGTCAAGAACGGTTTCCAGGCCCGGGGTCTTGCGGCCCTCGGCTTCGGCTTCCAGGAGGTATTTACCCAGGCCCTGGAAGAGAGCCTGGTCGCCACCGGCACGGATCTGCAGGAAATCGTCCGTCAGCTGCGTTCCTTGGATCATTCCTGCCACATGCTGCGGGTTTTCGAAGTGCAGGAGTCCGGCTTCGGGAAGTGGATTGACGGACACGATGACCGCACCGTTCTTCTTGGCCTTCTCCAGCGCACTGAGCATGCGAGGGTGGTTGGTTCCGGGATTTTGCCCGGCGACGAAGATCAGCGACGCCGTTTCCAGATCGGTGAGGCTGACGGAGCCTTTACCGATACCGATCGTTTCCACCAAGGCGGAACCGGAGGATTCGTGGCACATGTTGGAACAGTCGGGCAGGTTGTTCGTGCCGATTCCGCGGACCAGGAGCTGATATACGAAAGCTGCTTCGTTGGACGTCCGGCCCGAGGTGTAGAACACCGCTTGGTCCGGGCTTTCCAGCTCCCTGAGTTCCCGGGCCATCAGCTCGTAAGCGTCGTCCCAGTCGATCGGGGTGTAGTGGGTGGCTCCTTCTTCAAGGACCATGGGATGCGTCAGGCGCCCCTGTTGGCCCAGCCAGTAGTCGTCGCGGGTCTTCAGTTCTTCCACTGAGTACTTGGCGAAGAATTCGGGAGTGACGCGCCGGCGGGTGGCTTCCTCAGCAACGGCTTTGGCGCCGTTCTCGCAGAACTCCGCCGCGTTCCGCTTTTCATGTTCGGGCCAGGCACAGCCCATGCAGTCGAAACCGTCCAGCTGGTTTACGGCGAGCAGGGTCTGGACGCTGCGCACCGGACCCATCTGTTCCAGCGAGATTTTCAACGCGTTGGCGACGGCCGGGATGCCCACCGCCTTGGTTTTGGGTTTGGTGACGGTCAGCTTTGACTCATCAATATTTCCGTCGGGGGCTTTGGTAGCCATGAGGTTTCCCTTCAGATCCGGGCGGAGGAGGTGGCGGTGGCCAATTGGGCCGGCTCCTGCTGCCGTGCGGCTTCAACCGTGTGCAGGAGCAACAGGGCTGTGGTGACTGAGCCTACGCCGCCGGGCACCGGGGTCAACCCGGCCGCGATACCGGTGACGCTCGCCTCGTCAACGTCCCCCACCAGTGAGCCGTCGGGCAGGACGTTGGTTCCGACGTCGACCACTACCGTCTCCGGTGAGATGTGGCTGCCTTTAAGCAGGCCCGTCCTGCCGGCGGCAACAACCACGACGTCGGCCGGCAGGGTATAGCGCTCCAGCGGCCCCGACCTGGAATGGCAGATGGTGACAGTCGCGTCCCGCTCCAGGAGGAGCAAGGCCAGCGGCTTGCCCACTACTGCGGATCGTCCGACGACGGCCACGTTGCGTCCCGCGACGGGCACATCAAAGTGGTCCAGCAGTTCCACCACGGCTTGCGCTGTTGCGGGGGCGAAGGCGGGTTGGCCTACAGCCAAGCGGCCGAGGCTGAGGGGATTGGCGCCGTCGATGTCCTTTTCCGGGGCGATGAGGCCCACCAGCGAATCAGCCTTTACGCCCACCGGCAACGGCGTCTGCAGGATGATTCCGTTGACCGAAGGTTCAGTGCTGAGATCCCCGAGGACGCTTGCCAATACCTGCTCGGTGGCCTCGGGTCCCAGGTCCACGATCCTGCAACCGATGCCCAGCCGTTCGGCTGCACGTTCGATGGAGCGGACGTACCAAAGCGTCGACTCGTCATCGGTGGCAACCACCACGGCCAGGACGGGATGGCGCCCGCTGTTCTCCAGGGCGCGGGCTTCTTCCCCGGCGCGCTGTTGAATGAGGGTTGCCAGCTGCTTGCCGGAAAGCACTTGGGTGTTCACGAGAGGATCCTTTCGCGGACGCGCTTGACCAGGGAATCGGCTGCGAGGACCACTTTGTCCTCAAGTCCGTCCGTCTGCCCTGCCAGGCGGCTGCGGGCGGCGCTGTCCTTGATGGCCACGACATTGATGTCGATGTTCACGCGCGCTGTCGTGGCGGCAGCGCGGGCGGCATCTGCAGCCGCGGCGACATCGCTGATGACGTTGGGGTTTGCCGCATCCAGGAGATCGGTGGCGAGGCTGACGACCTCACCGGCGACCCGGATGAGTTGCGCGGGAGTTTGGGCTGCCTGGACCAGGGCATCCTGGATGGCTGCGCTGCGGGCACTCTTGAGTTCGTCCGTGTCCGACGGGAGTTTGTAGGAGTCAATGACAGCCTGGAAGGCGTGCTCATCGGCGTCGGCCAGGCGCAAGGCTTCCACTACAAGGTGGTCGGCGGCGCTGGTGATCCGGGCTACGAGCGCGGCATGCTGCTCAAACTTCGCGCCTGTGGTGTACCGGGCCACCATGGCAACCAATGCGGCTCCTTGTGCCGCGTGCAGCGCAGCGGCAGCACCGCCGCCCGGTGTGGGCTGGCGGGAGGCCAGCCTGGAGAGGTAGTTATTGATGGTTTCAGAGCTGATCATGTGCCGTCCTGGCTGAACTGGGTAAGACGCTGAACTGGATGTGAAGGCCGGAAACAGCGGCCCGGACCCTGGTCTGTCGGGAGAGGGGAAGGGCCCGGGCCGCATGTCCTGGCTTCCGGGTCGTTGACGGACCCGCAGTGCGCGGGGTCAGCCGCGTAGCCGGCTCATGGTGGGGTCGTACAGCGGATCCTCGGTGACCGTTGCCTGGATGCGGCGGCCGAAGTACTCGATCTCTACGGAGTCTCCCAGCGAGACGGCTGCCGGCAGGTAGGCGTACGCGATCGGCTTGCGGACCGAGTAACCGTAGGCGGCGCTGGTGACATAACCCACCGCCTGGTCCTTATAAAACACCGGTTCCTTGCCCAGCACCAGGCTCCTGCCGTCGTCGACCGTCAAGCAGCGCAGGCGGCGGGCCGAGCTTTCCTCGCTGCGTCCTTCCAGAGCCGCCTTACCGACGAAGTTCTCTTTGGTCATCTTCACGGCGAAGCCGAGGCCCGCTTCGTAGGGGTCGTGTTCGGTGGTCATGTCCGAGCCCCAGGAGCGGTAGCCCTTTTCGAGTCGCAGTGAGCTGAAGGCGGCACGGCCGGCGGCGATCACGCCGAACGGCTGGCCGGCCTTCCACAGGGCATCCCAAAGGCGCTGGCCGTTGTCTGCGCTGGTGTAGAGCTCCCAACCGAGTTCGCCGACGTAGGACAAGCGCATCGCGGTCACCGTGACCCCGCCGATGGTGACCTTCTTGGCGCGGAAGTACTTCAGGCCATCGTTGCTGAAGTCGTCGTTGCTGACGGTGCTGATGAGGTCGCGGGCAAGAGGGCCCCACAAGCCGATGCAGCAGGTGCCGCCGGTGGTGTCGCGGACCTGGACCCAGTCGCCTGCGCTGCCGTTTTCGGTCTGGTGGCGGGCCGCGCGCTCAAAGTAGGCGGTGTCGATGTTGCCGTTGGCGCCCAGCTGGAAGGTGTCTTCGCTCAGGCGTGCCACCGTGATGTCGCTTCGGATTCCACCGGCTTCGTCCAGGAGCAGGGTGTAGGTAACGGCGCCGGGCTTCTTGGCGAGATCGCCGGTGGTCAGTTCCTGCAGGAGCTTCAAGGCGCCGGGGCCGGAAACTTCCAGGCGCTTCAGCGGCGTCATGTCGTACATGGCAACTGCCGTGCGGGTCTTCCACGCCTCCGCCGCAGCGATGGGGGAGCTGAACATCCCGGACCAGGCGTCACGGGCCGGCGGCTGCCACTCGTCCGGCATTTCCTTCAGCAACTCGGCGTTCGCTTCGAACCAGTAGGGGCGTTCCCAACCGGCACCTTCCAGGAAGTAGCCGCCCAGCTGCTTGTGGCGGGCGTGGAAGGGGCTGACGCGAAGGTTGCGGGGGGACAGCTTGGGCTGGAGCGGGTGCAGGACGTCGTAGATCTCCACGAAGTTCTGCTGGGACGTTTCGCTGACATACTCGGGCGTCAGCTGGACCTCTTCGAAGCGGTGGATGTCGCAGTCGCCAAGGTCGATCTTCGACTTTCCGTCCACCAGCAGCTCTGCCACGGCGCGGGCGATGCCGGCGGAGTGGGTAACCCACACGGCCTCGGCTACGAAGAAGCCATCCACTTCCTTGGACTCGCCCACCAGGGAGCCGCCGTCCGGGGTGAAGGAGAAGATGCCGTTGAAGCCGTCCTCGATCTCGCTTTCACGCAGTGCCGGGAGGATCTGCTTGGTAGCTTCCCACGCGGGAAGGAAGTCTTCCAGGGTGAAGTCCAGGCGGGAAGGCATGTTGTGTTCGCTGATGCTGCTGGGCTCGTAGCTGCCCAGTTCGTCCAGGTCCACGGGCATGGGGCGGTGCGCGTAGGAGCCGATGCCGTAGCGTTCGCCGTGCTCGCGGTAGTAAAGGTCCTGGTCCTGGTGGCGCAGGATGGGCAGCTGTGCACCGTTGGGCAGTTCGTTCTTGCCCTTCTGTGCAGGGACCGGTGTGGTCTTGACGTACTGGTGGGCCAGCGGCAGGAGCGGGACGGACATCCCGATCAGCTCGCCTACCTTGGCGCCCCAGAAGCCGGCGCAGGAAACCACAATGTCCGCGGGGATCACGCCGTCGGCGGTCTCGACGCCGGTGACGCGGCGGTTGGACTGCTCGATCCCGGTCACCTCGGTGTTGCCGATGTACTTGACGCCGGCGGCCTCGGTGCGCTTGATGAGCAGCTGGACCGCGCGGGCGGCCAGGGCCAGGCCATCCGTGGGAACATGCAGGCCTCCGAGGATGTCTTCCTCGTTGATGAGGGGGTACAGCGCCTTGCACTCTTCGCGGGAGAGGATCTTGCCGTCGATGCCCCACGACTGCGCGTAACCCAGCTTGCGCTTGAGGTCCGCCAGACGGGTTTCCGTGGTGGCTACTTCAAGGCCGCCCACCTGGTTGAAGCAGCTTTGGCCGTCCTCGGTCAGCGAGAGGAGTTTTTCCACCGTGTATTTGGCGAACAACGCCATGGACTTTGAAGGGTTGGTCTGGAACACCAGCCCCGGTGCATGCGAGGTGGAACCGCCGGGCATGTTCAGGGGGCCCTGATCCAGGACGGTGATGTTGTTCCAGCCACGGGTGACCAGTTCGTCGGCGAGATTGGTGCCGACGATCCCGGCTCCGATGATGACAATGCGGGGCGTGGATGCCATGAAAATTCTCCTGCGGAAGTTCGTGTGGGGCGGGCTTGAACGGGCTGGTTAGCGGAAGACGACCGTGCTGGTCCGGTCCAGGAGGACGCGGTGTTCGCAGTGCCAGCGGACGGCACGGGAAAGTGCCAGTGCTTCTGCGTCCTGGCCCACAGTGGAAAGCGCGTTGGGGCCGTAGCTGTGGTCCACGCGGATGACTTCCTGCTCGATGATCGGGCCCTCGTCCAGGTCGGCGGTGACGTAGTGGGCGGTAGCACCCACCTGCTTCACGCCGCGGTCGTAGGCCTGGTGGTAGGGGCGGGCACCCTTGAAGCCGGGGAGGAAGGAATGGTGGATGTTGATCGCGCGTCCTTCCAGCTTGCGGCACAGGTCGTTCGAAAGGACCTGCATGTAGCGGGCCAGGACCACGAGGTCGGCCTTGTATTCGTCCACAAGTTCCAGGAGCTTTTGCTCCGCCTCGGCCTTGGTGTCCGGGGT
Source organism: Paenarthrobacter nicotinovorans (assembly GCF_021919345.1). NCBI lineage: Bacteria > Bacillati > Actinomycetota > Actinomycetes > Micrococcales > Micrococcaceae > Paenarthrobacter > Paenarthrobacter nicotinovorans. The sequence goes on from NZ_CP089293.1 coordinate 438,727, forward strand.
TACGGGGATGTGGATGAAGGGCAGCCCGGCTGCCTCGGCCATGGCGCGGTGGGTCTCATGGTTGGAGACGACGGCGACGAGCTCGCCGCCGAGGCTGCCTCCGCGCCAGCGGAAGATGAGGTCGTTGAGGCAGTGGCCAAACTTGGAGACCATCACCAGGACGCGTTGCTTGGTCTGGTCGTGGAAGCTGAATTTCATATCGAAGCGGTCCGCGATGGAACGGAACTCATCCTCCAGCTGATCCGGGGAGTAGCTCTGGCCGCCGGAGAAGGCAGTGCGCAGGTGCAATGTCTGGCGCAGGCTGTCATCGAACTGCTGGTGCTCTTCGATGTTGAAGCCGCGCTCGAAGAGGAAAGTGGTGACTGCCTGCACGATGCCCGGCTGTTCGACGCACGACAGTGTGAGTACGAACTTCTGCGCCTGCTCGTCCTTGAGCTGGCCGCGTTCTGCCGGAAGGGTGCTGAGGTGTGAGTCTGAAGCCACGAGGGTCATGTGTCCTCCTTAGGTGTTTGCCTAGATATATTCCTGAAATACGAACTGATATATTAGGATTGGAAATCAGCGTATACTGGTGTCCGGGGCAGGTCAATAGATTTCCCGGTTTTGAAGAAGGAGCTCACGCTGTGGCTACTGGAACTCTCGCAAGCATTGGCGACGCCACCAGGAAATCACTGGCCGACGTGGCCTACGAACGGCTGCGCGACCGCTTGTTGATGCTTGAAATCAAGCCAGGGGACATCCTTAATGACGAACAGCTCGCCAAGGAGCTGGAAGTGGGGCGGACTCCCGTCCGTGAAGCTTTGAAACGGCTGGAGCTGGATCGGCTGGTGATTACCTACCCCCGGCGCGGAACGTTCGCCACCCGCGTGGAGGTAACCGACCTCGCCTTCATCTCCGAAATCCGCGCCCAGCTTGAACCGCTTGCCGCGGCCCGCGCAGCGCGGGTGGCTTCAGCTGCCACCAGGGAACATCTGCGGAACGTGATGCGGGCCGTGGAGGACTTCGATGTCAGCGCGGCGTCCGTGGTGGAAACCCTGCGTCTTGACGCGAGCGTGCATCAGGGCATCTATTCGGCTGCAGCGAATCCGCACCTGGAGGACGTGCTGATCCGCTATGACAATCTGGCCACGCGGATCTGGTGCATGGTACTTGACAGGCTTCCGGACCTCGAGCACCACGTCCGCGAGCACCTGGATCTTCTGCGGGCTGTGATTGACGGCAACGAAGAAGCGGCCGCCGAACTCGCCCGTCTCCATGTCAGCGGATTTGAGCAAGCTGTTCGTCAGGCGCTGTTCGCCGCCTAAGGGCGTCCGCCGCCAAAGTGGTTGACTCGGCGACGGGTCACTTGCATACTGGACTTCTTACTAATATATCACTCGGATATTAGGCGCGGCCTACACCCTGGCCCATCCTGGTCCTGTGCTCGTGATGCAATCACGGCCCCCACGTCCCTGGAGTACCACGTGACTACACGACACCCTCTTTTCGAACACATTCCGCTCACGGGCAGCAGCCGCGTCAAGCGGGGCATGGCGGAGATGCTCAAGGGCGGCGTCATCATGGACGTCGTTAACGTCGAGCAGGCCCGCATCGCCGAGGACGCCGGTGCCGTGGCTGTCATGGCGCTTGAGCGCGTTCCGGCTGATATCCGCGCCCAGGGCGGCGTGTCCCGCATGTCCGATCCGGACATGATCGATCAGATCATCGCTGCCGTGTCCATCCCGGTCATGGCCAAGGCCCGTATCGGCCACTTCGTCGAAGCCCAGGTCCTGCAGTCCCTCGGTGTTGACTACATCGATGAGTCCGAGGTCCTGACTCCGGCGGACTACATCAACCACATCGATAAATGGAACTTCACCGTCCCGTTCGTCTGTGGTGCCACCAACCTCGGTGAGGCTTTGCGCCGCATCAACGAGGGCGCGGCCATGATCCGTTCCAAGGGCGAAGCCGGTACCGGCGATGTTTCCAACGCCACCGGTCACATGCGCAAGATCCGCTCCGAGATCGCCAAGCTCGCCGCCCTTCCCGAGGACGAGCTGTATGTTGCGGCCAAGGAGCTGCAGGCCCCGTACGAACTGGTCAAGGAAATTGCCGCTACGGGCAAGCTTCCGGTGGTGTTGTTCACTGCCGGTGGCATCGCGACCCCGGCTGATGCTGCGATGATGATGCAGCTCGGCGCCGATGGCGTGTTCGTCGGTTCCGGTATCTTCAAGTCCGGCAACCCGGCAGAGCGTGCCGCCGCCGTCGTGAACGCTACTGCCTACTACGACGATCCTGACGTTATTGCCAAGGTCTCCCGCGGCCTGGGCGAAGCGATGGTCGGCATCAACGTCGACGACATCCCGCAGCCCCACCGCCTCGCAGAACGCGGCTGGTAGGCCGGGGTGCTGGACGTGAGGCCGGTGAGGACGGCGGACGGCCGGGGACTGCGGATGGATTGGGCCAAGCTGACCGGCCACACCGTGGAGGTGTGGCTTTTCGACGACCACGTCATGACGGGCGTGGTGGAGCAGGCGGCGGATGACGACTCCGTCTTGTGGATCGCCGCCGCGGGAGCCGACACCCGGCGGCTCTTTGACAAGTCCACCGGCTACCAGGTCTGGGCTTAGTCGGAGCGCTGTTGCCGGCCGGGCCGGTTTTGTTGCCGTGGGGCTCAGAGATCGTCTTCGGGCCGCGCCGCCAGAATCCGTTTGGCGCTGGCCTGCAGGATGCCCAGTGACTCCTGGATCAGGGGCGAGGCGATGCTGCCCCTGCGGACCGCTGCGACAATGCGGCGCGCAGGTCTCCCCTTGCCCGTAATGCGCAGCCGCACTACGTTCTCCGCGCTGTGCAGTGGCGCCAGCCGGGGCAGCAGGCCTACGCCAAGCCCGGCCCCTACGAATGCGATCTGGGTCTCCCATTCAACTGCCTCATGCGCGATCCGCGGCGTCACTCCCACTGCCGTAAATGCTGCGGTGAACAAGGAATGGTAGGTGGACCCCGCTGCCTCCGTGATCCACGGCTCCGACGCCAGTTCCTCAAGCGTCACCGTCTGCCGTGAAGCCAGGGGATGGTCCGCGGGAATGATGACGTCCAGTGGATCGTCCAGCAGGACCGTCTGCTCGAAGCGGGGATCGTCCTCGCCGTAGGTGTCGGACTGCATCGCCACAATGACGGCGAGGTCGATGCGTTCAGCCACAAGCAGGTCGAAGCAACGTGATGGATTTGCCTCCAGCACCTGCACCTCCAGCAGGGGCCGCGTGGAGCGCAGCGTTGCGGCCAGTGGCGCGAGAAGCTGCGCGGCCGCCGTCGAGAATCCGCCCAGGCCGAAATGTGACTGCACCTGGTCGCCGGCCTCCATTGCCGCGGCTCTCAGGCTCTCCCATTCGGCGATAAGGCTGTCCGAACCCGCCACGAGGAAGCGTCCTGTGGCGGTCAGCCGCACGCCCCGGCCGTCCTTGGTCAGCAGTTGCATGCCGAGGACGCGCTGGAGCTCGCGCAGCTGCGCCGAGACGGCGGAAGGGGAATATCCCGTGAGCTCGGCCGTCGCCCCCACGGTGCCACATCGGGCAAACACCCGAAGTGTTATCAACCTCTGATCGATCATGGACCAATCATGCACCCATTGCGCATGGTTATCTCCTAAATATTGCGCTTTTGTTGCAGTGCATTCGTCCCTAATCTCGTACTACGAAGACTTCGATAACGCCGCTTGCGACGATGCACCCGCGGCCCCCAAGATCCCCCAACTTACCCAGCCTCCCGGGAGGAAACCCATGACTGCTCAAGTGAACGTGCCCCTGAATTCGCGCGGAAAACTCGCCTCAACATTGCCTGCCGAGCAGCTGGCCGAGATCAGTGCCCTGTTCGAGTTCCGGCGCACCGGCTACTCCTTGGACGCCCCCTTCTACACCGATCCCACGATCTTCAAGATCGACATGGAAGCCATCTTCGGTGCGCACTGGATCTTTGCCGGAAGCGTCGCCGAACTGCCGGAACCGGGTGACTACATCACGGTGGACTACGGCCCGTACTCCCTGATCGTCCTGCGCAACGACGACGGCGACGTCAACGTCCTGCACAACGTCTGCCGCCACCGCGGTGCCCGGGTGCTGACCGAAGCCGCAGGCTCCACCGGAAACCTGGTGTGCGGCTACCACTCCTGGACCTACTCGCCCGAGGGCAACCTGATCCACGCCTCGGCACCGGGGGAGACGAAGTTCGACAAGAACTGCTTCGCCCTCAAGCGCGCCCACAGCCGTGTCGTCGCGGGGCTCATTTTCGTCTGCATCGCGAGCGAGCCGCCGGCCGACTTCGATGAAACCTCAAAGATCTTCGAGCCCTACCTCGCGCCCCACGATCTGGCGAAGACAAAAATCGCCTACCAGCAGAACATCATCGAAGAGGGCAACTGGAAGCTCGTCATGGAGAACAACCGTGAGTGCTACCACTGCGATGGGCACCCGGAACTCGCCTGCTCCCTCTTCCCCACGTGGGGACTCACCGAGGGCCTGATTCCGGCCCACCTTGAGGAAGTCTGGGACCGCAACAAGGAAGCCCAGTCCTCCCTCGAGGAGCGCTGCCGCCGCTATGGCCTCCCCTACGAGGTAGTGGAGGAACTCGACACGCGCATCGCCGGCATCCGCATCTCCCGCGAATCCCTGGACGGTGAAGGCGAATCGTTCTCGCCCGACGGGCGCAGGCTTTCCAAGAAGCTCCTGGGCGATCTGCGCGACTTCCGCCTCGGCCGCTGCTCCATGCACCTGCAGCCCAACAGCTGGTTCCACTTCCAGAGCGACCACGTCATCACGTTCGGCGTCTTCCCCATCAACGAACACCAGTCGCTGGTCCGCACCACCTGGCTGGTGGCTGACGACGCCGTGGAAGGCGTCGACTACGACCTGGAAAAACTCACCTACACCTGGAAGCAGACGAACCTGCAGGACAAGGCGTTCGTTGAGCTGTGCCAGACGGGTGCCGGCAGCCCCGCCTACGAGCCCGGCCCCTACATGAAGAGCGAATACCAGGTGGAGGCATTCATCAATTGGTACGTCCAGCGCGTGCAGGAGCACTTGGCATGATTGAACTCCTCACTGAAACGGCAATCCGGGAGCCGCAGCGCATCCGGGGTCTTGAGATGCCGTGGAACCGGGTGATGGGCAGCAGCGAGGCACCCGCGCGTGCCGCACGTGCCCTGGGTCCCTGGCATCCGCAGGAGTTCATGGCCGAATGTGTCGAGACTGTTCCCGAGGCCGGCGGAATGATGACCTTCGTCTTCCGCCGTTGCGACGGGGCGCCCCTGGCGTTCCGTGCCGGCCAGTATGTCAACATCGCTTTTCCGGTAAACGGCGAGGACCAGGACCCGGTGGACCGCAGCTACTCGCTGTCCAGTTCGCCCACGGAGCCCTGGACCTTCAACATCACTGTCAAGAGCGATCCCACGGGCCTTGTGTCGCCATGGGTTCATGAGAACGTCAAGCCCGGCACTGTGCTGGACATGCTCGGACCGGTGGGGGCTTTCCACCTGCCCGACGCCGACCGGCGCGCCAGGTACCTCCTGTTGGCCGCCGGTGCCGGCATCACCCCCATCATGTCGATGGTGCGGACCATCCACTCCCTGCCCGGCCATGCCGACGTCGTGGTGCTGTACCACGGAGCGGAGGCCGGCGGCTTCGCGTTCCACCGGGAGCTGGCATACATCGCCTCCGTGGACTCACGCGTCAAGGTCTTCTACTCCCTGGGCGACCGCAGCAAACCGGAAGGATGGGAAGGGTTCAGCGGACGGCTCACAGCGGCCATGCTCGAAGAGGTGGCCCCTGACGCCAACGGCAGGCAGGTCTATGCCTGCGGCCCGGAAGGCTACCTGAACACGGCCACTGAGCTGCTGAAAAAGGTAGGCGTTGACGACACCTCCATCTACATGGAGTTCTTCACCGGTGACCGCCAGACCCTCCTCGAATACCAGGCAGAGCTCGCGCTCGCGGCAGATATTGCGGAGGAAATCGCCGAGGAAATCGCCGATTCCGCCGAGGACTACTACGAAAGCCAACCGGCAGCGTTCGGGCTCTACGAGCCGGGTTACGACGCCGACGGGACTTTGGAAGCCACGGGACTCCCGCTGGAAACCTCCGACCCGGACGCCTCAGGTTCCCAAGCTTCCGACGGCGGTCCAAGCCAGGCGCCCGAGGCTGCAACGCCTGATGCCTCGAGCTTCGAGACCGTCGGAACGGGAAGCCTCACTCTGTCCTTCCTGCGCACCGGCGTCAATGTCCGCATTGACCCCGATGAGCACATCCTGGGCGTGGCCCAGCGGGCCGGTGTCAGGATCGGTGCCAACTGCAAAGAGGGCATGTGCGGTTCCTGCAAGGTGGTCAAGCTTTCCGGCGAGGTGGAAATGAACCACCAGGGCGGAATCCGCTCGCGGGAAATCGACGCCGGCAAGTTCCTGCCCTGCTGCTCCACGGCGCGCACCGATATGGTGATCGACGCCTAGCTGTTACCGGAGTCCCGCACTGTGGGCCAGCGCAATGGCCTCAGTGCGGGACCGGACGTCCAGCTTCCGGAACAGGTTCCGCAGATGGAATTTGACCGTGTTTTCACTGATGTTCAGCTCTGCGGCGATGGCCCGGTTGCGTTGCCCGGCGGCCAATGCCTGAAGAACTTCCAATTCCCTGGTGGCCAGGCCCCACGCCGCGACATCCCCCACGGGCGCTGCCGGCGGGTCCAAGGGAAGCGCCACTGAGATGTCTGCTCCCCACCCGTGCATGACGTCGACGCTCATTTTGCCGTCAAGGGCCTGCACCTTCTGGCGAAGCCGTTCCATGTTCGGGGCATCCGGGGACAGTTCCCCGCGTCCGTCATCCCTGACATTGATCAGCAGGTTTTCCCCGTCGCAGTCCCATTGGGCGCGTACGCGGTGCACATCGGGTTGCTCGGCGATCGCCAGGACCAGGCCCCGGACGACGGCCCTGGCAGCGTGGGCTACCTCTCCGGGCAGGGCACGTCCGTTGGCGGGTGGCTCGATGAACTGGATGTCGATGTTGCTGAAGTGCATCAACGGACGGAGGTCCTCCCGGAGCCTTTGGAAGGCGGTGCTCACAGGTTCTTCCACGAGATCGCTGGTGCGGTCGTTCAGGGTCCTGAGGCCGATCAGTGCCTTGACGGCGAGGTCGGTCACGGAGACCCGGGCCGCGTGATCGTCCAAGGAGTTGGACCGCAGTGCGGCCAGCAGGGTTTCGAGGGTAGTAGAGTGCTGGTCCACCAGCTCCGCGGTTACGCGGATCCGTTCAGCTGATGCTGCCCGGGACTCCAAAAGATACGACGGCGGCGCGTCACTGACCTTCTCCTGGATACGGGCCGCTGTGAGTCCCCAAAGGTAGGAGGCGAGGCGCAGTGGTTCATCGTCTTCCGGCAACTCCGGGTCGGTGAGGACCAGGAGGGCGTTGCTGGGCGGGTAGGTGAAGGCCAGAATGTCGCGCTCCTGCCCCGCAATCCACGCTCGCGTCCGCCACGGCCCTTTCGCCTCCATGGATGCCCGGATCCCATCAAGCTCGGGGATGGAAACGCGGCTGACAATGCCCTCGGCACCCGCCTTTTTCTGGGGCCGGCCCGTGCAGTCTTCCGTGAAAATCACCAAGGCGCTGGAGGGGACCAACGGCGAGAGGGCCGTCCGCAGGCTCTCCGCGATACGCGCGAGGGGCGCTTGGGCGATGTCTTCGATGGCTTTGAGGAGCTGCCAGGGCACGGACGGTTGCTGGGGCATATCCCAAGCGTAGACGAGCAGTTACGTTCTTGCCTACCCGAACGGGTGGCCAGGACTGTCCTTTTTCGGCGTTTCAGCCAACCCTGCCAGTCGGAAGAATAGTTACAAGGTCGGAAGGCCGCTATCAACCACCCACGAACGGAGTGAACCGTGAACGTCTTTGCAGACACCGCGACAGCCACAGCTGAAGACGTAGCCGGCAACGCCTCCCTGATCCTCGCAGAGCTTGGGGGCATTGCTTCCGAACTGGACTACGGCCAGGTTGCCCGCCTTGCAGAGGAAGTTGGCGCAGCGGAGCGCGTCTTCCTGGCCGGAGCCGGCCGGAGCGGGCTGGTGCTCCGAATGGCCGCGATGCGCTTGATGCATCTGGGCCTGACGGTCTACGTAGCCGGCGACACCACAACACCGGCCATCACTGCCGGCGATTTGTTGCTGGTGGCATCCGGTTCCGGGACCACCTCCGGCGTGGTCAAAGCAGCCCAGACAGCACTGGCCGCGGGGGCGCGGGTGGCAGCAGTAACCACCAACCCCTCGTCCGCTGTTGCGGGCTTCGCCGACGCGCTGGTGGTCATTCCCGCCGCGCGGAAGACTGACCACGGCTCCGACCTGTCCCGGCAATACTCGGGCAGCCTCTTTGAACAATCCCTTTTCCTGGTGACGGAGTCGGTTTTCCAAACTCTGTGGGAAGCCACTGCAGAGCCCGCCGAGAAGCTCTGGCTGCGTCACGCAAACCTCGAATAGACCGCAAACCCGTCCTCCAAAGCCACCCCAAACAAAAGAAAGCGATACACCATGAAACTGCAAGTCGCCCTTGACCTCCTCACCATCGAAGATGCCCTGGAACTCGCCGGCAAAGTTGCCGAGCACGTGGACATCATCGAGCTCGGTACCCCGCTGATCAAGGCTGAGGGTCTCGCCGCCGTGACGGCCATCAAGGAAGCCCACCCCAACAAGATCGTGTTTGCCGACATGAAGACCATGGACGCCGGTGAACTCGAAGCGGACATCGCTTTCAAGGCGGGTGCCGATCTTGTGTCCGTCCTGGGAACTGCGGATGACTCCACCATCGCCGGTGCCGTCAAGGCCGCTCAGTCCCACAACAAGGGCATCGTGGTGGACCTCATTGGCGTGGCCGACAAGGTCTCCCGCGCCAAGCAAGCCCGTTCCCTCGGGGCCAGGTTCATCGAATTCCACGCGGGCCTCGACGAGCAGGCACAGCCGGGCTATGACCTGCGCGGACTCCTCAATGCCGGAGAAGAAGCCCGCGTGCCGTTCTCCGTGGCCGGCGGCGTCAACGCATCCACCATTGCGGCCGTGCAGTTGGCAGGTGCCGACGTAGCAGTGGCCGGAAGCGCCATCTACAGTGCCGCTGATCCTGAACTGGCTGCGAAGGAACTCAAAGCAGCCATCCAGTAACAGGCTTCCGTGCCTAGGTTTTGTCGGGAGTCCGGTGGTGAGCCCGCTCAACAAGTTCGGACATCCACGGCCGTTGCCCGTGATGGACCGTGAGGCCGTCGGGGATGCCCTGAACCGTCGCTTCCGTGCCGGAAGCGTCAATGGTGATCCGCCCGCCGCCCATGGGCGCATTGCGGATGTGCAGGTCCCCGAACGACGGCGGCAGCACCGGATCCAGCCAGATGCCGCCCAAGGAGATGTGCGTGTCGTAGCGCAACAGGCTCATGACCAGGTGGATGGGCGTCGTGGCGGCCCACGCCTGGGGTGAGCAAGCCGTGGGATAAGGGACGGGTTCCCGGAATTGCGTGCGGTCGAATCCGCAGAAGAGTTCGGGCAAACGGTCGCCAGAGATCTCGGCGGCTTCAAGCATTGCGGTTGCTATCCGTTGGGCTTCCTCCACGAAGCCATAGCGGAGGAGTCCGGACACGATCAGCGCATTGTCATGGGGCCACACGGAGCCGTTGTGATAGCTGGCGGGGTTGTAGGCGCCCATGTTCCTGGCCAGCGTCCGGACACCCCATCCACTGAACATTTCGGGGGACATCAACCGCTCCACCACCGCAGGGGCCTTGTCTTCGTCAATCAGACCAAACCACAGACAATGGCCCATGTTGGAAGCACAAGCGTCCACGGGCCGCTTGTTGCGGTCCAGCGCCACAGCGTAGTAACCCTTGTCCGGCATCCAGAACTGTTCGTTGAACCGCTTCTTCAGGTCCTCGGCACGTTCCCGCAGGCTTTCCGCCAAAGTGAGGTCGCCGTCGTCGTAGGCCATCCAGGCGCGCGCCACATAGGCGCCGTGCACATACGCCTGGACCTCACACAGCGCCAGGGGCGGTTCAGCGAGGGTGCCGTCCGCAAAATTGATGCCGTCCCAGGAGTCTTTCCAGCCCTGGTTGATGAGTCCGTGCTCGTTGGGCCGCCCGTACTCCACGAAACCGTCGCCGTCACGGTCGCCGTAGGTCCGGATCCATTCCAAGGCGCGGTCCGCGTGGGGGAGCAGGCCCGAGATCGCGTCTTTGCCGAAACCCCAGCGGCTCACCGAGCCAAGGACCACCACAAACAGCGGGGTGGCGTCCACGCTTCCGTAATAAGCGGACTTTCCGCCCAACGCCAGGCCGCCGGAGACGCCCAGCCGGACCTCATGCAGGATCTTCCCGGGTTCTTCTTCGGTGGCGGGATCCACCACCGTGCCCTGGCGGTCGGCCAGCGTTCGCAGGGTGCCCAGGGCCAGGGAGGGGTCCACGGGAAGGGCCATTTCGGACGCCCACAGGGAATCCCGGCCGAACAGCGTCATGAACCACGGGGCGCCGGCGGCCACCACCACCCTTTCGGGGTGGTCCGGATCCTGGATGCGGAGCGCGCCAAGGTCCTCGTAGCTGCGGCGGAGGGTGTCTTCGATTGACCGGTTGCTGAGCTGCACAACGGGGATCCGGGCTACCCAATCCTGCCTGCGCTGATCGCTGGGTGAGAGCCCGACCGGGTCCTGGTGGGTGAAAGCGGCCCCGGCACTTGGTTGCTTTGGCACCACGCTGGCCCGCGTACTCCAGCTCCCGAACGCGGGAATTTTGGCCGTGAAACCCAATGCCCTGGCACCAGCACCGGCGCCGTCGGCCCGTATCAGGACGCTTTTCCGAATGTCCTCCCATTTTCCGCGGATTTCCAGGGAATCACCATCCGGCAGGTGGGTTTCGGTCCATTGCCGCGTGATCCGTGCTTCCTTCACTTCGAAAAGATCAGCGAAATCCGATTCGGCAGAAAGCAGGATGCGGCATTGTGTTGCCTGGTTTGAATAATTCCTAACGGTGATTTCTTCGCGGATTCCGTTTCCTACCTCCCGAAGCCGCTCCACCAACAAGGGGCTGTCGGCGTACCCATCCGGGCGGGGAACCCTGCCGACGAACGACGCCCGGTACGGTTCCCTGGTTTCTGCTGCCAAGGGTTCGATGACTTGTCCGTTGACAGTGAGCTCCCATTTGGAGAGGATCCGGGTGTCCAGATGGAAGACGCCCTGGGGCAATTCGGGGTGGATGTCTCCGTTGGCGGAGGAGATGCAGAAGGATGAGCCTTCCACCAGGGTCACTGTCCCGGCACCAAGGGGTCCGGCTGCTGTATCAGCGTTCCATCCAGCCACGAGACGCTCCTTATCGATCCGCTTGAGCTGCAGCCGATGCCGCCTGTCCGGCCGCTTGTGGAGATGAAGTCGACGCTACGCCGACGGGAGGATCGGCGCCAGATCCCGGCCGCTCTCCACACCCTCTATATGCCTTCCCGGCGCAAGGAAGTGCCGGCCCGTCATCCAGAGTTAATCTCATTTCCTCGTCCGGGAAACCAGAAGGGGTCTATAGTGAGAGAACAGGACATTCGCTGATGCAGCCCGGCGGCCCGCTTTTTCTTCCGACGCCGGAGGCCCCGTAATGACCGACACCCAAATTAGTAGCTTTATCCGCGACTGTGTGGTGTTTGAGGACGACACTGAGAACGGCTTGGAATTTGACACTTTCTACGGCCTGTACATCAGCTGGTGCGTTCTCGGACGAAAAATCCCCATCCCCGACTCCGCCTTCAAGACCGCCCTTGAGCGGGAGGGCCTCAAAACCATCAAGCTGAATGGCCAGCGGATCTACCCTGGCATGAGCATGGTCGGCCCGGCCGCAAGGGACTACGTAGTCAACAGCGTTCCCATGTGGAACGACTCCGCAGCCAGCGCCTATGCACTTTCCGAGGCTGTGGAGGATGCGGTTCCGTCCATCGCCTGATATCACGTCGCTTCTACAGCCCATGCACCTAGGATTTGATAGGGGCATGGGCTGTTTCCATGTCCGGGCTGTCTTCTGAAGGGAAATACGTGAAGCCTTCCATCGTGTGGTTCCGGGATGACCTCAGGGTTGCCGACAACCCGGCCTTGCGGGCCGCCGTCGACGACGGTGCTGCGGTGGCCCTGTACGTCCTTGACGAGGAATCGGAAGGCCTCAGACCTCACGGTGGCGCTTCCCGCTGGTGGCTGCACCATTCGCTGGTGTCCCTTCGCGAGGACCTCGCGGCACTTGGCATCCCCCTGCTTCTGCGGCGCGGCGACGCTGCCTCCGTTGTCCAAAAAACCACGACGGCGCTCGGTGCCTGCGGTTTGTACTGGAACCGGCGCTATGGTGCGGCCGAGCGCACCGTCGACGCCGGGATCAAGGCCTGGGCGGGTGAGGCCGGCCTGCATGTTGCCAGCTTCCAGGCCTCCCTCCTTCATGAACCCTGGGAGGTCACCACCAAGACCGGTGGCCAGTACAAGGTCTTCACGCCTTTCTGGCGGACGGTGTCCGCGCAGGACTTCCGGGAGCCGTTGGCCGTACCGGAAAAGGGCCACGGATTCACCGGCAAGCTTCCGGCTTATGACGAGCTGGATTCCTGGAACCTCCTGCCCGGCAAGCCTGACTGGTCGGGCGGGCTGGCGGAGATGTGGACTCCTGGTGCTGCCGCGGGGCACAAGCGGTTGGCCGCTTTCGTGGCTGACGGTCTCTCCAACTACAGCGAGGGCCGAAACCGTCCGGACACCGATGGCAGCAGCTGCCTCTCGCCCTACCTGCGCTGGGGTGAGCTCAGCCCGTTCGAGGTGTGGCACGCGCTGGGGTCCAAGCGCTCCGAAAGTGCCGGCATTTTCGCCTCGGAGCTGGGGTGGCGGGAGTTTTGCTGGCACCAGTACTTCCACAATCCGCACCTGGCCACAGCCAACCTTCGTTCCGAGTTTGACCGTTTTCCCTGGGCGTGGCCGGGCAGCAATAACGGCAACGGCAAACATCCCGGCCATGAGTCGGCACCCGAGGAGTTCCGCGCCTGGCAGCAGGGCCGCACCGGCTTCCCCATGGTGGACGCGGGCCAGCGCCAGCTGTGGCACTCAGGCTGGATGCACAACCGTGTCCGCATGGTCGCTGCCAGTTTCCTGGTGAAGAACCTTGGTATCCATTGGCAGCTCGGTGAGCAGTGGTTCTGGGACACCCTGGTGGACGCCGATCCGGCGTCGAACCCCGCCAACTGGCAGTGGGTGGCAGGGTCCGGGGCTGACGCCTCGCCGTTCTTCAGGATTTTCAACCCGGAGGCCCAACGCGTGAAGTTCGATCCCCAGGGGAAGTACATTGCCCATTGGATTCCCGAGTTCGGCACTCCCGAATATCCGGAGGAGATCGTTGATCTGAAGACCACCCGGGCCGAAGCGCTGGAGGCTTACAAGGAGATGAGGGAAGTCCACTAAGGGGGTCCCGCAGGTCCCGCAGGCCCGGCTATAGGCTGGGTCCATGTCGACGGAGTCCATCCTGAAGGTCCTCATCATGGCGTTCGCGGCCATGTTCATCGCTGCGGTTGCCTGGTGGGCCCGTAAGCATCCCAACCGGTCCAAGGAGTACCCGGAGCGGGTTCGCATGCCAAAGGTTGTGCCGGGAGTTGGTTGGCTTTTCCTTGTTGTGGGCCTCCTGATGGGACTCGTCGCCTTCACTTCCGACCATGCACGGGACCCTCTGGCCTTCCGTATCGCTTCGGTGGCGATCGTGGTGGGTGGAGTGGTATTCGTACTCATGTACCGCAACTTCTATGTGGCACCCCGCGAGTTTGAGGTGGCTTTCCGCAGTGTTCTCGGCAAAGAGCACATTCTTCACTACAGCGACATTGCGCACTACAGCTTCCAGACCTTGAAGGGGCAGCCGTACCTGACGGTCAAGTCGGTAAACGGCGTCAAGCTCAGCCTGAATATCAGGGCCTACGACATGACACCGCTCTTGCGCGCCATCGACTTTCATCAGGTCACCGGGCACTGGCCCGCCCGGACGGAGGCGGTGGGCGGCGCTGCCGGATCCGAAAAACAGCCCTCTGGAAATTAGTAGGAAGTCCGAGTATATTCGGATTCAGAGATGACCTGGATCACAGTTGGTCACGTGTTCCCGCCGTGTTCCCAGCACTGAGCGGCACGGTAGTCATTCACGATGCAAAGGAGCATTCCACTATGGTGCGCGAGCTTTCACACTACGTAGACGGCCAGAGGGTTGACGGCACATCGGGCCGGTTCAGCGACGTCTACGATCCCTGCACGGGCGAAGTCCAGGCCAGGCTGCCGCTGGCCAGCGCCGACGAGGTTCGCAACGCCGTCGCAAATGCCGAAAAGGGCCAGCTCGAATGGGCAGCCATGAACCCGCAGCGCCGGGGACGCATCCTGCTCAAGTTCGTGGACCTCGTCAACGAGAACATGGACGAGCTCGCCAGGCTCCTGTCCTCCGAACACGGCAAAACCTTTGCCGATGCCAAAGGAGACATCCAGCGCGGCATCGAAGTCGTTGAATTCTCCGCGGGTGCCCCGCATCTGCTCAAGGGCGAGTTCTCGGACAACGCCGGACAGGGGATCGACGTCCACTCGCTGCGCCAGCCGTTGGGCGTCGTCGCAGGCATCACGCCGTTCAACTTCCCGGCCATGATCCCGTTGTGGAAGTCGGGCCCTGCGCTCGCAGCAGGCAACGCCTTCATCCTGAAGCCTTCGGAGCGGGACCCGTCTGTTCCGCTGCGACTGGCCGAGCTGTACAGCGAAGCAGGGGTTCCGAACGGCGTCTTCAACGTGATCAACGGTGACAAGGAAGCCGTGGACGCACTGATTGAAGATCCGCGTGTCAAGGCCATCGGCTTCGTGGGCTCCACGCCGATCGCCCAGTACATCTACGCCACCGCAGCGGCGCATGGCAAGCGCGCACAGTGCTTTGGTGGGGCGAAGAACCACATGGTGATCATGCCCGACGCCGATCTGGACATGGCAGCCGACGCCCTGATTGGTGCCGGATACGGTTCCGCGGGCGAGCGCTGCATGGCGATTTCCGTTGCCGTGCCGGTGGGTCAGGAAACCGCCGATGCTTTGGTGGCCAAACTGACCGAGCGCGTCAAGGACCTGAAGGTGGGTCACAGCCTGGACAAGGACTCCGACTTCGGGCCTGTGGTGGCAGCCTCCGCGAAGGAACGGATCGAGGGCTACATCCAGTCCGGCGTGGATGAAGGCGCAACGTTGGTCACTGATGGTCGCGGCCTCACCGTGGAAGGCTACGACGGCGGGTTCTGGGTTGGCCCCACACTCTTCGACAACGTCACCAAGGACATGAAGATCTACAAGGAAGAGATCTTCGGCCCCGTCCTCAGCGTGCTGCGGGCAGCTGACTACGACGAAGCGCTGAGGCTCTGCAGCGAGCACGAGTTTGGCAACGGCGTCGCAATCTTCACCCGCGACGGCGACTCCGCACGCGACTTCGCCAGCCGCGTCGAGGTGGGCATGGTGGGGATCAATGTGCCGATTCCCGTCCCGATTGCCTACTACACCTTCGGTGGCTGGAAGGCCTCCGGGTTTGGCGACCTGAACCAGCACGGCGCCGACGCTTTCCGCTTCTACACCAAGACCAAGACCGTCACCTCGCGGTGGCCCTCCGGCATCCGCCAGGGCGCCAGCTTCGTGATGCCGGCAGGCAGCTGATGGGAGATCCGCAGGAGGAAGACGAAGTCCTGTTTGACCGTCGCGGGCACTTGGGGGTTGTCACGCTCAACCGTCCCAAAGCGGTCAACGCCCTGAATCACGGCATGGTCAAAGCCATGCTTCAACAACTGGTTGCCTGGGCTGATGACGATTCGGTGCAAACTGTCTTGGTGCGCGGTGCCGGAGACCGTGGGCTGTGCGCCGGCGGCGACATCGTGGCCATCTACAAGGACATGCTGCACGGCGGCACGGAAACGGCTGCGTTCTGGGCTGACGAGTACCGGCTGAACCTGCTCATTTCGCAATACCCCAAGCCCTATGTGGCTTTCATGGATGGGCTGGTTTTGGGCGGGGGCGTTGGCGTTTCGGCCCATGGCTCGGTCCGTGTGGTCACCGAACGGACCCGCACCGGGATGCCGGAAACCACCATCGGTTTCGTGCCCGACGTCGGTGGCACGCTCCTGCTGTCCCGCGCACCTGGTGAAGCGGGCACCCACGCTGCACTCACCGGCGCCCACCTATCCGGTGGGGATGCCCTGTTCCTTGGGCTCGCCGATCACTTTGTGCCGTCCGACAGCCTCCCCGCGCTGGCAGCAGCGCTGGAAAGCTCGACGGCGGAGGCCGCCGTCGAGCGCTTTGCGCAAGCCGCGCCGGACTCGGCGCTTGCGGCACAGCGGGGGTGGATCGATCCCGCCTACGCGTATGACGACGCGGAGGAAATCGTGCGGAGCCTGCGCGAAGCTGGGGGAGAGGCAGCGTCCGCGGCGGACACGATCGAGGCAAAATCGCCCACGTCCGTGAAGGTGGCCTTGGAGTCCTTGCGCCGCGTCCGGGGAGTGACGCTGGAGGAAGCGCTGGACCAGGAATACCGTGTGGGGCTGCGTTGCCTGGCCGGGCCCGATTTCCGGGAGGGCATCCGGGCCCAGGTGGTGGACAAGGACCGCAATCCGCAATGGAAGCCGGCAACCCTCGCGGACGTCCAGGCATCCGACGTCGAGGGCTACTTTGCGCCGCTCGGCGAACGGGAGTTGGGCCTCGCCGCTTTGGGCGCGAAAACCACATGACCTGCAGTCAGCAGCTATTCAGCAGCCAGTCGAAGGAGACGACATGACAGAGAACGCAGCATCCGCAACGGGACTCATCGCTTTCCTCGGCCTGGGTCATATGGGCGGACCCATGGCCGCCAACCTGATCAAGGCCGGCCACCAGGTGATTGGCTATGACCCCGTCCCCGCGGCCGTTGAGGCTGCGGAAGCGCACGGGATTCCCATGGCCGCCTCGGCACACGAGGCTGCAGCTGAAGCCGCGGTGGTGTTGACCATGCTGCCCAGCAGCAAGCACGTGCTGGATGCGTACCGCGGTGTGGACGGGCCGGGACTGCTTTCCGTCGCCAAGCCGGACACCTTGTTCCTGGATTGTTCCACCATCAACGTTGACGAGGCCCGGCAGGCCGCCGTCATTGCCTTGGAGGCAGGCCACCGGTCCGTGGACGCGCCGGTTTCCGGCGGTGTGGTGGGCGCCGAGGCAGGCACGCTGACCTTCATGGTGGGTGCTTTGCCGGAGGACTTCGAAACCGTGAAACCGATCCTTGAACTGATGGGGAAGAGGATTGTCCATTGCGGTGACCACGGTGCCGGGCAGGCCGCAAAGGTGTGCAACAACATGATCCTGGGGGTGTCCATGATCGCAGTTGCGGAAGCCTTCGTACTCGGCGAGAAGCTGGGCCTCACGCACCAGGCGCTGTTCGACGTCGCCTCCAATGCCTCCGGCCAGTGCTGGGCACTGACCACCAACTGCCCGGTCCCCGGGCCGGTTCCCACCAGCCCCGCCAACCGTGACTACCAGCCCGGGTTCGCCGGCGCTTTGATGGCCAAGGACCTGCGGCTGGCCGTGAACGCCTTGGAAAGCACAGGCGTTGCCGCCGAGATGGGTCCGCTGGCCTCCCGGATCTACGATGCTTTCGCGGCAGGCGAGGGCGCGGGGAGGGACTTCTCCGGAATCATCACCGAGATCCGGGACAAATCCGTGTGAGAGTTTGAGCTGTGTCCATGAGGGTTTTGATGAGAGGGAGAGCATGACGGAGCAGTACCAGAACATTGTGGTGGAACGGCGGGGCAGGGTTGGCTTGGTGACGTTGGACCGGCCGTCGGCGCTGAACGCGCTGAACACTGCTCTCATGAACGAACTCGTGGAAGCCGTGTCCGCCATGGACACCGATCCCGATGTTGGGGCGGTAGTGATCACGGGATCCGCCAAGGCCTTCGCGGCCGGCGCCGACATCAAGGAAATGTCTTCCAACAGCTATATGGAAATGTACGCGGCGGACTGGTTCCGGCACTGGGAGGACCTCACCCGATTGAGGATCCCCGTCATCGCGGCCGTTTCCGGTTTTGCCCTGGGTGGAGGGTGCGAGCTCGCCATGATGGCTGACTTCATCATCGCCGGTGACAACGCACGGTTCGGCCAGCCCGAAATCAACCTGGGCGTCATTCCGGGCATGGGCGGTTCGCAGCGGCTGACACGCGCCGTCGGCAAGGCCAAAGCGATGGACATGGTGCTGACCGGACGGTACATGGATGCTGAAGAGGCTGAGCGTTCCGGGCTGGTGTCCCGGGTGGTGCCGGCCGCGGAGGTCATTGAGGAAGCCGTCAAAGCAGCCGAAGTCATCGCGTCCAAGTCCAAGCCCGTGGCGATGATGGCAAAGGAAGCCGTCAACGCGGCCTTCGAAACCGGGCTGGCGCAAGGGGTACTTTTCGAGCGCAGGATCTTCCACTCGCTCTTCGCCACCGAAGACCAGAAGGAAGGCATGGCCGCGTTCAGCGGAAAACGGGAGCCGGAGTTCAAGCACCGGTAGGAGATCGCTCAAACCGGGCCGGCCGACACGCAGCGGCTGTTCTCCGCGTTTACTTCCGCAATGCAGCGGGGCCCGGCTCACGTTCCATCCCCCGGACCTCCGCCGGGACCAGCGCTGCGTCGAAGAACGCCCGCTCCAGCCGCACGGCCTCCCCGAAAGTGGCGGCGACCCGCGCCCGTGCCGCGGCGTCTGAAGGCTCGACGGCGTCGAACTCGTCGCGTAGCCAGGTCACCCATGCGTTGTACTCCGGGTTGTTGTGGAGACGGATCCACTCGGCGTGCTTTGCCGAGGTGGGCCACTGAGCGGGGTCGCCGGCGCGGGCTGCCCAATCGCCGTACAGCCACTCTGCCACCAGAAGGACCGCCAGGACCTCGGGGTAGGAGCGAGTGCCGAGGGCGCTGCGCATGAGGGCATCGAAGTCGCGGGTCACCCTGTGGAGTGCGGGCGCCGCGCGATCTGCCTCGGGAACGTCGAGCTCGGCAAAGCAATCCTGGAAGTAGGTGTTCTCATCGGAGGCAAAGCCTCCCAGTACACCGGCGAAGACCAACCGGGAGGGCAACGACGGCGCTGAGGCCACCGCTTGGCCCAGCAGGGCTGTGAAGGCATCACAGAACTGATAGTCCTGCACGAGGTAGTGGCGCAGGTTTTCATCGGGGAGGGAACCGTCCAACAACTGGTCCACGAACGGATGGTTGACGGCGGCGTCCCAGTCCTCGGCGTGCTGGTTCCTGAGTTCATTGGCAAAGCTCACGCTGTTTCCTCCTGAGTTGTCGGCCCTCGGAGCTTAGCAGCGGGGCTCTGCCCCCTCCTCTATGGAGGTCCAAGGCCCCTGCGACTTCCTTCGTTATATTGTCGGTGCCTGCTGCCAGAGTTGGGACATGGGGCTGATTGGGGAGAGTGGACCGGGCGCAGCAGTGGCGCTTGGGCGTGGTCGCTCCGCGCCGGATGCTGGTCAACCGGGCTTCCTTCCGCCCGGTGTCGGCGTACTTCCGGCCAGCACCGTCAGCGCGGACTTGATCGAGCAGTTGCGTGTCCTGGAGGAGATGAAGTCAGCCATCTGCGGATTGCAGGCGCGGGTTGCCGTCGCCTTTGACCTTGCCCAGCGCGCCGAACAAGCCGAGGCCAACGTCCCCGCATCGAAGCGTGGCCAAGGAGTAGGTGCCCAGGTTGCGTTGGCCCGGCGGGAGTCACCGAACCGTGGTTCCCGGCTGCTTGGTTTGGCGAAAGCCCTTGTTATGGAGATGCCGCGGACTTTGGCAGCGCTGCAGTCCGGGCAGCTGAATGAGTGGCGGGCCACACTGCTGGTGAAGGAGACTGCGTGTCTGTCTGTTGAGGATCGGTGCGCAGTGGATGAGGAACTCGCGCCCGATACCGGGACCTTTGCGGGCAAGGGCGACCGGGCGATCATTGCAGCTGCGAAGGCGGCGGCGTATCGACGGGATCCGAGGTCGGTGGTCGGGCGTGCCAGCCGTGCCGCGGCCGAACGAACCGTGAGCCTGCGTCCTGCGCCGGACACCATGACGTACCTGACCGCGCTGCTTCCCGTCGCCCAAGGAGTGGCGGTCTACGCAGCCCTGAACAGGGCTGCTGATTCGGCCCGCTGCCACAGTGAACTGGCTGGTGGGGATGCCGTATCTGCCGGGGTCGTCCCGACACGCGGCCAGCTCATGGCCGATACTCTGGTTGAGCGCGTCACTGGTACCCCGGGCGGAATCTCCGGGATCAATCTGGACCTCGTCATGACCGACCGGACCCTTTTTCAGGGCGATAGCGAACCAGCACGCCTCAACGGCTACGGAATCGTCCCTGCCGAGTGGGCCAGATCAATGGTCGCCGAGGGCCAAGTTGAGCAGGATCAACCTGATCAGAACCATGCCAACGAGCTCACTGTCTGGCTTCGCCGGCTATACACCGCGCCGTCCACGGGAGAGCTGCTTGCCACCGATTCCAAAGCGCGGCTCTTTACTGGTCGACTTCGGCGATTCATCGGAACCCGCGACGATACCTGCCGGACACCGTATTGCGATGCACCCATCCGGCATATCGACCACATTGTGCCTTGGCGTTCCGGAGGCGAGACCAACCTCGCCAACGGCGCAGGACTGTGCGAAGCCTGCAATCACACCAAGGAAAACCCCGGCTGGTCCGCCAGAGCCATCCACGGTGACGTGCATACGCTCGAAATCAGAACCCCCACAGGACACAGCTACCGGTCAAAGGCCCCGCCACTACCTGGATACCGACCATCCAGAACGTAGGGCCCTCATTGCCCTCGGCGTTGACGTGGGCGTTATTCTTCCGTGAAGTCTCCGGCATCCCTTCGGAAGGCGCCGAGTACGCGGATGAGGTGGTCGACGTCGTCGTCCCCGAAACCCGACTTGCCAAACACCTCCGAGTTGAGAGCCGCCGTCGCCTTTTTCGCGAGGGTGCGGCCCTCAGCAGTCAGCTCAATGAGCGTGGTGCGGCCGTCAGTGGGGTGCGGTGAACGCGCCACCAGGGCGGCCTTTTCCAAGCGGTCGACGGCGTTGGTCACCGAGGTGGGGTGCACTTGCAGGAGCGCACTGGCTTTGTTCATGGGCAGCGCGCCGCTGCGGGCGAAACTCAGCAGCGCCAGGAGCTCGTACCTTGCGAACGTCAGCCCGAACGGTTTGAGAACGGTTTCGATCCGCGCGAGCAGGATCTGTTGCGTGCGCATGATCGCGGTGATGGCTGCCATGGGCGCGGCGACGTCGCCCCAACCATGCCGTTCCCAGTTGCGCTGGGCATCGGCGATGGGATCGCGGGGGAGTGGGGTGCCCATGGGCCTCCTTGGTTGCTCGGGTGCTTAGTCTTTCAGATTCGGGAACTCTTCTTCGGTGTATTCCACCCCTAAACCTGTGGGAAGCGGACCGTCTCCATGCCGGGCAACTTCCGTTCCCCGGAGCTCCACCCGCCGGATCTTGCCTGAAATCGTTTTGGGCAATTCGCCGAACTCCAGGCGCCTGATCCGCTTGAAGGGTGCAAGTTGTTCCCTGCAGTATCTAAGGATGTCCTCCGCCACGGCAGGGCCGGGCTCGTAGCCCGCGGCCAGCACCACAAAAGCTTTCGGCACCGACAATTTCACGGCATCAGGCGAAGGCACGACGGCGGCCTCCGCCACTGCGGGATGCTCGATCAGGACGCTTTCGAGCTCGAAGGGAGACAACCGGTAGTCGGAGGACTTGAAGACGTCATCATCCCGGCCGACGTAGGTGATCACCCCGTCGGCGTCCCGGCTGGCCATATCGCCGGTGTGGTAATAGCCGTTGCGGAAGGCATCGGCCGTCTTGGCTGCATCGCCGAAGTAGCCTTTCATCAGCCCCACGGGTCTGGGGTCCAAGCGCAGGCAAAGTTCGCCGTCGTCGGCTTCCTCTCCGGTGACCGGGTCCACCAGGACGACGTCGTACCCGGGCAGCGGCCGGCCCATGGAACCGATCTTGACCGGCTGGGCGGGGGTGTTGGCGATCTGGACTGTCGATTCGGTTTGGCCGAAGCCGTCGCGGATGGTGACGCCCCAGGCTTGCTCCACCTGGCCGATGACCTCCGCGTTGAGCGGTTCGCCTGCCGAGACTACCTTCCGTGGCGGGGTGGCCAGCTGGGTGAGGTCGGCCTGGATGAGCATCCGCCAAACGGTGGGAGGTGCGCAGAAGCTGGTGACGCCCTCCCGGCCCATCTGTTCCATGAGGGCTGCTGCGTCGAAGCGTTCGTAGTTGTAGATGAAGACCGTAGCCTCGGCGATCCATGGTGTGAAGACGTTGGACCAGGCGTGCTTTGCCCAGCCCGGGGACGCGACGTTCAGGTGCACGTCGCCCGGTTCCAGGCCGATCCAGTACATGGTGGAAAGGTGGCCCACTGGGTAGGAAGTGTGGGTGTGCTCCACCAGCTTGGCGCGGGATGTGGTGCCGGACGTGAAGTAGAGCAGAAGGGTCTCGTCCGCCTTGGTGGGTGCGTCGGGAGTGAAGTCCGTGCCGGCGTCGTAGGAATCCGTGTACTGTTTGGCGTCCGCGTTGGTGCGTTCCGCGCCGACCTCAATGAGTTGGTAGTTGCCCTCGACGTCGGCGAACTTGCCGATGTTGGCACTGCCGACCGCCACCCAGGCTGCGCCGCCCCGCTCGACACGGTCCTGGAGGTCCCTGGCTCCCATGAGCGTGGTGGTGGGGATCATGACGATGCCCAGCTTGATGCCCGCCAGCATGAGTTCCCAGAGCTCCACCTGGTTGCCGAGCATGATGATCATGTGGTCGCCGCGCCGTACCCCCTGGCCACGGAGCCAAGTGGCGAGCTGTGACGACCTGTCCGACAGTTCCTTGAACGTGCGCCGCGTGGAGCTGCCGTCCTGCTCCACGATGATGAGCGCGGGCTTGTTGCCCCGTTCCCCGTCCGCTGCGAGTTGGTCGAACCAATCCAAGGCGAAATTGAACTCATCGAAGCGGGGCCACTGGAATTCTGCGTGTGCGGTCGCGTAGTCCTCGCGCAATGCCAGCAGCCGGTCGCGGGCCGCACGGAAGTCTTCTGTGACTGTCATAGTCCGCCTTTCGCTGTGGGATTGCCAGGGCACCCTTGCCTGGCATCCCGCCTAGTGATCCACATCACCTTGCAATATACTAGGACATCCAAGGGTTTGGAAGAGCCTTCCGGGACATGACGAAGGGGTCTAATGCTCGAGCAAAAAGCTGCCGGCACCGTTACCAGCGGTCCAGCTTCAGAACGCGTCCTCCCTCCTTACCCGGAGGCGGACCTCATGCATGTGGTCGACCTGCTCCCCGACGGGGAACGGGAGCGGTACGTGCAGATCAGGGAGTTCCTGCAGTCACACATCCGTGCAGCCAGTATCGACTACTGGAACCGGGAAGAATTTCCCTTCGGACTGCTCGCGGAGATGGCGGGGTTCGGGCTGGGCGGGCTGCAAACGGACGGCTCCTCGCAGCTGTACAAGGGGCTCATGTACACCGAAGTTGCACGCGCCGACGTGTCCCTTTCCGCGTTGGTGGGCATCCACAATGAACTCATCGTCGGCATGATCAACGAGCTCGGCTCACCGGAGCAGAAGCGCAAGTGGCTGCCCGGCCTGCAGGCTTTCACCCAGCTGGGCGCCTTCGCGTTGACGGAACCGGACCACGGTTCGGATATCGCCGGCGGACTCTCGACGACGGCGCGGCGCGACGGCGGCGAATGGGTCATCAGCGGTGCCAAGCGCTGGATCGGGGCCGGCACCATCGCCGACTTCGCTTTGGTCTGGGCGCGTGATGTTTCCGACGGCCACGTCAAGGGCTTCATTGTTGAAACGGACCGGCCGGGCTATTCCGCGACGAAAATCTCCAACAAAATCGGCCTGCGCATCATGCAGAACGCCGATATTGTCCTGGAGGAGGTCCGGATCCCGGCGTCGAACCTCCTGCCGGGCGCAACAGAGTTCTCCCGGGCGAACGATCTCCTGCGGGATTCCCGTGCGTGGGTGGGCTGGCAGGCTGCGGGCATCCAGTTGGCCGCTTTTGATATTGCGCGGTCCTACGCCTTGGAGCGGAAGCAGTTCGGCAAGGAACTCGCCCGCTTCCAGCTGGTGCAACAGCAGCTCGCCGACATCCTGGGCAACGCCAATGCTTCCCTGTCCATGATGGTTGAACTGGCGCGGATCCAGCAGGCGGGAAAGCTCCAGATGGTGCAGGCCGCCATGTGCAAGGCCACCACCACACGCCTGGCGCGTTCATCGGTGGCCATGGGCCGGTCCCTCCTGGGCGGGAACGGAATCACCACCGATTACGAGATGGGAAAGCTGTTCGGTGACGCCGAAATCCTCTACACCTACGAGGGCAGCTACGAGATCAACTCGATGATCGTGGCCCGCGCGGTGACGGGGAAGTCGGCGTTCGTCTAAAAGTGGAAAGGGCATCCCTTTCGCTGGTGCGGAACCAGCGAAGGGATGCCCTTATCGTGCTTGCTATGGGGTGTGATTGCCAGGGGTGTGCTTGCTAGGAATTGCGGGCCGCGGCGAGGGAGGGGTCGGCCTTTGCCGGGTCTGCCTGGTCTTCCGGCGCGGCAGCCGGCACGGCAGCGTGTTCGGCCAGGACCCCTGTCTTGTGCCTGATGCGGAGGCGGTAGAGGAGGGCTCCGCCCACCACCACTGCGGCAACGAACATCACACCGCCCCATTGCAGGTACCACTCGAAGGGCGGGACTGAGTTGTAGATCTCCGGTCGCGGCCACACCAGGTTCAGCGTCATCGCGCCGCCCCACAGGACTGCCAGGATGTTCACGGGCAGCCCCCACTTGCCGAGGCTGAACCCGGGTTCTGATCCGTCGTCCTTCAATGGCCACTTCTTGAGGAACCGGCGCCGCAGCATCGGCACGGTGACCAGCAGGTAGGAGAGGTAGATCAGGACGATGCTGATGCTGGAGAGAATGGTGAAGATTGCAGGCTGCGAGATGTTGACGATCAGCGGGATCACTGCCACGACGCCGATGACGATGGCGGCCACCGTGGGGGTTTTCCGGGTGGGATGCACTTTGCTGAGCTGGCGGCTGAAGGGAAGGTTGTTGTCCCTCGCCATGGCGAACATCATCCGGATGGCGGCTGCGTGGACGGCCAGGGTGCAGACGACGACGGCCACGACGATGCAGACAAGGAAGGCCTTGCCGAAGGGGCCGCCCAGCACCGAAAGCACGATGTACTGCAAACCGCCATCGGCCGCTCCGATTTTGGGATCGGAAAGGTCCGGGGCTGCCAGGATTCCGCCCAGGAGGAGCAGCCCGCCCAGCAGGAAGGATGCTGTGACGGCACGCAGGATCGCTTTGGGGGCCGTGCGCTTGGGGTCCTTGGTTTCTTCACCGAGTGAACTGGCGGTATCGAATCCGTACATGACGTAGCCGGAAGCCATTGCGGCGATGAGGAACACGCCGAAGAAGCCCAAGGGGTGTTCCTCGCCGAACCCGGCGGTGTCCAGGAGAACTTCCGGTCCGCGCACGGAGTGCCAGATGAGGGCCACGATGAGCAGGACGGCCGCCACCAGTTCCACGAACACGCCCACGCTGTTGATCATGGTCATGAGCTTTACGCCGAACGCATTGATGAGCGTGGAGATGCCGATCATGATGCTGGCAAGGATGACCCCGTTGACGGCGAAGTCGTACGGGCCGGTACCGTCGCCGACCAGTTGGAAACCGCTCCAGATCTGCGGCAGGGTGATTTGAAGGGCCAGGGCAACAGATCCCAGCGCCATGATGGACGAGAGCAGCAGCAGCCATCCGGCCAGCCACGCCCAGGTTCCTGTTGAGAGCCGCTTGGCCCAGTTGTAGACCGAGCCGGCCACGGGGTAGCGTCCGGCCAATTCCGCAAAGCACAGGGCAACCATGAGTTGGCCGACGAACACAATGGGCCATGACCACGCGTACGCGGGACCGGCCGTGGAGAAGCCGAAGTAGAACAGTTGGAAAACGCCGGTGAGGATGGAGATGTAACTGACGCCGGCTGCGAAGCTGGCAAACTTTCCGATGCTGCGGTCCAGGGTTTGGGCATAGCCAAACTCGTCCATACCGCTTGCATCGCTCTTGCAGGGTCCTAATTTGCTGGGTTCTGACATTCGAACTCCTAACTCAGACATGCACGAATGGTGATGACCTGCGGCCGCCATTGGTCGCAGTCGAAATCAAAAGGCCGGGCACATCTGCGTGCCTCAGGCTGTTTCCCCCGTTGATGTTGCGTGGCTGGCCGGGACGTTCGAGGTGGTCGATGTCCGGGCCGGTCCGCCAAGCCACTTCCGTTTAAGTGTGGCGTGGGTCATAAGAAGCAGGTTAGTTCAGTTTGAACATGCGTTCAAGACTTGTGAATGAACAAATGTTCAAGAATAATGCGCGCGCCTTTCCGTTCACCGCCGCGCCCCTGGGGGTGCGCGGAAGCGCCGGTGAAGGCGCGCCCGCTTCACCGCTGGTTTCGGATGATGTCCCGTGCCCGCTCAGGCAAGGGACAAGCTGAAGTCCGCCTCCGCCGTCGTCGTTTCGCCCAACCGGCCGGCGCGGATGAGGTCTGCGCACCGCTCGCCAATCATCATCACGGTGATGTTGGGGTTTACCGTGACGTGTTCGGGCATAACGGAGGCGTCGGCCACGCGAAGGCCCGTTACGCCCTTGACGCGCAGCTCGGGATCCAGGGGCGACATGTCGTCGCTCACCGGGCCCATGCGGACTGTCCCGACGGGATGGTAGACAGTGTTGTGCGTCTTGCGGATGTAATCCTGCAGTTCCTCGTCGGTCTGCGCTTCGATGCCGGGGGAGAGCTCCCGGCCGGCCCATTCGGCCATGGCCGGCTGGGCCGCGATTTCCCGGGCTTTGCGGATCCCGGCCACCATGACGCGCATGTCATGGCCTTCCGGATCGGTGAAGTACCGGGGATCCACCATGGGCTTGTCCCGGAAGTCCCGGCTGCGGAGCCGCACAGTCCCGCGGGAACGGGCATGGGTGACGTTCGGGGTGAGGCTGAAGCCGTTCTCCGTGGTGGGGTAGCCGTAGCGCAGGGTGTTCATGTCGAAGGGGACCGAGCCGTAGTGCATCATCAGGTCCGGACGGTCCAATCCCTCCTCGGTGGGGGTGAAGATCCCGATTTCCCACCATTGGGTGGAGGTTTGCACCATCGGCTGCTTGGCTTCGAACTGTACGACGCCTTCCGGGTGGTCCTGCAGGTGCTCGCCCACGCCGGGCGAATCCACCAGCACCTCGATGCCATGGGCCGCCAGGTGGTCGGCGGGGCCGATGCCGGAGAGCATGAGGAGCTTCGGGGAATCAATGGCGCCGGTGGAGAGGATTACCTCGCGATGTGCCGAGAGGCGGTGGGTGCGGCCGAAGGCTGAATCAACCACGTCGACGCCGGTGCAGCGCTTGTCCGCGTCGAACACCAGTTGGCGGGCCCGGAGGCCCGTGAGGAGCGTGAAGTTGGGGCGGTCAATGATCGGGTGGATGTAGGACACCGAGCTGGACGAGCGGGTTCCGTCCGAGCGGCGGTTGATCTGGAAGAAATTGGCTCCGTTCACAACAGTGGTGCCCGTATTGAACTTGGCCCGGGGGATCCCTGTCTGCTCGCAGGCATCAAGCAAGGCCACTCCGGCAGGGTCCGCCGGGGGGACATTCATCAAGTGGACCGGGCCGGAATCGCCGTGGTGGGGAGCGTCCGGGCCGGCGTCCTCGTTCGTTTCGAGCCTTTTGTACAGCGGCCAGGCGGCGTCGGCGTTCCATCCCGTGGCCCCGTACTTGGATTCCCATTCGTCCAGGTCCTCGCGGGGAGCCCAGAAAGCTATGCAGGAGTTGTGGCTGGAGCAGCCGCCCATGACCTTGGCGCGGGCGTGACGCATGAAGGAGTTGCCGTTCTCCTGTGGTTCCACCGGGTAGTCCCAGTCGTACCCTGACTCCAGCAGTTCCATCCAGCGGTCCAGCTGCAGGATTTCGGGCAGGTTGCGGTCATCCGGACCCGCTTCAACGAGGGCCACCGTCACGTCCGGATCCTCGCTCAACCGGGCGGCCACCGCGGCCCCTGCGGACCCGCCGCCGATGACGACGTAGTCGAACGCGCGCTCGCCGAGGGTTTCGATGTTGTCGCTGTGCATCTAGTTCTCCTTGCCGTGGTCAGCGAACCAGCCGGTCACCTGGGGGCTGGTGTTCTGGTAGATGTGCTTGGCTTCCTGGTACTCAGCCAGGCCGGTGGGGCCGAGCTCGCGGCCTACTCCCGATTGGCCAAAGCCGCCCCACTCCGCCTGGGGGAGGTAGGGGTGGTAGTCGTTGATCCAGATGGTGCCGTGACGCAACCGGCCGGCCACGCGCTGTGCCTTGCCGGCGTCCTGCGTCCAGACGGCTCCAGCCAGTCCGTAGATGGTGTCGTTGGCGATGGCCACGGCTTCGTCCTCGGTCCGGAAGGTCTCCACGGTTACTACCGGGCCGAACGCCTCGTCGACCACCACAGACATTCCCCGGGTAACGCGGTCCAGGATGGTCGGCTGGTAGTAGAACCCGGCGTCGTACTTCTGTCCTTCAGGCGCCGAGCCGCCGGTCCGCAGCCGGGCGCCTTCCGCGATGCCGCGCTGGACGTACTCGTGGACTTTGTCGCGGTGTTCGGCGGAGATCAGCGGGCCGGTTTCGGCGTCCTCATCGAACGGCCCGCCCAGGCGGATGGTTTCGGCGCGGCGGACAAGCTCGTCGACAAAACGCTCTGCGATGGACTCCTCCACCACCAGGCGGGCACCTGCGGAGCAAACCTGCCCGGAGTGGACGAAGGCTCCGTTGAGGGCGTTGTCGACGGCGGCATCGAAGTCGGCGTCGGCGAAGACGACGTTGGGGTTCTTGCCACCGAGTTCCAGCGCCACCTTCTTGACGGTGGCGGCTGCGGCCGCGGCGATGCTCTTGCCGGTTTCCAGGCCGCCGGTGAAGGAAACGAGGTCGACGTCGGGATGTTCCGTCAGCGGTGCGCCCACCTTGCGGCCGGGGCCGGTGAGAAGGTTCGCGACGCCGTCGGGCAGGCCAAGATCCTTCAGCAGCTGCATGGTGAGAATGGCGGTGGACGGCGTCAGCTCGGCGGGCTTGAGGACGAAAGAGCAGCCGGCGGCCAGTGCCGGGGCGATCTTCCAGGCTGCTTGCAGCAGGGGGTAGTTCCACGGTGTGATCAGGCCGCAGACGCCCACGGGTTCGTAGACGATCCGGCTGACGACGTCGGGATTTCCGGCGTCCACAACGCGGCCCGGCTGCTGGCCCGCGAGCCTGCCGAAGTATTCGAAGCAGGCCGCGATGTCGTCCATGTCGATCCGGCTCTCGATAATGCGCTTGCCGGTGTCCAGGGATTCTGCGCGGGCGAACTTCTCGCGGCGTTCGCGCAGTTCCGCGGCGACTTTGAGCAGGAAGGCGCCCCGCTCGGGGGCCGGGACGGAGGACCAGACTCCGGAGTCGAAGGCCGCGCGGGCTGCGGCAATAGCGCGCTCGGCGTCTTCGCGGCCGCCCTCGGATACCGTGGCGACCAACTCGCCGTCGGCTGGGTTGTGAATGTCGCGGACCGCGCCGGACGCAGCCGGCTCCCACGATCCGTTGATGAAAAGAGTGGATGCGGAATCAGAAAATGTGGCTTGGGTCATACGAAGCAGGTTAGTTCACTTTGAACATCTGTTCAAGGAAAATCATGAACGGATGTTCAAAGTGGTAGCTGTCTCGTCCTTCCGGTGACGCGGCATTCGTCAACCCATCCAAGACCCGGGCCGCTACGAATCAGTTGCATGAAAAAGCTTGGATCCCGGACCAGAGGTACCGACAGCATGGCGGCGCTGGCAGGCGTGGTGTCGGCCGGCGTCGTGCTCGCCGTAGCGGAACTGATCGGCGCATTCTTCACTGCCAGGGCAACCCCGGTGTTTGCACTGGGATCCACCTTCATCGACTTCACGCCGCCCTGGATGAAGGACTTTGCGATCGCCACGTTCGGCACCAACGACAAGGCCGCCCTGTTCGTGGGCATGGGCGTAACCATCGCCGTGCTTGCCTGCGTGCTGGGTGTGGTGGCCTACCGTAAGTGGGCCCTCGGCGTCCTGGGCGTGCTGTTCATGGGCGCAGTGATCGTGGCCTGCGTCCTGACCCGTGCAGGGGTGGGTTTCGCCGACGCCATCCCCTCGATCCTGGGAACCATCGCCGGGCTTCTGGTCCTGCGGCGCCTCATGGTGCCGTTGTGGGGGATGAAGGCGTGGCCGGAAGCTCCCGCGGACATGGCTGCCGACGCCGAAGTCCGCAACGGCAGTGCCGGCGTTGGCACCGCCGGGACCAGCCGCCGTCGTTTCTTTGCCGCTGCCGGAATCACCGCGGTGGCTGCCGGCATCGCCGCAACCGGTGGGCGGTTGCTCGGAGCCGCGCGCAACAACATAGCCGAGGCCCGGAACGCGCTGAAGCTCCCCGCGCCGGTCAAGGCCGCGCCTCCCGTGCCGGCCGGCGTCCAATCCCCGGTTGAGGGAGTCTTTCCATGGCTGACACCCAACAGCGAGTTCTACCGTATTGATACCGCCCTGAGTGTCCCGGAAATCAACGTTGATGACTGGCAGTTGCGGGTGCACGGAATGGTCGAGGAAGAGGTCACCCTCAGCTTCCAGGACCTGCTCGATGCCGAACTGATCGAATCGCATGTAACGCTGACCTGCGTGTCCAACCCTGTGGGCGGAAAGCTGGCGGGCAACGCCAAGTGGCTGGGCCTTCCCATCCGTGAGGTCCTGGCCAGGGCCAAACCCAAGGAAGGCGCGGACATGGTGCTTTCGAAATCCATCGACGGCTTCAGTGCTTCCACCCCGCTCGAGGTCCTTCAGGATGACCGCGATGCCATGCTGGCGATCGGCATGAACGGGGAGCCGCTTCCGGTGGAGCACGGATACCCTGTGCGGATGGTGGTTCCGGGGCTGTACGGGTTCGTTTCAGCCACTAAATGGGTGGTGGACCTGGAAGTCACCCGCTTCGCAGACAGTAAGGCGTACTGGACTGAGCGTGGCTGGTCGGAGCGCGGCCCCATCAAGACCATGGCACGTGTGGACGTACCCAAGTCCTTTGCGAAGTTCCCGGCAGGCAAGGTCGCCGTGGGTGGCAGTGCATGGGCGCAGACGCGGGGAATCACCAAGGTTGAAGTGCAGATCGACGACGGCGAGTGGGTCGAAGCAACCCTCTCCGACGAGGCATCCACCATTACCTGGCGCCAGTGGTCTTATGAGTGGGACGCCACACCGGGCATCCACTATGTGAAGGCCCGCGCCACCGACGGTACCGGAGAAGTCCAAACGGAAAAGCGCGCAGATCCTGTACCTGACGGCGCCTCGGGCTGGCCGTCGGTGATGGTGACGGTGGAGTAGGTGCGGGTACTCGTCAACGAGCTATTCGGAGTGTCTGCTCATCCGTGACGATGCGGCCGGGAACCAAGAGATGGTTTCGGAAAGAGAAAGAGCCCGCTGGACAGCGGGCTCTTTCGTAATCTTTTGTCCGCGAGGGGAGGCCTAAGCCCACGAAACACGCGACTCGTGCTAATCACTTTAGGATAAATATGTGCCATATGCCAATTCAGCTGCACAGGCCGCGATTCACGCGTCCCTGTCCGGACCCCGCATGTCCACCTACCTTCAGGCCACCTCTGGAGACTCGAAAAGAGCGTTGGACCTCTACGGATGGAATGCTCGGGCGTCGGCAGCCCTGATGCTGCCAGCGCATTTCGCCGAAGTTATCGTTCGGAACGCTGTGTCTGATGCCTTGACCGGACTTTACGGTCCGGACTGGCCATGGAACCCAACGTTCGAGGGCAGCCTCCCAGGGGGGCCTCGTGGACGTTACAGTCCTCGGTGGGATTTGGTCTCGACCCGTACTAGCCAACCTACAACGGGCAAAGTCATCGCTGAATTGAAGTTCGTCTTCTGGCAGAAGATGTTCACCGCGCGTCATGACGAACGCCTTTGGGATCAAGCCATTTTATCCCTGTTCCCTCATGCATCAGCCAAGACCGCAGAGGCCTTGCGTGGACAGATCTATGCAGACTTGGATGCAATTCGTCTGCTCCGGAACCGTATCGCCCACCATGAACCAATCTTCAAACGACACCTCGCCGACGATCTGAAGAGAGTGGTCGAACTAGTGGACATGCGCTGCGCTGCCACCGCCGGCTGGGTCAGGGCCATCGAGACGGCAAGCACGGTCCTCCGCGAACGTCCCTGACTGCCTTCCGGCTACCTAGCGGTGCTCGCCCTGAAGGGCAGAGCCAAACGCAATCTCTTCCGTGCGCGCAATTCCCCTTTCGATGGCCGCCTTGTCGATGCCCAGAAGCGTGGTGAGCCACATGCCGTTTTGCACGACGACGACGTCGTCCGCCCGGGCCTTGCATTCATCGGCGGAGAGCCCGGGAACTGCGTTTCCGATCAGTGCAGCCAGCCCCTGCAGGTACCGGTCAAAGGCTGCGGCGTTGATTTGTGCGAACTCCTCATCGGCCTGGGCGAGGGCCCACAAGTGAAGGCGAAGGGACAGATACCTCGTTGTCAGGAGTCCGGGGTCGGCAACGCGCCGAAGAGCCTCCCGCAGCTGCTCCTCGGGATTTGAAGCCGGTTCAGGCTCCACCAACAGAAGGTCGTGTTCCTCAATCTGGTGCAGCACCGCACGGATCAGGCTCGACTTGTCCTCGTAGTAGTAGTTCACAAGCCCCAGGGCGACGCCGGCTTCGCGCGCCACCGCACGCATGTTGATGCCCGAAATGCCGTGGCGGGACAGCAACTCCAGGGCTGCTTCGAGGATGCGTGTCTGCCTGTCAGCCTGTTCGCCGGTTTTTACGGTGCTTGTACCCATTCGGCCAGACTATTGCCAAACCCGGATCAGCGCATCCCGACCGCCTAGAGGTTTCTTTCGGCGTAGATACGCAGGGCATCCCGCACAAAAGCGGCCCCTGATTCCCCGCCGTAATTGGCGGCAAAACGCGGATCTGCCACATACATTTCGCCCAGGCCCGTGACGTAACCTTTGACGTCTCCGCCAGGTGCCGCCGTCGGGGTTCCCGGGATGCCGCGCAACCACTCGACGTGCCGTTTCGCGAGGTCCTGCGCTTCAGCGCTGTCCGGTTCGACGCCGGATTCGGCGGCCGCAATCCAGTCCGAGCCGAGCTTCCGGACACGGTCCTTCCATTGCTGCTTTTCTTCGGCGCTCATGCCGCGCCACCAGGAATCGCCGGCGGCGTAGGCATCCTTGCCCCAGCGTTCCTCGACTTCGTCCTTGTACTGTGTGTGGTCGAAACCATCAAACATGTCCTGTGCCATGTACTTTCCATCCCCTTGCATCGTGTCGATTGTTTGCCGGACTGAGGCGATTTGCCGGGCAAGCCGGTCCCGCTCCTGGCCGAGCCATTCCAGATGGCTGCTCAGTGCTTTGACCGTGTCCGTCTCGCGATGGAGCACTTCGGCGATGGCCGGCAGGCCGAGC
Organism: Paenarthrobacter nicotinovorans; assembly: GCF_021919345.1. Taxonomy (NCBI): domain Bacteria; kingdom Bacillati; phylum Actinomycetota; class Actinomycetes; order Micrococcales; family Micrococcaceae; genus Paenarthrobacter; species Paenarthrobacter nicotinovorans. The sequence goes on from NZ_CP089293.1 coordinate 472,216, forward strand.
CCCAGTTCCCGGAGCAGGAGGATGCGCTGGAGCTGGACCAAGGCCGGACCGTCATAGTAGCGGTAGCCGTTATGGCCGGTCCGGCTTGGCTTGAGCAGCCCGATGTCGTCGTAGTGACGCAGTGTGCGGCTGGTAGTCCCTGCGATCCTTGCGATTTCCTGGATTGACCAGTCCATCTGTCCTCCGTCTCCTCCTTGTGCTTCGACATTAGAGGTTGACGTTACGTCAAGGTCAAGGGGATTGTGCCTGGCACTAGTCGGCCAGGATCAGGTAGAGCGCCCGGCGGGTTTCGTCCAGCTTCTCGATTGCGGCCCGGCGCTGTTCCTCCGTGGCCGCGCCGCGGAACTGATGGATGACCCCCATCAGCTTGCCGATGCTCTGGTGGAATTCCTGCATGTTTCCGTCGGCCTCGGTATTCCAAGCGTTGGCGAGTTCTTCCTCATGCTCGGCAACGTAGGCGCGGCCGTCATCGGTGAGGGTGAATTCCGTCCGGCGACCCTCGCCCACTGCCGTGATGAGCTCTTCATCAACCAGCTGCTGGAGGGTGGGGTAGACGGAGCCGGGGCTCGGGCGCCACGCTCCGGACGTCTTCTCGGCAATGGTCTTGATCAGGCCGTAGCCGTTGGACGGAGCCTCAGCGAGCAGGGAGAGGATTGCCGCGCGGACATCGCCGCGGTTACGGCGGGGGCCGCCCGGGCCGAACCCTCTCGGCCCGAATCCGCCGGGACCGAATCCGCCGGGGCCGAATCCCGGGCCAAAGCCTGGTCCGCGCCCTGGCCCGAAGCCGCCTCCGCCGTGCCCGCCCGGACCGCGACGGCCCTTACTGCGGTTGAAGCGGCTGCGGCCGTGGGGACCTTCGCCGTGTTCCGGGAAAGAGTTTTCTTCGTGATTGTGGATGCCTTTCATAACAGCATCGTCCTTTCGATAGTTGTCACCGAAGGAGTATCGGCGATAGTTAACGATATATCGATATCTATCGCAGTGTCAATGGAGGTGAGGGAGGGTTTGGTTGAAGGGCGCGGGAGGTGAGGGAGGGTTAAAGCACGACGGCGGGTGCGGACTTATCGCTAAGTCCGCACCCGCCGTCGTGGATGTCTTTAGTGGCGTCCCTGGAAGGCTGCGCCTACTTCCACCAGGTATCGAAGATCGTGACCGGCACCGTCCGCTTGTGGCGGGTCCGGAGATATTTCTGCTCGATCAGTTCCGCTGACGCCTGGTCGATGTCGCGGCCTTCAAGGTAGTCGTCGATCTGGTCGTAGGTAATGCCGAGCTCGTCCTCATCGGTGCGGCCGGGCTTGTTATCCAGGAGGTCGGCCGTGGGGACCTTCTCCCAGACGCGCGATGGAGCTCCGAGCTCGGCAAGGAGTGCGCGGTTCTGGCGTTTGTTGAGGCCGAACAGCGGCAGGATGTCCGCGCCGCCGTCGCCGAATTTAGTGAAGAAGCCCGTCACGGACTCGGCGCCGTGGTCGGTTCCGATCACCAGGTAATTGTGTTCGCCGGCCAGTGCGTACTGGGCGATCATCCGTGCGCGCGCCTTGGTGTTGCCCTTGTGGAAGTCGGAGATCGGAGCGCCGGTGGTCTTCTCGAACTCATCCTCGAAACCGTCAACGGCCCGGGAAATGTTGTAGGTCCACTCGGTCTTGGCCTTAATGAAGTCCAGTGCTGCCTGGGCGTCGTCCTCGTCGTGCTGCACGCCGTACGGAAGGCGGACCGCTACGAAGTTCGCCTCGACACCTTCGGCCTCCAGTTCCTCCACCGCGAGCTGGGCGAGGCGGCCGGCCAACGACGAATCGATGCCGCCCGAAATGCCCAGGACAAAGCCTTTGGTTCCTGTTGCCTTCAAGTAATCCTTCAGGAAGGTGACCCGCTTGCGGATCTCCTCCGCAGGATCGATCCGGGGCTGGACGCCCATTTCCTCAATGATCTTGGCCTGGAGTTCGCGCATGTGTTCCACACTAGTCAGCATGGCTGCGGACGCTCAACCATATTGCACACATCCAGCCCACGTGTCAGCTAGTTGGGGGACACCGGCCCCGTTGACCCCCGCACGGTGAGATGGGTGGGCATGACCGCAAGGCGCCGGCTTGAGCCTGCGTGCAGGGGGTCGAGTTGCGCCAGGAGCATCGAAACAGCCACCCGCCCTGCCTGTTCAATCGGTGAAGCCATGGTGGTGAGCGGCGGATTGCAGAAGTCGGCGCCAAAGATATCGTCGCAACCCACAATGCTCATGTCTTCCGGCACGCGGATCCCGCGTTCCCTGAGGCGCTGCAACATGCCGATGGCCAGCAGGTCGTTGAACACGATGCACGCCGTTGCCCCGGTGCGCGCCGCAGCGTCGGCTGCTGCTGCCCCGGAGGTCGTCTTAGGCGTGAACGGCCCGACGCGGGACGTCGTCAGTCCCCTGTCGCGGCTTTCGTCTTCGAAGGTCTTCCAACGCTTGGCGTTCGACCATGACGACGCCGGGCCACCGACGTAACAGATCCTGGTGTGGCCCAGAGATGTCAGGTGCTCAAGCGCCTGGACGACGGCGCCCGGGGTATCGATGACGACCGTGGGGGCATTGGCTGATGACCGGTTGATGGTGACGATTGCCTGCGACGTTGCCGCTTCGAGTATCTGGGCGTCGGTGAGGCGGGAGGCGGCCAGGATGAACCCGTCAGCTGTCCGCTGCATCTTCTGGAGCGTATCGGCCTCCATTTCCGCAGACTCTTCGGTGTCAACCAGCAGCTGCGTGTAACCCGCTGCCTTGAGCTGGTTCTGGGTGCCCCGGATGATGTCGAAGTAGAACGGGTTGGTGACGTCGGGAACAAGGAGCGCGATGGCGTTGGTGCGCCCCGAGCTGAGTCCACGGGCTTGTGAACTGGGGACGTAGTTGAGCTCGGCAGCCACCTTTTCGATGCGTTCGCGGGTGGCCCTGTTGACGCGGTCGGGGTTGGACAGGGCCCGGGAGACAGTGGACGTGGCCACTCCCGCCAATGCGGCGACGTCCCGGATGGTGGGTGCGGATCCCCGCGCGTTTGTCTCAGCCATAGGAAGATTGCACCATTCATGGCAACTTTTGGCAACCGCTTGCCGCACCATTGCCGGACTCATAGACTCGATGCCGAAGCCCCTGTGACGTAGACCACTAACGGGCTGTGTATCCAAGGAGGAAACAATGAGGTTTGCACCATCAGCCAAACTTGCCGCCGTCGCTCTGACGGCGGCCCTGGCACTGACAGCGTGTGGGGGGAGCGACAACAGCAGCACGTCCAACAGCTCCGGGGGCGCCGTTGACGGAACGGGCAAGAAACTGAACATCCTGACCGGCGTCAACAACCAGTACCCCGAGCAGCAGAAGGAATGGTTCAAGGACATCGCCGCAAAGTTCAAGGCGAAGACCGGAGCCGACGTCGAGTTCGAGACCTTTGCTTCAGCCAACGATGAGCTGACCCGCATCCAGACTTCCGTTGTTTCCGGCCAGGGCCCGGACGTCTACAGCCTGGGCACCACCTTCACGCCCACCGCCTACGCCACCAAGGCCTTCGTGACGTTGTCGGAGGATGACTGGAAGAAGGTCGGCGGTAAGGACCGCTTCAACCCGGCCGCACTGGGCATTTCAGGTCCTGACTCCGAGCACCAGGCCGGCATCCCCTTCGTCAGCCGCCCGTTTGTCATGGCGTACAACAAGGACCTCCTCGCCGCCGCAGGAATCGAAAAGCCCGCAACCACTTGGGATGAGCTTGCCGAACAGGCCAAGAAGATGACCAACGCAGGCACCGGAACCTATGGCCTGGCAACCGGGTACAAGGACAACTTCGACCCGTGGAAGTTCATCTGGGCCATGTCCGTGCAGGCAGGAAACCCCCTGGTGGACGGCGACAAGCTGAAGATGGATGACCCCACCGTCAAGAAAGCGTACGAGACCTACTTCGGCTGGCTCACCAAGGACAAGGTAGTGGATCCGGCAGCCATCGGTTGGAGCAACAGCAACGCCGTAGCGGCCTTCGCGTCCGGCAAGGCCGGATACCTGATGATGACCACATCCAGTTCGATCCCCACCCTGGACAAGTCAGCCATCGCCGGTAAGTACGCCTACTCCATCATGCCCACTACGGCTCCCGGGGAATCTTCCCCCAAGGGCGACGGCGACAAGGCCGCGAGCATCCTCTCCGGCGACAACGTAGTGGTTGCCGACTACTCCCAGCAGAAGGACCTTGCGTTCGCCTACATCGAGCTGATCACCTCCAAGGAAGAGCAGCTGAACTACCAGAAGATCTTCGGTGAGCTCCCTGCGAATGCCGAGGCACTCGCGTCACTGACTGATCCCAAACTGCAGCCCATCGCCGATGCCGCGAGCAAGTCGAAGGCAACCCCCTTCACAGGCGCCTGGGGCGATATCCAGCTGGGACTCCTGAACGTCACCGTCCAGTCCATTCCGGACCTGGCCAAGGGCTCTGTAGATAACGGCGCACTGGAGACACGGCTGAAGGATGCACAGTCCAAGGGCCAGGCCTCCCTCGACCGGGCCGCGAAGTCCTAGGCAGGGTTTCCCATGTCCACTGATTCCTTCAGGGAAATGAAAACCGTGGCTGGTCCGGCTGCCCGCGGGCAGCTGGCCCGGTCCGGGCCGACAGAACCAGCGCTCGACGCCGGTGCCTCACCAAACGCAGGCACAGGAGCCACCCAGCCGGCCGGCAATGGCCGGAAACCCGCCCGTCGCAAGGGCTTGAGTGAGCGCAACCGTCCACTGTGGATGCTGATCCCCGGCGGCGTCCTGATGTTCGTCATCATCGTGGTCCCGCTGTTCCTGGGCATCTACATGTCGGCGCTCAACCTCGACCAATACTCACTGCGCAAATGGGTCAGCGCACCGTTCATTGGTGTCGACAACTTTGTGGAGGCCCTGACTGATTCACCGCTGCTCCACTCGGTGTGGTTGAGCGTCAGCTACTCCCTGATCGCCATGGTGGTCACGTTGCCGTTGGGGATCGCCGCGGCTGTAGCCACGCAGAATGCCTTCAAGGGCCGCGCGCTGGTCCGTTCGATCTTCCTGATCCCGTACGTGTTGCCCTCCTTCGTGGTGGCAACGGTGTGGCGGACCATGTTCCAGCCGGACGGAGTGGTCAACTCGGCGCTGGGTGTCTTTGGCATGGACGGTGGATTGTGGCTCAACGGACCGCAAACGTATTGGACGCTGATCCTGGTCCAGATCTGGGCTTCCTGGCCGTTCATCTACCTGCTGGCCCTTTCCGGCCTGCAATCCGTGGACCACGAGGTACACGAGGCCTCCGCCTTGGACGGAGCGCTGTGGTGGAAGAAGCTGCGGTACGTCATCTTCCCCTATCTCAAGGGGCCGTTGGCACTCGCTTTCCTGATCGGCATGCTCCATCACATCAACAACTTCACGCTCCCGTTCGTGCTGTTCGGGGTCCCGGCGCCGTCCGACGTCGAAGTGCTTCCGATCCTCACCTACGTCACCAGCTTCCAGAGCTTCCGCTTCGGCCTCAGCGCCGCCATGGCGTTCGTGTCCTTGGTGCTGATCGCCATTCCGCTGTTCATCTACCTGCGCGCCGTCAAACTGGACGACGCAGAGACGCCGGGAGGCAAGAAGTGAGCGCATCAACCACCTCGGTCCGCGGCACGTCGCGCGGAGTCCCGGCCGGAACCACGTTCCGCCCCGGTTCCAGGCGGCAGCACGAAGTAACCCGTCTCCTGCCCGGCCCCATGCTGGCGATCATCCTGACAGTCCTGAGTGCCATCGTCCTGATCCCCGTGGCCTATATCTTCCTGGCCTCGGTCAACTCTGACATCGGCGTGGCAAATGGTGAGTTCTGGCCTTCCACGTTCTCCCTGGAGAACTACACCAAGATCTGGTCCAGTGTGGGCCTGGCGAAGGGCCTCGGCAACAGTGTCCTGGTCGCGGGAGCCACTGCGGTGGTTTCGGCTGCGATGTCCGTCTCCATTGCCTATGTCCTGGTCCGCTACCAGTTCCGTGGCCGGCTCTCCATCCTCCGCGGACTTCTTGCCCTGCAGTCGGTCCCGGGAACCCTGATGGTCCTTCCGGTCTTCGTGCTCTTTTCCTCGGCCGCCAGCTACCTTGGCGTACAGGTGATCGGTACGCAGTGGGGACTGTTCATCACCTACCTGACGTTCGCGATGCCTTTCTCCACCTGGGTGATGGTCACCTATCTGCGTGGGCTGCCACGCGAACTTGAAGAGGCTGCAAGGATCGACGGCGCCAGCAACCTGGGCGTCCTGGTCCGGATCATCCTTCCACTCAGCTGGCCCGGAATTGTGGTCTCGGGGATCTTTGCCTTCCTGCTCGGCTGGAACGATGTCCTTTTCGCCTCGGTGATGACCCGGCCCGACAGCCAGACGGCAGCAGTGGCCCTCCAGGTCTTCGGAGCCTCGCAGGAGGGTGGAGCGATTCCCCTGTACGGGCAAATGATGGCGGCCTCGCTCGTTTGTGCGGCGCCTGTCGTGATTCTCTACCTGATTTTCCAACGTTACCTAGTGGGCGGTCTCACCGCCGGAGGAGTTAAGTAGCAATGACCGGTCCAGCAACAGTCCAGTGGACGCTTTCGGGCTTCGGAGACGAGATCGACGACGACCCGGTCCTGCAGATCGCGGTGCTCCAGGCTTTGGGTGCGAACCACATCGAAGTCCGCAGTGCTTGGGGGACCAACATCGTGGACCTTGATCCCGAACAGTTGGCGGAACTAAAGAGGCTCCTGGATGCGGCAGGCATGGGAGTTTCGGCGATTGCTTCCCCCATCGGCAAGGTGGACGTGACGCTGCCGGTGGAACACGAGGTTGAACGCCTTCGCCGTGCAGCCAACGCAGCGCAAGTTCTCGGCTCCCGCTACATCCGCATCTTCTCCTTCTACTACGGAGAAGGCGTGGACGTGGACAGCATCCGGGACGATGTCATCGAGCGGATGCGTGCTCTGGCGGACGTCGCTGAACACTCCGGAGTGGTACTCCTGCACGAGAACGAGAAGGACATTTTCGGAGACACCCCCGAACGTGTGCTCGACATCATCGAGTCCGTGAACTCGCCGGCATTGAAAGTCGCGTGGGATCCGGCCAACTTCGTCCAGGTGGGCGTCAAGCCCTTCGACGAGGGCTATGCCAAACTCCGCCCCCACCTCGAGTACCTGCAGGTCAAGGACGCACGGTTCGCGGACGGCGTCGTGGTTCCTGCCGGTGAGGGCGACGGCGATCTGCTCCGCACCGTGGAGGCGTTGAAAGCGGACGGCTTCGAGGGATTCGCGAGCCTTGAACCACATCTGGCCGGAGCCCATGGCCTGGGCGGTTTTTCGGGACCGACCGCTTTCGGGATGGCCGCCCGGGCCTTTGCCAAAGTCGTTAACGAAGCAGGAGTGGAAACCAAGTGAGCACCGAAACGTCCAACCCCATCCTCAACGTCGCCATTGCCGGCTGCGGCACTATCGGGCGCACCCATGCGGCATCCGTCGCCGAAATCGGTGATCTGCAGGTCACGGCCCTGGTGGATGAGATCGCGGAAGCTGCAGACGCGCTGGCCCAGCACATAGAAGACCAGGGGGCGGCACGGCCGGCCACGTTCCGGAGTCTGGACGAAGCTTTCGCAGGTGCCGACGTCGATCTCGTCATCATTGCTACCCCCAGCGGACTGCACATCGAGCAGGCTCTGGAGGTACTCAACGCCGGCAAGCACGTGGTGATCGAAAAGCCCCTGGACGTGAACCTCAACCGCGCCGACGAAATCCTCGCTGCAGCGAAAGCAGCGGAAGAGAAGGGACTTGTAGCCAGCGTCATCAGCCAGCACCGCTTTGATCCCGCGAGCATCGTGGTGGACGAAGCCAATCGTGCGGGGCGCTTCGGCCGGCTGACATCGGCCATCGCCTCCGTGAGCTGGTACCGCAGCCAGGGCTACTACGACTCCGGCGCCTGGCGTGGCACCTGGGCCATGGACGGGGGAGGGGCAGTGATGAACCAGGGCGTCCACACCGTCGATCTCCTGCTGTGGTTCCTGGGCACCCCGGTCGAAATCAGTGCCAAAACGGCCCTCCTGGCACACACCGGCGTTGAAGTCGAGGACACCGCGGTGGCCACCGTGACCTTTGAATCGGGTGCCCTCGCAGTACTTCACGCCACCACCGCCGCCTACCCGGGGCTGAGCGTCAGGCTGCAGGTCATGGGCAGCATGGGATCAGCCGTCATCGACAGCGACAACCTCCAGTTCTTCCACACTGCGGCCTCAGAAGAAGAGACACAGAGCGGACCGATGGGGATGCCCGGCGCCAGCAACCAGGCTGAGGCGGAACTGGCCAGGTTCGCGGACCCGGCACCGCAGGCAAAGCTGGACCCTACCCTCTATCCCGCCGGCCACATCCGCCAATACCGGGACGTGGTGGACGCCATCAGGAACGGCCGGCCGGCAGGCGTCACCATCCAGGATGCCGTCACGGCATTGGCCACGGTACGCGCGCTGTACGTTTCGGCCACACTTGGCCGCCCCGTGCTCATCGCCGACGTGGTTGCAGGCAAGTACAACGACGTTGAGGTTCGGACCGGCAACGGCCACTTTGAGGAGGTCACGGCATGAAATTCTCGGTCTTCACGGCCTCCACACCGGAATGGTCACCGCAGGAAGCTGCGACGGAGCTGGCGGCCCAGGGCTGGCACGGCATCGAATGGCGGGTCACCGACCAGGCTGATTCGCCCGAACCCGGCTTCTGGGCAGGGAACATGGCCACCTGGCCCATGACCGGCCTTGAGGATTCGCTGCCGGAGATTGCCCGGGTCACCACGGATGCCGGATTGGAGTACTCCGGCCTGGGCGGTTACGCCCGCTGCGACAATCACGACGGCGTGGAGCGCGTTCTTGCCGCCACCGCCGCTTTGGGCGCACGCCAGGTCCGGGGCAACGTCCTGCCGCTCGGGAACTCCACCATGGGGGGCGGCGAGCCCAGCGGCCTGTCCTACCCTGAGCTGTTTGCGGCCACCCGGGAACACTACGAGTGGGTGGCCGAACGCGCCGCGCACCATGGCGTCAAGGCACTCGTGGAACTGCACCACGGCACGGTGACGGCCTCGGCATCATCGGCCCGCAGGCTCCTGGAAGGCCTGGACCCGCAGCACGTTGGAGTCATTCATGACCTGGGCAACCTGTTGATCGAAGGCTGGGAATCACCTTTGCCCGCCCTGCAGTTGCTCGGCCCGTATCTTGCCCACATCCACGTCAAGAATGCCCGGTGGATCCGTACGGAGGAACGTGACGAAGCCGGAGCTGCTGTTTGGGTGAATGAGTGGGCGCCGCTGGCCGAGGGGCAGGGGAGCGTCCTTGGCTACTTCAAAGCCTTGGCCGAGGTGGGCTACGACGAATGGGTAACAGTAGAGGACTTCTCCACGGACGTCCCGCTCACTGCACGCACCGCCGGAAACCTGCAGTACCTGCGCCGGGTAGCAGAGCTGGCCGGACTGTCAGTTCCTGCCAGCGCCGATCTCTCCGCCGGTTCCATCCCGAAAGGCTGACCATGTCCCATTCCCTTGCCACCCATCCCGACCGCCTCCTTCCAGCGGATCCGGGGACGCGCAGCATCGCGCGTTCCTTGCTGGGGCGTGTCCAGGACCTGCCCATCATTTCCCCGCATGGCCACGTGGACGCGGCAGTGATCGAACAGAACACGCCGTTCCCGGATCCCGCGGCATTGCTGGTCACCCCGGACCACTACGTGACGCGACTGATTCATGCTTCCGGTGTTCCGCTGGAAAAGCTGCAGCCGCAGGCGGGGGCGCGCAGTATCTGGCGGTCCTTCTGTGAGGCGTGGCCCTTGTTCGATGGCACCGCCTCCGGGTACTGGCTGCGGACGCAGTTCGAGTCGGTTTTTGGGTGGCGGGGGGAGTTGTCCGCGGAGACCGCGGACGCGAGCTTCGATGCCATTTCCGCCAAGCTGGTGGAGCCTGGGTTCCGTCCCCGGGAATTGTTCAAGGACTTCAATATTGAGGTCCTCGCCACCACCGATGATCCCCTTGACTCGTTGGACAGCCATGCCGCCTTGGCCGCTGATCCGTCCTTCCACGGCCGCGTGCTGCCGACTTTCCGCCCGGACGCGTATATCAACATCGCGCACCCGGCGTGGGCGGCCAACGTCGATCGGCTCGTTGCCGAAGCGTCCGACGGCGGCACAGGTTACCGGGGATACGTCACCGCCTTGGAGAATCGCCGTCGTTATTTCGTGGATCACGGGGCAGTGTCCGCAGATCATGGCGTGAGGACACCGGCAACCCTGAAACTGGACGAGGCCGAAGCGGAGGCCCTGTTCGACAAGGCCCGTGCCGGCCTCGCCACGGCCTTGGATCGTGATGCCTTCGAAGCCCACATGATGTACCAGATGGCAAGGATGTCGGTGGAGGACGGGCTGGTGATGACCATCCATCCAGGCTCCTTCCGGAACCACCACCAGCCCACGTTCGAAGCCTTCGGCGCCGACACGGGCCACGACATCCCGTTCGCCGTCAATTACACCGAAGCGGTCCGGCCGTTGCTGCAGGACTTCGGCACTGCCAAGGACTTCCATTTGGTGTTGTTCACGCTCGATGAGACCGTCTTCTCCCGCGAACTCGCACCACTGGCAGGCTTTTACCCCTCGGTCTACATCGGGGCGCCCTGGTGGTTCCTTGACGCCCCGGATGCCATGCTCCGGTTCCGCTCAGCCGTCACGGAAACAGCAGGTTTCTCCAGGTCATCCGGGTTCATCGATGACACCCGCGCCTTCTGCTCCATCCCCGCCCGGCACGACGCCTCACGACGGATCGAGGCCTCGTTCCTGGCACGGCTCGTTGCCGAGCACCGCATCAGTGAGGACCGCGCACACGAGTTGATTGTCGACGTCGTCGATTCTTCCCCGCGAAGGGTCTTCAAACTGTGAGTGCCCAGACGACCCCGCGGCTCAGCCGCGCCAGCGCGTTTCCGGGGCAAGCCACACCGCCGGTCCGGATAGTGCACCTTGGCCTGGGGGCGTTTCACCGCTCCCACCAGGCCTGGTACACCCATCACGCCGGCGATGCCGCTGACTGGGGCATCGCGGCCTTCACCGGACGCAGGCCCGACGCGGCTGACCTGCTGGCCGGGCAGGACGGTGTATTCACTGTGGTGGAGCGCTCGGGCGCGGGCGACACCTTCGAGGTCATCGGCAGCATTGTGGAAGCCGTGGATGGTTCCGACATCGGGCGGCTGGCCGGGCTTCTGGCCGCACCCGCCACGGTTGTGGTCACGCTGACCATCACGGAAGCGGCGTATGCGGCGGTTGGCGCGGAAACGCCGCTGGCCCGTCTGGTCACGGCGCTCGCTGCCCGCAAGGACGCCGACGCCGGTCCGATCGCCGTGGTCAGCTGCGACAACCTTGCGGAAAACGGCCTGGTTGCCGGGAAGGCGGTGCGGGCCCTTGCAGAGGCGACTGACCCGGCCCTGGGCGAATGGATCAATGCCAACGTGAGCTTTGTCGGTACCTCCGTGGACCGGATCACGCCGCGCACCACTCCGGAGGACCTTGCGGAAGTGGCCGAACAGTGCGGCTACCGGGATGAGGCCGCCGTGGTGGCTGAACCCTTCCACAACTGGATCCTCAGCGGTGACTTTCCGGGCGGCCGTCCTCGGTGGGAGGATGCCGGCGCGGTTTTCGTGGACGACATTGAGCCCTACGAAAACCGTAAGCTCTGGCTCCTCAACGGAGCGCACTCAATCCTTGCCTATGCTGGCTTGGTCCGGGGCCACACAACCGTGGCAGAAGCGCTGTCCGACGGGACCTGCAGGGCCGCCGTGGAGGCATTTTGGGATGAAGCATCCCGCCATCTGCCCGGCGAAGGCCTGGATATTCCCGGATACCGCAGGGCCCTCCTGGACCGCTTTGGCAACTCGCGGATTGCCCATCATCTGGCGCAGATTGCCATGGACGGAACCACCAAATTGCGTATGCGCGCCCTGCCTGTCCTGGCCGCTGAACGTGCCCTTGGCCGTTCAGGAGACGGCGCTGCCCGCATGATCGCGGCCTGGGCCGCGTACTTGTCCGCGGCTGAAGACTTCCAGGACCCCCTGGCAGACGACATCAAAACCGCAAAGACGCTCGACGGCGAACAACGCACCGCTGCGCTGCTGGCACTCCTCAGCCCAGGGCTGGCCGGGGACAGTGCCTTGGTTTCCCATGTTCACCGGCAGCAAGACGCCATCGCCGCTGCCCGCACCCACGCATAGCCATTGGAAGGAATGCCACACCATGAAAATCGTTGCCGCTGAAGTCTTCGTGACCAGCCCGTCCCGCAACTTCGTCACCCTGCGCATCACCACCGAGGACGGTGTGACGGGCATCGGGGACGCGACGCTCAACGGCCGTGAACTCGCCGTTGCCGCGTACCTGAAGGAACACGTCGCGCAGCTTCTGATCGGTAAGGACCCGCACCGGATCGAGGACACCTGGCAGTTCCTGTACCGCAGCTCCTACTGGCGCCGTGGCCCCGTCACCATGGCGGCGATTGCCGCCGTCGACATGGCTCTGTGGGACATCAAGGGCAAGGTCGCCGGGATGCCGGTCTACCAACTGCTGGGCGGGGCTTCCCGTAATGGGCTGCGCGCTTACGGCCATGCTTCGGGGGCGGACATTCCGTCGCTGTTCGACTCGGTCCGGGAGCACTTGGAGTTGGGCTACAAGTCCATCCGTATCCAGACCGCGATCCCCGGTATCAAGGCCGTCTACGGTGTGGCCGCGCAGGCGCAAGCCTCTGGCGAGCGTTACGACTACGAGCCCGCCGGACGCGGTGCCTTCCCGCAGGAAGAGGACTGGGACACCCGCGCGTACCTCCGCCACCTGCCCACCGTTTTTGAAGCGGTGCGCAACGAGTTCGGTCCGGAAATCCCGCTGCTGCACGACGGCCACCACCGCATGACCCCCATCCAGGCCGCCAAACTCGGCAAGGCCCTGGAGCCTTACGACCTTTTCTGGCTGGAGGACTGCACTCCTGCCGAGAACCAGGAAGGCCTGCGCCTGGTCCGGCAGCACACCACCACCCCGCTGGCCATTGGCGAAATCTTCAATACCGTGTGGGACTACCAGACCCTCATCAAGGAACAGCTGATCGACTACGTGCGGGCGGCCTCCACCCACTTCGGTGGCATCTCACCGCTGAAGAAGGTCATGGACTTCGCTGCGCAGTACCAGATCAAGTCCGGCTTCCACGGCCCCACGGACATTTCCCCGGTGGGCTTCGCCGCGCAGCTGCATGTGGGCCTGGCCATCCACAACTACGGCATCCAGGAATACATGCAGCACTCGGACAAGACCAACGAGGTCTTCCAGCAGTCCATGACCTTCAAGGACGGCTACCTGCACCCGGGCGACAACCCCGGCATCGGCGTCGAATTCAACGAGGAAGCCGCTGCCGCGTTCCCGTACCAGCAGGCCTACCTGCCCTACAACCGCCTCGTGGACGGCACCGTTCATGACTGGTAAACCTCTGACCCGTGCGAGCGCCCATCACCACATCGTGGTGATGGGCGTCGCAGGCTGCGGAAAGAGCACCGTGGGTGCGGCCCTCGCCGAACGCCTCGGCGCTGGATTCCTCGACGGCGATTCGCTGCACCCGCAGGCGAACATCGACAAGATGGCAGCGGGTACCCCGCTGAACGACGACGACCGCGCACCATGGCTGGCCGAGATCGGCAGGCGATTCCCGGCGTCGGAATCTTCTCTTGTCATCGCGTGCAGCGCGCTAAAGCGCTCCTATCGGGACATCATCCGCAGCGCCGACCCGTCCGTGGTCTTCGTGCACCTGCAAGGGACGCGCGAACTGCTGGACGCACGCATGAAGGCGCGGCCCGGGCACTTCATTCCGCCTTCGTTGCTGGACTCCCAACTTGCCACACTGGAAATCTTGCAGAATGACGAAGCCGGGGTAGTGGTGGACATCGCACAGCCCGTCGAGGACATCGTGAATGAGGTGGACTCAGCGCTGGCTGGCCTGGATACCCCAACAACGGAGCGCGTCTGAAGCGCCATTGTCCTTCCCTGCCATCGCGGAGCAACACCTCAAACCCGGCATCGCCCACCAGGCGGTGCCGGGTTTTGTTGTTCCGGAGAGTGACGCGGGTCATTGTGAACGCTAACAACGTTGTAAATCAAGACTTTGACGAAGGGGCGCCGCCTGCAACCAATTCGTGATCTACAGCACTTGACCCCGGGTATTGTTAGCGTTCACAATGGCATTCGCAATACCTTTTCAATGGCTTGTGCAGCCCCCAGCACGCAGGCCACATCCAGCTTCACCGTGCCGGACGCGCAGATGCTCCGGCTGCATCAGAGTTCGCGGCACTGCTGCCGCGGAAGGAGAGCATCGTGAGATTGAAAAAACTCCTGGGCGCCGTAGCGGTCGTCCTAACCTTGACCGTCGGAGCCACAGGCTGCGGCAGCCGTGGAGGCGCGGCGGAGTCTTCCAGCACCGCAAAGCCCAGCGATTCGCTGGTAGGCATCTCGATGCCGACGCAGACATCGGAGCGTTGGATCGCAGACGGTGCCAATGTTGAGAAATCCCTGAAGGACCTCGGCTACAAGACGGACCTGCAGTTCGCCAACGATGACATCCCCACGCAGGTTTCCCAGATCGAGAACATGCTGACCAAGGGTGCGAAGGCACTCATCATCGCAGCCATCGATGGCACCACGCTGACGGACGTCCTGGCTAAGGCCAAGGAACAGAACGTCAAGGTCATCGCTTACGACCGCCTCATCAACGGAACGCCGAACGTGGACTACTACACCACGTTCGACAACTACACCGTGGGCGTCCAGCAGGCCACGTCGTTGCTGACGGGTCTGGGACTCGTTGATGCCAGCGGCAAGAAGGTAGAGGGCAAGGGCCCGTTCAACGTCGAATTGTTCGCGGGCAGCCCGGATGACAACAACGCCAACTTCTTCTGGACCGGCGCAATGGATACCCTCAAGCCGTACCTGGATGCAGGCACCTTGAAGGTCCCCAGCGGCCAGACCAAGTTCGAGCAGGCAGCCATCCTCCGCTGGCAGGCACCCGTTGCCCAGAAGCGCATGGAAGACATCCTCACCTCCGCCTACAGCTCCGGCACCAAGCTCGACGGCGTGCTGTCCCCGTATGACGGCCTGTCCATCGGCATCATTTCCGCTCTTACCAGCACCGGCGGTTACTCCACCGGCAAGCTCCCGGTCGTGACCGGTCAGGACGCTGAAAAGGGTTCCGTGAAGTCCATCATTGCCGGCGAGCAGTACTCCACCATCTTCAAGGACACCCGTCAGCTCGGCGCCCAAGCCGTGAAAATGGTAGACGCCGTACTCAAGGGCAGTGAGCCCGAAACCAACGACACCAAGACCTACAACAACAAGGTCAAGGTTGTTCCGGCATACCTTCTGAAGTCAGTCATCATCACCAAGGACAACTACAAGAAGGAACTCATCGACTCGGGCTACTACACCGAAGCCGACGTCAAGTAACCACCTCCCCAATCTGTGGCCCCACCGCCCTGTGTTGCAGCGCGCAGCGGTGGGGCCACAGCATCCCAGTGCCTGTCGAGTCCTCGACCCGGCCCAGTTTCAACCAGTCAGCGGGAATTGACGATGAACGTACCCATTCTTCAAATGCGAGGAATCACCAAGACCTTCCCCGGTGTAAAAGCCCTTCAGGACGTCACCCTGGACGTCAACCGAGGTGAGGTTCACGCCATTTGTGGTGAGAACGGAGCCGGGAAATCCACCCTCATGAAAGTGTTGTCCGGCGTCTACGCGCACAACACCTTCGACGGCGACATCCTGTTCGAGAACGAACCCTGCGAATTTTCCAGCATCACGGACAGCGAGAAGCGCGGCATCGTGATCATCCACCAGGAATTGGCACTGAGCCCGTATCTGTCGATCGCCGAGAACATCTACCTGGGCAATGAGCTTGCCAAGAACGGCTGGGTGGACTGGCGGAAGACCAACCTGGAGGCCGCCAAACTGCTGGCCCGGGTGGGTCTCAGCGAGAATCCCGTAACGCCCATCCAGCACATCAGCGTGGGTAAGCAGCAGTTGGTGGAGATCGCGAAGGCGCTCTCCAAGGAGGTGAAGCTGCTCATCCTCGATGAGCCCACGGCGGCGCTGAACGACGAAGACTCGGACCACCTGCTGGACCTCATCCTGCACCTCAAAGGCCAGGGCGTCACCAGCATCATCATCAGCCACAAACTCAACGAGATCCGCAAAGTGGCCGACGCCGTCACCATCATCCGCGATGGCAAATCCATCGAGACACTGCGCCTGGACCAGGGACAGATCACCCAGGAACGCATCATCCGGGGCATGGTGGGACGCGATCTCGAAAGCCTGTATCCGGACCGGACCCCAAACATCGGTGAAGAAGTCCTCCGCATCGAGGATTGGACGGTCCAGCATCCACAGGACCATTCACGGATGGTGGTCAGCAACGCCAACCTGACGGTCCGTAAGGGTGAGGTTGTTGGGTTGGCCGGCCTCATGGGTGCGGGCAGGACCGAGCTCGCGATGAGCGTTTTCGGCCGTACCTACGGCCGTGCGGTCTCCGGCAAGGTTTACAAGTACGGCCAGGAGATCAACACGTCCACGGTTTCGGATGCAATCGAGCACGGAATTGCGTACGCCACCGAGGACCGGAAGCACTACGGCCTGAACCTGATTGAAGACATCAAGCGGAACATCTCCATGGCTGCCCTGAACAAGCTGGCCAAACGCGGTTGGGTGGACGGCAACCAGGAAACCACGGTGGCCAACCATTACCGCAAGAGCATGAACATCAAAGCGCCTTCGGTCGCTGCGATCACGGGCAAGCTCTCCGGCGGGAACCAGCAAAAAGTGGTGCTCAGCAAGTGGATGTTCTCCGACCCCGACGTCCTCATCCTGGACGAACCCACGCGTGGGATCGATGTGGGCGCCAAGTTTGAGATCTACACGATCATCGCCGAGCTGGCGGCCTCGGGGAAAGCGGTCATTGTGATCTCCTCCGAACTGCCGGAACTCCTGGGCATCTGCGACAGGATCTACACGCTCTCAGCGGGCCGCATCACCGGCGAGGTCCCCATCGCCGAAGCCACCCAGGAAACCCTCATGCACTACATGACTCAAGAGAAGGAATAGCCACCATGTCCGCCCTACGAGAATCCCTTGGCTTCCTCACAAGCCGCCTCCGCCAGGTTGGCATCTTCGTCGCCCTGATCCTGATTGTCATCCTCTTCCAGGTCCTCACCGACGGCATCCTCCTTCAGCCCCAGAACGTCACCAACCTGGTGGTCCAGAACAGCTATATCCTGATCCTTGCCATCGGCATGGTGATGGTCATTATTGCCGGTCATATCGACCTCTCCGTGGGCTCGATTGCCGGCTTCATCGGCGCCGTGGCCGGTGTGATGATCGTGCACTGGGGCTGGGCCTGGTGGCTCGCCATCCCGGCGTGCCTCCTGGTGGGTGCCCTCGTGGGTGCCTGGCAGGGTTACTGGATTGCCTACGTTGGTATCCCCGCATTCATCGTCACCCTTGCCGGCATGCTGATCTTCCGTGGCCTGACCCTGATTACCCTCAAGAACCAGCAGATCACCCCGTTCCCGAACGAATTGCGCGCCCTGGGCGGCGGCTTCCTGCCGGACATCTCCGGTGGCACGTCCGTTCTTGAGTGGCTGACCGTGATCCTGGGTGTCGGCGGTACGGCAGCCATCCTTTTCCAAGCTTTGAAGGAACGCCGGGTGCGCCGCAAGTTCAACCTGGAGAACGAACCGATGGCGTGGTTCGCCGTCAAGAACGGTTTCATCGCACTCCTGATGCTCATCATCACCTTCCTGCTGGCCAGCTACCGTGGAACCCCGATTGTCCTGGTTGTCTTGGCAGTCCTTGTGATCCTGTACTCGGCGCTGATGAGCAACAGCATCTTTGGCCGCCACACCTATGCCATTGGCGGCAACCTCCACGCCGCCGAGCTGTCCGGCATCAAGACCAAGAAGGTCACCTTCCGGCTCTTCGTCAACATGGGCGTCCTGGCCGCGCTGGCGGGCCTGGTCTTCACGGCCCGCCTGAACTCGGCACAGCCTGCTGGCGGTACCGGGTTCGAGCTGGACTCCATCGCTGCAGCGTTCATCGGCGGCGCAGCTGTCCAGGGCGGCATCGGCACCGTGGCAGGAGCCATGATCGGTGGCCTGATCATGGGCGTCCTGAACAACGGCATGTCCATTCTCGGCCTGGGCACTGATTACCAGCAGCTCATCAAGGGCCTGGTGCTCCTGCTGGCTGTCGGCTTCGACATCTTCAACAAGAACCGGACCGGTGCCGGCGGAGGTTCCTCCATGGGCCGCCGGTTCAAGTGGAAGACCACGCCTCCAGCTGCCGAAGCGGCACCCGCTTCCACGGCGGAGCCTGTGGGCGTCGACGCGAAGTAGCATCTGATGCCACGCGGTGAGCAACCGCCAACACTGCGGCCCCGGGTATTGCCCGGGGCCGCCCCCGACTCACCGAGCCGGCCCCCGGTGATGGGGGATGTGGCGAAAATGGCCGGGGTTTCCCACCAAACGGTTTCCCGTGTCCTGAACAACCACCCGAACGTCAGCCACAACACCAGGCAACGGGTGGAAGCGGCGATAGCCCGCCTCGGCTATCGCCGGAACACCGCAGCACGGAGCCTGGTGACGCGGAGGTCGCGGACCATTGGTGTCCTTGCCTGCGAAACGGGGCAGTTCGGGCCCGCGAACACGTTGCTTGGAGTCGAGCAGGCGGGCAGGGAAGCCGGGTACTTCGTCAGCATCGCGAATCTTCGCGAAGTGACCAGTGACAGTATCAACGACGCCATGGGCCACTTCCGCAGCCAATCCGTGGACGGCATCGTCATCCTGGTTCCGCATCCCGATGTCCTTGCGGCCTTGCATGACGTTTCAGTCCCTGTGCCGATCGTGGCCGTAGGCGCCGGTGCGGGAAACCAGCTCACCGGAGCGTCCCTCAACCAGCGGTTGGGAGCCAGGCTGGCCGTGGAACACCTGATCGGGCTGGGGCATCGCAGCATCGCCCACATTTCCGGGCCCACGCACTGGATTGACGCGGCGGAGCGCATTGAGGGCTGGCGGGAGGCGATGGACACGGCCGGACTCGAGGCGAGCGTCCTGCTCCAGGGTGCCTGGGATGCCGCATCCGGATACCAGGCCGGACGGGAACTCATCGACCACGACTCCGTAACCGCTGTATTCGTAGCGAATGACCAGATGGCCGTCGGCGTCCTCCGCGCCCTCCAGGAAGCCGGCCGCCACGTACCAGGCGATATCAGCGTGGTGGGATACGACGACCAGCCGGAGGCCGGGTTCTTCATGCCTCCCTTGACCACCATCAAGCAGGACTTCGAAGAACTCGGGCGAAAAACCATGGAAGAGATGCTGCACCAGCTGGAGGGGAAAGCGGGAACCCGGGACCAGATCGTGGATCCGCGCCTGGTCATCAGGGCAACCACGGCTGCACCGGCACACTAAACTAGGAGCCATGACTTCCACCAGTTTCCCTGCAGTCGACACTGCTGCTGCCCGTGCCCGCCTTCTTGAACTCATCAAAGAGCTGGCGGTGGTCCGCGGCAAGGTTATCCTCTCCAGCGGCAAGGAAGCGGACTACTACATCGACCTGCGCCGCATCACCTTGCACCACGAGGCCTCCAAGCTGGTAGGCCAGGTCATGCTGGCAATGATCGACGACGCCGGCGTTGCGGTTGAGTGCGCAGGCGGACTCACCATGGGTGCCGACCCCGTCGGTACCGCTGTCATGCACGCTGCTGCCGATGCCGGCCGTGCCGTGGACGCCTTCGTCGTCCGCAAAGCCCAGAAGTCCTACGGCATGGGCCGCCAGGTGGAAGGTCCCTCAGTCGAAGGCCGCAACGTGGTGGTCCTCGAGGACACGTCCACCACCGGCGGATCCGCGCTGACCGCCGTCGAAGGTGTCCGCAAGGCGGGCGGCAACGTGGTGGCCGTGGCTGTGATCGTGGACCGCAACACCGGTGCCAAAGAGAAGATCGAAGCCGAAACCGGCGTTCCGTACCTCTTCGCTTTCGGCAAGGACGAACTGGGCCTGGACTAAACAGATTCCGTCCGGTTACTGATTGCAAGAGCACATCCTAAGGGCACCGGCTGTGCGCAAACTGCGGGGATGTAAGGCAGTGCCGCCGAAGCCTATGCTTGCTGCGTGGACGTTCAAGTAGGGAAGCTGCCGGCGCCGCCGGAGGTGACTGAAAACCCTCCCGCGCCGGTAACTCCGGAACCTGAAACGGCGGGGGATCCGGGCTCCTGGGCCCGGATCCTGCCTTACGCTGCCCGGCTCAAGAAGACGTCCCGCCGTAATTTCCTGACCTACGCCGGCATTTCCGCAGCCCTGGCCGGGGACATGCTATTCACCAGGCGCGTCCAGGCGGAGCGCCGGGCCACCAAGATCCTTCGGGTTCCGGATCCGTACTCGGACCTGTACTTTCCCAAAGCCAGTTGGATCCTCTTTCCCGGGTACAAAACCAGTTGGGAAGAAGCACAGTGGATCCTCAACTCGCTGCGTCCTGCACTGCACCAGCGCGGCCGCCTGGCCGCCGTCGGATATTCCAATCTGGGCCTGGACGTCGATGAAGTAGTCCGCGCAATCATCCTGCATGTCCGCGAGCTGGAACTGGAGAAGCTGTACTTCTACGGTCACAGCTTTGGCGGAATGCTCGCGACCCAGGTTGCTGCACGCCTGCTGGAACTCCATGGCGTGGAAACGCAGGTGATCGTCCTGGATTCGAGTCCGTTCAGCCGCGCAGACGTCCTTGACCAGAGCTGGTTCGACGGCGTTGTGTTCCTTTATGAGAACGGCTTCCGCATTCCTTCGGTGCTGCGCGGGGGCTATGAGCTGGGGGAGCGCGTGGTTCACAAGGACGAGCGCACGTGGCGGCAGATCCTCGATCAGACGATGGAACAGCTTTCGCCTATCGCGCCTTCCAGCGTGCTGATCCAGACAGAGTCGGCCTACATCTACCACTTTGACGGGCTGCGGTTCGCGGGCAAGATCGGCGGCGCCAAGATGGCGTTCATGGGCAACTCCAAGGACGGCACCGTGGACTACGAATCGGCGCGTGCGGGATGGAGCAAGGTTTTCGGCGCCAACATGGCCCTGCCCACCCTGAGTACCGAGGGCGCACGGCCGGCGCACGCGAGTCCGCAGTGGAACGCCGGCGTATACCGGCCATTGCTGGAAAAGGTACAGGATGAGCTCCTGCCCCTGCCGCCCGAACCGGAGGAACCGTCGTACCAGGAGCCCAATGGGAAGATCATCAGGCCTGCGTAAGGTGGCTGGAGCGTTCAGCGCAACGCTTCAACCTCGACGGCGGTGAGGCCCGCTTCACGCAGGAAGCCGCCGACATCGCCGAATTCCTTGGAGAATCCGGCCAGGAAGTGCCGCATGGCAGCTTCCGGGCTCTGCAGGATCATGAGGTCGGGGCTGAAATACTCTGCCGGAGTTGATGGGACGCTGAGCCGCCATGTTTCGGCCATGACCTCCAGGACGTCCGGCAGGTTGGCGGTGGTCGCCACATAGTCGGCTACTACGTCGTCCTCGGTCCCGCCTGCTGCCAGGAGCCCGACCGCGGAAACCACGCCGGTCCGGTCCTTGCCCAGTGAGCAATGCACCAGCGTGCGTTTGCCACGCGCCACGGGTCGCAGGGCGTCGGCCACCCATTCGGGCCGCAGCCGGATCCAGCCGAGGTACAGCTCGCCCAGGTCCTCGGCCGTCTCCACGGCTTGGAGCGACCCCGCGATGGCGTTGGGGTCCAGTGGGTTATGGATGAGTTCGACGGCGGGTGGGGCTGCAGCGGCCGGCCCGCCGCCGCCGTCGTGAACCAACCACGGAACCAGCGAGCGCTCCAGCTCGCTGCGCAGGTCAACGATGGCTTGGATGCCGTGTTCCACCAGGAACCCTGACGTTGCCGCGGCATCCAAGCCGAACGGCTGGCTCCCCCTGAGAATCCGTCCCCCGGCCAGGGGACGCAGATTGAGCACAGCCATGGTGGTTCCTTCTTAGATCTGGCTCTTCAGGTCGGCCACTGAATTCAGGATCTGGTTGGGCCGGAAGGGGAAGGACACGATTTCCTCGCGCTGCGTGATTCCGCTGAGCACCAGGACCGTGTGCAGGCCCGCTTCCATGCCGGCCACGATGTCCGTGTCCATGCGGTCGCCGATCATGGCCGTGGTCTCCGAGTGGGCATCGATCTGGTTCATGGCGGAGCGGAACATCATGGGGTTCGGCTTGCCCACGATGTACGGTTCGCGGCCCGTGGCCTTGGTGATCATGGCCGCGATGGCACCTGTAGCGGGCATGGGACCGTCCTTGGAAGGGCCGGTGGCGTCCGGGTTGGTGGCGATGAAGCGGGCGCCGGCCAGGATGTGGCGGACGGCCATGGTGATCGCTTCGAAGGAATAGGTGCGGGTTTCGCCGAGGACCACGAAATCGGGGTCGGTGTCCGTGAGGATGAATCCGGCTTCGTGCAGGGCGGTGGTGAGGCCGGCCTCGCCGATGGTGTACGCGCGGTTGCCCGAATCGGAGGACTGCACCTGGTCCTTGAGGAACTGGGCTGTGGCGAGTGCGGAGGTCCAGATGTTCTCTTCGGGGACTTCCAAGCCGGACGCACGAAGGCGGGCTGCGAGGTCGCGCGGGGTGAAGATGGAGTTATTGGTCAGCACCAGGAAGCGCTTGGACGTATCCACCCAGCGCTGGATGAGCTCGGCTGCGCCGGGGATGGCCTGGTTTTCGTGGACGAGGACGCCGTCCATGTCCGTGAGCCAGCATTCGATCTCGTGGCCATTACGGTAAACCGACGTGGACGGGTGGGGCGTGGTTTCTTCTGCCATATTTGCCTCCGGCTGGGGTTGTTCATGCACTGCTTCCCAGTCTTTCATCATTCGGGCTGCCGGACATCACGTAGTTCTGCTTATTTGGGTAGTTCTGCCCATGCGGATATCGGCTTTGACTTGTGCCGTCCTCGACGTCCTGCACTACGCTGGTGGCTGCGCGCCGGCACCGTGGGTCGGGGGATCGACACGGTGAGCACCACGCCGTCCGCTTCAGCAGGTCCCTCGTTCCGGATAGACCACCGGTTGTGTCCGCAAGGATGTTCCGGTGCCCACAGCATGTGAAAGGGCCTTGCCATGAGCAACAACAACGGGGTACCCCAGCCTCCCTACAATCCGGACGGCGTACCGCAGCCACGCTACGACACGGGCAAAGAGCAGTACCGCCAGTACCAGCCCGGGCAAGCGCAGCCCATGTACCAGCCGGAAGCCCAGCAGCAAGGCCAGCCGCAGCCAGCCCAGCCGCAGCCAGCACAGCCGCAGCCAGCCCAGCCGCAGGACGCGCCGACGCAGGCTTTTCCGACGCAGGCTTTTCCTGCACAGCACGATCCCACCCAGGCCTTCCCCTTGCAGCAGGCCCAGCACGGCAACCCCAACCAGCCGGGTTACCCGGGCCACCCTGGCAACCCCAACCAGCCGGGTTTCCCACCGCCCGGCGGCCCCTACCCGGGCCAGCCAACTGGACCCGGCCAGAACCCGGGTGACCACAACAGGAAGTCCCTGTTCCTGATCCTCGGCGGTGTCGCCGTCGTCGTGATCATTGCCCTGGTAGTTGCGTTCACCTGGTTGATTCCGTCCCTGACCAAGCCGACTGCCGTTGACTCGCCTTCGCCTTCGGTGACGTCCTCGGACGAGGCGTCGGATGCGGCCGCTGAGCCGTCTGCGGATCCGTCCGCTGAGGCTGAGCCTTCCGGTGACGCGTCGGCGTCCACCGACATCCCGGCCGGGGCCATCCCGCTGCCGTCAGCATGGGAGAACTTCGCGGGCCCCAGCAACGTTCCAGCGGACGGCGACCCGTTGTTCAGCAAATGGGTCACGGGCGAATCGTCCTTCCAGTACTTGGCCGAGTGGACCCACGACGAATCATTCGGCATCACCAAGGACCCCACCACGGGCGAAGAGATCCAGAAGAAGGCCCAAGGCACGGTGGAGACCGACGGCGACGGGATCGCGCTCGCCTATGCCTTCTTCGCTGAATCCGAGGAAGGCAAGTTCGGCAAGGATCCGGCGGAAATCAAGAAGGCCCTGGAAGATATCGAGGCCCGGTACAAGGGCATGACAGCCACTGAACTGCCGCAGAACCTGGTAGGCCACAAGTGCGCCTCGGACTTCAAGACCTCCAGGCCGGAGATCCGTGAGTTCCGTCGTGGTGCGGCTGTGGTTGTCGGATTCACCTGCACCAACGCCCGCGGCGAGGCCATCCAGGCAGTGAACCTGTTCTCCGTGACGCCATGGGGCACTCCGCAGATGCTCGGTGTCAGCGGACACAAGACCTACTGGGACGCGCACCCGGGTCTCTTCGAGCAGCTGGGTAACTCTTACCGCATCAACAAGTGGAAGATGGGCTAGGAACCCGCACTTCAGCGGGCCAGGGGCTCAATCGGGGCACGGGCCCAAGCGGGGAAACGGCAGGGCTAAAGTTGAGGGGTGACTGACCTTCCCCCCAACACAGCCCTGCCCGCCCCTGCCGCATCCCCGGAGGGGACCACCGCAGAAGGCGAGGCCGAAGCGAAGGCGGAGGTCGGCGTCGGGCCCTGGGAAGGCGAGTGGCCCGTTGGCGAGCACTGGGATCCGGACCTCCTGCGTGACGGCGACCGGCGCAACGTGGTTGACCAGTACCGCTACTGGAAGCACGAAGCTATTGTCGCCGACCTCGATTCGAAGCGGCACGATTTCCACATCGCCATTGAGAACTGGCAGCATGACCTCAACATCGGCACCGTGGTGCGGACCGCCAACGCCTTCCTCGCCAAGGAGGTCCACATCATTGGCCGACGGCGGTGGAACCGTCGCGGGGCCATGGTCACCGATCGCTACCAGCACGTCCGCCACCACCCCACGGTTGAGGACTTCGTCCAGTGGGCCGAGGGGGAGGGGCTTGCCGTGATCGGCATCGACATCTTCCCGGATTCCGTACCGCTTGAAACGTACGATCTCCCGAAGAACTGCGTCCTGGTGTTCGGGCAGGAAGGCCCCGGCCTCACGCCTGAGGTGCACGATGCCGCCGTCGCAACCCTGTCCATTGAGCAGTTCGGCTCCACCCGGTCCATGAATGCGGCCTCCGCGGCGGCCATCGCCATGCACGCGTGGGTGCGCCGCCACGTGTTCCAACAGCCGGTTTCGTAGCTTCCCCGAGTTGGCACTTAGTGACAGTCCCGGTGCGGCGTCTTCAGGTGGCTAGTGCAACACCCCTGTAGTTGGAGGGGTGTCATGGTCAAGAAGTTGCCGTGGTCGGTTCGTGCGTGTGCGTATGAGCACTTGCTGGCGGGTGAGGACACGGGACGAAGTGCTGCCGCGGCTGGGGTGTCCCGGCAAGCGGTGTCGCAATGGGCGAAACTAGCGGGCATGGAACTTATCTCCGGCCCTGGTGGTGGCGTGCGTCTTCCGATGGCTTCGGAGGTGCTTTCGCGGGATAAGGAGCGAAGGTACCGGCGGCTGACTTTGGAGGACCGGGCTTATATCAAGGCCTGTCTGGGCTTGCCGGAGCCGCGTTCCATGCGACAGATCGCCAAGGAGTTGGGCGTGCATCCATCAACGGTGTCCCGGGAGATCCGCCGACACAGTATCGAGCATTGGGCCCGGCGCTATTACGACGCCGGGGTTGCCCAACACCGGGCACTGGTCCGCCGTAGACGGAACCGGCCCGTGAAGCTCTCTGCGGGAACGGCGGTGTGGAAGGAGGTCGTGGCACGCTTGAACCAGCGTTTCTCACCTCAACAGAGCGCTGCGGACCTGAAGAAGACGTTCCCCGAGCAGCCGGAGATGCACGTGTCCCACGAGTCAATTTACCAAGCCCTTTACGTGCAGGGCCGGGGTGCCTTGCGGCATGAACTTGCCGTGGAGAAGGCCCTACGTTCGGGCCGGACCGGTCGTAAGCCCCAATCAAAGCTGCCTGCCAGGAACGTAAGGCCCTGGCTTGAAGGGGCCCGGCTGAGCGACCGGCCCGCCGAAGTCCAGGACCGGGCCGTGCCCGGCCATTGGGAAGGTGATTTGGTCGTGGGTCCCGGTAACTCCGGGATCGTCACCTTGGTCGAGCGCTCCTCACGGTTCACTTTGCTGGGCCGGCTGCCGGGAGCCAGGGACAGCGCGACGGTCATCGAGGTCATGCAGAAAATGATCCACACCCTGCCCCAGGCGATCCTTAAAACGATCACCTGGGACCAAGGCACGGAAATGGCTCAACACGCCAAGTTCACAGTAGCGACCGGCTGCCAGCTGTTCTTCTGTGACCCGCACTCACCCTGGCAACGCGGCACGAACGAGAACACCAACGGACTGGTCCGCGATATCCACCCCAAAGGCACGAACTTCAACCAGGTCAGCGACGAAGAACTCGCCCACACCCAGCACCTGCTCAACATCCGACCGCGTCAAACACTCCAATGGGACACCCCAACTGAAAGACTGACCAAACTAATCGATGGTGTTGCACTAGCAAGCTGAAACCGCCTGCTCGGGATTGTCGTTAAATGCCACCTCGGCGGGGTGCGTGCGGCTAAGGCTGTGGATAACCCGATGCGCACCCGGCGGACCAGCAAGAATGGGGCATGCGCAGGGCACCACTTCCGGATCATCTGGCCACGGGTTCCTTCTCTGTGCACGCATCGGACAAGGCCGGGGTAACCCGGTCACGGACACGTGCCAAGGACTTGGTGCTGGTTTCCAGGGGAATTCGTGTCCCGGCTGCGTCCGATGCTTCCGGAGCCGCCGCCTTGCGCGCCTACACGGATCTGGATGACTCCTCCATCCTCGTCTCGCTGTCGGCGGCGCGGCTCTGGGGTATTCCGGTGCCTGCCCGGCTCAGCGGGGATTGGCGCATCTACCTTGCACGACGCCGGGGATTCAGTTTTCCCCGCAGGGTCAACGTGGCGGGACACCTCCTCACGCTCCTTCCGGAGGAAACGGTGGAGTACGACGGCGTCCGAGTCACCTCGCCTGCGCGGACGTGGCTGGACTTGGCCGCGTTGTCCACCGTGGAGGACCTGGTTGCAGCCGGCGACTACCTCGTGTCCTCTCATGGCCCCGATTTCCCGGTGCCCAAGGAAGCGTTGTGCAGTATCGCAGAGTTGCAAGATGCCGTGGGAAGCCATCCGGGCATGCGGGGAGTGCGGACTGCTCGGGCGGCACTGGAACTCATCCGTGTCGGCGCCGACTCCGCCCCCGAATCGCGGATGCGCCTGGCCCTGGTCAACGCCAACCTGCCCGAACCCGTGCTCAACCACGCGATCCGCAATCAGTTCGGCCAGGCCGTGCTGTGGCCGGATGCCGCCTACCTTGAGTACCTGGTCTCCCTCCAATACGACGGCCAACACCATGGCGGCGCGGAGCAACACTTGCGGGATATCGAGCGCCAGGAGAAGTCGCTCGCCCTTGGCTGGCTGGAAGTCCGGATTTCCAAGCATGACCTCGAAGGTGAGCGGCCCGCCGTCGTCCATAAAGTCCGCCGTGCCCTCCAGAGCCGCGGCTGGCGCGCGAGGTGACATTTAATGACAATCGCAGCGCGGCAAAGTCAATTGGTGGGAGCAACGCTGGGGGTTAGGCCGCTTGTAGCAGCTGGTTTAGCCGGTTGGCTGGGGTCTCGAGGTTCAGTGTTGGTCTGGGGCGGCGGTTGAGTTTCGCTGCGACCAGGCGGATGTCCTCGGGGGTGTGCACTGAAAAGTCAGTGCCTTTCTCGAACCAGAACCGCAGGAGCCGGTTGGTGTTTTCGTTGGTGCCGCGCTGCCAGGGCGAGTGCGGGTCGCAGAAGTACATCGTCGTATCGAGAGCGGTCTGGATTTTTGCGTAGTCGGCCAGTTCGGTGCCGCGGTCCCAGGTGATCGACCGGCGCAGGTGATCCGGGAGGGAGGCCATCTCCCGGATCATCGCGGCGGCAACGGTTTCCGCGGTGTGGTCCCCTGGCAGGTGCAGCAGGATCGTGAACCGGGTTGAGCGTTCCACCAAGGTTCCGATCGCTGTCCCGTTGGCGCCGATGATGAGGTCACCTTCCCAATGCCCGGGCACTGCCCGGTCCTGGACCTCGGCGGGACGTTGGCTGATCTTGAAGGCCTCTTTATAGGGGCTGTTGGCGCGCCGGTCAGTGCCGTGGGGGATGCGTTGTTTGCGTTTCAGGCTGAGCTTTTCGGCCAGGTCCGCCCGCAGGTTCCCGCGGGTTTGGACGTAAAGGGCCTGGTAGATCGTCTCGTGGCTCACCTGCATAGTCTGATCGTCACCGAAGTAATACGCCAACATCGAGGAGATCAGCTTCGGACTCCACCCGTCATCCATCCAGACGCCGACCAGCCGGCACAAACCCTCGTCCTTGGCCAGCCTGAAGGGTTTGGGACGGCGCCTGTCCTGATGCGCTTTGGCGTGAGCGACCGAGGCGTAGTACTTCCCGTCCGCGCTCGTGTGGCGTTTGACCTCCCGCCAAACTACGGACTTATCCCGCCCGATCAATGCGCCGATCTTCGCGTAACTGAGGCCCATCCGCACACCCATCTGGATCATGCCTCGCTCTTCCAGACCCAACGCACGGCCAGGGCCCCCGACTGAAGGAGCAGGATCGGCAAGACCTCCGGTAGCACCCCGGTTCACGGTCATCATTAGGCCAGACTGAACCCACCAATTGTGCCCGGTAGCGTGCACCGCCCCGACACGCCGGGCAGCAGTACGAACAGGCATCCCCGCACACACCAAATCAAGAAACTCAGTACGCGCAGCCTTGGGGAACAACTTGACCATAAAACGCTCCATCAATCAGAGCGTTGCAACGACCCTATGACTTTGCCCGCGCGGGATTGTCATTAAATGCCAACTCGGCGGAAGTGTTAAGAGCCCCAGTGACCCGAAACACGGCGCCCCCGCGGATATCGCTAGGATGGGTGCTAGCCGTAAGCGGTCTACTCCAGGGTTACCAACCCACAGACGAATTCAGCATAGGAGTCACCATGCCCATTGCAACCCCAGAGATTTACTCCGAGATGATCGACCGCGCAAAGGCTGGCGGATTCGCTTTCCCTGCGGTCAACGTGACGTCGTCGCAGACTCTGAACGCTGCGATCCGCGGTTTCGCCGAGGCCGAATCGGACGGCATCATCCAGGTTTCCACCGGTGGCGCAGCCTACTGGTCCGGCGCTTCGGTCAAGGACATGGTTGCCGGTTCCCTCGGCTTCGCCGCGTTCGCCCGCGAAGTTGCCAAGAACTACAACGTCAACATCGCCCTGCACACGGACCACTGCCCGCAGGACAAGCTGGCGGACTTCGTTCTGCCGCTGCTGGCCGCTTCCGAGGAAGCCGTCAAGGCCGGCAAGGACCCGATCTTCAACTCGCACATGTGGGACGGCTCGCACGAGACCCTCTCCGAGAACCTGCGCATCGGCCGTGAACTGCTGGAGCGCGCCGCTGCTGCCAAGATCATCCTCGAGGTCGAAATCGGCACCGTTGGTGGCGAAGAAGACGGCGTTGAGAACGAAATCAACGAGAAGCTCTACACCACCACCGAGGATGCCCTCGCCACCATCGAGGCCCTGGGTGCCGGCGAAAACGGCCGCTACCTGACCGCCCTGACCTTCGGCAACGTGCACGGCGTGTACAAGCCGGGCAACGTGAAGCTCCGCCCCGAACTGCTCAAGCAGATCCAGGCTGAGGTTGGCGCCAAGATCGGCAAGGAAAACCCGTTCGACCTCGTGTTCCATGGCGGCTCCGGCTCCACGGAACAGGAAATCGCTGACGCCGTTTCCTACGGTGTCATCAAGATGAACATCGACACCGACACCCAGTACGCGTTCACCCGCCCGGTTGCCGGCCACATGTTCTCCAACTACGACGGCGTCCTGAAGGTCGACGGCGAAATGGGCAACAAGAAGACCTATGACCCCCGGGTCTGGGGTGCTTCCGCTGAAGCCGGCATGGCCGCGCGCATCGTCGAAGCCGCCCAGCAGCTCGGATCGGTGGGCAAGACCTTCTGATGTCCGACGAATTCCGGAAGAACCTGATGGGGCCGGAGCCCACGCTCCTGCCCGCCGAGAACGAGATCTACCAGCACCTGGCCCTCGGCAAGGAAGCACTGGACCTCGTGGCGCAGAACCCCACATCGTCACTGCTGTGGGCCATCCTCGCCGAGGAAGCCTGGGCGGAGGGCCGGACCATCGAGTCCTACGCCTACGCCCGCGTCGGCTACCACCGCGGCCTCGATTCGCTGCGCCGCAACGGTTGGCGCGGCGTCGGACCCATCCCGTGGGAGCACGAGCCCAACCAGGGCTTCCTGCGCGCGCTTTACGCACTGGGCCGGGCCGCTTCGGCGATCGGTGAAGCTGAAGAACCTGAGCGGATCGAGAAGTTCCTGAACGACTCGGACCCGAAGGCCAAGGCAGCGCTCGAAGCCCGCTAAAGCCAAGCAAACGACGACGGCGACCCTCACCAAAAGGCGAGGGTCGCCGTCGTCGTTAAGGGCGTCAGTCCGTGACGGCTGAGTGCCGCGGGCGTCCCAGCGGGACCACCAGCGGCGTGTGCGTCACGGGGTCATCGATGATTTTGCAGGCCATCCCGAACACTTCCTCCACCAAGGACCCGGTGATGACGTCGGCGGGGGCGCCTTCGGCCACCACCACGCCGTCCTTCATGGCGATGATGTGGTCCGCGTAGCGGCTGGCGTGGTTGAGGTCGTGGAGCACGGCAACCAGTGTGTGGCCCTTGTCCAGGTTGAGCTCGCGGAAGAGTTCCAGCAGCTCGATCTGGTGAGCAATATCGAGGAAGGTGGTGGGTTCGTCCAGGAGCATCAGCGGCGTCTGCTGGGCGAGCACCATGGCCACCCACACGCGCTGCCGCTGACCGCCGGAGAGCTCGTCCACCAGTCGCCCGGACAGGGCCGAGACTCCAGTGGCTTCCATGGCCTCCGCTACCGCGGACTCGTCCTCCACACTCCACTGCCGCAGGAGTTTCTGGTGCGGGTACCGGCCGCGGGCCACGAGATCAGCGACCGTGATGCCGTCGGGGGCGATGGAGGACTGGGGGAGCAACCCGAGCCGGCGCGCCAGTTCCTTTGCGGGCAGCGACGTCACGGATTTTCCGTCCAACAGCACCTGTCCGCTGCGGGGCTTGATGAGCCGGGCGAGCGCCCGCAGCAGCGTGGACTTGCCGCAGGCGTTGGGCCCGACGATCACCGTGAACTTCCCCTCGGGGATGCGCACATTGAGGTTCTCGGAGATGACGCGCTGCTCATAGCCAATGGTCAGGGCTTCTGCGTGGAGCTGCGGTGCAGCAGTGGTGAGGCTCATGATTTCCTTGCTTCCCTGGCCAGCAGCCAAACGAGGTAGATACCGCCGATGCACACCGTCACAACCCCGACTGGCAGTTGGATCGGAGCGAAGAGACGCTGCGCTGCGAGGTCGCTGGACACCAGCAGGAAGGCACCCATCACCGCGGAAGGCAGCAATGTGATGCCGGCACTCCGGGTTAGCCGCCGGGCAAGCTGGGGAGCGGCGAGGGCCACGAAGGCGATGGGACCGGCCACTGCAGTGACGGCAGCCGTCAGGGCAACGCCCAGGATGAGCAGCAGCAAACGGGTGGGTTCGGCCCGGACGCCCAATGCGCGGGCGGCGTCGTCGCCCATTTCCAGGAGCTGCATGCGACGCGCCACGGCCAGCGTGGCCAAACCAACCACAACAACCACGACGGCGGCCGGCGCCGCTTGCTCCCACGTGATGCCGTTGAGGGACCCGGCTCCCCAGACGGCGGCCGCCAGGGCGGCCTCGAGTTCGGCTTGCAGGATGAGCCAGTGGTTCAGCGCAGCAAGCATGGCGCTGATGCCGATGCCCACGATGATGAGTCGGAAGCCCTGGGAACCACGGCGGTAGGCCAGCAAATAGACGGCCAGGGCTGTGAGGACTCCGCCCACCAAGGCGCCGGCCGCAACTCCCGCATAACTGCCACCCACCGTGAGCATCACAATGAGCGCCCCGGTGTAGGCACCCGTATTGAAGCCGATGATGTCAGGGCTGCCCAGCGGGTTGCGCGTCATGGACTGGAAGATGCCGCCGCTCATGCCAAGCGCCGCACCGAACACCAGCGCCGCCAGGACCCGGGGAAGGCGCCATTCCATGACGATTGTTTGGGCGAGCCCCGGGGCATCGCCGGTGAAGGCTTGCAGTACTTGTTGTACCGGGACCTCGTAGTCACCCGTCGCCAGCGAAACCACGGCTACTGCAAGCGCGGCCAGAAGCAGCGGAACGCAGACGAGCATGCTGCGGATATCCAGCCGGAGGCTCAGCGAACGGTTGCGGACCACAGCAACAGGCCGGCCGAAGTCGACCCTCTTCCCTGGGTCCAGGCGGCTCATAGCCCGCTCACTTTCCGGCGCCGTGCCAAGGCGATGAGTACAGGCGCGCCGATGAACGCTGTCACTACGCCTACCTGTAGCTCACCGGGTGCGGCAACCCTGCCAACAACATCCGATACCAGCAGCAGGATGGGGGAGAGCAGGACTGTCGTGGCCATGATCCACCGCTGGTCCGGGCCCACGATCCACCGGGCCACATGGGGAACCATGAGTCCCACAAAGCCGATGGCGCCAGCTCCTGCTGTGGCTGCGCCGCTGAGGAGGGTGATGGCCACGACGCCCAGGATGCGGGTGCGGTTGACGTTGGCGCCAAGGGAAGTGGCGAGGTCGTCTCCCAGTGCCAGAGCGTTGAGGCCGCGGACGCAGAACAACGCCACGAGCAATCCCACGCCCATGAACGGTGCCACCGTGGCAACGGACTCCATGCTGCGGGTGTCCAGTGAGCCGATGCTCCACGAGCGCAGGTGGTCAAAGGCCTTGGGGTTCAGGAGTGTGAGTCCGGAGCCAATGCCGGTGAGGACGGCGCCCAGGGCAACACCGGCCAGTGTCAGCCGGATGGGATTCACCACGTTCCGTCCTGAGGTTCCGATCAGGTAGACCGCGGCGGTGGTGAGGATGGCCCCGCCAAACGCGAACCAGATGTAGCCGCTCAGGGTAGCTACCCCGAAGACACCAATTGCCACCACGATCGCAAACGAGGCACCCGCGTTGACCCCGAGGATGCCGGGATCGGCCAGTGGATTCCGGGTAATGGCCTGGATCAGCGCGCCAGCCATGCCCAAGGCGACTCCCACAGCGATCCCCATCAAAGTGCGCGGCAACCGGCTTTCAAGGATGATCGCGTGATCGGCGGTGTCCTGCGGGTTGGTGAAGGCCTGGAAAATGGTGGACGCCGGGATGAGCTTCGCACCGACACCCAGGCTTAGCACGACGGCACCGAGAAGGATTGCGGCCGCCGCGACCAAAAAGGTGACGCGCCAGCCGGATCTCTTGACGACGCCGCCGCGTGGGGCCGCGTTGTCACCTGACTGGGCCGCGGTTGCTGGCTCGCCGGCGTGCGGCTTGGGAGCGGGAGCCATCAGTTGGGACACGACAGGGACCATTTCAGAGAGGGGCAATAAAGGAAGGGCTATCCGTGACTGTCGTCACAACGTCACAGAAGTGTGCCCTAATTAGGTTAGCCTTACCCAGTGAAAAATGACGATTTTGAAGTTCAGCCGCCCAAGGGCTCCCGTGCGCGAAAGCTCGTAATGAAGGCGGTCGGTGCCACCTTGCTTATGGCCCTCGTCGCGGGCTGCGGCACCAGTGGTACGTCGGGTTCCAGTGCGGGCAACGCCGATGTTGCCACGGGAGGATCGAAGTTCACCACCGCTGACCAGGAAACGGCGAAGCTCGGCACGGACGCCGCGCCCGGCGTTTTCCCGCGCACCCTGACGCACGCAAACGGTGAAACAACCTTGGAAAAGAAGCCCACCCGCGTGGTGGTACTCGACACCGGCGAACTCGACGACGTCGTCACCCTTGGCGTCACGCCGGTGGGCATGGCCACCACCGAAGGCGCCAACCCGGTTCCCACCTACCTGGCTGACAAGGTCAAGGATGTCCCCTCCGTGGGCACCATCCAGGACCTCAACCTTGAAGCCATCGCAGCGCTCAAGCCGGACCTCATCCTCGGCAGCAAGCTCCGGGCCGACAAACTCTACAAGCAGTTGTCATCCATTGCCCCCACCGTGTTCAGCATCCGGCCAGGCTTCCCGTGGAAGGAAAACTTCCTCCTGGTCGGCAAGTCACTGGGCGAGGAAGACAAGGCCACCAAAGCCCTCAACGACTACCAGGGCGAAGCTGACGCGCTGAAGGCAGACGTCAAGGGCGACCCGAAGATCTCGCTGGTCCGCTTCCTGCCGGGCAAGATCCGCCTGTATGCCAACAAGTCCCTCATCGGCGTCATCCTGAAGGACGCAGGCTTGGCCCGCCCGGAGAACCAGAACATTGATGAACTCGCGGCTGAAATCTCGGCCGAGAACATCGAGCAAGGCGACGCCGACTGGATCTTCTACAGCAGCTACGGCGACCCCTCAGCCACCGGTGAAACCGCTGTAGTTGAAGGCGCTGTCTGGCCCAAGCTCGGCGCAGTCAAAGCCGGCCACGCGAAAGCGGTCAATGACGACGTCTGGTTCCTCGGCCTCGGCCCCACAGGCGCCCAGCTGATCCTGAAGGACCTCCGCAGCATGCTGGTCGGCTGACCCGGCCCCACCACAAGAACCCCAACGACGACGGCGGCCCTCACCAAAAAGGTGAGGGCCGCCGTCGTTGTGTGTGTTGTGGGGCCTGGTCTGCGGGTTATTCCGGGGGATTGGGACGCAAAGCGGGCCCCACAACGAAGGTGTGTGCGTTGTGGGGCCTGGTCTGCGGGTTATCCCGGGGGATTGGGACGCAAAGCGGGCCCCACAACGAAGGTGTGTGACTAGGCCTTGCGGGGAATGCCCGTGCGGGCCATGGCCTCGGCGTAGGCACCGTGGATGGCATCCAGGTATTCCTGCTGGCGTGCCGGCGTGCCCGCGAAGGAGCGGCCACCGAGCGAGCGGACTTTGAACGTCTTGAAACCGCGGCGCGCGATGCTGGCCGGTGCAGCCTTCATGAGCTGGTCCGCCAGGCGGTGGGCTTCGTTTCCGTGTGCCACCAGGGCAGAGGTGCGCGGCAGGAGCTGCAGGAGGCGAAGCAGTGGCTTGAGGCCCTCGGTGATGTTGGCGGGGGTGAGCTTGCCCGGCTCCTCGTTGGGTTCGATCCACGGGTAGGCGTTCCAGGGCATCATGAGCTCGGGACGGAGGCCCAGCTGCCACTGCATGCCGAGCATGCGCGTGGCTGCTTCCTCGTCGCCGGGGGTGATGAAGCCCTCACCGGTGGTGGTGCGCTGATTGGAGAAAAGGCTCACGATGCGGCAGTCATCCATGCTGTGGGCGGGGTCGATGTAGAGGACCTCGCTGCCTGGCTTCTGCTCCTTGATGGAGTCGCACAGCTCGTTGACCTCAGCGATGTGCGGTTCGTAGCGGCGGTTCCAGAGGATTTCTTCGGGTGATTCAGTCGCCAGTTCTTGCATCAGGGGTTAGGTCTCCTAGGTGTTACAGCGCACCGTTCCAAGGGGCCGCGGGCATGCCGCAGCCGAACCTCAAAGGGTGCTGTTGGGGGCTAACTAACCTTACCGGACTTACTGCCCCAATGGGGGCCGTCCCGGCGCGCCACTTAATGCGACGCGGCGTGTTGCCCGGGAAACGTGTCAGGCATCTCGGCCCGCCCGCAACTGCGGCACAAGGTTCGACGCCGGTGCGGCGCTCCCTGCCAGCGTCGAACGCCGGCATTAACCCTAAAGTGCACCTCGGCCGGGTGGGGCTTTTCCTTCCCCAGATAATGACGTTTGAAACTACTGGTTCCGGGGGAACCGTTCGGCCTCCCCGCCAGCTCAGCATCATCAACTGTGGGGGTTAAACAATGGTCGCTAAGACGTCATCCAACAAGGCAACGAAAGTTCGGGCGCTCCTCGCCGGCGGGCTTGTCCTGGGCGTGGGAGCTGCGTTCACCTTGGCTGCATGGACAGACAACGAGTGGGTCTTCGGCAATTCCGGTGGGGACAACGGACCGGGCACGCTGACCTACCACATGGAGCAAAACACTTTCAGCAACACCAACGGTACGGGCGCCGATGCGTGGAGCGACAAGCCGAACATCCCCACCGTGCCGAGCTCGGCAACCGACGGGGCACTGACGTTCGGAGCCATCTCGGCCGCCCTCAAGCCCGGTGATACTGCTTACGCGCCCATGCAGCTCCGGGCCGCGGCAGGTTCCGAAGCCCTGACGGCCACTTTGGCGGAGGCAGTCAAGCTCGGCGGAACCGCGCCGGCAGCCGACACCACCACCAATTCCCTGGCCCTCTACAACGCCCTGACCTACCGTGCGGTCCAGGGCGTCACACCGGCCAACTGCGCTGCAGGTACGCTGACCGGCGGCACCGACATCGTAGGTTCGGCAGCTGCCGGCGTCCCGCTGACGACAGTTTCCGCAACCCCCATCACACTGCCGAAGGGTGCCGACGCAGCAACGGCCGGCTCCGCGGTGAACATTTGCTTCGCCATCACCCTCCCGTCCGCCGTGACGGACGTGACCCTGCAGGGAAAGCAGACGGTTCCGCTGTGGAGGTTCACCAGCATCGTCAGCTCGTAACGCAGCTCTGTGACAGAGCCCTTGACCCGGACCAGAAGCTCGTCCCCATTGCCCCCTTCGGCCCCTGCCCTAGGCGGGGCGGGCTTCTGGGCCGTCTTGTCCCGCATCCTCAAGGTCTCCCGTGAAATTGCCTTGACTCTGCTGGCCTTGCTCGGGCTGGTGTGCATTCTGGCGCTGGTCCTTGGTTTCGTCTACAAGGCGTCGTTCGTGGTCTTCCGGACCGGATCCATGGAGCCCATGTACCCGGTCGGGGCGCTGTCCCTTACCGTGCAGGTCCCCGCTGCGGAACTGGTCCCGGGTGATGTCGTCTCCGTGAAACGCTCGGAATCCGGCGTCCTGGTCACCCACCGCGTGGTGTCCGTGGAGCCTGACGGCTCTGGTGCTTCCTTACGGCTCAAGGGCGACGCGAACAGCTCGGAAGATCCGCTGCCGTACCAGGTGGACACCGCCCGGAAGGTACTGGCAACGGTACCCGCAGTGGGTTCCTGGGTGATGGCCATGCGGGGGCCTGGTTTCATCGGCGCTGCCACCATGGCGGTCGCCGCGCTTGTGGTGTGGGCGTACTGGCCCAAGCGGGTACCCCGTCACAAAGGTGTGGTGTCAACAGGGAGGTGAAAGAGCTGTGAAGCAGTGGAACCGGGTGGTGAGGCCCGCAGCGGCAGCGTGTGCCGCCGTCGTCGGGGTGCTGTTCTGTGCCGTCCCTGCCCAAGCCGCCGACCAGCTCATCCCGGTACCCGAGAACGGAACCCCGGGCGTCCTTTGGCTTTCCTCTTCCGTGTACCCGTTGGAGTTCCCGCAACTGGCGCCAGGCGATTCGTTCGTGTGGCAGATCGGGTTGTCGCTGGAAAAGCCCCAAGCCACCTCCTCCTTGCAGCTCGTTGCCACAGGCGGCCTGGCCGCCGCTGACGGATACGGCATCGCCATCGATGAATGCCCGTCCCCGTGGCAGGGCGACAGCGGGCTGAACAAGGAACTGAGCTGTCCCGAAGGCTCAACGCCCAGGATCCAGCCCACCCGCCTCAACGATTGGGACCAAGGCCTCCGTGTCCCGCTCAGCAACCTCCGGGCCGGGACCGCACCGTACCTCCGTTTCACCCTGGCAGGACCCGCCAGCGCCCCGCCCCAAGACGCGGCGCTCACCTTGGGGATCGGGGTCACCGCCATGGGAGACGACGACGGCGGCAGCGCGCCTTCGCTGCCACCGGCCGCCGACGGCGGAAGCAAAGAACCCCTTGGAAGCACTGGTGCCACGTCCCTCCCCGCGCTCTTCGCCGGAGGCGCGCTGCTCCTCCTGGGAACCGCCGTCCTGGCGATGCTGAAACGGCCGAGTGAAGCCAAGGAGCAAGGCGCATGACGCTCCGACGCCCGCTGAGCGAACCCCTGCGCCGGGCATTCCTCAACCGTCCACGCCGCTCGATTCTCGTGGCAGCAGTAGCCGCCATCAGCCTGGCCGCCACCACAAGCATCACCACAGCTGCGTGGACGGACAGCGAATGGGTGAAAAGCGCCGTAGGCGTAAGTTCGCCCGGAGACTGCAGCACAAACTCCATGTTCACCAACCAGGCCTGGGCGAGGGAACTGCACGGCACAGTGCTCAACACCAATCTGGACACCGTGGCAGGGGTCCAGGGGCTGAAAGTGCTGAACAACGGCACCACCGCTTCGCCCACCCCGGTCTCTGCGGTGCTGGTGCCCGGCACTACGGACGCTTATGTCACCAAAATTCCGGTGACGGCCTTGGGCAGCAGCCCGGTCTCGGTGGGGCTGGGATTGGGTGTTCCCGTAGGCGGCCTGGGGACGTATACGCAGTGGGCGCGCTCGCAGAAAAGCGGGCAGGCCCAGGGCGCTTCGGGGCTGGTGTCGGACCAGACGGGTGCAGTGGATGTCGCAGGGACAGCGCAGGGAGCAGGCAGTGCCCCGAAAGCGGCCAGTATTTCGCTGGGCAACATCGTTCCTGCCTCCTTGTCCGGGGTGACCCTTGATGTTGGGGCGATTGCATCGTCCTCCAAGGTGGATAGCTGTGTCATGACCAACGGGTGGCCGATGCTGGACACCACACCTACCGTCCAGCGCCAGTACGGGATTGCCGGGCTGGACCTGACGGCGGCGATTCCCGCCGTCGGGACGTTGTCCACCAGCGGGGCTTCACTGGTGGGGACGGTTCCTGCGCAACTGAATGCGTTGCTGGGGACGGGTGGGTTGACTACCGGGATCTCCGACGGGGTCTCGGCACTGATCAACCCGTTGCTGGGGACATTGTCGCTCGGGTCCATCAGCACCACTGCGACGCTCTCTGCCCCGGATCTGACCGGGGTCACCGCCATGATGACCGAGTCCATGACTGACGGGATTGTCACCGTCAACCTGGGAACCGGGACGGTCAAGGTCAACATCGCGGCCCTGACCGGCAGCTCGGTGACTGGTTTGAACGGCATGGAACCCAATCACGCTGTCGTTCTGGATGCGGCCACGACGACGGCGGTGACCTCCAGGGTTACTGCCTTGCTGGATTCGTGGAAGAACCGGGTGCTGGCTGCGCTGACTACCGCGCTGCGCGCCATCACATTGAACGCCACCACCAACATCACCCTGAAACTGGCCGGGCTCAACGCAGCGACCATCGGCGTCAAGATAGGCGCGGCCACCGGCGCCAGCACAGGTATATCTCTGGGCGACTTCCTGGATGGCACCGCCACGGCACCCCAAGTAACCGCCAACGTCATTGGCCTGGATTTGGGAGGTGTGGTGGCTGCTTTGCTGGGACCCATTACCTCGGCCCTCCTCACTGGAACCAACAACGTGGTGAAGACCGTCCTCAACGCCACCATCTTCAACACCGGCCTGGTTGCCAACCTGGGTACAAGCCTGCAGGCCTTGATCACACCGGTGATTAACGCCGTCGGGCCAGTCCTGACAGCTGTCCGGACGCTGGTGGCCATCAATGTCAACGTCCAGCCCGATCAGAGCTGGCCCGGCACCAAACCGGCGGATGTCACTGCTGCGGCGGGAGAATACAAGGTCTCGGCCATTCGCGTGGGGCTGGTGGACAGTGCCGGCCTGCTGAGCCTGTCGTTGGGGAGTTCGTCGGCCGGTCCTGCCGCCCTGGTTGTCCCCTGACTTTGTCCACAACTGCAGGCCAACGTTGGGCCAACACCAGAGAAACCGTTGCCATCGGCTAAACTTGGCTGGTAAGAGCCCCGAACTCTTGCGTATGCCAGCCCACGTGGCAGGCTGCACCGGTAACGTCGGGGCATTCTCATGTACGGCGCCAAGCCCCAGTCATCCTTCTGGGGTCAGCCCGAAAGAATGGGGGAGGATCCCATGCCCGCTATCGTGATCGTCGGAGCCCAGTGGGGCGACGAAGGCAAAGGCAAAGCAACCGATCTGCTCGGTGGCCGCGTTGACTACGTGGTCAAGCCCAACGGCGGTAACAACGCCGGGCACACCGTGGTTGTTGGCGGTGAGAAGTACGAGCTGAAGCTCCTTCCCGCGGGCATCCTGAGCCCCAACGCAATTCCCATTATTGGCAACGGCTGCGTGGTGAACCTGGAGGCTCTCTTCCAGGAAATCGACGGCCTTGAAGCCCGCGGCGCTGACACCTCGCGCCTGCGCGTTTCAGCCAATGCCCACCTTGTTGCGCCGTACCACCAGGTGCTGGACAAGGTCACCGAGCGCTTCCTTGGCAGCCGCGCCATCGGCACCACGGGCCGCGGCATCGGTCCGGCTTACATGGACAAGGTGGCCCGCCTGGGCATCCGCGTCCAGGATGTCTTCGACGAGTCCATCCTCCGCCAGAAGGTGGAAGGTTCCCTGCGCCAGAAGAACGAACTGCTGGTCAAGGTCTACAACCGCCGCGACATCGTGGTGGATGAGATCGTGGACTACTTCCTGTCCTTCGCCGAGCGGCTCCGCCCGTTGGTCATCGACAGCACCCTAGAGCTGAACAACGCCCTGGATGAGGGCAAGGTTGTGCTCATGGAAGGCGGACAGGCAACGTTCCTGGACGTGGACCACGGCACGTACCCATTCGTCACTTCCTCCAACCCCACGGCAGGCGGCGCATCCGTTGGTTCGGGCATTGGCCCCACCCGCATCTCCCGCTCCATCGGCATCATCAAGGCCTACACCACCCGCGTTGGCGCCGGCCCGTTCCCCACGGAACTGTTCGATGAGATGGGCGTCTACCTGCAGAAGACCGGCGGCGAGTTCGGTGTCAACACAGGCCGTCCCCGCCGTTGCGGTTGGTACGACGCCGTCCTGGCCCGCCACGCTTCCCGCGTCAACGGTTTCACGGACTACTTCGTCACCAAGCTGGACGTCCTGACGGGCATCGAGCAGATCCCGGTTTGCGTTGCCTATGACGTCGACGGTGTCCGCCATGATGAAATGCCCATGACGCAGACCGAGTTCCACCACGCAGTGCCGATCTTCGAGTACTTCGACGGCTGGACCGAGGACATCACCGGTGCCCGCACCCTGGAAGACCTCCCCGAGAACGCCCGCAACTACGTGCTGGCCCTCGAGAAGCTCTCCGGCACGCGCTTCTCGGCCATCGGCGTCGGCCCGGACCGCGACCAGACCATCGTGGTCCACGACTTGATCAACGACTGACCACCAGCTGATTTACGACGGCGGCGGGTCCCCTCGGTTCCATACGGAACCTGAGGGGACCCGCCGCCGTCGTTAAGTTACGGTCAGCTCCCACTGCCCAGGTGGATGGATACCGCGGTGCCGCCGCCCGGTGCGGATCCGATCTCCAGCCGTCCACCGGCTGCGCCCACGATGCGTGCACAGGTTGCCAGGCCGAGGCCTGTTCCAGGCGGATCGTCTTCCCTGTGCAGACGGACCAAGGGGTCCAGCACCCGGTCACGGTCGTGTTCGCTGATTCCCTTGCCGTTGTCGATCACCCGGAAGGTTGCGCCCTCGTCCGTCCGTTCGCCCGTGACGTGGATGGCCGGCGGAACTCCGGGTCTGGTGTAGGTGACCGAGTTGTGGATCAGGTTCTGAAGCAAGACCCTCATCTGGCCGGGATCGGCACTGAACACAAGATCATGGCAGTCCACGGAAGCCCCGTTCGCTTCAAGGCTCGCAGCCAAGTCCTGGACCACGTCTTCCATCAGGGCCTTAAGCGAGATTTGGGCAGGCCGCACATCTCCGCCGATAGTGGCGTAGGCAAGGACGTCTTCCACCATGCTCAGCATCCTTTGCCCGGAATTGGCCACGACGTCCAGGTACTGGGCAATGGTCGCATCGGCGGCGTCCTGGGCCTCCATTTGGCTGAGTTCGACGAAGCCGAGGATGGAAGTGAGTGGATTGCGCAGGTCGTGGCTGATGCGGCCGGCGAATTCGGCGAGCAGGGCGTTGCTGCGCTGCGCCTCGGCCAGCGCCTCGGCCAGTTCCCGTGCGCGGTGTTCAAGGGCGAGGGCTTCGACGACTTCCGCTGCCAGGATCTCGAGGCCCTGGCGTTGCCGGTCGCTGAGCCGGCCGGTTTCCCGTGCGCCGGCGCAGAGCGTGCCCAGAACAAAACCGTCGTCGCTGACCAGCGGCACGGAAGCGTAGAACCTGATCGCGCCGCGGCGGCCGTCCACAAACGGGTTGTCCCTGTACCGCGCATCAAGCGATGCATCTTCCACCACCGTGGAGGCCCCGCTTTGGAAACCGACGGCACACATCGAATCCTCGCGGCTGCATAGATACGGCTCCAGGCCGGCCGTGGCCACTTGGTACTGCAGATCCTCCGTGATGATGTTGATGGCCGTCACCGGTTGTCCGCACACCGTCCGGGCCAACTCCACCAGGTTCTGCAGCCGCTCCGAGGGTACGGGAACAGCGATGTCCAGCCCCGGTCCGGGGACGGGAAGGCCCTTGCGGGAGAGCATCGAATCCCTGGGTAACTCGCCTGTTCTCATCCAGCCATCCTGTCAGATGAGCACTACAGGTCCTTGTCACAAAACAGCTGCCTGTCGTCGTGCTCTGCCCGGACCCGGGACTAATTCCGTTACCCCCGCCGTTACCTCCTTTGGGGGCATGCCCCGGCAACGAACGCAACGAGACGACGACGGGGACGAGATACATGACTACAGAGACTGCTGACGGAGTCGGATTCCGTTCCCGACGCGGACCCATCCTCATTGCCTTGATGCTTTCCACGGGCTTGGTGGCCATCGATTCAACGATCGTCGCCACGGCCGTGCCGTCCATTGTGGAAGACATCGGCGGTTTCAGTTCCTTCCCCTGGCTCTTCTCGGCGTACTTGTTGGCACAGGCTGTTTCCGTGCCTATCTACGCCAAGCTTTCCGACGTCGTGGGCCGGAAACCGCCTCAGCGGCATTGGCCTGTTCCTGCTGGGATCCATACTGTGCGGGGTGGCATGGAGCATGCCGGCCCTGATTGCCTTCCGGGTGCTTCAAGGCCTCGGGGCAGGCGCGGTGCAACCAGTGTCAATCACCATCGCGGGGGACATTTACACCCTTGCCGAGCGCGCCAAGGTGCAGGGTTATCTGGCCAGCGTGTGGGCCATCTCTTCCGTGGTGGGGCCAACACTCGGTGGCGTCTTTGCGTCATTGGGGATCTGGCGCTGGATCTTCCTGATCAACATCCCGTTGTGCTTCCTGGCGGGTTGGATGCTGGTGCGCACCTTCCACGAGGACATTGAGCGTGCCAAGCACCGGATCGACTACCTGGGTGCCACCCTGCTGACCGTTTCCTTGAGCCTGCTGATTCTCGGTGCGCTCGAGGGTGGCCAGGCATGGGCCTGGAACTCACCCGTCAGCATCACGGTCTTCGCGGTGGGTACCTTGCTGCTGGGCGCTTTTGTCTTGGCTGAGCGGCGGGCGGCGGAGCCGATCCTCCCGTCATGGGTTCTGTCGCGACGGTTGCTCGCCACCACAGCCGTCATTTCCTTCGGCGTGGGCGCAGTCATGCTGGGCCTCACTTCCTATGTCCCGACCTTCCTTGAAGGTGCCCTGAAGACGTCTCCCATTCTGGCCGGCCTTGCATTGGCTGCCTTGACCCTGGGCTGGCCGATCAGTGCATCACAGGCCGGCCGGTTCTATCTGCGGATCGGGTTCAAGCCGACGGCCTTGATCGGCATCTCCATCTCGGTGGCGGGTGCAGCAGTACTGGCGCTCACCGCGTCCTCGCCCAACGTCGTGTTGGTGGCATTGGCGTGCTTCATCGTGGGCTTGGGGCTTGGCCTGGTTGCGACCCCCAGCCTCATCGCCGCCCAGTCGAGTGTTGAATGGAACGAACGCGGAGTGGTCACCGGAACCAACCTCTTTGCCCGTTCCATCGGCAGCGCCCTGGGAGTGGCTGTCTTTGGTGCGATCGCCAACGCCATCTACGCCGGCGATCCAAGTGGTGGCGCTGATCCGCAAACCACCATTAACGCGTCTGCGGCGGTGTTCGTGGCGGTGCTTGTCAGCGCCGTCCTCACTGTCGTGGCCGTGATCGCCATGCCCGCTGCGCAGCGGGCGGACAGCAACACCCCGAAAGAAGAAAAGGCCGCTGTGACACCTGCGGAGGACTAATCTCGAACGTATGGATGAACTGATCACCGGCACTCTGGAAAAGCTCTTTGAAGGCACTGTGTGGGCCGAAGG
Organism: Paenarthrobacter nicotinovorans; assembly: GCF_021919345.1. Taxonomy (NCBI): domain Bacteria; kingdom Bacillati; phylum Actinomycetota; class Actinomycetes; order Micrococcales; family Micrococcaceae; genus Paenarthrobacter; species Paenarthrobacter nicotinovorans. The sequence continues at coordinate 516,446 of NZ_CP089293.1, forward strand.
GCCGGTCTGGATTCCGGAATCTCAGACGGTTCGTTGGAGCGACATCCCCAACAACCGCATCCTGGAGTTCAACCCCGCCACGGGCGCCACGCGCGAGTACGCCACCGCCGTCGAATACACCAACGGCCGGACGCTCGACCACGACGGGGACGTAGTGCAATGCAGCCACGGCCGAAGGCGCGTGGAGCGGGACGACGACGGCGATGTGACGCCGATCGTCGACTCGTTCGGTGAGTACCGGCTCAATTCGCCCAACGACGTCGTGGTCGCCGCAGATGGAACGGTCTGGTTCACTGATCCGCCCTATGGAATACTGCCGGGCACGGTTGAAGGTCATGAAGGCGAACAGGAGTACGGTGGCTGCTACGTGTTCCGCTTCGACCCCGCGACGGAGGAACTAAAGCCGGTGGTCACGGACCTGGTCCATCCCAACGGCCTGGCTTTCTCGCCGGACGAGTCACTGCTGTATGTTTCGGACACGGCGGGGGCCGCGCATGGCGTCCCGTTCCGCATCGCAGCCTACCCCGTGGAAGAGGGGGCGTGTGGGGCCGGAACCACGTTCGTAGAGCTGGAGGAGGACCGGGCTTCTGACGGTTTCCGCGTTGACGTCGAGGGCCGGATATGGACATCGGCGGGGGCGTCTGTCCGTGTTTACGCGCCGGACGGCAGTCTGCTGGCCGCCGTCGAACTTCCTGAAAGGGTTTCCAACTTGTGTTTTGGTGGTCCCGACGGGCACGACCTTTACATCACGGCCACCACGTCTCTGTACCGTCTTCGCACCGGGACGCGCGACACTGTGTGGACGCGCTGACCCGGGCTCCCGCTGATTTATAAGGGTGCTGTGGTTCTGGCCGGGCTGGTTCGATACGCTGGGTCAAAGCGACACCACTGCAACCAGGGGAGTGAGCGTGTCAGGACCTAATCCCGACCCGTACGAGGACAAGATCACAGGCTTGGAACCCGGTGGTGGAGTGCCGCCGGGCGAAACCCCGCCCGGCGAGTCGTCGACGGCCGGCCCCCAAGGCCACGATGAGGGTGGCCCGAGGAAGGGCACCCAGGTCCTGTGGCTCTCGATCATAGGCGTCTTTGTCCTGTTGTCGATGCTGTACTTCATCGGGTACATCGTGGGGTTCTTCGACTGAGCCGGCCAGCTAAGGAATAGCCGGCCTCAAGTGGAAGTTGACGCTCACATGAAGGCAATTACCTATAACAAGTACGGAAACCCGGACGTCCTGGAACTCACTGATCAGCCAATGCCCAAAGTAGGGCCGGGCATGGTCCTGGTCAAAGTCAAGGCGGCCTCAGTGAATCCGGTGGACTGGAAGATCATGGCCGGCTACTTGGACCCCCTCATGGACCTGCAGTTCCCGGCCATTCCCGGGTGGGACGTCGCCGGCGTAGTGGAGTCGACAGGTATTGACGCTCCGCACTTCAAGCCCGGCGATGAGGTCATCGCCTACGGCCGCAAGGATTACGTCCACGGTGGCAGCTTTGCTGAATACATTGCCTTGCCGGAGCGGCTCCTGGCCCGCAAGCCGGAGTCCTTGGACTGGAACGAATCCGCTGGCTTGCCGCTGGCCGGGTTGACTGCATTTCAGGTGCTGAAGCGGTTGGAACTGGCTGCGGGCGAGACTGTCTTGATCCATGGCGGTTCGGGCGGCGTGGGTTCGCTCGGCATCCAGATCGCGAAGGCCCTTGGTGCGAAGGTGATCGCCACTGCCTCGGAGAAGAACCATGACTTCCTCCGGTCCCTGGGGGCCGAACCCGTGGCCTACGGCGAAGGGCTGGCGGAGAGGGTGCGTGCCCTGCGCCCCGAAGGCGTGGAAGTGGTTGCGGACTTCGTGGGCGGCAACCTTTCGACCACCCTGGAGGTCCTGAAGGAAAACGGTCGCCACGCCTCCATCGCGGACAGTGATGTCGAGGAGCACGGCGGCACCTGGATGTGGGTGAATCCCGTGGGTGCTGAGCTGCAGGAACTTGCCGATCTGGTGGACGGGAACAAACTCCAGGTTGAGGTAGCGGAGACTTTCCCCCTTGCTGAGGCGGCGGAGGCGTTCCGCCTCAACATGGAAGGCCACACGCGCGGCAAGATCGTGGTCACGGTCGGAGCCTAAGGGCATAACGCGAACGACGGCGGCGGGTCACGTTGGGTTTCGTTTCGGAACCTGGCGTCGGCCCGCCGTTTTGCGTGAAGCATGGTGCTTCTTCAGCAGGTGTTCCTTCAGCCCGGGGTTTCTTCAGCATGGGGGAATTTGCCTTGTTAGGCCATCTTTGTGAGACTGAAATCCTCTATTCCCCAGTGTTAGGCCGATGTTTTGACGGACATTCAAGGTTTCGCGACGCAAACCAAGCGCTGACACGCACCTGATGTCCTTCCGGGCCGGTGGTTGCAGCGCATTCGCTGAAATCACTGGAGTCCTGAAAACATCATGCCTTTTACAAAAAATCCGTCCATCACCCTGACTGACGTCCGCCTTCAATGGCCGGACGGCACCACTGCCCTCACCGGGATTTCCGGGATTTCCGGGACCTTCGGAGTGGGCCGCACGGGCCTGGTGGGATCCAACGGTGCGGGAAAATCGACGTTGCTGCGCCTCATTGCCGGCGTGTTGACTCCAACGAGTGGCCGGATCAGCACCAACGGCGAGGTCGGCTACCTTCCGCAGACACTTACCCTCAAAACCGACTCAACCGTAGCCGACTTGCTCGGTATCGGCCCTAAGCTGCGGGCCTTGCGCGCCATCGAATCCGGCGACGCCGCGGTGGAGAATTTCGAGACAGTGGGCGATGACTGGGACATTGAAACCCGTGCAGACGAGTCCCTGCGTCATATCGGCTTTTCAGGATCGGACCTTGACCGGAACGTCGGCGAGATTTCGGGCGGCGAAGCCATGCTGGTCGCGATCACCGGACTTCGGCTCCAACGGACGGCAATTACGCTGCTGGACGAGCCAACGAACAACCTGGACAGGGATGCCCGGGCAAGACTCTCCGGCCTCATCACTTCCTGGCCAGGAACGCTGGTGGTGGTCAGCCACGACCTCAGCTTGCTGGAGTTGATGGATAACACCGCGGAGCTTCATGCCGGGGAACTCACGGTCTTCGGAGGTCCATACAGCGCCTGGCGGTCCCACATGGATGAGCAGCAAGCAGCAGCTGTGCAGGCTGCCCAAGCTGCAAAGCAGGCTGTGAAGATCGAGAAGCGCCAACGCCAGGATGCTGAAACGAAGCTGGCCAAGCGTGCCCGGACCGGCCAAAGCAGCTACGACAACAAGAAGGGCTCCAAGATTCTCATGAACCAGCGGGCCTCCGACGCGCAGGTGTCTGCGGGGAAGCTGCGCTCGGGGTCGGACGACAAGGTTAACGCCGCCCGGACCGCACTGGACGAGGCCTCGTCCAGAATCAGGGAAGAGGAGCGGATCAGCCTGAATCTTCCGGATCCGGACGTTCCCCGTGGACGCCGGATAGCCGAGTTGCGCGGGACCAATCGTGCCTTCTTCGTAGAAGGCCCGGAACGGGTGGCCATCATTGGTGCGAACGGAGTGGGAAAGACCACTTTGCTTGAACGCGTGGTCGCCGGTGAGTCCTTGCCCGACAACGACGAGGTGAGTGACGTCGTCGAATCCGGCACCGCGGGTGGTCGACTTCTCACCGGGCGTGCCGGCTATCTGCGGCAGCGCCTCGATGGCTTGGACGATGCCGCGACCACGCTGGAAAATGTCCAGGCTTCGGCGCCAAGCGTTCCTGAAGGTGAAATCCGGAACCAGTTGGCGCGGTTCCTGCTAAGGGGCGACAGCGTCTACCGGCCCGTTCATACGTTGTCCGGTGGCGAGCGGTTCAGGGTTTCGTTGGCCCGGCTCCTCTTTGCCGATCCGCCGCCACAGGTACTGATTCTCGATGAGCCCACCAACAACCTGGACATCCAGAGCGTGGACCAGCTCGTGGAAGCGTTGAACGTCTATCGCGGCGCCGTGATCCTGGTAAGCCACGACGACGACTTCCTGGACCGTCTGGATCTGGACCTTGTGCTGAACCTGGACCATGACGGATCACTCACGGAGTTGCCGTCGTAAGGAAGTAAGTTCCGGAACCCTGAGGCGGGACACGCGCCATGTAGTCTGGGAATTTCGATTTGGGGGAATTCATGGTGACTCGTCAGCGCAGCGGCTGCTTTTCCGTAGTGGCGGCAGGAATCCTGCTGATGGCGTGGATCGGCTCCATTTTCTGGACTGCCATCGACGAAGGTGCGGTGCCCGCCGACTCGTCGTTCCTTGCCATTCCGTTGCCCAGCGAAGCCGGGGCGATCAGCACACACTGTGGTTCGGGAGGCTGTTCCCGGGTAATGACCGTAAACGTCAAGCCACCTCAGACATCGCAGTCGATTGCAGCGGAGATGGGGCTGACGCAGGAACGCTGCGAACCGATGAACCTCTGGACCATGCGGAAGATTTGTACCGGAGTCTCCAGTGACGCCGGGGGGCTCAAAATCTACCTGCAATACTCCACGTTCTTCTCCAAGTACTAGCTTCGAGGTGCCGGGCACGACGACGGCGGCGCGCCACCCTCGGCTCCCATGGAACCGAAGGTGACCCGCCGCCGTCGTGCTTTAAGCGGATGGCCGGTGAGGTCTACTTGGCCAGGAAGCTGAGCAGGATTTCGTTGATCTCAGCGCCGTGCGTCCAGAGGAAGCCGTGCGGTGCGTCCTCGATCTCGACGTATTCCGCCGCCGGCAGGCGCTTGGTGAATTCGCGGCCCGTGGCATCGATGGGCAGGATGCGGTCGCCTGTTCCGTGGACGATCAGGGACGGAACGGTGACCTTTTCGATGTCGGAGCGGAAGTCGGTCAGCCAGGTGTCCACCACGGCGAACGATGCGTACCAGGACGAGCCTGCAGCCACGTTCCAGGAGTTGCGAAGGGCTTCTTCGCTGAGCCGGTTTCCGAGGAAGTTGTCGGTGTTGTAGAAGTCCTTATAGAAGTTGGTGAACCAGGCGTAGCGGTCTTCGATGGCGGCGTTGCGGATGCCGTCGAACACGGAGGACGGGACGCCCGTTGGGTTGTCGTCGGTCTGGAGGAGGAACGGCTCGAGCGAAGCGAGGAAGACGGCCTTGGCAACGCGGGACTCGCCGTACGTGCCGATGTAGCGTCCAACTTCGCCGGTGCCCATGGAGAAACCGACCAGGACGGCGTTCTGCAGGTCGAGCGTTTCAAGGACTGTGTTGAGGTCGGCTGCGAAGGTGTCGTAGTCATAACCGGTGGTGGTCTTGCTGGACTTGCCGAACCCGCGGCGATCGTAGGTGACGACGCGGTAGCCGGCGTTCAGGAGGGCGGCGGTCTGCTTTTCCCAGGAGGCGCCGTCAAGGGGGTAGCCGTGGATCAGGACAACCGGCTGACCTGAGCCGTGGTCCTCGTAGTAGAGCTCGATATCCGTGGTGTTCTCAGTTCCGACTTTGATGAAGCCCATGATTCTGTTCCCTTTCCTCGAAGTAGAGAACGATCGTTCTCTCTCTGCTTACAAATACTATAGAACGATCGTTCTCATTTCAAGTAGTATTGGGGTATGGATATTTCCGAGGTCCGGCACCGCATCGTCGCGACGGCTGACGGGCTCTACAACGCCAAAGGAATCCAGTCGGTGGGTATGGACGAGCTGCGGACCGCGGCGGGTGTCTCACTGAAAAAGCTTTACCAGGAATTTCCGTCCAAAAGCAGCATTGTCATGGCTGTTCTGGAGCGCAGGCACGAGTCCTGGACCGAGGGGCTGGACGCGATGGTGCGCAAGGCCCCGGATCCGCGGGGCAAGCTCCTGGCCATCTTTGACTACCTCTCCGGATGGTTCTGCCAGGATTCGTTCCGGGGCTGCGGCTTCATCAACAGCTTCGCGGAGTTGGGTGCTGTCAGCCCCGAAGTAGCTGAGTATGCGCGGAAGCATAAGGAATCGTTCCAGGAATACGTTGCAGGCCTCGCCGCCGGGGCCGGCGCGCCGGCGTACCTGGCGCCCCAGCTTTCAATCCTCGCCGAGGGCGCGCAAACGACGGCGGCCATCGCCGGCTCGCCCGAGGCTGCCGGACAAGCGCGGCAGGCCGCCGAAGTGCTGATCGACGCTGCATTGGGCCAGGCTTCCTAGTCGGATTGCCTCCTGGTCCGGAACCTGCCGGTCCCGGCGCCGCCCTCAGCGGGCCTCAAGCTCCTCGAGTGTCTTGCCCTTGGTGTCGGAAGACCTGAGGGTGGCAATGGCTGAGATGATGCAGATGCCGAGCGTTGTCAGCCCGATGACCATGGGGATGTTGGCAGACCCCGGGGGAGCAATTGCGGTAAACAGGCTCGGGAAGAACGAGGCAATCATGAGTCCGATGTTCTGGGACACCGCGAATCCCGTGACGCGCATCCGCATGGGGAACTGCTCCTGGAAGAACGTGGCGAAGGTGGCGTTCCACATCTGGAAGAGGATGCCCTGGACGATCACAACGCAGACGAACACCAAGGGCAGGCTCCGCTGTTCGATCGCCCAAAGGTAGCCCATGGTCAGCAGCCCCCCGGTCATGCCGCCGGCCACCATCAAAGCACGCCGCCCGATCTTGTCCGAGAGTGCGCCGAACGCCGGAATGGTGAGGACGGCGGTGACATTGGCGGCCATGGTCACCCAGAGGAACTCGCTGCTGGAGAAGCCGATCCCGTAGCCCTTCTGGGTGGCGAACGAAACCCCGAAGATCAGGGTTGCCATGCCGATGACGTTGGTGAAGGTCATGGCAATGCAGCGGATCAGAACCCAGGGGTGGGTGCGCAGGAGGTCGACCAATGGGAACCGGCGTTTGGCGGGGGCTGCCTCGGACTGTGCCAGGTAGGCCGGTGGCTCCTGCACCCGGCGGCGAATAACGTAACCTGCCACGATCACTACGGCGCTGAGCAGGAAGGGAAGCCGCCATCCCCAGGAGTGGAACTCTTCATCCGGCAGTAGGGCGGCCAGGGGAATCAGCACTGCTGTGGCCAGAATCGAGCCGACCTGCGTGCCTTGGAGGCTGAAGCTGGCAAAGAATCCCCGCCGGGCGTCGGGGGAATGTTCCACGATCATCGCGCTCGCACCGCCGAGTTCGCCGGCGACGGCGAAGCCCTGGATCAGGCGGAGGATTACCAGCATGACGGGGGCCAGGAGTCCGACCTGTCCGTAGGTGGGGAGGAGACCGACGGCAAAGGTGGCGAAACCCATGAGCAGCATCGCGAAAACGAGCACCTTCTTGCGTCCGTGCCTGTCACCGTAAGCGCCCAGGACCACTGCGCCCAGGGGTCGCGAAACATATCCCACTGCGTAGGTGGCCAAGGAGGCGATGATTCCCACCGTGGGATTCTCTGTGGGGAAGAAGATCGTGGGAAACAGGAGCGTTGCTGCCAGCGAGTACAGGGCGAAGTCGTAGTACTCCAGTGCGCTGCCGATCCAGCCGCTCATGGCGGCCTTCTTCGGGTCCTTTGGGGCGGTGCTTTCGCTGGCTACGGGAGGGATCTCCCTCCGGTGCATGACGGTCACGTCGCTGTACTCCTCTGGCGTCGCTGGCAAAGAACAAACTTCGTCTTGAATCGATTCATAATCCTACGACGTGACCTGGGTTACGTCAACGGAAGATTGGTTCCCGGATGCCATTGGATCCATGGCGCAGGAACCGGCCGATGCGCAGCGTTGCGGGATAGCCCCGACGGGCACGGCGGGGCTAGGCTTCTTGGACGCGCCGAACGGCGCGGCAGGAAGAAGACTATTCGTGTTTGAAGCCCCCAGCATCTTGTTCCTCTCAGCAGGCTTTGCAGTGTTGGCCGCTGCCGTCCTGCCAAAACTGTTGCGACGCATGCCGCTGTCCATGCCGATGGTCTTTCTTGGCAGCGGGATCCTGGCGTTCACTCTGCTTCCGGACCTGCCGGACCCTGATCCTGTCCGCTACGGGGAGTTCGCTACCCACCTCACTGAAATCTGCGTCATCATCTCCTTGATGGGCGCAGGTCTGGCCCTCGACCGACCGTTCCGGTGGCGCGGGTGGTCAACCACTTGGCGGCTGCTTGGCATCGTTATGCCCTTGTGCATCCTGGTGATGACGCTCCTGGGAATGTGGGTGTTGGGGTTGGGGCTCGCCGCCGCCATTCTTGTTGCGGCCGCGATTGCCCCCACTGACCCGGTGTTGGCCTCCGAGGTCCAGGTGGGAAAACCTGCGGACAGCGAAGAGGATCCGGACGAGGACGAGGTGCGCTTTGCCCTGACCTCGGAAGCCGGCTTGAATGACGGGCTTGCCTTCCCCTTTGTCTACCTCGCCATCCTCATCAGCCTGGTGGGAGCCGCGCCGGCTGCGTGGTCGGGGGAGTGGGTGGGTGTTGATTTGCTCTGGCGGATTGCCGCGGGGGTCCTGATCGGATTCGGCACGGGCAAGCTGTTGAGCCTGATCTTCTTCGCTGCCAAGGGAAAGAGTTTCCGCCTGTCCGAGCATTCCGAGGGCTTCGTTGCCCTGGCGGCCACGTTCCTGGCCTACGGCGCTACGGAGCTGGTGGCTGGATATGGCTTCATCGCAGTCTTCATCTGTGCCCTGACCATCCGTTCCGCCGAGCATAACCACGCCTACCACCAGGTCCTGCACAGCTATGTAGAGCAGTTGGAGCGGCTGATGACTGTGGTGATCCTGGTCCTCCTTGGCGGCGCTATTGCACGTGGTCTTTTGGAAGGCATTGGTTGGCCTGAAGTGCTGGTAGCCCTGGCGTTCCTCTTGGTGGTCCGGCCCGTGGCCGGCTGGATAGGGCTGATGCGTGGAAAGACCGGACCCCGCGAACGCCTGGCCATTTCGTATTTTGGAATTCGAGGGATCGGCTCCCTCTTTTACATTGCCTTTGCGATCAGCCACGGACATTTCGAAGACGAGGCCCACAGTCTGTGGGCAATGGTCGGATTGGTGGTGGCGCTGTCCATCGTGGTCCACGGGGCTACCACCGCGCCGTTAATGAACCGGCTGGATCGACTTCGCGTTGCGCAAGCGCGTAAGCAGCACGGTGACGAGGGCCGGGCTCCTACAACGGCTGTTTAGGGGCGGCTGTCCGCGTCCCGGCTGCCGCCGTCGCCGTATTTCATAAATATTTTGGAGTAATTAATCCGTGCTGGAAAGCCATCCCTAAACGCCGATAGTCAGCACCCTGATGGTTTGAGCAGGGACGATACCCAAAACGGCCGGATGGAGGGGTCGCCGGGGTGCTCCCGCACCGGGTTATCGCTCCATCGCCGGCCCTAGGCACACCGCGATCGCGGGCGTACAGTCCGCTGTATAGCTCCCCCGCATCCTGTTGGGCAGTTGCTTTGGGGCGGTCGCCCCGCTGGGGGAAGGAACTGCCATGCACCATAGCTCCGCGCGAAAAAATCCAGGGATACATTCAGCGGGATCGAGCCGCCGGCGCACGTCGGTAACAGTGGGGGCCGCCTCCGGAGTTCTTCTCCTTGCCGGTGCCATCATGCTCCAACAATCACCTGCATTTGCGGCGACGCCGGTAAACCTGGGTACTGCGGGGTCGTACTCGGTCCTTGCCGCCACCACGGTGACCAACACCGGCCCCACCACCCTCCAAGGAGACCTGGGCCTGAGCCCCGGCACCGCCATTACCGGCTTTCCGCCCGGCACCGCTGCTGGCACAATCCACGCGGCCGACGCGGTGGCTTTGCAAGCACAGTCGGATCTGACCACCGCCTACAACAATGCGGCAGGGCAAGCGTTGACGGCGAGCGTATCGGGCGACCTGGTTGGCCAGACTTTGACGGAAGGTGTCTACAAGTCAACATCGTCGCTGGCGCTCAGCGGCCAGCTGACACTGGATGGCCAGGGTAATCCGGCGTCGGTGTTCGTGTTCCAGGTGGCGTCCACGCTGATTACTGCGTCCGCCAGCAGCATCATCTTCACCAACGGCGCCCAAGCCTGCAACGTGTTCTGGCAGGTCGGCAGCTCGGCAACCCTGGGCACTGCCTCAAGCTTCAAAGGCACCGTACTTGCGCTGACGTCGATTACAGCCCAGACCAACGCAGTGGTGGAGGGGCGGCTCCTGGCGCGTAATGGTCAGGTTTCCCTGGACACCAACGTGGTAACCGCACCCGCTTGCGTCACGACCCCCACCACCTCCGCGCCACCTGCAACAGCGACGGCGACGCCGACCGCGACGGAGACAGTGACAGAGACGGCGACTGCGACCGCGACTCCGACCGCGACGGAGACGGTGACAGAGACGGCGACGGCGACTGCGACGCCGACCGCGACGGAGACGGTGACAGAGACGGCGACTGCCACTGCGACGCCGACCGCGACGGAGACGGTGACAGAGACGGCGACTGCGACTCCGACCGCGACGGAGACGGTGACAGAGACGGCGACTGCGACGGCGACCGCGACCCCGACAGCCACTTCCACTGACGGTGCCACTCCGGTCCAGTCCGCACCCTTGGCTGGGACGGGTAGGAATCAGGGCACCAACGTGGACACTGCAGCAAGGGTTTCCAACACGGAGCCCATGAGCCGCACGGCCGTGCTCGGCACGATCTTGGTGGCCCTGGGCGGTGCAGGAATTCTGACTTTGGGCATCCGCTTCCTGACCGCTATTCGCAGGGAAAACCAGCAGGACTAGCAGCTTGCATCGAGGATCTGTACAGCGAGGCAGGCACCGCCGTTCGCCGGGGCGTTGGAAACAACGGCGAACGGCGGTCATCGCCTCCATGGCTGTAGTGCTGTTGGCGGCGTTGCTTCCGGGGTGGTCAACGCAGGCCGCCACTGATTCCGGGCCAACGGTCGCGGCAGGTGAACCATCCAAGGCAGTCAGCGCTATACAGCCGTTCACTTCGAGCAGCGCTTCTGCGGCACCCTCGACGGCACCTGCTGCTGCACCCGCGCCGCAGCCAGCGCCCAGCGAGGCGGCCGCAGCGGCGACCGGTTCGCCACCCTTGCACATAACGTACGCGAGGGTCGGGATGGACCAGGCGATCGTGCCCCTTGCCCCGACGGAGGCCGAACGGGAACTGGGTTCCATCGTCCCGCCGTACACACACGATGCGTATTGGCTCGACCCGTACGGCATGCCGGGTGCGGGATCAACCAACACCACGTACCTGGTGGGACATAGCTGGGAGGGACAGGCGTCTCCCTTCAACAACATCAGCACCCTCGCGCAGGCGGGTGACCGCATCACCGTCACAACCGCGGAGGGGCTGCTGGAGTTCAGGGTCGACTCGGTGGCAACGGAGTACAAGGACACCCTGCGGGACAGTGAGATCTGGGACAGGGTGCCGGGGCGTCTCATTCTCATCACTTGCTACGCGGCTGATCTGTGGGGGAAAAACATCGTCGTGCTGGCGAGCCCGGAGCGCGTGCCGTAGCGGATTGTTGCGTAATGCGTGCGGGCTGGAGGGAAGCGGTGCCGCAGCGAGCAGGCCGTGGAAGACTGGACACATGTCTTCCCGTCCCGTGAAACCGCGCCCCCAGCCCGACGTCGTTGAAACTGACGGTCCCAAGCCTGCGGGCAAGGGGCGCCGCCACCTGGCCATGAGGCTCGACGACGCGTGGCTGGGTTTCCAGACCCGCCTTGCCATCCGGCGTGGCAGGGTGGAGACCGTGATTCCGTATACGGGCTACGGCTCGACGACTTGGGTCCGGGTGCTGGCCCGCGTGGTGCGAAGTGATCCCCGCGACGCTGCAGGTCACGCAAAGCCCTTGCAGGAAAGCATGCGCGGCTGGCGGAACTTCACGAGTGCTCCTGTAGCCAACGCTGCGGTAAAGGTGACTGTGGCCGGTTCCGTCCATGACGTTGTCGCAGACCGCGGCGGTGTGGTTGACGTGCGCATCCCGGTGACCCTGACAGCTGGTTGGCACACCATCACGCTGCAGTCGGGGGAGTCCCACGTCGTGGAGGCTCCCGTGCGGATTGTTGCGGACGACACGGACTTTGGAGTCGTCTCGGACATCGACGACACGGTCATGGTCACCGCGCTGCCCCGGCCTTTCCTGGCCGCCTGGAACACGTTCGTGCTCAACGAACATGCCCGGACTCCCACTCCGGGCATGGCGGTGCTGTATGAACGGATCGCCAGGACGGCCCCGTCGGCGCCGGTACTGTACCTCTCCACCGGGGCCTGGAACGTTGCCCCGACGCTGTCGCGTTTCCTTTCCCGCAATCTGTACCCGGCTGGTCCCAAGCTGCTGACCGACTGGGGCCCAACGCCGGATCGCTGGTTCCGCAGCGGCCAGGAACACAAACGGACCTCGCTGGAACGCCTCGCGGAGGAGTTCCCCCACGTCAAATGGCTCCTGGTTGGTGACGACGGACAACATGACGAAGCCATTTACTCCGAGTTCGCCCAGCGGCACCCGGAGAATGTCCGGGCCATTGCCATCCGCCAACTCTCGGCCGGCGAAGCGGTCCTCGCAGGCGGTCGGTCGAAAACGGGCGGTCAACCCACACCGGGGGTTCCTTGGATCTATGCCCCGGACGGTGCAGGCATGTCGGCCCGGCTCGAGGAGTTGGGCATTATCCGGAGCGACGTCCGTTCTGCCGACGATCCCGAAGAAGGCGACATCCAGGCCTAGCCCTGGCCCGCCACGCGGCGGTCAGGGCCCGCTCTTTTGCGGACGGCTGGCGGTTAGCGCAGCACGCAGGGACGCCTAGGCTTGCATCAGGTCACGACGAGGTGGCCGGAATTGATGGAGGTCGAGATGACAACTTTACGGAAAGTGCCGCCATTTGATGCCGAACTAGGGGCTACCCTCGGGGCGCTGGGCGACCTGATTGCTCCCACCCTGACCCCGGACATGATTGAAGGAATGCGGGAGTCGTTCGTTGTGGCTCCCGTCGAAGATCTCTTGTCGGGACGCCCCGTAACGCACTTTGAGCGGACCATTCCGGGCCCGTTGGGTGCTCCCGACCTCACAGTGTCTGTTTTCCAGCGAACTGACCACGCCCCTGGAGGGCCCGGTATCTATCACATCCATGGTGGCGGCATGGTCATGGGTGACCGGTTTCTTGGAGCGGACTCCCTGATTGACTGGGTGGAGCAACTGGACGCGGTGGCTGTCTCGGTGGAGTACCGCCTGGCCCCCGAAAACCCTGATCCGGCACCCGTGGAGGACTGCTATGCGGGCCTGGAGTGGATGGCGGCGAACGCAGAAGAGCTGGGTGTGGATCCCGAGCGGCTGGTCGTCGCGGGTGCCAGCGCGGGAGGAGGACTGGCTGCAGGCGTGGCACTGATGTCACGCGACCGTGGCGGCCCCGCCCTGGCAGGGCAGCTGCTGATCTACCCCATGTTGGACGACCGCAACGAGAGCCTGTCCAGCCACCAGTTCGACGGCATCGGCGTCTGGGACCGGACCAGCAACGACACCGGCTGGGATGCCCTCCTGGGGGACCGCCGCAAAACCAGTCAGGTATCCATATATGCGGCGCCTGCCCGCGCAGCCGATCTTTCGAACCTGCCCCCCGCCTTCATTGACGTTGCCTCCGCCGAAGTGTTCCGGGATGAGGACGTGGCCTACGCGTCGACCATCTGGGCCTGCGGAGGGGATGCGGAACTGCACGTCTGGCCCGGCGGCTTCCACGGTTTCGATATTTTCTTCCCCCAGGCAGCGCTTTCGGTCCTGGCCCGGGAAGCCAGGACCAGGTGGCTCCGACGCATATTGGGCACCTGATGGACCTGTCCCGCCGCCGCAGTTTGTTGCCGCAGCGGCAGGACTGGAGCACCATTGAGTTCCCGAAGGTTGACGATGTGGTGGGCGGTAGGAAATGCAAGGACTGGTGTGGCGCCTCAAGGCGCTCGACCCTGAGGCTTCGGAAAGCCTCAAAGTCATTACGTATTTCGATGCCCTGGTCAACAGCCGGGCCAATGCGGAAATGCTCATCCACGGAGCGGCGGCGCTCTGCGGGTGCCCCGTTGGCTATGCCATGGACGGCAGGAGCGTCTGCGTGGATGCCTCGGGCGGGAAGATCTCCGGGCAGCAGGGCGACTGGCCATCCAGGCCGTTCGGTGTCGACGGGAAAGCCTGGATCCAGCGCCCCGGCCCGGCGTACGCCAATGATGAGCTCATCCTGGAACGGCTCGCCATCGCTCTTGGGATCTTCTGGGACCGCAGGAGCCCTGTCGCTGCAACACGGCGGGCAATGGATACCCTCTTGGACGCTGACGCTTCCGACGACAAGCGCATGGAGGCGGCGCAACTCCTCCATCTGAACCGCGACGCCTTGTACCGGGTCCATGCAACGCCCGGAGCTACCCAGGGATCAGGTCCCACGGCTTTGCTGCACACCCCCTTTGGGGCCATCAAGGCGGCAATACGCCCGGCCGGTGCAATGGTTGAACAGCACGCCCCGGCAGGAATCGGCCTTCCCAAACCTCCCCGCGAGCTTTACCTCTCGTGGGAAACGGCGTTGCTGGCTCTCCGGCTCACCAGCCCGCGCCATCAGATCCAGGACGCCGGCGAGCTCGGCGGTTTGGTAGTCCTGGCAGGGGTGGCCACTGACACAACACGGGAACCGCCTGACCTGACGGCCTTGAAGCGGTTGATCGAGGCTCAGCCCAAGGCGTATTCCCTGCTCGAGGCCATAGCGGAGGCAGGCAGCCTCCGTGCTGTGGCAGGGCAGCTCAATCTGCACCATTCGAGCGTTCAGCACCGGGCGGCGGAGTTTTCGACTGCCCTGGGCTTTGACATTCGAACGCCCCAAGGCCGTGTACGCCTTACCCTTGCGTTGGCATTGTTCCTGCTTGCCACCAATAACTTTGATTGAGCCTCAGCTGCCTGCCTTGCTGAGGGCGTCGGCGTTCCTGGGAGCACCCACGGAGCCGCGCTGAATCAAGCTCGCCGCCAGTTCGGGGGCAGGGGAAACTGATTTCCTGCCCTCGATCTGCCGGATCAGGGCTGACGCCGCCGCCATGCCCATGTCGTAGACGGGTTGCGCGATGACCGTGAGCGGGGGAGTGGTGAGCCGGGTCCACGCGAAATCGTCGTACATCAGGAACGAGACATCTTCCGGGATGGAGAGGCCGAGGTTCTGCACCGCTTCCACCACGCACAACGCGATGAGGCCGTCCGAGGCGATGATGGCCGTAGCGGGATCCGGGCCGTGGAGCAGCTCGCGGGTAACGCGCATGATGGAGTCGGCGTCGCCGGCGTTGAGGCGGACAAGATCGGTGGGCTGCGGGAGGCCCGCTTCGTCGAAGGCCCTGTGTATTCCGTCCAGACGGTCTGAAATTTGTGAGGAGTCCAGCTTCATCCCGGCAACGTACGGGGCACTGGTCCGGACCGTGGAGACGAAGGCGATCCGTCGGTGTCCGGCCGCGATGAGGTGCTTGGTGGACTCGTGGGAGATGCCTCCCATGTCCACCGCGAACGTCTCGGCATCCAGCCCTTCGGCGGCACGGTCCAGCAGGACCAGCGGACGCCCGGACTCACGGACCTGCCGCAGGTGTGCGGTTTCCACCGAGGAAGCCGGAGCAACAATGAGTCCATCAACCCGTTTGTCCAGCAGCACCCGGACGGCATCCACTTCTGCGGCCTGTTCCTCGTCGGTGTTGATGAGGATGACGTTGTAGCCGCTCTTCTTGGCGGCGTCCGTGATGCCCCTTGTGGCGAGCCCGAAGTGCGGGTTTTCAATATCGCCTACCACCACCCCGATGGTGTTGGATTTGCCGGTGTTCATGCTGCGGGCGAGCTCGTTGGGGCGATACTCAAGTTCCTCGGCCGCGGCGAGGACGCGTTCACGGACGTCGTCGCTGACGGCGCCGTAATTGCCGAGCGCCCGCGCCGCCTGGGCTTTGGACACTTGCGCAGCTTTGGCGACGTCGGCAACCGTCACGTCCCGCCGTCGGGATCCGTCAGTGCTCATGTTCACCTTTCCGAAAGGGTGTTGACGCGGCTTTGTGAGTTCCGCTACATTTCAATCAATCGATGTGAGTCCGGTCTCAATTCTAGGGACTGAGACCGGACTCAGCAAGACCCGACATCGAGCAATATCTCCAGCGGCTCCTGACAGCACCGCTTTCCCTCCCACGATTGGACAACGCTGTGATCAAAATGAACTTCCGCCCGGCAGCGCTCGCAGCCACAGCCTTGGCGGCCATCCTCGCCCTTTCCGGCTGTGGTGGATCCTCAGCCGGCAGCTCACCGTCAGCCGACAACCCCTATGGACTCATCCAGCCCGGCACCATCCGCGTTGCAAGCCTTGGCGACTCCAAGCCGTACACCTTCACCGATGGCACCGGGAACTTCACAGGGTTCGACGTTGAACTCTTCAAGGACGTGGCCCACCGGGCAGGCGTGGACAATGTCGTCTTCACCGGCCAAGACTTCTCCGGGCTCCTGGCAGCGGTATCCAACGGCCAGTTCGACGTCGGCGTGGCCGCTATCGGAATCACCGACAAGCGCAAGGAAACCGTGGACTTTTCCGACGGATACCTGGCCGGTTACCTGACGGTCATCACCACCAAAACCTCTGGCATCAAGGATGTGGACGGGCTGAACGGCAAGCGCCTGGGCGTGGTCCAGGGCACCCTCCAGGAAGCCTATGCGGTGAAGAACTTCACCTCCGCCCAGCTTGTGAAGTTCCCTGACAACAACACGGCCATAGCCGCCGTCAACAGCGGGTCCGTGGATGCACACTTCCTCGATTACGAGGCCGCCAAGGCTTACCAGGAGCAGTTCGGCCTGGTCAGTGCCGCCGACATCCCCTCCTTCGACGCCCCGGCAGGATTCGCGATCGCCAAGGACAAGCCCGCCTTCAAGGAGGCACTGAACAAGGGCCTCGCCGCCGCGATGGAGGACGGCACCTGGAAGAAGCTCTACCAGAAGTGGTTCCCGGGCTCACCGATGCCCGAGCAGTACCTCCCCAAGGCCGAGCAGACCTCCAGCCCTTCCCCCACGGCCGCCAAGTAAGCCGTTCCGCCCAACCAACCAACGTCTGAGAGCACTCAATGGATTGGCTCAATACCATCAGCCGCACGTTCTTCGACTTTGACGCCATGGTCGAAGTGCTGCCCCAACTCCTCGGAGTTGGCCTCCTCAACACCCTCATCATTTCCATCGCAGCAACCATCCTCGGCGTAGTGATGGGGATGGTGGTGGCGGTCATGGGCATTTCGCGCTCCAAGTGGCTGCGGATCCCGGCAAGGATCTACACGGACCTGTTCCGCGGGCTTCCCGCCATCCTCACCATCCTGCTGATCGGCCAAGGATTTGCCCGGTTGAGCCAGTCGGTCTTCGGTCCTTCTCCCTACCCCTTGGGCATCATTGCGCTGAGCCTCATCGCCAGTGCCTACATCGGAGAGATCTTCCGTGCGGGGATCCTCAGTGTGGACAAAGGCCAAGGAGAGGCGTGCCGCGCACTGGGAATGAGCTACACCAAATCCATGGCGCTGGTAGTGGTGCCGCAAGGCGTTCGCCGGGTACTCCCGGCCTTGGTGAACCAGTTCATCGCCATCGTCAAGGATTCCTCCTTGGTTTACTTCCTGGGCCTCCTTGTCAGCGAGCGGGAACTGTTCCGGGTGGGCCAGGACGCGGCGGTGCTCTCCGGCAACCTCTCGCCGTTGGTCATGGCGGGCATTTTCTACCTGATCATCACCGTTCCCCTGACCCACCTCGTCAACTACTTCGACAACAAGTTCCGCACCGGCCGCCGTCGTCCCACGGCACCCACCAGCGGGCTGAAGGAAGTCAAGGAACTCGACGCGGCCTCGCCGCTCATCACCGGGAGCAACACGTGAACCTCACCAGCAGCAGTGCAACCAGCACCAACAAGACCAGCCAGGACATCGAAAAGTTCCACGGATCCAGCCTGGAACTGCAGAACCTGACCATGGCCTACGGGGACGTGGAAGTACTCCGCAACGTCAGCCTCACCGTGGCCCCGGGCACCACCACCTGCATCATCGGTCCATCCGGCTCCGGCAAGTCCACGCTCCTGCGCGGCGTCAACCGCCTGCACGAGCCCAAAAGCGGCGACGTGCTCCTGGCCGGCGAAAGTGCCCTCAAGGTGAAGCCTGACATCCTGAGGGCCCGCATCGGCATGGTGTTCCAGCACTTCAACCTCTTCCCGGATCACACGGCCCTGGAGAACGTCGCACTCGCACTCTGGAGCGTCAAGGGCATGTCCAAGGCCGAGGCCAGGGAGCGCGCCCGGCGCCGACTCGCCGAGGTCGGTCTCGCCGAACGCGCCGACCACCGGCCCCGGGACCTTTCCGGAGGGCAGCAGCAGCGCGTCGCCATCGCACGGGCACTGGCCATGGAACCGGAGGTCATGCTCTTCGATGAAGCCACCAGCGCCCTGGATCCGGAACTCGTCAAGGGCGTCCTGAACCTCATGGCCGGGCTGGGCCGGCGTGGCATGACCATGCTGGTGGTCACCCACGAGATGGGCTTCGCCCGTAAAGTCGCCGACCAAGTGGTGTTCATGGACGAAGGCGAGGTAGTGGAGATCGGCACACCCACCGAGCTCTTCGACAACCCGCGCAGCGAACGCCTGCAGCGGTTCCTCTCGGAAGTCCTGTGATGGGCGGGGGAACAGCGGCACCCATCAGGACCGCCGTCGTCGGATTCGGTGTTTCCGGCAAGGTCTTCCACACACCGCTCATCGAAGCCGACCCGAACTATTCGCTGGACGTGATTGTGACGGCGGACCCGGAACGGGCCGCCGAGGCCGCTCGCCTCTACCCTCAAGCCAGGATTGTGCCCACGCCGGAGGACATGTTCAACCGCGCCGCCGAGCTGGACCTGGTGGTGCTGGGAACCCCGCCGCTGACGCACCTGGAACTCGGGGCAACGGCGATCGCCCATGGCTTGAACGTGGTGGTGGACAAACCTTTCGTGTCCACGGTTGCGCACGGCGAGGAGCTGCTGGCCCGCGCGTCCGACGCCGGTGTGCAGCTTACGGCCTTCCAGAACCGCCGGTGGGACGCTGACTTCCTTACGCTCCGGAAGCTTGTGCGTGACGGCGGGCTTGGCGAAGTGCGCACCTTCGAATCCCGGTTCGAGTGGTGGCGGCCCGAAGGTTTCGGCAACTGGCGCGATTCGGCAACGCTGGCCGAAGGCGGCGGGATCCTCCACGACCTCGGGGCGCATTTGATAGACCAGGCGATCCAGCTTTTCGGGCCGGTTGCGGAGAGCTACGGCGAGGTCGCCAACCACGGGCCGCATCCTGAGGCTGCGGACACCGAAGCTTTCGTCTCCCTGCTCCACGAATCCGGCGTCCGCTCGCGGCTGTGGATGAACGGCATGGCAGCGCAAGTGGGTCCGCGATTCCATGTGCTGGGCTCCAAGGCGGGCTACACCAAATGGGGACTCGACGGCCAGGAACCCGCGCTGGCAGCGGGCGTCACGCCGTCGGACCCGTCCTACGGTGTGGAGTCCCAGGAGTCTTGGGGCGTTCTGGGAATCGACGGTTCGGCAACGCCTGTCCCCGCGGAAAAGGGCGACTACCCCCGGTTCTACAGGGAACTCGCCACCTCGCTCCGGGGCCAGGGCCAGCTGCCCGTGCAAGCTGCAGAAGCGCTGGAAACCCTCAGGATCATCGAAAACATTCACGCCTACGCATAACGGCGTTTCACCGCATCAACACATAGAAAGGGAGAACCATGTCCTCCACCAAGCACGTTGCCGTTATCGGAGGCGGCATCCTGGGCGTCTCCACCGCAGTCCACCTGCTCCGCCAGGGCGCCTCTGTGACCCTCCTGAGCGAGCAGGGCCTCGCCAGCGAAGCTACGGGCCGTTCTCTGTCCTGGCTCAACTCGGCCGGTGAACGCTCCACGCCCTACCACCAGCTTCGCGTAGCCGGGGTGGACCGGTACCGCACGCTCTTTGCTACCGATCCCAGCCGCGAGTGGTTGCAATTCGGGGGAGGGCTCATGTGGAACGCGGCCGGGCAGGGCGAAGCCACGGAGGCCCGGCACGCTTACGAAAAGTCCATCGCCTACGACTCCAAACTGCTGGCTCCGGATGAGATCGAGTCGGTCACCCCGGGTATTGATGCACGCGCTGTTCCCGAAAACGCCATATTCAACCCGGGCGAAGGCTGGGTCAGCCTCCCGGACCTGGTGAACTTCCTGATGGAAGACTTCCACGCCTTGGGCGGCAACCTCGTTCTGAACGCTGGAAAAGTCTCGGTGACGGTCGACGGCGGCCGGGCCGCCGGCGTCGAAACCGCGGCAGGCGATACGTACGCCGCGGACGCCGTCCTGGTTGCCTGCGGTGCCGCAACACCCGCCGTCGTCAAGGCTCTGGGCGTCGACATTCCCAACGGTTCCCCGGTGTCCATGCTTGTGGTGACCAAGCCGGTGGAGCACAATGTCACCGCTGTGATGAACACGCCGCGGGCCGCTGTGCGCCCCAACCCGGGAAATACGTTCGCGCTGGATCACGACTGGTACGAGGAGCGCATCACCGAGCACGGCGACGGTTCATTCACCATCCCCGATGAGGTGGTCCAGGAGCTGGCCGACGAGTCTTCCAAACTCATTGCCGGCAACCCGGAACTGAAGCCGGCGTCGTGGAAAATCGGCTACAAGCCCATTCCGGGGGACGGCGAGCCCGTGTTCGGCGAACTGGGCCAGGTGCCGGGCTGCTTCGTTGCCTTCACACACTCCGGTGCGACGTTGGGGCTCATTGCCGGTGAATTGCTCTCCGGAGAAATCCTGACCGGCGAGAAGCACCCGATGCTCGCGACGTTCCGTCCAGGGCGATTCTCGTAGCACTTCCCTCGAGCTCTGAACAGGCCAACGGCCCCGATACGCCATCTGCATAAGCGTGTCGGGGCCGTTGGAGTTTCAGGGCTCGCCGGGCCTGATCGGGCTGGGGGGAAAGGAAACCGATCAGGCCCGGCGGGGTTTGGGGTGGTCTATTTGGTGGTTTCGGTGCGTTGGGTGCCGGTGAAGGCGAAGGCGATGGTGGAGGTGGCGCCTTGGAAGGTGTTGTCTGCGGTGGTGGGGAACGCGGTGGTGACTTTGAGGTTGTCGGTCTTGGCTGAGGTCAGGGAGGTGAGGTTGTTGAGGACCTTGTTCGCTGCGATGACGGGGCCGTTGGCCAGGGCGGTGGTTTTGGTGCCGGCGCAGGTGTAGGGGGCGGCGGTGCCGGTCCAGGGCACACTGCAGTTTTCGATGGTCAGTTGCAGGCCGTTGGTGGTGTCGGTGGTGAGGAGGGAGGCGGTGGCGCCGGCGGAGGTGGTGAGGGTGACGTTGTTCAGGTCGGAGTTGCCGGTGTTGGCCAGGGTGACGAGTTTTTCGACTTTGTCGCCGGGCAGCAGGCCTGCGATGGGGACGTTGAGGGTGTTGGCTGGTCCGGGGGCGCCCAGGGCGATGGTGACGGTGCCTGCGGTGACGGCTTGGGAGGCGGAGGTGGAGGAGGTGAACGCGCCGTAGGTTCCCATGCCGGCGACGGCGGCTGCGGTGCCGACCAGTGCGACGGAGGCGAGGATTTTGCCGGAGGTGGTTTTGAGGCTGATGGCCATGGGGATCAGTGTCCTTTCGTGTGGCCACCGTGAGACCGGCCGGCCGTTTCTTCAGCCGGTGTGGCTGACAAGAAATACTTTGCCGGGCCTGGATCAAGAACCAATCCTGCAAACCCACAACACTTCCTCAGGAAACCCTCAAGAAAACCGCACCCACTGCTTGCTCGTCCCGGCTCTCAATGCCAAGCGACCAACGAAGTTTCCGATCGAGCAGTTTTGGAGAAGCCCCACGGGCCGCCGGGTCATAGCGTTGATGGTGTCAAGCAAAAAGACCAGGGGAGAGAGATCGCCATGACGGACAACCAGCAAACGGCTACCAAAGAAAAGTCCTACGACGGCTTCACCGAGGACGAACGCGCGGCCATGAAAGAAAGGGCGCAGGAGCTGAAGAAGGCGCCGCGCAAGAAGGCCTCCAAAGCCGACGGTGAGGCCGATGTCCTGGCCAAGATCGCCGAGATGCCCGAAGCGGACAAAGCCATGGCCGAACGCCTGCACGCCCTGGTCAAGGAACACGCGCCGGAACTGACCCCGAAAACCTGGTACGGAATGCCCGCTTATGCCCGGGACGGAAAGAACATCGTGTTCTTCCAGAGCTCCCATAAGTTCAAGGCCCGCTATGCCACGCTCGGCTTTGAGGAGAATGCAAAGCTTGACGACGGCGACATGTGGCCCACGTCGTTCGCCCTCAAGGAGATCACGCCGGCTGTTGAAGCGAAGATCGTCGAACTGCTGAAGAAGGCACTCGCCTGACAGTCGGACTTCCAGCTCGGGCGGCCGCCACACCGGCTGGCTGTTGCCGGCGGCAGGTCCGGGTTGACCGGCTCAAGGTCAGGGTCTTCCGCCGTCCACACCTGCACGATGGCCCAGGTGACCGCGGCGATGGGTACAGAGAGGACGGCGCCGATGATGCCGGCCAGGATGGTGCCCGCCGTCAGTGCCATCAGGATCACCAGGGCGTGCAACTGCAACGACTTGCCCATGACCACCGGCTGGAGAAGGTCGCCCTCAAGCTGGTTGACCGCGATCACTGCAATGACCACGATGAGTGCCACGATCGGACCGTTCGCCACGAGGGCCACCAACGCCGCCAGAATGCCGGCGACGGTAGCACCCACCAAGGGGATGAACGCGCCAATAAAGACGATGATCGCCAGGGGGATGGCCAGCGGCACTTGGAGGATCAGCAGCACGGCTCCGATGGCGACTGTATCCACCAAAGCCACAATCGCCGTCCCCCGCACGTAACCGCCCAGTACTTCCATGGTCCGTTTGCCAACGCGGCGGAGCTTTGCTTCGCGAGTGCCCTTGAACGGACGCAGGAAGAAGTCCCAGATCTTGGCGCCGTCCTTGAGGAAGAAGAAGAGTATGACCACCATGAGGCTCGCGCCGGCCAGGAACTCGGTCACCACGGACAAACCGGTCACGGCACCGGAGCGCACTTGGCTGCTCTGGGCGAAGTCCACTAAAGCTTGCCGGGCTTGGTTGAGCTGTTCCTGATCCAGGGGGAAGGGCCCTGTGAGCAGGAAGTTTTCCAGCTCGTCCAGGCCTTCTGCCGCTTGGCTGATCAGTTCGTCCCATTGGCTGCGCACCGACAGGACGATGATGCTCACAACGCCGCCCAGGACAATCAACAGTCCCAGGAATGCGACGGCGGTGGCGAGACCGCCACGCCAGCCACGGCGCCGGAGCATGTTGACGAACGGGCCGATGGCGGCGGCCAGGATCAGTGAGACAAGGACCGGGATCACCAGCAGCCGGATCTGCAGCAGCGCGAACACCACCACTACTGCCACGACCAGAATCAGGAGAATCTGGGCGGCACGGATAGCCGTCCGACCCAGTGAGTCCTTCCACAGGTCGGGCTTGGGTTTGTTGCGCGTGGAAAGGTGAGCCGCTTCCTCGGATCGCGTCATGTGAACTCCTGTTCGTTCGCATCGGTCAGCCGATGGGATCAAACGTAAGCCTACTGACTATTTGCGGGGGTGGCTCCTCCTGCGCGGGACAGGGGCCGGCGTGACTAGTAGGTGGGGTCCGGGTTGGGGGTGGGGGGAACCGGGCCGGGGTCGGGAATCGGTGATGGTCCCGGCGTCGGATTGGGGTCCGGTATGGGGCTCGGAGGAAACGGCGTCGTGGGGTCCGGTGGCGGAGGTACGGGGCCGGGGTCGGGCGGGAACGGCTCGGGCTCGTGGGCTGGGGGCAATGTCATGATCTCTCCTCTGCGTTCTGGTGAATGGTGCTCGGGGTAGATACCAGCAGCCTAGGCGCGGGCCCCTTGCTGCGCCACCACTCCGCGGGCTGTTTCAATTTTTAGGTCATATGACCTAAAATCGGATTCATGAAAGATCATCTCAAGCTCGATACCTCCGGTCCAGTGCTGATTGTCGGCGGTTACGGAACGGTCGGCGCAGCGCTCACGCAGCATGCACAGGGGGAGTGGCCGCTTCTCCTGACCGGCAGGAACCCGGACCGCGGGAGCCACCTGACCAATGACAGAGTGACTGTCCGGGCATGGGACCTCAACCAGTCCGAGCCCTTCGAAGCGCGGGTCCGGGCAGTAATCAGTACAGTCAATGACCCCGATGACAGGGTGCTTCGGGCAGCTGTAAGCGCCGGGATTCCGTACGTTGACGTCACCCGTTGGACCAGCCGGGTCACCCGGGCCGTCACCCTGTCCACCCTGTTGCAGCCCACGGCGCCTGTGCTGCTCAGTTCGGGGTGGATGGGTGGCGTCACCAATACCGTGGCGGCAGCCCTGGCCCGGGAAGTGGGCGGAGCAGCCGAGGTGGACATTTCCATCAGGTATGACATCAATGACCAGGCGGGGGCCGACTCCGTTGACTTCATGGATCGGCTGGGACTGGAGTTCGAAGCCCGCAAAGGCGGCAAGGCCGCCGTCGTACGTCCCTTGACCGACACACGCTGGGTGGATATCGCCGGGCACCGCACCAAAGTCGCCAGGCTTGACACCCCCGAGCAGTTCACGCTGCCGCTCACCTTGGGTGCAGGTTCTGTGGCAACGAGGATCGGCTTCAGTTCCAATACATCGACGACGGCGTTGCTCGCCGCGCGCGCGGTGGGGCTGTTCCGGTGGGGCAGCGGCGAGAAATGGGCGCCGCTGCGTCGTTCGCTGCTCTACTCCCCGGGATCGGGCGGGACGGCGCATATCCGGGTGGAAGTGACTGGTCCGGGCGGCACCGGGACTGCCACTATCACCGATCCCCTGGGGCAGGCCCACCTGACGGCAGCGGGTGGACTTCTTGGGCTCCACACGGTGCTCAGCGATGATGCGCGGCCCGGCGTTTCCTTTCCCGAATCGGCGCCCGAACCGGCTGCGCAGCTCGCCAAACTCGAGTCATACGGTGTGACAATATTGAGGTCATGACCGAAAGCAAGGGCGCGCTGCGCAGGGCGGCCCTTCTGGACGCGGCCGAAGAAGTGCTGGTTACCAAAGGCAACGCAAACGCTGCCATGCGGGACTTCGCAGCCGCCGCCGGGGTGCGGGTCGGGCACCTCCAGCACTACTTTCCCACCAGGGCTGACCTCATTCGCGCGGTCCTTGAGCGATCGCTGGAGCGCTCGCTTCATCGGCTCAATGACGTCACCGACGTGGACCTCGCGCCGGAGGCTGCCGGCGGGCTTGGCATGGATGAGTCACAGCGGCTCCTGACCGCGTTGCTCCGGGAACACTCCGACATGGCCGACGTCAGGATGCACCTGGAGATCTGGGCGCTGGCCGCCTCGGATGAAGCAGCTGCCGGGGCCTTGCGGGGCTTCTATTCCCGGTACACCGCGCACGTGCAGGGTCTGG
This sequence comes from Paenarthrobacter nicotinovorans, assembly GCF_021919345.1. NCBI lineage: Bacteria > Bacillati > Actinomycetota > Actinomycetes > Micrococcales > Micrococcaceae > Paenarthrobacter > Paenarthrobacter nicotinovorans. The sequence goes on from NZ_CP089293.1 coordinate 541,726, forward strand.
TCCGCAGGGGAAGGCCGGAGCTCCCGGACCAGGAAGCCAACGCAGTGGCCGCCGCAATTGTGAGCTTGTTCGAGGGTGCGGCCGTCACGCGTTCTGATATTGCGGGACTTCGAACAGTGCACGGTGACCAGGCGGTCATCCGCACGGCGCAGTGGTTGATCCACGGGCAGTAGGGGCCAGTCTGTCCCTGCCCCGGCTACCCCGCCCGGACGGGCGCTGAACGGCGCCGGAAAGGCTTCCAAAAAAAGTTTGTACTCCCGCGTAACCCTTTGCCGCGCTCCGACGATTACGTCTGTGAAAGGGCCGGGTTGGAATTTGTCCCCCATCATCTTCCAGCCCGGCTCTTCCATGTCCGGGAGTTCCTGCCGGTCAAGGGTTCGTCCTTTGGCAGGCCCGGCAGAGCAGTTACTCTTGGTGGGGTCGTCCGTTGCGGGAATCGGATGATCTGGCTCCCAGCCTGGACCAACCGCCGATCGAAAGTCCGAAATCTGTGACCGACGCATTGACCGACGAAGCGCTTCACGCACTCCAAGGCAATAACGCGGAACTGTTCAGCGCCGTTTACCAGGCCTATGCAGGCCAGGTTCTTGGGTATTTGACGGCCAAAGGCGTCCCGGACCCGGAAGCAACCACGCAGGATGTTTTCCTCGCTGTCCTTCCACGCCTGGACGAGATCAATGGAGGCGTCAACGGCCTCAGGACCTTTATCTTCTCGGTAGCCCACGCCCGAATGGTGGATGAGCACAGGAAGGAAAGCCGGACACCTGACCAGCACGAGTTTGAGCCCGAGCGGGATGCGCGCGAAGCGAGCTCGGCAGAGGCTGAGGCGATGCTGCGGTTGGCCCCCTACGAGGTGATGGCGTTGCTGGAACACCTCGGCGAAGAGCAGCGGGAGGTCCTGACGCTCCGCATCGTCGCAGGCCTCACCGTGGAGCAGGTGGCCGGAATCATGGGGAAAACCGCCGGTGCAGTGAAGCAGCTGCAACGGCGGGCACTGATCACCCTCCGTGAGCATTCGGCAGTAAAGGAATACGTGTCGCCATGACATACAAGGATTTGGACCGCGGGCAGATCGTGGACGAGCTGCTGCTCGACGCCGGTCTCAGCGACGCGTCCGATGTTCGGCAGGCGCTTCTGGCCATGGGGCAGCTTGCCGACGCGGCGGCTCCTGCACCCGGCGCGGAACTCGCTGCCATGCTGGCGGGACCGCATGATGAGGTTTCCAAACGACGTTGGCGGCATAAGCACCGGACCGCAGTAGTAAGTGTTGCCGTGGTTGCGGCGATGGGACTTGGTGCCAGCGGTGTTGCAGCCGCAAGTTCAGGCTTTACGCGGAGCCCGTCGTTCGAGGGTCTGCTGGGCACTGTCGCCCCGCATCGGGCCGCTGCAGCGCCCGCCTTGCCCGCTCCCGATGCTCCCAAGGTCAGCACCGCGCCGGCGCCGTCGGTGGATCCGGCCGCGATCCCGCAGCCCTCTCCGGTGCAGCCAACGCCGGCAACGATGATCCCGATTCCCGCGCAGCAACAGGCGCCGGCAGCATCCCAAGCAGTACCCCAGACGCCGCCGGGAACCGCGCCCGCTGCTGCCACCGCCGTCGTGCCCGCCGCGAATCCGCCAGCGCCGCAACCGGCCAAGGCTGTGCCGGGAGCGATGCCCGCTGCGCCCACCACGCCGGCGCCTTGGCTGCGGCCCGGCCCGGCGGGCCCAGGCGCCCTGCCCGGCAACGGCCTTTCCGTAGCTTCTGAAAAGGAGGCCATGGCGCAGCTCAAAGCCGCTGAAGAAAAACTGAAGCAGTGGAAGAAGCAGCTGAAACGGCAGGATCCGGCACAGCCACGTCCGTGATTCCCCGCGTGAGGACGGCAGTAGGCTTGGACCATGATGCACGTCAACGATCCCGCCGTCGTCGAACGGTTGATGCGGACCAAAGGCACGTGGGCCATCGTCGGCCTCAGCAACAACGAGTGGCGTTCGGCCTATGACGTTTCGCTTTACGTCCGGGACAAGATGGGCATGGAGATCATCCCCGTCAACCTCAAGGGCGAGGACGTGCACGGCGAGAAGGGCTACAAAAGCCTGGGGGACATTCCCCTCGACAAGCACCCCATCGATGTTGTGGATTGCTTCGTCAATTCCGAACGTGTTGGTGCGGTCATCGACCAGGCAATCGAGGTCGGCGCCAAGGCGGTATGGCTCCAGCTGGGAGTCTTCGACGACGACGCCACGCAACGCGCAATGGACGCAGGCCTCGACGTCGTGGTGAATTCATGTCCGGCGCGTGAAGGCTGGCATTACGGCTTGTGATTCCTGCGCTGGTTCTTCTGCTAGATTGCTGCTGACTCATCTCTTCAGCCCCGGGGGACGGCCATGTCCGGCGACCATTTTGCAATGCCATTTTCCATTCCCAGCAGACGGGCCGCCTTGGGTATCTTCGGCGCCTCCATGGTGGCCGGTCTAACCGCCTGCACTGCCGCTGAAGGGGCGGAAAGTTCGACGCCGGCGCCTGCGCCGACTGACACGGCAACGCCAGCGGCCTCCCCTTCGGCGACGGCGACGCCCACCCCCACGCCGACCCCCGCAGCAACGAAGCGGATCCGCCGCTCCTTCATTCCGGACTTCCAGCTGCCGCCGGTCGTGGGCGGCCTCGCCCCAGTCATCACCAGGATCCCCACAAAGCACCCGGTCGTTTTTCTGACCATCGACGACGGCAACATCAAAACCCCGGAATCGGTCAGACTCATGGCCGAATACGACTACCCGGCGTCGCTGTTCCTCACCAAGGACACCATCGCTGACAATCCGGCGTTTTTCAACGCCTTCAAAGCCCAAGGCAGCCTGGTGGAAAACCACACGGTCACCCACAACATCAACATGGTGCGCCAATGGGGATATCAGCAGCAGCTCAATGACATGGTGGGAATGCAGGAGTACGCCCTCCAGCACTATGGCCGCCGGCCAACACTTTTCCGTCCGCCGGGAGGCGCATATTCCAACGTGATGCGCCAGGCCGTTGCCGATGCCGGCATGAAAGCCATCATTACTTGGGAAGCCAAAGCCAACGCGGGAAAAATGGACTACCAAGTGGGCAACGCTTTGCGACCGGGTGACATTGTGCTGATGCATTTCCGGGCAGAGTTCGCCGCTGACCTGGCTGCTTTCCGGGCTGCGCAGCTTGCAGCGGGGCTGGAAGTGGTGCTGCTTGAGGACTTCCTGGGCGTGGCGTAGCCGTACCTGCAGCGGTGGCGCTCCAGTAGGCTCGCTCCATGGATGTTTCCCAGCTCCGTGAGATATGCCTTGGCTTCCCGGGCGCCTTTGAGGACTTCCCGTTCGGGCCCGGGACATCGGTCTTCAAGGTCCGTGCCGCCGTCGCCGGTGGTGCCCGGCACGAGGCCAAGATGTTCGCGCTGTCCTCCATGGATCCGGACGACTGGTCCGTGAGCCTGAAGTGCGAGCCTGCCCTGGCCGAACAACTCAGGGCGGCCAATCCGGAAATCACCGGTGCCTGGCACATGAACAAGACCCACTGGAACGGTGTCCGACTGGATGGTGCCCTTCCGGACGGGATGGTCCGGGACATGGTGGAGGACTCCTACGACCTCGTGGTGGCCACGCTGAGCCGCAAGCAGCAGGAGCAACTCGGCTGGGCCCGGCTGGCGCGCCCGCAAGGGGGCTGATGCCCCTCCCCATGGCGCTGACATCGGACTAGATTGATAGTGCATACCAGGCGACATCAGCCACCGGGCTGGTCAGGAGCGGTTTGATGGTGGATACACGAAAGCACAGGCGCAGCTGTGGAACGTCCCACCGATCGCGCTGAGCCGGTGAAGCGATGCGCAAAGCCCACGGATATGCCACTGCTTCCCTGGATGAGCGAACCACGCGGCGGATGATTGCTTCGCGCACTCGCTCCGGAGTGTTTACGGACGGTAAAAACCGCCTCACTGACCCCGCGACGGAGTCCGGGGATGGTCGAAAATTGGGCGGAACCAAAGGGAACTGAACATCCCGACGGGGTGTATCGCCGGTCCCGGACGGAATGCGGAAAGGCTCTCGCGGAGGGACCGTGAAAAGATCACGCTTTGACAAATGTTGATCGAAACTGCGGAGAAATATTGATTTTCGATCATTCGTGGTGAAGTATGTCACACGAAGGTTGGTGCTGCCAGAGCGTCAGCCCAGACTGTCCGACTGGACGGCCCTAGCCGCCGGAGTCGGCCTTACGAGTCACTAGAGGGGTATTGAAATGACCATTCAGCACCAGTCCGTCGGTCGCCGTGGATTCCTGCGCGGGGCACTCGCAGCAGCCGTACTCGTGCCCATGGGGGGAACCATCGCATCCTGTGCTGCCGGGGGAGGCGGCACCACCACCGGCCCCACGGGCACTGTCTCCGACACCAACCCGTTCGGCATGGCTGACAAGGCCACCCTCGACGCCGTGATCTTCAAGGGCGGCTACGGTATCGACTACGTGGATTTCGCCGGCAAGATCTTTGAAAAGACGCACGAGGGTTCCACCGCAAAGATCGCTCCGTCCACGGACATCGCCCAGGAACTCCAGCCCCGTTTCGTCGGTGGCAACCCGCCGGACCTGATCGACAACTCCGGCGCCAAGGCAATCGGCTTCAGCACCATCCTGGCCCAGCTCGAGGACCTCACCCCCGTGGTGGAGGCCAAGAACCTCGAAGGCAAGGTCATCAAGGACACCCTGTACACAGGCGTGCTGGCTCCGGGCACTTTCGACGGCAAGCTTGCCGCGCTGAACTACGTACTGACCGTCTACGCCGTCTGGTACTCGGATTCCCTGCTCAAGGAAAACGGCTGGACCGTTCCCAAGACCTGGGATGAAATGTATGCGCTCGGCGAGCAGGCAAAAGCCAAGGGCAAGTACTTGTTCGTGTGGGGCAAGGAAGCCGCCACGTACTACCAGGAACTCGCCATCGCGTCCGCCATCAAGGAAGGCGGGGACGAAGTCCGCCTCGCGCTGGAAAACCTCAAGGAAGGTTGCTGGTCTCACCCGGCCATCCAGTCCGTCTTCACCGCACTGGACAAGATCGTGAAGGCCGGCTTCTTCAAGCCCGGCGGCTCGGGCACGCAGTTCACGGCCGCCCAGGCGCAGTGGAGCAACGCCCAGGAGGCTGTGTTCTACCCGTCGGGTTCGTGGATCGAGAACGAAATGAAGGACCAGACGAAGGCCGGCTTCAACATGATGGGCGCCCCGGCGCCCTCGGTCAGTGCCAGCCCCAAGATGCCTTACACCGCCCTCCACAGCGCAGCCGGCGAACCGTACATCGTCCCGTCGCAAGGCAAGAACGCGGCAGGCGGCAAGGAAATGCTCCGCATCATGCTGTCCAAGGAAGCTGCAACCAACTTCGCCAAGACCAAGTTGGCTCCAACGATCGTCAAGGACACCGTTCCGGCAGACGGCTTCGGATCCACCGCTCTGGTCTCGCAAACCAAAATGCTGGGCGATGCCGGCGACGACGTCTACTCCTGGAACTTCATCGACCTTTACGGAACCAACAAGGACCAGCTCGTTGTCTGGAACACCTTCCTGGACGGCAAGTCGGACGTTGCAACCCTGACCTCCGCACTGCAGAACATCACCGACAAGGTCCGTAACGACAGCTCGGTCAAGAAGATCGAAGTGAAGTGACCGTAGTGAAAACACAGCAGAGCCGGAACGACGACGGCCTGGCCGCCGTCGTTCCGGCCGCAGCTCCACAGCAATTGGTCAAGCGGCGGCGCAAGCCGCTGACCTGGGACAAAGTCAGCTTCTTCGCGGTATTCCTCGGACTTCCGCTGGCGATCTACCTGTTGTTCGTGATCTGGCCGTTCATCCAGGCATTCGGCTACTCGCTGACGGACTGGTCCGGCTTCTCGCCCACACAGAACTTCATCGGCCTGGAGAACTACACCAAGATCTTCACGGACGATATCTTCATGAAAGCCATGGGGAACAACATCCTCCTGGTTATTTTCCTGCCGATCATCACCATCATCCTGAGCCTGGTGCTGGCTTCCCTGGTGACCGTTGGCGGAAGCAGCAAGGGGCAGATCAAGGGCCTCCGGAATTCCAGCTTCTACCGGGTTGTGTCATTCTTCCCGTACACGATTCCCGCGATTGCCATCGGCATCATGTGGGGGCAGATCTACGATCCTTCGGGCGGTCTGCTGAACGGCATCCTTACAGGGCTGGGTCTGGACCAGTTCAAGGACTTCGCCTGGCTGGGCAACAAGGACACTGCCATGATCGCCACGATGTTCGTGATCGTGTGGGGCTTCGTTGGCTTCTACATGGTCCTGTTCGTCGCAGGCATCAAGGGCATTCCCGCTGAACTCTTCGAAGCGGCAAGGATCGACGGCGCGGGCCGCTTCCGCACCGCTGTGTCCATCACCATTCCGCTGATCCGGGACAACATCCAGACCGCCTACATCTACATGGGCATCCTGGCATTGGACGCGTTTGTCTACATGGCCGCACTGAACTCCGGCGGTGGTCCGGACAACTCCACACTGGTCATGGCGCAGCAGTTGTTCTTCACAGCCTTCAGCAAGGGGCAGTTCGGTCTCGCCAGCGCCATGGGTGTCGTGCTGGCCATTGCAACGCTGATCTTCTCCGGATTGGTCTTCTTGGTCAACCGGCTCACCGGCGGCGATAAGGATGTGAGCCTGTAATGACGACAAAAGTTTCAACTCCGGAAATGAAGTCCCTGCACTTCCAGCCGCGGACCCCGGCAACATCCACGTCCGACAAAGTGGTGGGAGCGGTCTCGCACACTGCCCTGACCATTTGGACGCTCATTGTCATCCTGCCGTTGCTGTGGACGGTCATGTCGTCCTTCAAGACGTCCAGCGAGATCTTTGCTTCGCCGTTCGCCTTGCCGTCCCAGTGGAACCTGGATAACTACACCAAGGCGTGGAGTGAAGCAGGCATCGGAGCTGCGTTCCTGAACTCCGTGCTGGTGGTCGCTGTGGCCCTGGTGATCGTCATGGTCCTTGGCGCCATGTGTGCCTACGTGCTTGCCCGCTACACCTTCCCGGGCAGCAGGGCCATCTACTACCTGATGCTCGCCGGCCTGACTTTCCCGATCTTCCTGGCCATGGTTCCCTTGTTCTTCGTCCTGAAGAACATGGGACTGCTGAACACACTGCCCGGGTTGATTCTGGTCTACGTCGGCTTCGCGCTGCCGTTCACGGTGTTCTTCCTCTTCTCCTTCTTCAAGTCGTTGCCGCACGAAATCACAGAGGCAGCAGCCCTTGACGGTGCGGGGGAGTGGCGGACGTTCTTCCAGGTCATGTTGCCGATGGCCAAGCCGGGCCTCGCCTCGGTGGCCATCTTCAACTTCCTGGGCCTGTGGAACCAGTTCCTGATCCCGGTGTCCATCAACGCCGCCGGTCCACGCGTGCTGTCGCAGGAACTGGCGGCCTTCGCCGGCCAGATGGGCTACGCGGTGGACTTCGGGGCATTGTTCGCCGCCGTTACCGTGACCGTGGTTCCGGTGCTGATCGTGTACATCATCTTCCAGCGCCAGTTGCAGGGCTCCGTTTCACAGGGCACCTCAAAGTAGTACAACAGCGCTAAAAACAGAGTTCGACGGCGGTCCGCACCCCAGGTGCGGGCCGCCGTCGGGCGTTAAGGGCAGCGGGGGAGGGGGCGCGATCCGGTTCAGTCCCTGCCGGCCTCAATGAACTTAAGGGCGGTGTACCCGGGGTTTGTCAGGAGGACCTCGTGGCTGCCTTCCATACTGACCAGCCGGAAGACGCCCAACCTGTTTGATAGCCGGGGGTGCCGTCCCCATTCCCCCTGGGTGATGTCGTTGTCGTCCAAAGGCGCGATGTAGCTGAACGCCTGGGGAACGCGCTCCCAACCTGTCATGTCTGCAGGGTCGGTGAATGCGCCGAAGGGCTGGGGGCGCAGTACATCGTAGATTTCCTGGGCGTGTTCGGCGCTTCCATCGTTGAAGAATCCGTCCCTCCACACGAAGAACGGCAGGACCACCGAGCCGTCAGAGCGTTCGTCGGCGCTTGCCTGCAGGGCGGCCCGGAGGTGCGGCGGTACCTCGTCCACCAGCGCTTTGCCGTGCTCCGGCACGAACGCTGCAAAGTAGACGAGTCGTCGGATCCGTTCGGGCATTTCAATGGCGACCCTGGAGATCAGATAACCGCCCCAGCTGTGGCCCACCAGCACAAAGTCGCTGAGGTTGTGCTCCCTGATGTATTCGATGATCGGCTCGGCCGCACCGTTCAGGTTGACGTATTTGCTGTCGTTCGGCCCCAGTCCACCCGCAGTGGGGGTATGAACTTCGTGCCCTGCCGCCTCAAGGTGGGTGCGAACGGGGTCCCACATTTCGCCGTAGTGCCAAGCGCCGTGTACAAGGACAAACTTCACCAGCGCCAGCATGGTGCCGACGAGGGGATCGTCCGTGGGGAAGAAGAGCTTATTGAATACCAGTGCAGCGGCTGTGCCGTAGAGAAAGAAGTCGTACCATTCCACTGCCGTACCGGCGAGGCTCGAAGCAGCAACCACGGGCAAGCTGGAGTGCTTTTGCTGCCTTGGCTCGGCTTTCTTCAAATCGGTCATTGTGGGGATCCTTTTGCGATTGGGAGCGGCCGGGCTTCTTGTGAGGCGGGCCGATGTCCCAAGAAATTGAGGGGTTCCAGTGCGTGAGCGGAATCACTTGAGCCGCCACTGAAAACTACTGTAGACGAGTTGTATACAACCTGTCTATAGTTAGGGTTAAAGATTCTTCCAGACGTCCGGGACCCTCCTGGAGGCAACTCGTATACTGGGCTTCGCGAGAAAGGCTCTCCATGATCCAAATGACTCCCACTGCGCAATCCCAGCCCGAAGTGGCTTATCAGTGGATGAAAAGCTACATCGCTGCCCTCCCGCGGGAGGAGGAGACGTTCCTCAACGAGGCCGTCCTCGCCAAGACCACGGGCACATCCCGTACGCCGGTACGGGAGGCCCTGCTGCGCCTCGAAGCGGAAGGCTTCGTCAAGCGGATCCCCCATAAGGGCGCGTTCGTGCCCCCAATTTCCGACCCCGATGTGCGGGCAATCCTGCAGGCCAGGGCCGTGGTGGAAAAGTGGGCCGTGTCAGCCCTGGACACCATGGCCGACGCACAGATCGACGCTTTCCAGAGCGTCATCGACCAGCAACGGGAAGCCAAGAATGATCCCGCGCGCTTCATTGAGCTGGATACCGAGTTCCATACGCTCATGGTTCAGGCCGGCGGAAATCCGGTCCTCGCCGACTTCTACGCCTCGCTCCGGCAGAAGCAGCTGAGAATCGGCGTCAAAGCAGTGTCCCGGGGATCGGATCGCGCCGGTGATGTGCTTCGCGAACATCAACTGATTGTGGACGCCCTGCGCAGCCGAAGCCTGGAAGCGGCCCACCAAGCCATCGATGCGCACTTGGACTCCACCCGATGGGCCGTCATCGGCTACTAATCCTCGCTGTGCAACTCCCGCTGCCGTGCGCTAAGCAGCTCAAATTCAGGCCTGGCAGCCACGAAACGTTCAACGGCGTCGAGCACTTGCTGAAGGTGGGCGTGGTCAGGGGCCACCACAGCAGCGCCAATCAAAGCGCGCCGGTGCTGGTCCTGGAAGCCGGTCTCAGCTGCGGAGACCTCAAAGCGGCGCTTGAGTTCGGCGACCAGCGGCCGGACCAGCGAACGCTTCTCCTTCAGGCTGTGAACATCGCCCAGCAGGACATCAAATTCGATCCACCCGATCCACATAAACCCCATTCAACAGCAACGCGGGGTCACTTAAGGCCCATGTCAGGGGCGTTTACGGGCCAAAAGTGACCCCGCCTTGTTTGAGGTCTTGAGGGAATCTTGATCGAACGCAGCAAGGCGTCTTGAGTTCGGCCCGGCAGTGTCTATGAGGTTGGCCCAAAAGGGCCCCCGACTCATCCGCTGCTAGTTACCCAGGACTGACATCGTGACCCAAAACCCTGCCAGAGCCCGCGCCCGATCCCGCACCGCAGCCATACTCATCGCCTGCGCCGCCACCCTCGCGGTTTCCGCCATCACGGCCCCTACGGCTTCGGCCGGTCCCGCACAGGGAGCAGTGGTCCGGGCGTCCTCCAGCGTGTCGGCCATGGCCGGCCAGGTGGAGCAGACACTTGTGGTTCCGGTGACTGCGGGATTGGAGCCCACGCGGATCAAGGGCAGCATCGTGGTCTCCGGAAAGCCGGAAGGAACAGTCCGCGCAACGGTCAACGGCAGGATAGTCCTCGAAGCCAACGCAGCAGCAGCCATCGCCCTAAACCAGGCAGTGAGCAGCGCAGACGTCATCAACCAACAGATGACCGTGGGACTGCAGTTCATCCCGGCGGCGCAGACTATGTGCGTCCTCTCAAACGCCACAGCCACGCTGAACAACCTCGCAGTCGATTTCTCCGGAACCGCGGAGGTTCCCACGACCGTCGGCGGGTTCTTCCCGGTGTCCGTGCCCGCCGTCGTACTTCCCGTCCCGGCGGACCCGGGTGCCGATGTTTCCGCAGCCGTCATGACTGCCGCCGCCTCGATGACGCACCGCTACCCGGACGCCTCTGTCAGCGTGGTCCCGGAAGCCGGACTTGCCGCCCGGGCGGCCGGCCTTCCTGCGGGCAGCCGGGTCCTCAGCGTCGTGGGTGACCAAGGCGAAACCAGCACCAAACTCTCCACCACATCCGGCCTCCCGCAGCTCATCCTCAGCGGCCATGACGAACAGCTCCGTACCGCCGCGCGCGCACTGGCCAGCGACAATACAGCGCTCGCCGTGACATCGTCCGTCACCGGGTTGACGTCCGCATTGCCTGCGTCGCCCGGCCTGACGCAAAGCCTCAAGGACCTGGGCAGCAGCACCCTGAAACTCTCCGGATACGGCACGCCGGAATCGTACGTGGGAGTCACCCAGTCCCAGTTCGGCGGTCCCGTCCAATCAGTGAAGGTCCAGCTCAAGGGCACGCACACGGCCGTGCCGGCCAACGCCCAGGCTCAGCTTTCCGTCTTCTGGAACGATTACCTGCTTAGCTCCAGGAACCTCGACGGCGGTGACAGCTTTTCGGTGGACGCCGAAGTACCAGCCGGGCAGCTTCAGGCGAACAACGGCCTCCGGATCCGGCTCGCGGCCCTTCCCGCGGGCGGTGATTGCACCGGCCCCGCAGGTGTGATGCCCATGGAGGTCACCGTGGACACGGCAGGCAGCACGCTGACTGCCGCCCGGGGCGGTTCCATGAAGGCCGGTTTTGCACGGTTCCCCCAGGCCCTGGGACAGAGTGTTCCCGTAGCGTTCGGCGACGGCAACGCGCAGGCAAACACCGTGAACGCGGCCACCCTGGTAGCTTCCCTGCAGCGGCAGAGCGCCACCTTGCTGGACACCCGGGTGGTGGGCCTGGATACCTTGGCCGGCTCCAGCGAGTCCGGACTGGTGGTGGGCGCCACCGGCGATGTTGCCGACAAGCTCTCGGCACCCCTGCGTTTGGCCGAGTTCCGCACCATCTCGCCGAAGGACGTCGAATACGGGGTGGGCACGTCGGCACCGTTCGGTGTCCTGGAGGCGTTCGAACAAGGCGGCCGTGATCTTTTGCTCCTCGGGGCGTGGGCACCGGACGGCGACGCTTCCGCGGCTGCGTTGCAGGCTTCCCTGACCTCGCACATCAGTGGTGTTGACGGCGGTTGGGCATCATTGTCCCGGAACCTCCTGGTCACCCAGCCCTCGGGTACGCCGGTCTTGCTGGAAAGCAACGTGGTGGTTCCGCAGAAGGCCGTCACCGACGACTACCGTCCCTACGCCTGGTGGATCGGCGGTGCAGTGCTGGTGCTGGGCCTCGCGTTCGCCGCCCGCACCATCCTGATGCGGCGCCGGGCCAAGGAAGCTCAGGCTTACGTGGACGCTGAACAGAAGGCGACCGAACCGGGCCATGGCAACTAGCGTTGCCACGCGGCGCCGCGCTGCCCACCGGCAGCCGGTGCTGCGGTCCCTGTCATCGCTGATGATCCGGGGTTGGGAACGGCTCGGCGCCCCGGTGGACGGACGCAAGGTCCCGGGCACCAGGATTGTGGCCTTGTTGGCCGCAGTGGTGGGCTACGTTGCTTGCCTGTACACCATCGGCCACGGCACCAACCTGGACTACTCCGACGCCCAAAGCCACCTGACCATCGCCCGGCGCATCTTCGACAGCAAGGCGCCCGGCTTTGAACAGCTCGGCACGGTGTGGCTGCCCATGCCCCACCTTCTGCTGGCGCCGTTCGTGGTGAACATGTGGCTGTTCAGCACGGGCTGGGCTGCGGGACTATTGGGGATCCTCGCCTTGTCCGCTACCGCCACGGGCCTGTACCTGATCGCAGCGCGCCTCGGTTTGGGCCGGGCGGGCCGCCTGGCGACCACACTGGTGGTCCTGGCGAACCCGGCGGTCCTCTACGTTTACACCACTGCTTTGACCGAGCCCGTGCTGATCATGTGCATCGTGGGCGGCATGGCAGGGCTGGCACATTGGTCCACCAGCCGGCGTCGGATGAGCGCCGGTGAACTGGCAGTCTTTGCAGGCATTCCCTCGGCCGCAGCCGTCCTCTCCCGCTATGAGGGGTGGGCGCTGGTGATGACCGGGACGCTGTTCGTGCTGATCGTCTCCAAGCGCCGCACAGGCCAATGGCGCGAAGCCCTCACCATGGCCGGCGGCTACGTGATGATCCCTGCTGCGGCGGTGCTGTGGTGGCTTTCGTACAACTGGGCCATCTACGGCAACCCGCTTGAGTTCATGTTCGGGCAGTATTCCGCTTACGCGCAGCAGAAAAACATCACCGACGGCGGCCTGTTGCCTACCAAGGGCAACCTCGGACTGACGCTGACTACTTTCCACTGGTCGTTGCTGGAAACCGCGGGGGTGGTGGTCCTCGCCCTGGCGGCGTGCGGCGCCGTCGTGCTGGTCTTCAGGAGGGGCTTCGCGAACAGCACCCTCCTGGTGGCGGTGACCGGCAGCGCCTATGCCTTTGCGCTGTTGAGCCTCTTCCTGGGCCAAACGGCCATCAACAATGACCACTCGCTTCCCACCACCTGGTGGAACAACCGCTTCGCCCTGACGGCGTTGCCGTTGGTAGCGGTTTTGGTGGCCGTCTTCGTGCAGGAACTGACCCGGCCGGCGCGGCTCCGGCCCTGGCTGATCTGTGCTTTGCTGGGTGCATTGGTGGTGCAGAACGTGTGGTGGAACGAGGACCCCACCGGGAGGTTGGCCGTCCTGGCGGAAGGCAGGATGTCAGCTGAATCCACCACCAACTCCACCGCCGCCGCCCGTTGGCTGAACCAGCACTACGAATCCGGCGGGATCCTGATGGACGAAAGCGCACGCGGAAACGCAGTGCTTCCAGTGATGGGCATCCCGCTCAAGGAAATCTACAACAGGGCCTCCGGCGATTACTTCGCTCCTGCGCTGGATGATCCGGCCAAGTATGCCAAATGGGTGTTCGTTAACGTCGAAGCAGGTACAGGAGCGCGGGATTCGGGCCCCACCGACCTCGTTTACCAGGCGATCATCAAGAACCCTTCCTTCGGCGTGCGCTACTCCGTCGCCTTTTCCACGCCCACGCACCGGATCTATGAAAGGTCCTCGGATTCATGACCCCTGCTTCCCTCGTCAAAGGACAGTTCAACCGGCAGTCGATCGGCCAGACACTGCTCGCTGCAGGCCTTGTGACCCCTGAACAACTGCAGCGTGCACTGGATCGGGCCGCGATCGAAGGCGGTTTGCTGGGACGGCACTTGATCCTGGAAGCCGGGCTGGACCGGCGTCGGATCTATGAAGTGCTGGCCCGGCAGTGGGACGCCCCGCTGGTGGATCTGGTGGCCGAGCCACCAGCGGACGAACTCATGGAGCAGCTCATTTTCAGCGAGCTTGCGGAACCTCAATGGTTGCCGTGGCGCAGCGAGGACGGAGTGCTGACCGTGGCGACGGCGGTTGTTCCGTCCGCGGCAATCGCCGAGGAAGCAGCAGCGAAGTTCGGGGCCACCGACGTCGTCTTCCGCACTACGACGGACTGGGACATCAACCAATCCATCCAACGCTCCTTCAGGCGCCACCTGCTCTACGAATCCGCTGAACGCCTGGCCGAGGAACGGCCGGGTGACTCCGCACGCATCGCGCTGACGCCGTGGCAACGGTACCTTCCTGTGGTCCTTGTAGCGGCAATCATGGTGGCGTTCGTGATCTCGCCGCTGACGGCGGTCATCGTGCTGCTGGCTGCGGCGAACATCGTCTTCCTGATCAGCATCGGATTCAAGACGTTGGCCAGTCTCCGTCGGCCTTTCGACAAGCTCCACGAGGCGGCAGTGGTCCGGGCACGGAACAAGGAACGTGCACGACGCGGCCTTCCGCCGGTGGCCGATGAGCGGATTCCGGATTCCGAGCTACCCGTCTACACGATCCTTGTACCGGTGTTCCGCGAGGCCAACATCATCGACAAACTGCTGACGAACCTGGGGCAGCTGGATTACCCCCGGTCCAAGCTGGATGTGCTGGTCCTCCTGGAGGAAGACGACGCCGAGACCATCGCCGCGGCCAAGGCCTCCAGGCCGCCGGAGTACGTCCGTATCCTCATCGTTCCGCGGGGCGAGCCCCAAACCAAGCCAAGGGCGTGCAATTACGGACTGACGTTTGCGCGGGGCGAATACGTGGTCATTTACGACGCCGAGGACCGCCCTGATCCGGGACAGCTGAGGGCTTCCATTGCAGCCTTCAAACGGGATGAGTTCGAGCGGAAGCACCTGAACCCCGGCCGCAAACCGCTCATCTGTGTCCAGGCCGCGCTGAATTACTTCAACGCCGACCAGAACGTGCTCACGCGCCTGTTCACCATCGAGTACACGCACTGGTTCGATTCCATGCTCCCGGGCCTGGACAACTCCGGGATCCCGTTGCCGCTGGGCGGCACGTCCAACCACTTCGTCACCGCGCTGCTCAAGGAAGTTGGCGCGTGGGACCCGTGGAACGTGACAGAGGACGCGGACCTGGGACTTCGGGCAGCCGTGGACGGTTACCGGGTGGGTGTCATCGACTCCACAACGTGGGAGGAGGCCTGTTCACAGGTGCCTGCCTGGATCAAGCAACGCACCCGCTGGATCAAGGGGTACATGATTACCTCGGCGGTGAATACCCGGAACTCCCTGAGGTACATCAAGAGCACGGGGGTAGCCGGAACCGTAGGCTTCCTTGGCCTGATCCTCGGCACGCCGCTGGCGTTCCTGGCCTATCCGCTGGTGGTTGGATTCACCGTGGTGACCTACATCGGTTACGACATCGTAGGCCTGGTCCTTCCCGGGTGGTTGCTGGCCGGAGGGGTGGTGTCCATGCTGTTCGGCAATGCCATGATGATCATCGTCTCCGGTGTCGCCACCTTCCGCAGGCATGGTTGGAGGATCGCGATTTTTGCCTTGCTGAACCCGTTCTACTGGGTCCTGCATTCCGTGGCGGCGTGGCGCGCAGCCTGGCAGATGCTGACCAGCCCCCATAAATGGGAGAAGACCCCGCACGGGCTGGAGGCGGAATACCACGACGACGGCCACTGGGTCGGGTGACGTACCGCACCTGATCTTGAGCCAATCTTGAGCAAATGCCGCAGAGAGGTTGAGTAAGCACCGCCACACTGAATCCAAAGCCGCAGGATGACCAGCTGAGGGGGTTGGACACGGTGCTCGATCCGTTCTCTGTAAGAGTCGCCCTGGGCGTCGTCACAGTAACCCTCTTGGTGTTGTTCTGTACCTCCTTCCACCGCACCCGTTCGCCGTATGCCGGTTGGTGGAGCCTGGCCTTGCTGCAATTCATGGCCGGTAACACAGCCTTCCTGCTCAACGGATCCCCGCATCAGCAATGGGCCAATCCGGTGGGAAACGTCCTGGTGGTGGCTGGAGCATTCAGCGTGTGGGCCGGAGCCCGCTCCTTGCTGGACCTCAAGACCGCACGCTGGCAACTTGCCGCAGGTCCTGTGGTCACTGCTGTTGCTTCTGTCCTCGAAAGCCCCGCCACCAATGTCTGGTCCGGGGGCTTCGTCTATCTGGCCATGATGGCCACCGGGATTGCCTTGGCCGCCCGGGATCTTTGGCTGATCAAAGCTTCCCATTCCCAGGTCCACAAGGCGTTGTCGCTGGCAGCAGGTCTCCTGGCCACGTACTACCTGGGCCGCTTTACGGTCTATGCACTGGAAGGGCCGGCAAGTGAGGCCTTCCGTATGTACTTCGGTCCCGGACCGTCGGGCCTGGTTTCGCTGGTGCTGCTGGTGACGGTGTCCTTCAGCATGACGGCCCTCACCAGCGACCAACTCATCAAGGGTTTGAAGGAGCGGGCGGCCCGCGACCACCTGACCGGCCTGCTCAACCGTGGAACGTTCCTCGAACTGGCCACCACCGAGCTCCACCGTTTGTACTCCACAGGATCCGGCGCTGCCGTGGTCCTGGCAGACCTGGATCACTTCAAGGCAGTCAACGACGAATACGGTCATGGCGCCGGGGATGAGGCCTTGAAGGCCTTCGCTGCGGCCTGCGCCGCGTCCGTGAGGTCCACGGACCTCATTGGACGCTACGGCGGGGAGGAGTTCATCCTTTTCCTGCCCGGGGCCACACAGGAGCGGGCTGAGAGCATCGCCGTCGAAATCAGCCGCCGGACCGCAGGCATGCGCACACCGGAAGGTATCCCGTTCCCCACCATCAGCTATGGAGTTACGTCCAGCATCTCTGCCGGAGCCGATCTGAACTTCATGATCGAGGTAGCTGACGCAGCGCTTTACAGTGCCAAGGCACAAGGAAGAAACCGGATTGTAGGAGCCGACCGCCTCGAGGCGGCCACTATTGCGGATGAGGCACGATCATGACGCTCAATGAACTGACCACCAGGATCCAGATCCAGCACAACCAGGAGTTGTCCGTCTTCAGGAAAGACATCACCAGTGCTCCCTACAAAGCCGGAACAGCCACATCCTTGAACGCGGACCGGCGCTCGGTGCGGATGGGTCCTGTCCAGTCCGTTGAGGACGGAAACGCCAACCTGACCATCGTGGCCGATGTTGAAGGCCTTGCCTGGTTCACTGCGGACAAGGGTCTCCTGGGAAGTTGCATCACAGTATCCATCGCCGGCCACCGGCGGAACACCGGCACGCGCGTCCATCTCCCGCTCGCTGAATGCGATGCCTGGATCGAGGCCATCCTGGGCGGGTCATGGATCACAAACGTCTACCGCATGGGCAACAAGGCAAAGCCCGACGGCCGGCTGGATATCGCTTCCTATCGCTTGTTCCTGGACGAGCACCGCAACCCGGTTCCCAAGCCCCAGGCCGTAGCCGATATGACGCTGCGCAGCCTGGACGAATCGTGACCAGTACCAAGCCTCGCCGGCTGGTGTCCACTGATGATGACGACCCCCGAATACAAAGCCTGGAACGGCAGGTCCGGGCACTCATGCAAGAACTCCATGAGGTCCGGAATGAACGACGCTATGAGGCCCTCACCGACCCCCTGACAGGCGTCGGCAACCGGCTGGCCCTGGCCGATGCCTTCAAGGAAGCCACGGCTGCCATGGCCAACAGCATCGCCCCGCCCGCGCTGCTCCTGTTGAACCTGGACGGATTCAAGACGTTGAAGAACTCTGCGGGCCATGCGGCAGCGGACCAGGTTCTGGTCACCGTTGCCATGCGCATCCGCTCGGCAGTCCGGGAGAACGACGTCGTCACCCGCCTGGGTGGCGACGAATTCGCTGTGTTGATGCCCGGCACCCCCAAGAACCGGGCTGCCGCCGTCGGGAACCGCATCCTGGCCGCGCTGGAACCCGGCATCGACCTCGGCAACAACAGTGTCCAGTGTGCTGCCAGCATGGGCCTGCGGATCGCCGAGCCGCACCACACCCTGGAGGACCTCCTCCAGGAAGCCGATTTCGCCCTGGAGGAATCCAAGAGCGAGGGCCGGAACAAGCTCAAGCTCTTCGATCCCGTGACCGTGCACTCCCGGCAACTCCAGCGGCAGATCGTGGGCGACCTGAGGGAGGGGATCCGCTCTGAGCAGCTGGTCCTCTATTACCAACCAATCGTTGACCTTGCCACGGGAACCATTGAGGGTTGCGAGGCCCTGGTCCGCTGGAACCATCCGATACACGGGCTCATCATGCCGGACCAGTTCATTCCCGTGGCAGAGGCCACCGGGTTGATTGCGGAACTGGGCAGGTGGGTCCTCCGCACAGCGATGCGCCAGCTGAGGCAATGGCGGGATAACCCGGCGACGTCGGATCCCGCCTTCTCCATGCGCATCAATGTCTCTGCCGCCGACCTTCAAAGCCTGGAATTCGTGGACGACGTCCGCGACGTTCTCCAAAAGGAAGGATTGTCCCCGGATTCGCTGGTCCTGGAACTTACCGAGAGCGCCATCATCCAGAACAACGAGCTGGACCGTTACACCCTGATGAGCTTGCACAGGCTGGGTGTAGGCCTGGAGATAGACGATTTCGGCGCCGGTTATTCCTCGATGGGCTACCTGCGCAAACTCCCCGTGGATCGGGTGAAGGTCGACCGGCAGTTCGTGAAGGACCTGGAGAAGGACCCTTCCCAGCTGGAGTTCCTGGCGGCAATCCAGCAAGTCATCCGCTCGTGCGGGCTGGAAGGGGTCTGGGAAGGCATTGAGACAGCGCGGGAAGCGGAGTTGCTGCGGAGTATCGGCTGTACGAGCGGACAGGGGTATTTCTTCGGCAGGCCGTTGCCCGAAGCAGACTTCCTTGCCCGGCTAAAGGAAACGCGAGGTCACTTATGGCCCATCCCGGAGGGATTTACGGGCCATAAGTGACCTCGCGTCACTTCAGGCGGAGAGGATCAGCCGAAGTACTTCGGCAGGGTTCCTTCGTGGGCTTCGCGCAGGGCGTCCACCGAGAGCTCATCCACGCCGTTGATCTCCAGCTTTCCACCGGCAGCGTCAACGACGCCGATCCGGAGGTGGGCGAAGCCACGGGCGGTGCACATGTCCTTGAAGCGGACTTCCTCGGAGCGCGGCACGGACACGATGGCCCGGGCCTGGGACTCGGAGAAGAGGGCCGTGAACAGGTCCACGCCGTCGCGCTCCATGAGTTCCTCAAGGGCGATGCGGGCGCCGACGCCGTAGCGCAGCGAGGACTCCACCAAAGCAGCCGCGAGGCCACCTTCGGAGAGGTCGTGTGCCGCGTCAACCATGCCGTCGCGTGAAGCGTTGATCAGGATTTCACCCAGTGCACGCTCAGCTGCGAGGTCAACCTTCGGCGGCAGGCCACCGAGGTGTCCGCGCAGGTTGGACCATTCGGAACCATCCAGCTCAGCTGCGGTGGTACCCAGCAGGTAGATGGCCTGGCCATCTTCACGCCAGCCCGACGGCGTACGGCGGGCGACGTCGTCAAGCTTGCCCAGGACCGCCACAACGGGGGAGGGGTGGATCGGCGTGGTGCCGGTCTGGTTGTACAGCGAGACGTTGCCGCCGGTTACGGGGATGCCAAGTTCCATGCAGGCGTCCGAGAGGCCACGGATGGCCTCGGCGAGCTGCCACATGACATCCGGGTCCTCGGGGGAACCGAAGTTCAGGCAGTCGCTGACGGCCATCGGAACGGCGCCGGAGGTAGCGACATTGCGGTAGGCCTCAGCCAGTGCGAGCTGTGCGCCTTGGTACGGCTCAAGGTAGGTGTAGCGGCCGTTGGCGTCGGTGGCCAGGGCAACGCCCAGGCCCGTTTCCTCGTCAACACGGACTACGCCGGCGTCATCCGGGAACGCCATGGCGGTGTTGCCGCCAACGTAGCGGTCGTACTGCTTGGTGATCCAGGACTTGCTGCACATGTTGGGCGAGGCCACCAGTTCGGTGACAGCCGCAGCCAGCTCGGTGGGAGCCGACGGGCGGCCGGCGTCCTCAACGGAACCGGTGAAGGAGTTTGCCTGGACGGAATCCTGCCACTCCGGACGGGCGAACGGACGGTCGTAGACCGGGCCGTCGTGCGCGACGGTGCGGGGATCGACGTCGACAATTACTTCGCCTTCCCAGGTGATGATGAGGCGGCCGGTGTCGGTGACTTCACCCAACCAGGAGTACTCCACGGCCCACTTGTCCATCACGGCTTCGAAGGCTTCGATGTTCTCCGGGGTAACGACGGCCATCATGCGTTCCTGCGACTCGGACATGAGGATCTCGCCCGGGGTCAGCGTGGGGTCCCGCAGCAGGACCGAGGTCAGCTCGACCTCCATGCCGCCGTCGCCGTTGGAGGCGAGCTCGGACGTGGCGCAGGAAATGCCTGCAGCGCCGAGGTCCTGGATACCTTCAACCAGGGAGCCCTTGAAGAGCTCAAGGCAGCACTCGATGAGGACCTTCTCAGCGAACGGGTCGCCTACCTGGACGGCCGGGCGCTTGGAGGGCTTGGTGTCATCGAAGGACTCCGAGGCCAGCACCGAGGCGCCGCCAATGCCGTCGCCGCCGGTGCGGGCACCGAAGAGGACAACCTTGTTGCCCTTGCCGGAGGCGTTGGCCAAGCGGATATCCTCGTGGCGCATTACGCCCACGGCCAGCGCGTTCACCAGCGGGTTGCCCTGGTAGACGGAGTCGAAGACCATTTCGCCACCGATGTTCGGCAGGCCAAGGCAGTTGCCGTAGCCGCCGATGCCGGCAACGGCACCATGCATGACGCGTGCGGTGTCCGGGTGGTCGATGGCGCCGAAGCGCAACGGGTCCATCACGGCTACCGGGCGGGCGCCCATGGAAATGATGTCGCGGACGATGCCGCCGATGCCGGTAGCGGCACCCTGGTACGGCTCAACGAACGACGGCGAGTTGTGGGACTCGATCTTGAACGTTACGGCCCAGCCGTCGCCCAGGTTGGTGACGCCGGCGTTCTCGCCGATGCCCACCAGCATGTCCTTCTTCATTTCCTCGGTGACCTTCTCGCCGAACTGGCGGAGGTGGTTCTTGGAGGACTTGTAGGAGCAGTGCTCGCTCCACATGACCGAGTACATGGCCAGCTCGGCACCGGTGGGGCGCCGGCCAAGGACCTTGACGATCTCGTCGAATTCGTTCTGCTTCAGGCCCAGCTCGGCCCACGGGAGTTCCGTGTCCGGGGTCTTGGCAGCGTGCTCAACGGTGTCGATGTTGAACTTCTTGGTGGTTTCCGTGGTCACTTGTCGCCTCCCACAATCTTGGTCAGTACGGAGGTGAAGAAGCCCAGGCCGTCGGTGTCGCGGGGTTCGCCGTTCAGCGACTCGGGGCCGAAGCCGGCCTCCACTGCGTGCTCTGGGTGGGGCATGAGGCCCACCACGTTGCCGGCTGCGTTGGAGATACCGGCGATGTCGCGGCGGGAGCCGTTCGGGTTGAAGCCCACGTAGCGGAACACCACGCGGCCCTCAGCCTCAAGGGCGTCCAGGGTCTTCTCGTCGGCGATGTACTGTCCGTCCTGGTTCTTCAACGGCACGATGATTTCCTGGCCATCGGTGTAGTCCACGGTCCAGGCTGTGTTGGCGTTTTCCACGCGCAGCGTCTGGTCGCGGCAGATGAACTTCAGGTGGTCGTTCTTGATCATGGAACCGGGCAGCAGGTGTGACTCGGTGAGGATCTGGAAGCCGTTGCAGATACCCAGGACCGGGAGCTTGGCGTCGGAGTTCGCAGCATCGATGATCTTGGACATCAGCGGTGCGAAACGCGAGATGGCGCCTGCACGGAGGTAGTCGCCGTAGGAGAATCCGCCGGGGATGATGACTGCGTCAACATCGCCGAGTTCGGAGTCGGCATGCCAGAGCGGCACCGCTGTGCCACCTGCGAGACGCACTGCACGGGCGGCGTCGCGGTCGTCAAGGGTGCCGGGGAAGGTGACGACGCCGATCTTGGCACCAGCGAGGCCACGAGCACCATAAGCGTCGGCGGCGATAGCCTCGCCGATCAGGGGGAGTGAAGTCATATCAGGCCTCGACGACCTCGACGTTGACGACATCCTCGATCACCGGGTTGGACAGGAGGGTCTCGGCAGCTTCGCGGGCCTGGGCCAGGATAGCGTCGGTCACCTCGCCGTCGACAGTCAGTTCAAAGCGCTTGCCCTGGCGGACTGCGCTGAAGCTGTTGAAGCCGAGGCGGGGCAGTGCACCCACGATGGCCTTCCCCTGGGGGTCCAGAATCTCGGGCTTGGGCATGACGTCAACGACGATCCGGGGCATCCGGTAACTCCTGTGCGTGAGTTGGGTGAACCTTAAATAAGGCTGCCGCGGAGATGCCGTCTCACGCCGTTCAGCCGCATTCAAACAGCGTTATGGACACAGGGTTAAACACGGTTGTGAACTGCATTGTTTGAACGGCATGGGGGCGCTCCGCGAGCTTGCACAACCATTCTACCGGGAGCGGCGCACATACCCTATTCAGCCCGATTCTGCGAGGACACCCCGCCGTCACGGCGGAAATCGTGCCAAGGGAACGTCCGACGGCGGCAGGTACGAGCGCCTGTCGGCGCTGGCCGCCGCGGCCCGGCGTCACTAGGATTGCCGCATGGCTGAAAAACCGAAATCGATGGTGCTGGGTGTTGTGGCCGCAGCCGTTTTTGCAGGTTTGGGCCGCATGGTCATCCAAAAGATCAGGGCTGACAAAGCTGCCCGCGACCACAGGGTGACAGCTCCCTTGGACGCGGAGACCCGGGCGAAAATCAGCGACGCCCTGCGCGGACCCCGGTAGGGAACCTGAATAGCGCACGTACAAATGCGCTATTCAAAGGGGTTAAACGGCGTGATTCCGGCGTACTTTGGAGATACACGCGGGGGTTCACCCCCCTGGTAAAACAAAGATAACCAGGAGGACCAATGACCGATCACATTGCAGAAGTATCCGCCTGTAGCGTTGGCAGCTGCGGATTCAACCACGATGGCTGCACCGCTTTTGGAATCACCATCGGCGGAACCCAGGACCACGCTTCCTGCGCAACTTTCATTGACACCAATGCCATGGGCGGCCTGCCCAAGGTCCTGGCCCACGTCGGCGCCTGCCAGCGGTCCGAGTGCGTCCACAACAACAACCTCATGTGCGAGGCCCACGACGTCAAGGTCGGACCCGGCCGCGAAGCCGCCGATTGCCTTACCTACGAGCACGCCTGATTGCTGACTAAGCGAAAAGTGGGCCCACCTCCTGCGAGGTTGGGCCCACTTTCTTGCTGTCAGGCTACTTCTTGGCCGTCTTGGATTTGGCCGGGGTTGCCGCGGCTTCCTTGGGGCTGTCGGCGTCCTTCATCTCCTGCTCGGCCGTTGCCTGGATCAAGGCCAGGAGTTCAGGATCGAGTCCGGGCGCAAACTCTTCCTTGCGTTCCGCCGACATGGTCATGGGGAAACCGTCCGGCATCTGCTCGGTGCTCAGTTCGGTGCCGTCGTTGGACGGTGACGCCCCACGGTAGAGCTTGCCTGCTTCGCTGAGGTTGTCAGCGCTGAAGGTGTACTGAACGCTCTGGAGTCCCAGGTCCAGGAGCTTCTTCACTTCCGGGAACTGCTCGGCGTTGGTCTTGGGGATCGGGAGGACCTTGCCCCAGTTCACGCCCAGGCTTTCCAGGGCCTTTGCGTAAGCATTCTCGTGGGCCTGGTCGCGGACAATCAGGTAGGCGATGGTGGAGCGTGCCGTCTTGTTTTCCGTCATCTCGTAGATGCGGCATTTCTGGAGCCGCCCCGTGGATTCGAGCATCAGGTTGTAGAGCAGGTCCAGGACGAGGTTCCCGCTGTTGTAGACGTAGGAACCGCTCCAAGGGTTGCCTGCCGCATCCACGGGCAACGCACCCTGGGCGCCCACCACGTAGTGGTGGATATTGCTGGTGTCCAGGGCGATCTTCAGGGGAGTGGCACCGCCGGCGCCTGGCTCGTCCACCGGATCCGACTTCTTGCCCTGGTAGCGGGGTGACCCATCAAGGAGTTGGGAAATGGTGGTTCCGATGAGTTCCACGTGGCTGATCTCTTCGGTACCGATGCCCTGGAGGAGGTCCTTGTAGGGCTTGGAGGCTGGATCGCCGCGGAAGTTCATGCTTTGGAAGAGGTACTGCATCATGGTCCGCATTTCGCCGAACTGTCCGCCCAGGCCTTCCTGGAGGGCGTTGGCTGCAGCGGGATCAGGCTCGTCGGCAGCAATTTCATTGATGAGAAGTTGGGTGTGCAGGTACATGCGTTTCCTCACGTTGCCTCATGCTATGCGTGGGATGGGAACCCTCTGCTGGCCACCCCGGACCCACCTAACATAAGCATGCTTACTATTTCCGCGCAAGGAATTTCGCAAGTAAGTGGAGATTCGTTCAGCCCGCCACTTGATTGGTGAGCGGCTTGCCTTCCTTGAGGGCGGAAATGTTGGCCAGGACCAGCTTCGCCGAACCCTTGGGGCGGTTGCCCGCGACGTGGGGCGTGAGGATCAGGTTGGGAGCCGACCACAATTCCGAATAGGCCGGCAGTGGTTCCACCTTGGTCACATCCAGTGCTGCTGCACGCAGGCGGCCCCCCTTCAGCGCTGCCAGCAGCGCGTCCTCATCCACCGTCGCGCCGCGGCCCACGTTGACGAACACGGCGGTCGCCGGCAGATGACGCAGGACCTCGTCATTGAGGGCGTCGGCGGTTTCCGGGGTCGCGGGCAATATTGAAATCAGCACGTCCGTGGTGCCCAGGACCTCCGGGAACCCATCCGCGGCCACCACCGGGAAGCCATAGCGCTCGCCGGCGGAACTTGCGACGCCGGTGACCTCCGCGCCCAGCGCGGCCAGCAGGGGAGCCAGCCGCCCGGCGATGGAACCGAACCCCCAAATGGTGACCTTGGCGCCGTCGAGCGTGTAGAGCTGTTCGGTGCCGGGGTTGGACTGCTCGGCGTTGTACGGCTGGTTCCAGGTAGCGGCTTTTTGCGATTCCAGGAGGACATCCAGGCGCCGCACGGCAGCCAGGACCAGCGCCAGCGCGTGTTCAGCGACCGGGCCGTCGTGGAGTGAGCGTCCGGACGTGATGGCTGTGGTGTCCCCGAATTCAGCGGCGAGTACGGAGTCGGGTCCGGCTGCGAGTGTCTGGACCAGCTTGAGCGAGGTCATTTCCTTGGCGGCATCGGCGAGGTTCTCCGAGGTGTTCCGCCATGCCACCAGAACCTCTGCGTCGCGGTGCTCGCCGGGGATGGGCTTGTCCACTGCGTAGACCACGATCTCGTCCCCGGAGGTTGCGGGATCGGAAAGGTCCAGTTCGATGGTGTCCGGGACGAGGATTTTCACGGCAACTCCAAGGTTTACGGGCGTCGGGCAGTTTGCACTCGAGGCTACCGCTTTATCCCGCCGCGCATCTGCTCCTGCTCCATCTCTGGCAATGTGACGGCCAGCACTCTATGGTTGTAGGACGTTCGACGTAGCACGTAACACGAACGCCCATCACGAGGTAGCACTACACGCCAATCCCTGAACCAACCACGCGTGAAGTGCCAACCCGGAGCCGATTCGAAAGGACACTGGATTTGAAATCCATACCCCCTGCACCATCGCTCGCCCGCGTCGCGGCTGCCGGCACCCTGAGCCTGGGCCTGCTGGCCGGGCTCGGCCTTCCGGCCACCGCCGCCCCCATCCCGCCCAGCAACCCCTCTGCATCCCCCGGCACCTTCACCGAGGCCAACATCGCCGCTGACCGCACGGCTGCCAACTTCTTCTACCGGATCCCCGCCCTGACCTACCTGGGCAACAATGTGGTGTTGGCAGCCTGGGACGGACGTCCCGGCTCAGCGGCCGACGCGCCCAACCCCAACTCGATAGTCCAGCGCCGCAGCACTGATGGCGGCCAGACCTGGGGGCCGGTGCAGGTCATCGCTGCGGGTCACGTGGCTGACGCCAGCGGACCCAAATACGGTTACAGCGACCCCTCCTACATCTACGACGCGGAAGCAGGCAAGGTCTTCGCTTTCTTCGTCTACTCAAAAGACCAAGGCTTCGGCGGCAGCCAGTTCGGCAACGACGACGCCGACAGGGCAGTGATCTCCTCGGCAGTCATCGAGTCCTCCGACGGCGGAATCACCTGGAGCCAGCCCCGGCTCATCACCAACGTGACCAAGCCCGGGACCAGCAAGACCAGCCCGGCGGCCGGGGACGTCCGCTCGAACTTTGCCTCCTCCGGCGAAGGCATCCAGCTCAAGTACGGCCAGTACAAGGGCCGGCTCATCCAGCAGTACGCCGGCGATGTGCGCCAGGCCGACGGCACCAACAAGATCCAGGCCTACAGCGTCTATTCGGACGATCACGGCGCCACCTGGCACAAGGGTGCCAACGTCGGTGACCGGATGGACGAAAACAAGACCGTTGAACTCTCCGACGGCCGTGTCCTCCTGAACTCCCGGGACAACGCCAACCAGGGCTACCGCAAGGTGGCCGTTTCCACTGACGGTGGCGCCACTTATGGTCCGGTCACGCAGGACACGGAGCTTCCGGATCCCGCCAACAACGGAGCCATCGCGCGCATGTTCCCGAACGCCGCGCAGGGCTCGGCCGATGCCAGGAAGCTCATCTTCACCAACGCCAACTCCAAGACCGGCCGCGAAAATGTCTCCGCCCGTGTCTCCTGCGACGACGGCGCTACGTGGCCGGGCGTCCGCACCATCCGCTCCGGTTTCTCCGCGTACTCCACTGTGACCCGGCTGGAGGATGGCAAGTTCGGCGTGCTCTACGAGGGCAACTACACGGACAACATGCCGTTCGCCAAGTTCGACGACGCCTGGCTGAACTACGTTTGCGCACCGTTGTCCGTGCCGGCCGTCACCACCGCGCCCGGAGCTACCCAGCAAGTGCCGGTAACCGTGACAAACCAGGAAGCCACCACGCTCACTGGCGCCAACGCAACTGTCTACACCCCCACCGGATGGTCAGCCAGCACGGTGCCGGTTCCGGACGTCGCCCCCGGCGCTTCAGTGAGCGTCAACGTGGCCCTCACCGCACCGGCAAACGCCAGCGGGCCGCAGAACCTCAACGCGGCCTTCACGACGGCGGATGGCCGGGTTTCGCAGTTCACCTTCACCGCCACCGTGCCGGTGGCGCCTCAGGTTGGCCTCACCATCACCGGTTCTGCACCCGCACGCGATGTCGTGGCCAGCCCCTACCAGGTGGGCGAAGTCCTCAGCTACTCGTTCAATGTCAAGAGCACGGCCAACGTCACGGCCAACTCCGTACCGGTCTCGGGAACCTTCGACTCCGGCTTCCTGCCGCCCTCGGCTCCCAACTGCCGGTTCAACAACCTGGCCGCAGGTGCCGCGTACAACTGCACCACTGCCAAGCATGTGATCACGGCTACGGACGTCCAGCGTGGCTACTTCGTGCCCGACGCGAGCTTCAGCGTCACAGCCAGCGCGACGCCGTCGCTCAGCAAAACGGTGCAGTTCACTGGTGCTGCGGTCGCGTTGCGCGACGGTCTGCTGACGGCCGACATCAGCGGGGCGCGTGCCGACGTCGGACGTGACCTCGCAACCCGGCCCTACGCCGCAGGTGAGCTGGTCCCGTACACGTTCACGGTGAAGAACACGAGCCCTTTGGTGGAGAAAACAGTCCCCACCGCCGGCAACTTCAGCCCGTTCCTTCCCGAGGGTCCGGGGAACTGCCGTTACAGCGTGTTGCCGGCGGGGCAGAGTTACGAGTGCACCACCCCGCGGCACACGGTGACTGCCGCCGAAGCCGAGCAGGGCTTCTTCGTCCCGGACACCACTTGGGAGGTCAGCGCTGCCGGCCAAAGCACCAAGACCATTACGGTGAACGGCGGCGAGGTGGACCTCAAAGTGCGCGAACCGAAGCTTGCGGCAACGGTTTCCGCTGAATGGCGGGACGCTGACGGAGATCGTTTCGCCAGCCCCGGTGATCCCGTGACCTACACGTACACGGTGGGCAACGCGGGCAACGTTGCGGTAACCGGGTTGGAGGCCCCCGACGCCGGTATTTCCGCAGTCGCGCTTGCTGAGGGCGCCACGGTGACGTCCACCCGGGAGCATGTCCTGACAGCTGCGGACGTGGCCGCCGGAAGCCTTGCGGCAGTGGGTTTCGAGGCGACGGCCCGCAACGGTGCAACGGAAGTGGCTGCGGCTGCGGCAGCGGATCCGCTGGTACTGACTGTCCAGCCGGCCAAGCCGGGCAACGTGCCTGCGCTGACAGTCCAGGACTTCGACGGCCGGACGCCGCCCTTTGACCTGGGCACGACGGACAAGTACCGGACCGGACAGAAGGTAGAGCTCAAGGGTCTTGAATACGGTCAGTGGTACTACGTCTATCTCAACAAGACGATGTACCGTCTCGGCTGGATCTTCCCCACCACCGACAACACCGTGGAGTTCATCCTGCCTTCGGATGTCAAGAACGGCCGCGACGACGTCGTGGTCCTGGACAAGGATGGCGTGCAGGTTTCGTTTGACCGGCTCCAGGTGACACCCAAGGGCTAGTCGTTTACGGCTGGCTGCACACGACGGACCGCAGGGTTGTTCCCTGCGGTCCGTTGCTGCTTTCCATGACGAATCGCGGCCATTGTGACAAGACAAATTCGCTGAAATGTGCTGTATGTCATATTCGGCTCTCAGTAGATACTCTATGACTCGGCTGGTTGTGCGGCTTTGACAAGAACTGTCAAAGGTTCAACCATCTGAAAGTTGACAGGCCTTGGCGATGGAGCCCGGGCCTCCTCAGTGAAAGGTGCAACCACTCGTGAAATCACAAGGAAAGAGCTTCGTCAGAAGCGGGGGACTCCGGAAGGCCGCAGTGCTTGCCGTCGGCCTGCCGTTGCTGCTCTCGTCCATGGCGATGCCGGCCCAGGCCGCCCCTGCCCCGGAGGCGCCCGGAAATGTTGCAGGCGTGGCCAAGAAGAACCTTGACCCCGGTTCCTACAAGGACGGCCGCTACATGGTGGTCCTTGCCGAAAAGCCTGCGGCAACCTACGACGGCGGCACGGCAGGGCTCGCGCCGACCAAACCGGAGGAAGGCAAAAAGCTCGACGCCGACAGTGCCGAGGTGAAGGAATACCAGCAGCACCTGCAGCAGAAGCAGCAGGAAGTTGCCCGGCAGGAAAACGTCACCATCAAGCGCGAGTTCACCACCGCCGTCAACGGCTTCAGCGCCAACCTGACCGCGGACCAGGCCATCAACCTTGCCAAGGATCCCAAAGTCCTGATGGTCGCACCGGACACGCAATACGCTCCGGACTACTCCACCACCGACTTCCTGAAGCTCAGCGGCCCAAACGGCACCTGGGCCACCCAGTATGGCGGGCAGGAGAATGCCGGCAAGGGCACGGTCGTGGGCGTCATCGACACCGGCTACACCCCTTCAAACCCGTTCTTCGCCGGTGAGCCCGTGGGTCCGCTGGTCGGCAACCCCCAGGTGGGCGTTCCCTACCGCACTGCGGACGGCAAGATCGCCATGCTCAAGGCCGACGGCGACACTTTCGTCGGCGAATGCCAGCCGGGCACCGGGACGGGCGCCGACTACGACGGCAGCGCCTGCAACTCCAAGGTCCTCAGCACCCACTACTTCGCAGACGCCTTCCTGGAAACAGTTCCCCCGGAAAACCGGGCTCCCGAAGAAGTCATTTCAGCGGTGGACGTGGACAGCCACGGCACCCACACCGCCAGCACGGCCGCAGGCAACGGCAACGTTGACGCCGTCGTGGATGGCAGGAGCTTCGGAACCACCAGCGGCATTGCACCGGCCGCCAAGCTCTCCATCTACAAAGTCTGCTGGGAAGACACCGATCCCGCCACCGGTGGCTGCTACGGGTCCGCTTCCGTGGATGCGATCGAGCAGGCCATCCTGGACGGCGTGGACGTACTGAACTACTCCATCTCCGGTTCCACCACTTCCACCACGGATCCGGTGTCGCTGGCATTCCTGTCCGCAGCGTCAGCCGGCATCTTCGTCGCCACCTCGGCCGGCAACTCCGGACCAACCGCCAGCACTGTCAATCACGGAGCTCCCTGGCTGACCACCGTTGCTGCGACATCCTTCTCCCAGGAACTCCAGGGCACAGTTGAATTCTCCGACGGCAGCAAGTTCCGCGGAGCGAGCATCATGAACCGCGAGGTGAGCGGGGCCGGCGTCGTGCTGTCCACCAACGCCGCAAGCGGCCAAGGTAACGCAGCGCTGTGTGCTCCCGGGTCCCTGGACCCGGCAAAGGTTGCCGGCAAGGTTGTTGTTTGTGACCGTGGCGTGGTTGACCGCACCGCCAAGAGCGCTGAAGTCCTGCGCGGCGGCGGCGTTGGCATGATCCTCGTCAACCTGACGGACTCGTCGCTGGATACTGACAAGCACGTCATTCCTACCGTGCACGTGAACCCGCCCGCCACGCAGACCATCAAGGACAAGGTCACGGCGAACCCGGCCATCACTGTGTCCCTGTTGAACCGCGACACCACGGGACTGCCGGCCGAAGCACAGCCGCAGATCGCCGGGTTCTCCTCGCGCGGGCCGCTGCTTGCCACTGACTCGGACCTGCTGAAGCCGGATGTTTCGGCACCCGGTGTCGCCATCCTCGCGGGTGTATCCCCGATCGGAACCGGCGGCGACAACTTCGGCTTCCTGTCCGGAACGTCCATGGCTTCACCGCACGTGGCCGGTTTCGGCGCATTGATCCTCGGCAAGAACCCGCAGTGGTCCCCGGCTACGGTGAAGTCCGCCATGATGACCACCGCTGGTCCGGTTAAGCTGGCCAACGGCGCCGTCAACAAGGACGTCTTCGCCACCGGCGCCGGACAGGTTGACCCGGCAAAGGTCCTCAACCCTGGCCTGGTCTACGACGCCACCACCGAGGACTACCTGAAGTTCATCCAGGGCACCGGGATGGACCTGGGCATGGAAGGGCTCGGCACCACGGCCGCGCGCGACATGAACGTTCCCTCCTTCGCGCTGGGCAACCTGGCCGGCAAGATCGAAGTCACGCGTACGCTGACTGCGCTGACGCCGGGCACCTACCGGGCCACGGCCAACGTTCCGGGCGTCAACGTCAAGGTGACACCGTCCGTGCTGACCTTCGGTGCGCCCGGTGAAAAGAAGACCTTCAAGGTCCAGTTTGAGAACAAGAACGCCGAACTGGGCAAGTTCGCCATGGGTTCGCTCAACTGGCAGGGTGCCAACAAGACCGTCACCTCGCCGATCGCCGTCCGTCCGCAGTCCGTCATCGCGGACAAGGCCCTGGCCTTCACCGGCACGGGCCCCAACGGCTCGGGCACCATCAACATCACCTCCGGCACCAACCTGCCGGTGGGCGTGACCATTGATGGCCTGTCCAAGGCGGATTCTTCGGCTATCGAGCTGGTTCCCGGCCCGTTTGCCGGCCAAACCAACGCATCGAACTTCGTGAAGAAGGTGACCGTTGGTGAGGGCAGTGCCCTGGCCAAGTTCTCGGTGATCTCCTCCAATGAGGCCGCCGACTTCGACATGCTGGTCCTGACTCCGTCCGGTCAGCAATTGCCGGCCGCAACGGCATCGGCCAGCGAAACCCTGTCCGTTCCCAACCCGGCCCCGGGCGACTACTTTGTCTACGCCAACCTCTACGCCAGCCCCAACAACCAGCCCACCAAGGCAACCGTTGATGCTGCAGTGCTGGGGGCCAACCAGGGCAACGCCACCGTGACGCCGAATCCGATCCGACTCGCCAACGGCAAGACGGGCCAGATTTCGCTGAACTGGAAGAACCTGGAACCGGGTTCCTACATTGGCCGCCTGACCTTCGCAGGAACCAGCGAGCCGAGCTTCGTCACGGTCCTGGTCAACCCCGGCGGAGCTGTTGTGGTTCCGGATGAGGAAGACCCCAAGAAGGACAAGAAGGACAAGAAGCCGCGGGGCAAGATCCGCGGCGATGAGCCGACACAGAGCAACAACGCCGGCTAAAACTCTGCGGGACACGCAAATGGGCTGAGGACACCCGAATCCGGGCGTCCCCAGCCCATTTGCGTGTCATGAGCCGGAAGTTGCGCCTCCGGTATTGCCCAGCAACGCCGCCATGGTCTTCCACCGGGCGATCTCGCAACCATCAGTCCTGCTGAAATGGCTATGGACTTTACGCCCACGGAACCATCCCCGGACTTCGGCTACCTGCGGGCCCCCGTACTGTTGCGTGCAGATCCGGTCCGGCCGCGGCTGCGGGAAGAAGATCTCCTCCCCGAACTGCTCGACGGCGGCAAGCGCCGCCGTCGCATCCGGCAGGTTTGAGTCGACCGAGTCCGGGTCGGGGGAGAGGACACCCCCTGCCGACCGGAGGTGGAACACCCGGCTGTCAGCGCCCGGTGACTCTGTCAGCGTGACAGTGAGGTCGACGTCGTTTTCGCTTGCGTTTGCGTCGGTGGTGTCGCTGTTGCTTGGGGAAACCATGGTGACCTTTCGCTGGTGGCGTCGGGTGCTCAGGCGGCCGCGCCGCTCAGCTCGTCCAAGAGCGGGCTTACTGCCTGAAGCACGCGGGCCCGCAGCTCCTGGGATTCGGCTGCGAAAGCCCGCTGGTACTCAACGTACTCGGCCTTGCCCTGCGGTGTCTCAATCCTGATGGGCGGGTAGCCCCATTCTTCGAGATCGTACGGAGAAGCCTGCATGTCCATGGCCCGGATCCGCCACGACAACTCAAAGCAGTCCATCACCAGCCCGCTTGGCAACGCGGGCGTCAGTTTGTAGGCCCACTTGTACAGGTCCATGTTGGCGTGCAGGCAGCCCGGTTGCTCCATGGTCCGCTGGTTTTCGCGGGTTGGCGTGAGCTCATTAAGGGGCAAGGCGTCGGGGGTGTAGAAGCGGAAGGCATCGAAGTGGGAGCAGCGGATCCGGTTCTCTTCCACCACGGTGTCAGTACCCTCGCCGCCTAGCCTGAGCTTGAGGTATTCGTGGCGCAGCTCGAACTTTTCCTGCCGGTACACCATGGCCCACTCGTGCAGGCCGAAGCAGCCGAACTGGGCCGGACGTTTCGCGGTCCCGGAGAGGATGATGCCCGCGAAGCGGACGGCCTCGGCGCGGTCGGCCAGGAAGCCGGCCCGGTCGAAGGTGACCGCCGGTGTACCGGAGGGCAACCCCAGTGAGGCGAGTTCGCCGTCGTCGGGTGTCCTGTAGAACTTCCACGCGCTGCGCTCCAATGCCCGCTCACCGCTGAGGACTACGGCATCCCCGGGGTGCCAGCGAAGCAACTGGCCCGGCTTCTGGGTGTAGTAGGTGAAGAGGAAGTCCTCCACGGGGTGCTTCTTCCCGGCCGAACGCCGGGCCAAGTACGGGTCCGCATAGCGTGCGACCCGAGTGTGATGGGCAGCCTCCAGCCCAAGCCATTCCTCTTGGGGGAGGTGTCGCAGCCTAGAAACCGCCATCTGATCCGAGGACGCTCTTGGCGACGTCCCACATACCGATCTGGCAGCCGTCGGTGCGGTTGAAGGCCGCGACTACTTCCTTGCCGTCCACCGCGCCGGTCACCTTGGCGGTTGCGGGGCCGCCGTACTGCATGGTGCAGGCCCGGTCGGCCCGGGGCGGAGCCGGGCTGAGCATGGAGGGGTTGTTCTTGATCGCGGCGCATGCTTCGGCGGCCGACGGGTGGTTGCTCTCCGCAGCGGGAGTTCCGCCCGTGCAGACAAGGGTGAAGGTCTTGGGCGCGGCCTCGGGGGTTTCCAGGAGTGTGATGCTCAGTTCAGCGTCGCCGCGTCCGGCCGTTGCCGATTGGCTGCCGCCCGCCGTCGGGGTGCTGCTGGTGGAGGGGCTGCCGGGTGCTGTACTGCTGCTTGAAGGGCCCGACGTCGGCGCCGGGGTTGGGCTGCCTGAGGAACCTGGTGAGGGGGCACCGGAGCATGCGGCGAGGCTTGCAACAGCAAGTACTGCCAGTAACGGGCGGACACTTCGCATGCTCATGGGATCTCCTAGGTTGCCTCCATTTTACGTGGCTCGTCGGCGGTGCGCTGAGTGGCGGCAATCAGGCCGGTCATCGCTTGGTGGAGCTCGGCGACTTCTTCGCGGCTGAGGTGCAGGCGATTGCGGATTTCGCCGGGCACAGCCGTGGCCTGTGCGCGGAGGGCCGCTCCCTTGTCAGTGAGGGTGATGGCCAGTGCGCGCTCATTACCGGGCACGCGCTCGCGGGTGATGAGCTGTGCTTCTTCCAGGCGTTTGAGCAAAGGGGAGAGGGTGGCGGGATCGTGGAGCAGGCTGTCGCTGATGTCCTTCAACGTCCTCGGGCTGCGTTCCCACAGTGCCAACATCACCAAGTACTGGGGGTGGGTCAGGCCGAGCTTTTCAAGAACGGGCTTGTAGACACCCACAACGCTGCGCGAGGCTACGGTGAGGGCAAAGCACAGTTGGCGCTCCAGAAGGAGGTCATCGGTTTCCTGGCTGGTATCGCTGATGGTCGTCATGGCTTCCTCCTGCTTGCTGCACTGACGAGGCTACACCGAACCAATTAGTTAGTGTACTAATGATTAGCGTACTATGAACGTATAGAGTCGTCGAACACTGAGGAGTCGATCCGCGTGGCAAAGGAATCCTTCACCCGGAAATTCATGCGCGCAACCGGAAAGTTTCGCGTGATTTTTGGCCCGGCACACAGCAGCTCCCTGGATCACGAAATGACGGAAGCCAACCGGAAGCTGCTCGCCCAGCGCCAAGCGGAGACCCAGCAGTGGGAAACCCTCCGCCGTCCGGATGGCAGCACCTACGTAGTTCCCCGCAACCCGGACGACAAGTCCTTGCGCTAGGTCCCTTCTCCTCTCGCCGAGGTGGCATTTAATGACAATGCCGGGCAGGCGTCTTCAGGTGGCTAGTGCAACACCCCTGTAGTTGGAGGGGTGTCATGGTCAAGAAGTTGCCGTGGTCGGTTCGTGCGTGTGCGTATGAGCACTTGCTGGCGGGTGAGGACACGGGACGAAGTGCTGCCGCGGCTGGGGTGTCCCGGCAAGCGGTGTCGCATTGGGCGAAACTAGCGGGCATGGAACTTATCTCCGGCCCTGGTGGTGGCGTGCGTCTTCCGATGGCTTCGGAGGGGCTTTCGCGGGATAAGGAGCGAAGGTACCGGCGGCTGACTTTGGAGGACCGGGCTAATATCAAGGCCTGTCTGGGCTTGCCGGAGCCGCGTTCCATGCGACAGATCGCCAAGGAGTTGGGCGTGCATCCATCAACGGTGTCCCGGGAGATCCGCCGACACAGTATCGAGCATTGGGCCCGGCGCTATTACGACGCCGGGGTTGCCCAACACCGGGCACTGGTCCGCCGTAGACGGAACCGGCCCGTGAAGCTCTCTGCGGGAACGGCGGTGTGGAAGGAGGTCGTGGCACGCTTGAACCAGCGTTTCTCACCTCAACAGAGCGCTGCGGACCTGAAGAAGACGTTCCCCGAGCAGCCGGAGATGCACGTGTCCCACGAGTCAATTTACCAAGCCCTTTACGTGCAGGGCCGGGGTGCCTTGCGGCATGAACTTGCCGTGGAGAAGGCCCTACGTTCGGGCCGGACCGGTCGTAAGCCCCAATCAAAGCTGCCTGCCAGGAACGTAAGGCCCTGGCTTGAAGGGGCCCGGCTGAGCGACCGGCCCGCCGAAGTCCAGGACCGGGCCGTGCCCGGCCATTGGGAAGGTGATTTGGTCGTGGGTCCCGGTAACTCCGGGATCGTCACCTTGGTCGAGCGCTCCTCACGGTTCACTTTGCTGGGCCGGCTGCCGGGAGCCAGGGACAGCGCGACGGTCATCGAGGTCATGCAGAAAATGATCCACACCCTGCCCCAGGCGATCCTTAAAACGATCACCTGGGACCAAGGCACGGAAATGGCTCAACACGCCAAGTTCACAGTAGCGACCGGCTGCCAGCTGTTCTTCTGTGACCCGCACTCACCCTGGCAACGCGGCACGAACGAGAACACCAACGGACTGGTCCGCGATATCCACCCCAAAGGCACGAACTTCAACCAGGTCAGCGACGAAGAACTCGCCCACACCCAGCACCTGCTCAACATCCGACCGCGTCAAACACTCCAATGGGACACCCCAACTGAAAGACTGACCAAACTAATCGATGGTGTTGCACTAGCAAGCTGAAACCGCCGCACTCGGATTGTCATTAACTGCCAACTCGGCGCACGGCCGACCCGGAGCCTTTTCGGGCCTGCGGGCGTAAAATTGGCTCACTGAACGGCACGCACCAGCCCTGCCGCTTTTTCGCTCTCCGGTAAGAAGGGAGGTGGAAAACATGGGACGCAGAATGGAAGGCTTCGTCCACGTGACCGAGCGGCTGCAGTCCGTTTTTGGACCGGCAACCCACGGCGATACGGACAGCCCCGTGGTGCATAAGCATGATGATTTCGAATCCGCTTCCGAGGAAGATTTGAAGCACTTCGATATCGAGACTGACTCCGAGGGTCACCACTACGCAGTCCGCAACGACGATCCCGGCCCCACCACCACTGACTATGCCCTGTAGGACTATGCCCTGTAGCGGGGCGTGAGATGCCGAAGGGCCGGACCGCGAACTCCGGCCCTTCCTTGCGTGCCGGCAAACGCGCCACCTTGACCCCGGTTTGGTGGCCGTGCCACTGTTGAGCAACTAGTCAGCATGCTTATTATGCAATTGCACGGTAGGTGCTGGCGTACTAAGGGGGCCGTCAATGAGTTTCCATGAAGATGCAGCAGGAGTTCCGGGCGGTTCGGCACGCCCGGACCGGGCCGGTTCCGGGCACCACGAGCGGGTGATCCCACCGCCCGCGCCAGGCCACGCCCGGCCCACCCGCACCGCAGCCCTGTGGGTAGCGGTGGCAGTCGGCCTGGTGGTCCTGGTGATGCTGATTGTGTTCTTCGTCCAAAACCAGGACATGATCACCGTCCGGTTCTTCGGGCTGGAGGGGACACTCGCCCTGGGCACCACGCTCTTCATCGCAGCGGTGGGTGGCGGAGTGCTGGTTGCCCTCGCCGGGGGAGCGCGCATCCTTCAACTCCGAATGGGCAATCATCGGCGCAAGAAGGTCGTGGGCGGTCCGGGAACGGCACCCTAGATTCATCCGGCGCCCAGGTTTAACTGCGGAAGGACCGGAGCGCATGCTCCGGTCCTTCCGCAATTTAATCCCGACGCCGGCACTCCCTGACGACGTTCAGTCCGCCGGGGTGTTGGGGTCGTCTTAGCCTTCGCAGTCAGTGCAGTAGGCAACGCCATCTTTTTCGCGCGCGATCTGCGAGCGGTGGCGGACCAGGAAACAAGAGTTGCAAGTGAACTCGTCGTTTGCCTGCGGGATGACCTGGATGACCAGTTCCTCGGCGACGATTTCGCCACCGGGGCCATTGGCGTCAAGGCCGTCGGTTTCGTCCAGTTCCAGCACGACGCTCTTGGCCGTGGGGGCGCTGGCAGATTGAAGAGCCTGGAGCGACTGCTCCTGGTTCTCTTTTACATCGGTACGGAGTTCGTCGTAATCGGCTGCCACTTTTTAATGCCTCTTCGTGTTAGGGGGTTACCGGGTATGCAACGTACAGCATGCCATGAAAATTCCATACCATACCCCAGTTCTACAGCTTGTGGCGAAAACCACGTGCGTGGCGGTCAAAAAAAGGCTGCCACGCACGGAGATCCTACTCCTGTATTACCGGAGTTCTATTTCAAGGAACTGGAATTCGTCAGCTGCATGGCGACCCACCAGCAGGCGGAACGTGCCCTGCTCAAACTGCCAGCCGCCGTCGTAATGCGCAAATGCCTTGGCGGGGATCCGGACTTCCACGCTCTCGGTGCCGGCTGGAGCGAGGTGCGTTCCGGCGTAACCGGCCAACCAGCGGACCGGGCGCTCAACCGCGGAGGCCGGTCGGTCCAGGTAAACCTGCACCACTTCGCGGCCTGTACGCGAGCCCGTGTTCCTGACGGGCACGTGAACCACAACATCGCTCCCCGCCGTGACCACCTGCGGTGCGTGGGCGGTCCCGAGCTCGAACGTCGTGTATCCGAGGCCGTAGCCGAACGGGATGGCCGGCTTGGCTCCGCCTTCGGCTTCCTGCTTCAGCCATGCGCGGTAGCCGACGTGGATTCCCTCGGAGTAGACCACCTTGCCGTCAACGGGTGTGGTGCTCAGGACGGGGACGTCCTCCAGCGCCGCCGGCCAGGTTGTGGGAAGGCGGCCGCCGGGCTCTTCCTTGCCCAACAGGATGTCGGCGATCGCGCTGCCGAATTCCTGGCCTCCGAACCAGCCCAACAGGACCGCATCCACCGTGTCGAGCCAAGGCATCACCACCGGTGAGCCGGAGTTCACCACCACCACTGTCCGCGGGTTGGCTGCCGCCACCGCCTCCACCAGGTGGTTCTGATAGCCGGGGAGGTCAAGGTCCTTCCGGTCGAAGCCCTCCGATTCGATCGTTGCGTTGGTACCCACCACGACGACGGCGACATCGGCCGCCCTGGCGGCCTCCACTGCCGCGTCGATCTCGGCCTGTGGATCAGCTACTACCGTTTCCTCGCCCAGGAGAATCGCGGTGAACGGAATGACCTGCTGCTTGGGCAGTTGGTATTCGGCCTCGATCCGCACGGTCTGCCCGGCAGCGGCTTCGATTGGGTGGGTTGTCTTGGGCGGGTCGAACAGCGCGGCGCCGAGGACTTCCGTGTCGTCTTCAAGTTCACTGTTGAATACCTCTGCTCCGTCCAGGGCGAAACGGATCCGGCCCACAGTACCGACGCCCAGGTGGTGCACGCCCGCTGTTTCGGCAGTCCAGTCCGTTTCCATCCGGATGGAGGCGGCACCGTCGGGAATCCCCACGCCGAACCAGATCAGGTGGGACGCCAGGCGGTCTTCGCCCGAGATCTCCGAGCCGTCCTCCGCGAGGAACGTCACCCGGATTCCCGGAACGCCGGACACCGGGTTGTGCAGGCTTGTGCGGGGGAACGCCTGGATGCCCTCGGCCACCTTGGCGCCGCGCGCATAGGTGACTTTGACGTCGTCGGGCAATGCTTTCCGGAGGCCTTCGAGCGGGGACACGGTGTACTTGGGCATGACGGTGGCGCTGCCGCCGCCCTGCGTGCGGGCTTCGTCGGCGTTGTGGCCGATCACCGCGACGCTGCTGAGCGCCTTGGCATCCAGCGGCAGGAGGCCCTTGTTGCGGACCAGGACGGCCCCGCGGACCGCAACTTCACGCGCGACGGCGGCCCCGTCAAGCTGCGTCGGAAGCTGGGTCACCGCAGGTTCGAAACCCTCCAATGAGCCCACGCGGGCTGCCAGGCGAAGGATGCGGGTGACCTTTTCAAGGATGGCGTCACGGCTGACCCGGCCATCATGGACGGCGGCGAGTAGCTTGGGGCCCCAGTGGCCCACCGGGCCAGGCATTTCGAGGTCCTGGTGCGCGTTGGCGGCGTCGATTGAGCGGACGCCCGTCCAGTCGGAAACCACTACGCCGTCGAAGCCCCATTCGGTGGACAGCGGCGTTTCGAGGAGCTTGTTCTCGCTGGCAGTGGTCCCGTTGATGGAGTTGTAGGAGCTCATGACCAGCCAGGCGCGGGCCTCGGTGATGGCGTCTTCGAACGCCGCAAGGTAGAGCTCGCGCAAGGGCCGCTCGTCCACCACGGAGTCCGCCGTGAAGCGCTCGGTTTCAGCTTCGTTGGCCAGGTAGTGCTTGGGCGTTGCGCCGACGCCCATGGACTGCACTCCGGCGACGTACCCGGCTGCCATGGTTGCCGTGAGCCGCGGGTCTTCGCTCATGCATTCGAAGTGCCGGCCGCCCAGCGGGGAGCGGTGCAGGTTGATGGTGGGACCGAGGACGGCGTGGACGCCCTTGCGCCGCGCTTCCTGGCCCAGGATCTGGCCGTAGCGGTGGGCGGTTTCGACACTCCACGTAGCCGATAACGCCGAGGAGGACGGAAGGGAAACGGAATCGTGGCGCTCGTCGAAGTCTTCGCCACGGACTCCGGCTGGGCCGTCCGACAGCACCACGCGCGCCAGGCCGATCTCCGGGATGGCGTGTGTGGACCAAACGTCCGCCCCTGTCAGAAGCCGGATCTGCTGCTCAAGGCTGGGGCTCCGGGCGAGTTCGCGGATCTTCGTGTCGGCGTCCTGGCCTTCGGCGGGCGGGACGGTGACGGCGGCCGAGAGTGTCGGGTTCATTTCATGATTCCTTCGTGGCCCATCGTTGGGCATCTTTGTTGAGTCTATTCGTCAAAATCTAGTATGACTAGGTTTTTGTTTGCTCATCTACACTGAACGAATGTCATCGTCGAAGGCCCGGGGTCAGTACGCAAAGGGTGCGGAACGCCGCGAACAGATCATCCAGACGGCCACGGACGTCTTCGCTACGGAAGGCTTCGAAGGAACAGCGCTCAAGCGGGTCGCCGAGCTTGTGGGGGTCAAGGAAGCCACGCTTTTCCACTACTTCAAGGGCAAGCAGGAGCTCCTTACGGCGGTCCTCACGGAACGGGACAAGCGCTCTCTGGCGGCAACGGGGCAGAGTGACATCGGGCTGAACCACATGCCCGCCATCGCCGAACGGAATCGGAGCGAGCCCGGGCTGACCACGCTCTACGCGGTCGCATCGGCTACGGCGAACGACCCCGGGCACGACTCCCACGCGTACTTCCAGGAACGCTATTCGGTGATCGTGCGCGACGTCAGCGCGGACATTGCCCGCCGCCAGGAAGCAGGGGAAGTCCGGACGGATGTTGCAGCGATCCCTCTGGCACGGCTGGTCGTAGCTGCCTTTGACGGCCTTCAATTGCAGTGGTTGTACGACAAAGATGTGGACATGGCCGAGGGGTTGCGGCAATTGACGATCATCCTGCTGGCTCCTGGCGCTTCGGCCCCTGCTGGCGGCGCGGAGAACGACGACGGTGCAGCCGACGCCGGGGATTCAGCCGGCGCCGCAGCGCCCGGATTGTGATTATGCTTGGAAGATTCTACGCTGCGTAGAATTACTTCATTATGGGAGGGCCCCAGGCGGCCCCTCAACAGGCGGGAGGGACATGACGGCACGCACGGTGCGCTTCGCGCGCGGGTGGGCGGCCGCCGTTGCCGCCACCCTCATCGCTGCTGCCTCGCACGTGCTGTCCGGCGGCAACGCGCCGGGAGCCCCTGTCCTGATCCTGTCCTTGGCTCTTTCCGGGCTTGTGTGCATGGCCCTGGCCGGTAGAGTGCTGTCGCTATGGCGTCTTGCCACGGCCGTGCTGGTAAGCCAAACCGTCTTCCATGGCCTGTACAGCCTTGATCCCGGCGCCCACCACGACGTCGGGACCGCGGCCGCAGCAGGGCACGCCGGGCACGGGGCGCACACACTCGCTTCCGTCGCCGCCGGTCCCTCGGACCACTCCTCGCCGTCGATGGTGGTGGGGCACGTCCTCGCAGCCGTCGCCACCATCGCAGTCCTGCGGTACGGCGAGGTCACGGCTGTCCGTTTGCTGGCCGCCCTTGGCCTGCGCCTGATTCCTTTCCTGAGGATCATCCAGCCCTTGGCGGTGAACCCCGGGCCGAACGTCATCCCCTCGGACTGGGCGGTACGCCCGCTGCGCAATCTTGGCGTTCCGTTGCTTGCCATGCGCCATCGAGGACCGCCACGGCGTGCAGCAACGTCCCAGGCGCCCGGCGCCTTCATCACCCTATAAGCCCCGCCACCCCGTGAGGGGAGGCCATCCTTCCACGGACTGCCGGACCTTTTTCACAGGCAGCGGGGCGGGAAGCAGCCATGGCAAGAAAATCCTTGCGTACTTTTTCATGGCGAAACCCAGGACCCGGCGGAGCGTTCCTCCTTACCGTCTTTGCGCTGTGCATCGCCTTCGGGCTCGTCAGCGCGCCGGCGGCGTCCGCCCACGACCAACTGGTTTCGTCCACACCTTCCACCGGCGAGCGGCTGGCCGTGCCGCCGTCGACCATTGAACTGAAATTCAGTGCACCGTTGCTGGCCATCGGCCACGAAGTCCGCGTCGTAGATGCGGCATCAAAGAACTGGGTCCAGGGCGATTCTGCGCTGGACCGCGGGACCTTGACCCAGCCGCTCGCCCCGGGCATGCCCGACGGGGAGTACCAGGTCAGGTGGCGCGTGGTTTCCAGCGACGGCCACCCCATCAACGGCAGTTACTCCTTCCTGGTGGGGGCCGGCGCCACAGCAGGTGCCATCCCGGCCCCTGGAAACACGGCCACCCCCGGCGTTCCTCCCGGATCAGCCGAACCAGGAGCCACGGCCTCCACGGTCCAGGTACCCGATTGGCTGATTGCTGCAGCCCTCGGGGCGGTCGCGGGCCTCGCCTTGTATTTGGGCTGGGGTTTTTTCAAGCGCCGACGCCGGTCCGGCCCGCGGGGCGGCTAAGCCACCAACCTGCCATCCCACCTGTTCCGGAGCTGATTCAGCCCGGTGCAGCACACCACTTTCACAGAGAGCATCACCATGACAAAAAGAAAAGTCATTCCCGTCGTGTCCATCCTGGCAGCGGCCTCGTTGGCCCTGACAGGTTGCGGACAAAGCAACACACCAACCACCACAGCCCAGTCCGCTTCCCGGTCCTCCCAACCATTGACGGTGAGTGACACGTGGATCAAAGCCGCGGACTCAGGGATGTCGGCCGCGTTCGGGACCATTCGGAACACGAGCGACAAGGATGTGACCATCGTCAGCGCGGCAGCTCCGGTGGCCACCATGTTGGAACTGCACGAAACCGTGATGGGACCGGACGGAACCATGAAAATGCAGGCCAAACAGGGCGGATTCGTCATCCCCGCGAAGGGCGAACTCAAACTCGAGCCCGGGGCGAACCACATCATGCTCATGGACCTGACCAAGCCGGTCCAGGCCGGGGATCAGGTCACCTTCGACCTGAAGACGTCCGACGGCGGCTCGGTCACCTTTACTGCCCAAGCGAAAGACTTCACGGGTGCCAACGAGAACTACACAGCAGGCGAAGGCAGCGGTTCGGCACCCGCTGCGCCAGCCAAGTAGGGCAGTAGCCGTGGGAAGTTCCGAACGGGACAACACCACCCCCAAGCCCGGGGTCGGAGTGCGGCGGCGGCACCTCCTCTTTGGCGGTGCTGCCGCGGGCGTCGGAGCATTGGCCGCCGTGGGCACGCAACTCGCCGGGAAACCGGTCCCACCGCTGCCAAGTGATTCCGGGGACGGGGCAAACGGTGCCAGGACGGTGCCGTTTTACGGTGACAGGCAGGCGGGCGTTGGCACGGCTGCCCAGGCCCACGGTGTTTTCCTTGCTCTCGACCTGAAGGAAGGGACAACGCCTGAGCGGCTCAAGTCGCTCCTGAAACTGCTGAGTGACGATGCCGCGAACTTGACCCAGGGAAAGGCAGCGCTGGCCGATACCGAGGGTGAATTGGCGCTCCGGCCCGCACGCCTGACGGTCACGTTCGGCTTTGGTCCTGGCCTGTTCCGGGTTTCGGGCACCGTGCCGGTCCCGGACGGCGTATCCGGACTTCCGGCCTTCTCCATCGACAAATTGGTACCGGAGTTCTGCGGAGGTGACCTCCTGCTGCAGATATGCGCCGACGACCCCCTTTCGGTTGCGCACGCCCAGCGCATGCTGCTTAAGGACAGCCGCCGTTTCACCACGGTGCGCTGGGTCCAAACGGGGTTCCGGCGCGCCTACGGCACGGAACAGTCCGGAACGACCATGAGGAACCTTTTTGGCCAGGTGGATGGGACATCGAATCCAGTGCCGGGAAGCGCGGACTTTGAGAAGGTTGTCTATGGCGACGGTGGTACCGGGTCATGGGCGCCCCACGGAACATCCCTGGTGATCCGCCGGATCAGCATGCACCTGGACAAATGGGACGAGCTGGACAGGTCCGGACGGGAAGAGTCCGTGGGCCGCAAATTGGCGAACGGCGCTCCGTTGACGGGCACGGCCGAGCACGACGAGCCGGACTTTGCCGCCGTCACGCCCGTCGGGTTTCCGGTCATAGCCGATTTCGCCCATCTGCGGAGGGCTCGCCCGGATGACCCGTCCCAGCGGATTTTCCGGCGGGCCTTCAACTACGACTCCGTTCCCGGGGCCGGGAGCGTGTCGGATTCCGGATTGATTTTCGCGTCCTACCAAGCGGACATCGGACGGCAGTTCGTTCCCATCCAGCGCCGCCTCGACGAGCTGGACCTGCTGAATCTCTGGACCACGCCCGTGGGTTCGGCCGTCTTCGCGATTCCACCGGGATGCGCTCCCGGCGGTTTCGTCGGCGAAGGGCTTTTCGCCTGAAAGACATGAAGGACCGGAGCGCTGGCTCCGGTCCTTCATGTCGTCGTAGCGGCTGGCCTAGCGGCCGGTGCCGCCGTAAACGGTAGCCTCGGCGTCGCCGTCGAGCTCGAACGCATTGTGGATGGCGCGAACGGCGTCATCCAGGGCGTCGGCACTGGTGACAACGGAGATGCGGATTTCCGACGTGGAGATCATGTCGATGTTGATGCCTGCGTCGGAGAGTGCCTTGAAGAAGGTGGCCGAAACGCCGGGGTGGGAACGCATGCCTGCGCCGATGAGGGAGAGCTTGCCTACGTGCTCGTTGTACTCGATGCTCTCGAAGCCGATCTGTCCTTCAGCAGCGCGGAGGGCAGCCAGGGCGTCGGCGCCTTCCACGATGGGCAGGGTGAACGAAATGTCCGTGCGGCCCGTGCCGTGCGTGGACACGTTTTGGACGATCATGTCGATGTTCGAGTGTGCGTCTGCGATCACCTGGAAGATCGCGGCAGCCTTGCCGGGGATGTCGGGGACGCCCACAACGGTGACCTTGGCTTCGGACCGGTCGTGTGCAACGCCGGAGATGAT
This sequence comes from Paenarthrobacter nicotinovorans, assembly GCF_021919345.1. Taxonomy (NCBI): domain Bacteria; kingdom Bacillati; phylum Actinomycetota; class Actinomycetes; order Micrococcales; family Micrococcaceae; genus Paenarthrobacter; species Paenarthrobacter nicotinovorans. The sequence continues at coordinate 586,360 of NZ_CP089293.1, forward strand.
TGGCTGCTCCAAGGCAACTCCCTCTTCAATCGTGAACTTTTCGTCGGCGCCCGGGATGACCCAGGTGCCTTCCTTCTGGCTGAATGACGAACGGACGTGCAGGGGCACACCAAAGCGGCGGGCGTACTCAACGCAACGCAGGTGGAGAATCTTGGCACCGGAGGCGGCCAGTTCCAGCATTTCCTCGCTGGAAATCCGGTCGATCTTCTGGGCCGACGTCACCACGCGGGGGTCGGCCGTGTAGATGCCGTCCACGTCCGTGTAGATCTCGCACACATCGGCTTCGAGGGCTGCGGCCAGGGCGACCGCAGTGGTATCGGAACCGCCGCGACCCAAAGTGGTGATCTCGTTGGTGCTGCGGCTCATGCCCTGGAAGCCCGCGACGATCGCGATGTGTCCCTTGTCCAGGGCGGTGCGGATGCGGTGCGGGTCGACGGCGATAATTCGCGCCTTGCCGTGGATGCCGTCGGTAATCATGCCGGCCTGGGAACCCGTGAAGGACTGCGCCGAGGCACCGAACTTGTTAATGGCCATGGCAAGGAGGGCCATGGAAATCCGCTCGCCGGCGGACAACAGCATGTCCATCTCGCGGGCAGGTGCGGAGTCCGTCACCTGGGCGGCAAGGTCCAGGAGCTCATCGGTGGTATCACCCATTGCGGAGACAACCACCACGACCTCGTTGCCGGCCTTCTGCGCATCCACGACGCGCTGTGCGACCCGCTTGATGCCATCGGCATCGGCAACCGAGGAGCCGCCGAACTTTTGAACGATCAGCTGCTTGGTAATGGCAGCCTCGTTGGAGAGCTCTTCGATCTTCACTTCGGTAGTGGGCATAGTCATGCGCGCACCCTCACTGCATCAATAGGGTTCGAACGCGGCATGCTGGATTCCAAATTGGAGCACGCCTGCGTAGCTTATTTGCCCAGTTTATCGCCGCGTGGAGTGCTGGCAGGAATTGTGACCATATGGCGGCCACACAAACAGCGGCCGGGGGAGCTCACCACCCGGCAGTGTCCGGAGCACCCTTGAAAGGACCCACGATGTTCCGCGTAATCCAGCCGCCATAGAAGTTGCCGTCCTGGGGCGTTACCTGCTCGCCGTCCACCTCGCAGGAGTCCATCCGGCCGGGGTAGAGGGCCACCCGGGTCCCCAGTGCTTCGAAACCGCGGCTGGGTTCCGGGTAGGTCCATCCGGCACGGGAAGCCACCATCCCGCCAGCTGCGACATCGAAATACCCGGCCATGCCCTTGTATTCGCAGAAGGTGGCGCCGTCCACGGGGACGAGCACCCCGGGCGCAAAGGCATCCAACGGCAGGTAATAGACGGGCGGATGACTTGTCTCCAGTACCCGCACTGAATCCACGGTGTCAGCAATGACATGGCCACCCAGCCGCACCACGATTCGCTCCGAACGGGCCTCGACCTGCGGCGGCCGCGGATAGTCCCACACCGATTCCTGTCCAGCTTCCGGTGTGATGCGGTGCGGACGCTTGGAACGGGGGAAACCGGGAATGGGGACCATCTCTCCATGGTGCCACCTTCTCCCCGGAATGGATGTCGGTGCCGGTCCGCCCGGCGTACCATCCACATCATGAGGATTGCGTGTGGCAATGGCCGGCGTCCCTGACCATCCAGGCCGTGATGACGGCTGGAATGAGCCCGAGTATGAGGTCATCGGGGGTGGGTTGGTTGATGACCAGCCCCGTACCGGGCAGTCCGGCCATGGTTCCAATCCACCACGCGACGCCGGCTACAAGAACGCAGCCTTCAAAAACGCTGTCTTCAAGAACGCCGTCGGAATGGCCTGGCGGGATGCCCGGAAGTCCTTTTCATCGTGGCTGTTTTGGCTCTCATGCTGTTCAGGGGTGGCCCTCGCCGCAGGAACGGCTGCAGGACTGGTCGCCTGGGCTCTGCGGAATGGTTGGATAGAGAACGCGATGCCCGCGGCCACCTTCGTGATCATGGCGGCATTCCTGGGTTTCCCGGCAGCCGTGCTCGGTGTCGTCTGGGGATTCCGGCACGTCCATGAAAGCGTCCTGGTGATGCTTCTGGCAGGCGCTCTGCGGGGGCTGGCTCTGGCTGTGGTGGCGTTGCCGTTTTTGCTCATGCTGGGCATCAGCAGCGGCGGGCCTCTCGCGCTGGCCGGTGCCGCCGTCGTCGTGGTGGTCCTTGAAGTGGCTGTGTTCGGGCTCATGGGGGCCGGTTCGCGTGCTTGCTTCGCAGCTACCGTCCCGGGCGTCGCCCTGGCCTCCGTGCTGGCGGCCTTTTTCTGCGCAGGAAACGTTGCCCTCACCGTTCTCCTGCTGCCCGGCACCACGGACCTTGCCAGCGCTTCAGTCCCCGTGAACGTGGAGCGCGACGACGCCGGGAGAATCACTGCCTATGAGTGTGTTGGCAGCTTGCACCAGGTGGAAGTTGCACACACGGACAGGGTGGCATGGTTGGCGGCGTCGCACCCGGCCTTGTTGCTAGCCAGCGTCGGGGCGGAGTTTGTTCCGCCGGACAACGACGTAGCCTGGGTTTTGTCCGGGCTCCAGTTCGCGGCTGACGGGCCTGCGAGGGAAGTCCCGTGTCTCGGCGGGGTCTCCAGCGACGGACTGGCACCCGCGGTGCCAGTGGCTCTCACGGGGTTGTTCCTGCAGGGCCTGCTCGCCGCGGTGGTGCTTGCTGCAGGCCGCTGGCAGGCCTCCCGACGGATGACGACTGATTCGGTTTCCGGCTAGATCTTCCGCCGCACGTATTCGGAGATCACGACGCCCGAGTCGAATGCCGTGGTGCCTGCCTCGTCGAAAGCACGTGGCTGGTAGGTGCCGGGTGCAAAGAGCGGAATCCCGTCGCCAAAGAGCAGCGGGCTGCGTTTGAGCACAAGCCTGTCGATTTCATCGGCCAGCTTTGTGGCCAGCTCTCCGCCACCACAGAGCCAGATCGACCGGCCAGGCTCCGACTTCAACCGTCGCACCACCTCTACGGGGTCCTCGGAGGTCAACGTCAGGTTGGGATGTTCGCCCGGGATGTCAGCCTCGGATTTTGTCCGTGAGAACACCACTTGGCGGAGGTGTTGGTACGGGCTTGTCATGCCTACCGGCAGTCCGACGGCGTACGTGTTCCAACCCATCACTACGGTGTCGAACATGGTTCCGGTGCGCTCGATGCCCATGGCATCGGCAATGACCGTGGGGATGGCATCGGCAAAGCGTTCATTCTGGGCGGTCATATGATCGCCCTCCACGGGAAAAGCGTCGAACTCGCCTCCCGGACCGGCAATGTAGCCGTCCAGGCTGACGGCAACGTAGTAGACAAGTTCTCGCACGGGACCCCAATCACGATTGATGTTGTGGTTGCGAGATTACAACAGGGCGTTGCGCCGGCCTTCGAAGGCGCGTCCCAGCGTGACCTCATCGGCATACTCAAGGTCTCCGCCGACGGGCAAGCCGGACGCCAGCCGCGTCACCGTGATCCCGATGGATTTGAGCATGCGGGCCAGGTAGGTGGCCGTGGCCTCACCTTCCAGGTTGGGGTCCGTGGCGATGATGATTTCCTGGATGGCGCCGTCGTTGAGCCGCGTCAGGAGCTCGCGGATGCGCAGCTGCTCGGGGCCGATGCCTGCAATGGGATTGATGGCGCCGCCCAGTACGTGGTATCGGCCGCGGAAGGAACGTGTCCGTTCCACAGCCAGCACATCCTTGGACTCTTCGACCACACAGATCACCGAAGGATCCCGACGGGGATCACGGCAGATGTTGCATGTTTCCTGCTCGGTGACGTTGAAGCAGACGGAGCAGAACTTCACCCGTTCCTTGACCGTGGTGATAGCCGTAACCAGGCGTTTCATGTCCTCGGGGTCGGCCTCCAGGATGTGGAACGCCAGGCGCTGCGCTGACTTGGGGCCCACGCCGGGAAGCCGGCCGAGCTCGTCAATCAGCTCTTGAACTGCACCTTCGTACACAATGTCCTCGTTTGTTTGAAATCAATGCCGGGATCAGCGGGTTTGCAGGGGAGAACCGTCCAAGGCGCGCTCTTCGATCAGCTTTCCGCCCAGAATACGCTCCACCGCAGCCCGCCCAAAGACCCTCGACTCTTCGATGGTTTCGTCCTCGGGACTGGGGATGTCCTCCGGCGCGGCGGCCGGCGCTGCCTGTGTCCGCACAGGCGCCTGCACACGTCCTGCCTGGGCTTCGGGGCTGTTAGTGAGCCGTTGGTACAGGCTCTGGCGTCCGTTCGGATTGCCCGACGGCGCGTCGTCCTCGAGCGTGGCGACGGAACCGCGTGCTTCCTCAGGTTGGGTCGCCAACGACGGCCACGTGGGGATGCTGCCGGCGGTCGGTGCACCCGAAACGGCCGCGCTGGGCGCCTGAGTTCCAGGCCAGTTCGACGCCGGTGCGACGTCCCAGCTGGAGCTTGGGTTCTCTTCGGCGTTGGTTGGGTGACCGTACGATGCGGCGGGGGTCGGCTCCGGGACCTGTGCCGCGGCCGGCTCATAGTCCGGGGTGTCCGCTGCTGGAACGACGGTTTCTTCTGCTGCCTGCGGGTTTTTGCCGACGTTGGATTCCGTGCCGACCACCCACGTGCCCGGAGCTTGTTCCACCGCGCGGGACCACGGGTCATCCGAGGAGGCGTGTGCCGTGGTGGCTTGAGGCGCGGCTGTGCGTGCGGGCGCGCTTGCTGGTGCTGGTGCAGGTGTCGGGGCGGCAGAGGAGGCGGAGGCTGCTTGTGGGTAGCTCCGGGGTTCTCCCTGATGGCCGTACGGTGGCTCCCAATCAGCCGGCGGCTCTTCCTCCAATGGAGGGGCGTCCTCGTCCAGGGGCGGACCCCAGTCGTCGTCAGGGTAGGAGTACTCTCCGGCGGAGGAGGGAGCGGTCTCGACGACGGCAGGCACAGGCGCAGCCTGAGCAGGGGCCGGTGGTCGTGTCGGTGTCGGTGTTGTAGCTGGAGCGGGAGCAGAAGCCGGAGTGGGCGTCTGGCCGGTTGCCTGAGCCGGCGCCGCAGTGGCAGGAACTGATGCTGCTGCCGGGACGGGGGTCGCCGGTGGCTGGGGCTTCTCTGCAGGAGCCACATCAGCTGCACGGGATGGCGCCGAGGACGCAACTGTGCCCGCGTGAGGGCCGGCCGATGGAACGGTCGCCGAGGCAGGGGTGGCTGGAGCGAGGCCCCACGCAGAGTCGACCGAAGACACCGGAGCCGGTGCCGGGCCAGCCGTTGGCGTTGGAGCAGCCGGACTCTCCCGGCTAGTAGGCGCTTTTGGGTTTGGCTCAGAGCTCGCTGAACTGTTGCCGCCGGCCACTGCGACGATCTGGCAGTCGATGCCGATGGTCTTGTGGATTGCCTGGCGTAGGTTCTCGGAGTGGTCTGCGCGTCCAAAGGCACCAGCAAGGCCGCCGGTGGTGAACGCGAGGGTCAGCACCTGGCCGTCGAACTGGGCAACTTGGGCGTTGGGCTCAACGAGGGCCCACGTGCTGCGCTTGATCTTGGTCAGCGTTTGGAGCACATCCGGCCATGCCCGGCGAAGGGCCTCGACGTCCCCGCTGCCTCCAGCACTCGGAGCCGGGGCAGCCGCAGGTTGCGGCGCTGACGCAGGTGCCTGAGATGCGGATGGGGACGGCTGTGCCTGCGGCACTGCCTGAGAGGGCATCGCCTGAGACGGCGCTGGTTGTGACGGCGCTGGTTGTGACGGCGCTGGTTGTGACGGCGCTGCCGGGGGCGTTGCTTGTGATGGCTGCGTCTGCGGCGCTGCGGAAGCAGATGCCTGTACAGGCTCAGGCTGCGGGGTTTGTGCCGGGGTCGGAGCAGCCGCAGCACTCGGAGCAGCCGGGGCCGGCGGAGCCTGGGCTGCGCGACCGGAGGCCGGACGTTCCTCCACGGGCCAATCGTTGGTGGACACCCGCGGTGCTGAGATGGCATCGCGCGGACCAGCTGCGGTGGATGGTTCGGGAACGGCAGGGACTGAAGCCGCAGGGACCTGCTCCACTGCTGCGGGCTCAGTTGCAGGTGCGGGAGAAGCCGTGGGGGCCGGGGCCGACTGTGTAACGGGCGCGGCCGCCGGCGGAACAGCCGAAGCAGCCGCAGCTGTAGGCGCGCCGGCAGCAACAGCCGGTGTTCCGCCGTCGCCCGCGAAGTTCAGGCGACGTTCCACGCGATCGATGCGCGCGGCGATACCACGCTCGGTTTGTTCAGCGCTGGGGAGCAGGATGCGCGCACACAGCAGCTCAAGGTGGAGCCGGGGCGAGGTTGCGCCCGTCATCTCCGTGAGCGCGGTGTTGGTGACGTCCGCGGCCCGGGACAGCTCAGCCGCGCCCAGGTTGGTTGCCTGGTTCCGCATGCGGGCGATCTGATCGGCGGGCATTCCTCGAAGGATGGCCTGGGCGCTTTCGGGCATCGCCTGCACGATGATGAGGTCGCGGAAGCGCTCCAGCAGGTCCTCGACGAAGCGCCGGGGGTCGTGGCCGGTCTGGATGACGCGGTCCACAGCGCGGAAAACGGTGGCGGCGTCGGCGGCAGCGACGGCGTCGACGATGTCATCCAGCAACGAAGCGTGGGTGTAGCCGAGCAGCGCCACGGCGAGCTCGTAGTCCAGGCCGTTAGGGCCGGCGCCGGCCATGAGCTGATCGAGCACCGAAAGGGTGTCCCGGACAGAACCCCCGCCAGCGCGGATAACGAGCGAGAGCACGCCTGGGGCAACAGGAACGTTCTCCTGCTGGCAGAGCAGCTCAAGGTAGTGCATCAGCGGCTCGGGTGGCACCAACCGGAAGGGGTAGTGGTGCGTGCGGGAGCGGATGGTGCCGATGACCTTGTCCGGCTCCGTGGTGGCGAAGATGAACTTGATATGTTCCGGCGGCTCCTCCACGATCTTCAGCAGAGCGTTGAAGCCGGCAGACGTGACCATGTGGGCCTCGTCGATGATGAAAATCTTGTAGCGGTCCCGGACCGGGGCGAAGGTGGCGCGCTCACGGAGATCGCGGGCATCGTCCACGCCACCGTGGCTGGCGGCATCGATCTCGATGACGTCCAGGGAGCCCGAGCCGCCGCGGGCAAGTTCGATGCAGCTGGGGCACTTGCCGCAAGGCGTGTCAGTGGGGCCTTCGGCGCAGTTCAGGCAGCGTGCCAGGATGCGCGCGGAGGTGGTCTTGCCGCAGCCGCGCGGCCCGGAGAAGAGGTAGGCGTGGTTCACGCGGTTCTTCCGGAGTGCCGTCATCAGGGGCTCTGTGACGTGTTCCTGCCCGATAACGTCCGCGAAAGAGTCCGGGCGATACCTTCGATACAGGGCAGTTGTAACAGTCACAAGTGAAACCTACCTATAGGGACTGACAGTTAAAGTAAGTGACCCCTCATGCACCCGCCAGAGCCCATCTACCCTTGCTACCTTCCGGTCCTGGGGGAGTTCAACAGGATGACGCCACATGAGGGGCCGTCGATAAGCTTACCCGAACTTGGTTCGGGGTTCGAATCGGTGCGGACGGCTGTGGATAACGCTCGACGGCGGGTGGTTGGGTCACCGCCAGCCGTTCACCGGCCACGTCATGAAGGCCGGTTCCTCGTAAGGGTGTGCCGCCCGCAGGGCCAGCACCACGCCGTCGAGCGCTGCCTCCTCAACCACGCACTCAACCCGGGTTTCGGGCACCTGCTCCTCGATGCCGACCGCTCCCACGAAGGGCTGCGCGCCGGGCTGGGGAGTGAACCGGCCTGTGCCCGGGGACGTGTAGAAACAGTGGGAGTAGTCGCCTATCCGTCCCGCGCCGGCGTCGCCGATGGCCAGCAGGACCTCTTCGAGATGCGACTCGGGCACGTAGACCACCAAGGCATGAAGCTGCGTCATGGGGACATCTTGTCAGCAAATTAGGCTACAAAGCGGTCTCAACCATTGCAAAAGAAGGGGTGGCAGCGGACCATGGGTATGTACACCGATTGGGGCAATCTCAAGGTTGTGAGCTGCGGGGCCTGGGGGCGAGGGGCCGGACCCGGTAGCTCAACGGTTGTGCCGCAAGAATGGGCGCGTTGGGGGCGTCCATTTTTCCGTTAAGCGGCGTGCTCCCCTGGCTGGGCAAAAGGGGCGATTCGGCCCGATTACACGATGCCGAAATTCTCAGGTACAGTAGTATCTGCTTTCGAATCGGAAGCAAGGAGAATTCGCCTAGCGGCCTATGGCGCACGCCTGGAACGCGTGTTGGGTTAACGCCCTCGGGGGTTCAAATCCCCCATTCTCCGCGTTTGGCCCCGGTCCACTGGACCGGGGCCTTTTGCGTTCCCTGGACACTGCGGCTGAGCCTGGCTAGCCTGCGTCCGCCTGTTGTTCGGCGTCCTGCTGCTGGGTTGCCGCCACGCGTTCCAGTACCTCGCGGCACGCTGCGGTGGCCGGGTGGATTCTGCCGGCTGTCCTGGTTGAGGTGAACACGGTCCGTTTCGGCAGGCCCGGGAGATCCAGGAGCTGGACCGTCCTGCTTCGCCCGGTCCAGACGAGGTCCGGCATGAGGGCCACGGCATTTCCGGACTCGATGAGCCGGATCTGCGCCTGGAGGTCGGCCGTTTCGTAGCGCACGTCCGGTTCGAAGCCTGCGGAGCGGCACGCCTGCTCGGCCCAGTGCCTTGAAGCGGCACCACGGGGTTCCATGACCCACGGCATCGAGGCCGTGTCGGCCAGGGTCGCAACTGTTTCGCCGCCCAGCCCGACCGGGGGAGTGGCCAGCCGGATGGCATCGCTGGTCAGCGTGACCCGGTCCAGTCCGCTGTGGTGCGGCGCGGCATGGCCGGGGTATTGCTCGGCTACCACCAGATCGAAGTCGCGGGCCCACGTTTCGTAGAGGGCGGTCTCGGGCTCGCGCTGGGTCATTTCCACGCGCACTTCCGGGTACTCCCGGCGCATAATGCTGAGGAAATCGGGCAGCAGCGCCAGTGCTGCGGACTGGAACACGGCCAGGCGCACGGTCCCGGTCACCATGGACAGGGATGCAGCGAGCTCGGTTTCCGCCCGTTCCAGGGTCTCCAGCAGCGCTGCGGTGTGTGCCACGAGGATCTCGGCCTGGGGCGTCAACTGGACCCGGCGGCCCGCCTTGCGCAGCAGTTCCACCCCGGCTTCCTTCTCCAAGAGCGTCAATTGCTGGGATACCGATGAAGGGCTGTATTGCATCGCGTCGGCGACCTCGGCCAGGGTCCCGCGGATCTTCAGCTCGTGCAGCAAACGCAGCCTGCGGACATCCAGCAAGGCGGCCTCCAAAGGTTCGGGATGGGTAATCAATATTCGTCAGAAAAGATCGCTTTTCCTAATGAGATTGTAGATCCATACTGATGGAAACAAACAAACTTCTCCGTCTCAGAAGGAGCCCCCATGACCAGCACCCTCCCGGATGCCACCGCCCCGCGCACCGAGGAATCGGGGCAGTTCGATGCTCTGGCCCAGGAAGCCATTGCCTTGGTCCGCCACTGGTTGACTGAAGCCGGCAAGATCCCCGTGGACGTCTCCGCCCAGCGCCTCGCCGGCGTCCTGAAGGACCCGAACGGCCTTGACTTCACGGTTGGATTCGTCGACGGCGTCATCCGCCCCGAGGACCTGTCGGTCGCCGGCCGTAAACTCGCCGAGCTCGCCCCGAAGGTTCCCAAGTTCCTTCCCTGGTACATGCGCAGCGCTGTCCGGGTGGGTGGCGTCATGGCCCCGATCCTGCCACAAATTGTCATCCCGATCGCCCGCCGCGTGCTCCGCGAGATGGTGGGCCACTTGATCGTTGACGCCACCGACGCCAAGCTCGGTCCGGCCATCGCCAAGATCCGCCAGGACGGCGTGCACCTGAACGTGAACCTCCTCGGCGAAGCCGTCCTGGGCGAGCACGAAGCCCAGCGTCGTCTGGAAGGCACCCTGAAGCTGCTGGCCCGCGAGGACGTTGACTACGTCTCCATCAAGGAATCCTCCACAGTTGCTCCGCACTCCCCGTGGGCCTTCGACGAAGCCGTCGACCACGTTGTTGAGAAGCTCACCCCCCTTTACCGCCTCGCAGCGTCCTTCCCCAAGCCCAAGTTCATCAACCTGGACATGGAGGAATACAAGGACCTCAGCATGACCATCGCGGTGTTCAAGCGCATCCTGGACATGCCGGAGTTCAAGAACCTGGAAGCCGGCATTGTCCTCCAGGCCTACCTGCCTGACGCACTTGGTGCCATGCAGGAACTGCAGGAGTGGGCCTCCGCCCGTCGCGCCGAAGGTGGCGCACCCATCAAGGTCCGCGTCGTCAAGGGTGCCAACCTCCCCATGGAGCAGGTTGAAGCCTCGCTGCACGACTGGCCGCTGGCTACCTGGGGCACCAAGCAGGACTCGGACACCAGCTACAAGAACGTCATCAACTACGCCCTCACCCCGGAGCGCGTTGACGCCGTCCGCATCGGCGTCGCCGGTCACAACCTCTTCGATGTTGCCTTCGCCTGGCTCCTGGCCAAGCAGCGCGGGGTTACCGAGGGCATCGAGTTCGAAATGCTCCTGGGCATGGCAACAGGCCAGGCCACCGCGGTCCGCAAGGATGTCGGCAGCCTTCTGCTCTACACACCGGTGGTCCACCCGGGCGAGTTCGACGTCGCCATCGCCTACCTGATCCGCCGCCTCGAAGAGGGTGCGAGCCAGGAAAACTTCATGTCCGCGGTCTTCGAACTCAGTGAAAATGAGAGTCTCTTCAAGCGCGAACAGCAGCGCTTCCTGAGCTCACTGGCCAACATGAAGAGTGAAGTTCCGGGGCCCAACCGCCAGCAGGACCGCCGCCTTCCGGCCGAACCCGCCCCCACCGAAGGCTTCCGCAACACCCCTGACACCGACCCGGCACTCCCGGCAAACCGTGCCTGGGGCCGCGACATCCTCAAGCGCATCCCGGGATCCACGGCCGGGAACAAGATCGTCGAATCCACCAAGGTTTCCGACGCCGCCGAACTCGAGCAGATCATTGCCTCCGCCGTTGACGCCGGGAAGGCCTGGGGCGCCCGTCCCGCCGCCGAGCGGGCAGCCATCCTGCACCGCGCCGGTGAAGTCCTTGAGGCCCGACGCGCCGAACTCCTGGAGGTCATGGCTTCCGAAACCGGCAAGACCATCGACCAGGGCGACCCCGAGGTCAGCGAAGCAATCGACTTCGCGCACTACTACGCCGAGCGCGCCAAGGACCTGGAAACGGTCGACGGCGCCACATTCGTCCCAGCGAACCTCACCGTGGTGACACCACCGTGGAACTTCCCGGTGGCGATCCCCGCAGGCTCGACGCTCGCAGCGCTCGCCTCAGGTTCCGCCGTCGTGATCAAGCCTGCAAAGCAGGCCCGCCGGTCCGGTTCGGTCATGGTGGATGCGCTGTGGGAAGCCGGTGTACCGCGTGAAGTTCTGGCGCTGGTGCAGCTCGAAGAGCGTGAGCTGGGCACCCAGCTGGTCTCGCACCCGAGCGTTGACCGCGTGATCCTCACCGGTGGCTATGAAACCGCTGAGCTGTTCCGCTCCTTCCGCCAGGACCTGCCGCTGCTCGCCGAGACCTCCGGCAAGAACGCCATCATCGTCACCCCGAGCGCCGATCTTGACCTCGCAGCCAAGGATGTCGTGTACTCGGCGTTCGGCCACGCGGGCCAGAAGTGCTCGGCCGCATCCCTGGTGATCCTGGTGGGCTCGGTCGCGAAGAGTGCCCGCTTCCACAACCAGCTGATCGACGCCGCGCGCTCCCTGACCGTTGGCTACCCGGAGAATGCCACCACGCAGATGGGGCCGATCATCGAGCCCGCCAACGGCAAGCTCCTGAACGCCCTCACCACCTTGGGCGACGGCGAAACCTGGGCCATCAAGCCCGAGCGCCTCGACGAGACCGGCCGCTTGTGGTCCCCGGGCATCCGTTCGGGCGTCAAGCGTGGCTCCTACTTCCACCTGACCGAGTTCTTCGGCCCTGTGCTGGGTGTCATGACCGCTGAAACCCTCGAAGAAGCCATCGCCATCCAGAACGAGATCGAGTACGGCCTCACCGCCGGCCTGCACTCCCTGGACTCAGCTGAAATGGGTGTCTGGCTGGACAAGATCCAGGCCGGAAACCTGTACGTCAACCGCGGCATCACCGGTGCGATTGTGCAGCGCCAGCCGTTCGGTGGCTGGAAGAAGTCGGCCGTCGGTGCAGGAACCAAGGCAGGCGGACCGAACTACCTGATCGGGCTCGGCTCGTGGGTGCCAGCCGAGGCCAAGGGCCAGCGGGGCACCGTCCTTCAGGGTGCTGCTGCCCAGCTCCTCGCTGCAGCCAAGTCCGCTGACGTGACCGCCGAGGAATACGAGACCCTCCAGCAGGCACTCTTCAGCGACGCCGCAGCCTGGGAATCCGAGTTCGGCACCTGCAAGGACGTCTCCGCACTGACCGCAGAGCGCAACGTCTTCCGTTACCGGTCCCTGCCCGTGACCATCCGCCTCTCCGAAGGCGAGCGGCTCGCTGAGCTGATCCGCGTTGTGGCAGCCGGTGCAGTGGCGGGCTCGAAGCTCACGGTGAGCTCCGCCGTCGCACTTCCTGACGCTGTGGTGACCGCTTTCGCCGGTCTGGGCGTCAACGTGCGGATCGAGGACGACGCCGCGTGGCTGGGCCGTGCGGCCAACTTCGACGCCGGCCGGATCCGCTTGATCGGTGGCGACTTCGCCGCGCTGAGCGCAGCGATGGGTGGCCGTCCCGACGTCGCGGTGTACCACGGCGCCGTGACCCAGGCCGGACGGATCGAGATGCTGCCGTTCCTCCGCGAGCAGGCGGTGTCCATCACGGCCCACCGCTTCGGCACCCCGAACCACCTGTCGGATCACCTGATCTAGTTCAGGTGCCGAGGGGTGAGCTCTCGGCACAACAAATGCCCGTAAAATGCCAAAAGCCAACCCCTCGGCGAACCCCACACAAGGTGAGGTCCGCTGAGGGGTTGGCTTTCGGCATTTCGCGGAGTCCCCAAAAGGGTGAGAGCTCGCCCCTGGGTGATGTCAGGCGGCGTAGCCGAGACGTTGCAGTCTTTGCCGCGCCGCCTGTTCGCTGGGGCCGTGTGATCCCAGAGCGAGCCGGACCATGCCCAGCACCACCCTCGCCGCCGTGATGACCGGCAGCGGGACGAAGCCCAGCCGGGCTCGCTGGAGCCCCAGCAGTTCCCTGTACTTCGGTTCAAGGCTTGCGACGGCGGCCGCAAACAGTATGCGGTACCCGGGTTTGAGGAGTGGGCTCAAAGGAGGGTGCCGAATGAACGAGACGGTCTCTGCCAGGCGGTCGTCCGCCCGAAGGATGCCGGAGGCGTACCAACCCTCCAGCTCGTCACGGACCTGCGATTCGGTGAGCGGCGGATCCTGAACGCCTATGAGTCGGCCTGCCGCAGCCCATTCGCGGACGTAGGCGTCGGCCCCGCCCGGGATGGCAGCACCCCAAATGCGGTTGGCCGTGAGGAACGAGTCGGCGTAGGTGACGTGGACCCAGCGGAGGAGTTCGGGATCATTGGCCGCGTACGGTCGTTGGACGCCGAGCCCGTCCACATAGGTCCCGCGGACGCGTTCGTGGATCCGGCGCACCACGGCGGTTGCGGACTCGGCCGCTTCGGTGGATCCGTAGGTCACGGTGAAGATCCACCGGACCGTGTTAGCCAGGCGACCCAAGGGGTCCTTCTGGAAACCCGAGTGCTCATACACTCCGGCCAGCGCGCCGGGGTGGAGGGCCTGCATCAGCAGGACCCGGATGCCTGCCACGATGGTGGCGACGTGGCCGTGAACCGCCCAGACGGCCGAGCCCGGGAGGTGATATCCGGCGTCGTTCCCTTCCGCCAGGCGCGGCACCCACTCAGGCGGCGTCCCCGACGTGCCGGTGAACGTGCGCTGCAATTCGTGGCGGTACTCAGTGAGGTAATTCCTCATGCATCCCATGAGACCGCAGATTCGCCAGACCGTACAGAGGGAGTTTCTGTACAGCTAATGCCCTTATGAAGGGCTCATAAGGGCATTAGCTGTACAAAAACTCCGGGTTAGGGGCGGACGCGACGACGGGAAGGCGCTGCGGCCACCAGCAGGGCGGCAATTGCGACGGCGGCACTCAGGATAAGTCCCGGACGGTACTGTTCCAGCATGGCTTGGGCGCTGACTGTTCCCGCGGCCTGGCCGTGACCGCTGACCAATGCGGTGGTGATGGCGAGGACCAGCGCCGCCCCAACCTGGGTGCTCGTTTGGATCAGGCCCGCGGCGAGTCCCTGTTCGGAGTCCTTGATCCCGGCTGTGGCCTGGACGTTGATGGAAGGGAAGGCCAGGGCAAAGCCGACGCCCAGCAGGACCACTGAGGGCAGGATGTCCAGGGCGTAGTTCGGAGTTGTGCCCACGCGGAGGAAGAGGACGTAACCCAGGCCGAGGGCGGTAAGGCCGGTGAGGATCAGCTGCGTGGCCCCGAACTTTTCAATGAGCCGGTCCGCAAACGGTGCGCTGGTGGCCACCAGAAGGCCGGCCGGCAGCAGGGCCAGCGCCATACCCAACGGTGTCCAGCCGAGGACGGACTGCAGGAACATGGTGACGATGAACTGGAAGCTCAGGTAGGACCCGAACAGTCCCACGGCGCTGAGGTTGGCCCTTGCTACCCAGCCCTCCTTCAGGATGCCGAAACGGATCAGCGGATGCTTGACCTTGTTTTCAATGATTGCAAAGGCTGCCAGCACGGCGACAGAAACTGTGAACCCGGCGATTGTTGCCACAGATCCCCAGCCCTGCTCCGGTGCTGAAACCAAGGTGTACACAAGGCCGAGCATGCCCAGTGCCAGCGTCACCGCACCCCAGATGTCGTGTCCGCTGTTTTCGGCGGACGGCTTGTCCTTGGGGATGAATTTGATCCCCAGCAGGACCACGACGACGGCGATCGGGACGGAGACCAGGAAGGTCCAGCGCCAGCTGAGGCTGGTCATCAGGCCGCCGACCACCAGTCCCAGCGAGAATCCGCTGGCTCCGAACGTTGTGAAGATGGACAGCGCCTTGTTGCGCTCGCGTCCTTCGGCAAAGTTTGTGGTGATGATCGAGAATCCGGTAGGTGCGGTGAAGGCCGCTGCGAGACCCTTCACGAAACGCGTGGCGATCAGGACGGCGGGGTCGTCCACCAGGCCGCCAAGGAGCGACGCTGCTGCGAACACCGTCAAGGCGATGAGGAAGATTCGACGGCGGCCCAGCAGGTCCGCGAGGCGGCCACCAAGGAGCAGCAGGCTGCCGTAACCAAGGACGTAGGCAGAGACGATCCACTGCAGCGAATCGGTTCCGAGGTGGAGTTCTTGTCCGATGGATGGAAGCGCGACGCCGACCATGGATACGTCCAGCCCGTCCAAGGCCAGGACGGTGCAGACGACCATCAACAGGAGCCATTGGGCCCGGGTCCAGCGAACAGCTGAAACCAAGGGCGGCTCGGCAGAGGTTTTGAGGGTGGTGGGTGAGGTCATGCGATCAATCTATATGACGTGTCATTCAATGACAAGGAATATGACGCGGAATCTTATGACGTGGATTTTAAGTGGTTCATGAACTAGAATCGGGGCATGGCAACGACGCGTGACCGCCAGCTGGAAGACCGTGAACTGGTCGAGCAGTGGCGCGACATCCAGAGCTCCTACTTCCGAACCGCAGGAGCAATCGACCGCGCCCTGGAAGCCAAATTCGACATCGGCCTCAATGAGTTCGAAATCCTTGACCTCGTGGCCGAGAGCGAAGAGTCGTCGTGCCGCATGAAGTCCCTGGGGGAGCGGACCCCCATGACGCAAAGTGCTGTCTCCAAAGTGGTGGACCGCTTGGAAAAGGCGGGCTTGGTGTCCCGGCAGACCTGCGAAGAGGACCGCCGCTCGCTGTTCCTGGAACTTACCGAGGCGGGCCGTGCGCTCCACTCCACCGCTGCCGTCGAGCACCGCGCGCTGCTCAAGGAAAACCTGGGCTGATCCGGCCTCGGGCAAACCCCGGGCGTCCCGACGGGGCTCCGTCAGTGGAACATTGACACTCGAAAACTTAGGCCCGTTTACACGTACCATCCTCATGATTCAGTACCGGCAGGGGATTTGGCCGGGCAGCAAACCTTGGGACCAACACGCACCCCCAATAACCGGTCGGGTGGTCAACAGTCAGGCCAGCACCGTCATCACTGGAGTCAGTGTGCCCGGTGCGGAGGTTGATGCGGACCCGTTCGTCTACGGCGTCGGCGCCCAACCGGCAATCGGCGGCGTCGTGACGGCCGCACTTCCACGCGCCGAGCTCAAGAGCATCCAGCTCCAATTCACTACCCGCGAGAAGGGGCTGCAGCGCCCGTAAGTCAATCCTGTGCCGGGCGGCTGTGGATCGTACCCGCCGGTGAAAGGGAGAAATTTCACGCGGAAAACTAGCTAGACAGACTAGTTATATGTATTCTTACGATTGTTCCTGTCGCTTCCCAACGGAGTCGTGATTGTCCTGACTACTTTCATCGAAGATCCACCGTCTGGACTTTGTAATGTCCTGGGCAAACGCACCGACATCACGGATAGCCACGTGGACCTCACTCGATCTACCCTGGACGGCACCGCTGCGCCGCAGGGTAGCGGTGCCGTCCACAGCGATACTCCCGCTCCCGAAGACCATGACACGAATCTCATCGGATTACTGCGGGCTACCGGACAGGGCAGTCAGGAGGCCTTCACAGAGTTTTACAGGCGCACCTCACCTCGGGTTTTCGGGCTTGCGCGCCGAGTGGTGTTGGATCCTGGCCTCGCCGAGGAAGTAGCCCAGGAAGTCTTCATTGTGGTGTGGCGTGACGCAGCAACCTACGATCCTGCAAAAGGTAGCCCGACCACTTGGCTGTTGACGATCGCCCACCGCAAGGCTGTGGACAAGGTTCGTTCGCATCAAAGCAGCAACACCCGCAACGCACGATGGGCCGCCGCATCCTGGACCCGGCCCTACGACGAGGTCGCAGCCTCTTTGATGGACCGAACGGAAGTGCTGGAACTCACGGACTCACTTGCAGCACTATCGCCGTTGCAACGTGAAGCGATCGTCCTGGCCTATTTCGGCTCCCTCACCTACCGCGAGGTCGCCGAAAGACTCTCAAAACCGCTGCCTACCATCAAATCGAGGATCCGGGATGGTCTGAATCAACTTCGAGAACATCTCGGACCCGTCTGAAGGTCAAGGCCGCCGAATACCCGCGGTCGGTCAGAGGGCTGAGTGCCGCCGCCCGAAGGCCCGCCCGCGAAGGCCCGCCCGCAAAACTGCCGGTAAAGGGGCCCTTAACGCAACGCATTCACTCGACGGTAGGGGTGCTTTTCGAGCCTGTCGGTTTCCATGAGTATCCACAGCAAAAGCGCCCCCGGCGAAGCTCAAGACGTCTTGAGCAAAAACTGATCCAACCTTTCGCTCCACGGCGCCCGCGAAGCCTTTATTTCTGAGGTGATACCCGCAACAATGGTGCTTGCACGCCAGGCTGGGGTTTGGTGCCGCTGGCTTTTGGGGAGTGTTTTGTGGGCAAGCATCATGAATCAGACCGGGCGATTGACCTGATCCGCACTGAAAAATTCCGCCGCGTTCTTATCGCCGGATGCCTTGCGGCCCTGGCCTTCTTCGCCTTCGGCTTCCAGCCCCTGACGTCCGTCCCCGTAGGAAATGTGGACGGAACAGTTGCCCAGGGCGTCGTAGGCCCCACGGCATTGGGGAGCCTAACCCCGCCGGAAGCCGAAACCATGGTCATTGACCCCACACAGGCGCCCCCCGAGCAAACGCCCGGCACGCCAATGGTCTTCTTTGACCGGGCGATGGTCCGGACAGTAAGCAAGGACGGTTCCACCGGGCTGACGGTGGCTTCGGCCGGACTCTCCCGTCCGCCCGCCGGCAGCCTCTACGCCCCTCTCGAAGTCCTCAATCCTAGTTCCCCCTACGGTTACCGCTACAGCCCACTGACCGGGCTGGCCGGTGAGTTCCACTGGGGGCAGGACTACGCTGCAGCTTGCGGAACGCGTGTTTATGCAGCCGACGCCGGCGTGGTCCGCGCGGTTGGCTGGCACATCTGGGGTGGCGGCAACCGGGTGGAGATCGAACACGGCAACGGCCTGGTCACCACCTACAACCATCTTCAAGCCATCGGAGTGACGCAGGGCCAGTCGGTCCGCGTCGGCGAAGTCATTGCCGAGGTTGGCACCACCGGTTGGTCCACGGGATGCCACCTCCACTTCGAAACAATCGTGAACGGACTCCACACCAACCCCAACGGTTGGACGTACCTGCCCATAAAGCAGGTGGATCCGCTGCAAACCATGACGTTCGTGAACTACCAGCCGGGAGTTGGCACGGGAGCCTCCGCGCCCCAGTGGGCCGTCCCCGTTGCCGACGGCACCAACCGCGCTGTCATCGGCGGCGAACACGAAGAACCCGTCGCGCCACCAGTGGTGGTCCCGCCCGTCACCTCGGTCAACCCGCCCGGCCCTGTGGTGACGTCACCGACACAAACCACGACGCCGGTACCGTCACCGTCCGTGACGGCGACGCCGACAGCCCCCGCGACGCCGACGGTCACCCCGACCCCCACAGCGACTCCCACGCCGACTCCCACGCCGGCGGTCACCCCGACGCCGACGGTTACCCCCACGCCGACACCCACCGATACTCCGACGTCCCCGCCCGCGGTTCCTGAAACCACCACAGCTCCGGTTGCGCCGACGGATCCGGTATCAACCGTCCAGGCACCAACCGTCCAGTCAGCTGTCGCACCGCCGCCAGCCGCCGTCGTCGAACCACCCGCACCGCCCGCACCCGCGCCGCCCGCACCCGCGGTCGTGGAGCCCGCACCTGCGGTGGCACCGATCGTTCCTACGGTTACGCAAGCCGTGGCACCCGCTCCGACGCCTGTGGCCCCGGCACCCGCGCCGACGCCGGTGGCGGTCCTCCCGTCCGCGCTTCCGGTTGTGACGCTCCCGCCCGGTTACATCCTGATCGCACCGGACCTGGTCCAGCGGCCGGACGGCGTAATAGTGCCTTTGTCCACGCTCGTCATTCCCGCTCCCTAAAAAACGCAAGGGCCTGCATTTCGTGGCCCTCAGCCGGCTCCCGTAAGCTCGATGGCGGCGATCCCGCCAGCCGAAGACGTCAGGAAGCGAATCCCATGACCAGCCTTTACAGCATTCCCATCACGTTCAATGACGGCTCCGAAGGTGACTTCGGACGGTTCCAGGGCAAGGCTGTAATGGTGGTGAATGTGGCTTCGGAGTGCGGCTTCACCCGTCAATACGCGGGCCTTGAGGAACTGTACGGCAAGTACCGCGGGCAGGGACTGGAGATTCTCGGCGTCCCCTGCAACCAGTTCGGCGGCCAGGAGCCGGGTGCAGATGCGGAGATCGCGGAGTTCTGCGAGCGTAACTTTGGTGTCACGTTCCCGCTGACCAGCAAGGCGAACGTCCTGGGCAAGGAGCAGCACCCCCTTTTCGCCGAGCTCACCCGGGACGACGACGGCCAGCCCGTCAAGGTGAAGTGGAACTTCGAAAAGTTCGTCATTAACCGGGCGGGAGAACTCGTGGGGAGATTCCCATCCGCAGTGGAGCCTGACTCCGAAGACCTTTTGACGGCAGTGGAAAAGGCGTTGGCGTAAGCCGCCAAACCTGAAGGGAGGAAAGTAATTTTCCAACATTCCGCCGGAAATTAGCCAGTTGTTGGCTTGTTGTCTGGTTGGATTGGCCCTACTGGATTGACACGGGAGACGCCGTCTCCCACCAAACGCTAAGGCAAGCTATGGAGCTCATCGAGGCAGAGTACCCCCACCCAGGTCATGTGCTTTTGCACTTGAGCGATCTTCACCTGGTGGGTGGTCCAGGCACGCTCCACGGCTCAGTCGACAGTTCTGCCCGGTTGCAGGAGATCTGCCAACAGATCATTGCTTCCCGGATCAAGCCCGCGGCCATCATTTTTACCGGCGACCTCGCGGACAAGGGCGAGCTCGAAGCCTACAAACGCCTCCGCGTCATGATAGAGCCGGTCTGCGACGCCCTGGGCGCCAAGGCGATCTGGGCCATGGGAAACCATGACAACCGGGCCAACTTCCGCACCGCCTTCATGGACGCCTCGGAAGCAAGCCAGCCGCAGGACCCTGTTGACCGCAGCTACTTCGTCGATGGACTCCGCATCATTACCCTGGACACCACGGTCCCGGGCCACCATTACGGTGAACTGTCCGAGGCCCAGCTGGACTGGCTGGCAGCCGAGCTCGCGACCCCGGCGCCGGACGGCACCATCCTGGCGCTGCACCACCCGCCGGTCCCGTGCGTGCAGGACCTCGCGGTCCTGGTGGAGCTGCGCGGCCAGGCCGCGCTGGCCGCCGTCGTCCGTAATACCGACGTCCGGACCATCCTGGGTGGACACCTGCATTACTCCACGACGGCGAGCTTCGCCGGCATCCCGGTGTCCGTCGCCTCGGCGACGTGTTACACCCAGGACCTGGGCGTGCGCGCGGGCGGGCAACGGGGACGCGACGGCGCCCAGTCCTACAACATGATCCACGTGTACGAGCACACCATTGTGCACTCCGTGGTGCCGATGTCCGGCGGGGTCACCGTGGGCGAACCCGTGGACGCGGCGGAGGTTCAGCGGCGACTGGCCGCTGCCGGCATCCGCATCCCGCACGAGTCCCGTGTGGGGGCCCACACTTCCCCGGGAACGCTGACGTCGTCCTTGCCGCTTATTTCTCCCAAGGCGCCTTGACAGGGAAGTACTTCTCCAGGAAGTCGGTCACCAGCTCAGCTCGTTCTTCCGAGTCAACCTCAGGGAAGCTGCCGTCGTTCAGGCAGAAGAAGTCCATGTGACGCTTGGCCAAAAGCTTGGGCAGGTAGTGCAGCCCGGCCCACATGGTGGTGTCCACATACCTGACCTTGGCGGCGGTCTGCGTCACGGCGCGGCCGGTCAGCAGGGCGTAATAGTGGTACAGCGAGTTGGTGACCGAGATGTTGTCCGCGGCGCGGAAACGGCTGCCTGCGGTCTTGGCGAACTCGGCGGGGAATTCCTTCTCCATCTGTGCCACCACGCTGCGCCGTAACGGGGCAGCGGTATGCTCCAGGTGCCGCGTGGTGATGCGGCCGAACCGTTCCCAGAGAAGCTTGCGGTTGACGCGGGCGGCGTTCTCAAAGCCGCTGCGTTCGGCGTCGTTCTCGCCCAGGCCGATGCGGGTGTCCGCTTCGATGAACTTGGTGATGCCGCCGGGCGTGAAGAACATGTCCGGGCCCACGGGCCGGCCAAAGAACATGTCGTCATTCGAGTACAGGAAGTGCTCGGACAGGCCCTCGATGTGGTGGAGCTGGCACTCCACCGCCTGGGAGTTGTGGGTGGGCAGCACGGAAGGATCGGCGAAGAATTCCTCGCTCCGAACGATCGTCACGGCAGGGTGGTCGGCCAGCCACTCAGGGGCGGGAGAATCGGTGGCAATGAAGATCCGCCGGATCCACGGCGCAAACATGTGCACCGAACGCAGCGCGTACTTGAGTTCGTTGATCTGCCGGAATCGGGCCTCATGGTCATCGCCTTCACCAAGGACGGCTTCGGCCTGCTGGGCGCGCCTGCGTGCGATGTACTCGGGATCGCTGCCATCAACCCAGGAAAAGACAATGTCGACGTCGAAATCGATGTCACTGGCGTGGTCGGCGAACATGTTCTCGATAGTGGGCCAAGCCAAACCATGCCGCTGCACGGTTCCGCGGACGGCGTCCTGCCGGAGCATGGTCCGGCGCGTCAGTGAGTTCTCCACGGGGAGTTCCAGGTGGTCGCCTTCGAACCTCCACAGCTCAAGCTGGACGCCTAAGGCGGGGCCGTACCAAAGCCCGCCGCCGACCTCGACGCGGGGGCGGTACAGGCGGAAGATCCGGGCCTTCCTGTTGGCCGAGAGTTCGCCGTCGGCCACCAGCACGGAGGTCTTCTTCCGGGCGTCCACCGTCATGGCGTAGAAGGGCTCGTTCTTGAAGGCAGCAGCCAGTGCATCCCGGACGTCCTTGCGGGACTCCCAGTCGACGGCGATGACCGGACGTTCGTCGTTGCCCCGCACCAGGATGAAATCGATGCCTGCGGCATCCAGGGCGGCCCGCACAGCCAGGAGGTCCGAAACCATGGCCTGTTGAGGTGTCAGGTCGCTGTTGATCAGGGCGTACCGCCCACGGTGACGGACGACGTCGGACCTGTGCTTGAGATGCGCGACGACGGCAGGCGAAACCGCCTCCGCAATCGTGTCCTCTTCGACGGAAGGGCTGCCGTGGTAAATCGGATCGACCTGTGCTTGTGTGATGGCTGTTTCTCCGGGATCTTCGGTGTTTCTGGGTGTAGGTGGTGCTGCGTCGCCGCTAGATGGCCAGGGCCTCGCGCCAGCTGCGGAGGAACGCTCCGCCGGCGTCGTCGTGGATCACGTCCTCTGTAAGGTCAAGGTCTGCGGCAGTCAGGATGGTGTAGGGCTTTACCGGTATGCCGTCCGCGGGCCGGACATCTACGTGCTTCACGTCATGATCGTTGTGGTGTAGCCAGTCTGCCATGGCGTAGTCCGTCCGGGAATCTCCCACGGTGCGCCAGGAGAGCGGGGTGATGCCCTGGGCGGCCAGGAGTTCAACGGCCCGGCTTGCTCCAAGGTCCTTGCCCAGGCGCACGGACTCGATGTCCGTGGAGATGATGGTGGGGTCCAGACGGTAGTCTGCAGTGTCATCGGATCCGGGCGCGTGATGGTCCAGGATGGCGGCACTGAGGCCGTGCCGTTCCATGATGCCCAGGGCGTCGGCGTCGAAGAGTTTCTGTTCAGCCAGGTAATCCGCGCTGGCTACGTTCAGGTGTTGCTCCACGGAAACCATGGCGCGTTTTGTCTCATCGAAGAACATGTGGGCGGAGTAATCCTCGGCCACCAGCCGGCGGATATCGTCGCCGTAGGCCTTCGGTACCGCGAGCTCGCGGTCCACGTGGATGGGTCCGGGGCCGTCAGCGGTGTAGCTGAACCACACGGCTCCCTTCTCGCAAATGGCGTGGATCACCGTGTTGGCGGGCATGCCGGCGGCGATCATGGGTTCCATGACCTGCTGGGCGATGAACGCGTCCGAGCGGCCCGTGTTGAAGATGACCGGGATTCCGGCTGAGGCAAGTGCCACCATGTCGGCGATGATGTCCGGTTTGACGTCGCGCGTCACAGGGCTGGCTATGGGGCCATCGACGTCCAGCAGCAGGGCCAGTGCGGGCTCGGTGCGGGCAGCGGCACGGTCAGTACCTGGGAACGGTTGGGTCATGCCCCTATTCTGTCAGTCCCGCAGACCCACCACACAGCTATGACGTCTGTGACGCCCCGCGAAGGATAGTCACCTTTTGGCTACAACCTGCCTGTGCCGCGGGTCACAAGTTCCGTTACGGCGGTATCTTCCATAGGCTTGCAGGGTGATCTTCAAAGCTGTGGGCGAGGGACGCCCGTACCCTGACCATGGATACTCCGCGCCCAGGGACTGGGCTGCCCTGCCCCCGCGCCCTGTCCGCCTGGACGATCTGGTCACCACCAAGCGGACCTTGGACCTGGAGGCATTGCTGGCGGAGGACTCCACTTTCTTTGGCGATCTGTTCCCGCACGTGGTCCAGTACCAGGGCGTGATGTACCTCGAGGACGGTCTTCACCGGGCGGTCCGCACGGCGCTGCACCAAAGGACTGCCATCCACGCACGTGTATTGGTCATCGATGGCTAGGCTGTCCGGTCCGGGGGAGGATAACTCCCGGCCAAAAAAACGTAAGCGTCCCAAAGATGTGACGCAGCTCCATGGCCACCGTGTTGTGACGGGGCCGGAGCTACGGGCAACCTTTGCCGACGACGCCCCGGTCCGGCGAGGCAGCTTCGGGCGTCGTTTGTTCCACGGCATTGTCCTGGTGGTGTTGCTCGGAGTGATCGCCGCGGGAGCAGTTGGTGCCTGGGCGGTCATGAACGGCGTCATCAAAGTCCCGACGGCGATTGCCAGCAAAGCCCCCACCAGCCTGTGCCCTTCCACCACTTTCGACTACGTGCCCAACAACACCGTGCGGCTCAACGTCCTCAATGCCACGTCCCGCGGTGGACTCGCGGCAACGGTAGCCGACCAGTTCACTGCCCGTGGATACACAGTGGCGTCCGTGGGCAACAGTGACACCACATATTCAGGCATCGGCGTGGTGGTGTCCGGGGTCAAGGGCCAAGCAGCCGCCTTCAACATCCAGCGCAACCTGGCGGGGACTGACTATTTCCAGGACAACCGCGAAGACGAATCGGTGGACGTCATCATCACCCCGGGTTATGAGGGCCTGGTGGAGCCGCAGCTGGTGGATCAGACTCCCGGCAAGCTCCTCTGTCCGCGTGAGGAACTGCGGATCGCGGACAACTCCAAGTGGCCCATCATCCCCACACGACCTGCAGGCTGACCCGCTACCCGGTTTTCGCCACGCAAAGTCGTGGGCGACGCGGGGATTTGCGTGGCGTTAGCCCGTTTGGGTGGCACTAAACAGTTGGGGTAGCGGTGGCCAGCAGGACCGGCCTGCCGGCGTCGTCGAAACGCGCACCCGCACCCAACTGGATGAAACGCACAGTCTGCGCTGTCTGCGCCTCTTGCGCGGCAAGAAGCCCGACGTCGGAGGCCGGGGGCGGCGGGGGAGTCCCGCCGTCGGGCGTCCGGTTGCGTCGCGCGGCACTTGCCGACAGTGTGCCGTGGATGAGCCGCGCGAGCTGGGTGACGTCGATGTCCGGAAGGTAGCCCTGGTGGACGCCATCCCGGAGGATGTCCTCGAGCAAGGCGTTGAGGTCGCCCACGTGGTCTGCGAGCTTGGCAAAGGAGCCGGGGGAGAGGACGGCTGCCATGGCCGGACCCGGCGGCAGGTGGCGTCGGCTGAGGTCCTCCACCTGCGCGCGGACGTAGAGGGCCAGCCGGTCCACCGGGTTCTGGAGCGCGGCCAGGGATTCCCGGAGGTCGACGATGAAACGTTCGGTCTCGTCCAGGGCGTACGCGATGAGGAGCTGCTCCATGTCCGCGTAATAGTTGTAGACCGCTGTGCGGCCAACGCCTGCATGGCGGGCGACATCGGTCATGGTCAATCCGGGCAGGCCATGGGTGAAGAGGAGCTCGCCGAAGGCCGTGAGAATCCGACGTTGGGTCTCGGCGCGTTGGGCAGCGTTCGTGGGGGCCGTGATCCTGGGCATATAGACACTTTACAGTGATCTGTCAGCAAACCGGGTCCCGACGCGGTACCCGGGGAACCGGGCGGTAACATCGTGGAAAACGGGAAAATCCGTAAAACATTGCAGCAAGGGGGCGTCTTGCGCGCAACGGTCAAAGACGTAGCGCGCCGCGCGGGGGTCTCACCCAAAACGGTCTCGAATGTCATGAACGGAATCGTTCCGGTGAGTGGACCTACGCGGCTGAGGGTTGAGCAGGCCATGCAGGAGCTGGACTACGTCCCCAACCTCTCGGCCCGTGGACTGCGCAATGGACGCTCGGGTGTGATCGGCCTGGCATTGCCCAACCTCGGCACCCCGTTCTCTGCGGAACTCGCCCAAAGCCTCGTTGAAGTTGCCCATGCCCGGGGCTGGAGCGTGCAGATTGAAGAAACCGGTTCCGACCCCCAACGGGAACAGGAACTGATGACACGCGCGCGGGCCAACCTGATCGATGGCCTGATCCTGAATCCTGTTGTTCTCGATGAGAGTGCCGTGCGGGTGGGTGTGGCGTTGCCTCCGGTGGTCCTGTTGGGTGAGGTGTCGCAAGAACTCGCCGACCGCGTTTTTGTGGACAGCTTTGCCGCGGCCCGGGATATGACCTTGGCCCTGGCCCGCCCGGGGCGGCGCCGCATAGCGGTACTGGGCATCAACCAGGGAAGGAAATCGGCCACCGCCATCCAACGGACCCAGGGATATGAGGCAGCCCTGCGCTCCCTGGGCATCCCGTGGGATGAATCCCTCATGATCGCCTGCGATGAATGGACGCCTGGCTCCGCGGCGGAGTCCGTCATGCGGTATCTCGACAGCAACCCGCTGCCGGAGGCACTCTTCTGCTTCACGGATTCAATGGCCCTTGGTGCCTTGAACGCTTTGTGGAAGCGCGGCGTGCGGGTTCCCGAAGACATTGCTGTGGCCGGTTTTGACGATATTGCCGATGGCCGGTTCGCTGTACCGTCGCTCACCACCGTGTCCTTTGACAAGCGCATGATCGCTTCCGAGGCGTTGCGCCTGCTCACCGAACGTATGGCGGACAGGGGCCATGGACAGCGCATAGTGTCCGTTCCGTACAGCATCGAAGAGCGGGACAGCACCCGATAGGTTCCCGAAAAGAGAAATTGTTGGCGCTAACAATTTCTCTTGCCCTGCACATTACAACGATGTAATGTGAGACCTGCGTCACCCAGGGGCCACCTTTTACCCACGCGTGGAGACGCAGCGAAGCCGGACTTTCGTGCAGCATTGTGTGTCCTTTCAGCGGACCCTTCCAAAGGAGTGACGGGTGAAGCAGTTTGAATCTTTGACCGGGAGAAGTTTGTCCCGGAGACAGTTATTGACAGGCTCGGCGCTGCTGGGCGGCGGGCTTTTGGCCACGGGCCTCACAGGATGCGGCGGATCGGCGGGAGCCGCGGCCGTCCCGACCATCAACTTCTGGCACCTCCTCTCCGGAGGAGACGGCACCAAGATGCAGGCCATGATCGCCAACGCCAACAGCGCCAATCCGGGCTTCAAGGTCCACCCCACGGTGTTGGCCTGGGGACCGCCCTACTACACCAAGCTGGCCATGGCATCGGCCGGCGGACGGCCGCCGGAAGTAGCCATCATGCATGCCAGCCGGGTTCCCGGCTACGCCCCCGGCGGCCTCATCGAGCCCTGGGACCTGGGCCTGCTGGCAGAGAACGGCATCACGCCGGAGAACTTTGCCCCGCGTATCTGGGAAAAGAGCCAGCAGGACGGAAAGGTGTTCTCGCTCGCACTGGACTCCCACCCGTTCATCATGTTCTACAACACGGACATCGCCGGTAAAGCGGGGCTCCTGGAAAGCAACGGCCTCTTGCAGGAAGTGAACTCGCCGGACGGATTCAAAGCCATGGCACTGGAGATGCAAAAAGTCACCAAGGCCCACGGCCTCTCCTTCGGATACCTGAACCTCGGCTCGCAAATGTGGCGCCTGTTCTACACGCTCTACAAGCAGCACGGGGCCGAGATCGTACTGACTCCAGGCCAGCCCATGCAGGCCGACAGGGACGCTGCCGTTGAGTCACTGGAATTCATGGCGTCGCTCTTTGATGACACGATCGCGGCCAAGGGCAACGACATCAACACCGGCATCGCCGAGTTTGTCAGGGGCGACTCGGGAATGCTCTTCAGCGGCGGCTGGGAACTGCCCACCATGAAGAAGGCCAAGCTTCCGGTTGACGCTGCCACCATCCCGACGCTCTACGGGACGCCCGCGTCGTACGCCGATTCGCATTCCTTCGTGCTTCCACGGCAACTCGCGGTGGATGAAGAAAAACGCAAGGACGCCTACAAGTTCGTCAGCGACATCCTCAAGGGTTCGTTGTCGTGGGCCGAGGCGGGGCACATCCCGGCATACCAGCCCGTAGTGCAGTCGCAGGCATACCGGGAACTCACCCCTCAAGTCCACTATGCCAACGCCGCAGACATCATCGCTTACGACCCCGAGGCCTGGTTCAGCGGATCAGGCTCGGACTGGCAGAACTATTTTGCCGAGTACATCCAGAACGTACTTCTGGGACGCAGCAAAGCAGCTGAGGGGTGGGACGGTTTCGTGGCCCGCACCAACGACCTTCTATCCCGGCCCAACCCGGTCTGACCGGCACAGCACACCGAGCGACAAAGGAGTCCTTCATGAGTTCCTCTACAGTGTCCCGGCAGACCAGCCAAGTACGGACAAAACCCACTCCCGGCACCAAGACCGGGCCCTCCCTGCGCAACAGCAGGGACAACGTGAGCGGCTGGACCTTCGCTGCGCCGTTCCTCGTCTTCTTCCTCGTGTTCCTTGTATGGCCAATCCTGTACGGCTTCTATATGAGCCTGACGGGCAAATCCCTCACGGGAGCCAACGACGTCCTCATTGGATTTTCCAACTACTCCGAGGCCTTTGCCGATGCCGGTATGTGGCGTTCCCTGGGAAACACGCTCTATTTCACCGTGATCAGCACCGTGCCATTGGTGCTGGTGGCGTTGGTGATGGCTGCGCTGTTGAACATCGGCCTTCCCGCCCAGTGGCTTTGGCGGCTTTCCTACTTCGCGCCCTTCCTTCTGGCATCCACGGTTGTCTCCCTGTTCTTCGTCTGGATGTACAACCCGCAGCTCGGACTGATCAACGATTTCCTGTCCAAGTTCGGCATCCCGAAGATCGGGTGGCTCAACGATCCCAATGTGGCCATGTGGTCGATCGTGATTGCAACGCTCTGGTGGACCGTGGGATTCAATTTCCTTCTGTACTTGGCGGCAATGCAAAACATTCCCGCTCAGCACTATGAGGCAGCATCGCTGGACGGCGCCGGAGCCTGGCGGCAGTTCTTCTCCATCACGCTGCCACAGCTCACCCCCACCACGGTGATGATCGTGCTGCTCCAGATCCTCGCTTCCCTGAAGGTCTTCGACCAGATCTACCAGATGACGTCCGGCGGTCCGGGCGGATCGACCAGGCCCGTGGTTCAGTACATCTTCGAAACCGGGTTTACCGGATACCGGCTGGGATACTCCGCAGCCATCTCCTACATCTTCTTCGGACTGATCGTGCTGGTCTCTGCCTTGCAGTTCGTCATCACCCGCCGCAGGAGTGCATAGCCATGGCAAATACCACCCTCACCCGATCCATCCCGCGCAGCACTGCCGGCCAGGTCATCCGCCAACCACGCAAGAAGCTGACAGTGGGCAAGGCCGCAGCCGTCGTGGTCGCCGCCGTCCTCGCTGTCCTCTGGTTGGTTCCCTTCGCCTGGGCAACGGTCACCGCCTTCAAATCCGAAGCGGACGCCTCGGCCTCGAAGGTCAGCTGGATCCCGCCGTCGGGCTTTACGTTCGACGCTTTTGCCAACGTCTTCCAAGCCGGCAACATCCCGCTCTGGACATGGAATTCGCTCTACACCTCCGCTGCGATCACCCTCATCACGCTGGTGATCTCCGCCCTCATCGCTTATGCATTGTCCCGGATCGAGTTCAAGGGCAAGAAGGTACTGATGACGGCCATCATCGCCAGCATCATCGTGCCGCCGCCGGTACTCATGATCCCGCTTTTCTACCAAATGCTCGCGTTCAAGATGATCGATACCCCGTGGGCCATCATCCTTCCGCAGGTGATCCACCCCGCCATGGTGTTCGTCCTCAAGAGGTTCTTCGACCAGATTCCGCGTGAACTCGAGGAAGCGGCCGTGATGGACGGGGCCAGCCGGCTCCGGATCTTCATGCAGATCATCCTGCCGTTGTCCCGGCCGATCCTGGCCGCCGTCGCGATCTTTGTGTTCATCGGCGCGTGGAACAACTTCCTGTGGCCGTTCATCTCCACCAACGACGATTCCCTGCTGACCCTTCCGGTGGGCCTGCAGACCATCAAGAGCGCCTACGGCGTGCAGTACGCCCAGAACATGGCGTCGGCGTTGTTGGCCGCGCTGCCGCTGATTGTCGTCTTCCTGTTCTTCCAGCGCCAGATCATCAAGGGCATTTCCACCACAGGACTTGCCGGGACCTGACCGGTCCGCATTGCTGCACCACCAGACCTGAAACACACAACCAAGGAGATACATGTCCCGCGCACGCATCACCCTCGATCGCGACTTCACCATCGGGGAGGTACCCCGCCGGCTCTTCGGCTCCTTCGTGGAGCACATGGGCCGCTGCGTCTACACCGGGATTTACGAACCCGGACACCCGGAGGCTGACGAGCACGGCTTCCGCCAGGACGTCCTCAAGCTCGTCAAGGAACTCGGCGCCACCGTTGTCCGGTACCCCGGCGGCAACTTCGTCTCCGGCTACAACTGGGAAGACGGGATCGGTCCACGGGAAAACAGGCCCCGCCGCCTGGATGGCGCCTGGCACACCGTGGAGACCAACGCCTTTGGACTGCACGAATTCGTGGACTGGTCCAGGCAGGCCGGCACCGAAATCATGGAAGCCATCAATCTGGGCACCAAGGGAGTCGAGGAAGCCCGTGCCATTGTGGAGTACTCCAACCACAGCGGAGGCACGTACTGGTCTGACCTCCGGGCGAAGAACGGCCACAAGGACCCGTTCGACATCAAGCTCTGGTGCCTCGGCAATGAGATGGACGGCCCGTGGCAGATCGGGCACAAGACAGCCGATGAATACGGCCGACTGGCCCAGGAAGCCGCCAAGGCCATGCGATACGTGGATCCGTCCATTGAACTCGTCGCGTGCGGCAGCTCGAATTCCAGGATGCCCACCTTCGGGGCCTGGGAGCAGACCGTCCTCACGCACACCTATGAGGAAGTGGACTATGTGTCCCTCCACGCCTACTACTTCGAGGAGGAGGGCGACGTCGGCAGCTTCCTGGCGTCCGCCGTCGACACCGACTACTTCATTGAGTCAGTGATCGCTACGGCCGATGCCGTCAGGGCCAAGGGCAAGCACAAGAAGCACATTAACCTGTCCTTTGATGAGTGGAACGTCTGGTACCAGCGCGGCCGGGACACCGAGGACCAGCTGAGCAACATCGTCAAGGCTCCGTGGCGCGAACACCCGCGTGTCATCGAGGACCAGTACAACGTGACCGACGCCGTGGTGGTGGGGACCCTGCTCAACTCGCTGCTGCGCCATGGCGACCGGGTAAAGATCGCCAACCAGGCGCAGCTGGTCAACGTGATCGCACCGATCCTTTCCGAGGAAAACGGGCCGGCCTGGAAGCAGACCATTTTCCACCCGTTCGCCCGGATGGCGGAGCTCGCCACAGGACAGATCCTGCGGCTCTCAGTTGATTCGGACAAGTACTCCAACAACCGGTTCGGGGACACCGACCTGGTGGACGTCAGCGCAACGTGGAACGAGGAAACGGGCCGGGTTGCCTTGTTCTTCGCGAACCGCGGCCTGGAGGAAGCGGCCGACGTCGAGACCGCCCTGCGGGGGTTCGACGCCCGGCAGGTGGTCCGCGCCGAGGTCCTGGAAATTCCCGACGGCGGCGACCGCTTCACCATCAACAGCCAGGACCAGCCGGGCCGGGTTGGGCTCAAGCCGCTGGACGGCGTGAAGGCGACTGGTTCGGAGCTGCGCCTGACGCTGCCCGCCTTGTCCTGGGCCGTCGTCGAGCTTGAGGTGGCGAAGGCCTAGCCCTCGCCAATAAAGCAACGCGGGGTCACTTATGGCCTATCCCAAGGGGGATTTTGGGCCATAAGTGACCCCGCGTTGGGTTAAACGCTGCAGCCGTCCGGGCCGCAGGCCTCGGCGTCGGAAGCGCCGACCGGGATCAGCGGGTTGGCTTCCTGCCATGCCTGGTTCAGGGCCTGGCTGAAAAGTTCGGCAGGCTGGGCGCCGGAGATGCCGTACTTGCGGTCGATCACGAAAAACGGAACGCCGGTCACGCCGATGGCACGGGCCTCGTTGATGTCTTCCTTGACCTCGTCCGTGAACTTGTCGGACGTGAAGAGTTCGGCAACTTCCTGTGCCGGCAGGCCGAGGGCTTCACCGAGCTCCGTCAGGTACTCCTGGTTGCCGATGTCCTTGCCGTGCTCAAAGTGGTCGCTGAGCAGTCGTTCCTTGGCGGCGTCCTGGCGTCCGTGGCCGGCAGCCAGGTGGATGAGGCGGTGGGCGGTGAAGCTGTTGGCCACAACCACCTTGTCGAAGTGGTAATCCAGGCCTTCGCCCTTGGCGGTCTCCGTGACGTGCGCGAACATCTGCTTGACCTGCTCCGGAGCCATGCCCTTGCGCTGGCTGAGGTAGTCCAGCTCCGTGCCGTCATAATGCCCCGGAACGGAGGGATCCAGCTGGTAGCTCTTCCATTCGATGTCCACGGAGTCGCGGTGGGGGAACTGTGCCAGGGCGGTCTCGAAACGGCGCTTGCCGATGTAGCACCACGGGCACGCGACGTCTGACCAGATCTCAATCTTCATGGTTGCGTCAACCCCGCCCGGCTCCAGGGCATTCCGGCGGCGGCCTGTTATTTTCCTCACGGGACGCCTAGCCTTGAGGAGGGTTATGAAGCCAGCCCATGGTTTGGGGGTTATGCGCGGAGGCCCGGATGCGCATTGGACTCATTGTTGGACCATGGTTTACCGTCCCGCCCGAAAAATACGGCGGCACGGAAAGGGTGGTGGACGCCCTCGCCCGCGCGCTGGTTGACGCCGGGCATGAAGTCCTCCTGGCGGCAGCCTCCGACAGCACCTGTCCGGTGCCCCGCATCCCCGGTTTCGGCCCAAGCCAGCCGGATGAACTCGGACTGACCCTCAGCGAGCTGGACCATGTCATCAAGGCCTACCGCGGGCTGGGCGGGGTGGACATCATCCACGACCATACGCTGGCCGGACCCCTCTACGCTTACCGACCTCCTGCCATCCCGGTAGTCACCACCATCCACGGCCAGTTCACCGCCCAGTCGGCGGAGCTCTACCGCGCCATGGAGCGGGACACGTCCATCATCGCCATCTCCAATGACCAACGGTCCATGTTCCCGGACCTCAACGTTGCAGCGGTCATCCACCATGGCTTGGACTTGTCCACTGTGTCCATGGGGGACGGGCTAGGCGGTTATGCGTGCTTTGTGGGACGGATGTGCCAGGACAAGGGGCTCATGGAAGCGGTGGCAGTTGCCCGCGAGGCCGGTGTACCGCTGAAAATAGCCGCCAAAATGCACGCCCAAGACGAACAGGACTTCTTCCGGGAGGTCGTGAAGCCTGCCCTGGGCCCGCAGGAGGAGTTCCTGGGTGAACTCTCCGACCCCGAAAAATACGAGCTCATGGGCGGTGCCGTGGCATTGATCAACCCCATCCAATGGCCCGAGCCTTTTGGGTTGGTGATGATCGAGTCACTGGCCACGGGCACTCCCGTGATATCCACCCCGATGGGTGCCGCTCCTGAAATCGTCAAGCACGGCAAGACCGGCTTCCTGGGCGAGGTCCGGGACCTCGCCGGCTTCCTGGATACCGCCGCACGCCTGAGCCGGGCCGAATGCCGGCGCTCGGTGGACGAGTACTTCAGCGCCGGCCGGATGGCTGCCGAGCATCTGGCCCTCTATTCGCGCATCCTTCAACAATTCAGCAGCAAGGGGCTTCCCGACGGCGGCTACGTGGAAGAGAATCAGAGGCAGGCCTCGTAGCCAGAGGTTGCTTGTCCGCGAAACCAACCCCGCCAGAGGAGCCCTGCCGCGCATGACCGCTTGGAACGCAGACACGGAAGCCGGAGCATCCGAACTGGGGGCGGTGACCGTCGTCGAAGGCTCGTCCTTCTGCATTTCCGCCCACCCGGGCGACATCCACGCAGGCGGTTCGCAAGGCGCGTATTACCAGGACACGCGCATTGTGTCCCGCTGGGTGCTGCGCATCAACGGCGAACCCCGGGAGCCCCTGGTGGCCCGCAACCCGGCGTCGTTCCAGGCCGAATACGTGGGCCGGGCCTGTACCGAGGACGGGCGCTTTGAAAGCCCGCTGCTGGTCCGGCACCAGCGCAGCGTCGGATCAGGGCTCCGCGATGACCTCACCATCACCAACTACTCCGGCACCCCGTCAACGTGCACCATCGAACTGCTGATCGACGCCGACCTCGCCGACCTCTTCGACGTCAAAGGCGGCAGGGTGGGAACCGCCGAGCAAACCATCAAGGCGGCGCGGGAGGACGGGCTGCACATAGACGCCCTGCACTCCAGCGGACAGCGACGGGGAGTGCTGTTCCAGGCGCACGGAGCAAAAGTCACGGAGGAAGGGCTGACGTTCAACGTCACCATCCCTGCCCGTGAGCAGTGGTCGACCACCATCATTGCCCTGCCGCTGGTCAACGGTGAGGCCCCGGACGATCCCTTCACCGCAGGAACGCCCCTTAAACACAGCACGGGAGCACGCCGGCAGACCCAATGGGAGGAGCACGTTCCGCGCATCACGGTCAGCGACCAAAACGTCACGGACGTCCTTGCCCAAAGTCAGCGGGACCTCGGATCACTGAGGATTTTCGACGACGAACACCCCGGCCGTGCCGCCATCGCCGCCGGGGCGCCGTGGTTCATGGCCCTCTTCGGACGGGACTCCCTGCTGGCCTCCTACATGTCCCTCATGGTTGATCCGAGCCTGGCCGCCGGGACGCTCCAAACACTGGCCGGACTGCAAGGCAGCAAGGTGGACCCCGATTCCGAAGAGGAGCCCGGGCGCATGCCGCACGAGGTCCGGCTCGGGATCACGGCGGGGTTGTCGTTGGGCGGCACCGCCTATTACGGCACAGCCGATGCGACGCCGCTTTTCGTCTCCACCCTGGGCGAGTTGAGCCGCTGGGGCCTGGGCGAGGACATCATCGAGTCCCTTCTGCCGCATGCTGACCGGGCCATCGAATGGATGGAGCAGTACGGCGACCGTGACGGGGACGGGTTCATCGAATACCAGCGCCCCAACAACCACGGCCTGGTGAACCAGGGATGGAAGGACTCGTGGGACGGGATCAACTTTGCTGACGGCCGGATGGCGGAGGCCCCGATCGCCCTGTGTGAAGTCCAGGCCTACGCCTACGCGGCATACGTGGGCCGGTCCCTGCTGGCGCGCGCGGCGGGCGACACCGCCGTCGAACGCCGTTGCGCGGACAAGGCCGCAGAGCTGAAGGAGGCCTTCAACAAGACCTTCTGGTTGCCGGACAAGGGTTACTTCGCCCTGGCGCTGGACAAGGACAAGAACCCCGTGGATTCGTGTACGTCCAACATGGGCCATTGCCTGTGGGTGGGCATCGTCGACGAGGACAAGGCGCCACAGGTGGCGGAGCGGCTGATGTCCAAGGAGATGTTCACCGGCTGGGGCATCCGCACCCTCGGCTCCGACATGGGTGCCTACAACCCCGTCAGCTACCACAACGGCTCGGTCTGGCCCCACGATACGGCGCTCGCCGCCACGGGACTCATGCGCTACGGCTTCGTGGACGAAGCCAGCCGGGTGGCCAGTGGACTGTTCGACGCCGCCGAGCACTTTGGCGGTCAGCTCCCTGAGCTGTTTTGCGGCTTTGACCGTTCAGAGTTCGCGGAGCCCGTACCGTATCCGACGGCGTGTTCCCCGCAGGCGTGGGCGGCTGCGGCACCGGTCCAACTGGCCCGGATCCTGTTGCGGTTCGATCCCGATTTCACGCGGGACGTGCTCCACTTGGCTCCGATCCTCCCGGAGTCCTTCGGCGGGTTCACGGCCGACAACGTGCTGCTCGGGAGTTCGCGGCTCACCGTGCGGGCGTCCGGTTCCTCGGGTACAGTCAGCGGCCTTCCGGAGGGACTCCATTTGCGCAACGACCCCCGGCCGCAGCTGGCCGGGGACTTGTTTGGCTAAAGCCTGTTCTCCATGACGAAGTCGTGTTCCACCGTGTTGCCGAGCTTGAACGATTTGGTGCCGACGCGCTGGAAACCGCTCTTCTCGTAGAAGCGGATGGCCTTGGCGTTCTCGCTGTTGACGCCCAGCCACACCCCGGATGCGCCCTTGTCCGCGGCCAGGGCCAGGGATGCCTGGATCAGCCGTGCTGCGGCGCCCTTTCCGTGGTGGTCCGGGTGGACGTAGCATTTGCTCAGTTCGGTGGAGGGCTGCGCCGAAAGCACCGAGGCGACGTCGGGGTCGCTTGCCGGCTTGGCAATCAGCATGGTGTACCCGGTGAGCTGCCCGTCGTCGTCGAGCACCATGACCGTGATGTTCGCATCGGCGAGGTATTCCGAAAAGTTGGCCTCGCTGAGTGTCTTCTCAAGGTGCGCCTGGATGTCGTCCGGTGAGGAGCCCGGCGGGCACGCCAGCGGGAAGGTGATGGCGGCAAGCTCAGCCAGCTTCCCGGCGTCGTTGGCTGTTGCGGTGCGGATAGTCTCTGGCACGTGGTCCCCCTTGCGAGTTTTTGTACAGGTAATGCCCCTAAGAACGAATCTTAAGGGCATTAGCTGGACAAAAACTCCCAGGTTAAGGGGTGGGACGGATGGCGTTGCTTGCCCGGTCGGCGGTGATTTGGGTTTCCCTACCCGAGTCGAGGATAGTGTTCCGCGCTGATTCCGGGTCCACCAGGACCGCGGTCACGGCCAGGTCTTCAGCCGCATCGGTGGTCAGCAGGGCATCCACCTGGGCCTCGAAGCAGTCGTCGCTGGCGTTGGCGTGCACGTTCAAGGCCACCACGTGGTTGTTGGAGACGAAATTGCCCGCGCCTTCACGCAAGCGGATGATGACCGGCGTTGCGCCCTCCGGACGGACGCTCTCCGAGTCGATGATCTGTGAAAAGTGGTTCCCGATCACCGAGTTGTTGTTGCCGCTGACACTGAGGACCCCGTGGAGGTCATCCAGCCCGTTATCGATCCCGAGGAACGGCGTCCAGGGCTCGTGGTCGCGGAGGAAGTGATTGGTGGCCACGAGGTTTTCCGAGCTGTTCCGCTCCAGGACCACCATGCCCGGATAGAAGGAATGCAGGCGGTTGTTGGTGATGCTGGAGCGCGTCACACCGCTGAAATGGACGCTGCTGGCACCCCGTGGGAAGACGTTGTTGGCCGTGACCAGGAGTCCGCCATGGTTCTCCGCATAGATCGAGTGGCCCTTGAATCCCGCGCCGATCAGGTTGTCCGTGATCTTCGATGCCTGACCCCAGCCTCGCAATTCGATGCAGCTTCCGCATTCGGCGATGAAGTTGTTGTGGATGGAGAGGGCATCGGCGTTGTGGATGGTCAGGGCGTGTTCGAGGTAGATGAAGCCCATCTCGTTGATCCGGAAGGAGTCGTTGGCGCTGGCAACGTGAATCCCGGTCTTGCCATTGATGTATGTATTCTCGGCCGGCATGTCAGAGCCGTCCGGGGTGAAGTGCAGGCCATCAATGCAGAAGTTGGCGAACTCCACCGAACTGATCCGGGGGCTGCCCGCACGCTCAACAAGGAACGCTGCTCCGCTGGCGGGGTCCGAGCTGTCAGCGGGAGGAAGATCCACCAGCACGCGGCTGCCGCCGGGCCACAGCTCATGAAGGTCGGACCATTCGTCCTGGGGAACGTTGAACCTGATGCTCGAGGACGTGAACCCGTGGCCTGAGCCCTGGATCCGAAGGAAGCTGATGTCGATCAGGACCTGCGTGCGCAGCCGGTAGTCACCCGGTGGCAGGTAGATCACCGCACCGGGCTTGCCGCCGTCGTTCACATCTGTGGCGTTCTGGCGTTCCTTGACGTCGGCGATGATGCTGTTGATGACCTCGCCGACATCCTTGGACGGGTCGCCGGTGGGCCAGGTGGTCACATCGTAGTAGTTGCTGCTGGACATGGTGTGGATCCTCGTGGAGTTGGGGGTGGTCAGGTGGCGGGCTGGTGTTCGGGCAGTTCGGCCAGCAGCTCGTCCGACGTCGGCGGGTTGGCGCCCGCACGACGGACAGTGATGGCTGCGGCCTTGGCGGCCCGGCCGCCCAGGGACTCCAGCGCCTCCTCAGTGAGTCGGTCAACTCCGGTCTGGAGGAGCCCGTAGATCAAGGCGGACATGTACGAGTCGCCCGCGCCAATGGTGTCAGCCACGGTGGACGTCACGGAGGGAACCAAGACCTGGGCGCCGGTGGTCGAGAGCATGGATCCTTCCGAACCCTTGGTCACCACCACGAGGCCGGTCCCAAGGCCCAGGATGCGCCGTGAAGTGTCTTCGAGGGACAGGCCCGGGTAAAGCCAGTGCGCGTCCTCATCACTGAGTTTGACCACGTCGGTGAAAGGAATGAGTTCCTCGAAAGTGGTGGTGGCCTGGGCGTGGCTGCCCACCAGGGCCGGCCGGATGTTGGGATCGTAGGTGACCACACAGCGTTGATGTACCTGCTCAAGAAGATCGCGCACAGTTGCCGCTCCGGGTTCCAGGAAGGTGGCAATCGATCCTGTGTGCAGGATCTTGGGCAGGGTGGTTGGGGTGATCCGGGGAAGATCCCACTGAATGTCGAAGTCGTAGCGTGCTGAACCGTCCGACGCCAGGGTGGCTGTTGCCGTAGCGCTGCGGACGCCTGCGCGGGCACCGGCCAGGAGTTCGACGCCGGCACCGGCCAGGTGCCGCTGGATGGCAGCACCATGGTGGTCTTCTCCAATGGAGGTCAGCAATGAGGTGGGCACGCCGAGCCTGCCGAGGCCGTAGGCCACGTTCGCCGGAGATCCTCCCGGATGCTCCACGGTGCCGTGGGTCGAGACGACGATATCCACCAGGGCCTCGCCCACAACCATGACTTCGGTTGCCGGACTGCTGGTTGGCTTTTGGATGTTCTGCATTGGAACCTGCTCCTTAGGCGGGTGTTGAGACAACGAGCTTGAGAACTGTGGCGGTGCCGCCTTGGGCGGACAACCGGGTTTCCCGGCTGTCGGCATCCGGATAGACCAGGTCCGTCAGGACCACCGTGCCGTCCTGGGCGAAGACTTCCACGGAGCACTGGTCCACCACAATGAGCAGCTTAAGGACGCCGTCTTCCAGTGCAACCGGTGCGGATTCGACGGATGCGAACTTCCCGTGGAACGATGTGTCCCCTGACTGGGTCCGGTCAAGGGTCAGCCTGCCGCTGCCCGGGGTGTAGTTCAGCAGGGTGCCTTGGCGTCCGTCGGAGCTGGCCAGCAGTCGCAGCTCAACACGCTCTGCGGTTCCCGGCGCGATCTCAGCCTCAATAACCTGCGCCGTGCCCGGTACGGCGTCCGGCAAGGTGAGGGCTTCCGACCCCAACTCGATGGTGCCCGCGCGAAACAGTTCTTCCTCCGGACCCGCTAGGACGGGGTACTGGACCAGCCGGGCGGTGCCGCTGACCGATTTCAGCTTCAGCTCGCGGGCGAGGGTCATGGAGGACCGCCACGGTGCTGTGGGCAACTGGTTGGCGTAGTCCCAGTTATTCATCCAGCCGATGATGATGCGCTTCTCATCCGGGACGTCGCTGAAGGACACCGAGGCGTAGCAGTCGCGGCCCCAGTCCAACCACAGGCATTGCTGCAGTGCCTCAGCCCTGGCAGATTCGTCCGGCAGGGAGGTGACTCCCGCTGGCGCCGCAAGGGAACCCGCGTCCGGAATGAAGCTGACGCCGTCGAACTGTCCTACGAAGTACTGTCCGCCGGAACCTCCCGCGACAGCGCCGGGATTCACGTTGACGATCAGCACCCACTTCATGTCCTTAGGATCCCCGTCCACCGCCAAGGGAAAGAGGTCAGGGCATTCCCACTCACCGGCGTCGGCGTTGGCCGGGCCAAAGTCGCTTAGGAAGTCCCAGGTTTTTAGGTCGTCGGAACGGTAGAGAACCACTTTCTGCTGTTGGGCTTCGACGGCGACCATGACCCAGTACGCGCTCGCTCCGCTGTGGTAGCGGAAGACTTTGGGGTCCCGGAAGTGGGCTGAGTCCCGGGTGAGCACCGGATTACCGCCGTACTTTTGCCAGGTCATTCCCGAATCGGAGCTGTACGCCAGGGACTGGGCCTGCGTGCCACTGTGTTCGGTCCCGGGCTTGAAAGCGCTGGTATATATGGCCACCAAAGCCGGCGCCCCGGCTGTGCCGAAACCGGAGGTGTTGCCGTGGTCCACCACCACGCTTCCGGAGAAAATGTCCTCTGTTTCATCGCCTGCGATAGCCACGGGGTGTTCGGTCCAGCGCAGGAGGTCCGGGGAGGTGGCGTGCCCCCAGGACATGTTGCCCCAGACGCTGCCGTAGGGATTGTTCTGAAAGAAGAGGTGGTACAAACCGTCGTGGAAGACCAGGCCGTTGGGGTCGTTCAGCCAGGTGTCCTGTGCCGTGAAATGGATGGCAGGCCGGAACCTGGGAGTGACGGCCGGGGCTGTTTCCGGGCGTGCGGCGTCAAGGCTACTGGACATGTGGTGCGTTCCTTTTGGGACGTTGAAGGGCTGGTTGGGCTTACCGTGGAGCCGCGACCGAGTCACGGCGAACCAGGGGACAGCCCAGGACGGTGGGGTGGAGCGCCATTAAGGAAAGATCTTCTTTGCCCTCGATGGCATCAATAAGGTGATCCGTTGCCCAAGCCCCCATCTCGTAATGGGGGAGGGCCACGGTGGTAAGGCCGGGGTAGAGGTTGGCGGCAATGAGTTCCTGGTCATCGAAGCCCACAACGGAGAGGTCCTTGGGAATGCTGAGCCCTAACTCGGCGGCTGCCCGGTAGGCGCCCATGGCCATCCGGTCGTTGTAGCAGAACAGTGCCGTCGGCACGTCAGCGCGGTCTTCCCGGGACAGGATCCGTTTGGCAGCCGCATAGCCGCCATGAACTTCGGAGACTTCGGACTCGACCGGTGCGGCATCGCCGTCGAGCCCGGCTTCGGTGAGCATGGCCCGAAAGGCCTGGAGCCGCTGGCGGGTGGCGGGTACGTCGTCGGTGTTGTTGATGAATCCAATCCGGGTGTGGCCGGCGTCCAGGAGTGCCCCAACGGCGGCGCGGGCGCCGCCGTCTTCGTCCGGGACCACTGCGGTGATGTTTCCGCCGATGGCCACGGAGTCCACCAGGACCGACGGTACGTTTTCCAGGTTCCGGGGAAGTTCCACGTTGCGGTGGTACATGGTGGCGTACAGGATCCCGTCCACCCGGCGCTCCAGGAGGGCCTGGACGTCGGCTTGCCTCGATTCGAGACTGGCGGAGCCCGGGGTGTTGATGATCATCAGGTTGTAGCCCCGGGCCTTGGCAGCCTCATCAGCACCGAGGATGATCCGGCCTGCATGGGGTGTGGTAGCGATTTCCTCGCTTACCAGGCCGAGCATTCCTGTCCGCTGCGTGCGAAGGGCCTGGGCCAGGCGGTTGGGGCCGTAGCCGAGCTCCTCGGCGGCGTTCCGGACCTTGTCCCGGGTTTCACTGCTGATCCGTGCGTAAGAGACCTCGTTAAGGACGTGGGAGACGGTGGTGACGGACACGCCGGCGGCGACGGCAACGTCCTTGATACCGATGTTCTTGCTGCTCATGTGGCTCCCACGTCCTTATGGTTGGCGATGCCCCGGAAGGGCTATCAGTAGGCTACTCGTTGATGGTGGCAGTGGCCTTGGTGGCATTAGCCCTTGACTGCGCCCAGCGTCATGCCCGCGACGATCTTGCGCTGCAGCAGAAGCGTCAGCAGGATGACCGGAATCGAGTACACGGCGGCGAGGGCCGTCATGGATCCCCAATCCAGGCCGAACTGAGTCTGGAAGTTCGCGATCACCACAGGTGTGGTTTGCGAACGGATGGCGGTCATCAGGAGTGCGAACAGGAATTCGTTCCAGGATGCCAGGAAGGCGAAGATCGCAGTGACCGCAATGCCGCCGGACACTACCGGGATCACTACCCGCCACAGCGCGCCCAACCTGCTGCAGCCGTCCACGGTTGCGGCCTCTTCAAGGTCCCGGGGGACGGATTCGAAGAAGCTGCACATCAGCCAAATGGAGAGCGGCAGCGAGATGGTGGTGTGCGCAATGGAGAGGGCGATCGGGGTATCGGACAAGCCCGCCGAGGCCATCATGGACGCCAGCGGAATGCCGATGGCCACGGGTGGAACCATGCGGGTCACCAGTGCAGCCATGATGAATACCTGGCCGCTGGGGGTCTTGTAGCGGGTAATGCCGTAGGCGGCCGGAACGGCCAGAACCAGCGATAGCAGGGTGCTGATGACGGCGGTCTGGATGCTGTTGATGAAGGATGCCACCACCCCGCTCCGGCCCAGGGCGTTGGTGTAGTTCTCCAGCGTCCATTCCCTGGGAAGGATGGTCGGTGGGACGGCGATGGTATCGATCGGCGTCTTGAAGGACGTGAACAGCAGGTACAGGAACGGGAAACCGTAGAGGACCATGGCCGCTGCCAGCAGGATCCAAAGGATGGTCCGGGTGCTTCGCCGGCCGGCTTCGAGGCCTTCGCGGTTGGCCCCGCGCCGCTTGCGCAGCGGCTGCGCTTCCGGGAAGTCCGACGACGGCGGGCTGGCTTTGGTGGTGACGCTTGTGGTGCTCATCAGTTGTCCTTTCCTGGCCGCCAGATGGTGGTCACTGCAACAAAGGCAATGGCGAGCATTGCGAGGAGGTAGATGGTGCCCATGGCACTGGCCAGGCCAGGGTCGCCGAAGCGGATCATGGTGCGGTAGATCAACAGGCTCATCGTCTCGGAGGCTGACTGCGGTCCGCCGTTGGTCTGGATGAGGATGGTGTCGAAGGCCCTGGCCGCATCGATTCCGCGGACCACCAGCGCAACGGCGATCACTGGGCGGAGCAGGGGAAGGATGATCCGGAACAGGAGTGCCGGAGCCCGTGCACCATCCAGGCGGGCGGCCTCAATCAGATCGCCGGGGATGTTCTGGAGGCCTGCGAAGAGCACCAGGCACATGAAGGACGTGGTGAGCCAGATGTCCGGGATGGCCACCGAGAACAGCACGATGTTGGGGTCGGACAGCCAGCCGATCTGGTTGGGGTCCGAAAGGATCCCTGCCTGGTGGAGGAGAGTTCCGATCAGACCGAAGTTGTCGATCATCAGGAACTTCCACAGCAGGCCCGCCACGATCGGGGCGATCATCAACGGGTAGAGGAAGACGGTCCGCCAAATCTGGGATTTCCTGCCCAGCGTGGTGAACAGCAGTGCCATGCCCAGGCCGAGCGCGAATTCGAGGGTCACCACCACCAGGGTGTAGGCGAACGTACGCCACCCTGCGCTGGTGAAGGCCTCGGAGGTGAAGGCGGTGACGTAGTTTTGGAACCCCACAAAATCGCGGGGCCCGCCGGCGATGGGGGAGATCTTGAAGAAGCTGTCTGCCACCAGGCGGAAGAGGGGGTAGGCCACGAATACGGCCAGGAACAGTGCCGCGGGCGTCATCAGATAGAGGGCGAAGCGGCGATCGGAGATACGCACGGTATTTCTTTTCTGCTGGTTGGGACCGCGGCCGGCACTGTCATTCAGTTGCTAACGGTGCCGGCCGCGGAGTTCTACTTCAGGAGGTCCTGGATCTGCTTCTTGGCATCGGCCAGGAGGGTTGAGGTGTCGCCACCGGCCACGGCCTTCTGCAGCAACGGGATCAGGACGGTATCAACGATCTGCTGCCACTTGGCGGTAGCGGGTCGGGTGGCCGTTGCCTGGCCGTTGAGGGTCTCGATCAGCGGCTTGAAGCTCTCGTAGCCAGGCTGGTCCTGGTATTTTTCAAACGCGCTGATACGGGAGGCCAAACCGAGCTTGGATTCGATTCCCTTGTCGTTGTAGTCATAGGCGCACTTGACGAACTTCTTGGCGGCGTCAGTGTTCTTGGTGGCTTTGGGAACGGAGAGGTACCACGGTCCCGGAACACCTGCGACGCCGGCGCTGCCGCCAATCATTGCTGCGGCTCCCACCTTTCCTGCCACCGGAGCATCGGCGGGAATCTGGCGGTAGGCGTGGGCCCAGAAGCGGGTCATGGCGGTCTTGCCCTGGTTGAACAGGTTTTGTGCTGCTGCCCAGTCAACCTGCGCTGCACCGCTCGGGGCATCCTTGGCCAAGCTCACGTAGAAGTCCAGGGCTTCCTTGTGGGCGGCGTTGTCGATGACCACATTGTTGTCCTTGTCCAGGACCATGGGGGAGCCCGCCTGAAGGACGTGGGCCAGCCATTCAGTTTCCACGGCGCCCTTGACGTCCGTGCCGTACATGCCGTCCTTGGTGAAGAACGCGGAAATGTCCTGGTACTGCTTCCACGTCTTGGGGGCGGCGAGCTCGTAACCGTACTTGGCTTGGAAGTCAGCCTTGTTCTTGGCGTCCTCGAACAGGTCCTTGCGGTACAGGATGATCTCGGCATTGGTCCAGGCCGGCATGCCGATGAAGTGGCCATCCACGTTGGCTTCCTTGACGAGGGCCGGGAAGATGTCCTTCTTGACGTCGTCCGTGAAGAGTTCGTCCAGGGGCTGCACGGCGTCCTTGAAGCTGGGAAGCCATACGGAGTCGAGTGCGGCGACGTCGAAGGAGACGTTGCCGGAGGAGAACTCGCTGGAGAGGCGGTTGAACATGCCGTCGTAGGGGAGTTCGACGAAGTTCACGTCGATGCCGGCGTCCTTCTTGCACTGCTCGGCTACGCCTGTCAGTTCGGCGTGGCCGCCGGCTTCAACCAGGACGTTGATGGAGCTGGAGCCGCCCGATCCGCCTGAGGATGGTGCGGGACCGCCGGCGCCACAACCGGTGGCAACGAGTGCGACGGCGGTGCACAGCCCGCCGAGGGTGACGAGCTTGGAGATGGTGTTTCGAGTGGACATCGCTGTCGACTCACTTTCTCTTGAACGGAAATTGCAGAGAGATGGGGATTTCACGTCTTTGGCTTGAAAAATCGTTTTGCCAAAACGACTTGGCAATGACATTAGGGCCGGATGAATGCTTGTGTCAACTGTTTCCCGCGAAACTTTTCGGCCTCTTGACGGTAGGGATCGGATGCCCATAAAGTGATCCGCGCCACTCGACAAATCGTTTTGGCATATTTTGGCTGATTTGGCACATTTTGGCACCGGGTGTGCCGCTGCCCATGAACCGGACACTGGCCCACTCCAAACCAGCCCCACGAGTTCGAAGGAGAACCATGGACCCATCCCCATCCCCATCGCTGAGCCGAAGGAGCATCCTCCGGTTGATTCCCGCTGCGGCAGTGGCGGCCTCCGCCGTCGTGCTGTCCGCCAAGGAAGCCTTGGCGAAGGAGCCC
This sequence comes from Paenarthrobacter nicotinovorans, assembly GCF_021919345.1. Classification (NCBI taxonomy): domain Bacteria; kingdom Bacillati; phylum Actinomycetota; class Actinomycetes; order Micrococcales; family Micrococcaceae; genus Paenarthrobacter; species Paenarthrobacter nicotinovorans. The sequence goes on from NZ_CP089293.1 coordinate 631,032, forward strand.
GCCCGGCAGGCGGCCCCGGAGCACCCCGCAGTGCACGGGCACCGAGCCATCATCGGCATGCTCTAGCGCAACGCCAGCACAACCCAGCACCACGCAAGGCCACTCAAGCAGTACCCCCAACGATGTGAGGAGAACACGCTGTGACCACTGTCTACGACGTCACCACCTGGTCTGTCCCCGGAAACCCGTCCGCTACGCCCTACAACGACATTGGGCTCATCATCAACAGCATCATCGCCGATGTGAAATCCCAACAGACCAACCAGGCCTCCAAGCCCGGCGCGGTGGTCTACATCCCGCCAGGAGACTACTCGCTCAAGACCCGGGTCAACGTCGACATCAGCTTCCTGACCATCCGCGGATCCGGTCACGGCTTCACGTCCAGCAGCATCCGCTACAACGCAGGCAACACGTCCAGCTGGCATGAAATCAACCCCGGTGGCAGTCGGATCCGGGTCGAAAATACGGACGGAAACACCGATGCCTTCAGGGTTTACCGGACCGGCGACCCACGCCTGAGTTCCATCGTCTTTCAGAACTTCTGCTTGGACGGGGTGTCCTTCAACTCCAACCAGAACTCCTACGTCAACGGCAAAACGGGCATCCGTTTTGACTCCGCGAACGACTCCTGCCGGGTGGAAGGCATGGGCATGGTCTACCTGGAACACGGCCTGGTGGTCCGGGATACCGATGCCCTGAGTGTGAGCGGCAACTTCCTCGCCGAATGCGGCAGCTGCGTGGAGCTCACCGGATCAGGGCAGGCCTCCAAGGTCACCGACAACCTGATCGGCGCGGGCTACGTGGGTTTCTCCATTTACGCGGAGGGTCACATGGGCTTGCTGGTCAGCTCCAACAATGTCTTCCCACGGGGTAAGAGCAGCGTGCACTTCAAGAACTGCACGCGCTCCACCATCACCAGCAACCGCTTCCACGCGTTCTACCCCGGCATGGTCAACTTCGAAGGCAGCTGCACGGAGAACCTCGTGGGCGCCAACCACTTCCTGCGGCAAATGGAACCCTTCGATCCCCTCAAGCCCTACAACAATGGCCTGGATGACCTCTTTGGTCTGGTTCATCTGGCAGGAAGCGGGAACACGGTAACGGGCAACCACTTCAGCTACGACGTCCCCTCGGGTTCAGTGAGCCCGGCCGGCCAGAAACCCACCATCATCCTGGTGGCCTCCGGTGCCAACAACTACATTGCTGCGAACAACACCATCTCCTCGGTGGCGGCGAACACGGTGGTGTTGGACGGTTCAACCACCGGCACTAAGGTGCTGGACAGCGGCGGTACCGGTGAATTTGTGCACTACACCAGCTCCTACTCGTTCCGGGCAACCCCTTAGCGCCCGGCTGAGCAGGAAGGTCTGTCAATGATGACAAGACGCACCAAACCGCCGGTGGTCACCTCGGTGATAGCCGCCGTCGTGGTTTCCCTATCCCTCGCGACGACAAGCGCTCCGGCGCACGCCACCGATCCCGACCACGCAACCCAGCAGTACCGGCCCTCTGTGCACTACACCCCGTTGAAGAACTGGATGAACGATCCCAACGGGCTGGTCTACAACAACGGCACCTACCACATGTACTACCAGTACAACCCCTACGGAACCACGTGGGGGAACATGAGCTGGGGCCATGCGACGTCCACGGACCTGCTGCATTGGTCCGAACAGCCCCTGGCCATCCCGCAGACCTTCAACGGCAGCGGACAGGCCACGGAGGACATCTTCTCCGGTTCCATCGTGGTGGATTCGCAGAACACCAGTGGCCTGGGCACAGCGCAAAACCCGCCGATGGTTGCCGTCTACACCAGCAATTTCACTGGCAACCATCCCCTCTATCCGGGGAAGCAAGCGCAATCGCTGGCGTACAGCACGGACAGCGGGCAGACGTGGACCAAGTACTCCGGAAATCCGGTGCTCAGCAGGAACACCACGGACTTCCGGGACCCCAAGGTGTTCCGGTACCAAGGTTCTGCCGGTTCCTACTGGGTGATGTCGGCCGTGGAAGCCAACGAGCACAGGGTCCTGTTCTACAAGAGCAGCGACCTGAAGAGCTGGACCTACCTGGACGACTTCAAGCCAGCCAATGCCACCGGCGGGCAGTGGGAATGCCCCGATCTTTTCCCCTTGGCAGTGGACGGCAACACCAACAACACCAAATGGGTCTTGGCGGTGAACATCAACCCGGGATCAGTAGCCGGCGGCAGTGGGGGTCAGTATTTCGTTGGAAGTTTTGACGGCACCACCTTTACGTCAGAAACAACCGATCCGGTAGACGTCGCTCCGCCGGGAAACGTGATCGCCGGGTTCAATGGCGGTAGCTACAGCGGCTGGAACGTGGGCAATGACCCGGCCAACCCCGGGGGCCCCTGGGGAAGTGCGCCGGCCAGCGGAACGCTGACGGGCCAGCAAACCGTGACCGGTTCCATCGGTTCCGGGCTCGTGAACGGGTTCAACGGCGGAGACGTCCCAACCGGCACCTTGGAGTCGGCGCCGTTCACCCTCACCAAGGATTACATCAACTTCCTGGCCGGCGGAGGAAACCACCCGCGGCAACCGGGGGAGCAGCCAGGCAACGCACCGCCACCGGGCTACCTCTTGTTCGACGGCTTTGATTACCCGGGAACACTCAGTGCCGCCGGCTGGCAGCTGACCGGAGACTTCGAAGCAGCCAGGAACCCGTCAACAGCGGGTGGTGAATACGCCATCGGAAAGCGCATCAACACCTTTGAAGGCGGACCCAGCGCCGATAACAACACTGGAACCGTCACCTCACCGGAGTTCTATCTGACCAACACGAACATCGGGTTCCTCCTGGGCGGCGGCAACCGGACTGACGGCTCACTGCAAGTGGAACTGTTGGTAGGCGGCGTTCCTGTCCGGAGCGCCACCGGCAGCAACTCGGGCGACCTCAACTGGAAGAACTGGGATGTCTCCCAGTACTACGGGCAGATCGCACGGATCCGGATCGTGGACAACGCCACAGGACCTTGGGGCCACCTGACACTGGACAATATGGTTCTGGGCTCTCAACCGGCGCAACCGCGAAGCAGCGAGACAACGGTCAACTTGATGGTCAACGGACAGGCCATCCGCACTACCACCGGCTCCGATTCAGAGCACCTCGACTGGAAAACCTGGGACGTCAGTGCCTACAAAGGAAGCCAGGCGACCATCCGAATCGTGGACAACAACCGTGGTGGGTGGGGGCACATCCTGGCGGACGAGTTTGTGGCTTCCGATATCACCCGCTTGGAACAGCACGACTGGCTGGACTGGGGGAGGGACTACTACGCGGCCGTCTCGTTCAACAACGTCCCGGACGGCAAGCGGATCATGCTCGGCTGGATGAACAACTGGGACTATGGGCAGTCCACACCTACCAGCACTTGGCGGGGTTCCATGGCCCTGCCCCGCGAAGTCCAGCTCACGCAGACCAGCCAGGGTCCCCGGCTCAGCCAGAAAGCCGTCCAGCAGGTGGATAGCCTGAAGAACACGGGGGCTGCCTACACCGCGACCGCACAGGACATCGCTTCGGGAACCAGCAGTCTTCCGATTTCCGGGGACGTGCTGCAGATCGACGCGCAGTTCTCGCCGGGAACGGCGACGGCGTTCGGGCTGAAGGTTCTGGGCGACGGCACGGAGGCGACCAGGATCGGCTACACGACGGCCTCCGGGCGGGCATTCATTGACAGGACCGCCTCCGGAAACGAGGGCTTCCACCCTGCGTTCGCGTCGCTGGACGACGCGCCGGTCCAGCTCATCAATGGCAAGCTCACCCTGCGGATCTTTGTGGACAAGGCCTCCGTGGAGGTGTTTGCCCAGGGTGGCCTGACGACGCTCACGGACCAGGTCTTCCCTTCGGCAGGCGCCAGCTCCCTGTCCCTCTTCTCGGAAGGAGGGACCGCCCGGCTCGAAAGCCTCACCGTCACGCCGCTCAACAAGGCGATGTGGTAAGCCGCCGTCGAGCGTTTTTGTACAGCTAATGCCCCTAAGAACGCCTCTTAGGGGCATTAGCTGTACGAAAACTCCTAGTCCGCCTTCACCGCAAGGACCGGGCAGTCCGCTTCCAGGAGGATGCGCTGGGAAACGCTGCCCATGATGAGCTTGCCTACCGGGCTGCGGCGGCGGAGGCCGATCACGATCAATCCGGCGTCGTGCTCGTCTGCAGCATCAAGCACCTCGGCCGCTGCGTCATGACCGCGGATGGGTTGCTTGATGATGTGCTGGATGCCGTGCTCAGCCAGCCGGTCCTCGATGCTCTGGATCTCCGGCTCCTGGGCATAACGGTTGTCCACCAGGGCGTCGCCCTTGGAGGAATTGATGACCAGCAGGGTGTCGTTGCTCTTCTTGGCCTCGGCGATGGCCTGCGTCAGTGCTGCTTCGCCTTCTGGTGTGGGGACGTATCCCACCACGATGGTCATGGTTTCTCCTGCCGATGGTGTGCGGGCGTGGTTGGTTCGGTCTTCGTGGGTGAAGGCGACGCCGGGGTCTGCGGCTCATCCTGGTCCGAAAGCATGGACGGTCCTGTAAGAGCTGCCGTCGGACGGTTCCGCCGGATGAGCTTGAGGACCAGCGGCCAGGCCAGGATGATTCCGATGATGACGTAAATACCGACGGCGATCGGCTCGCTCCAGAGCCCGGCCGGGTCGCCTGCACTGAGCTGCAGGGTCTTCCGGAGCTGGCCTTCCAGTCGCGGGCCCAGGATAACGCCAAGAATGAGCGGCAGGACGGGGAGTCCGAAGCGGCGCATCATGAACCCCAAAGCACCCAGTATCAGCAGGATCACAAGGTCGAAGGCCTGGAGGTTCACCGAGTAGGCGCCCAAGGTGGCGAAGAACAGGATGCCTGCGTACAGGTACGGGCGGGGCAGTTGCAGCAGCTTGGCCCACAGCGGCGCCAGGGGCAGGTTGATCAGCAGAAGGAGCAGGTTGCCGATGAAGAGGCTCGCGATCAGCGCCCACACCAGTGGTCCCTGGCTTGAGAAGAGCTGCGGGCCGGGCTGGATGCCGTAGGACGTGAACGCTGCCAGCATCACTGCCGCGGTTGCGTTGGTGGGCAGGCCGAGGGCCAGCATGGGAGTGAGGGTACCGGCGGCGGCTGCGTTGTTCGCAGCTTCCGGACCCGCCACGCCTTCGATGGCTCCATGGCCGAACTCTTCGGGGTGCTTGCTGAGGCGCTTCTCGGTGACGTAGCTCAGGAACGTGGGGATTTCCGCTCCGCCTGCCGGCAAAGCCCCGAACGGGAAACCGAAAACCGTGCCGCGAAGCCATGGCTTCCAGGAGCGTTGCCAATCCTTCTTGCCCATCCAGGGACGGCCAACGGGAATGACATGCAACGGGGTGCGGCGCAGGTGTGCCGCCACCCAGAGGGCCTCGCCCACCGCGAAGATGGCCACAGCCACCACCACAATGTCCAAACCGTCGGACAACAGTGGCTGGCCAAACGTGAGCCGGCTCTGGCCCGTAACGGAGTCCAGGCCCACCAAACCGATGGCCAGTCCCAGGCCGAGGGAGGCGAAGCCGCGCAACCGCGACGACCCCAGTACCGCAGTGACAGCCAGCAGGGCCAACATCATGATCGCGAAGTAGCTGGGGGAGCCCAGGCTGACCGCGAACTTCACAACGATCGGTGCGCAGACCGCAAGGAGGGTAGTGCCAATGGTGCCTGCCACGAACGAGCCGATGGCCGCCGTCGCGAGTGCTTGCGCCGCCCGCCCCGCCTTGGCCATCTTGTTGCCTTCGATGGCCGTCACCACGGACGACGATTCGCCGGGAGTATTCAGCAGGATAGAGGTGGTGGAGCCGCCGTACATTCCGCCGTAGTAGATACCGGCGAACATGATGAAGGCGCTGGTGGGTTCAAGTGCGTACGTGACCGGGAGCAGCAAGGCAACGGTCATGGCCGGACCGAGCCCGGGAAGGACACCTACAGCGGTGCCGAGGATGACGCCGATCATGGCGTACATGAGGTTCAAAGGAGTGAGGGCGGTGGAGAACCCGTCCATCAAGGAGGACCAGACGTCCATCAGAGGATTCCTTCCAGGAGTCCGGCCGGCAGCGCAATGCCCAGGCCGAGGTAGAAGCCGTAGAAGGTCAGCAGGGAAAGTGCCACGGAGATGAGTCCGTCACGGACATAACGGCGGCTTCCGAGGGCAAGGACGCTGCCCCAGAAAAGTACCGTGCCGGAGATGACCCAACCAGCCCAATCGATCAGCAGGATGTTGAGCAGGAAGGCTCCCGCCAGCGGCAGGACGGTCTTCCAATCGGCAGGGTGCGCCAGGTCCACATCCTCGCCGCCTTCGGCCTCGCCCCTGCCGCCACGGAGGACATTGATGGCAAGCAGAACAGCGCAGGCCACCAGGAGTCCGGCAACGATGAACGGGACAGTCTTTGGACCCACAGGGTCCGATTTCGAGTACGGGGTTACCAGGCCGTTGGCGTCCAGGAAGACCAGGACTCCGACCACGCCGAGCAGGAGGGCGACCCCCAGCTCGGCGCGGCCTTTCAAGCCTGTTGCTGGAGAGCTCACGCCAAGCCAAGCTTGGTGAGGACGTCCGCCACCCGCTTGTCCTGGTCAGTCAGGAACGTCTGGAATTCGTCGCCGGTGACAAAGGCATCCGTCCAGCTGTGGGTCTTGAGTGCTTCCTTCCAACCGGCGGACTCGTGCATCTTCTCCAGCGCGGCGATCAGGGATTTCTTGTCGGCGTCGCTGATGCCCGGAGGGGCTACGACACCGCGCCAGTTGGTGAACACGAGGTCGATGTTGGATTCCTTGAGGGTGGGGGCGTCCACGCCGTCAAGCCGCTTCTCGCCGCTCGTGGCAAGGACGCGGACCTCTCCGGACTTGATCTGTTCCAGGTACTCGCCTGCGCCGGAAGCTGCGAAGCCGAGCTTGTTGCCAAGGATGGCGGGAAGGAGGTCGCCACCGCCGTCGTAGGAGACAAAGTTGACCTTCGTGGCGTCGATGCCCACAGCGCCGGCCAACTGCATCGGCAGGAGGTGGTCCGGGCCGCCGGGCGAGGAGCCGCCGCCTACGGAGATCGACGCGGGATCTGCTTTCCACGCCTTCACCAGGTCATCGATGGTCTTGTAGGGAGAGTCCTTGCTGACCATGATGGCGCCCGGCTCTTCAATCAGCTGGGCCAAGGGCGTGGTGTCCGTCAGTTTCGATTGTGACTTGTTGGTGTAGCTGGCACCCACCACGCCCAGGCCCATGAGCATGGTCAGATCGCCGTTGCCCTTTTCGTTCACCACGCGGGCCAGGCCCACAGTGCCGCCTGCGCCTGCAAGGTTGAACACTTCAGTGTTGTTGGCGATCTTCTCATCGTCCAGGACCTTGGCCGCTGCCCGGGCGGTGGTGTCGTAGCCGCCACCGGGAGTGTTCGGAACCATGATCTGGAGGCCGGTGATGGGTCCGGCGGCAGCGCAGGAGCTTTCGGAACCAGTGGAGTTCTTGCCGGTGGCACCACAACCGGTGGCCATCAGGGCGAGGCCGGCGGCGACGGCGGCGACTCGCAATGCGCGGATCTGGCGCATGGTGTTCCTCTTCTCAGTTTTGAATTCTCTGCAGGGCGATCAACGTTGTGCCCCGTGAACTGATGCTAGGGGCCGCAGTGACGCCGATCACTCTTGTGTTCGCAGTGATCTTTAAGTTCATTGCGTTCACGGTCCTGGACGGTCCATCACGGCTCTGGGGTATAGTTCCGATACGCCACGCGGAGCGCCCCCAGACACCTCCGGACTCTGGCACCACCAAAGGAAACCACGCAGTGACTCGAAGAAGAGGAATGTCCCTTGCCGGGCAATACCTTGTGCTGCAGTTGCTGATCGTCCTGGCGGTGCTGGTGGCGGTGGTCGCCATCTCCCTGGCGCAGTCGGCCGCCGCGTTCGAACGGACTGAGGGCAGGCGGGCGTTGTCGGCAGCCGAAGCCCTGGGCAACAACCCCACCGTACGCGCGCTGCTCCCCACGGCGGAACCGCGCGGCGGTTCGGCGCTTCCCGCCGTCGCCGAATCCGTCAGGACAGTCTCGGGTTCAGCGCACGTGGCCCTGGCAAAACTGGACGGCACCGTCATCACGGCCTCGGACCCCGGACTGATCGGCCGGCCCTTGCCACTGGGAGAGAGCCGGGTGATGGAAGGAAGAGCCTGGACCGGCGTCGTCACCAGCAACAACGTGACAGTGCTGTCCGCCCACGTGCCGGTAATCGACGACTCCGGGCAGATGATCGGCATCGCATCCATCAGCCGCAACTACCCCTCCACCCTGGAAAGACTCGGCGACGCCGTCCCCAACCTCCTCACCTACCTGGGCGTGGCCAGCGTCCTGGGGGTGGCGGGTTCGCTTCTCCTGTCCCGTCGCGTCAAACGGCAAACCCTCGGCATGGAACCCCGGGAAATCACCGGACTGGTGGAAAACCGCGAAGCCATGCTGCAGGGCCTCAAGGAAGGTGTTGTGGCGTTGGACCCCCATGAGCGGATCACGGTGGCCAACCAGAGCGCCCGACAGTTGCTCGGATTGCCCGACGACTGCGTAGGCAGGAAGCTGCGCTCCCTCCCCGTCGAATCCGCCCTGAAAGTGGTGCTGACCCGCGAACAGTCGGACCCGGACCAACTGGTGCTGGTAGGGGAGCGGCTGGTGGTGATGAACCGGGTGGCGCTGCGCTCGCACGGGCGCGACATCGGTTCTGTGACCACCCTGAGGGACCGCACCGAGTTGTCCTCCCTTGAGAGCGAACTTGGTGCCACCCGTACGGTCACGGACACCCTCCGCGCCCAGGCCCACGAGTTCGCCAACCAGCTCCACGTCATTTCGGGCCTCATCCAGATCGGCGAGTACGATTCCGTGGTGCAGTTCGTCAACGGTGCCACCGTGGAGCGGACCCGGCTCAATGACGACGTGACCCGGCGGATCGAGGATCCCGCGCTCGCTGCCCTGCTGATCGCCAAGGCCAGCCTGGCCACTGAGCGCGGCGTCGAGTTGAAACTGGACCCCCGGTCCGCGCTTCCGCGCGTCAAGGACGAACTGTCCCGGGACATCACCACCGTGGTGGGCAACCTCGTGGACAACGCGTTCGACGCCGTCACTGGCCTCGCCGGGGCATCGGTCCGCGTGCTCGTGGAGGACTCGCCGGACGGTGTCGGGGTGACTGTCCAGGACAACGGCCCGGGAGTGCCCGCCGGTTCTGCCGAGGAGATCTTCCAACAGGGCTACTCCACCAAGGAACCGGGACCGGGGGATGCCCGGGGCTTCGGCTTGGCGCTTTCGCGGGTCATCTGCCGGCGCAGCGGGGGCGAACTGACCGTGGCCAACGACGACGGTGCAGTGTTCACCGCACGATTCAGCAAAGGGGCTCACCACAAGTGATCAAGGTCTTGATTGTCGATGACGACTTCATGGTGGCCAAGGTTCATGCCGGGTTCATCCAGCGAAGCCCCGGTTTCGGGGTGGTGGGTGTTGCCCACACCGGCGCACAGGCCTTGGCGGAAACGCGTAGGCTGCAACCCGACCTTGTGCTCCTGGACATCCACCTCCCGGACATCAACGGCCTGGACCTCATGCACCAGTTGCGGGACGTTGCCCCGGACCTCGACGTGCTGGTGATCAGTGCAGCCCGCGAGGTTGAGACCGTGCGCAAAGCCCTCCGCGGCGGCATCGTCCACTACCTGATCAAGCCCTTTTCCCAGTCCGATCTTCAGGAACGGCTGGAACACTACCTCAGCGCCTACCAGGGGCTGGATGCTTCCAAGGTCGAGGCTGAACAATCCGACGTGAACAGGGTCTTTGGGTTGGGTGTTTCCGAGCGGACCCTGCCGAAGGGCTGCAGCGTGGAGACCCTGGAACTGGTGGAGTCCGCGTTGAAATCAGCACCGGGTGATTTGTCAGCCGCTGAGCTTGCAGAACAACTCGGGACCTCCCGTGTCAGTGCCCGCCGCTACCTTGAGTACCTCCACGACGAAGGCGCCTTGGACGTTCGACTCAAGTACGGCGTCGGACGTCCCGAAAGGCGCTATGTGCTGAAGGGGCGGTGAGGCCAAACCAGCCCTGGCCGGGTTCAAGCCCTGCTGCCCCTAAACCCCGACCGTCTTCAGGTAGTTCCGGATGCCATCGACAACCAGTTGGTGGTCCTCGTCGGAGCTGAGGCCGGACACCGTCACAGCCCCGATCACACCTGCACCACGCACGCGGAGAGGGAAGGAACCACCCGCCAGGGTGTAGTCCTCGTGGGCCAGCCACCCGTTGCCCAGGGGGCTGTGGGTACGGGAGGCAAACAGCTCGGTCAACAGTGCGGTGCTGTGCTCGAAACGCAGCACCGAAGCTGACTTCCGGCGGATCCACTCTTCCTGGTCCGCCGTGGCGCCGGGCAGGACGCAGCGGAAGAGCACGATGTTGTGCCGGCGGATGTCGATGGCAACCCCGAACTCCGAACTGATGGCATGATTGGCGATCAACGAACCAAGGCGCCAGGCGTCATGGTGATCGAACGAAGCAAAGACCAGTTCTTCTTCCTGCCGGCGAAGCTCGGCGAGGCGTGGGGATTCAGTCACGGTGGTTTCCTTCCGGGGCGGCATCAGCGTCGTAGCTCAGCCCGATCTGGCGGCGGATCTCATCCATGGCAGCCATGATGGCAACGCTCTCGTCCGGCGGAAGGATGGTGCCTGCGGTGGAACCTTCCCGGACCAGGCGCTCCAGCTCAGCTGCCTGGAACTGCATGCCGCGACCGTTCACGGGCTGCTCGTAGCGCTCACCCACGGAATTGTCGGCCGCATGAACGGTGAAGGGGACAGGGTTGTACCAGGTGTGTTCGACGTCGATCCAGCCTTCGGTTCCGATCACCATGGCCCGGTTGGCGCTTGCTGCGTCAAGTTCGCAGTCGACGATCGCCTGCGCACCGCCGTCGTAATCGAAAACCGCCGCAGTCTGGCGGTCGACGCCGGTAGCAGTCATGGCAGCGCTGGCCCTGATCGAGGCCGGCGTGCCCAGGATGTCGAACGCGAAGGAGACCGGGTAGACCCCCAGGTCCAGCAGTGCGCCGCCGCCTAGGGCGGGATTGTTGAGGCGGTGTGCCGGGTCCTTTGGGAGGTTCTGGTTGTGGCTGGCCACCACCTTGCGGACTTCTCCGATGGTGCCTGCGGCGATGATTTCCCGGAGACGGATCATGTGCGGGAGGAAACGGGTCCACATGGCTTCGAGCGCCACGAGCCCCTTTGATTCCGCGAGTCCTACAATGTCCCGGGCTTCACGGGCATTCATGGTGAACGACTTTTCCACCAGCACGTGCTTGCCGGCGTTCAAGGCCAAGAGGGCGTTCGCGTGGTGGAAGGGGTGCGGCGTGGCGATGTAGACCACGTCAACCAAGGGGTCGGCCACCAGGTCTTCGTAGCTGCCATGCGCGGTGGCGATCCCGAATTTTTCCGCGAAGGACCTGCTGGACTCTGCCGAACGCGAACCCACCGCCTGGACAGTGAAGCCGTTCTCCTTCAAATCCTGCGTTTGCAGCCCGGCTATGAATCCGGTGCCGAGGATGCCCCAGCGGATGGTTCCGTCGGAAGTACCGTTGCTTAGGGTCACGTAGTTAGTCCTTTGCAGAGTCAGTGAGCGGGTACGCCACATACGCAAAGCGCGCGGAGTCCGGCGACCAGCTGTTGACGTTGAGGGTACCTTGGCCACCGTAAAGTGGCCATGCTTGGAGTGGGGTGGTCCAGTCCCTGGTCGAAACAAGCACGACGTCGACGGGCAAGTCAGCGGGGTGTCCAACGGTACCGCCGGGGAACCGGATGTAGCTGGCGTAGCGGCCATCCGGGGACAGGTGGGGGAACCAGTCGACGGTGTCGGACTTCAGCAGCTGAGTAAAGTCGCTGCCGTCCGGTCTGATCCGTGCAAGCTGGGCATGGCCCGGTGTTGTTGAGAACGACTCCGTGTTCAGGTAGATCCATTGCCCGTCAGGCGAGTATTCGGGCCCGTCGCAGTGGCCTGAACCGACGTCGACCCGGGCGGCAGCGCCGCCGTCGGACGCCGTGGTCATGAGCTTGCCGGGCTGCTTGAAGTCGCCGGCCTTAATTCCGACGTACGCGAGTTCTTTGCCGTCGGGGCTGACGCCGTGGAGGAAATGGAAGGAGCCGTCGTCCTCGGTGATGCGGGTGGCAGGGCCGCCCTTGAGCAGTCCACGGTAGATATGGCCGTCGTTGGCGGAGAGGAAGATGCCGGTGCCGTCCGGCGCCAGGACGTGGTCGTTGTTGAGGTCGGGGATGCCACTGAGCGGGATTTGGGTCAGTTTCGCAGTGGAAGCGTCAAGGCGCCACAGTTTCCCGTCCCCGTTCAGGATGAGGGCTGAACCGTCCATGGTCCAGTTCGGGGCTTCGAGGAGAATGTGGTCAGTGGCGTAGAGGGTTTCGCTGTGGCCCGTGACCGACGCGATCCGCACCTCGCAACGCTGGCCGGGTTGAAGGGTGCGGATCACGGTTGGCTCCTTGCCACTTTGATGGGAGTTTTTGTACAGGTAACGCCCTGAAGAAGGCTTCTAAAGGGCGTTAGCTGTACAAAAACTCCGGAGGGTTAGTCCTGGCTGAAGGCGGCGTCGAAGCTGGTCTGGGAGGCGGGGAAGTCGAACTTCTTGAGCGCGGCGAGGGCTTCGGGGGCGCCGTGGAGGCGGTCCATGCCGGCGTCTTCCCATTCCACGGAGATGGGTCCGTCGTAGCCGATTGCGGTCAGGGCGCGGAAGGACGATTCCCAGGGCACGTCGCCGCGTCCGGCGGAGACGAAGTCCCAACCGCGGCGCGGGTCGCCCCAGGGCAAGTGGGAGCCCATGACGGTGTTCCGGCCGGTGGGGCGGAGCTTGGTGTCCTTGCAGTCCACGTGGTAGATCCGGTCCTTGAAGTCCCAGATGAAGGACACGGGATCGATGCCCTGCCACATGAAGTGCGACGGGTCCCAGTTCAGCCCGAAAGCTGGACGGTGGCCTATCGCTTCGAGGGTCCGGACGGTGGTCCAGTAGTCGTAGGCGATCTCACTCGGGTGGACTTCGTGGGCGAAGCGGACCCCGCATTCGTCGAAGACGTCCAGGATGGGGTTCCAGCGGTCGGCGAAGTCCTGGTAGCCGGCCTCGATGACTTTCTCGGGGACAGGCGGGAACATGGCGACGTATTGCCAGATGGAGGAGCCGGTGAACCCGACGACGGTGTCCACGCCGAGCGCTTTTGCGAGGCGGGCGGTGTGCTTCATTTCTTCGGCAGCGCGTTGGCGCACGCCTTCGGGGTCGCCGTCGCCCCACACCTTGGACCCAACGATCGCCTCGTGGCGGAAGTCGATGGGGTCATCGCAGACGGCTTGGCCTTTGAGGTGGTTGGAGATGGCCCAGACCTTGAGGTTGTACTTGTCCAGGATGGCGAGTTTGGATTCGACGTAGCCGGGTTCGTCCCAGCGCCAGGCGTCCAGGTGGTCTCCGGAGACGGCGATTTCCAGGCCGTCGTAGCCCCAGCCCGAGGCAAGGCGCGCGACTTCCTCGAAGGGGAGGTCGGCCCACTGGCCGGTGAACAGGGTGTACGGGCGGGGCATATCAGGCTCCTTCGGTAGGGTTTGCGTGCAACTGGATCAGTGAGCTTTTGGCGGCTGCGGACTCTTCCACGGCGGCGAGGATGTGCTGGACGTTCAGGCCCTCTTCGAACGACGGCGATGGCTGGCTGCCGTCGCGAACGGCAAGGAGGAAGTCCCGGATCTGGTGGGTGAAGGTGTGTTCCCAGCCGATGATGTGGCCTTGCGGCCACCATGCTTCAAGGTAGGGGTGAACGGGCTCGTTGACCAGGATCCGTCGGAAGCCCTGCTCCCGGACCGGGACGGTGGCGTCCAGGAAGCCGAGTTCGTTCAGTGCCTCGAGGTCAAACAGGATGGTGCCTTTATCGCCGTAGATTTCGAGCTTGAGGGAGTTCTTCTGGCCCGTGGCCACCCGACTGACTTCAACGGAGGCGATTGCTCCGGAGGCGAGCGTCAGCGTTGCCCAGGCGGCGTCGTCGACCGTGACATCCTCCATGGCGCTTGCGGGATCAGAGGTTCCGGGGCGTCGGTCCACGAACGTCTGCAGGCGGCCGGAGACCTCGGTAACGGCATCGCCCAGAAGGAACAGGACCTGGTCAATCGCGTGCGAAGCGATGTCGCCGAGCGCGCCGGAACCGGCGGTTTCCTTACGGAGGCGCCAGGTCATGGGGGATTGCGCGTCGGAGAGCCAGTCTTGGAGGTAGGCGGCACGGACGTGGCGGACGGTGCCGAGGCGGCCCTCGGCGATGAGTTCGCGGGCCAGTGCAAGGGCGGGGACGCGGCGGTAGTTGAAGCCGATCATGGACTGCACTCCGCGTTGGCGGGCTTTCGCGGCAGCGGCGGTCATCAGTTCGGCCTCACCCAATGTGTTGGCCAGCGGCTTCTCCACCAACACATGTTTGCCCGCTTCAAGGGCGGCGATGGCGATTTCCGCGTGCATCCAGCCGGGGGCGCAGATATCGATGATGTGGATGTCATCGCGTTCAATCACGGAGCGCCAGTCGGTGGCGGATTCGGCCCAGCCGTACTTGGCAGCGGCCTCGGCTACCTGGGTGGCGTCCCGGCCAACGAGCACTTTCTGCTCGAAGGCCGGGACGTCGAAGAAACTGGCCACATTCCGCCACGCATTCGAATGGGCCTTCCCCATGAAGGCATAGCCAATGGCGGCAACCCCCAGGGGGGCCTTATCCTCGCGGGAAGCCCGCCTGTCGGAAGGCAGGGACGAGTGTGTGGGCGTGCTCATGGTCAGGTTCCTCGCTGTTGCTGCGGACTTAGAGTGTGGCGGTTTCGGGAGCCCAGTCCTCAGGGACTGCCGCCGAGGCCGGCGCGTTGCTGGTGACATCCACGAACGTGCCCGATTCCACGGACTCGGCGATCGAGACCATGCTGTCCAACACGTGGTAGGCCAGATCGCCGGTGGCTCGGTGCGGAGTTCCGGCCCGAAGCGCCCGGGCCATGTCCAGCACACCCAGGCCGCGGCCGTTGGCGGGGCCGGTTGCGGCGATGATCTCGGGTTCTTCCGCGCCTGGACGCCAGAGCTTCAGCTCGCCGTCGAAATAGTTCGGGTCCGGCAGTGAGAGGGTCGCCTCAGTGCCGGTGATTTCCACGAAGCCCATCCGGAGGCGCGGCGACTCGAAGGAGAACACGCTGTGGCTGGACTGTCCGCCTTCGAACTGCGCCATCGCGGACACATGCGTGGGAACCTCGACGGCGAACTCCTCGCCGGCCTTGGGTCCGGAACCGATGACGCGGGTGGCCTTGGCGGAGGAGCCGACGGCGGCCACCTTGCGGACGGAGCCGAAGGTCTGGATCAGGGCCGTGAGGTAGTACGGACCCATGTCGAACAGCGGGCCGGCGCCGTGTTGGAACAGGAAGGCCGGGTTCGGGTGCCAGGATTCCGGACCCGGGGTCTGGAACGTGGTCATGCCGGTCAGCGGCGTGCCGATGTCACCGCGTTCAATGATGCGGCGCGCGGTCTGCAGGCCGGCACCCAGGAACGTGTCCGGTGCGGTTCCGAGGCGGATCCCCGCTGCATCTGCGGCCTTGAGGAGGCCCAGACCGGATTCACGGTCCAGCGAGAACGGCTTCTCAGTCCATACGTGCTTGCCCGCGTTGACGGCAGCGGTGGCTACCTCGACGTGCGCCGCAGGAATGGTCAGGTTCACAATGATTTCGACGTCGGGATGGTTCAGTGCCAGCTCCGGCGCGCCAAACTCGGCGATCCCGTATTCCTCGGCGCGGGCCTTGGCTGCCTCTTCGAACAGGTCGGCGATCACCAGGACTTTGACGTCCGGGAAGGTGGTGAGGTTATCCAGGTACTGCTTGCTGATGTTGCCCGCGCCGATGACGGCGACGCCTACGGGGCCCTTGCGGGTTGAGGGTGTGAAGCTCATGCCTTGGCCCCTGCCGATTCTGCGTTGAGGAATGCGAGGCTCTCCGTGATGCCCTGGAAGATGTCGCCTGAGTAGTCGTCGAACTCAACGACGCCAACTTCCAAGGACTTCGCCGCGGCGATGACGTCCAGGACGGGGATGGTGCCCTGGCCGGCGGGCTGCTGGGCTTTGGTGTCTGTGTTGCCCGGGCCGTCCTTGATATGGATGAGCTTCACGCGATCACCCAGACGGGCCAGGAGTTCCACTGGGTCCTGGCCTCCGACGGCTGCCCAGTACGTGTCTACCTCGAGGACGAGTTCCGGATCCAGCAGTCCTTCGAAGTATTCAAGCGCAGTGGTGCCTTCGATGGTGGACTGCAGCTCCCAGGCGTGGTTGTGGTAACCAACCCGGATACCGTACTCGGCGCCCTTCTTCGCGGCGGCGTTGAGCTTGGCTGCCGTGCCCTGGATGGTTTCCGCATCCTGCCAGTGCTCAGCCGGGAGGAACGGATCGATGACGGTGGTGATGCCCAGCTCTTTGGCGGCAGCGAAAATTTCGTCCTGGTCCTGTGACAGGAGCGGGGCGTGACCGGACGGAGCGGTCAGGCCGTTCTCCTTCAAAGCCTTGCCGAGTTCCGAAGCTGTGGCCACGAAGTTGTACGGCTCCACCTGCGTGTAGCCGATCTCAGCGACCTTCCTGATGGTTCCAGGCAGGTCCTCCTGGATGGCGTTGCGGAGGGTGTACAGCTGGAGTGAGTAAGACATGGGTTTCCTTTTCGGGAGTGGTTTTCCGGGAGTTCGGGGACTTGGCGCCAGTCTAATCAGCGGCCGGCCAGGGAGCCGCCGATTCCGCCGACGCTGAAGTACTTGTTCAGGGTGGCGAAAACAATGATCGGCGGCAGCATCATGACCACGGCCAGGGCCATGACGGATGTCCAGTCAGTCGCGTTTTGCTGGAAGAAGGATTGGACACCCATGGGCAGGGTGAAGATCTCGTTGGAACGGAGGAACACGATGGCTACCAGGTAGTCGTTCCAGGCGAGCAGGAAGGCGAAGATCGCGGTGGAGAGGATGCCCGGCAGCGAGTTGCGGAGCACCACCTTGGTGAAGGATCCGAAGACTGAGCAGCCATCGATCCAGGAGGCTTCTTCGAGGCTGATGGGGATGGAGTCGAAGTAGGCGGCCATCATCCAGGTAGCCACGGTCATGGTGGAACCGACGTAGATGATGGTGATGCCCAGGAGGTTGTCCACCAGTCCCATGGCAGCGAAGAGGATGAAGAGGGGGACCACGGAGGTGATGATCGGCAGGGACTGCATGACGAACAGGAGCAGTGAGTAACCGGACACTGCCTTGGAACGTCCGCGGGAGAGGACGTAGCCGGCGGGAGCGGCCACCGCGACCGAAACCAGGACAGTGGACAGTGTGGTGACCAGGCTGTTCTGGAGCCAGGTGGCGGCGAGCGTCCCGTTGAACACGTTGGCCAGGTTCTCGAACGTGAAGCCTGTGGCGGTGCTGTTGGCTCCGGGAGTGAAGGCCAGGACCACAGTGACCATGATGGGGACCAGGACGATCACCGTGATGGCCAGGATCAGGGCGAACCTCCACCAGCGTCCGCGCATACCGGCTTCCGAGAGCACCCGGCGGGTTTTTCCGGAGTCGGTGATACCCAGGGCGGGACCGGATTCGGGGTGGGCGTGAAGTACTGTGCTCATTATTCGACGCTCGACTTTCGGATCTGGCGGTACAGGATGACGGAAATGACCACCAGGGTCATGGTCATCAGGAAGGCGATGGCGACGCCGGGGCCGGTGGCGAAGTCCTGGAAGACCGTGCGGTAGGCAAGGACCACCAAGGAGGTGGTGGCACTGACGGGACCGCCGCCGGTGAGCAGGTAGATGGTCGGGAAGTCGTTGACGCAGAAGATCGTCATGAGGATCCACGAGATGTACGTGGAGCGGGCGATCAGCGGGAGCGTGATCTGCGTGAACTGCTGCCACTTGGAGGCGCCGTCCATGCTGGCTGCTTCGTAGACGGTGGTGTCCACCGAGGCCAGTGCCGCGGAGATCATCATCATCATGAAGGGGAAAGAGACCCAGACCTTGAACACCATCACGGTGATGGATGCCAGTGTGGGGTCGGCCAGGAACAGCGGGGTCCCCAGTCCGAGCCCGCGGAAGATCGACGGAATGAGGCTGTCGGGGGTGGCCACCAACCAGTTCCAGGCGGTGGAGGAGACGACGATCGGCACGACCCACGGCAGGAGCAAGAGGACCTTGAAGGTATTGCCTGCGGGGATCCTGGTCCGCAGCAGCAGGGCCAGGCCCAGTCCTACCAGCCAGGAGCCGAAGACTCCGACAATCGTGAACCAGAGCGTGAACTGTGCAGCTTTCCAGAACGCGGGGGAGGACAGGACGCTGGCGAAGTTCTCGCCGCCCACGAAGTTGCCCGTCTGGAGGAGGTCGCCGTCGTGGGTGGCCTGTACCGCGGCGTGGATCAGCGGGTAGCCGTGGATCAGGACCAGCAGCACCACCGAAGGCAGCAACAGCCAGAAGAAAGTACGGGTGGTCTGCGCGCTGAGTTTGCTCT
The DNA here is from genome assembly GCF_021919345.1 of Paenarthrobacter nicotinovorans. Lineage (NCBI taxonomy): Bacteria > Bacillati > Actinomycetota > Actinomycetes > Micrococcales > Micrococcaceae > Paenarthrobacter > Paenarthrobacter nicotinovorans. The sequence continues at coordinate 649,528 of NZ_CP089293.1, forward strand.
TGCGTTTGCCGGGGCCGGCCCCCGAGCCGCCGGGGGCCACTCCCCGTCGGGCCCGGGACAGGCCCGATGTTGCAGTAGTTGATGACATGGCAGAGGTACCGTTCTACTTCTTCAAGACCGATTCGAGGCCGGACTGGAAGGCCTGCAGGGCGCTCTTGGCATCAGCTGCCTGGCCGGTAAGGATCGACTGGCTGAACTGGTTCAGCGCCTGGCCGCCGTCAAGGGCTGCGAGGTTTGCGTTGAGCGTGCTGCCCTGGGCTGCGAAGGTCTTGGCGATCGGCTGCCAGTCCTTGACGATCTTGACGTTGTTGGGGTCGTCGGCAAACTCGGGCAGCTCGGTGATCGACTTGAAGACGGGCAGTGCGGACATGAGCTTCTGCTTCCACAGTTCCTTGAGCTGGCCCAGGTAGTACACAAGGAACTCTTCCGAGGCTTCCTGCGACGGGGTGTTCTTGTACATCATGATGTTGTTCGGGAACACGATGGTTGCCTTGTCACCGTGGGGACCGGTGATGGGGTCGGCCACCAGCAGGTCTCCGGAGGTGTCGCCGACGCGTTGCGGCACGTTGACCTGGAACAGGCCGAAGCCGGCCTTGCCGTCCTTCCACTGTGCTGACATGTTGTCCGTTGTGTAGCTGACGGCTGCGGGATCCACGATGCCGTTGGAGACAAGCTCGCGGACGAATTCGATGGCTTCCACGTTGCGGTCGTTCAGGAGGTCCAGCTCGCCGTCCTTGTTCCAGACGCCGCCGCCGTTGTTGACCATCATCATGATCATCGAGTGGTTGCCATAGTTGTTGCCCGAACCGGCGCCCGTGGCGAAGCCGAACGCGCCGACCTTCTTCAGCGCCTTGCCGGCTTCAAGCAGTGACGGCCAGTCGGTGGGCAGCGACACGCCCGCCTTCTCGAACAGGGACTTCCGGTACCAGAACACGCGCATGTCCAACTGCCACGGCACGGCGACGTATCCCTTGTCGGACTTGAACGGGTCCAGCACGCCGGGCAGGAAGTCATCGAACTGACCGTTGGACTTCAGCTTTTCAATGACTTTGTCGGCGTACGCGATCTGGCCCTGCTGCTCGAACTGGAAGGCCTGGAAGCCGCCGCCGGTGGAAACGGCCGGGCCGGTCTTGGAAGCGATGGCCGAGGAGAACGTCTGGTAGAAGTTGTTCCACTGGATGATCTGGTAGTTGGCCTTGGCGTTGTTCGCGCCGGAGAAGCCTTCTGCGATCTTCTTGGCGGATTCGTTGTAGGCGGGGGTGGCCCACGGCATGTCCCAGAACTTGACCGTTCCACCGGCGCCGCCACCTCCGCCCTGGGTAGCCGAGCCTCCGCCGCAGGCTGCCAGCAGCGGCACGGAAGCGGCCGCCGCGGACAGGCCGAGGAAATTGCGGCGGGAGAAGGACCGGGTGGCTGCGGACTGAACATTCATAGTGATTCCTTTCGGGACCGGCGACGCTGTGCGTTGGTTTGCCGGTCCAGCTCAACTTTGAGTAGGGCAACGGATACTGAATGGCTGGTGGAACGGAGGTGCTGGTGTTTCAGGTGAGGGTTGCGATGGATTCCGAAACCGCAGCGAACTGCTGCAGATCCGAGGGGAGGGTGCCGGCGTCGAGGTGTTCCTTGAGCCGGCGCCAGGTGGCGCGGTGAGCGGATTCGTAGATCGTTGGCAGAAGCAGTTCACCGTGCGGACCGGTGACTTTCACGGTGGCCGGCCAGGCAGCCACCGGATCCGGCAGCGAAACGGCGGCGCCGCCGTCGTCCGTCAGCATGGTGACGGTGACGCTTGCGGCCCGGGCGTTGGAAAGGATGCCCTGCAGGGCCACCGGTGCGCCGTTGGCGAGTACCGCCGTCGCGGTGTAGCCGTGCGGCCTGCGGTCCAGGAGCCTGAGGTTTCCCAACGGTCCGGTGAGACGCACGACGGCGGCAAGTTGGTCCGCGAGCAACGCGCCGCTGTCGGTTCCTACCGGAGCGGTGGCGACGACGTCGAGGACTACGGCGCGGCCGGCCATGGACCGGACTGCGTCCTCGGCTGCCGCGGTGGCCGGGTTGGACGCCCAACGTTGGTCGAGGACCACGGCCGAATTGTGCCGTGCTGCCGTCTCTGTGAGCTCGTTGACGTTTTCGGGTGAAGGGTTGACCACTACGATGCCGCGGGCTCCCGCACTGATGGCTTCCACGGCGTGCCGGGTCCAGCCGGGCTGTCCGGCGATGACCTGGACGTCGGCGCTGTTCTCATCCATGGCCGGGCCGAACGATTCGGGCAGGGAAGCCACTGCCAAGGCAACGGCGCCTGCTTTCTGCGCCTCGGGTGTGGCCTGGACTGTGTAGTGCTCGAAGGCGGCGGCGCTCATGCGTGGACTCCTTCGGAGACTGCGGGCTGTACTACCGTCCGGCGATCAAGGGTGGCCACCGTGGCCTCGGCGATGTCCAACGCGAACGTGAGGTCGTCAATCAGGGTTTGGGCAGACGGCGGCTGCTTGGTGCCGGCGGCGAGGGCCGCGAGTTCGCGCCATTCGCCTTCGTAACCGTTGTGCTCAAAGGGGCCAAGGATGGTTTTCTGCGACCCGCGGGAGAACGTTGCCACCGCTGAGCCGGCCTGGACGTACGACGGGGTGAAGTCGATGCGGAGGGACTCGTCGTCGGACAGGGCTTCGAAGCTCCATTCGGGCTTCCAGGTGTTGTTCATGGCTGCGCGGAGCTCAATGGTCCGGGTGGGGGTCCGGAGGGAGATAACGTAGCCGAACGGGCGGACATGGCGTGCTTCAAGCACTTCGATGTCCTTGAAGTCCGGCGTGAACCTGCGGATCAAGGGGAGGTCGTGGATAGCGAGCCCCATGACCCCACCGCGGAGTGCGCCTTTGATGACCTCGGGGTCCGAGTAGTCGGGGGCGCCGCCGGCGGGACGGGTGATGATCTCTGTGGCAAAGTCCTCAAACCGTGAGTTGGGCGGGAGGACGATGGAGGAACGGATCGTGTGTGCCTTCTCCGGAAGTTCGCCCCAGTTGTTCCGGGCGGCGAGCCAGCCGGGATCGAAGGTGTGCATGGCGCCCACGATGATCGGTACTCCGGTTTCCGCGCTGACGGCGGAGATGCGGGCAGCTTCTTCGGCGTTCATGGCGAAGGGCTTCTCGCAGAGGACAGCCTTCTTGTCGGCGTGGCATGCGGCGATGACTTGCTCAGCGTGGAATTGGTGCGGGCTGCAGATGGCCACGATGTCCACGTCCGGGTCACCCAGAAGGGCGTCGATGCTGGTGCTGTGGGTGGCGCCAACGCGGGCGGCAACGGACTCAGCCACCTTGGGGTCGACATCCATGATGTGGCGGACAGACAGGATGTGGTCCAAACGCGCCAAGGATGGCAGGTGGATGGCCTGGGTGACCGGGCCGGCGCCGAGGATGCCAACACCCAGGATTTGGGTGGCGTCTGTAGGGCTGGACAAGTTCAGTTACCTCTTCGTAAGCGGACTGGCGCATGAGCGGAACGGGAGGGATCGATGCTGTGGATCCCTGACATCGAGCGTCGTGATGTGCTGCTCATCACAACCTAGGGGGACTTTTGTCGATCGTCAAGCAAAAGTTGAAATATGGCCGACAAACTTTCATTGCATGACATGCATAAGCAATCGTGCTTCACTAAATGCATGACTCCAGCACCCGGAAACGACGCCGGAAACACCATGGTCTTAGAGGCCGGCAACCTGTCGCGCGCTGGCGATCTCTTCCAACTTCTCCGCGACGGCCAAGCCCGGACACGCGCCGAACTTGCCCTCACCACCGGACTTGCCCGCTCAACCGTGGCTTCCCGCATCGACGCCCTGATCAACTCCGGGCTGGTCGGCCCGGCCGGTGAGGCAAGCTCCAGCGGCGGCAGGCCGCCGTCGCGCTTTGCCTTCAACCCGGCCGCGCGCGTCGTGCTGGCGGTCGACGTCGGAGCGACCCACGTGATTGTTGCCGTCACCGACCTCGGGGGCAGCATCCTGGCGGAGCGCCGGCTGGGACAGGAAGTCGCCGACGGTCCCGAGGTAGTGCTGGGCCGCGTGGTTTCAGCAGGCCGGGAGCTGCTTGCCGAAGCCGGACGGGAACCGGGCGACCTCGCCGGGATAGGCATCGGCCTCCCCGGGCCCGTGGAGCATGACACCGGACGGCCCGTGAAGCCGCCGATCATGCCGGGCTGGGACGGATTCGACGTCGTCACTTACGTTCAGCGCTCGCTGCCTGTTCCCGTACTGGTGGACAACGACGTCAACATCATGGCCCTGGGGGAGCGGACCGCCTACTGGCCGGACCACGACAACTTCCTGTTCATCAAGGTGGCCACCGGCATCGGTGCGGGCATCATCAGCAGTGGTGAGCTGCAGCGGGGTGCCAACGGCACCGCCGGCGACCTCGGCCACGTCCGGGTGCCACGTGGCGACGACGTCCTCTGCCGCTGCGGCAACTACGGGTGCCTTGAAGCGCTCGCCTCCGGTCCCGCCGTCGCGCATCAACTGCAAACGCAGGGGCTGGAAGCCACCAACGGCGCCGATGTCCTGCGGCTCGTGGGCGAGGGAAACCTCCAGGCTATCCAGGCGCTGCGACAGGCCGGACGTGATGTCGGAGATGTCCTGGCAACCGTGGTCAACCTGCTCAACCCCTCCATGATCATCATTGGCGGCAGCGTGGGGGAGGCAGGCGAACACCTGGTGGCGGGAATCCGCGAAGTGGTCTACCGGCGGTCGTTGCCGTTGGCCACCACGCATCTTCGGATCGGCATTTCCATGGCCGGAGACCGCTCCGCGATCCTGGGTGCCAGCCAGATGGTGACCCAGTACGTTCTCTCGCCTGCGGTGATTGAGGCCACACTCCAAGCGACGGGCTAGGCCTTCATGGATGCCGTGGGGCGGCCGGGGGCGTGATAGCAATGAAACTGATGAAAACGCTTCCTGTCCCTTTCCGGTCCGCACCATGAGCCAGTTCCTCGCCAAAGTTCCCCGAGGCTGGCTGATCCTCGCCTGCATAGGGCTGATTGCCTTGAACATGCGCGGACCGTTCGTCGCCGTGGCGCCCGTAGTGGATCTGCTCCGACAGGACCTTGGCTTCTCCCCGGTTGAACTCGGACTGCTGACAGGCATCCCCGTGCTCTGCTTCTCCCTGGCTTCGCCGTTGGCTTCGTTGGCCGGACGCCGGCTGGGCGCCGAATTCGCCGTCATGCTCACGTTGCTCGGCGTGCTGGCCGGTGTGGTGATCCGTTCCAGCAGCGGTGGCGCCCTGGTCATGGCCGGCACAGTGGTCATTGGCGTGGCCATCACCATCGGCAACATCGCCGTGCCGCTGATCATCCGCCGCGACTTCGCTCCCCGCCGGCAAGCGACAGCGATGGGCGTCTACACCGCGGCCCTGAACATCGGTTCGTTCCTCACCTCAGTGGCCACGGCTCCGCTGGCCGAGCTGGTGGGGTGGCGGCTTTCCTTGGCTGCCAGCGCGCTGCTGGCCTTGGCGGCAATCCTGTTCTGGGTGCCCACAGTGGGTACGCGCCGGGCCTTTGTCCCAGCCGCGGTTGAGGCTGCCGTTCCTTCAGGTTCGGGACCAGTTGCGGGGGTGGGCTGGTTGACCGTCGGCCTGACGCTCGGTTTCGCCGGCCAGGCGTTCTCCTACTACGGCGTCACCGCGTGGCTGCCAAGCTTCCTGTCCGACGAACTCGCCATGGGCACGGCCGAGGCCGGCGCGGGCTCCTCGCTCTTCCAGATCTTCGCGATTGTGGGCGGCCTGGGCGTTCCGCTCCTGGCCCGTTTCACCAGTACGACGACGGTTGCGGTCACCTTGAGTGCGATGTGGCTGACCGTTCCCGTTGGCTTGTTGCTGGCACCGGGCTTCTGGTGGTTGTGGTCCTCGCTGGGAGGCGTTGCCCAAGGTGGTGGAATCACGGTGATTTTCATTGCGATCATCAAGTTCGCCCGCTCGCAGGCCGCCGCAGGGAAGATGTCCGCCGTGGTCCAGGGTGTTGGCTACTGTTTTGCTGCCCTGGCGCCCACCGTTGTCGGATACGTGCACAGTGTTACCGACGGCTGGACGGGTCCGCTCTTCGTGATCCTCGGATCGGTGCTCGCGTTCTGCGTGTGCACGACGTTGTCCGTGCGCTGGGTGGCCCGGCAGCGCTAAGGGGCCGGGCCGGGTCCCTCCAGCGGCCGATTCGGGGGTTCGCTGCACAGGATGCCGTGCGCACGGCATGGTGTGCAGCGAACCATCGAATCCGGAGGGCCTTGAGCATGGAAAAGCCCCGTTGCTGGGCTGCCTCCCCGACCATCGGGGTCACTTGTTGCGAAGAGTGCAGGCAGCCCAGCGTCGGGGCTTGGCGTGTCGACGACCAGTACAGTGCAGCTAGGCGGCGACGAGTTCCTCTTCCGTGGCCTCTTCACGGGCCTCGGTGAGGAAACGGGCGTAGGCGGGGATGGTCAGGAAGGTGGGGAATTCCTCAGCCAGGGTGACTTCCTCGAAGATGGCGCGGGCATCTGCAAAGCGATCCCCATCGAAGCGTTCCAGGCGGGCGAATTCCTCGTCCAACATGTCCTCTACCCATTCACGGCTGATGATGTCGCCCTGGTCAGTGATGGCGTGGGAGTGGATCCACTGCCACAGCTGGGACCGCGAAATTTCGGCGGTGGCGGCGTCCTCCATGAGGTTGTGAATTGCCACAGCGCCGTTGCCCCGCAGCCAGGACTCGATGTAGCGGATGCCTACCTCGATGTTCAGGCGTACCCCGGCCTCCGTGATGGTGCCCTCGGTGGTGGAGATGTCGATCAGCGCACGGTCATCCGGGGTGACGTCCTCGCGGGAACGGTCCAGCTGGTTGGGGCGGTCTCCGAGAACTGAGTCGAACACTTCGCGGCACACCGGCACCAGGTCCGGGTGGGCAACCCAGGAGCCGTCGAATCCGTCGTTGGCTTCACGGGTCTTGTCCGCACGGACCTTCTCGAACGAGGCGGTGTTGGCGGCCTCGTCCTTGCGGTTGGGAACAGCGGCAGCCATGCCACCGATCGCCATGGCACCGCGGCGGTGGCAGGCCCGGACCAGTTGCTCGGTGTAGGCCCGCATGAACGGCTGGGTCATGGTCACCTGGCCGCGGTCCGGGAGCACGAAACGCGGTCCGCGGGTCCGGAAGTTCTTGATCAGGGAGAAGATGTAGTCCCAGCGGCCGGCGTTCAAACCAGCTGCGTGGTCCCGCAGTTCGTAGAGGATCTCTTCCATCTCGAACGCTGCCGTGATGGTCTCGATCAACACCGTGGCGCGGATGGTGCCCTGCGGGATGCCGAGCAGATCCTGGGCCAGGACAAAGATGTCGTTCCACAGCCGTGCCTCGAGGTGGTTCTCGATCTTGGGCAGGTAGAAGTATGGGCCCTTGCCCTGCGCCAGCAAGCGGCGGGCGTTGTGGAAGAAGAACAGTCCGAAGTCCACGATTCCGCCGGCGATGGGTTTGCCGTCAATCAGCATGTGCTTCTCCGGCAGGTGCCAGCCACGGGGACGGACCACGATGGTGGGCAGATCCTCGGCCGCCTTGAGCTTGTATTCCTTGCCCTCGGGAGAGGTGAAATCGATCCGGCGCTCCAACGCGTCGGTCAGGTTCAGCTGGCCCTGGATGACGTTGCGCCACGTCGGCGTGGAGGAGTCCTCCATGTCGGCCAGCCACACCTTCGCACCCGAATTCAGGGCGTTGATGGTCATCTTCTTATCCACCGGTCCCGTGATCTCAACACGGCGGTCCTCCAGTCCCGGTGCCGGGGGAGCAACGCGCCAGGACGGGTCGTTCCGGATGGCCTCGGTCTGCGGCAGGAACCGCGGATCCTGACCGGCGGCGATCTGCCCACGGCGGGCATGCCGCGCCTGCATCAGCTCCTGACGACGATCAGCCGTAGCCCGGTGCAGTTGGCCGATGAACTCCAAAGCGTCCGGCGTGAGGACCTCGTTCTGCCGGCAAATGGGCTGAGCGGTCAAAGTGATGCCATTGATAGTGAAGTTGTCAGTGAAGCTGTTCATTTCAATCTCTCCTATGAGAAGCAAATGTTCGACGGCGGTGCTTGGGTCGCGTGGGCACTAGGCCAAGGAGCCGGTGCCGCGGCAGCCTGCGTAAAAGGGGCCCTGCATCCCGGTCCGTCCTCGCTCAGCGAGGTCGAAACCGGGACGTGGGGAATAGCAGGCAGAGCGGTACCGGTCCGCAGGCCGGAGGCGACAATCGCCGTCGTGCCTTCCGGTGAGCTCAGCGAACAGCTCACCTTTGGGCGTTTGGTTAGTGGAACTGGCCTTCTTCGGTGGATCCCACCAGGGCCAAGGTTGATGCGTTCGGGTTGAGCGCGGTTGCGATGTCGTCGAAGTAGCCGGTGCCGACTTCGCGCTGGTGCTTGGTGGCGGTGTAGCCGCGGGACTCGGAGGCGAATTCCTTCTCCTGGAGCTCGACGTAGGCGCTCATGCCTTCACGGGCGTAACCGTGGGCGAGGTCGAACATCGAGTAGTTCAGGGCGTGGAAGCCGGCCAAAGTGATGAACTGGAACGTGAAGCCCATGGCACCGAGTTCGCGCTGGAACTTGGCGATCGTGGTGTCGTCCAGGTGCTTGCGCCAGTTGAAGGACGGGGAGCAGTTGTAGGAGAGCATCTGGTCCGGGAACTCGGCCTTGACCGATTCGGCGAACTTGCGGGCCAGCTCCAGGTCCGGGGTGCCGGTCTCCATCCAGATGAGGTCGGAGTACGGTGCGTAGGCCTTGGCGCGGGCGATGCAGGGTTCGATGCCGTTGCGGACTTTGTAGAAGCCCTCCGCGGTACGTTCACCGGTGATGAATTCCTGGTCCCGCTCGTCGACGTCGGAGGTGATCAGGGTTGCTGCTTCGGCGTCGGTGCGGGCGATGACCACCGTCGGGGTACCGGCGACGTCGGCTGCCAGGCGGGCTGCGTTCAGGGTCCGGATGTGCTGCTGGGTGGGAATCAGCACCTTGCCGCCCAGGTGGCCGCACTTCTTTTCCGAAGCGAGCTGGTCTTCCCAGTGAACGCCCGAGGCACCTGCGGTAATCATGGATTTCATGAGCTCGTAGGCGTTCAGCGGGCCACCAAAGCCTGCTTCGGCGTCGGCGACGATCGGGACCAGCCAGTCTTCAACGGTCTTGACGCCTTCGGCATACTCGATCTGGTCCGCACGGAGCAGCGCGTTGTTGATGCGGCGGACAACCTGCGGCACCGAGTTGGCCGGGTACAGGGACTGGTCCGGGTAGGTCTGGCCCGACAGGTTGGCGTCGGCGGCCACCTGCCAGCCGGAGAGGTAGATGGCGCGGAGGCCGGCCTTGACCTGCTGCACAGCCTGGTTACCGGTCAGTGCGCCCAGGGCGTTGGTGTAGCCGCCGGTGGGAGCTTCCTCGGTGAGCTGCTTCCAGAGCTTTTCGGAACCGCGACGGGCCAGGGTGTGCTCTTCGGAGACGCGGCCACGGAGGCGGACGACGTCGGAAGCCGAGTAATCACGGGTGACGCCTTCCCACCGCGGGTTGGCGGACCATTCGAGTTCCAGCGCTGCTGCCTGCTGCTCTGCGGACTGCTCTGCGGGTTCAAATGAAGCGGTCATCTTGATCTCCTCTGTGGTGCCCGGGCCGGCCTCCGCTGCACCTTTGCTGCATCGGCCGGCTTATCCGGGTCTATATTTCTTTTTCGTAAGACCTACTTTTCTGCACTTCCAAGAGGGTTGCTAGAGGAAAACTATGGAAAGAAATGCACTTCTTCGCGTATTCTCAAGAAATGTCGCCTGTGAGCTGGAATCGCGAAGTCGCGTCGCCGTCGTTGTCCCCTGCGTCCCCCGAACTGGACGTCATCAGCCTTGGCCGCCGCGTGCGCCATCTGCGCAAGCAGGCGGGGCTGACGCTCGATGACCTGAGTGCCGCCGTAGGGACCGCGCCAAGCCAGCTGAGCCTGATCGAAAACGGCAAGCGCGAACCCAAACTGGGGTTGCTTCAGCAGCTCGCTGCGTCCCTCAACGTGAGCATCGACCAACTGCTCGGGGCGGAGCCGCCAAGCCGTCGCGCGGCCCTGGAAATCGAGCTGGAACGGTACCAGCGCGGACCGCTCTACGAGTCGCTGAACCTGCCCAAAATCCGCATCAGCTCGCGGCTTCCGCTGGATGTTCTGGAGTCGCAGGTGGGGCTGCTTCAGGAACTCGAACGCAAACTTAACGAGCAAGTCGCGACGCCGGAAGAGGCCCGCCGCGCGAACGGCGAGTTGCGTGCCATGATGCGTGAGCGCGGTAACTATTTCCCCGAGTATGAAGCCGAGGCACAGAAGGTCCTCAAAGGGGTCGGGTACACCACCGGTCCGCTCAGCCAGCACGTCATTGCTGACATCGCCGAGAACCTTGGTTTCTCCCTCCATCACGTGGGCGATCTGCCGCACTCGACGCGGTCCGTGACGGATTTGAAGAACCGCAGAATTTATCTGACGCAGAACCAGCGCCAGGATCACGATCCCCGCTCAGTCCTGCTTCAGGCGCTGGGTCACTATGTCCTGGGGCATGAAACTCCACGGAATTATGGGGACTTCCTGGCGCAGCGGGTGGCCACCAACTACTTCGCTGCGGCATTGCTGCTGCCGGAGCAGGCCACGGTGGAGTTCCTCCAAAAGGCCAAGGCCGCCAAGGAAATCGCGGTGGAGGACATCCGCGACGCCTTCGCTGTGTCCTACGAGACCGCCGCGCACCGGTTCACGAACCTGGCCACCAAGCATCTGGGCATCACCACGCACTTTCAGAAAACCCACCAGTCGGGCATCATCTACAAGGCCTACGAGAACGATGGCGTGACCTTCCCGCAGGACCACACCGGGGCGATCGAGGGCCAACCGTCGTGCAAAGCGTGGACATCAAGGGCCGTTTTCGATGTGCCGGACAAGTTCAGCGCCTACAGCCAGTACACGGATACGCCGTCGGGCACGTACTGGTGCACGGCCCGGACGGAGCGCTCGGCAGCCGGTGAATTTTCTTTGAGCATCGGGGTGCCCTACCAGCACGTGAAATGGTTCCGCGGCCGTGAGACGACTGCCCGTGCCACATCCAACTGCCCGGACCCGAACTGCTGCAAGAGGCCCCCGGCTTCTTTGGCGAACGAGTGGGCCGGCAACGCATGGCCTTCCGCCCGGGCCCACTCGCACCTGCTTGCCGCCATGCCTCCGGGCGCGTTCCCGGGCGTGGACGAGACCGAGGTGTACTCCTTCCTGGCGGCGCACTCCGAGCGCTGACGTCCACGCTCTATCACGTCCCGCGTGTTTTGGCTGGACGCTCGCTCACGTTCCGGGTGTTTGGGGGTGACGCTTGCTCACGTTCCGTGTGTTCGGGTGTGACGGTTGCTCAGCAGCGTTCGGAATCGGAGAAGAAATCGCGTTCCTGCGGGTTCAGTGCAATATCTTCGCGTCCCTGCAGCTCCTCCGCCCATGCGCAAAGATCATCTGCACTGATCTTCCCGGCCCAGAATTCGTCAAGGGCATGGCCGATATCCTGAGCGAAAGCAGTGGCTAGCTCCTCTTGGGAGGACCATTCAAACGTCAACAATCGAGCTGACAACTCGGCTAATGGACGACGCAACTGTATGAGGTCATAGAGCGCTTCGCGTATTGGATCCTGCGACACCACGGAAGTCCCCCTCCGGTCCACTAACCGCGGCAATCATCCCAACTGGCTGGAAGTCATTCACACTACTCGGCGTCCGTTAAGGGACCGATGCTTACGGGAGCATTACTGCCGTGGACATTCCGGAAGTCCGTCGCAGTAATTTCTCGATACATGACGGCACTCGAACCACGACTGGCAGCGTGACGTGTTGAACTGGAACGAGTAACCCTACGGCTAGATTTATTGCGTGAGTTCTCTTGTTGAAGAAGCCCTAGAGGTGCTTTATGCGGCCAAGGTTCCTCTGGCTCCGGGCTTATCGCCATGGCAGCTCGAGGATGTTGAAGAGCGGTTCTCGTTCGAGTTCAGTCCTGATCATGCGCGGTTTTTGAGTCTGGCGATGCCTATAGGCCCTGGCTGGGTTGATTGGCTGGGCGACCCCGTCGGAATTCAGAAGAGGCTCGACTGGCCGCGCGATGGCGTGTTGTTTGACGTTCGGGAGAGTGCTTTCTGGCCTGAGGAATGGGGCGAGCGGCCAACCGAAGTTGAGGAAGCCCTCCCAGCGGCACGTCAGCGATTGCGCACGGTGCCTGTCCTCGTCCCGATCTATTCGCACCGTTTCATGCCCGCAGCTCCTGCACCCGCCGGCAGCCCGGTTTTTTCCGTGTATCAAACTGATGTCATCTACTACGGCAGCGATCTCGCCTCCTACTTTCAAAGAGAGTTCTTCAACACTGCTGACCGAGAATCATCCCCGCATCGCATCGAGTTCTGGTCTGACCTGGCAGAGGGCCGGTGGATCTAAAGGCGTCTGCTAAGGGAAGCGTCGGGCGGGCAAAACTTGATCGCGGACTTCATCGAAGCCTGGAAAAAACTGCACAACGAGGCAGTAGGAAGGTGCACGGTGAAGGATCCCGTTGCGGAGCATGCTACCGAGACCGTCGTTGCGGTGATCCTCCACGACGAAAGCGTTCCCCAGCTGGAGTCAGGCACAACACTCAACGGGGCTCCCGGCGTCCGGTGAAAGATCGTCCCGTGGACGCATCTACCGGCCGGGATGCGGCCAAGTGACCACGTCTAGCTGGGCGTAGACAAGCTGTGCTGCATTCCGGCTCCCGCCGCGTTACTCTATCGTCAGAGTCTTTTGGCGATACGGGGGCGTCTTATGAATGAAGGCAACACCGCTTTTACAGTTGCCTTTCCCGAGGCTAAAAGAACGAGAACGGCCAGCACCTTGGCCACAGCTTCCTTCCTGGTGTTCTGGATTCTGTGGGGTATCGATTCTTTCGGGGGTTCGGATGTCCCGGACCTTCCGTGGTTCAGCCTAAGGCTCATGTCATTCGCGCTGTTCGTGGCATTTTCCATTTACGGGTGGCGGAAGCAGAAAGAGCTTGTACCCCTCATCAACCAGCGATTCGCCGCAGAGTTTGCCGCGCACACCAAAGAGGACTACCCAAAAGACGTTGACATCTTGAAAGTACAACAGTCTGTGGCTGTTATGAGGGCGGACGGATCAGTGCGCCTCTGGGGCGTGAAGCGTAAGAAGAACGTCTTCAACGTGTTCCCCATGACCTGAATCATTGCACACCCGGAATCTTCACCGGGGCGGGGCGTCGAATGCGGCATGCTATCGCTGGAGGCTCCAGGGATACTTACTCGTGGACTGCATGATCAGGTATCGATACGTTGCGCCAGTAATCGACGGGCATCCATACATGGACTTGGACGCCTGACAGGTCAGTGGCCGCACGGATGAACTCAGACCCTGTTGTCGATGATTGGGCAAGATCCGGTCGATGATCTTCCCGTCACAGAATTCATGGTCTTGCTCGTCAGTCTGCTGGACTTCTAACCCCGTAAGCAGAAATACGCCATCCCTAGTACGCCTCGGTAGCCTTCTTCATATGCAGCGCGTTGTTCCTCATGTCTCGCGCGGACGTGCTCTGCCGCGGGGTGGTCGGCATCATGTGCTTCCAGCCAGCGGGTGAACCTGTCGCGATACCCGGCCTCAAAGACGTCCCACTCCTGAACGCTTGCCTGGTCGTGGTCCACTACCTCGAAACCAGCGGCGCTGATTTGCTCGCGTAGCGCATGTTCTGTCAGGTACTCGTCATCACGCCCAGCGAGTGGTGCGGTGGCGGCGGGATGAGGTGCTGCTGACCAGATTGCCTCGCCATAGACGAGCCTTCCGCCGGGCAGCACCAAAGCCCGAAGGGCCCGCAGGGCTGCGGCGTAGTCAAGCGGCTGCGCGTCCTCTACCGGCGGTCCCCAGATCTGGCTCGCACCGATGCAGATGACCGCGTCTGCGGGGCGATCCTGGGCTTCCAGCCCGGGCACTGAATCAAAAGTCACTCTCTCAAGCAGTGCACGAGCCAAGGCTTGTTGCCTGGCTCGGTTGATGAACACGGAAGCACTGTCCACTCCGCGTCCACGAGCCTGCGGGGCCGAGTCCAAGACCCGAAGAAGCAGTTCACCCCATCCGCACCCCATGTCCAGAACCTCAGCCGGCGCCGGGTCGGTCAGGAATGCCACAAGGTGTGCAGCACGTTCTTCAGAGAGCGGGGTAAGCCAGGTCAGGGACTCGTACAGGGGCGGCAGTTCAAGCGAAGTACTGTCGGTCACTCAATGATGTTCTCACGACTCACCGAAGCGACTGCTTGTCTACTCGCACTGCACTCCAGTTGGCTGCGGGGGAGAGGAATCCATGGAGAAGCCTCCCTCTGTCGCTGTACAGCGACATCGACTACCCCAGAGCAGCTACCCGTGGAGAAGCCGGATAGACTCCACTTATGGCCACTACAAGCGAGTCACTGTTGATGAGGCAAAGCCGCCTGCAGAGAGCACTGGCGCTCGTATTCGGCCTGTCGATGGTGGGTTTGTTGGCCTCGATTTTCCTGACGGGTGGTAGCCCGCTCTTCCCTGGGATGACGGGACCGCTGCTGGTTCTGGTCTTCTTCCTCGCCGCCGCAGGTAGCGTCGTGGGATTGGCCATCACCAGGTCGAGGCGAGCTGCCGAGGAAGCCGTTCACGGCAACTAAGGGCCGAGCCTCAGCGGACCAAGCGGCCCACCAGCTCGGCCGCCGCACCCACAACCTCGTCCGCCTCACGCTTTGAGGCACTCAACGCCACTTCCTGCCCCGAAACAGTCACGATGTCCGTGATCACCGCTACCGTCAACCGACCGAGGGTGTCGTCGCTGGCGCCAAGCAGGACCGAGTTCTGCCGGACCCATTCGCGTCCGCGCTCGCGCCGCAAAACCTCGAAGCCCGGGGGAGTGTCGCCCTCAATGAACACCCTCTCCAGTTCCCGGTGCTTCCAGGTGTAGTCGAAGTAGCTGCGGCTGCCCACGTTGAACAGTGCCAGCGGGTCTGTCTCGCCTGCCTTGCGTGCCTTGGCCACTGCAGAAGCCACCAGTCGCTCATGTTCATTCTGGTAGTCGTTCCACAGGGCAAGGAAGAGCTCGGTCTTGCCGCCGAAGTGGTGGTAGAGGCTGCCTACGCTCGATCCTGCGCGGGAAACAATGTCCGAGATGCTGGCATCGGTGAATCCATGTTCCACGAATACCTCGGCCGCCGCGTCCAGCAAGGTGCGCTGCGTAGCCGCCGTCCGGGTCCACTGCCAGGAGCCCGCGTTGCTGGCAACTTCGGAGGTCTTGCGGACCATGGTGGGGCTCCTCCCTCAGTCAGAACGAAGACCGGTGTGTCTACTGCCTATTTTCTGGAATCCTACCCCCGGAATAATCCACATAGCGAACAGCGAACCTTGACGGACCAGTGAGTGAAAGGAAATAATTCTGGAAGTCTGTTCTAGAAATCCATATTGCGGCATGTATCCGAATGCTGCGATTTTTGACGTCGGACGCCCCGAAACCCGGGTGCCGTTTTCACCGTCGGGCTGCAACTGGTTGAATCGCTATATAGCGCCAACTGGTCGCAGCCAACCAAGCCAGAGAGGAACGCGGCCTGATGTCCGTTTCAAGCAAGTCGTCCGGGATCACGTCGAACAGGTGGTTCATGCCCGTCGTCGTCACCGCAGGAGCTTTGGTGGTGGCACTGATCCTCGTGCTCGTTGCGCAATGGCTTCGGACCCTTCAGCCGGTCCAGCAGTTCCTGACGGACTACCCCGGCCATTCCGCAATCCCCGACGGCACGCCCACGGGGTTCCCGGCCTGGCTTGGCTGGCAGCACTTCCTCAATATGTTCTTCATCGTTTTGATCATCCGTTCTGGCTGGCAGGTGCGCACCACCACTCGCCCGCCGGCGTACTGGACCCGGAACAACAAGGGCCTCATCAAGACAAAGAACCCACCCGCCAAAATCAGTCTGGACCTTTGGTTCCACCTGACGCTGGACGCCCTCTGGGTTTTGAACGGCATCATCTTCATCGTGCTCCTCTTCGCCACCGGCCAATGGTTGAGGATTGTCCCCACCAACTGGGACGTCTTCCCGAACGCCGTCTCGGCCGGCCTGCAGTACGCCTCCCTGAACTGGCCGGTGGAAAACGGCTGGAACAACTACAACAGCCTCCAGCTGCTGACGTACTTCATCACCGTCTTTATCGCCGCCCCGCTGGCCATCATCACGGGCATCCGGATGTCTGGGGCATGGCCGAAGAAAGCCGCGATCAACAAGTTCTACCCGATCGAACTGGCCCGCAAGATCCACTTTCCGGTGATGATCTACTTCGTAGCCTTCGTCATCGTCCACGTAACCCTGGTGCTGGCCACCGGTGCGTTGAACAACCTCAACCACATGTACGCCTCGAACAACGATTACAGCTGGTGGGGATTCGCCATCTTCGCAGCATCGATCGTGTTCACGGCGGCCGCTTGGTTCCTTGCCAGGCCACTGTTCCTGCGACCCATTGCCTCGCTCATGGGCAAAGTCTCGCGCTAAGCGCCTGCAAAAGAAGAGCCGCCCCGGAAGGCTTTCCAGGGCGGCTCTTTCGCGCGCAGGCGCTAGCCTCTCGCACGCTGGAGGCGCTAGCTCAGCGCGCCGCCCTGCCACAGGGCATCAAACGGCGCCCCTGAGGCCACGCGGTTCTTGATACCCGCCGTCACGAAAGCCTTGGCCGTGCGGGCTGCTTCCACCGGGGTCGCGCCCTTTGCCAACTCCGCGGTCACAGCAGCGGCAAGCGAGCAACCGGCGCCCGACACGGCAACCTCGCCCACCTTCGGGGCCCGCAGGACTTCCAGCGTGTCGCCGTCGTAGTAGACGTCGACGGCGTCCGGGCCTTCCAGCCGCACCCCACCTTTGGCGAGGACTGCCGCGCCGCTGATTTCGTGGATGCGG
The DNA here is from genome assembly GCF_021919345.1 of Paenarthrobacter nicotinovorans. NCBI lineage: Bacteria > Bacillati > Actinomycetota > Actinomycetes > Micrococcales > Micrococcaceae > Paenarthrobacter > Paenarthrobacter nicotinovorans. Next base: position 666,423 of record NZ_CP089293.1, read on the forward strand.
ATGGCAGCAGCCTTCAGCGATTCTTCGTCCGTGATGGTGAGCCCGGACAGCGACTCGGCTTCAAAATGGTTCGGCGTCACGAAGGTAGCCAGCGGCAGGATTTGTGCCTTCAAAGCCTGGTCGGTGTCCAGCGCGTGGCCCGGTTCCTGGCCCTTGCAGATCAACACCGGATCCAGCACCACGTGCTTGAACGAGCCGTCCGTCAAAGCCTTCTCCACCGTGCTGATGGTTGCCGGGCTTCCAAGCATGCCGATCTTCACGGTATCCAGAACCGACGGTGCGCCGGAAGCGGCGCCGTATGCCGCCGTCGTGGCTTCCAGTTGGTCCGCGATGACCTGCTGGTCCACCGGCACGAAGCGGTGGTTCCAGTTGTCCTGCGGGTTGAAGGAAACGATGCACGTGAGGTTCGCGATGCCGAACACTCCGAGTTCCTGGAAGGTCTTGAGGTCGGCCTGGGCGCCGGCGCCACCGGTCGCTTCGGAGCCGGCGATGGTCAGGGCAATGGCAGGGGCAACGGCAGAAGTCATGAGTTCATTTTGGCAGTTGCTCCGGTTTGACTCCTAAACGGGGCTAGCCGTGCAACGCCCGGTAAGCGGCCTCAGCGGCTGGATGCAGCGGCACTCCGGCAGTGTTGATCAGCGTTTCGGGACTGAGGAACTGGACCCCTGCGCTGGACTTGGGAACCAGGTCCTGGGCCTGCTCCACCAGGAGTTCGACGGTCTGCCGGACAACGTGGTCGACAAGGTCGCTCCGGCACAGGAGAAGGTTGGCGACCCCCACCGTCCAGACGGCGGGCGCGTCCCCGTAACTGTTGGCGGGGATGAGGACCCGGTCGTAGAAGAAGCCTGACTGTGCTCGCGTTGCCGGAATCAGTTCGGAGAGATCAAGAAGCCGCACGCGAAGGTCCTGCGCAGCCGCGGCGATCGGCGCCGTCGGAACCCCTCCGGACTGGATCATGACGTCGATCGAACCGTCGGCAAGGGCCGCGATCGCTTGGTTCAAGCCAAGGTTGACCTGTTTCAAGGCCCGGTCCGGCGTGGCGGACTGCGGTGCTAGCCCCGCTGCGGCGATGATCCTTCCGGCGGTGAGGGTGGTCCCCGAACCGACTTCGCCCACCCCCGCGGTCTTGCCGGCGAGGTCCGATAAGGACCGGATCGAACTGTCCTCCCGCACAATGCAGTGCACGTAGTTCTGATAGACCTTCCCCAAAGCCCTCAGGCGTCCTTCGCTGTGGCTGTTCGCGGCGGGTTGGGCTGCCGCATCGGCGAGGGCGACGGCGAAGGTCGCCTCGCCGGACAGCACCCGCTGGATGTTCTCAAGGCTCCCGCCGGTGGTCAGTGCCCGCGCCTTGTCGGCGATCCGTTCCCGTTGCAGCAGGTCCGCCAGGAGGGTGGCGAACTCAAGGTAGAAGCCGCCCGATTCGCCACCGGCCACCGTGAGTTCCTGCGGCCGTTCCTCCGCGGAGCAGCCAACCGTTGACGCCAGCAGGCCGAACGCCACAGCTGCCCTCATGGCATTCCTTCGCGTCACTGTGCGGCTTTCAGGCATCGGAACCGCCCTGCGGGTGCACAAACTCGAGGCGCGCCGTCAGCCCGTGCGGCACGCGGGGTTCCAGCACCAACCTTGCTCCGTTCGCCTCGGCCAACCGTTCCACAATGGTCATGCCCAGGCCATTGCCCGGGATCTTGCTGTGCTGCGGCGCCCGCCAGAACCGGGTGGTTGACGCGGCGAGCTGATCGGCGGGGAGGCCGGGACCGTCGTCGGAAACCACGACGGCGGTGCCACCCGGGGTGGGTTCGGTCGCCACCGTGATGTGGGAACCTGGGGCGTATTTGACGGCATTGGCCAGAAGCTCGCCCACCATATGCGCGAGTTCTTCCGGATTGCAGGCGATGGTGATCGGCCGGCCCGGCTCGAGAAGCGTGATCGTGGCACCTGCCTGAAGGGCAGAGGGCGTGGCCCGTTCCGCCTCACCTTGCAGGACAGGAAACGGGTCGATGACCGTCAGGCGCTGGTGTCCCGTTCCGTGGTCCGCGCGGGCAGCCCCGGCAGAGGCGCGATGTTCCGCGGTGGCCAGCTTCAGCACGCCGTCGAGCATTTCCTCCACGCGCTCAAGTTCAGCGACGACGCCCGAAGCGGCGGCCTTTTCCGGTTCCGATCGCAAGGCGAGCTGCAGCAGATCGATCCGCAACCGCAACGCCCCCACCGGATTGCGGAGCTGGTGCGAGGTGTCGGCGATGAGTCGCCGTTGGGATTCCATGCTCTCGCTCACGGCATGGGCCATGGTGGTGAAGGAGCGGCTGAGTTCGCGCAGCTCAGGCGGCCCGGCTTCAGGCAGTTGGGTGGTCGCGCCGGTGGTTTCGAGCTCGTGGACGGCTTTGCTGAGGCGCTGGACCGGGCGCAAAACCCAGCCGGTGATACGGGCAGCGGCCAGCAGGAGCAGCGCGCCAAGCGCCACGGCGGCGACGACGACGACGAGCCACCGCTCCCGTAGTTTCTGGCGGGCGGCGTCGAGGTTTACCTCCATGACAACTTCACCGAGAACCTGGCTTGCCGTGCCGAAGGACCTTGAGATGATCTCGTTGCCCGTCCCGAAGGCGCGGATTGGACTGAGCGTTGTGTCGCTCAGGTTCAGGCTTGCCCTGCCGAGCGCGTCCATGACCTCCGGTTGATCGTCGCGAAGGCCGCCGGAATGGTTGCTCTGGCCTTGCATATGGATCAGTATTCCTTCGCCGTAAAGCTCGGCGTAGCGGTCCATTTCGCGCTGCAGTTGAGTGGTGTTGTTGTCCTCCAGGGCGTCACTGGCCAGCTGGGCGAAGCGGTTGAGGGCAGCGACCCTGTTGATCTGCAGCTCCTGCGTGAGCTCCCGGCTGGCCGACGTCAGGATCACGCTGGACACCGTCACCACAATCACCACCACCAGCAGGCTGAGGATGCCCAGGACCCGGAGTTTCACGGTTGCTCGACGCGGTAGCCGACGCCCCGGACATTGATGATGAAGCCGGGCAGCTGGAGCTTGGACCTGAGACCGGTCAGGTGCACATCCAACGACCGGGAGTGCGCAAGAAACGCGTCGCCCCAGAGCGCGTCCAGGATTTGTTCCCGGGTGACCACCGAGCCCGCATGCCTGACCAGCAGGCCCAGGAGGTCGAACTCCGTGGCGGTGAGGGCAAGTTGCTTGCCGCCGACCGCTGCGACACGGCGGTCGAGGTCCACCTCCAGCTCACCGAGGGCGATAGTGTGTGGTGCTGCCTGGCCGCCGCGGTTGGTCCGGCGCGTCACCGCCTCGATCCTGGCGAGCAATTCCACGAGTTTCACGGGCTTCACCAGATAATCGTCGGCGCCCGAGCGAAGGCCAAGGACCACGCTCCGCTCGTCATCGCGGGCCGTCAGGATCAGGATGGGGATCTGCGTGACTTGGCGGAGTTTCCTGAGGACGTCCAGGCCATCAAGGTCCGGCAAGCCCAGATCGAGCAGGATGACCTCGTGCTGACGGTGGGCCAGGAGCGCGTCCTCGCCGCGGGAAACCCGGGTGTGCTTGTGCCCGGCAGAGGCGACGGCGGCGCTCAAGGCTGAGGCCATGGCGTCGTCATCCTCGACGATGAGCACATGCACGGTGTAGTCCTTCGGGGGTTCGCTGAGCGGGGATCGCTGGTGGGTTCGTTGGTCGGGTTCGCTGGTTGGGTTCGCTACTAGAGCTTAACGTTGTGAGGCCCGCTCTGCGCCCTTCGGAGTATCCAAAGAGTGCAGAACGGGCCCCAAGAGGCAGCCAAGTCAGGCGTTGACGCGATCCTTCTCGTCGCCGTCGTCGTCTGCAGTGGCCCGGGCCTTGAACGCGTGGCCCTGCTCCGCATCCAAGTGCGTCGGCTTCTTGTTCTTCAGGGCGAAGATGTACACCAGCAGCGAGATGAAGATGGCCGCCGTGACGTAGGTGAAGAACAGGTCCACCTGGTCCGACTTCTGCAAAGCTGCACCAATCAGCGGAACCGTACCGCCGAACAGCGAGTTGGCGATCGCGTAGCCGAGGCCCACACCGAGCGCACGGATGGATGCCGGGAAGAGTTCGGCCTTCACCAAGGCATTGATGGACGTGTAGCCACCCACCATCAACAGGCCGCCGAACATCAGCAGGAATGCCACGAACGGATCCTTGGTCCCGGCCAGCGCCGAGAGCAAAGGCCACGTGAACAGAACGCCCGTCACACCGAACCAGATCAGCAGCGGCTTCCGGCCGATCTTGTCCGAAAGCATGCCGTAGACGGGCTGGAGCAGCATGAAGATGAAGAGCGCCCAGAAGTTGATCACGGAGGTATCCGTCTTGGCGATACCGGACGTATCGTTCATGAACTTCAGGATGAAGTTGGTGTATGTGTAGAAGGCAACCGTGCCGCCGAGCGTGATGCCGATGCAGATCAGCAGCGGCTTCCAATGCTTGGTGAACAGGAGCTTCATGGTGCCCGGCTGGGCTTCGCCTTCAACCTTGATGTGCGCAGCGCGCAGCTGATCGGCAGAGAGGGTCTCCTCCATGGAGCGTCGCAGCCAGAGCACCACCAGTGCGGCCACGCCGCCGATCGCGAACGGAATCCTCCAACCCCACGCGGTCAGGTCTTCCTTGCTCATGGTGTTCTGCAGGATCACGAGCACCAGGAGTGCCAGCATCTGGCCGCCAATCAGCGTCACGTACTGGAAGCTGGAGAAGAAGCCGCGGCGTTTGGCCGTAGCAGCCTCGGACATGTAGGTGGCGCTGGTTCCGTACTCGCCGCCCACCGAGAAGCCTTGGACCATGCGGATGAAGACCAGGAGGATCATGGCCCATAGACCGATGACGTCCTGGGTCGGCATGATCGCAATGGCGAACGAGCCGGCGGACATCATGGTCACACTGAGAGTAAGCGCGGCTTTACGGCCCTTGCGGTCGGCGTAGCGACCAAAGAACCAGCTACCGATCGGGCGCATGAGGAACGACGTCGAGAACACGGCCATCGCTTCAAGGCCGGCTTGGAGATCGTCCGAGGAGTTGAAGAAGTGCGACTGGAAATACGCCGCAAAAGCGGTGTAGACGTATACGTCGAACCACTCCACGAGGTTGCCCGCGGAGCCTTTGAGGATGTTGCTCACTGCCTTGCGTGTCTGGGCGGCTTCGCTCAGAGGTGCAGCTTGTTGGGTGCTCATCAATGAACCTTCCTGGCGGCTGCGCATGCGGCAGCCGTGTCTTGCATGAGTTCGTTCTGTCCATGAAGCTCGTGCTCATGGCGTCCTTGCGCATGGCTCTTCGTCGACTAAGAAAGGCCCTCTTGGGGTGAAGAGGACGTATTCCAAACTATGGGTGATGCACGGCACAACCAACGTGGGAGGGGATTTCCTAACACTTCCTTAGGTTTCGGGGTGAGGTGGAGGGGGCCCCGTTCCGGGTACAACCGACGCTTGCTCACATCCCTAGGGTTTGGTGGGGACGCTTGCTCACATCCCGGGGGTTTGGTGGGGACGCTCGCTCACATCCATCCGTCCATGATCGGGAGGGGCCTATTGATGCGAACGAGCTTCCAGATTGCGAGCCGTCCGAAGCCAGCTGCAATAGCTATGGACATTGAAAAGAAGATCGCGCCGTTCGGGGAGAGCCCGCCGAATGGCGCGCAGACGAGCAACGGGGCGAGGAAAAAGACCGCCACGTGGATCCATTGGTTGGTGATGCGTCGCAGGACGAGGCCGAGCAGAGATCCGGCCGTAACACCGATAGCCCACACTGGAATCAGGCTGTATATGAAGAAGACGAGGGCCCAGCCCCCCGGTGACTGGACTGCAAGCAACAGGCAGAAAGTCAGATGCGCCACCGCGACGCCGACAGCGAGGCCTCCGCCTCCGATCACTACCCGGTCTTTCGATCCGTACCGCCAGCTATTCCGCGACCCAGGCGCCACCAGTCCGTACTCGGACTCGTCCGCCCAACTGTCATCGTTCATAGTTGCTCCCGGTTTGTGAGTGAGGGTTGGGCGGATGGGGCGGTTTGGTGAGTGAGGGTTGGGCGGATGGGGTGGTTACGTGAGTGAGGGTTGGGCGGATGGGGCGGTTTGGTGAGTGAGGGTTGGGCGGATGGGGTGGTTACGTGAGTGAGGGTTGGGCGGATGGGGTGGTTACGTGAGTGAGGGTTTGGGGCGCCCTGTGGCGATCTCGTTGAGCGCACCGGCCAACGATGGGTATTCAAATGCGAACCCCGCGTCGAGCAGTTTCCGGGGCTCCACCCACCGGCTCTTCAGCACCAGCTCGGTCTGGGTCCGAATGAGAACAGAGCCAGCCTCGAGCAGCCACGACGGCGTCGGGATGCCAAACGCAATACCAAGGCTCCGCCGAACCAGTGCCATCAGCTCCCGATTGTCCACCGGGTAGGGTGACGCTGCGTTGACCGGACCGGTCAGCTCAGGCCACTCGTGGAGAAACAACACTGTCCGGAACAGGTCCTCCACATGGATCCAGCTGAACTTCTGCGTTCCGGGCCCCATGTGCCCACCCAAACCCAGCCGCGCAAGGTTCCGGAAAGGAGGCATGACCCCGCCGCCGGGACCCAGCACGATCGCAATCCTGAGCGGAATCTTCCGGGTCTCCGGCACAACAGCCGACGCCAACTCGTCTTCCCATGCTCGGGCAACGTCTACGGAAAACCCGCTGCCCAGTTCGCCTGAGATCTCTGACTGCGGACGGTCCTCGGCATGCCGATAAATGGTGCCGGTACTTGAGTTGATCCAGGTCCTGGGCGGCTCGTCACATGCAGCAACGGCCCGGCCCAAGGCCCGTGTGGTCAGAACCCTGGAGTCCAGGATTTCCTGACGGTGGCGCTCGTCGTAGCGGCAGTTCACGGATCGTCCGGCGAGGTTCACCAGAAGTTCGGCGCCGTCCAGCGCCTTGGTGATGGCGCCGTCGTCGTTCCATTGCGCGTCAGACGAAGGGCCGCGTCCAACCGTCCGCACCTGCCATCCGTCATCAGCAAACCGCCGTCGGAAGTAGCTGCCGATGAAGCCGTTCGCGCCCGCGATCACCACGGTCCGGGTCATTACGAGTCCTCCTTCACGCTGCGGACGAGTCCCAGGACGTCGTCAAACACCTTGCTCACACCGGGAATTTTCGCGAGCGACAAACCACGAGCCACCAGCGGTGCCGCACCGTCGATCAGTTTTCGCGTGCGGCGTTGGCCCGCGGATTTGTCGTAAACCCAGAACAACGCGACGCCCATGTATGCCAGCCACAGCAATTCGGGCAGATCGGCGCGCAGTTTCTTAGCGACCGCGGGGGAGGAACCCTCGACGGCGGAACGGAAGATCGCGAGCGAAGCGTCGCGGGCGGCGGTGGACGCCTCGCCGAACGGGTTGACAGGCGACGTCGGCCGGATGGCAGTTGAGATGAAGTCGGAACCGAATTGGTGATACGGCGCCATGACATCGATGCCGGTGTGGAGGACCGCCTTGAGCCGGCCCGCGAGGTCTTGGGCATTTTCGAGTGCCAGCGCTGCGGCAACTGCATGCTCATCCTGTACCTGGATGTATAGCTCTTGGACCAGTTCATCCTTGGATGCGAAGTAGTAGTACGCATTGCCGACCGACACCCCGGCTTCCTGGGCGATGGCGCGCATGGTGGTTTTTTCAAAGCCGACCTCGCGGAACATCTTCAGCGCGACGTCGGCCACCAGTTGGCGGGTCTGCTCACTTTTCGCGGCCATGCGGTGCTCCTGACGGAAATTTTGAACGTGTTCAGAAATGAGTATGGCACACATTCTTGAACGTGTTCAAAAGATGAGGGGGTGTGGGGTGTGGGATGTGAGGGAGGGTTTGGTTGAAGGGGGTGGGGTGTGAGGGAGGGTTTGGTTGAAGGGGGTGGGGTGTGAGGGAGGGTTTGGTTGAAGGGGGTGGGGTGTGAGGGAGGGTTTGGTTGAAGGGGGTGGGAGAATGGTGGAGGTGCCGGCTGCATGCCCCACCACCCCAGTGCTAATACAGCGGGGCTCCTCGGAACAGGATGCCTGCGCGAACCACTACGAAATGGATGACCCATGCCCTCGCCCTCCGGCTCCAGCACGCTGAGCAAGCCTGCACCCCGCTTCGCCTCGATCGGATCACCGTACTTCGGCATCATGCTTGCCGTCATGGCCGTGGTGCTGATCCTGTCCAATATCGGCGCCTCGAAGGGTGTGGTGCTCGGACCGATCATCACCGATGGCGGGTTCTTCCTGTTCCCGCTGGCCTACATCCTGGGCGATGTCATGAGCGAGGTCTACGGCTTCAAAGTGGCACGCAAGGCCATCATCACTTCCTTTGCCCTCTCGGTGTTCGCATCCCTCTGCTACTGGGTGATCATCATTCTTCCCGGCTTCAACGACGACTACGGAACCGCCAAGCAGGCCGCCATCGAGGGCGCCCTCGGTCCCGTGCCGCAGATCGTGCTCGCGTCGCTGCTTGCGTTCCTGGCCGGCCAGACCATCAACTCGTGGATCCTTGTGAAGATGAAGGCACGCACGGGTGAGAAGAGCCTGTGGGCCCGCCTCATGGGCTCCTCGGTGGTGGGCGAGTTCGTGGACACCCTGATTTTCTGCAGCATCGCGGCGTCGGTCATCGGCATCACCGACGCCGGCTCGTTCGTCAACTACGTCCTGGTGGGCTTCGTCTACAAGACCGCCGTGGAGTTCCTGTTCGTGCCGGTCACCGTGCTGGTTGTCGGCTGGATCAAGAAGCGCGAGCCGAGCTACGGAGTTAGCTGAGTTCGCCGGAACAGCGCTGCGGACGCTGGGGCTGCGCGAGATCGCCGGACACGAGCGGCGATCTCGCACAGATCCCGCTTCCCGCGCAGTCCAAACGATCTCGCGAACCAGCACGACGGCGGTCCTCGCGGCCGGCGTTGAGCTCACCGACGGAGGGCTTTCAGGACGCGCGCTTTGAACTCCTGCTCCTGAAACAGGTCCCGCCACTCCACCCGGATAAAGAACCAGCCGTCCTCAACGAGTGCTTTCTCCCGGCGTCGTTCCTCAAAGATCACCCGATCCGTACGGGCGTACTTGAAGTACTTCACCTCTCCGTCGAACTGCAGGGCCACCTTCTCCTTCTTCCACGCAAAGTCCATCCGGTAGCGGCCCATCCGGCTTTGCACCTCTACCTGCGACTCGGGCATCGGCAACTTGAGCCGCTGGAGGAGATCACGGCACAGCGTCTCACCTGCGGATTCGGAGGCGGGGTCAGCATTGGCCAAGCATCTCCGCAGGGTCGTGACTCCTCGGCGTCCCGTTGAGGCACCGGCGCACGCCATCATGAGAAGCCTGTCGGCTCCGAGCCGAAGCGCATGATCCATGATGATCAGGGCCTGCGGGTAGCTCAGGGTCATGGCACAGTCCACCACCGTTCGTTCCAGGTCCGTTACGGGTAGGTACTCCACGGTGACGATCTGGGAGGCCGGCAACCGCAGCCTGTGGCCGCGGACGTCCTTGCCAAGCCGGCCGCTGGAGGGGTTGGTGGGAAGAATGACATGGATCAGCTGGTCCACGTTCCATAGGAACAAGCCGTGCAGGCGGGCCGCGGAAGTATGGCTGTAGACGAAGTCCCCTTTGGACGTGACGAGCGTTCCGTGAGCATGCGCGTGAATCAGTTGTTTACCGCGGGCGTCGACGGGCTGTTTGTCCCACGCCGCCTTTCGGACGTAGCATCCCTGGCGTACACGGAGAAGCTCACCCTTCCGGACCAATCCGGCGATTGCGCGTGAACCAAGTCCCAGTTCGTTGAGTTGCTGTGTGCGCCACAGTGTTCCCAGCTGGGGGAGGGTCGGCATAAGTTTCTGGCTCATGTAACCAGCCTTGGCTGCGCGTCCGCCCCAAGACAGCCCCTGCTGCCGCTATGTGGAAAACGCTTGAGATCGCTGTAGTCATGCCGACGACGCGGGAGCTGTGCGAGGTCGCGGCTCAGCTCCAGCGATTTGGAACCGGACTAGCGATTTGGCACCGGACCCGCGATCTCGGCGCGCCAGCGGGAGCGCGCCAGCGGGCGTCGGGCCGGGAGCGAGCGCAACCCCGGCCTACGAGTAGTAGCGCCCCAGCGTCTCGGCCTTGAACTCAAAGAAGTCCCCGGATTCGATGGCAAGGCGGGCATCGTCCACCATCTTCACCACGAATCGCTCGTTGTGGATGGAGATCAGCGTTGCCGAGATCATTTCCTTGGCCTTGAACAGGTGGTGGATGTACGCGCGGGAGTAATTCACGCACGTGTAGCAGTCACAGCCGTCCTGCAGGGGGCCGAAGTCCGTCTTGTAGCGGGCTCCCGACAAGTTGAAGCGCCCGAACGGAGTGTAGAACGCGGAGTTCCGGGCCACACGGGTGGGGGAGACGCAGTCGAACGTGTCGGCGCCGTTCTCGATGGCCGTAAAGATGTCGTCCGGCTCGGAGATGCCCAGCAGGTGCCGCGGCTTGTCCTCGGGAAGTTCCTCGTTGCACCAGCGGACGATCGTGCCCAGGTTTTCCTTCTCCAGCGCACCGCCGATTCCGTAGCCGTCGAAGGGCATGGCACCGAGGTCCTGGCAAGCCTTGCGGCGAAGGTCCTCATACTGGGCGCCCTGGATCACGCCGAACAGTGCCTGGTACGGCTTGCCCACGCGGGAAGCGGTCAGTGAAGCGTGCTCTTCCAAACACCGCAGCGCCCACAAACGGGTCCGCTCCAGTGACTCTTCCTGGTACGCCCGCGAATTTTGCAGCGTGGTGAGCTCGTCAAAGGCGAACATGATGTCCGCGCCGATCTGGTGCTGAACCTGCATGGAGATCTCGGGGGAGAAGCGGTGCCGGTCCCCGTTCAGGTGCGACTTGAACCAGACGCCGTCATCGTCAATGTGGGCCAGCCGCTCCTTGCCGGGAGCCACGGCGTCATCGGGGCCGGAAGAATCCACGTTCTTCATGTCGATGACCTTCTTGAACCCCGAACCCAGGCTCATCACCTGGAATCCGCCGGAGTCGGTGAAGGTGGGCCCGGACCAGTTCATGAACGCGCCCAGCCCGCCGGCGGCGTCGAGGATTTCGGGGCCGGGCTGCAGGTACAGGTGGTAGGCGTTGGCAAGGACGGCCTGGGCGCCGAGCTCGGCGATGGACTCAGGCAGCACCGCTTTGACGGTGGCTTTGGTCCCGACGGCGATGAACGCGGGCGTCTGGATGGTCCCGTGCGGCGTGGTGATGGTCCCGGTGCGGCCCAGGAAGGCGCCGCCGTTGGCGTCCACTTGAGCGTCCGACGGCGAGCACGTCTCAGTCAGGCGCGTGCCCACCGAGAAGGAGAACTCGGATTGCCGGTCGGACAAACCGGGCAGCGCAGGGGAAGAAGCAGGAGCAGGAACTGAAGCTGGCACGCTACCAAGTGTGCCAGCTTTACCGTGGGTAACCTGCCCGGGTAAGGCTACGACCCGTAGTTTTCAGCTTTCCAGTTGTCCCACGACGACCGGATGTCCGCCAAGGTGTGGGCCCCCAGATCGTACGTGGAGGCAATCACCATGGAGCCGCCGTCGGGCCTTTTCTCCGGAATTGGCAGCTGCTCGGCGACGATCAAAAGCCCATCCCCGTGCTCGGCGTAGCTGTGGACGGTGAGGCCAACCTGGTGCCGGCTCTTGAACCAGACCTTGCCGGAGATCTTCTCACCCGTCGCGAGAGTGAGTGAGTACTCCTCCCCAACGGGCGGCAAATCTCCGAGCCCCAGCTTCTCGATCGCGGGGCCGCCTTTGCCCGGCAGCGAGACGAAGTGCGTCCGCCGGTGCCCGTGCGGGTGCCGTTCCAGGGCGAAGCGCAGCTGATGCAGGAACGTGAGCCAGCCCTGCGTGATGTCCTCGTCCCAGTCAGCCCACTCGGAATCGTGGTCCAGGGCGACCCTGGTGATTCTTACTTCCGTGCCGCCGGAGACGGGGTGCAGTTCAAAGATGTCCCCGCCGTTGACGGTGAGGCTGGTGTGATCGGGTCCTTCCACAACGTCCGTGTTGAAGTAGATTTGCTTGATTTCGTCGGCGAGATCGTCGGCTTCCCAACCGTGCCATTGGGCAACCAACGACGGTTCGCGCAGCATGTTCCAAACCTGCTGCGCATCGGCATTAACCACAACGCTCAGATTGTTCGTCATGGCCCCGAATCTACCGCCGTTGGCGCCCACATAACAGGTCTTGAATTTCCCGGAAAACGGCTTAGGCGCGGACCGATTCCAGTTCGTTTGCGATCCTTCGGGCCAGCTCGTCCTCGCCAATGGTCTTGGACCCGCCGTGGGCGCGCAGGAACATCAGCGCTTCGAGGCGCAGGAAGCGCCATTCGCGTTCGGCTTCGTGGTTGCCGTTGTCGATCGCGCGGAAGATTTCCTTGTCATAAAGGTTGGGTTCGTTGAGCGAGCGCTGCCGCACCCTGGCGTTGATCCGGGCCTTGAACGGGTCCTCTTCCTGGGACTCCGGTGCCCGGAGCAGCTTCTCGTAGACGGCGGCGCGTTCAGTCTGGCCGGCCTCGCGGCAGATGAAACTGGACAACGCCAAAGCACGCTCGATCGACGCCCACCGGTCCAGGTTTCCATCGAACGGCAGAACGTTCAGCAGATCCGCGACCTCCAAAGCGTGGTCCGGATCCCGCAGCACAATGCACAGATCGAATGCGAGGTTGCTGAGGTCCCGGAGGCAGCTTCCGGATTTGGTGTTGATGCCCTTCGCGAGCCGGTCTGCGAGCACTTGCACGCCGTTTTTGCCCTTGTGGTTGGCCGCGGCGGCGCTCACCACAGCTTCCGGGGTTCCTTCGGGTTCGGGAATGAGCGCGAGTTCTTCAGCACTCGGTCCGGTGTAGGCGGGCGGCGTTTCCGGCCGTGGAGGCACGACGACGGCGGGTCCGGCGGGAGCATCGGCGTCGGCTTCGGAGGAGGTGCTGGAGTCCGTGGTGCTGGAGTCGGCGGTGCCGGAGTCGGGCCCGGGCGAGTCGGCCGTGCCGGCGTCGCCGGCGTCCGCGCCTGAGTCGGCCGGAGCCCCGTCACCCACAGGAACACTGGACGCGACAGCGATCCGCACCGTGCCGCCGTCGTCCATTGCCAGGCGCAGCAAAGCGGCAACGCCGTAGTCATCGTTTTCGACGTCGATACTGACGATTTCCTGGGCCGGCCCGTCACCGGGCGGGAACACAAAGTCCCCGGGCCGCAGGTCCCCAGCCTGCTTCTCTCTGTACTGCTGTGTGGCTGGGCTGTGAGTCATCGGAAGTCCTTTGGTTCTCTTGGGGTCCGCCGTCCAGTCTACAAAGACGCGCTGCTGCCGGGGCCGGGACCCGCTAGAGGATCACGCCCGAGAATGCCAAAGCCTGCCGCACGAGGTTGCCCCGGCCGCCGTCGAATTCCTGCTGGACGTTCTCGCTCAGCACTTCCTGCGGCGTCATCCAGGTCAGTTCCAGGGCGTCCTGGCGCGGATCGCATTCTCCGGTCACCGGAATGACATAGGCGAGGGAAACCGCGTGCTGGCGGTCGTCCGTGAAGCCTGTCTGGGACGGCGCCGGGAAGTATTCGGCCACGGTGAAGGGAACGGGGCTGATGGGCAGTTGCGGGAAGGCCAGGGGACCGAGGTCCTTTTCCATGTGCCGTAGAAGCGCCGCGCGGATGGTTTCGCGGTAGAGGACGCGGCCGGAGACGAGATAGCGCACCATGTTGCCGTCGGCGTCGCCTTGCAGGAGCGTGCCAACCTCGTTCACGTATCCGAGCGGATCCAGCCGGACGGGGACGGCCTCCACGTAGACCATGGGGAGGCGGCCGCGGGCTTCGAAGAGGTCCTCATCAGAAAGCCAGCCTGGATACGGGTCCGGTGTACGTACGCTCATGGTTAAGTTCTACCGCATCCCCGGCCGAAGTTCCGTGGAGGCATTCCGGTTGCCGGGGCCGTTACGCTCTCGGCTGTATTACGGATGGGAGCCGGGGGCCTTCTCCACCACAATCGACGCCGGCGCGGAACCGCCCACGGCATCCGGATTGGCCACGTACAGGACGTCCTCGCTGATCCTCGCCTCGATGTCCGCTGCCTTCAGCCGTCCCAGCAAGGATTCCAGGTCGCCGTCGTATTCGAACGCGAGGTCGCCGTTGGTGCTGTCCGCGCCGTGGATTACCCGCAGGACGCCGCCGTTCTTCGTGGTGAAGGAGGCCGATTCGTCGTCGTCGGCGCGTGGGCGTGCGCCGATGTTCCGGAGGTCGACGGCGGCCAGGGCCACCAGCGGGCTGACCCAGGTCGCCACGACAGTGAGGGCGGGATCAGCGTCGGCGGACGTGGCCCAGGAGCCATCAGCGGCACGCGTGGCCGGGAAGGCGAAGAACTCGAATCCGTCGTCCGAGGAGATCCGGACGGCAGGCCCGTCGGGGCCATGGTGGACTTCGGCCTGCGTGCCGTCGTCGTCGGTACGCCGCGCGAACTCTTCCAAATCTCCTGCCTCGACGCTGAAGACCGTGCTGCCATCCAGGGGGTGTCCGTGCTCCACACGCCCCAGGGCGACGCGCCCGGAACCGGCGTCGAACTCCAACCAGTCACCGTCCTCGACGGTCACCACCAAACCCAGGGCCCGCATGAGTACGGACCACTGTTCCGGACGGGACGTGTAATGGATGGGGCGTGCGCGCAACATTGGTCCTCCAGGTTCTGGGCGTCGTTCCAAGCCTATTCCGCGTGCCCGTATCGGGTCCCGCCCTTTCACCAGCAGAATGGGACCATGCCCATTGAGCTTGAGGAATTGGTAGTCAAAGACGGCACGGCCTGGCGCGCCTGGCTGGCTGAACACGCAGCAGAGAGCCCTGGCGTGTGGTTGATCCTGCACAAAAAGGGCGGCAACGTCACGGAACTGGACTACGACGCCGCCCTGGACGAGGCCCTGTGTTTCGGTTGGATCGACGGGCAGTCCAGGAGCCGGGACGCCGAAAGCTACTTCCAGCGCATGACCCCGCGGGGTCGCCGCAGCATCTGGTCCGCGCGGAATGTGGGCCATATTGCCCGGCTCGAAGCCGAGGGCAGGATGACCGACGCCGGCCGCGCGGCCGTCGACGCTGCGAAAGCCGACGGCCGCTGGGAGGCTGCCTACGCCGGCCCTGCCGACTCCGTGGTTCCGGACGACCTCGCCGCTGCCATCGCCGCTGTTCCTGAGGCGCAGGCCATGTTCGACGTCCTCACGTCCCAGAACCGCTTCGCCCTGGTCCACCGCACCAACCTGGTCAAGCGGGCCGATACCCGGGCGCGCAAAATCGCCGGGTTCGTGGAGATGCTGTCCCGCCACGAAACGCCTTATCCGCAAAAGAAACAGCCCGCCACACCCCCGAAACCCGCCGGCTAAAGCGTGGCGGCGGCCTCGAAAGTCATCCAGGCCTGGAGTTGGGTGGAAAGTTCGACGCCGGCACCCGCCGGATAGGTCTCGGTCGCCGGACTCAGGGGGTTGGGGGAGAAGAGCAACGGAGTGTGTCCTGTCGGCGTGCCGCGCACCAATTCCGGTGCTTCACGGCGGCCTGTCCAAAAGGCCCCGGCGGTGGCGAGGACCAGTTCGCGGGCAACCGTGCGCGCCTCCAAGGGAAGCCGTTCGTCCCGTCCCGCCAAAGCGAGGTAGCGGACCAGGATCCCGGTGAACAGGCCGCCGTCGCCGGTTCCATCGCCTCGGATCACCCGGGTGCCGGGAACCGTCAACTCCCGGTCAGTGGCCGCCACCAGCTGCGCTGCCCGTTCAAGGTTGTCCGGGCCGCCGAGTTCCAGCAGCGCCCCAAGAACCGGGCCTTGGTTGTAGGTGTACACGGCTTCCTCCAGGACGGGTTCACCGTTCCTGATCCGGATCCCGTCCTGATAAACGCCGCGTTCGGGATGAAGCAGCCTGGAATTGAGCCATCCCACCAGGGCCTGTGCCCGCTCGCGGCGGCCGGTCCGGGCGAAATACAGGGCCACGGGTGCGGTAGCAGGAGTGTTCTTGAAGTCCCTCTTGGTACTCCAGAACGTCCCGCCGCCCAGATCGTCAGTGGACGCAGAATCGAACTGCAGCGTCAACCGTTTTTGGATGTACGCGTTGCGTCGGCGCCCCGGTTTCCGGGTCTCCTCCGCGAGCCTTTCGAGCCTGAGCGTTGAGAGGGCGAGCCATGCCATGTCGTCGTAGTAGTGGTTCTCGAACCTGAACAGGTTCCTTAGCCGGATAGTGGTGACCAGCCGGGAAGCGAGCCTTCCGGCGCTCGGGCGGGACCCGCCGTCGAACCTTGTTTTCCTGGCGAGCTCCCGGCGACCCGTGTCCACCAGGCAATCCACATAATGTGCCTGCCACCAGTAGTGCCAGGGGCCCAGCAGGCTGCGGAGCGTGTTCCCCGGGATC
Source organism: Paenarthrobacter nicotinovorans (assembly GCF_021919345.1). Lineage (NCBI taxonomy): Bacteria > Bacillati > Actinomycetota > Actinomycetes > Micrococcales > Micrococcaceae > Paenarthrobacter > Paenarthrobacter nicotinovorans. Next base: position 682,744 of record NZ_CP089293.1, read on the forward strand.
CTGATGGCGCCGATGTGCGTGCCGGGCAGGAAGAGCAGCCGCCGCCCGAAGCTGCGGGTCACGGAACGGGCTGCCTGGTCGGCGCGGCCGGCCCAATCGGCATCATCCGGGGTGGGGAGCGGTTGGTTGTCGAGGGCATCGTGCACGGGCATGGGAACAGCCTATCCGGGGACCGGGCGTGCACTGGCTCACAATTCCAGTTAACATGCATTAACGGATTTGGGTTCTGCATCAAGGAGGATGGATGGACATCAACGGCACGGTGGCACTGGTCACTGGAGGAGCTTCAGGTTTGGGCGCTGCCACCGCAAAGCGCCTGTTCGACGCCGGAGCATCAGTGGTTCTGGTGGACCTGCCCCAGTCCGCAGGCGAGGCCTACGCGGCGGAACTCAACGCCGGGAGCAGCGGAGGCAAGGCGGTCTTCGCTCCTGCGGACGTCACCAACGAGGCCCAGGTCCAGGCCGCCGTGGACGCGGCGACATCACTGGGGCCGCTGCGCATCGTGGTCAACTGCGCCGGTATCGCGACGCCGGGAAAGGTCCTCGGCCGGGACGGCGTCCTGCCCTTGGAGACCTTCAACAAAGTGATCCAAATAAACCTCATCGGCACGTTCAACGTGATCCGGCTGGCAGCTGCTTCCATGGTGGAAACAGAACCGGTGACCACCGGGCTGGGTGGTCCCGAACGCGGCGTCATCATCAACACCGCATCCGTGGCGGCCTTCGAAGGCCAGATCGGTCAGCCCGCCTACGCCGCCTCCAAGGGAGCGGTGGCTGCCATGACGCTGCCGCTGGCGCGCGAGCTGGCGCGCTCGCTGATCCGGGTGGACACCATTGCCCCGGGCATCTTTGAAACACCCATGATGGCCGGACTTCCCCAAGCGGCCCAGGACTCGCTGGGCCAGCAGGTCCCGCACCCCGCACGCCTGGGCCGGGCCGCCGAATACGCCAACCTGGCCGCGCACATCGTGGAAAACGCCATGTTGAACGGTGAAACCATCCGCCTGGATGGGGCCATCCGGATGGGCATCAAATGATGGGCGACTACAGCGGCACACCGGTAACGGCGGGATCCTCAGGTGGCACCCAGGCGTCAGCAGCGGATCTTCCCACAGCGGACTTCTTCGACTTCGAGTCGCTCCTGAGCGTCCAGGAACAGCGGAAACTCAACGAACTCCGGGCGTTTCTCGCCTCCGAGATCGCGCCGTACGCCGGGCAATGGTGGGAGAAAGCGGAATTTCCGGAGCATATCCTGCCGAAACTCGCCGCGCTGCGGCTCAGCGCGCCGGCCCAGCGGGGGTATACCCATCTTTTCGCCGGCCTGGTCATCGCGGAGATGACGCGCGTCGACACCTCGATCGCCACCTTCTTCATGGTCCACCACGATCTCTTCGTCGAGTCCCTGTACGACTTCGGCAGCGACTCCCAGCAGGACCGCTACCTCGACGACGCCTCGAACCTCCGCACCACAGGCGCCTTTGCGCTCACCGAACCGGACCACGGTTCCGACGTCGCCGGTGGCATGGAAACCACGGCCCGCCGCGTGGCACGCCCAGCGTCCGACGGCGGCGACTACTGGGTGCTCAACGGCGCCAAGCGCTGGATCGGCAACGGGACGTTCTGCGATTACATGCTGGTATGGGCCAAGGACGAAGCCGACGGAGCCGTGCGGGCATTCATCGTGGACGCTTCGTTGCCCGGCATCACCAGGAGCCGGATCGAGAACAAAATCGCACTCCGGACCGTGCAGAACGCCGACATCGTCTTCAGGGACGTGGAAGTGGCCGAGGCAGACAGGTTCTCAGGCATCAGCAGCTTTGCCGACACCAACCACCTTCTGCGCGGCTCCCGCATCATGGTCGCCTGGCAGGCGGTAGGCCAGCAGTTGGCCGCTTTCGACGTCGCCCGGCAGTACGCCGTCGAGCGCTTGCAGTTTGGAAAGCCGCTGGCCAGGTTCCAGCTCATCCAGCAGCACCTGGTGGAAATGCTCGGTAACGCGGTGGCCAGCATGGGGATGATGGTCCGCATAGCCCAACTGCAGGAGGATATCTTCACTGACGCGCATGGTCTCCGGCACGGTGGTGCGGATATGGCCCAAGTGGCGCTCGCGAAGGCCTACTGCAGTGCGCGGATGCGCGAAACCGTGGCGCGGGGCCGTTCCATCCTGGGCGGGAACGGGATCGTCACCGATTACCGGATGGCCAAGATCTTCGCTGACGCCGAGGCAATCTACACCTACGAAGGCTCCTATGAGATCAACTCGCTGATCGTAGGCCGCGCCGTGACGGGCGTTTCCGCTATCGCCTAGGCCCAGGCCGGAGCCGGGGCTGCCTAGGCCTGGGGGACCTTCTCACCGGCCTCCACCCGGACGTCGATCGAATTTCCCCGGACGGGCATGGGGCAGGTGCCGTATGGGGTGAAGGCGCTGGGGTAGTTGATGGCACGGTTGAAATCGATCACCACCGAGCCGTCAGGCCGGGGCCGGGGAATGAAGACCTTGCGCCACTCGTCCGTTGTGTCGCCATTGGTTTCATCGTGGAACGTGACGTTGAGCGCGCCGAGCTTCTCCGCCTCGGCATGGAGCCGGATCCCGTGCCCGATGCCGGGGACTTGGAAAACAACCTCGCCCACGGAACGGTGTACGCCGTCCACCAGGGGGTTGGCCGTTCCGATGGGGACGTCCTGGGGTTCTTCATACGGCTCGAAGCGGCCAGTGACCACCCAGTCAGGGTTGTAGTCGTAGGTCGGCACGCCCGTGAACTCTGTCAGGACCGGAGATGCGTCATCCCGGGTCCGGATGGCGTACTTGTCGGCACGCATGGCCAGCTCAACCACTACCTGCTTGCCGTCTGCGCCTCCGCACTGGACCCACATCAGGGATTCTTCGTCTTCCAAGACCGCGCTGATGGTGCCGTCCACCTTGTCACCGCTGGCCACCAATGTGAGGCCGTCTGCGGCGCTGGCAGTCAGAAATGCTGTTGTTCCGTCAGTGGACCAGAGCCCGGGCGCGAGCTCGACCTCGGACGGTTCTTCGGCCAGCCACTGGAAGGAGGTCAGGGTCAGCCAGCCATGCCCTGTGGCAAGCGCTGAGTTACGGCCCTCACGGAACCGCTCCCATCGGGCGATCCGCGGGTCGGTTGCTGTGGCAGATGAACTCATGGCTCTCCTTGGCTGGCGGTGGTGCGTTGGTGCACTTTCCTCAACCATGCACCGGGCTGCGGCATTCCCCGAATTCCTGTCGCCGGCACATGGCGTTGGAACGGCTCGCGCTGGCCCCCAACCCATGCCAGCGCGAGCCGCGTTTGATGGTCGATCCCCGGAGAGCCCGGGAACGATCCATCAGAGGGTGAGTGGCCGTACCGCGCATTTCATGACGCGATGGAACCGGGTCTTAGCTCGATTCGAAGAAAGAGACCACCGGGGCTTTGGAGGGGGCGGCTGTTGATACTGCCGCCGTCCCTCCTGCCAGTGGATAGAACTTGATGCGCGACGGCCTGAGGGCGCCGTCACCGACCTCCTCCATGGCTGTTCTGCATTTCATCACCCGGGCGAGGTTGCCTTCACTGAGCGGAAAGAGAACATGGACCGCGGAGTCCAAGTACATGGCTGTGGCGCCTGTTCCACCCAGTTGCGCCTTGACGACCTCCCCTATGAGGGCCAGCAACGTCCAGCAATGACTGCGGGTTTCCTGCGGGCCGGGAACCGAGATGACGGCCAGTGCGTGTGCCCCCTGACATTCAGTGGCGATCCCGGACACTTCATGGATGCGTCGCTGAAAATGGGCTTTGCTGGCCAGGCCCGTGTACACGTCGGTGCAGGAAATGGGCGGGGCCGTCTCAGCAACTTCCGCCCAGCCTTCTGCCAATGATTGGAGGGCATCGATGTCCAGGGATTGTTTGGCCGCAGTAAAAAGTGCCCTGAAATCCGTCATGGTCTCGCCGATACTCACTCCGTTCCTCGCCCTGGCGGCGCCCAGGGATTTGGCTGAGGTTGCCGGAACCGCCGCGCTTGTGGCGAGGGAAGTCACCACGGAGCGGACCTCCGGCTGAAACCAATCCGAGCGGAAACGCCAGCCGGCCTGATAGCTGGTGCTCTGCCATCTGCGCAGCAGAAGGTGCCGCGCAAAGGTGCATTCGCCCAGTGATTTGGTGCGGAACGATGTCATATTCGAGCAGTGCACTTTTCGGGCGTTTCGTGACGAAACAGCTCCAAGAGATCGTTGGTAAACATTGTGGACAAATTCGCGTCACGACTCCCGGGCGACCCCCACTTCATATGTATGGGCAGGGTTCATTACGTTTTGGGGGCGCTTAGATGGCACGGCGGTCACGCTCGAGCAACAAATCAAACCGCGGAGTCAACGACGATGGACATCTGATTGAGCTGGTCCGCAGCGGGGATATGTCGGCCTTTAACCACCTGTATGAGCGGCACGTAGCCATTGCCTCCACCGTTGCCAAGCGCAATGTGGACAATCCGAGCGATGCTGAAGATGTCGTGGCCGAGGCCTTCCAATCAGTTCTTCAGAGCCTGGTGGCCGGCAAAGGCCCGGACACATTCTTCCGGGCATATCTGTTGTCCACGGTGACCCGGTTGTCGCATCAGCAGAATCGTAAGAGCAGCAGGGTTGTTCCCAGCGGGGATGATTCGGTGCTGGACCAGACCATGGCCGAGCCCGATGCCGCCGTCCAGGCTTTCGAGTCGAGCACGGTGGCCCGGGCGTTCCGCTCATTGCCGGAACGGTGGCAGGCAGTCCTGTGGTACCTGGACGTTGAACGCATGAAACCGGCGGCTGTTGCGCCAATACTGGGAGTGTCGGCCAACGCCGTTTCCGCTTTGGCTGTACGAGCCCGTGAAGGTCTGCGGAGACAGTACCTGCAGTTCCACCTTGACGAAAAAGCCGAGGGCGCCTGCGCGGAGTTTGTCACGAAGCTCGGCTACTTCATTCGCGGCGGCCTCTCCAGCGGTGCCGAGGCCAAAGTCCGCGGACACTTGCGCGGCTGTGCAGAATGTACGGCAGCCCTCGCCGAGCTGAACGATGTCCAAGGAACCATGCGTGCCGTGCTTCTGCCCCTGATCACGGGCATCCCGCTTGCAGCATGGGTGGGGAAAGGTGCCGGACTTGGGATGCTGGGCGGGATTCTGCCGGTCAAGGGTTTCCTTGCCGTACCTGCGCTTGCGCAGCCGGCGGTCATGGCCCTCTCCACTGCTGCCGCCGTTGGATTGGTGCTCGGTGCCGTGGGAATCGTCGACCTCATTTCGCCCGATGCTTCATTGGAGCCCCGGGCCCTTGAAACCGGCGCTGTGCATGTGGATCCCAGTCCATGGCCCTTCATACCCCCGCTCCCACCTACACCCACTACCGCGCCCACACCTGCCCCTGCTCCCGTGGAAGAGCAACCGGTACCCGTCACTTCCCCTGAACCGGTGGCGACGCCTGCTCCGGTGGCGACGCCGTCCGCCGCCACCGCGCCCAAGCCGCCTTCGACGTCGCTGGCCGTTGTCGGCGGTTCAGCGAAATGGGTCACTACGACGGATCGGAACGGCGCGAAGACTTCCAGCATTTCAAGCTGGGACATCGCTTTCACCGCGTCAGGCACACAACCCCTGGGTAACGGCAAAGTCGTCATTGCGCTGGAAAACGGTGACCTGATCCAAGCCAGGTCCGTTGCGGCTCCTGATGGTTGGTCGTGTTCGGCAGCAAGTTCCAATGCTGTCTCCTGTGTAACGGATTCAGTCCAGAGGAGCGACCTCCACTTCCATCTGGAGTCCGCCCCCAAAGTGCCCAATACCGGCGGAGTGCTCAGGTACTCCCTCAGCGGCACGGGGCTCACGCCGGCCAACTTTGCCTGCGAGTACTGAGGGGAGTTGCGATGGTGCGGGTGTTGGTGACAGGTGTTGGCGGTTCGGCCGGGCTTTCTTTGTCCCGTCAGTTGCGGGACCAAGGACACTGGGTTTTGGGCGTTGACATGCGGCGGGTCCACGCTTCGGCGGCAGATGCTTTGGCAGTGGTTTCGCCAGTCGACGCACCGGCGTATTTGTGGGAGCTGCGCGGACTCGTGGCGGCCCACGGGATCGAGTTGGTCATCCCTACGGTGAACGCGGAGCTGCTCACCGCCTCGGTTGCCCGGGAAGGTTTCGCGCCAGGGGTGGAGGTGCTGATCGCCGATCCGGCTCCGATGTCCATCGCGCACGACAAATACCTGACGATGGGATGCCTTGCCACCGCGGGGGTGGGAGTTCCCGATTTCGGGTTGCCGGGGGACTTCAGCTCCGTTAACGAGGCCATGGCCAGGATGGGCGGATGCCTGGTGGTGAAGCCAAGGGTTTCGCGTGGTGGCCGGGAGGCGCGGGTGTTGAAAAGACACAGCGACGGCGGCCGGAACGCCGAACGGTTTTGGCGTTCCCTGGATGACTCCTGGCTTGTTCAACGCTGTGCCTCCGGAACCGGATACGCGTCAATGGTTCACAGAGATGGAGCAAGCCATGACCACGACACCCTTGTGGTGGTCCTGGAGAAATCCAAGCTCACCCGCGGACGTCCGGACAACGTGGCCCCGCTCAAGAGACTGGAAGCGTCGATGGCACCGGACGTGGCCAGGACGGCAGCGGCAGCGACTGAGGCTTTGGGGCTCACGGGCGCCGCTGCCATCGACATCCGTCGAATGCCCGACGGGCGCCCTGTGGTTGTGGAAGTCAATGCCCGCTTTGGTGCCAACAGTGCCTATGCGCCCGAGCTCCTGGAGCGCGCCATGAGGCAGTACGCGGCCGGGCAGATGCTCCGGGGAGCCGTGTGACTGATTGCAGTCCGGCAGGCTGGCTGGAACGAGCTCGAACCAACCGGGTTGGGACCCGGTGGCCGTCGCGGAGCCCGGCATAGTGCGTTACGGCCGGGAGGAGAAGCCCGTGCCAAATTTTGAGACGCATTCTTTGCTGGGGTCGGGGCCGGGTAAGATCCCGTAGGAAACAACAGTAATCCGGCTCACAGTATCCAGCGCAGTGTACGGGCCAAACCTGACCCCGAAGGTATGTATCCATGGTTCACACTGCCCATCAAGACACCGACCTCGCTGCAGAACTGCGGGCCGACGTGCGTCGCGTTTCGACTCTTCTGGGGGAGTCGCTGGTTCGGCAGCACGGTCCGGAATTGCTCCAGCTCGTGGAGCAGGTGCGTCTGCTGACCAAGGAATCGAAGGAAGCCGCGCGGGGCGGCGCGGATGCGACGGGTCCATGGAGCGCGCACGACGTCGTAGCCCAGGTCCGCGAGTTGCTCGCCTCCCTGCCACTGGACCAGGCGACGGATCTGGTCCGCGCCTTTGCGTTCTATTTCCACCTCAGCAATGCGGCCGAGCAAGTGCACCGCGTCCGGGGACTCCGCACCCGTCAGGAAAAGGATGGCTGGCTGGCCAAGGCCGTGTCCGAGATCGCCGGGCAGGCAGGCCCGCAGGTTCTCCAGGACGTCATCAATGAACTCGATGTGCGTCCCATCTTCACGGCGCACCCCACGGAGGCTTCGCGGCGTTCTGTGCTGGACAAGGTCCGCAAGCTCTCTGATGTCCTGGCCGAAGCTACGGAGGAAGGCACCTCGGCGAGGCGCCGCCAGGACCGCCAGCTTGCCGAAATCATCGACCAGATGTGGCAGACGGATGAACTCCGCCAAGTGCGCCCCACTCCGGTGGATGAAGCGCGCAATGCCATCTACTACCTGAACAGCATCCTCACCGACGCGATGCCGGAGATGCTGACTGATCTGTCCGAGCTCCTCGAGGAACACGGCGTGAAGCTGCCCGCAGCGGCTGCCCCTCTTCGTTTTGGTTCCTGGATTGGTGGAGACCGCGACGGCAATCCGAATGTGACGGCTGCCGTGACCCGCGAGATCCTGCAGCTCCAGAACCAGAATGCCGTGCGGATCAGCATTGCCCTGATCGATGAGCTCATTTCGGTCCTGTCCAACTCCACGGCCCTTTTCGGTGCCGACCAAGCGCTCCTTGATTCCATCACCGAGGACCTGAAGAACCTGCCGGGCCTGGACAAGCGCATCCTTGAACTGAACGCGCAGGAGCCGTACCGGCTCAAGCTGACCTGCATCAAAGCGAAGCTGATCAACACGGGCCGCCGGGTTTCCGGTTCCACGCACCACCAACCGGGCCGCGATTACGCCACCACGTCCGAGCTGCTGGCAGAGTTCGGCTTGCTCGAGGATTCCCTGCGGAACCACTCGGCCGGGCTGGTGGCCGATGGTGCCCTGGCGCGCGTTCGCCGGGCCATCGCCGCCTTCGGCCTCCACCTGGCCACCCTGGACATCCGTGAGCACGCCGACTACCACCATGACGCCGTCGGACAGCTTGTGGACCGCCTCGGTACCGAAAAGCCGTACGGCGAGCTGACCCGCGAGGAACGGTTCGCGTTTCTCGGTGCGGAGCTCGCGTCACGCCGGCCCCTCTCCGGCCACCCGATCAAGCTCGAGGGCACGGCAGATGGCACGTACGACGTTTTCCGGAGCATCCGCCAAGCACTGCACACCTATGGCCCGGACGTGGTGGAAACCTACATCATCTCCATGACCCGAGGCGCGGACGACGTCCTGGCCGCAGCTGTGCTGGCCCGCGAGGCCGGCTTGTTCGACCTCTTCGGAGCCAAGCCCCACGCCAAGATCGGTTTTGCTCCGCTGCTGGAAACCGTGGAAGAGCTGCGTGCTTCGGCGGAGATCGTGGACCAGTTGCTGTCCGATCCTTCGTACCGCGAACTTGTCCGCCTCCGCGGCGACATCCAGGAAGTCATGCTCGGGTACTCGGATTCCAATAAGGAGTCCGGTGTGATGACCAGCCAGTGGGAGATCCACAAGACCCAGCGCAAGCTGCGAGACATTGCTGCGAAGCATGGCGTGCGGGTGCGCTTGTTCCACGGCCGCGGCGGTTCGGTTGGCCGTGGTGGCGGACCTACCTACGACGCCATCATGGCCCAGCCGAACGGTGTGCTCGAAGGAGAGATCAAGTTCACCGAGCAGGGCGAGGTCATCTCGGACAAGTACTCGCTTCCTGAACTGGCCCGCGAGAACCTTGAACTGTCCCTGGCGGCGGTGATGCAGGGTTCGGCGCTCCACCGCACTCCGCGTACCTCCGAAGACGAGCGCGAGCGCTACGCCAACGTCATGGAGACCATCTCCGACGCCGCGTTTGCCCGGTACCGCAAGCTCATCGACGATCCCGACCTTCCTGCCTACTTCCTCGCCTCCACCCCGGTGGAGCAGCTGGGGTCCCTGAACATCGGATCACGTCCTTCCAAGCGTCCGGATTCCGGGGCAGGACTCGGCGGGCTCCGTGCCATTCCGTGGGTCTTCGGGTGGACGCAGTCCCGGCAGATCGTTCCGGGCTGGTTCGGTGTGGGCTCAGGGTTGAAGGCTGCGCGCGAGGCCGGGAACACCGGACAACTCGTTGAAATGATGGACCGTTGGCACTTCTTCCGTTCAGTTATTTCGAACGTGGAAATGACCTTGGCCAAGACGGACATGGAGATTGCGGGGCACTACGTTTCCTCCTTGGTCCCTGAGGAACTGCACCGCTTGTTCCACATGATCCGTGACGAGTACGAACTCACCGTGGCTGAGGTTGAACGGCTCACCGGCGAGATGGAGTTGCTGGACGCCCAGCCGACGCTGAAGCGTTCCCTGGAAATCCGCGACCAGTACCTGGATCCGATCAGCTACCTGCAGGTGGAACTTCTCCGCCGCGTGCGCGAGGAGTCGGTCTCCGGCGCCGAGATCGACGAGCGGCTTCAGCGGGCCATGCTCATCACGGTCAATGGCGTGGCAGCCGGCCTGCGCAACACGGGCTAGGCGGCCGCCGGACCGGAATGCTCCCTCACTTCCTGGTGGGGGAGCATTCCTGCTTAAGCGGGCCACGGGAGGGCGTTAGGGTGGTGGGATGCCGTCGTTCCAGACCAAGTTGAAGATCACTGGCCTCAAACCGGGCAACGCTCCGGAGTCCGTCATGGCCGCAGCGGTCGAAGCCTTGGAAACCCGCCACCACGTTGAAGCGAACCAGCTGGATATCGTTGGCGGCGTCCCGCAGATCAGCCTTCGTTTCATGGTGGATGCCAGGGACTATTCGGGTGAGAACGACGAAGCCCGGAGTTCGGCTGCGATGATGCGTGACGCCGTCGAGCGTGTTGCGGTGACCGGCAGCCTGTACGTGCTGCGCCGGAACCGGGGCCGCTGGTCGCCTGTCTAGGGCTGCAGGCCCTCTTCGGGCCGCGCTACGTCGCCGGGAGCGTCGCCGTCGAAAGGTTCGTCCACGGGGGAGCGGGTCCCGCGCCGCCGCGTGACGATCAGGCCAACAACCACGCCGATCACCAGGCCCACACCAACGCCGATGAGCGAGCTGGCCCAAAACGGCAGCTTGGTGGTGGAACCGGTGAAGTAGCCCAGACCCACCTGCCACACAGCCCACAGGACTCCGCCCAGGCTTGCACACAATCCGAATCCGCGGACCGAAACGTTGGCAATTCCTGCTGCGGCCGACGTCGCGAGCCGGCCGCCGGGGATGAAGCGCGCGCCGATAATTGTCCCGTAGGTGGAGGAGCGGCCGGCTTTGGCGATGGCCTCGTGGATTCCGCGGTGGACCCGGCGGCCCCATGACCAGCGGTCCAGGACATGGCTGATCCGCCGTTTGAACAGAAGGAAGACCGCCATGTCCCCGAGCCAGGATGCGAAAGCGGCCAGGAAAAGAATCAGCCAGAAGTTGGCGTGTCCATCGGCTGCGAGCGCTCCACCGGTGATGACCACCATTTCGGAGGGGATGGGCGGGAAGATGGCATCGCCCAGCACAATGGGGACGATCCACAGGTAGATAGCGGATCCCCATGTCTCCGGGGCAGTGATGTCCATGGGCACAAGGTACCGCACTTGCCGACCCCGCCGCGCGGGCGCGAGACTGTGGGCATGCGCATCGACATCCTGCACGGTGACATCACAACGCGTTCAGTGGACGCAATCGTCAATGCAGCCAATTCGTCGCTGCTCGGTGGAGGGGGAGTGGATGGGGCCATTCACCGGGCCGCCGGTCCGGACCTGCTTGATGCGTGCCGGGGGCTGAGGCACGCGGAATTGCCCGGCGGGCTGCCGGTTGGCGCGGCTGTCGCGACGCCTGGCTTCCGGCTTCCGGCACGTTGGGTCATCCACACGGTGGGCCCCAACCGGCATGCCGGAGAAACTGATCCGGCATTGCTTGGATCCTGCTTCCGCGAAAGCCTGAAGGTGGCGGTCGGACTTGGTGCCCGGTCCGTCGCCTTCCCTGCGATCAGCGCCGGAATCTATGGGTGGGACGCCCATCAGGTTGCCGAGGTGGCGTTCGACGCCGTCGGGTCGTTTGCGTCGTCGCCAGCGGAACGCGATACGGCCGCTGGTCCGCTGGAGTTGGTGGAGTTCGTGCTGTTCTCCGAGGACACGACGGCAGTCTTCCGGTCCGTGTTCGACGCCTGACGCCGGCCACCTTGGGTTGCTTTAAGAGGGGTGGGCTTCGCTGAGTTCCAGCTGGCTCCGGTATTCCACGGGCTGCTTGGTGATGGGGTCCACGAAGGTGATGCCGCGTGCCAGGAGTTGGAGCGGCTTGCTGTAGTCGTCCGGGGCTTTGTCCAGCAGGTCCGGATAGAAGGCGTCATTGACGATGCCCAGTCCGAGCGAAGCCATGTGTACCCGCAATTGGTGTGTCTTGCCGGTGTGCGGCTCCAGCCGGTACAGCGCGTGCTGCCGGGGGCCGGCGTCGAACGTCCTTACCTGCTCTATCCGCGTTTCCGCGTTCGGTTCGCCGTCGATGACTTCGGCCAGCAGGTAGCTGCGGGACTTGGTCATGCGGTTGCGGACGGTGGCGGGAAATTCGACGGCGGGAAAACCTGCGGCAGGTGTCGCGGCGGACACGCACTCGTATTCCTTCCGGACCTGGCGCTTCTCGAAGAGGACCTGGTACTTGCCGCGCGTCTCCGGGTTGGTGGAGAGCAGGAGCAGGCCGGCAGTCATGCGATCCAGCCGGTGCATGGGGATGAGGTCCGGGAGATCCAGCAGGTTCCGCAGCCGGACCAGGGCGGATTCCTGGATGTAGGTTCCGCCGGGGGTGGTGGGGAGGAAGTGCGGTTTGTCCACCACGAGGATGTGCTCGTCCTGGTGGAGGATGCTGATCTCCACGGGCAGCCGGGTTTCCGGGGGCAGGGTGCGGTAGTACCAGATGAAGGTGTGGTCCTCCAGCTTGGTGCTGCGGGTCAGCGGTACGCCGCCTTCGCCCACGATTTCGCCGGCATCGAACCGGTCCTCGATGCCCTGGGGGTCGATGTGTCCCCAGCGGTGCATCATGTAGTCCATCGCGGTGACCCAGGGCCCCTCGTCCGGGAGGCGGAGGCGGGTCGCGTTCACGCCGTCGCGCACGGGGAGGGGGGATTGCATCACCGGGCAATTCTACTTTGCCTGCGTTGTGAGGCCTGCTTTGCGTCCAATTCGTGGCTGAAAGCGCGCAGACAAGGCCCCACAACAGATGCAGCTTCCGAACATAAAAAAGTTCTTGACAATAAAAGTTGTCGGTTGCCATACTGTAAGCATGTTGGACATCGAAGTGATTGAGGACCCGGCGGCGGCGGAAGCTTCGCTGGACCCCATCCGGACGCGGATCCTCCGGGAACTCGTCGAGCCGGCGTCGGCCACGCAACTGGCTGCCAAAGTCGGGCTGCCCCGCCAAAAGGTGAACTACCACCTCAAGGCCCTGGAACGCCACGGCTTGGTGGAACTGGTGGAGGAGCGGCGCAAAGGCAACGTCACGGAACGGGTCCTGCGCGCAACGGCGGCCTCCTACCTGATCTCGCCCGTTGCCCTGGCTTCCGTCGCGCCGGACCCGCGGCGGTTCTCCGACCACTTCTCGGCGTTCTGGCTGTTGGCGCTCGCCTCCCGCACCGTCCAGGAGATGGGCAAGCTCATCTCCGGTGCGGCCCTGGCAAGGAAGAAGCTGGCCAGCTTTGCCATCGACGGCGAAATCACTTTCCGCTCCGCCGCTGAACGCGCGGCGTTCGCTGAAGAACTTGGGGTGGCGGTGACGCGCCTCGTGGACAAGTACCACGACGGCGGTGCTGCCGCGGTGGCGGGCGGCGGGCGCAAGCACCGGCTCGTCGTCGTCCTCCACCCCGCACTGAAGACCCCCTCGCAAACGGAAAAACCGGCAGATAAGGACCAAAGCAATGACTGACAACCGTAAATTCGAAATCGTGGCGGACACCGAGCTGCCCGGCACGCCCGAACGCGTCTGGAACGCCGTCACTGCCGACACAGCGGCCTGGATGTTCCCCACGGACCAGTGGCCCGCGGAGAAAACGGTGGAGGAGCACCCCACTCATTTGGTGTCGCGGATGGAGGGCCCCGACGGCTGGTTCAACCAGTTGGAACACGTCCTTGAGCCGTTGGAAGGTGGCCGCGCCAAGCTGCACTACGTCCACAGCGGGATTTTCGCCGACAACTGGGATGAGCAATACGACGGCGCCAGCAAGCACACCCGCTTCTACCTGCACACCCTGGGCCAGTACCTGCAGTACTTCGACGGCAAGCCGGTGACGTTCACGGACATCCAGGCGCTGGCGGCGTCGCAGGTGCCGGATGGTTTCGTGCAATTGAAGAAGGCCCTGGGAGTCGACGGCACCGCTGCCGGGACTGCTGTTGACCTGGAGCTCGACGGCGTTGGGCGGCTGAGCGGCGAGGTGGACTTCTCTGATGAGAACTTCCTCGGCCTGCGGACGGCGGATGCCATGTACCGGTTCTTCGGCCGCAACGTTTTCGGGGCCCCGGTGGGGATGACCGTGCACGATTTCAGTGGTTCCGGAGATGCGGAGCTGACCGCGAAAACCTGGGGTGCCTTCCTGGAGAAGGTGTACGCGTAGGGTTCCCCTGCCTGGGTGCCTGGGTTCCCCTGTCCGGGGATTAGGGGGCCCAGGCGCGGGCCACCGATTCCAGGGCGGCTTCGTAAATGCCGGCCCAGTCGGTTTCCGGCGCATTCATCCGGGCCAGTTCCAGGCCCACCAGGCCGTGGACCTGGCCCCAGATAGCCATAGACACCACCGTAGGGTCTCCGGCCCGGAGCCTTCCCGCTTCCTGCGCGGAGGTGACCGCCTCCACCAGGGGAAGCATCGAGTCGGAGGCGACTTCCGGCGTCGGAGTGCATTCGACGTACGCCGCGAGCGCGCCGCCGAACATCAGTCGATACAGCGCCGGGTGGTCCAGGGCCCAGGTCCGGTAAGCCCGGCCAAGGTCCAGCAGGCCGCCCGGAGCCGCCTGGCGCTGGGATTCACCAAAGGAGCGGAAGCCGTCGTCGATGGCTGCCTGCAGCAGCTGGGCCTTGCCGCCGAAAAGCGAGTAGATGGCCGAGGTTGACGTTTCCGCTGCCGTGGCGACGTCGCGCAGGGTGACGCGGGCGGGGCCCTCGCGGTCGACGAGTTCGGCCGTGACGGTCAGGAGTCTTTGCTGGACCAGATGGTCATGAACGATGGGTCTTGCCATGCCTTCCATTGTTTCATAACATCGTTTCATAACGTTGTTATGAAACCGGACCTGAGAGTCCACAAAGCGAAGGAATGTCATGGCACAAAAAGTCTTTCCCGGCCGCTTCACCGCGGACATCGGCCGCAGCGACGTCACGGTCTTCCTCATCGGCATGCGGGCCAACAAGTGGTGGAAGATGGGCCAGGTAGCCAAGGTTGCCTCGGCCATGCCCGCCATGATGCAACACCTCGCCACCAACCCTGACGCCGGCCTGCTCGGGAGCGAACAGTGGTTTGGGCGCACCACCATCATCCTGAGCTACTGGGAAAGCCCGGAACACCTGCGGCGGTTCGCGGCGGACCGGGACTCGCCCCACCTTGGGCCCTGGCGGAAGTTCATGAAGGAGATCGCGGGCAGCGGCGACGTTGGCGTTTGGCACGAGACGTACCAGGTTCCCGCGTCCGGCATCGAAGTGGTGTACAACGGCATGCCGCTGTTCGGCCTGGCCAAGGCGACAACGCAGGTTCCCATCGGCCCCGGCACGAACACGGCCAAGCAGCGGATGGGTTCAGCAACCCGCGCGGGGCACTAGGCGACCGCGACGGCGGTGGCCGGCCCGGTCTTGAGCGTGCGGCGGAGCTGGGGTGTTGCGTCGAGCCTGTCCTGGGCGGCGCGGAGCGCACCGACGGCAATCTCCAACTGAGCCGGGGGCAAGGTGTAGGGCACGCGCAGGTAGTGCTCGAACGCGCCTCCCACGCCGAAGCGCGGACCGGCGGCCAGGCGCACGCCGAAGTCAGGTGCCAATACCGTCAGGGCGGTGCTGCATGGACTCGGCAGCCGGCACCAAGCAGTCAATCCACCCTTGGGCGTTTCCACCTCCCACTCGGGCAATTGCTGCCCCAGGAGTCGCAACAGTGATTCCCGGTTATGGCGCAGCTCCTCGAGGCGTGCGTCCAGGGGATCGGAGAACGACCTGATCAGGCGCGCCGCCGCCAGTTGCTCAACCACGGGGCCACCCAGATCCATGACGGTACGGGTCGCTATGAATCGGGCAACGAGGTCCTCGTCCGCCCGGATCCAGCCGGTCCGCAGGCCCGCCCAATGCGACTTGCTGAGCGAGCCGATGGAAACCACGGCGGGACTGAAGGCGGACATCGGAGCCGTGCGGACGCCGTCGAGGTTTAACCCGCGAAGCGTCTCATCAACAACCAGCACCGTCCCCACGGACGCGGCCGCGCGGGCCAGTCGCCGGCGCTGCAGATCGGACATGATGCGCCCGGTCGGGTTGTGGAAGTCCGGAACGAGGTAGGCCATCGCGGGCCGCTGGTGGTTCATCATGGCCACCATGGCGTCGATGTCCCACGCCGGAGAGGTTCCCGCAGGCAAGGCGACCGGGAGGATCCGGCATCCTGCGGCACGGATGGCATCCAGTGCGTTGGGGTAGCTGGGGTGTTCCACCATGACCCGGTCCTGCTTGCCCGCCAGGGTCCGCAGCACGATGTTCAGCGCATGCTGCGCCCCGGAAGTGACAAGGATCTGGTCAGGGGTGGTGGGCACGCCTTCTGCCGAGTATTTGTCCGCGATCGCCTCGCGAAGGGCCGCTACGCCCATGGCGTCGTAACCGAAGCCCGGCAGGAGCGCCGGCAGCTCGGTGAGTGCTTCCGCGAAGGACCGGTGTACTGCTTCACCCGCCGCGGGCAAGGAGGCGTAGGCCAAGTCGAGGATACCCTCCGGTGCGGCCAGGCCGGGCATGCTCGCCGGCGTCGAGCGGAAGGGGATGCAGGTCCGCCCGCGGCTGCCCTGCCCGGCCGTGAGGAATCCTTGTTCCCGGAGGCTCGCGTACGCGGCCGTCACGGTGGTGCGGCTGACGCCCAGCGACTGGGCCAGCGCCCGCTCGCTGGGCAGCGCGACGTCCAGCGGGATGCGACCGTCCATCACGAGTAAACGCACGACGTCGGCGAGCTCGCGGTAGGCGGGCAGGACGCCGGCGTTCCACTGCCCCAGGAGGCGGAGGAGGGCGGTGGGATTCAGTGAGGGAGCCATAAGACCAGTATTCCAAACTGGCTATGGAATACAAGGCCAGTTTTCTTGGAGGATGGAGAACATGATGACCCGCAGAATCACTCAACTCCTGATCGGCCTGGCAATGTACGGCATTTCCCTGGCCATGTTCATCCGGGCCGGCCTTGGGCTGGACCCTTGGGATGTGTTCCACCAAGGCCTGTCCCAGAAGACCGGCTTCAGCATCGGCGTAGTGGTCATCGCGGTCAGCTTCCTGGTTCTCCTGCTCTGGATCCCACTCCGGCAGATGCCCGGCATCGGTACCATCGCCAACGCGGTCCTGGTGGGCCTCTTCGCAGACCTTGGACTCTGGCTTATCCCGTCGTTCTCGCACCTCGGCGGGCAGATCGCCATGCTGGCCGGCGCCGTGATCCTCAACGGCATCGCCTCCGCCTGCTACATCGGAGCCCGTTTGGGTCCCGGCGCGCGTGACGGGCTCATGACGGGCCTTGTCCGGCGCACCGGGTGGTCCGTGCGACTGGTCCGCACCGGCATCGAAGTAGTGGTCCTGGCTGTGGGGTTCCTGCTTGGCGGCTCCGTGGGAGTGGGCACCGTGGTCTACGCCCTGGCCATCGGTCCGATCGTGCAGGTCCTGCTGCCGAAGTTCATGGTCCCGGAGCGGCCAAAGGCAACGGCCCCCACGGAAGCCGTGGAGGCCGCAGCCGCTGCGTGAGCCTGGTCCTCCCGCCTAGCGGCACGCCCCCAAGTCCTCGCCGTAGCGCAACCAGTCCGGCAGGTCCCGGGCCAGCGCGTCGCGGATGGTGGGCGATCCTGCGCTCCTCCAGTCGACGTCGTCGTTAATCTCGATCTCGTACTTCTTCCACTCGAACCAGTTGATCATTTTCAACTGCGGATACTTTTGGTGGGTTTCGGCGGAGAAGACCTGGCGCCACCATGCCTGCTTGACGTCCAGCTCGGAGGCCCCGCTGCGGGCAGGAGTGAAGATCGCTGCGGTCTCCGGGATGGCCACAGGGCGGTTATGGTCCACACCGTACACCTGGTAGAAATCCGGCACGGCACTGTCGTTACCTGCTGTGCCGTTGTACGTGCCCGTGAGCATGGCCAGGAACTTGCCCGGTTCGGCAATGTCGTTGTTGCCCCAAGGCCGCTGGTTGCCCCAGTGATACAGCGACACCCCCACCCAATCCACGGCGTCATCCCCCGGATAGTAGGGAGCGTAGGTGTCATCGGACATCGTGAGCGTGCCATCGTGGTCGGTGTCCAGCGCGGCAAAATCCGGAGTGCCCGGACGGGCCGCGAACTGGCCACCCGTGAACGGATAGCCTCCGCCGTAGTTGGGCGCCCACATCATGGAGGTGCCGGGGGCTTGGGAATGAATGGCTGCCGCCACCTTCCGGAACACCTCCACGTAGTGGATCGGCTGCTGGCCCCACGAGTACCAGGAGCCGTTCATCTCATGCGCAAAACGCACGACGACGGGCGTCCCCTGATCGTTGATGGCCCGCAAGTCTGTGGCCAATTTCGCGATCACCTCATCGCTCATGGTCGCCAGGCCGCCGTGCGGCTCAAGGGTCAGGAGCAGCGCACCGCCTGTTGCCCGGACCTGGGTGACGGCGTTCGTGGTGTGGGACCACGTCTCGTCGTCGTAGGGGATGTCCGAGAACTGGACCACCACCGCGGGATCATGGCCGAGGTTTGCGCGGTGTTCGGCCAAGGTCTCTGAATCCCAATCCAGGTTGACCCCAAGAAGCACGCCATCTTTGGGAATGATGGATGCCGCATCGGCGGCCTTGCACAAGGACAACGCCTGGACGATGGGGACCACTTCCCTGGAAGCGAACCCCAAACCGGTGGCGGCCAGTGCTGTTACCAGGACGGGAACAAGAAGGCTTGCACGCCTCCGTTTGCGGTCAGGATGGCCAGTGAAGGAAGGCGGAGCCGGCTTCTGGCGCGGCGGCCGTGGCGGAGACACTAATGTCCGGGCCATGTCAGCCCCAACCAAGAGTGCGTGGACGTCGGGTGAACAGGTTGAGCCAGGCGAACCTGGACGTGAGGTGGCGTGCACGCACGAGTGTCCGACCACCGTCTACGGCTTCCTCGCGGTTCTCGTAGACACGGGCGACTTGCCCCAGATGGGCCTGGAGGCGGGTGGTTTCGAGCGCCAGGGAGTTACCGAAGAGGCGAAGATCTCCTCCGCGGGCGCGCAGGAAGTGCAGCACCTCCAGAAGACCGACGACGCCGGACGCGCCGATGGTGGTCACTGCGGTCACGTCGAGCAGGACCAGCACGGGCCCGTCGGTTGCTGCCTTGGCTGAGTCCTGGCGGATGGCCTGAACGGTTGCCGCGTTCAAAGCGCCGGTTAGGGTCAGGTCGACGTGCGCCAGTGATGTGGGGATGATGTTGTGGACGCGGGAAAGTGTGGACATGGTGGTCGCTCCTGGCTGGGGGTTGGAACGGCGGTCGTGGGGAAAGGTAGCCGGTCAGCTCTCACTGTGCGGCGTTGTGATGTGCGGTGCTCAGGTGTGTGGTCCTGCGCTGTGCGGGGCTCCAGCGGAATCCGGCCCGAGGACCTCAACGAGTTCCCTGGGGACGGGCATGGGATCCTTCAGGTCATCTCCGGGACCCCGGTACCTTGCGGCGCCGATCACCACACTCAAAAGGGCCAGGTCCAAGGCCACCCAGACAAGGGTGATGAGGGTGGGGTACAGGGGAGCTTCGCCGGTCGCTGCCCTGGCTATCCCTATGCCCGAACACAAAACCAGGACGGCCATGGCCCCGATCTGGAGCCGGACGTGCTGGAAACCGCGCCCAGTGGCCTGTTTGCTTTTGGCAGTGACCGAGAACGCCAGGTGTTTGCCCAGAAAGACGGCTGCCGCACCGGAACACGTCGCCGCGATCCACGTGGGGAAAAGAGCAAAGGACCACTGCTGGCCGCGCCAGAGACCCTTGGCTCCGTTGCCCGCCACCTGGAAGAGCAGCTGGCAGGAAATGAAGAACGGCAGGAACAAACAGAAGAAGACCACGGGGCTCGCCGTGAGGGGGTAGGTTCCCGCGACCAGGAAAACCACCGGCGCCGCAATGTAGCTCAAGGCGGCGAAGCCGTTGAGGTAACTGGTCATGGTGCCCAGGTACATGAGGCGCTGTGCCAACGTCAGGCCGCGAAGGAACAGCGGATTGTCCTTGAAGAACACCTGCATGGTGCCGGCTGCCCAGCGGTGGCGCTGCGACAACATGGTGGACACGTCCTCCGGGGCCAGCCCGTGCACCAGCACTTCATGGTGGTAGACGCTTCCCCATCCCATGGCGTGAAGGTGCATGGCGGTTGCCATGTCTTCGGTGATGGTGGTGGTGTCCATCGGGTGGATGGCAAGTGCCTGATCCGTGTGCGCCACATCCACCGATTCCAGCACCGCATCAAGTTCAGGCACCACATCGTCCATGGCATCGGGGTTCCCCAACGCCGCAGCATGGAAGGAGACGCGGAGTTCGAAGGTGATTTCCGCCAGGACATCGCCCCTGCGGACCTGATGTTCCGCGCGGGTGATCGCCTCCAGCGCCTGCTCAACCACCGGCATGGCCGCCGGATGCCGCCTGCCCAGCTCGCCAAGGAGATCCTGCAACCGGGCGCGACCCCTGCGCAGGGCGCTCCACGTGTGTTCGGTGGCGGTCCGGGTGTAACGCGTCAGGCCCAGGGCCATGAGGGCTTCCCTGCGCAGGACAGCATTGGAACCGCAGAAGAACGCCGCATCCCACCCGTCCTTGCCTTGCTGGATAGGTCCGTAGAACAGCTCCGCCTGGCTGCCCAGGGGATCACGGTCCGGAACATTCCAAAAGTGCTGCGGCGTCTGGACGAACGCCACCTCTCCGGCATCAAAGTAGCCAAGGACACGGTCCAGGAACCGGGGTTCCGGGACTTGGTCCGCGTCCAGAATGGCCACGAATTCACCGGTGGTCATGGAGAGGGCATTATTGACGTTGCCTGCCTTGGCGAACCGCTGCCGGCCATCCCATTCGGGGCCCCGCCTGATGTATCCGACGCCGATCTGCCGGGCTGCCGTGGCGAAGTCACTGCGGTCGCCATCGTCCAGGATCCACGTTTCGTGCGGATATTCCATGTCCCTGGCCGCGATGGCCGTCCTGAGGACGAGGTCGAGCGGCTCGTTATAGGTGGCGATGAAAACGTCCACGGTCCTGCCCGGCAGGGCAGGAGGGGGAGGCGGCCGCCGTCGTGCATTCCACATGGTAGCCGCGTACAACGCCGATTCGCCCAGGCTGTACGTTTCCGCCGCAACGAGGGGCAGGGAAATCCACCATGCGTCCCACGCAACGGTGCCCGACCAGCGCCAACTGATGTAGATCAATCCAAAGGAAACCACCAGGACGGCAAGGATCCTTACCAAAATCTGCTTACGAATGCCCATTTTTAGCCTCCGGGTAACTGCTGGGGAAAAGGCAAAGGCACGTCAGTCTGTCCGGACGCCGCTAGGCGAAAGTTGGGAAGACACGGCTGACGCGCCTGGAGCATGCATCGTCGATGCTCAGAGGAAGGAAACACGTTGCGAACGGAATTTACCTGTCCTTATCCCACTCTCGCCCGCTCACATTTCGTCGCCGTTACGGACTTGATAAGTAATTTCGCGCGGAATATTTCCTCGCAGTGACGTTTTGCGTGTCGCTACAAAAAGCCTTGCGTGCGTGGCGAAAAGGCGGTCAGAGTGGCAACCATGAAGCGAAGACTCATGCCTTTGGTGATGGTCATCGTCGGACTGGCCGTCTCAGCGACACTCATCGCTCCTGAACCGCCGGCGCTGGCAGCGGCCGGCATGCCGGCTCCCGGTGCGTTGGTGTGGAGCGATGAATTCAACGGACCAGCCGGAACAGCGCCCGACTCCGCCAAATGGGTCCACGACACCGGGGGATCGGGGTGGGGTAACGGCGAACTCCAGTACTACACCGCCAGCACGCGGAACGCCGCCGCCGACGGGCAAGGCAACCTTGCCATCACCGCGCGGCGGGAAAACCCGGCCGGAAATCAATGCCATTACGGGGCATGTCAGTACACCTCCGCGCGCCTCTTGACGGCGGGGAAGTTCAGCCGCACCCAGGGCCGGTTCGAAGCCCGGCTCAAACTGCCCAAAGGACAAGGAATGTGGCCCGCGTTCTGGATGTTGGGCGACAACGTTTTCACTGATGGCTGGCCCAACAGCGGCGAGCTCGACGTCATGGAAAACGTCGGCAAGGAACCCGGGACAACGTGGGGAAGCATCCACGGTCCCGGGTATTCAGGTGCAAACGCCGCCAACGCCAGCTACACCTTGCCGCACGGTGCCGCGTTGGGGGACGCTTTCCACACGTTCACCGTGGATTGGGCGGCGGATTCAATCACCTGGTACATCGACGGGGTCCCGTACTCACACAAGACCAAGGCCAACACACCCGGGCCATGGGTATTCGACCACAACTTCTTCCTGCTGCTGAACCTGGCCGTGGGTGGTTATTGGCCCGGAGCGCCGGATTCAGGCACCACTTTTCCGCAGTCGCTCCTGGTCGACTACGTCCGTGTGTACGAGCTCGCTGCGGCTCCGTCAGCGGCTCCCGCCAGTGCCAGGATCCAGGGCTACGCGGGCAAATGCATCGATGTTGCCGGACGCCAGGCCACCGACGGTGCCCAGCTGCAACTGTGGGACTGTGAGGCGGCTGCCTCCGAACAATGGACCTTCGCTTCCAACGGCACGGTGCAGTCGTTGGGCAAATGCATGGACGTGGCCTGGGGTTCCACCAGTAACGGCGCTCGCGTCCAGCTGGCCGCGTGCAACGGAAACGCCGCGCAGCAGTTCGTGCTGAACTCTGCCGGAGATCTGGTGAACCCCCAGGCGAACAAATGCGTGGACGTAGCCGACTGGTCGTGGTCGAATGGTTCACGCCTGCAGTTATGGGATTGCGCCGGGTCCGCCAACCAGAAATGGTGGCGGACGGTGTAGAAAACGTCCGACGGCGACGCGCAGCCAGCGCTGATCCGACGACTATTGCTGGGGCGGCTGGGGAGCTTCCTGGAGTAGTCGGCGCGGTTTGCATGGGGCGCGGCGCCGTCGCGGCGGTTGCCGCTGTGCCCGGCCGGGACGAATCCGACGTCTCCGGCCGGGCCACGGTTTCACGGTAGGTGTCCGGGAAGTGGGCTGGCAAGAGCCGGTCTCGGGGGACTTGGTCTCCAGGCAGCCGGCTTCTAGGGAGCGGGTTGGCAGCGCGGGCAGAAGTAGATGTCGCGTTCTTCGGTTCCGTCCGGTCCTGCCAGCAGGGCACGGCGGATCGTGGCGCCGCATCGCCTGCAGGGTTGGCGTTCCCGGCCGTAAACCCAGTAGCCGGGACGCAGGGCTCGTGGGCCCAAAGTGGTCCGGCGGCCAGGTCCAAGGTTTTCGCCCAGGAGGCGTTTGGCGTCGGTGACGGTCTTGGCCAGATCCGGGACTTCTCCGACAGACAGGGCCGGGTGGATGCCCGAAAGGTAGCATGCCTCGCAGCGGTAAATGTTGCCGATCCCTGCCAGTTTCCGTTGGTCCAGCAAGGCGAAGCCGACCGTAACGTCCGGCTCGGCCTTCAGCCTGCGCAGGGCTTCTTCCTCGTCCCAGTCCGGCCCCAGGAGGTCGGGGCCGAGGTGTCCCACGATCTTGTCTTCCTCGGCGGTGGGCACGACTTCCAGGATGCCCAGGGAGAACCCGACCGCGTCGGCAACTGCCGTGCGAAGGACGCAACGTGCCGTGTGGCCCGGCTTGGTCCATCGACCACCCGGCGGGTAAATCATCCAGTTACCCTCCATTTTGAGGTGGGAGTGGATGGTCAGTGCCCGGGGTTTCCTGCTGGCACCGGGCTCGTCGTCAACGGGGCCGGTCAAGCGCATGAGCAGGTGCTTGCCCCTGGGGACCACTTCCGTCATGGTCCAGCCAGTCAGGTTGAGGGTGGCGAAACGGGGCACGCGGAAGTCGGAAGCTGTGATGACTTGGCCCGCCAAGGCCTCGTTGAGCCGGTTGGCGGCCCGCCAAATGGAATCGCCTTCAGGCACGGATCCGTAGTCCCTTCGGAGTGGAGTAGGCCCCGGCGGACGCCAAAGCAGTGGCAATCGGGGTGTCCAGGAGGTCGTGGCCGTTGACCTTCTCCATGAAGAGCTTGTCCACGGCTCCACGACGCACCACATCAACCAGCGCCTGGGCGGCAACAGCCAACACGGGCTCTTCCTGGTTGAAGGTGAGCAGCGTCTTGCCGCCGCGTTCGACGTAAAGGACCAGGGCGCCGTCGACCATGACCACCAGCGCCCCCGCCTTGCGTCCGGGCCGGTGGCCGGACCCGGCGTCGACGGACAGGGCCGGCCAAGGGAGCGCTGCACCGTACGGGTTCGCGGGATCGGTTGCGGCCAGTGCAAGGGCAACGGGCTCCGCCTTGGAGATGCGGGCGTCTTCGGTGAATGACCGCAGCCGGTCCACCGTCGCGGGGACGGCGAACTGGGCCGCTCCGAGGTGCTCGATGAAGTAACCGCGGCGGCACCGCCCGGCTTCTTCGAGCCGTGCAAGGACTTTGTACATGAGGCCGAAGCCGCCGATGATGTTCTCCGCCATGACCGAACCGCGGGTCACCACACCGTACCTGTCCAGCAGCAGCTCAGCGGTGCCCCGGGCATGGATGGTGGGGTCCAGTTCGGGCGCAGGCAACGCCGACCACCGGCCCACAGCCGAGGGTGGTGCCGGTGCAACGCCGCCGCTAACCGAGCCGTAGCGTCCGCCGGTGAGACCGGGCGAGCCCAGCAGTCCGGTCCCGTGCGAGCGGCCAAGCCTGCTCATCCGCGGAGTCCTCGCCCTGGGGGCCTTGGCAACTTGCCGGTGGGCTGTCTTGCCGCCGGAGATCATGGCCCGCACGGGGGCGAAGGTATCGCCGGTGACGCGGCCGGCCCACACCAGGTCCCACAGGGCCGTCACGACGGCGTCGTCGCTGAGTACTGCGTCCATGCCGCCTGCCACTTCGGTAAGTTGCCGGAAGAAGTAGCCGCCTCCGGCGCTGAAGTGTTCCAGGAGCCGCTGCTGTGCGTCGCCCGGTTCAAAGTCAGGTGCGGGGTTGAGGGTCAGTTCTGCGGAATCGGCCACGTGCAGGCTGATCCAGCCGTCGTTTCCTGGCAGCGACCCGGCCCCGGACCAGAGGAGTTCCCCGGCCGCCATCAGTTCATCGAGCATGGCCGGTTTGTAGTCAGCCACGCGGCTCGCCAGCACCAGCGGTTCCCAGGCGGACGCGGGAATGGGTACTCCGGAGAGCTGGTCCACGGCCGTGATGATGCCGTCGAGTCCGCGGAGCGCCTGGCTGCGGGACTTTCCGGGGGTGGTCACGTTCTGCCATGCAGGAAGGAACCGTCCGTAGGCTGCTGTGTCCACGGGTTCCACTTCGGCGCGCAGCGCGGCGAGGGAACGGCGCCGGAGCTTCCTGAGGACCTCGGCATCGCACCACTCGCTGGAGGGCGGTGCATCAAGGGTCATCAGTTCCGGTTCAACGGCTTCGGTGGGCTGCTCCGCCACAGCGTGCGGCCGGAACTCGCCTTCCACCACGCGGCCATCCCCGGCCAGGCGTTTCAGGGCGGTATTGACGACAGCGACGCCCAGCCCCAGCCTCGACGCTGCCTCCGCGGCCGTGAAGGGCCCATGGGTGCGGGCGTAGCGGGAAACGAGATCGCCCAGGGGATCGCTGACCGGTTCGATGAAGGCCAGCGGAACGCCCATGGGCAGCGGGACACCGATGGCGTCGCGGAGCCGGGCCGCGTCCTCCACCGCAGCAAAGCGTTCGACGCCGCCGATTGTCACCTTGAGTGCGCGGTTGGCTTTCTGCAGCGCAGCGAGGTGGGATTCGGCGTCGAACACTGTGCCGTGGGGAGCGGCCGGAGGTGTTTCCTCAACGTGGTCCGGATCGTCGGGGTCCAGCGGATGGTCCAGCGTGGCCGGTTGCAGTGAAGCCTCCGGCTGTTCCATCCCTTGCAGCCGCTCGGCCACCTCGTCGATGCTGAGTGGGCCGAGGAGTCGCAGCAGGTCGGCGACTCCTTCCATCCCACGGACCCGGCGGTCCGGTGCAAGCCGTTGCAGCTCCATTTCGGTTGCGTCGATGACCGCGGCGTCCAGGAGTTCGCGCAGTTCCACGCGGCCCAGGAGTTCGTTGAGCAGCGTCGAGTCCAGTGCCAGGGCGGCAGCCCGGCGCTCGGCCAAGGGGGAGTCGCCCTCGTAGAGGAACTGGGCTACGTATCCGAACAGGAGTGACTTTGCGAAAGGCGAGGGCTGCTGGGTGGTGGTTTCCACGATCCGTAGTTCGCGGCGCTCCACGGATGCTGCGATGTCTTTCAGCGCCGGCAGATCGTAAACATCCTGCAGGCATTCCCGCACCGTTTCGAGCACGATGGGGAAAGAGGGGTATTTCCGGGCGACATCCAGCAACTGGGCCGAGCGCTGCCGTTGCTGCCACAGGGGTTGACGCTTTGCGGGATTCTGCCGGGGGAGGAGCAGGGCCCTGGCGGCGCATTCGCGGAATCGTGAGGCGAACAGTGCGCTGCCACCGACCTCTGCCGTGACAATCTGTTCAAGTTCTTCGGGGTCGAAGAGGAACAGCTCAGCTCCGGGTGGTTCGTCTTCCATCATGGGCACGCGGAGGACAATCCCGTCGTCGGCGGCCATGGCCGAGCCATCCAGGCCGTAGCGTTGCTGCAGGCGTTGTCCGACGGCGAGGGCCCATGGGGCGTGGACCGGCATGCCGAAGGGGCTGTGCAGGACCACCCGCCAGTCTCCGAGTTCATCGTGGAAACGCTCCACCACCAGGGTCCGGTCACTGGGAACGATTTCCGTGGCTTCCTTTTGTTCCCGGAGGTATTGCAGCAGGTTGCTGGCGGCAAAGGCATCCAGGCCGCTGGCTTGGCAGCGTTCCATGGCGGGGGCATCATCGGCAGCTGAGAGTTCCCGGATGAAGGCGCCCAGTGCTTTGCCCAAATCAACAGGACGGCCCAGGGAATCACCCTTCCAGAAAGGAAGCTTCCCGGGCTGGCCGAAAGCGGGGGAGACCAGCACGCGATCGTGGGTGATGTCCTCGATCTTCCAACTGGTGGCACCGAGGGCGAAAACGTCGCCTACCCGGGACTCGTACACCATCTCTTCGTCAAGCTCGCCGACGCGGCGTCCGCCCTTCGCTGCGCGGGCAGAGGCCGTGGGTTCACTGCCGTCCGCACTGGCCGGGGAGGACGAGCCCTCAACTTCTGTGCCGATGATGTAGACGCCAAAGAGGCCACGGTCCGGGATGGTACCGCCGGAGGTTACCGCCAGGCGTTGGGCGCCGGGCCGGCCTTCGATGGTTCCTGCGTGCCGATCCCAGATGATGCGTGGCCGGAGCTCAGCAAATTCGTCCGAGGGGTAGCGGCCTGCCAGCAGGTCCAAGGTGGCCTCGAACGCTGAGCGTGGAAGGCTGGCGAACGGCGCCGAACGACGCACCGTGCTGAACCACTCTTCGACGTCGATGCTTCCCAATGCCGTGGCTGCGACCGTCTGCTGGGCCAGGATGTCCAAAGGATTGGTAGGTATGCTCAGCCGCTCGATCTGGCCACTGAGCATCCGCTCGACGGTGACGCTGGTGTGCAGGAGGTCAGCCCGGTGCTTGGGGAACAACACGCCTTCGGAGATCTCGCCCACCTGGTGGCCGGCACGTCCCACGCGCTGCAGTCCGCTGGCCACCGACGGCGGCGATTCCACCTGGATCACGAGGTCCACGGCACCCATGTCGATGCCCAGTTCCAAGGAGGACGTGGCAACGACGCAACGCAGCCTGCCCGACTTGAGGTCGTCCTCGATCATGGCGCGCTGGTCCTTGGAAACCGAGCCGTGGTGGGCGCGGGCGAGGACAGGATCCGCGCCGGTGGTACTGCCTGCCTGGGCCATCATGTGCGCGGGGGTTGACGTGGAGGCCGGAACGGCAGGGTTGGGCTCGCCCGCGTTGGACTCGGGGGCCGCCCATTCCCCACCTCCCACTGCCATCAACTGGCGTTCGGCATAGATCTCATTCAAGCGGGCCGTCAGGCGCTCCGAAAGGCGTCGGGAGTTTGCAAAGACAATGGTGGATTGCTTGGACAGGACCAGATCCACGATCTGTTCCTCCACATGCGGCCAGATCGACGCCTGCGGTTGCAGCCCTGACGCAGGGCCGGAATCGAACGCTCCGGCAGCACCCTGCAGGTCCGACATGTCCTCCACAGGCACAGTGACCGTGAGGTTCCAGTTCTTCTTTGACGGCGGCGCGACAATCTCCACTGGAGCCTGGCCGGCCAGGAACTGGGCCACCAACTCGCGGGGCTGGACCGTGGCAGAGAGCCCGATGCGCTGCGCGGGCTTGGGAAGCAACGCATCCAAGCGCTCCAGGGAGACAGCCAGGTGTGCCCCACGCTTGGTCCCCGCAACGGCGTGCACTTCGTCAATGATGATGGTGTCCACTTCGCTGAGCGTCTCCCGGGCACGGGACGTCAGCATAAGGAACAGGGATTCCGGGGTGGTGATGAGGATGTCCGGAGGGTTGGTCAGCAGCGTGCGGCGATCCGCCGCCGTCGTATCTCCGGAGCGAACGCCCACCGTCACCAGTGGTGCCGGCAATCCCAAGCGCTTGGCGGTCTGCGTGATGCCGATCAGCGGTGACCGGAGGTTTCGTTCGACGTCGACACCCAGCGCCTTGAGCGGTGAGATATAGAGGACGCGTGTTTTGGTTTTCGGACGCTTGGCCCGCCCCTTGCCGTTCGCCGGCACGCTCTCCAGCCCGGGGAGCGTGTCAGTGGGGGTTGCGTGGAGTCTGTCCAGGGCCCACAGGAAGGCGGCGAGCGTTTTACCGGATCCGGTGGGCGCTACGACCAAGGCATGGGAACCCGAAGAGATGGCATTCCAGGCGCCGTCCTGCGCAGGCGTGGGCTCGGAAAAAGCGCCGAGGAACCATTCCCTGGTTGCCTGGCTGAAACGGCTGATGGCGCCAACGGACGTCTGCGGCTCCTGCATTCATCCATCATGCCCCACGGCTCCGACAGAATAAGCCGGAACCGTGGGGAGCGGTCAAACAGCCTGGAAGGCAGTGACTGTCAGCAGCTTGATCCCGGAGTTGCTGCACGCATCGTGCTGTTCGGCGACAAACAGCGAGGCAGTGTCATTCGGCGGGTAGATGCGCAGCCCGGCCGCAGTAACCTTGGTGCAGTCGCCGTAGTTGCCCGCCTGCGTGTAGCGGATTTCCGCCCACGCCGACTTGCCCGGAGCCAGCTCGATCTTGGTCACCGGGGTGGTGGTTTCGCGGGTCGCCGGTTCGCCGATCGGTTCGCCATTGGCGTCTGCCGTCAGGGATACCCCGGCGAAGCCCTCAACAATGCACGGAGCCGTTCCCGAGTTCGTCAGGATCAGCTTCTCGTAGACGCTGCCGGCTGCTCCGCCACCAGTGGCATCGGTGGCCGCAGTCAGGCTTGCGGCCTTGCACTGTCCAACGGCTGCAGGAGGCGCGGACGTGGTGGTCGGGGTGGGAGACTGCGAAGGCGTCGTGGAGGCCGTCGCGGAGGGGGAGGCCGACGTCGACGATGCCGAGGGAGTGGAAGAACTTGGCGGGGCACTGCTTGATTCCGCCGGGCTGGGGCTTGGCCCGCAAGCCGCAAGAAGCAGCAGCGAGGCGGCCGCCGTCGTCGTCACAAGACCGGTTTTGATGCGCTGAGTCCACATGGGCACCAGCCTTGCTTCGGCGGTGGCGCTAGTCAATTCAGCCACGGGTTACAGGGCAGATTGGCGCCCGGATCGTGATCTTCCGGGCGCCACCTGCACTGATTTACTTGGTGTCTGCCTTCACTGCAGCGGGCTTGGCCGAGCGGCTGCGGAAGAACGCCGCGCCACCGAGTCCGAGGCCCGCGATGCCTGCGATCAGGCCGGCCCAGCTCCGGGCCTGTGAACCGTCGTCGGTTACCGAGGACGCCTGCTCGGTGGACACGCTTGCGGCAGCGTGGTGGTCTCCCGCAGCGTCCGCCGGAGTGATGGCAATGGCCGGAGCGGGCGACTTCAGGTCATCCTCGCTTTGGCCGTCCTTGGGAATCTCGATCCAGTCCGTCTTTCCCGTTTCGCACGTCTGGAACGTGGGGAAGTAGATGGTCTTGCCGGCAGCGTCAGGCAGCTTCACCGAGAGGACCAGGGCATCGCGCATGTGCGGATCCAGTGGCGCCTTGGCCGTGTACACGATCTGGCTGGTGCGCTTGGTGATGGACGTGCCGTCGTCCAGCTTCTTGGGCTCGGCGAGGTTTTCCGTCACCTTCTCCACGTTCCAGTTCGGGTTGACGGTGGGGGTTGCGTCGGTCAGTTCCTCGGGGAGGCTGATGGCAATTTTGGTGGTGCCGGACGTGCCGCAGCCGTGGGGAACGCTGAACGTCAACAGAGCGTAGGAGTTTGCCGCGGTCTTGTTGGGGTCGACGCCGACGTGGGCCGACGCCCCTGCGATACCGGCCATCATCAGGGCAGCGGTTCCACCGGCAACGGCGGTAGCGGACAGGGTACGGCGAAGCGAGGACTTCTTCATGGGGTTGCCTTTCGGGTGCGCCAAGTGAGGGGGCGCTGGGGTACGGGTTTGGGAGCCCGTCACCGTGCAAAGGCGTTTGCTGGCTTTGCAGCATTGGTGCTTTGCAGCTTGGGTGCCGGGCGGAACTAGCTAAGGACGACGACGGCGGGCGGGCCGCGGCGGCTGTCTTGCCTTAGGTTCCGCCAGGGGCGGGGGATGAAAACGTCAGGTGCGCCTACTGCGACAGGAGACGCACCGGCGTCGGGCCTGAACAGCAGCGTGGGCAGGGCAACCAGCGGTCGGAGCCACGCGGCCAGCTGCCAGAGCGCATCCTCGCCCTTGGCCAGGACCAGGGCAGACCCCAGGGTAGCCGCGACGTGCGCCATCAGCATCAGGACGCCCACGGTGGAACCAAGCTCGTGGGTATGTTCTGTCACCGTTTGCAGGGCAGGGTTCAGTGATTCGTTGCCGAGGTGGTGGGCTGTTCCTGGTGAGTCGGCAGCAACGGGCCCTAGGGCAGTGAAAGCCTCATGGAGTGCGAGTTGTCCTGCGCCAAGCAGCGCTGCCATGGTGACGGCGTTCAGCCGGAACCGGGTGGCCAGCGTGGTGGCCAGCGCCGTCAGCGCGAGCAAGGCCAGGAGCACCGGGGCCATCGGCAGCAATCCGCCGCCAATGACGTGGGCTCCGGCAGCCAAGCCAAGGATGACCAGCGCGATCGCGCCGGACCGCAAGGCGTGGAAGGGTGCCCGGGGCTGTGAAGTGCGCACGGGTCCTCCCTTTCTTCTTGCTTGTGTTGGCTTGTCGACGTGGACGGCAACGGCTTCGATTCTATCGGGAGTTCGGTGCCGGTTTGGTCTTGGATGGGTTCGCTGCCGCGTCTTGGGCGGCGGCTGCCGTCCGCCCTGCGATTGCGCTGGCCGCAATGGTGATGAGCGCGCCCAAAAGCATCGCCGCGCCCTCGCCCGGTTGAAGAAGGTGCGACTGTGCGCCGATGGTCACGGCCGCCACGGGAACGCCGAGTTGGGATGCCGAGAGGACGGCCAGCGGCAGAGGCTGTCCAAGGAGCCGCATGGCGGCGTGAACCAAAAGGGTGCCTGCGCCAAGGCAGAGGCCCAGGAGAATCATTTGGGGGTTCGATCCGAGGTCGTTCAGGTTCAAGGACGCGCCAAGCCATACAAAGAAGACGGGTCCCAGGAAACCGTCACTCACTGCGAAAAGCTGATGGGCAAGCCGCCGGGGTTCACCCACGGCTGCCACGACAAGGCCAAAGGAGAACCCGGCCAGCATCACGGACACGTGCCCGAAAACGGCCAGCCCTGCCAAGGCAAACAACAAGGTCAACTGGATTCGTAGCTCCAGCGCGAACTTTCTGTCTTCGGAAACGTCGTGCAGGCGGCCGCGTGTGCCGCGGCGTTCCAAGGCGCGGAGGATGACGTACAGGAGCAGCGCGCTGACCGCTACCGCGGCGGCGCCCAGAGCTGCGCGGCCCGCGTTGGGCGGATCGACCGCCAGGGGGAGTGCCACGATGCAGGCTATGTCGGCTATCGCCACCTGGGCGGTCATGGTCAGCACTTTGGGTCCGCGCAGTCCCAAGGAATCGACGATCGGCAGCACCAAGGCTGCGGAAGACGACGCCAGCAACACGATGTACACGGGCGCATGGCCGGTTCCGAAAACGGCAGCAATCCCCAAACCCGTCACGACGGCCAGTAGTGCCGCGGCCCCCGCTCTGGTCGCGCCGCCGCCCACGGCGGCCCTGATCGCTTTGTCCCGTATAGGAACGTGCGTGCCGGCAACGAACATGATCAGCGCGAAGCCGACATCGGCCATCAACGTAAACGCAGGGTCCCCGGGGTCCACTGCCTGCAGGCCTGTCCGGCCAATGACGATGCCCGCCAGCAGTTGGCCCAGGACAACAGGCAAATGCCATTTCCGTGGCAACGCCAGCAGCGGCCCCAAGAGGGCCGCTGCCGAGATCAGGGCGAGCTGAAAGAATGTCAACTTCTTTGCCCGGGCGTTGCTTTGCGCCGCGGAGTGAAGGTCGGACCCGGCGGTGCCGGTACGCGGGCCGGATCGGCTGTGGACCTACGACGGCGGAGCTCGAGTTTCAAGCTTTCCTCACCTCGCGCCATGGCCCAGTGATGGTTCGCGGAGAAGGCCGGTTTCAGAAGCCAGCTCAGTCTGCGTAATAGCGGTTTGGCTGTGCTGACCCGCCAGTCGTAGGTGATGACAACTTCGGGGCCGTCGGTTGCGAACGTCCAGCGGCCGGTTCCATTCAGGTCGCCCTTGGCTGCGAGTGCGAAGCCGTCAAGGGTGACCGGTTCGGTGATGGTGAGCCGCCACCGCAAGGTGTAGGGGAGCCATCCCTTGGTGTGGAGGTCGAAGGATTCACCCACGCCGTCGGGGCCGCCTCGGGCTACCGGTGAGACAGCGAGGTAGACCGAGGGCCACCACTCCGTGAGGGTTCCGGCGCCGCCGAGGATGTCCACGACTTCCTCACGTGTGCCGGCCACTCGCCACACGGTGACGAACTCGTAGTCCGTGCTTTTGCCTTTTTGCTGTGATGACCTGGCCATTGCCGCCTCCACGGTCAGTGAGGTTCCGAGGGTGCCATGCGGCATCCGGCCTAAATCTACTCCTGGCCGCGGCGAAGGGTTAGATCCCGGCTCTTTGCCTTCGCGAAAGTCCCGAAACCTCGCCCCTCGACGCGCTATTTGCCGGTTTTCAACAGTTTGTCCATGTCGAACAGGGCTTCAAGGAGGCCCGCGGTCTCGGTCAGAGGCTGGTCGGATCGGCCACCGCAGTTTTCAACTGACTTGGAGTAGCGTTCCCCGCCGCTGTCCCGGATGGTGATTTTCGATCCCGTGCCTCCCGTGCAACCGGGTTTGGGTTCGCTGATCTTGGCGGCACGGGAGGGCAGGGTTTTTGCCGAGTCCAAGACCTGGGTCCACGTATCGGCCGGCATGACACTGGTTTCCTGGCCCAGCACGTCGCCATATGAGTCCACGGTGATGGATGCCTCGTCTTTCGAAGCTTTGATCACGAAGCTGCGGTGGTACTGGGGCGGGACTGAGCTGTCGCGGAAGCTGTACTCGACAGTTGTGGTGCCGGCATCCAACTGAAGAGGAGCGGAGCCGGCGCAGGATGTGGCCATTCCCGCACAGAAGACCGCCAATGCGGCCAACACGATGCGTCGACGCATGTGGATTCCCCTCTTTGGATGGCTGCAGTGGCCTTTCCGAAATGGCTTATTGGTGGACGACCACTGCTCGAAAAATACACCACAAAGACGCTGAGAATACAGAAAACCCCCGGTTTCCCGGGGGTTTTCATTGGCGGTGACGGTGGGATTTGAACCCACGTTGGCTTTTACACCAAACAACATTTCGAGTGTTGCACCTTCGGCCGCTCGGACACGTCACCAACTGAAATAGGGTACCGGAGTCGGGGCCGGTTCCCCAAAACGGGCCCGCGGGAAGCCGTCGGCAGAACCACCCCAAGCCCCGCGAAAAAAGGTCAACTTCCATCCGAAGCGACCCACCGATAGATTCATAAGCATCATGACTATTCCTCACGATCAAGTGCACGAAGCCCACGCCTACTGGGTCACCAAGTCAGGCGATGGCGAACTACGCCCGGAGTCCCTGCCGCCGAGGCAAAAGGAAGAAGCCCTGGTCAGGACCCTGTACTCAGGAGTCAGCCGCGGAACCGAGCGCGTGGTCCATGAAGGCCGCGTCCCGGAGCGGGTCGCCGATCTGATGCAGGCTCCGCACCAGGAAGGCGACTTCCCCGGCCCGGTGAAGTACGGGTACCTGAGCGTTGGCACCGTCGAAGAGGGCCCGGAGGAATGGCGGGGAAAGACTGTCTTCAGCCTCCACCCGCACCAGGACTTTTACATCGTTCCCACCAGCCAGCTCACGGCTATCCCCGCGGACGTCCCGGCCCGCCGCGCCGTACTGACCGGCATCGTCGAGGTTGCCATCAATGCCCTCTGGGAAGCCGGACCGAGGCTGGGAGACCGGGTCGCCGTCGTCGGTGGTGGCTTGGTGGGTGGCGTCCTGGCGACGCTCCTGCGGAAGTATCCGCTGGGCCGTCTGCAATTGGTGGATGCCGACCCGGAGAAGCGCAACCTCGCCGAAAAGCTCAGCATCGAATTCGCCGAGCCTGAGGACGCAGCCAACGACAACGACATCGTCTTCCACTGCTCCGCCTCCAACGACGGCCTGAAACTGAGCCTGCAACTGGCCGGTGATGATTCGGACGTCATCGAACTTTCCTGGTTCGCGGACAAGGAAGTCACGCTCCCGCTCGGCGAGGACTTCCACGCCCGCAGGCTGAACATCCGCTCCAGCCAGGTGGGCGCCGTCGCTCTCCCCAGGAGGCACCGGCGCAGCAACGCCCAGCGGCTTCAGGAAGCGGTCAACCAGCTCAAGGATCCGCTGTTCGACACCTTCCTCAGCAGCGAATGCCAGTTCCAAAACCTGCCCACCACACTTGTTAAGTTGTTCGAACGGCCCGGCGGTTTCTGCCATGTGGTCGCGTACCCAAACCCGGAGGATTAGTACATGTTCAGCCTGACCGTCCGACGCCACTTCATGATCGCCCACAGCCTTCCCCGCGAAGCGTTCGGCCCGGCGCAGGGCCTCCACGGGGCCACGTTCGTTGCCGAAGTCAGCTTCCGCCGCCAAAACCTCAACGACGACGCAATCGTCCTGGACATCGGCGCAGCAGGCGGCATCCTCGAGGAAATCCTTGAAGACCTGAACTACAAGAACCTGGACGAACACCCCGCGTTCAAGGGCAAACTTTCCACCACCGAGGCACTCGCAAAGCACATCGCAGACGCCATGGCCACCCGGATCCAGGACACCGAAGACGGGCCTGCGCTCGCCGGCATCGATGTCGTCCTCCGCGAGAACCCCGACGCCTGGGCGGGCTACTCGCTGGAGCTCCCGGCCAAGTAAGTGCACATCCGCTTCCTGGTTCCGGGGAACGTCAGGCACGGCTCCGGCGGCAACAAATACAACGCCAAACTCGCCGAGCACCTGACGGCCCTCGGCGCCTCCGTTGAGACGGTAACCGTCGACGGCGACTGGCCGGTTGGCAGCCCGGCGGACCGGCAGCGGTTCGCGCAAGCGCTCGACGGCGGCACCACCGTGATTGCCGACGGCTTGGTAGCGAGTGGGGCTCCGGAGGAGATCGCCGGCGCGGTCAAGGCCGGAACCAAGGTCTGGATCCTCTCGCACATGGCATTGGCGGAGCACGGTGACCTTGAGTCGAAGGCGTTGGCGGCCGCGACCGGGATTATCTGCCCGAGCGTCCACTCCGCCGCTGAATTGCAGGCTAAACACGGCTCCCTGGACATAGCGGTGGCCACCCCCGGCGCCGAACCAGCAGACCTCAGCGCAGGTTCACAGCCCAAGCACATCGTTGCTGTCGCGGCGTTGCTGCCCAACAAGGACCAAGCACACTTGGTAGAGGCCCTGAGCCAGATAAAGGACCTGCCCTGGACCGCAGCGCTCATCGGTTCGGAGGAAGCTGACCCGGCGTACGCGGCCGAGGTGAGGGCCGCCGTCGAACATCACGCGCTGCAAAACCGCATCCGTGTCACCGGCGAGCTGACCGGCACCTCACTCGAAGAGCAGTGGCACCAAGCCGACCTCAGCGTCCTGCTTTCGCACTCCGAGTCCTTTGGGATGGTGGTGACCGAATCGTTGGCACATGGCGTCCCGGTCCTTGTCCGGCAAGGGACAGGTGCAGTGGAGGCGCTGGGCGGTACCGGGGCGGGCGCCGCGTGGGATCCCCGGGAAGCTCTCGCGGACACTCTCCGGAGCTGGCTGACGGACGTCGAAATCCAAGGGTCCTGGCATGAAAACGCCATCCTGGCCCGCGACAACCTCTCGGGCTGGGACAACACTGCTGCGATTGTTTTGAAAGCCGTGACAGCTTCGCCCTGATAACCGGGTGCAGAATGGGGCCATGACCAGCATCGCGCCTGCCGCAGACACCCTGACCCCTGAACGGCTCCGGGCCTGGGCCTGGCACAAGCAGGGCCTGGACGGTTCGCTCCAAGGCAAAACCTCAGAGGAAGTCTTGGACCACGCCGGTTGGGCCCGATCCGTAGGCGGCGCCAACCCGTACCTGACGCTGTTCGCCAGGGCAGGAACCAGTCGCGAACAAGCTGACAAGGACGTCAGGGCGCTCAGGATCCACGAACTCCCGACCGCCCGCGGATGCACGTATGTCCTGGGCCAAAGTGACTACCCGTGGGCTCTCCAGATCGGCCGCGACGCCGCGATTGCCCCGTTCAAGGTGCTGGCACGGCTCGGCGTGGAACGCGGCGAGATCACCCTCCTGGAGGGCGAAGTGGAACACGCCCTCAAAGAGTCCAGTGAGCCAATGGACCCCAAACAACTCAGGGACGTGCTGGGCGATTCGGTCCGCAGCCTGGGTGAGGAAGGCAAGAAGAAGGGCGCCTCCACCACGCTGCCCACGGCCCTGGGACTCCTGCAGGCGGAAGGCCGCATCCGTCGCGTCCCGGTCAACGGCCGTCTGGACCAACAGCGCTACGCCTACACGAATTGGGGCCTGCCGCCCAGCGATATGGACGACGACGGCGCCCGCCGCCTGCTGCTGGAACGGTACTTGCGCTGGACCGGGGGAGCGACGTTCAAGCAGACACAGTGGTTCACTGCCTTTACGGTGGCCCAGAGCAAGGCAGCGCTCGCCTCCATTGGTGCCATGGAGGTGACCACAGCCAGTGGAGATGTGCTCTGGATGCTGCCTTCCGACGTCGAGCGTTTGGCGGACTTCGAGGAGCCGGGTGACGAACAAATCCAGCTGTTGGCAGGCACAGACTCATTGGTCCTCCACAGGCGCAATTCGGGGGACATGTTCGCCGATGAGGACAAGGGAAAGAAGGTCCTGGACACCACGCTGGCACTTCAGGCCGACCTGCCGGACCACCCCATCCTGGATCGTGGGCGGATCATCGGACTATGGCAATACGATCCCGGTAAGGAACGGATCGCGGCGTGGACTTTTGACGCTCCCACTGCAGCTGTGAGCCAACGGATCGCCGAGGTGGAGGCCTGGATCCGCGATGAACTCGGCGATTTCCGTTCGTTCAGCCTGGACTCCCCGGCATCACGTCAGGTGCGGATCGACGCGTTGGACGCGGCGGCAGGGCGGTAGGGCAGCATCAGCCCGAACCGTACGGCCGGGTGATCGCCTCCAGGAAATGTCCGTCGGGGTCCGTGAAATAGATGCCGCGGCCGCCGTCGTTGTGGTTGATCTGTTGCCCGCGGGAACGTGCAGGGTCGGCCCAGTAGGGCACGTGTTCTGCGGTGATCCTGAGGAAGATCTGGTCGAACTCTTCTTCACTGACCAGGAAGGCGTAGTGCTGCGGTGTGATGTCCCCGTCCGCGCCCAGGAAATCCAGTGTCACGCCGTTCTCGAAGGACACCGTGACGAAGGACCACATCGGCTTCGGTGCCGGGAGCCCGAAGATCCGGGCAAGGAACTCTGCGGATCGCTGCTTGTCCGTGGCGTAAACGATGGTGTGATTGAACGAAACTGTCATGGCTTGCTCCCGTGAAGGAAGGGATCAGGATGGGCGGTGCTCTACAGCGTGTTCCGCCGGAGCGTGTCCTGCCGGAGCGCGATGCGAGGCGAAGAAGTCCTTGAGGAGCGCCGCACATTCTTGCTCGCGGACCCCGGCGTAGACCTCCACCCAGTGATTGAGGCGGCGCTCGCGGAGGATATCGAACACGGATCCCGCCGCTCCTGCTTTCTCGTCCCACGCGCCGAAAACGACGCGGGGAATGCGGGCCAGGACGATCGCCCCGGCACACATGGCGCACGGCTCCAGGGTGACCACCAGGGTGCAGTCCTCGAGCCGCCAACCGTCGTCGCCCCCTCCGGAATCCAGGGCGCGTTGTCGCAGCGATGCGGCCGCCTGGCGGATCGCCACCACCTCGGCATGGGCGGTCGGGTCACCGTGCGCCTCCCGTTCGTTACGTCCGGAACCCAGCACGCCGCCGTCGGGCCCCAGCACCACGGCGCCGATCGGCACGTCGTCGGTTTTCAACGCCAACCGGGCTTCGTCCAGGGCAAGGCCCATCCAGGCCAGGTGTTCTGCGTGATACGGCTCGGTGGCGCTCATGTCTCAATGATAGTTTTGGGGGATGCGCACACTCGTCGTGGACCACCCGCTGGTCGCTCACAAGCTCACCGTTCTGCGGGACAAGAACACCCCTTCACCGGTCTTCCGGCAACTCACCGAAGAACTGGTCACCTTGCTGGCTTATGAAGCCACCCGCGAGGTCAAGGTCCAGCCAGTAGAGATCGAGACCCCCGTCACCAAGACCATCGGCACGGCTTTCACCAAGCCCACGCCGCTGGTGGTCCCCATCCTGCGCGCAGGGCTGGGCATGCTGGAGGGCATGACCAAGCTGGTTCCCACGGCCGAGGTCGGCTTCCTGGGCATGGCCCGCGACGAAGAGACGCTGGACATCATCACCTACGCCGAGCGCCTCCCCGAGGACCTCACAGGCAGGCAGATCTTCGTCCTGGATCCTATGCTCGCCACCGGCGGCACCCTGCGCGAGGCCATCAAATTCCTCTTCAAGCGCGGCGCCTCGGATGTCACGTGCATCTGCCTCCTCGCAGCCCCCGAAGGCCTGTCCAAGCTGGAAGAAGAGCTGTCTGACGCCAACGTGAAGATCGTCCTGGCCTCGATCGACGAGAAACTCAACGAAAAGTCTTACATCGTGCCCGGCCTGGGCGACGCCGGCGACCGCCTCTACGGCGTGGCTGGCTGACTCACACCCCTACCGGTTTCCCGGCGGCCCCGTTAGCCTGTGGCGCATGGACTGGAAACTTGAACTGGTATTTGTCCCTGTGTCCGACGTCGACCGCGCGAAGGATTTCTACGTCAACAAGGTCGGTTTCAACGCCGACTTTGACGAGCGTCCCATGGACGGCATTCGCTTCGTGCAACTGACCCCGCCGGGTTCGGCCTGCTCCATCGCTATCGGCGAGGGCTTGTCAGATGCTCCTCCAGGTACCGCCCCTAACCTGCAGGTGGTGGTGAGCGACATCAACAAAGCCCACGATCAGCTCAAGGCAAACGGCGTGGACGTCAGCGATGTCGACATCCAGGACTGGGGCCACTTTGTGTACTTCGCCGACCCCGACGGAAACAAGTGGGCCCTCCAGTACTTGCCGCAGCGGCCGAACGGCTAAGTCACACAGCAGCACCACGTCCCGCGGGTGCGGCAGGATGGAACCATGAGCCATCCTGCCGAGCCTGCCTCCCCGCCGGTGCTGAATGCCCGTGCCGTCCTTTTCGACATGGACGGCACCCTGGTCGATTCCACGGCCATCGTGGAACAGGTGTGGCTGGAGTTCGCCCAACGCTATGGCCTGGACTTCGACGAGATCCTCCGCACGTCCCACGGCGTCCAGGCAGGCGATACTGTCCGCCGCTATGCTCCCGCGGGTTCCGACATGGAGGCGCTGACTGCCGAGCTCGGTGAAATGGAGCGGTCCCGGACGGACGGTGTGATCGCGCTGCCCGGCGCCGAAGCGCTCTTGGCTGGCCTGCCGGATGAGGCCATTGCGTTGGTTACCTCCGCAGACCGCATCCTGGCCGAAATCCGCATGCAGGCCGCCGGGCTCCCCATGCCGTCCACCACCGTCACCGCAGAGTCCGTCACCCGGGGCAAGCCGCATCCGGAGGGCTACCTCAAAGCGGCCGCGCTGCTGGGAGCCGAGCCGGCCGACGTCGTGGTTTTCGAAGACGCACCGGCAGGTATCGCGGCTGCGCGGGCCGCGGGGATGCGGACTGTTGTGGTGGGCGACGCAGGCGGCGGCCTTGAGCCTGGCATGTGGCGGATCCTGGACTACTCAGCCGTGACGGTCACCGTCGTGAAGGATGACGACGGCGGCCACCTCCTGACGCTGACCCTCTAGCTTTCAATTCGTACTGTTCCAGCCAGTTAACCGGGCGTAGGCTGTGCGCATGTCTGCGATGCCGGAGGCTTACGGTGCTGCATTGGAACGGGCCATGGTCCATGCCGGTGCTTGGCTCACGTCAGTGCCTACCCGCCCTGTCCGTCCTTCGTCCGACGCCGACCAGGTGGCTAAAAGCATCCTGCCGCGGCTGCCTGATGAGGCCACCGATGCCGCCGAGGTAGTGGATGAACTCGCCGCTTTGGCTGAGCCCGGCCTCATGGCCATCCAGTCCGGCCGGTTCTTCGGATGGGTCATGGGCGGGACCCTGCCCGCAGCCATGGCCGCCGATTGGCTCGTGTCGGCATGGGACCAGAACACCGGACTCCGCTTCGCCACACCGGCGGCGGCCGCCATCGAGGAATCCGCGGCTGCCTGGCTGCTGGACCTTCTCCACCTTCCGGCAACGTCCGACGTCGGGTTCACTACCGGTGCCACCACAGCCAACTTCGTGGGCCTGGCAGCGGGACGCCAGTTTTTGATGGATGAGGCAGGCTGGGACCTGGAATCGTTGGGACTCAACGGCGGGCCGCGCATCACCACTTTTGCCGGCAGGGAGCGCCACGCCGCCGTGGACCTGGCGCTGCGGTACCTGGGTTTGGGAGCATGCGTCCCTGTTGAAGCGGACCGGCAGGGAAGGATCATTCCCGAAGCTTTGGCTGCGGCCATGGATGAGCAGCCCGGACCGTCGCTGGTCTGCCTACAGGCGGGCAACCTGCACTCAGGCGCGTTTGACCCGATGGAAGAAGCCATCGCGGTGGCCCACGACCGCGGAGCGTGGGTCCATGTTGATGGTGCTTTTGGTTTGTGGGCAGCCGTCAGCCCCACCCTGAGGCCGAGGCTGGCCGGCGTCGAGGAGGCAGATTCCTGGGCCACGGATGCCCACAAAACTCTGAACGTTCCCTATGACTGCGGATTGGCGATCGTCTCGCGGCCGGAATCCCTCCGCCGCGCGTTCAGTGTCCACACCAGCTACCTGATCGCCACGGAAACAGGCCTGGGGGATCCGTTGGAGAAGGTTCCTGAGATGTCCCGGCGCGCACGCGGCATCCCGGTGTGGGCTGCGTTGCGGCAGCTGGGCCGCTCCGGTGTGATCGCCATGGTGGACAGGCTCGCAGCGAACGCACGGGCGTTGGCGGAAGGCCTGGCCGCTATCCCTGGGGTTGAGATCCTCAATGACGTGGTGTTCACCCAGGTGTCCGTGAGCTTCGGCAGCGATAACCGGACCCACAGGATCACGCAGCGGCTCATGGCCGAGGGGGCGGTGTGGATGTCCGGATCTTCCTGGCGCGGCCGGGAAATCCTCAGGATCTCGGTGAGCAACTGGACCACGGACGCCGGGGACGTTGCAGCGTCCATCGCAGCCGTCCGTGGCGCGGTTGAGGCGGAACCTGAAGAATAGACGCCCGTTACTGTGCCCTGGCCTGCGGCAGCTCAATGCTGTGGGGACGGTGGGCGGACTTCTTCCCGCGCAGGACGACGCGTAACCCTGCGGCCACCCGGGCGGCCGATCCCGTCAGAACCAGCGCGGTCAGGGCGCCCGGCAATAAACCGAGGGGATTGGACGTCAGCAGGACCACAACGACGAAGATCGCAGCCCACCCCAGGGCGCGAAGTACTCTGCCGGGAATACCGCTTCCCGTTTCCGCCACCGCACCGAGCTCCCTCCTAAGCTCACGGACGGGGACCCGTCCCCGGGCGAGGTCGCGCATCAACCGCGCCATACCGCGCAGATCGGCAAAGGCTGTCCGTACGACGTCGACGCTTGAGTTGGGATCGTCAGTCCAGTCCACGGGGACCTCGTGGACGCGCAAACCGCAGAGCTCGGCGTCGATCATGAGTTCAGTGTCAAAGAACCAGCGGTCGTCTTTGATGTAGGGGAGGAGCTTGCGTGCGGCGTCGGCCCGGATGGCTTTGAAAGCGCACTGGGCATCGGAGACGTGGGCGCCCATGAGGGTCCGCAGCAGGGCGTTGTAGCTGCGGGAAATGATCTGCCGCTGCGGGCTCAGGTTCGTGTGCGAGGCCGGTGACAGCCGGGTGCCGACAGCGACATCCGAGTGCCCGGAGAGCAGCGGGGCCAGCAAGGGTGCCAAAGCGGAAAGGTCCGCCGGCAGCTCGGCTTCCATGTAGGCCAGAATGGGCGACGGCGAGTTTTGCCAGACCTGGCGGAGCGCGTTCCCACGGCCTCTGTCCTGGAAACG
Organism: Paenarthrobacter nicotinovorans; assembly: GCF_021919345.1. NCBI lineage: Bacteria > Bacillati > Actinomycetota > Actinomycetes > Micrococcales > Micrococcaceae > Paenarthrobacter > Paenarthrobacter nicotinovorans. The sequence goes on from NZ_CP089293.1 coordinate 725,043, forward strand.
GACGACGAGAAGTTCGGGCAGTTCCCGGGCCAGGCGCTCGGCTACCCGAAGCGTACCGTCCGTACTGGCGTTGTCGGCAACAGTGATCCGGAACGCGTGCGGCAGTGACTCCATGAGGTGGCCGTGCAACCGGCGGAGGTTCGTCTCGAGCCGCGCTTCCTCGTTGCAGACGGGCACGGTGAGGTCCAGGACAGGAACCCGGGCGGGGACGCCCGCGCCCGGGTCCTGCGGGTGGTGGACTACGGTCCCTGGATCCGTGATGGTCATGGATCCAGAATGAAGGATCAGATTATGAACCCTTTAGGCGGAAGCTGTGACACTACTGTGAGCCCCGGCAAGCACCTGTGAAAACGAAAGAAGCCGCCCCGGTTCCCGCCATCCGCTCCAGTAAGAACTGAGGCAAACGGCGGAAGCCGGGGCGGCAATCAAACAGCTTGGCTTAGTACCAGTTGTTGGCCAAGTGGAAGGCCAGGGCAGCTGACGGGGATCCGTAGCGTTCCTTGATGTAGTTCAGGCCCCACTTGATCTGGGTCTGGTAGTTGGTCTGCCAGTCAGCGCCGGCAGAAGCCATCTTGCCGGCCGGAAGGGACTGGACAATGCCGTAGGCGCCGCTGGAGGCGTTGGTGGCAGTGGTCTTCCAGTTGGATTCCTTCTCCCACAGCGTGTTCAGTGCCGTCATTTCGGCGGCGCTCCAGCCGTAGCTGCCCAGAATGCTGGCGGCGTAGGCCTTGGCAGCAGCGGGGTCATCCACAGCCTTGGGAGCAGCTGCGGCGGCTGCGGCTTCTGCGGCGGCGGCAGCAGCGGCGTCGGCTGCCTGCTTTGCGGCAGCGTCAGCGGCGGCCTTTTCTGCGGCAGCCTTTTCTGCGGCGGCCTGGTCGGCTGCTGCTTGCGCGGCGGCCGCCTGATCTGCAGCGGCTTTATCGGCGGCGGCTTTGTCAGCTGCGGCCTTGTCGGCGGCGGCTTTGTCAGCTGCGGCCTTGTCGGCGGCAGCCTTCTCAGCTGCGGCCTTCTTGGCTGCTGCGGCTTCCTCAGCGGCCTTGTTGTTGCTGGCCTCGGCGGCGGTCCGGGCTTCGGCCACGCGGCTTGCCTCAGGGAGAGTAAGAGCTGCGTTGGCGGCGGTTCCGAGCGATGCAACGCCCAGTGCAGCGGCGATAACGCCGGCTACTACGGACATGCGTGCACCGGACTTGCCGTCACGGGCTGCCTTCTTGAGGACTGACTGCGACTTGGTCGACGGGTTGTCGTTATGGTCGCGGTGACGCGCGGAAGGGCGCGTCTGATCGTTGAATTCAGACATGTGTGATTACCTCTCAGCGCCTGCGGAGTTAGCTGTCGGGTTCGGATGAGGTCATCCGGCCGCGCATCACGCTGCGGCTTCACCCCAAGGGCCGGCAATAAATGCCTGGGCCCGGAGACTCTGGGTCCCCCGTCTCTGCCTCGGAGAAAGTACGGACTCCGGGAAGTGGCAGAGCTCGGCGCATCCCGGATGTGGGCCAGTTGGGGCGACCCACCCTTTCGACGGTACAGGAGGTTTCTGCTGAAGTCACATTTAGGTAACAGAGATCACGACGACGGTGAGTCGCCTTGCCGGGATCGTTACAGTTGTCCGCCGCTCACGGTTGGAAGCCTCACGGCGAACTCCGTACGACCCGGACGGGAGGTCACTTCGACGCTTCCACCATGCGCTTCAACTATGGATTCCACGATCGACAGGCCCAGCCCCGACGTCCCTTCAGACCCCGACCGCGCTGCGTCGGCCCGGGCAAAGCGGGAGAAGATCCGGCCTTGGAAATCGTCCGGAATGCCGGGCCCGTTGTCCGTCACGGTCACCACTGCACTGCCGTCGGCCGAGAGCATCACGCCGGTGACAACCGTAGTTCCGGGATCTGTGTGCTTCCTGGCGTTCGAGAGCAGATTGGCCAGCACCTGGTGGAGCTGCGTGGCATCGCCGCGGACGGTGATGGGTTCATCGGGCAACGAGAGCTGCCAAATGTGGTCCGGGGCCATGACCTTCTCGTCGCTCACTGTCTCAACCACAAGCTGGGTCAGGTCCACATCGGTGACCTTGACCGGTTGGCCTTCATCCAGCCGTGCAAGCAACAGGAGGTCCTCCACCAGCGTGGTCATGCGCTCGGACTGGCTTTGGACCCTGGCCAGCGACTTCCTGCCGTCGTCCGTGAAGTTTTCGGTCATCCGCAGCAACTCGGTGTAGCCGCGGATGGCGGTCAGCGGCGTACGCAGTTCATGCGAGGCGTCGGCGACGAACTGCCGCACCTTGGTTTCGCTTTCCTGCCGGGCCTCCAGCGCGCTGGATACGTTGTTCAGCATCTGATTCAGGGCGTAGCCGACGCTCCCTACTTCAGTGCCGGGATGGGAGGCCGACGCCGGGACCCGCACCGCAAGTGCCACCTCGCCGGCGTCGAGAGGGAGGCGTGAAACCTTGGTGGCGACTTCGGAGAGCTGCTCAAGCGGCCGCATGGTTCGCCGGATAATCACCGTGCCAACCAGGCCGATCACCACCAGGCCACCCAGCGATACCAGCACCATGGTCCAGACCAGGGACGCCTCGGCGGTCTGCTTGTCCGCCAGCGGCAGACCCGTCACGATCACGTCGTCGTAGTTTGTTGTCACGGCCACCAGACGGTAGTCGCCGTTGGACAGGGAACGGTCCACAGGGCGGCTGTCCCGGGGGAGTGTCAGAAGTACCTGCTCGTCAGCGTCCGAAAGGGAGACCCTCTTGCCCTGGGCGTCGATCAGGCCTGAACTCCGAACAGTTGATCCGTCGATCCGGGCGTTCAGCGTCCCGGCGGCCTGGCCGCGGGCCTCCAGCGGATCCGGCCTCCCGGACGGTGCGTTCGGAAAGCTCGACGGCGGCCTGCCGAACTCGTTCGCGCGGCTGGAGGCCTGTTGAAGCTGCTGGTCCAGTTGCTTGTTGAACACCGCGTCCATGGAAGCGTAGCTGACGATTCCGACGGCGCTGCAGATTGCTACCAGCAAGGCCATGGCTACCAGCACCAGGCGGGTGCGCAAATGCCAGGTGGAGGGATTGAGCCAGCTGCGCCGGGAGCTCCTGGCAACTCCTGAAAGGGTGCCCAATGCCTAGTCCGCGGGTTTGATGACGTAGCCGGCACCACGGATGGTGTGGATCATGGGTGGGTGGTTCGCCTCGATCTTCTTGCGGAGATACGAAATGTAGAGCTCCACGATGTTGGCCTGGCCGCCGAAGTCGTAGTCCCAGACGCGGTCCAGGATCTGGGCCTTGCTGACGACGCGCTTGGGATTTTCCATGAGGTAACGCAGTAGTTCGAACTGCGTGGCGGTGAGGGTGATGTCTTCACCGGCCCTGGTCACCTCGCGGGTATCCACGTTCAAGGTCAGGTCTCCCACCACCAGTTCGGCGGTGTCCATGGCAGCGACGCCGGAACGCTGGACCAGCCGGTGGAGGCGGAGCAGTACTTCCTCCATGCTGAAGGGCTTGGTGACGTAGTCGTCGCCCCCGGCTGCCAGGCCCACAATGCGGTCCTGGACGGCGTCTTTTGCGGTGAGGAACAGGGCGGGAACTTCCGGGGCGAAAGCACGGATGCGGTTGAGGGCCTCGACGCCGTCGAATCCGGGCAGCATGACATCGAGCACCAGCACGTCGGGCCGGAATTCTTTGGCAAGCTTCACCGCCACGGGACCGTCTGCGGCCACAGCTACGGACCAGCCGGCCATGCGGAGGCCCATGCTCATGAGTTCGGCAAGGCTGGGTTCGTCGTCGACCACCAGTGCACGGATGGGGGACCCGTCAGGATGGGTGAGCTGGGGAAGGTTGTTGGTCATGGAGTGCGAGGAGGCCATGGGACAACTCTCTGTTCTGCTGGTTTGCCAGCGCTTTGCCGGTCCTGTGAAGACGCTGTGAACTCAACACTAGCGAGGTGGGACCCGGCCCGGGGTGGCACTTGGTCCTGAAACGGAGGACGATTTCGCCGTCTCTACCAGATTCCGGACAAAAAATTCGAGAAGTTGCCGGCCGACGATTGGACAACAAGTGTTTCAGAACGTGAGATTCCGAATCAGCTGCGATCGCGAACACGAGAGTGCGAATCATGCCCGATCAGCCGAAGAAAATTCACTGGAAGGCTAATATTTCTTCCTCGCAACGAATGAAATGGCGTTCATTTTAGGGGTCCACGGAATTGTGATTTGCAGCACAATAGACCTCTACGTCTCAAAATGTGGACGGTTCGGCGCTTTGTTACTTGCGTGTTGCCATTGTTACGTTGCACACTTCCAATGTGAACAAGAACTCAACAGCACCTGCAGCCGCAGCAACCTGGTCCAGCACACCCGCTGGCCATGATGACCGCTGTTGTCGAATGCAAGCCTAACTTTCCACCCCAAGAAGTTTCAGGCATTCGCCCCCTAGCCCAGCGTTGGGCGCCCCTCCCCAAACTCATTGCGGGGACATTCAGCATTCGAAGCCGCGATGACGGCTATTCACTTTTGAGGTAAGCACTCCATGTCAGTTGCATCTGGATACGTCCACATCTCCGTCCGTAACGCCAACAAGGCCGCGTCGAACGCAGGGCTCCGCCCCGGTTTCGGCAACCGCCCCGGCTACGCCCCCGCCCAGCAAGGCGCCGGCCAGCAGGCTCCCGGGTACGTGCCGCAGGGCTACAACCCCAACTCCTACGGCCAGTTGCGTGCAGTACCTGCCGCCGAGCCGGCACCCATGACTGCGCCCACGCCGGTGATCGCCCAGTCGGACAGGCTGCGCCCCGTCGCCAACGACAACGTGGCCCGCGGTTTCGTGCTCTACATGGGTATTGACGAAGAGACCGCAGCTGCGGCTGGAACCTCCATTGCCAAGTTGGCCCAGGAAATCCGTGCCTACGCGCAGTCCTTGGTGACCGGTGCCGAGAGCTACGCGGCAGTGGCCGTCGCTCCCGCCGGGGCACCCGGGTCCGCGCTCGACGTCGTGCGTTCCACCTTCGGTGACCCCACCGTAGCCTCCCGCCAGCGTGCGGAAGCGGCACGTCCGGCTCCGCAGCAGGAAGCCCGCCCCTCAGGCGTGCTGATCGATCTTGCCCGTCGCGAAGTGCACCTGGATGGCGAGTCGTTGAACCTGACGTTCAAGGAGTTCGAGCTTCTCAACTACCTCGTCGAAAACGGCACCCGCACCGTGGGCCGCGACGAGCTGCTGGAAGGCCTGTGGCGCAACGCCGAAGAGGTGCCGAACGAGCGCACCATCGACGTCCACATCCGCCGCCTCCGCTCCAAGCTGGGCCGCCTGGCGAACACCGTGCGTACCGTCCGTGGACAGGGTTACCGCTTCTACGAGCACCCCGAGGTCATCGTCTGGGCCGCTCCGGAATACTCGATCTAATCTTTTGACTGCGAAAGCGTCCGCCCTCCAGGGCGGGCGCTTTCGCGTTGTCCGGCCAGTGAGCATTGGCCTCCACGGTCAAGGGGAGGGATAGGGTTGATCTATGAGTGACCATCACATCAAGCGGCTTGTGATCATGCGCCATGCCAAGGCCGACTGGCCCACGGGTGTGCCGGATCATGAGCGTCCACTGGAGGAACGCGGACACCGCGAGGCGCCGCTGGCCGGCAAGTGGTTGCTCGAAAACGGTGTTGTTCCGGACTTCATCCTCTGTTCCTCGGCCCTGAGGACGCGCCAGACCTGTACCTGGGTGTGCGACGAGCTCGGGGAGAAGGCGCCCACGCCCAAACTTGAGGACGGCCTGTATTCCGCCTCGGCCAACCGCATGCTGACGGTCATCAACCACGTGCCGGACACGGTGACAACGCTCATGGTTATCTCGCACATGCCGGGGGTGCAGGATCTTGCCATGCACCTGGCCTCCCGGGATTCGGATCACGACGCCTACATGGAGGCCGCCACCCGCTACCCAACCAGCGCGTTGACGGTCATGGAAACGGAAAAGTCCTGGGCTGAGCTCGACGGGCAGGATGCGCGGCTGACGCACTTCACGGTGCCCCGCCACTAGCTGCTGCTATGCGGTCAACTCCTCCGCGGCCACTTCACGCAGCAGGCGGACAACGTGCCGGATGTTGGGGCTGGCAGTCATGGTCTTCCTGTACACGATTCCCACGGATCGCTGCTGGGCAGGCCTGACCACGGGAATGGCCACCACGCCGGGCGGCAGGGTAGGCCTGCCCAGGCGGGGGACCAGCGCAATCGCCACCCCCTGTTCGACCATGGCGATGTGGGTAGAGAAATCGGGATCGTAAACGCGAATGTCCGGGACGCGGCCCAGTCCGGCGAAGATCTGCAAAAGAGCCTCATTGCAGATGGCTCCTGCCGGGGTGCTGATCCACGTCTCGTCCAGCAGGTCCTCACGCTCGACGGCGGTACGCGCCGCAAGCGGGTGCGTGCTGTTGACCAGGACATCGGCCTGGTCGACACACAGGTCCTCGTGCACGACGTTATCCGGTATCACCAGCGGAACGGAGTTCCAGTTGTGGACCACCGCCAGTTCGGCTTCGCCTGACGCCACGCGCTGCACAGCTTCACGCGGATCCTCCGCCAGGACGGTGATGTCCAGCGCGGAATGTGCGGCTGCCATTCGTCCGAGGACCGGTCCCACCAGGCCCCGGCAGGCTGTGGAGAAAGCCACCAGCCGCAGCAGCCCTGACGGTTTGGCGGGATCGGCCAGGAGGGTTGCCTGGAGTTCCTCAAGTTCGCCCATGATCCGCCGGCCGTACCCTGCCAGCGCCAGCCCCCGCTCAGTCAGCAGCACTCCACGGCCGTTCCGCTCCAGGACGGCCACGCCTGTCTGCTTCTCCAATTTCTTGATCTGCTGGGAAACCGCTGAGGGGCTGTAGCCCATGACGTCCGAGGCGGCCACTACGGAACCGTGCTGTTCCACGGCGACCAATGCGCGCAAAGCCGAGATATCGATCATGAAGCAAATCTACTTGGTTTGTTGCTGAATTCAACGCTGGTGCTTCAAGGAAAAGGGCGTCAGAGTGTACTTGTGAACCTTCGCCACTCCTTCCTTGCCGTGCTTGTCGCCGTCCTCTGGGGCATCAACTTCGTCGCAATCGACCTCGGACTCCACACGAACGGCCGGGACGTCCCGCCGCTGCTCTTCGTGGCCATGCGCTTCCTCCTGGTGGTCTTTCCTTTCATCTTCTTCATCCGGAAACCGGACGTCGGCTGGAAGGCGATTATCGGCGTCGGGCTCTTCATGAGTGCCGGGCAGTTCGGTCTGCTGTACCTCGGCATGGCGCTGGGGATGCCTGCAGGTCTGGCGTCCCTGGTACTGCAGGCGCAGGTGCTGTTTACGGTGCTGCTCGCCGCGCGTTTCCTTGGCGAAAAGCCAAGCCGGAGGCAACTGGTCGGCGTGGCGCTCGGTATCGCAGGCTTGGCCGTCGTGGCGCTGGGACGCAGTGCCGTGGCGCCCGTGCTGCCGCTCATGATTGTGCTCGCAGCCGCGTTGTCCTGGGCCGTGGGGAACGTGGTGGCGCGTCATTCCAAAGCTGCATCGGGCCTGGGGCTGGTGGTGTGGTCCGGCGCTGTGGTGCCGCTGCCGTTGGCCGGGTTGTCGCTGCTGGTGGACGGGCCCGGGGTCGTGTGGGGCACGCTCACGGATCTGCAGCCGGCCACCGTCCTGAGCGCGGTCTACACGGCGGTGTTTGCCTCGTTGGTGGGTTACGGCATCTGGAACCGGCTGTTGTCGCTGTACCCGAGCTCCGACGTCGTGCCTTTTACGCTGCTGGTTCCGGTGGTGGGCATGACGGCTGCGTGGCTGGTCCTGAACGAAATTCCCACGCCCGCCGAAGTCATGGGTGGCCTGATCCTGCTACTCGGCGTCGCGACGGCGGTGCTGGGAATCCCAAGGAAGCGCCCGGACGTTCCCGTTGTGGGGCCCGCTCTGCGCGTCTAAACCTGGCGTAAGCGCGTAGAGCGGGCCTCGCAACGCAGGGGCGTTAGCGTTTGGGCGCTGCCTTGCGTTGGTTTGGAGCGTTCGACGCCGGCCGCATGGCTGCCGTGGTCGGCGTCCGGGATGGTGCGGGGCGCTTAGGGGCAGCCGGCTTTGCAGTGCCCGCGGGGCGTTGGGCCGGCGCAACCGGACGCTTGGACTGCGTCGCCTGGCGGGTAGTTGGCGTGCGCGCTGCCGGCCGTTTCCTTGCCGCAGGGACGGGCCGTTTCGCGGGAGCTGCAGCCCGCGAACCAAACGAAGGCACCACGGCTCCGAGGAACATGACGGCCAGTGTTCCCACCCCGGCGGCCACCGCTAAGTAGAAATAGATGTCGGAGTCCTTGGTGCTCACCGCACTGCCCAAAGCGTTGGCATCCTGGGTGAACGCGATGCCCCACATCCGCAGGAAGGCGATGCTGCAGCCGATGAACAGGCTCGTTCCGATGGCGCCGAGCAGGATCACAAAGTACCGCCGCCGGTTGAAGACCTGGACCAGGGACGCCAGGTAGCAAAGCAGCACGCTGCCCAGGAACAGGTACAGCACCAATTCCTCGAGCACGACGGCTGCCATGACCAAGAGTCCCAGGGACACAAAGGCGGCCACCACCGCAAGCTTCCCGCTGTTCCCCATGTGACGCATGAGGTTAATCATCGCCGACCATGTGGCCGCGCCACGCCGTCGTACATTGCAGTTGCATACCGTTGCGGGGCCTGCTGAGCAGGCTATGAGCGCGTCATGCCACGCAGACCGGGCCTCACAACGTGCTTGAAGCTACTTGATCACGTAGCCGTGCATGATGGTCATCACTGCGGCCACGCTTTGCTCGCGGGTCCGCTCCGGGTTGTACGTTTGCCGGTCCAGGCCCACCACGAAGATGGCCCCGAAGATGGCTGCTTCCAGGCTGCCTCGGACAATGCTCTGGTCAACCTTGTAGCCGGCGGCGACGCGCTCAACTGCGGAACCGATCACGGCCAGCAGCTCTGCGCGGAGTTCGGTGAACACAGCGCTCCACTCGCCGGGTGTCCGCCAGTTTTCGCTGACCCACAGCCGGGCGAAGGACGGGTAGTCGTCCATGAATTCCATGGCCTGTGCCACCATGTTCTTCATGGATTCCAGCGGATCACTGCTTTGCCCCTGGACGTCCTGGAGCCTGACCAGCATGATGTCCACGCCGTGCCGCAGGAGCTGCGCGATCAGGTCCGACTTGCTGCCGAAGTTGTAATACACAGTCCCCTTGGACACTCCTGCGGCGGCCGCGATCTCGTCAACCGTCACTCCCGCTGCACCACGTTCGCCGATCAGCTCCATGGACGCTTCGAACAGGCGCTGCTTGGTGGCGTTGGTGCGACCCGGGCGCAGTTTCTTTCCGGTATCGCCGGAATCGGATGGCTGGGTGGTGCTCATACTGCGATCTCCGGCTTCAGGGTTTTCAGGGTCCACATCTTGTGCTTGCGGACTGCCAGCGTTGACAGCGCCGCTCCGAGCAAAGTGTATCCAAGCAGGCCCAGAACTGTCGGCCAGATCATGCTGAGTTCACCGCCATAGATCAGGTGCCGCATGCCAGTGACGACGTAACCCATGGGCAGGACCTCATGCACCACATGAAGCGGCATGGGGGTGGTCTGCCAGGGGAAGGTACCACCGGAGGAGACCAGCTGCAGGACCAGCAGGATCAGCACAACGAACTTGCCGGGCGTACCCATCAGCGCCACGATGCCCTGGATGATGGCACTGAACGCCATCACCGCGGCCAGCATGAACAGCCACATCCCGATCGGATGGGCCGGATTCAAGCCAAGTCCGAGGTCCACCACCAGGGTGAGGATGGTGGCCTGCAGCACCGAGACCACGAAGAACGGCAGCCAGCCTCCGACGGCGATTTTCCAGGCGGGGGCGTTCGACGCCAGGGCCCGCTGGGTGATGGGCCGCATGGCCTGGACCAGCATGAAGACACCGATCCACAGGGCCAAGGTCAGGAAGAAGGGCGCCAATCCAGCGCCGTAGGAACCTGCCTTCGCCTGGGAGACGTTGTTCACCGAAACGGGGTCGGCGATGACCTTGGAGACGTTGCTCTTTTGTTCATCGTTCGGGTTGGGGATCTCACCCGCACCCTTGGCGAGCTCCGTGGCCAGCGTGTGCGAGCCATCGGAAGCGGTCACTGCACCACTGGCAAGTTGTCCCGCGCCGTCGTCCAGTTGGCGGGCGCCGTCGTCGAGCTTTACTGCGCCGTCCAAAGCGGTCTGCTGGCCGGCGGCCAGGGTTGCTGCGCCGGAATTCAGCTGCCCGGCACCAGCCGCAGCCTGCGAGATGGCATCGGTCAGCGTCGGCGTGGCGCCGGCAAGCTTCTGGGCGCCGGCGCTCACTGCTGCCGAACCGTCCGAGAGCTGCTGGATCTTGGCCGCATCACCGGAGATCTTCGCCTTGGCATCGGTGACCGGGCTGGATGCTGCGGCGGCATCGAAATCTGCCAGGACCTTATCGGCCTGCTCCTGTGTCAGCACGCCCGCCGTGACGAGCCGTGCGTTCGACTCCACCACGCGGTTGCGCAGGCCCTTGTCGGCGGCGTCCAACTGTCCGACGACCTCCTGGACCTTGGCGTTCAGCTCCGCATTTCCAGCGGCCACCTGGGCTGCACCGTCCGCGAGTTTCTGCGAATCGGCAGGCAAAGTGGCGGTTTTGTTCTTCAATTCCGTGAGGCCGGAACTCAGCTGGCCGGCACCCGTGTTCAGTTGCACGGCGCCATCCCGCAGCTGGGTTTGACCGGACACGAGCTGATCCGCGCCGGTGACCAGCTGGCCGGTGCCCGTGTGGAGGGTCGCGGCGCCGTCGCTGAGTTTTCCGACGCCCGTGGCCAGCTCGGACGCGCCGTCGGCTGCCTTCACGATCGACGCGTGAATGGTGCCGAAACCGGTGAGGAGCTGGTTGGCCGTTTCCTCGCCTACTTCCTTGGCCACCGTCGAGTGCACGGCAGTGGTGAGTTTGTCCACGATGGTGCTCAGGAGGTAGTTGTTGGCGTCGTTGGTGGTGACGTGCAGCATGGCCTGGTTTGCGGCGTCGAAGCTGCCGGGCGAGACCAGGTTTGCTGAGAAATCCTTGGGGATACGCAATGCGAAGGCGTATTCGCCCGTCCGGACGCCGGCGTCGGCTTCCTCCGCGCTGGAGACCTGCTTCCAGTTGAAGACATGGCCTTCTTCCAGGCTGTCGGCCACCTTCTTGCCGGCCTGCAGCTCGGTGCCGTCCTTCGACGTCGCTCCGGTATCTTCGACCACCAAGGCAGCGTCGATCTGGTTCAGGTTGCCGTACGGATCCCAGTTCGCGTACAGGTACACCGCGCCGTACAGCAACGGAACCATGGTCAGGGCGAGGATGGTCAGCTTGGGCAGGAGCCCGCCGGTCATGCGCTTGAGTTCGGAGCGGGCAAGCCGCAGAACAGTCACTTTGCAGTCCTTTGGAGGTTTTCGGTTTCAGGTTCTTCGGTCACGTCCGGCGTTGCGCCGGCGGCGTGCTTGGCTTTGGGTTCGACGACGGCCGGTTCGACGACGGCGGCCGGCTCGGCCGCTGCCGGCGCGGGCTCCGCTTCCGGTTCAGGGGGATGGGTCACTGAGTTGCCGATCACGGCTGCGGCGCCCGTCCAGTTGTCCGGGAGGGCACCGACGACGGCGACGACGGCAAGCGGCCGCCCGGCGTCGGACGCCAATGCCTGGAGCCGGGGCAACCAGGTCTCAGGATCCGCGCTGTGTCGGTCGGGGGAGTCGATGACCAGGAGGTCCGTGGCAGGGTCTGCCAGGGCGAGGGCCGTCAGCAGTTCAAGGCGTCGGCCGGCGGGAAGTTGTTCGATCCAGAGGCCGGCGATGTCCTCGAAGCTGTTCACTTTGAGCCAGGGTTTGCTCAGCAGCGCACCGCGGTAGCGTCGCGGGATAAGGGAAAGGTCTTCGGTGACGAGGTCGCGGACGCTGAGGTGCTGCTCCGGTTCGTTGACTCCGGGGGAGTCCACCAGGGCGCTGGCAAGCCTGATCTTCTTTGTTTTGGTGGTGTTGTCCCAGCTGAGGACGCCGTTGCTGGGCTTCATGCGGCCGCTCAGGGCCAAAGCGAGGGCGGTCCGCTGGTCCTGGCCTTCCCCTGCAACCAGGAGGAGTTCGCCGCGGTGCACCTGGAGCGAGGTTGCCGGGAGGAGATCGTCCCGGCGGCCGTTGATCTGGAGTTGCTGTACGGACAGCACAATGAAGCCTTTCGCAGAACTGTTGTCTGTTGAAAGTCTAACTGAACTGACTGGTCAGTTCAAATAAGAATCAGAGGCCGTACTTTTCCATAAGCCGCAGCCATACCTCGCTGATGGTCGGATACGACGGAACCGCATGCCAGAGCCGGTCAAGCGGCACTTCCCCAACGATGGCGATCGTCGCCGAATGGAGGAGTTCGGCGACGCCGGGACCTGCGAACGTCGCTCCCAGGATCACCTTCCTGTCCTCATCCACCACAATCTGGGCCCACCCCTTGTAGTCCGGCGAGTACAGCTGTGAGCCGCTGACGTTGATGGGAAGTTCGACCCCCGTAACGTTCTTGCCCTGCAGGAGTGCCTGCTCAAGGCCCTGACCCACGGACGCAACCTCGGGGTCGGTGAAGACGACGCTGGGCACCGCGTGATCATTGGCGGTATGCGCCCAGGGGCTCCAAGGCTGCGGACTGCCTTTCAGTTCGCCCTTGGCCCGGGCCACGATGGCGTCCCCCGTTGCCCTCGCTTCGTATTTGCCTTGGTGTGTCAGGAGCACCTTCCCGGCAGCGTCTCCGGCGGCATAGAGCCACGGTGCGTTGCTTTCGCCGCCGGATGGGCCCTCGACGAGCCCGCTGGCATCCGTCGTGAGCCGGAGCGGTTTGCCGTCCCCGGCTTCAAGGCCCACGCTTTCCAAGCCCAGGTTGGCCAGGGCGGGATGCCGTCCTGAGGCGACCAGCAGCTGGTCGGCAACGAGTGTCTTGCCGTCGAGCACCACGGTGATGGAACCGTCGTCGTTCTTCTCCACCTTGTGGACGTCGCTATGGAGGTGGACCGCGACGCCATCGGCGCGAAGGCCGGCCAGGACCAGGTTCGCTGCTTCCTCCGCATAGCTGCTCAGCAGCCGCCCGCGCGCCACCAGCGTGACATTGGAACCCAAGCGGGCGAATGCCTGGGCCAGTTCGACGCCGGCCACGCCACCGCCGAGGACGACGAACCGCTTCGGAACTTCCTTGGCTGCTGTGGCCTCCCTGGTGGTCCAGAAAGGTACGTCCTGCAGGCCTTCGATACCCGGGACGGTGGGCTTCGAGCCGGTGGCGACCACTACGGCGTGGTGTGCCTTGAGGGCGTAGCTGTTGCCGTCAAGCCCATCCACGTGAACCTCGCGGTGGCCGGTTATCCGGCCGCGCCCGCGAATCAGGTCAATGCCGGCGCTATCCAGCCATTCAACCTGGCTGCCATCCTGCCAATTGTTGGTGAACCAGTCCCGGTGCTTCAAAGCTGCGTTGGCATCAATAGTTCCGGTAACGGCCTCCGTCGCACCCGGAATTCCCTGGGCGGCATGGAGGACGCTGCCGGGGCGGAGAAGTGCCTTGGAGGGGATGCAGGCCCAATACGAGCATTCGCCGCCAACCAATTCGCTTTCAATGATTACTGCCGAGAGGCCGCCCCGAACCACCCGGTCCGCCACGTTTTCCCCAACGGCGCCTGCGCCGATCACTATTACGTCGTATTCGCGGGAGCTCTCGGCAGTCATGGGGAAAGCCTACAACCGCTCCGCTGGCGTTGTGAGGGCAGGAGCCTTGCATTGTCCATATATTGATATCCGTATCTCAAAATATGGATTGATTGATTAGGCTGCCGAACATGAACGAACACCTGAGGCCTTTTGTTGATTGGAAGTGGTGTGCGGGGCGCCTTGAGGGCATCGTCCTGGCGGACGCCCGATGGTATCTCGACGGCTCGTCCGGGCGGGACGAGTACCTGCGCGGGCATCTCCCTGGCGCGGTGTTCATCGATCTGGACCGCTGGCTATCCGGTCCGGCGTCCCCTGAGGCCGGGCGGAACCCGCTGCCCGATCCCGAAGTGTTCGCCGAGGGGATGCGGGCCGCCGGTATCAATGACGCGGACACAGTAGTTGCCTACGACGACGCCGGTGGAGTCATCGCGGCCAGGCTCGTGTGGATGCTCAGGTCGACGGGACACAAGGCAGCGGTCCTGCAGGGAGGGATGGACTCCCATCCAGGCCGACTCACCGATGAAACCGCGCCAAGGCCGCGAGGGAACTTCACGGCCCGGGCATGGCCGGCGGGCTATCTCGCCGATATCTCGGACGCTGCTTCCGGGAGGTACGTGACGGTGGATGCCAGGAACCGTGACCGTTTCGAGGGCAAACAGGACCCCATCGATCCTCGTCCGGGCCACATTCCCGGAGCCGTCAACGTCCCTTGCCGCGGCAACCTCGACCCTTCCGGGCAGTTGCTGCCCGAACTCCGGATCCGTGCAAACTTCGAACGGGCAGGCATCAAGTCCGCGGACAACACCCTTTCCTACTGCGGCTCCGGGGTGACTGCCTGCCACAACCTGCTGATGATGGAGCACCTGGGAATGGGCCGCGGCAAGCTGTTTGTCGGCGGGTGGTCCCAGTACGGACAGGCGCTGGACAGGCCGGTGGAGACGTCCTGGGGACAGGTTCGTGGAGATTCTGCTGGATCATCGCCGTCCCGAGCGGGGTAACCCACGCCATGCGGGGCACACACAGGGTGGGTCCACGGAATGATCCAGCAGAAAATGCAGCTACGCGTGCATCGCACCCTTGAACCAGCCCGTGATGCTGGCCGGGTGGGTGATGGCGGTCCCGACAACCACGGCGAAGGCGCCGGCGTCGAGGGCTTGGCGGGCCTGGGTGGGGGTGTGGATGCGGCCCTCGGCTATCAAGGGCTTTCCCAAGCCGGCAGAAGCGATCCGTTCCAGGAGCTCCAGGTCCGGCCCGTCGGTCTTGGGGCGCTCGCCGGTGTAGCCGGCCAAGGTGGTCCCGATCAGGTCCGCGCCCGCCTCAACGGCGGCGACGGCGTCGTCGAACGAACCGCAATCAGCCATGACCAAAGCATGGGATTCCGCATGGATTCCGGCAAGGGTCCCGGCGAGGGAAAGCCCATCCGGTCGGGAACGCCGTGTCCCGTCAATGGCTACAACGTGTGCGCCGGCATTGGCCACAGCGAGGGCGTGCCGCAGTGTGGGAGTGATGAAGACACCGTCGTGTCCGTCCTTCCACAGGCCTATGACAGGGACCTCGACGGCGGTGCGCGTGAACTGCACGTCGGCCAACCCCTGGACACGGATCGCCGCAGCCCCGCCGATCACGGCCGAGGCGGCCACCTGCCCGGTGGTCCGGGGATCGCGCATGGGCTCACCCGGGTAGGCCTGGCAGGAGACGATCAGTTGGGCACGGAGGCCTTCGAGGCCTGCTGGAGTGAGGATCAAGATGTCTTCCTTACTGAAGGACGAGTTTCGCAGCACCAACAATGGCAGCGCTGTTGCCGAGGGTTGCCCGGACTACCGGCACGGAAAGCAGCGGCGAGAGCAGTTCCCGGCGCAAGGCGATCTCCATGGGCGTCCACCAGAGGTCGCCCGCGTCGGCAACGCCGCCGGAGACCACGACGGTTTCAGGGTCCAGGATATTGATGAGGCCACCGACGGCTTGCCCGGCGGCGGCAGCGCCGAGTTCAACGGCTTGGGCCGCGGCGAGAGTGCTCGCGGTGGCTGCGTCGGCGTTGCTGTCAGGTTCGGCCAGCGCGAACACGCCACGGGTGTCAGCGGCATCCAGGGCAGAACCCCCCAAGCGGAGGTAGGACTCGTGGATGGCAGGTCCGGAAGCGATCGCCTCCACGTGCCCGGCAGAGCCACAGACGCAGGCCAGGGGAACGCCGTCGAACGTGGCGTAAGGCGAAGCGAAGTGCCCTACATGCCCGCCGACAAACCGGTGGCCAAGAACAGGGGTGCCGTCCAGGACAAAGCTGCCTCCGACGCCGGTCCCGAAGGCCACCATGAGGGAACTCGACGATCCCGCGGCGGCACCCAGCCAGGCTTCGCCGAGGGCATGGGCGTGGACGTCGTTGACGGCACGCACGTCCAGGCCGAGGCGCGCGGACAAGCCGGCGGCAAGCGCCGTCCCAGCCCAGCCGAGGATGGCATCCGTTGCCGACACCACGGTCCCTGAAGCGGCGTCGATAACCCCTGCGGAGCCGACACCGACGCCGGACACGGTATGTCCGGCGTCGGCAGCGCGCTCCACCAAGCCCGCGATCAGCGCAGAGGTGGCGTCGAGGATCGCTTCACCACCTGCCCGGTTCAACGTCGGAATGGTCTCCGACATCAGCACAACACCAGTGGAGTCAACAACCCCGGCAGCGGTTTTGGTGCCGCCGAGGTCAACGCCGATCACGTGGGTCGCTTGGGCTAGGGGAGCGGTCATGAATGCTTAGACCAGCCCGTTCCGTTCAAGGATTTCGCGGATCGCAGCAGTCTCGGATTCATTCAGGGACAGCATGGGCGAGCTCATGGTGTTGGACTCGATCACGCCCATCACCTGCAGCGCGGTCTTGAAGGCACCCAGGCCGGCGGCACCGCCGGAGACGCGTCCGTTGGGGGTGTAGACGATCTCGAAGACGTCGGCCAAGCGGTCCTGCTCGCGGGCCGCACCTGCCCAGTCGCCTGCTTGCGCGGCGTCGAACAGGCGGCGGTAGCCTGCCGGGTCAACGTTGCCCAGGCCCGGAACAACGCCCTGCGCGCCGCCTAGAAGGGCGCCGTCCACCACAACTTCGTGACCGGTGAAGATGTCGAAGTCGGGGATGTCCTTGGCTGCGAGGAGCAGCTGGCGGAAGGAAACGTCGTCGCCCGAGGAATCCTTGACACCGGCAATGACGCCGTCACGGCCGAGGCGGACCAGGAGGTCGGTGGGCAGCTTGAAATGCGTGCGGACGGGGACGTCGTAAGCGAAAATCGGCTTGTCGATGGCGGCGTGGATGCTGCGGAAGTGCGTTTCGGTTTCCGCTGCGTTGCCGATTGCGTAGTACATGGAGGTGACTACGATCGCGTCAGCGCCCAGGTCAACCACCTTGCGCGCTTCTTCGATCACGCGGTTGGTGGTCTGCTCGTTGGCGCCCACGATCAGCGGAACCGCGCCGGCGTTGGCGTCGGCGATGGTGGAGACCACCAGCTCACGCTCGTCGTTGCTGAGGTACGGGACTTCGCCGGAGGAGCCCAGGACGAAGAGGCCGGACACACCGCCGTCGATCAGGTGCTTGGTGACGTTCTTCAGCGACGCGGTGTCGATGCTGCCGTCAGCGTGGCGGGGGGTGATGACCGGGGGGATGACGCCCTGGAACTGAGTGGACACAGAATTCTCCGTTGTTTGTAACTTGTGAAGGGAAAAACTAGATGTGAAGCAAGCTCGGCGCGGCACCCAGCAGCTTCTTGGTGTAGTCGTTGCTCGGGTTGTCGAAGACCTGCGCGGCTGTGCCCTGTTCGACGATCTTGCCGAAGTACATGACGCAGATGCGGTCCGAGACGTACCGGACGGTTTGGATGTCGTGCGAAATGAAAACCATGCCGAGGTTCAGCTGGGTCTTCAGGTCGGACAGCAGGTTCAGAACCTGCGCACGGACTGAAACGTCCAAGGCCGACGTCGGCTCATCCGCCACGATGATGTCCGGGTCCAGGGCCAGTGCGCGGGCGATCGCCACACGCTGGCGCTGGCCGCCGGAAACCTGCGACGGCGTTACTTCGGCTGCCGATTGCGGCAAGCCAACCAGCGCCAACAGTTCCTTGACCTTGGCGGCGCGTGATGACGCGTTACCGATGCCGTGGATCTGCAAAGGATCCGTGAGGATGTCCTGGATGGTCATGCGCGGGTTCAGTGCCGTTGCCGGGTCCTGGAAGACCACGGAGACGGAGCGGCCGAACTGCTTGCGCATGGCGGCGTTCCGTTTGATGGCAGGCTTTCCGTGGAACATGACCTGGCCCGACGTCGGCGGCTGCAGTCCCACGAGCACTGACGCGAGCGTGGACTTGCCGCAGCCGGACTCACCGACGATGCCCACGGTTTCGCCGCGGCTGATGGTGAAGTCCACGCCGTCCACGGCTTTGACGATGTTCGGCCGGAACAGACCACCGGTCCGTGCGTGGTGGTAGACCTTGACGTCCTTGAGTTCGATGACCGGCTTGCCGGTTGACTCGCTCATTTCGCGTCCTCCTTCAAGTGGCTGGCCCAGTAGTGGTCGGCATCGTCACCGTTTGCGGAGTCAACCGAAGAAACCGTGGTGAGGACCAGCTTCTGGTGGGGATCGGCGTCGGGTCGCAGTGAGCGGGCCGCGAAGCGGTCGCCCGTTGCGAAGTCCCGGGGCGACGGGACGGTGCCGGGAATCTGGTGCAGCCGGACGGCGTCGGCTTCGATGGAAAGGACGGCGCCCAGCAGACCCCGGGTGTACTCGTGTTTGGGGTTCTGCAGGAGTTCGGAGGCTCGTGCGGATTCCACCACCTGGCCGGCGTACATCACCGTGATGCGATGCGCCAAGGAAGCCACCAGCGCGAGGTCGTGGCTGACGAATACCATCGCGAAGCCGAGCTGTTCGCGCAGTTCGTTGAGGAGATCCACAACCTGCTTCTGGACGGTGACATCCAAGGCTGTCGTGGGCTCGTCGGCAACCACGATCTTCGGCGAACGGGACAGGGCCATGGCGATCAGCACACGCTGACGCTGGCCGCCGGAGAGCTCGTGCGGGTAGCTGGCGAGGGTCCGGACAGGGTCCAGTTTCACCATTTCAAGGAGCTCGGTGGGCGTCTTCCGTCCGCCGCGTTTGGTGAGCTGCTCCAGCTGGTCCTTGATCTTCATGGACGGGTTCAGGGAGCTCAGGGCGTCCTGGTAGACCATGGCAATCTGCTCACCGCGGAGGCCCTCGTACGCCTTGGGATTGCTGTGCTGCGTCTTGGCGTCCAGGAGTTCCTTACCGTCGAACATGATGGAACCGGTGACCTGGGCTGTTTTGGGAAGAAGGCCCATGACGGCCAGCGAGGTGATGGACTTGCCGCAACCGGATTCGCCCACCAGGCCCATCGTTTCGCCTTCGCGGACGGTGAAGGACACGTTGTCCACGATCGCGATGTCGCCGAAGCGGCCCGGGAAGCGGATGGACAGGTTCTTCACCTCAAGGACGTTGCGTGCGCCGGCCGCAACCTGGGGGAGGCGGTCGGTGCGCTTCGCTTCGATGGCTGCGAGCAGTTCCAGCTCACGGTCCAGCAGGAGGTGTGGATTCGCGGCAGCGAGTCGGACGTCGGTGAGCACGGCTGAAGTGGCCACATCAGAAGCGGATCCGTCACCGGAAGCCGCAAGGACGCCGTCGAGCTCATGTTCCTCAACCACCGAAGGCTGGGCAACTGAGGTTGCCACCTCAGTGTCAACGGCCACAACTGCGGCGGATCCGTCGTCGTCCTTTACTACGGGCGCACGGCGGAGTTTCGGGTTCACCATCGCATCCGTGAGGCCCTCGGCGAGGATGTTCAGGGACAGAACTGTCAGGAGGATGGTCAGGCCGGCGAAGGTGGTGGCCCACCAGCCGCCGGACAGCACTAGATTGCGTCCGTAGGAGATCACGTTGCCCCAGGACGGGGCGGGATCCTGCACACCGGCGCCGAGGAAGGACAGGGAAGCTTCCAGGATGATGGCGTCTGCCACCATGACCGTAGCGAACACCAGCACCGGAGCGGCGGTGTTGCGGACGATGTGCTTGACCAGGATGTAGAAGCGTCCGGCACCGATCACCCGTTCGGCTCGGACGTAGTCTTCGCCGTACTGTGCCAGCACGTTGGCGCGGACCACGCGGGCCAACTGCGGGGTGTAGATGATGGCGATCGCGATGATGATGGTCGGGACCGAGTTGCCGAATGCTGCCAGCAGCACGGCGGCCAGGGCGATGCCCGGGAACGCCATGAGGATGTCCATGAGCCGCATGATGATTTCATTCACGGACTTGCTGGAGGTCGCCGCGAAGGAGCCCAGGAGAGCGCCGGCGAGGATGGCCAGAGCCACCGCACCGAGGCCGATCATCAGCGACGATTGTGCGCCGAACAGGAGCCGGGAGAAGATGTCGCGGCCTAGGCGGTCGGTACCGAAGAAGTGCTCGGCGCCGGGCGGGGTGGCTGGAATGAAGGTTTCCAGCGGATCGTGCGGGGCAATGACCGGCGCGAAGACCGCGGCCAGGACAATCACGATGAGGAAGAGCAGGGCGATACGGGAGCCCCAGGGCAGGGCCTTGAAACGAATGCCCGGGGCACTTAGCCGTTCTGCGAGCTTGCTGCGCATGAGCTATACCGTCCTGAT
This sequence comes from Paenarthrobacter nicotinovorans, assembly GCF_021919345.1. Taxonomy (NCBI): domain Bacteria; kingdom Bacillati; phylum Actinomycetota; class Actinomycetes; order Micrococcales; family Micrococcaceae; genus Paenarthrobacter; species Paenarthrobacter nicotinovorans. The sequence goes on from NZ_CP089293.1 coordinate 745,346, forward strand.
TCGGGGGTTGATGAGCAGGTAAAGAAGGTCCACCACGATGTTCACCAGAACGAAGGTGACGGAGATGGTGAGCACCACGCCCTGGACCAGGTTGACGTCCAGGTTGGTGATGCCGTTGAGGATCAGCTGTCCCATGCCGGGCAGGGCGAAGATCATTTCAATCACGACGGCGCCGCCCAGCAGGTAGCCGACGCGCAGTCCCAGCACGGTCACCGGGGTGACGAGTGCGTTGCGGAGGACGTTCTTGGAGACGACCTCACGGTAGGGGACACCATTGCCGATGGCGGTGCGGACGTAGTCGCGGTCCAGTTCTTCCACCATCGAGGTGCGGACCACGCGGATCAGCGAGGCGGACACGGGAATGCCGAGGGCGAGGGCCGGGAGGGCCATCGAGTTGAGCCAACCGCCGAAGCCGGATTCCGGCGTCGCAATTCCGCCCGAGGGGAACATCGGGTTCTCGCCGAGCGCGAACCACTGGATGAGCAGGATGCCCAACCAGAACGACGGCGTGGCGATCGCGGCGATGGAGAAGACGCGGACCAACTGGTCCTGCCACTTGTCGCGGTAGAGCGCGCCGAGGATGCCGAACGCCAGCGAGAGCACGATGGCGATGAGGACGCCCAGGAAAGTGAGCTGGAGCGTCAGTGGGAAAGCCGAGCCGATCATGGAAGCCACGGACTTGGCCGGCGGGGTGGTGGTGCCAAGGTCGAACTGCAGGAGCTTGCCGAGGAATCGGAAGTACTGCAGGACCAGGGGATCGTTGAGGCCATTGTCCTGGCGGTACTGCTGCTTCGCTTCTTCGCTGGCGCCGTCACCGAGGGCGGAGCTTGCCTGGTCTCCGGGAGCGGCCTGCAGGACGAGGAAGACGAGCAACGTGATGCCCAGGATCATCAATGGCAATGCTGCAAGCCTGCGGCCAAGCAGACGCAATATCGTGACCAATTTGTTCTCCGGTTGGTTGGTGGTGCTGGTTGCGGGGCCTGCTCTGCGGGCTCTGTGGGGGTTTCAGGCCGCAGAGCAGGCCCCGCAACGCGAGGGGTGCTTAGGCCGTGCGTCCGACGTCGATGAAGGACAGGCCGGTGGTGGGCAGAGGCTGGAAGCCGTTGAGCTTCTTCTCGTCCCAGGCGCTGGGGAGCTGGCGGTGGAAGACCGGGTAGAGGGGAACTTCGTCCGAGACCATGTCCACGATTTCGCCCACGATCTTCTTGGCTGCATCACCGGAGGCCTGGGAGCCCTTGTCCATGAGGTCCTGGAGTTTGGTGCGCTCCGGGGTGGTCCAGAAGGCGCGCTTGTCCATCCAGGTTGCGCCGGAGTAGAACCAGCTCAGGAGGAGGTCCGCGTCGTTGCCGAAGACTGAGGGGTCGCCGGGTGCTGCGACCACGGAGTAGTCGCCCTTGCCCACGCGGTCGCTGTACAAAGCACCGGACTGGAGGCTCTTGACCGTCACCTTGACACCGGGGATCTTGTTCCAGGATTCGAGGATCAGCGGGGCCACATCCTTGACCCAGGCGGTGTCCGTGGTGAGCAGCTCGAATTCCAGGTTGGTCACGCCGGCCTGCTTCAGGAGGTCCGCGGCCTTGGAGGTATCAAAGCCATAGACGTTCTTGGCCTTGACGTAATCCGGGTGGCCTTCCTGGAAGTAGGACGTGGCTGCCTTGGCGTTGCCGAACAGTGCCTTCTTGATGATGGCTTCCTTGTCCAGGCCGTAGTGCAGGGCCTGGCGGACCAGCTTGTTGTCGAACGGTGCTTTGGCACAGTTGAACATGAGGAACAGCAGGCCGAAGGACTGGACGGATTCGACCTTCACCTTGGACTTCAAACCGTCGACATCCAGGTACGGAACGTCCTCGATTGCCTGGACGCGGCCGGACTGGACGGCGGTGACGCGTGCTGCTGCATCGGAAAGGAGAAGCCAGGTCATGCCCTTTGCCAGGGCGGGCTTGGGGCCGTTGTAGTCGGCAAATGCCTCGAAGACGATCTTGTCGTCCTTGACGGCGGAGACCAGCTTGTAGGGGCCCGAGCCCACCGGCTTGGCGTCGAAGGCCTTCAGGTCGGTGGCGAGGGCCTTGGGGACGATCTTCACTACGGAGATGCGTGGACCGAAGCCCGGGAAAGCGTACTTGAGCGTGAATTCAACCGTCTTCTCATCCAGCGGCTTCACGGCCTGGATGAAGGGGATGAACTGGGAGAAGAGGGACTTGTTCGCCGGGTCCATGACGCGGGTGAAGGAGAAGGCGACGTCTTCGGTGGTGACGGGGGAACCGTCGTGGAATTTCGCGCCGTCGCGGATGGTTACCTGGTAGGTGGTGTCGTTGACCTTCTTGGGGTCCGCTGCCGCCAGGGCGTTGTACGGCTGCCGGGTAGCCGGGTGAAGCTCGATGAGTCCTTCGAAGATGTGCAGGTTGGCTGCCATCGGGGTCGCACCCGAGGAGCTCAGGGGGTCGAAGCCTGTGGAGAGTGCATAGGAAATGCCTGCCTCGATGATGAGGTCCTTGTTCACTGCAGCTGTGTTCGTTGCGTTGCCGGTCGTGGTGCTGGCAGCGCCGCCGCACGCAGAAAGGGTTGCCGTGAAGGCGGCTGCTGCACCAACTGCGCCGCTCAGCTTCAGGAAGTTCCGGCGGCTGGCATCGTTGACCAGCGGCAGGCTTTGGATCGTCTTGCTCATAGGGTGCCTCACCATTCGAGTTTCGTGGGTTATCGGATGTAGGACGTCCGATGCTCGTATGGAAACTGTAAGGGCGGTCACAGCGGAACGTCAAGTGAGATTAAGCGGCCGGGGCGCAGTCCGCGCGCCTTGCGGTTATCCGGCTACGGCCGGTTCGTGGCGGAAATCTCAGGGATATCCGGGGAAATCGCACTCCACGTCTATCAGGGAGGTGGGACATCCGATATTGTATGTTGCGAGCTACTCATTCTGTGGTGAGCGCTAAGCTCGCCTCAATATTAACACCGCACCACTTCAAACCTTTGGGGCCGGTGCACGGCAAGGAGAAAGCCATGACAACTTCCGGTGTGGTTCCGCAGGCGCGGTTCAGCGCACAGGCCCGGCTGCGCGCATTGCAGTCGGACATTATGGAATTGATCCTTGAGCGCGAGCTTGAGGCCGGCGATCCCTTGCCCACGGAAAGCGAACTGTCGGTAGCCCTCGGTGTTGGGCGCAACACCCTCCGTGAGTCACTGAAGGTGCTCCAGGCGTTGGGCGTCATCGAAATCCGCCACGGGTTCGGGATGTTCGTCGCGCCGAGCAACTTCGACGCGCTCGCCGACGGGCTGACCTTCCGTGGCAGGCTCTCGCTGCGTCACCAGGGACTCGAAGCGCTGCAGTTGGTGGACGTACGCCAGGCCCTTGAGTCGGGACTGATTGGTTCCTCCATGGACGTGATGACCAAAGAGCAGTTGGCGTCCATCGAAGAATCGGTCAAGCAGATGGAGGAATTGGCGGGAGCCGGCGAGAACTTCGTTGCCGCCGACGCCGAGTTCCACCGACGCCTTTTCGAACCCCTCAACAACGAGCTCCTCATCAACCTCATGGGCGTCTTTTGGAAGGTCTACCGCAAGATCCACGTGGAGATCGGCCCGGGCAACGAGGACCTCGTCAAAACAGCAGCGATGCACCGCGACATCTACGCCGCCGTTGCCGCGGGGGACAAGGTAGCGGCCGCTGAGCTGCTCAACCGGCATTTCGATGGCATTCGCCGCCGCATCAGCGAGGCCGTCGGCGAGTAACGCACTCCACCCAAGGGCCGCCGTCGTACTTTCACCGGAAGTACGACGGCGGCCCTTGCCGTTAACGGCGCGGCTCAGCTTCGCGGGTCAGTGGCCGCGCCAGCCGGCGATGAGGACTGTCCGGAGGTAGTCGTAGCGGAAGTCGTTGATGTTCGGCAGCTCCGACAGGGAAGCGATGCGGTGGGGGAGCGCGGTGCCGGTCAGTGCGCCTACGCCGAACATATAGGCCCACTCGTGGAACCCCGGTGGTTTGTCCGGAAGGGCTTTGCGCATCACCTGGATGAAGTCCCTGGCCATGGGATCGAAGTATTCGGCAAGGATTCCGCGGTCGTGAGCTGACGGGTCCGAGGCCTCCCGAAGGACGAGGCGGGCGAACAGCTTTCCGTCCGCGGTTTCCTGCGCTTTCAGGGTCGGCATCAGGAAAGCGTCCACAATGCGTTCGACGGCGTCGGCCGCCGAAGCATCCACCGCGAGGACCTGCCGGCGGCGTTCCTCATTGAGGTACTGGTACCGGGCGAAGACGGCCCTGTAGAGCTCCAGCTTGGTGGCGAAATGGTAGATCACCAGGGGTGCCGTTGTGCCGGTTTCCTCCGCAACCGCCCGCATGGTGGTGCTTTCAAAGCCGCGGTTGGCGAACATTTCCACCGCGACATCCAAGATCTGCTCCCGGCGGCGGGTTCCGGCGGTATTTCCCTGTACTTCCGTGGACATGAGTCCCACCTTATCGGCCTCCTTGCTGGTCGGAGCTGTGAGCGTTGACACAAATTGAATGGGTGTATAAATTCTATTCCAGCAGAAACTGAACGGGTGTCAAAGTTCTCTTTCTGTTCCGGGCAACGATGCCCCCATCGAAAGGGATCCCATGAAACGTGGAACCAAGTGGTTCATCCTTGTTGGGTCGTTCATCATTTATCTGTTTGATGCACTGGAAATCGCAGTGCTGTCGTTCGCGCTGCCGGCCATCAGTGCCGAACTGAAGCTGACCCCGGTTGCCGGCGGCCTCCTGGCTACCGCCACGCTGCTTGGCATGGGTTGTTCCAGCGTCGTGACCGGGTGGGTGGCCGACAACCGCGGCCGCCGCATCGCGCTCATCGGCTCCATGGCGGTGTTCGTTGCCCTGACGTCGGCGCTCTTCGTGGTGCCGAACTATGGCGTGTTCGTCGCCCTCCGCTTCCTGGCCGGCATAGGCCTTGGCGGAGTCTGGTCAGTGCTGTCCACGTACATTGTGGAGACCTGGCCCGCCGAACAAAGGGGGCGGGCCGTGGCGTTCGTGCTGGCCGCCTACCCCTTGGGCGGGGCGGCCGCAGCGCTGATTGCAGGCGCTTTCATGCCCGATTGGCGGCTCCTTTTCCTGGTTACCGGTTTGTCGGCACTGCTGCCCTTGCTCATGGTTGTGTTCTTCTTCCCCGAATCCAGGGCCTGGCTGGAAGAACGCGCACGGCAACAGAAGGGCAACGTCACCGTCAAAGAACTCTTCACCGGTACTTATCGCCGCCGCACAGTCATCGCCACCGTGGTGGCAGTCTGCGCATTCGTAGGTTTCTACGGAGCCTCAACGTGGATGCCCAGCTACCTCTCCACCGAGCGGGGCCTCGATCCCCGGCAGGTCAGCCTCTTCATGACCGTCCTCAACCTGGGCATGTTTGCCGGCTACATAGTGTTCGGCTGGATCGCCGACCGGATTGGCAGGCGCAACGCCATCCTGCTCTCCCTGGCCGGCACCGGACTGTTGATGCCGCTGTACGGCCTGGTCACCAACCAGTCGGTCCTCTTGTGGATGGGACCGCTGTACGCCTTCTTCATGACCTTTGCCGGACTTTTTGGTTCGTACCTCGGGGAGCTGTACCCCACCAGGATCCGTACCACCGGCGCCGGTTTCTGCTTCAACATCGGACGCGGAGTGGCGGCGTTCGCACCCCTGGTGATGGGTGGGATTGCAGCCTCCTGGGGATTCTCCACCGGGCTGATCCTGTCCGGAGCAGTCTTCCTGGCCGGTGCTGCCCTCATGCTGCTCCTTCCCCATACCCACCGCGGCGCCTCCACGGACAACTCCCCAACCGACTTCCATTTTGAGAAGGAATCCATCAAGAATGCCTGACCTGATAGACCTTTCCGTCAGCCTCCGAGCCGGTATCGCCTCTGATCCACCCGGAATGACGCCGCATATTGACTACTACACCCACAAGGAAACGGCCAAGGACCTGGTGTCCTACTTTCCGGGGATGGGCGAAGAGGACCTTCCAGGGGAAGAAGGCTGGGCCATTGAGCGCATCAGTGCCACGACCCATACCGGTACACACCTGGATGCTCCGTATCATTACGCTTCCACCATGGACGGGGGAGCGCGCGCCATCACCATTGACGAGGTTCCCTTGGAGTGGTGCTTCGGCCGCGGGGTGAAACTGGACTTCCGTGGATTCGAAGACGGCTACGTTGCCACGGCCGCCGACGTCGAGGCCGAGCTTCACCGGATCGGGCACGAGCTGGTCCCGGGAGACATCGTGGTGGTCAACACCTCTGCCGGCACCCGGTACGGCTTTGACGATTACCTTTCCAAGGGTTGCGGGATGGGACGCGAAGCCACTCTCTTCCTTACCAGCCGGGGCGTCCGCGTCACCGGCACCGATGCCTGGAGTTGGGACGCCCCCTTCATCCACACCGCCAAGCGGTATGCGGAATCCGGCGATAACACGTTGATCTGGGAAGGCCACAAAGCCGGGATGGAGATCGGTTACTGCCACATCGAGAAACTGCACAATCTGGAAGCGCTCCCGGCCACCGGGTTCAACATTTCGTGCTTCCCGGTGAAGATCCACGGAGCCTCCGCCGGCTGGACCCGTGCTGTAGCCATTCTTGATTCCGGGGCGGCCGCGTGAAATTCTTCCGACTCCTCATTGACGGCGTACCGCGTCTTGGTCAAGCCGACGACGACTTGGTGTCAGGCCGCCTGTACCCGGCAGGGCTCGATGCCTTCGACGTGCTGGACCGCCCCTGGACAGCAACGGAGGGTGAACCCCTGGATTTCGCGGCGGTGGAACTGCTGCCTCCCGTCGTGGCTCCGACCATCCGGGACTTCATCACCTTCGAGCAGCACACCGTCGGAGCCCTGCGTTCAGTAGCCGCAGGGAAGGGCATTCCCTCCGCCTGGTATGACGCGCCGTCGTTCTATTTCACCAACCCGCACGCGGTGACCGGACACAACGCCACGGTCGCGATGGCTCCAGGTACCGGGCAATTCGACTTTGAGCTGGAGGTGGCGGCGGTCATTGGTGCGGACGGCTACAACCTCTCGGTGGAGGAAGCCGGCGAGCACATCGCCGGGTACATGATCCTGAACGACTGGTCCGCAAGGGATCTTCAGCGCGGCGAGATGACCGTGGGGCTGGGGCCGGCCAAGGGCAAGGACACCGCCACGTCCCTGGGCCCGGTCTTCGTGACCAAGGATGAACTCGCCGACGTTACTTCTGACGGCTTCTTGAATCTCTCCATGAGCGTTTCTGTCAATGGACGGGTTCTTGCCACGGATTCGCTGGCCAACATGGCGTGGACCTTCGCGGAGCTTGTGGCCTACGCCAGCAGGGGAACCTGGGTCCGTCGCGGTGACATCCTGGGATCCGGGACCAGCGGGGGCGGCTGCCTGGCTGAATTTTGGGGATGGTACGGGGCCATGACCCCGCCGCCGCTGGAACGAGGCGATGTTGTGAGCCTGACGGTGGAGGGTCTGGGTACTTTGACCAACCTTGTGGGCCGCGCGGCCCCTGTCCATGAGGTCCCCAAGGCCCGGCGGCGCGTGTACGCACCGCCGTTGCCGTTTATTCCGGACGCTTGAGCGGACGCCAAGGGCCGCCGTCGAATCTTCTGAAGAAGCCCGACGGCGGCCCTTGCGGTTTTCGGGACGGCTCGCCTGCCGCTGTTCCGGGCATAAAAAAGACCCGCACCGGCGAACCGGTGCGGGTCTTGATTTGTGCGCCCAAAGGGATTCGAACCCCTGACCTTCTGTTCCGTAGACAGACGCTCTATCCAGCTGAGCTATGGGCGCATTTCGCGTGATTCTCGGCGGTCTGTTTCTCTGACCCCCTCGAACCTCAATAAACTTTACAGAAGTTCATGTGAAGTTCCAAATCGAAAAGCTGTAATCTGCGCAACTAGACCGGTCTACGTGACCTTAGTCACTTAAAACGCCGCGTCCTCAATCCGAATCGTTGATTTTTAGGGGTTTTTACTTTTCGAGTAGGTGGATGTCCGATGTCTGACAGGGGAATGGTCTGGTCCGCGGCCCCTATCGTTTAGGACACACCACTGAACCCGAGGAAGGGAACCGCAATGGGCGATCTGGCGCGACTGCCGCTGCTTGAGAAGGCACCTACTACGCATGCACGCCTGCTGGCTTGGGTTGAGGAAGTTGCCGAGCTGACACAGCCGGACCGCATCCACTGGGTTGATGGCAGCGAAGCAGAAAACAAGAAGCTCACCGACGAACTCGTCGAGGCCGGCACGCTGAAGCGGCTCAACCCGGAAACGTTCCCGAATTCCTTCGCGGCGTTCTCCGACCCCGCTGACGTTGCCCGCGTGGAAGAGCAGACCTTCATCTGCTCCGAAAACGAACGCGACGCAGGCTTCACCAATAACTGGATGGCTCCGGCTGAGATGAAGCAGAAGCTGCGCGGCCTGTTCGCCGGCTCCATGCGTGGCCGCACCATGTACGTCATCCCGTTCGTCATGGGCCACCTTGACGCAGAGGACCCCAAATTCGGCGTCGAGATCACTGACTCCGCCTACGTCGTAGCGTCCATGCGCATCATGGCCCGCATCGGCACCGATGTCCTGGACCGCATTACCCAGACCGACGCATTCTTCGTTCCCGCCCTCCACTCGCTGGGCGCACCTCTGGAAGCCGGCCAGGCCGACGTCGCCTGGCCCTGCAACCCGGACAAATGGATCGTCCACTTCCCCGAAGAGCGCTCCATCTGGTCCTTCGGCTCCGGCTACGGCGGAAACGCCCTCCTCGGCAAGAAGTGCTACGCACTGCGCATCGCATCGGTCATGGCCCGCGATGAAGGCTGGCTCGCCGAGCACATGCTCATCCTGAAGCTGACCTCCCCCGAGCAGAAGACCTACTACGTCTCCGCTGCGTTCCCCTCCGCTTGCGGCAAAACCAACCTCGCCCTGCTGGATCCCACCATCAAGGGCTGGAAGGTCGAGACCCTCGGAGACGACATCACCTGGATGCGCTTCGGCAAGGAAGGCGAACTCCGCGCCGTCAACCCCGAGGCCGGCCTGTTCGGCGTCGCACCCGGCACCGGTTGGGGCACCAACCCCAACGCCATGCGCGCCATTGCCAAGGGCAACAGCATCTTCACCAACGTTGCCCTGACAGATGACGGAGGCGTCTGGTGGGAAGGTATGACCGAGGAAACTCCGGCGCACCTGACCGACTGGCGTGGCGAGTCCTGGACTCCGGACTCCGATACCCCGGCAGCGCACCCCAACTCCCGCTTCTGCACGCCGATCGACCAGATCGACATGCTGGCCGAAGAATACTTCAGCCCGGAAGGCGTGGAGCTGTCCGCGATCCTGTTCGGCGGCCGCCGCAAGACCACCATCCCCCTGGTGACCGAAGCCCGCAGCTGGTCCAACGGCATTTTCATGGGCTCCACGCTGTCCTCGGAAACCACTGCTGCTGCCGCCGGTGCCGTCGGCGTTGTGCGCCGCGATCCCATGGCCATGCTCCCGTTCATCGGCTACGACGCCGGCGATTACCTGAACCACTGGGTCAACCTGTCGGCCAAGGCAAACCCGGAGCGGCTGCCCAAGATCTTCCTGGTCAACTGGTTCCGTCGCACGGCCGAAGGCGGCTTCGCGTGGCCCGGCTTCGGGGACAACGCCCGTGTCCTCAAGTGGGCCATCGAGCGCCTCGAAGGCAAGGCCGACGCTGTGGAGACTCCGATCGGTTTCGTTCCGACCGGCGAATCCATCGATCTTGAGGGCCTGGACATGACCCCGGCCGAGGTTGAGGCCGCGGTTCGCGTCGATGCAGACGAGTGGGCAACCGAGCTGGCGTCCATCGAGGAATGGTTCGCTAACTTCGGCGAATCCCTCCCGGCGGCACTCCAGTCCGAGCTGGACGGACTCAAGACCCGTCTGGGCTAGACCTCTTAGGAACAACGGCGTTCTTAAGTGAACGACGACGGCCCGTCACCTTTCGTTGGAAAGGTGGCGGGCCGCCGTCGTGCTTGGTGCTGGAGTCCCTGGGCTGCAAGTTTCCCTGGCGCTCCGGCGTTAGTTTGCGAGCCAGACGTCCGGTCCAAAGACTTCGTAGTGGATCCGGGTGGCCGGAATCCCGGCGTCGATTGCTTCGTCGCGGATGGACTTCATGAAAGGGAGCGGGCCGCAGAGGTAAAGTGACGCGTCAGCCGGCAGGTCCATTTCGCGAAGGGACATAAATCCCTCCTTGGCTCCGGCGTGCGGCGTCTCCAGCCAGAGCTCGAGTTTGGCGTCGATCCTGGATGCGTCCTGGGTCATCTGGCCGCTGAGTGCCCAGTTGTCCATGGCCTTTTCGGCATGGAGCACGATGACCTCGCGATCCGTGCCGGATTCGGCGAGTGAACGCAGGATGGATGCGGTGGGAGTGCAGCCGATGCCTGCCGAGGCGAGAATCACCGGTCCCTCGCCATCCTTGAGGGTGATCTCACCATAGGGATTCGAGATTTCCAGGATGTCACCGGGTTCGACGTCGGCATGCAGGACGGTGGACACCTCACCGCCGTCGTTGAGCTTGGTGGTGAAAATCCGGCTGGTGCCGGCATCGCCGGACAGCGAATACTGACGGACCTGTCGGAGGCCGTCGGCGAGCGTCACTTTGACGCTGACGTACTGGCCCGGTTTGGCTTCGGTGACCGGGGTTTCATCCGCGGGTTCCAAGGTGAAAGTAATGGAATCCTTGCCCGCGGGTTCCTTTGCGACCACGCGCCACGGCATCCACATCCGGTCGTTTGCCTGGCTAGCGTAGAGGTCCTTCTCGAGCTTTATCAGGGCATCGGCCATGAGCCAGTAGACCTCGGTCCAGGCCTCGGCAATTTCCGGGGTAATGACGTCGGCCAGATCCGCCGCGATTGCTGCGAACAGGTGCTTGTAGACCACGTCGTACTGTTCCTCGGTGATGCCCAGGGAAGCGTGTTTGTGAGCGATGCGGGAGAGGACCTTCTCGGGCAGGGAGTCCGGGTTAGTAAGCAGGTGCGAGGCGAAAGCGGCGATGCTCCCGGCAAGTGCCTTCTGTTGTTCGCCTGAACGCTGGTTGGAGCGGCTGAACAGGCCGTCCAACAGTCCGGGGTGCGCGGTGAAGAGGCGGTTGTAGAAATCCGCGGTGATTTCGCCTATCCGGGATCCGACCAATGGCAGGGTGGCTTCAATGACGGGACGGGATTTTTCCGAGAGCATGGTTCTCCTGGCGGTTAAGGCCGGGCCTTCTGTCCGGCCGGATAAATACAGGCATTTGAAATGCTTGTATTTACTCCAAGTTCTACACTTCGTAGAAATGATGTGCAAATTATGAAGCGGGAGGCTCCGTGAAGGTCCCTTGCGCGGGGCTGTGGGCCGCTACTGCGCTGCAGGCATCCGGATCTCAGGCCGAAGCCCGATTGACTGGAACACCGGGTTCATCTGCCGGGCGTGGGGAAGGGATGAGATGACCACCGCATCGAGCTCACGGTAGAACGCCTCCCTGGCGCGCGTCATGGCGTGACGGAGTCCGCACTCGGTGATGAGGGGGCAGTTCTTGGTGGGGGACTGGCACTCTGCCGGGTCCTGCCGGCTGTCCAAATGGCGCAGCACCTCGCCCACAGTGGCTTTCCGCCCGGCTTCGTTCAACCGGGACCCACCCAGCCGGCCTCGTTCGACGTCGATCAGCCCCAGTGAACGCAAACGGACCATGGCCTTGCTGACGTGGTTGTACGGAGTTCCAACAGCATCTGCCACTGCCTGGGTGGTCAGCAGTGCACCCTCGGGAGCTGCGGCCAACACCATGATGGCCCGAAGGCTCACATCTGCGAAGGCGTTGATTTTCATGGAATCAGTCTAGATCGTAGGTCTAGTCCACCCAGATGGATGGCTCGTGGGTGTCCGGTTCCATGGCAGCGAAGGTAAATCCCTCAGCTCCCGGGACATACGGAATGATGGCGGCCAGGACAGCACCATCACGGTGCTCCGCCGCGCCGTGAATGCCGTCTGAACCATGTTCGGGCAAACTGACATCGCTGACGATGGCAACCGCGCGGTATTCATCCCGGCCTTGGCGTAAGAGTTCGTGAAGATCGGTCAGCATCTGACCGGCATCTACCTGGCCATCCTCGTCAGGTTCCCCGGGAGTCACCATGACGATCCGGAGTTCGCCATCACTCCCGAGCGTGATGCCGAAGGGGAAGAAGCCGCCATTCTGTTGGAGATGCTCCTGGGCGGTCCCGAGGCCAGTGCCCAGGGTTTCCCGGAGCTCGCGGTCCTGGGCTGATTCTTCCGATTCTTCCGGCAGGGTGCTGCCGTTTGGTTGTTCACTCATACTGACCACACCTGGGCCTGTGCGGGAACCACCGCTGACTCGCCGAAGGCGACCGTGCCGGATTCGCCGTCCAGCTCATAAGGCTTGACGATGTGCATTGACAACCCTTCGGAATGCTCGATGTGCAGTCTGACGGCGTCCAAAACACCGCCCTCCTCGAGCTTGATGCTGACGTCAGCCACGATGCAGGTTCCGCGCAGTGTGTCTTTCTCCAGCCGAAAGCCTTCGGTCATTAACTGGATTGCTTCGGAGGAATCCAGTTCGTCATCCTCGTTGGGCTCCAAGTAGGCCATGCGGTGCGCTACCTCGCCGGAGAGATCGGTGCTTGCGCCGTATGGGGCCAGGACGCCGTTCCTGGACAGCTGATCCTCGGCGAACGGAACTGCGACACCCACAAGCTTGAAAACATCCTGGATGGCCTGCTCCGAAAGTCCTTGGTGCCACCATTCCTCCGCGGGTGAGGCCGTTTCGCCATTCCACAGGTGGGCAGCCTGGGCCTCGACCCGGGGTTCGCTGAATGTGGGGTGCTTCAGGAATTTCTTGCGGGTGAAGTCCACCCGGATGAGCTGGGCAATGCCACTGCGGTGTTCGGCCCAGAGGTGGAGCGTGTCCTCATTCTTGCCCGACTCCGGATCCAATACAGCGACCATCGCGAAGAGGTTTTCGGCATAGCCCGAAAAGAGATCGACGGTCAGCTTAACGGACACCTCCGGGTCCGAGGGCATGGTCCCCCGGATTTCCTGGGGGACCTCGCCGCGGTGGACGGCGCCCTCAGCGTCGAGCATGAAGACGAACGGGGCGAAGCTCTTGTTGAGGACCAATTGAGCGTCGGCCAGTTTCAAGGCCTCGGCCACGACAGCGGCCAATTCGGATTCGGGAGAGGTCCGTTCCTCGGGCGAAAGCTGCGTCACGGCTGTAAGCCTAGCCGCGTACCAGCGCCAGGACGCGGTCGCGGATCTTCTCCATGGTGGGCTGGTCCTTGGCCTCGGCGTTCAACCGCAGGAAGGGCTCGGTGTTGGACGGGCGGAGGTTGAACCACCAGCTGCCGTCCTTCGCGGTGAAGGTGCTGCCGTCCATGTGGTCGATCTCGATGTCTTCGCTTTCAAAGTCGACGCGGACACGCTCTACGGCGCCGGCTTTGTCTTCGATCTCGGAGTTGATTTCGCCCGACGAAACGTAGGGTTCGTATTGGCGGCCGAGTTCGGAGAGCGGGCCGTCCTGCTCTCCGAGGGCAGCGAGTACGTGCATGGCTGCGAGCATGCCGGTGTCTGCGTTCCAGAAGTCCCTGAAGTAGAAGTGCGCGGAGTGCTCCCCGCCGAACACCGCTCCTTCTTCCGCCATGACTGCCTTGATGAAGGAGTGCCCCACACGCGTCCGGACGGCACGGCCGCCATCCTTTGCCACGAGCTCGGGAACGGCCTTTGAGGTCAGGAGATTGTGGATGATGACTGGAGTTTCTTCCCCGGCCTTCCGTGCCCGGGCGATCTCGCGGCGGGCAACCATGCCGGTAATGGCCGACGGGGACACGGGCTCGCCCTTTTCGTCGATCACGAAGCAGCGGTCGGCGTCGCCGTCGAACGCCAGGCCGATGTCCGCGCCGTGCTTGACGACCGCCGCCTGGAGGTCGCGGAGGTTTTCCGGTTCCAGCGGGTTGGCGGGGTGGTTCGGGAAGGAACCGTCCAGTTCGAAGTAGAGCGGGATGATCTCGAAGGGCAGGGCCGGGAGCAACTTGTCTCCCAGGACGGCAGGGGTGGTGAGGCCGGCCATGCCGTTGCCGGCGTCGACCACGATCTTCAGCGGCCGGGAACCGGAAAGGTCCACCAGCTTGCGCAGGTACTCGGAGTAGTCCTTCAAGACATCATGGACACCGATCTCGCCGCGCGTCGCTGCGGAAGGGATGGTGCCTGCGTTCAGATACTGCTCCGCGAGCGCCTGGATCTCTTTCAATCCGCTTTCGGAGGAAATGGGTTGGGCGCCGGCCTTGGCCATCTTGATGCCGTTGTATTCGGCGGGGTTGTGGCTGGCGGTGAACGTGGCGCCGGCTGCATTCAGGGCGCCGCATGCGTAGTAGAGCTCATCGGTGGAGATCAGGTCCAGGAGTTGTACACTGGCCCCACGCGTGGCCGCGCCGTTGGCGAAGGCCTGGCTGAACTCCGGTGACGAAGGACGCATGTCGCCACCGACCAGGACAGTTTCGCCCTCAAGGCCCAGGACGTCGATGAAGGCAGCGCCGACTGCCTCGACGATTTCAGACGTGATGGATTCACCCACGATCCCCCGGACGTCGTACGCCTTGAAGGATGCCGAGAGGTCGAATGTCTTGTTCTGCTCGCTAGTCACGGGCTCAATCCTACTGTGGCTACCCAGCACGGCATGAACCGGGGGCCTCCCCATGTGGATAGCAGTCATCCACTGGCTGTTTATCCACATAGCTGATCTGCTCCGGTCTTGCTGTCAGGGGCGACTGGAATACTGGGGTCATGGCCAACAACTCCCCAAACACTGCCGCTCCCGTGCAATCGACAACCCAGCAGGAGGCGCTGGCTTGCCTTCGCGAACTTGTAGGCCACCCTGAGGCGCAGTTCCACGATGGCCAGTTCGAAGCGATCGAGGCTTTGGTGGATGCCGGCCGAAGGGCGCTCGTGGTCCAGCGCACCGGCTGGGGAAAGTCCGCCGTCTACTTCGTTTCATCCTTGCTCTTGCGCCGCAGGGGAGCCGGACCGACCCTGATCGTCTCACCCCTGCTGGCGCTCATGCGTGACCAGGTGGCCGCCGCTGCGCGTGCAGGTGTCCGTGCTGTGGCCATCAATTCCGCCAACGCCCTTGAATGGGACACAGTCCTGGCCCAGTTGGCGGCAGACGAGGTCGACGTTCTCCTCGTGTCTCCCGAGCGCCTGACCAATCCGTCCTTCCGGGAGAACCAGCTTCCGGAGCTTATCCGGAGGACAGGGCTTCTAGTGATCGACGAAGCCCACTGTATTTCCGACTGGGGACACGACTTCCGGCCCGATTACCGCCGCATCTCCGACCTCATCGCCCAGTTGCCGGAGACCGTTCCAGTCCTGGCAACCACTGCTACTGCCAACTCCAGGGTGGTCCATGACATTGAAGAGCAGCTCGGCGCAGGAGTGCTGACCATCCGCGGGGGCTTGGGGCGGGAGTCGCTGCGTCTTGGGGTCCTTAATCTCTCCGACTCCAAGGACCGGCTGGGCTGGCTGCTGACCCACCTTGCAGACATGCCGGGGAGCGGCATCATTTATACGCTCACCGTCTCTGCGGCCGAGGACACTGCGCGGTTGCTTGCCGGAGCCGGACACAACGTGCTCTCTTACACAGGCAGGACCGATCCCGCTGACCGGGAGCGGGCAGAGCAACTGCTCAAGGACAATCAGGTGAAGGCGCTGGTGGCAACCTCTGCCCTGGGCATGGGCTTCGACAAACCCGACCTCGGCTTCGTGATCCACCTTGGGGCGCCATCATCACCGGTCGCCTACTACCAGCAAGTCGGCCGCGCGGGCCGTGGCGCCGCCAATGCCGATGTACTGCTCCTTCCTGGGTCGGAAGACCGCGAGATCTGGCAATACTTCGCTACAGCATCCATGCCGTCCGAGGAGAAGGCAGCTGCCGTGCTGGCTGTCCTCGGCGATGCCGGCACAGCCATGTCCACCGTCGCATTGGAAGCCCGCGTGGACCTTCGCCGGACGCCACTGGAATTGCTCTTGAAGGTTTTGGCGGTGGATGGCGCCGTCGAGCGCGTTGGCGGCGGTTGGCGGTCAACCGGCCGGCCATGGAATTACGACGCCGAACGCTATGCGCGCATTGCCGAGGCGCGGGTGGATGAGCAGGATTCCATGGTGGTCTACCAGGACACGGCCGGTTGCCGGATGGAGTACATCACCTCGGTGCTTGATGATGAAACTGCTGCCGCCTGTGGACGTTGTGACAACTGTGCGGGCCGATGGTTCCCTGTGGATGTGGCGGACTCGGCGGTGGAGGCGGCAGATCAGACTCTTCGCCGGGCAGGAATCGCAATAGAGCCGCGCCTTCAATGGCCCAGCGGAATGGACCGGCTCGGTGTTGCCGTCAAGGGAAAGATCAAACCCGACGAAAGCGTTGCAGAGGGACGTGTCCTGGCCAGGCTGACAGACCTTGGCTGGGGCGGCGCCCTCCGTGAACTGTTTGCTGCCGGTGCGCCGGACCGGGCCGTAGATCAGGGGATGCTGCAGGCATGCGTGCAGGTCCTGAGGGAGTGGTCAGGCGCCGAGGGCGGAACGCCGTGGAGCGGCGTCGGACGCCCGGTGGCCGTCGTCAGCATCCCGTCGCGAAGCAAACCGCAACTAGTGGATTCGCTGGCCCAGGGGATAGCCGGAATAGGCAGAATGCCGTACTTGGGGCAGCTGCAGCCGGCTCACGGTGGTCCAACCGGCGCGCGTGGCGGCAATAGCGCCTACAGGCTCGCCGGCGTGTGGGACCGGCTGGTGGTCGGGCCTGAACTTGCCCAGGCTCTTGCCGATATTGGGAGCCAGCCTGTGTTGTTGGTGGACGATCTGGTCGACAGTCGCTGGACGATGACGGTATCGGCACGGGCTTTGCGGCAGGCAGGCGCAGCAGCGGTCCTCCCACTTGCATTGGCGCAAGCGGGGTAGCGGAAGGTAGGAAAGCGTCATTTTGTGATCGCTCCCACATCAGGTCTATAGGATCGAGGAAACGCCCCCTGCTGCCTTCGTGGAGCACCAGCGACGAACTTGGACCGGAGCCATGACCACAAGACCCAGCGCAGGCATCGAAGAAGCCAGCGAGACCAGTTGGCGCCCCCGCTTGGCCTTGTTGGTGGCCGCGACGTTTTTCATGGAGTTCCTTGACGGGACTATCCTGACCACCGCTATTCCGAGCATTGCGTCCGACTTCCGAGTCGCACCGGCCGACATCAACATCACCATGACGGCCTACTTGGTGACGGTCGCGATGGGAATCCCACTGAGCAGTTGGCTCGCTGAACGGTTCGGCGCTCGCCGGATCTTCTGCCTGGCCATAGCCGTTTTCACCATTGCTTCCCTGCTCTGCGCCGTGAGCACCGACCTGACCATGCTCACACTCAGCCGGGTGGCCCAAGGGATGGGCGGGGCCATGATGGTTCCTGTCGGGACACTGGTGGTCCTGCGGGGTACGCCGAAATCCGAGCTCCTTCGGGCAACGGCCTATCTGGTCTGGCCCGGGCTCCTCGCACCGGTACTTGCGCCGATGGTCGGTGGCGCCCTCACAACGTTCCTTTCCTGGCATTGGATCTTCCTCATCAACATCCCGCTGGGCCTGGCAGCCTTCATCGCTGCACTTCGGCTGGTGCCTCGGACGCAATTCGATGGAAAGCGCCGCCTTGACTGGTTCGGGCTGATGCTGACCACCCTTGGCGTCGGGGCGTTGGTGGTGGGGCTGGAAACCTTGGGCGGCCACGCATCCAATGTCCTCGCTGTAGTGGTGGTAACCGCCGGAGTGCTGTCCTTGGCAGGGGCGGTCTGGTGGATGGGGAAAGCGAAAGTACCACTGTTCAACCTCAGCGTCTTCGGTACCAGGACTTTCCGGGCGACCTCAACCGGTGGCTTCATCTACCGGCTGACCATCAGTTCGGTCCCCTTCTTGTTGCCCCTGATGTTCCAGGCTGGATTCGGCTGGGACCCGCTGAAGGCCGGCGTCATGGTGGCGGCAGTCTTCGTCGGCAATATCGGGATCAAACCTGCCACCACGCCACTGATCAGGCGCTTCGGGTTCAAAGCCGTGCTTGTCTTCGCGTCGTTCGCTTCCGCCGTAACGTTCGCTTTGTGCGCGTTCCTTGACGCCCAAACACCGGAACCGCTGATTTTCGCTTTGCTGCTGTTCAGCGGCGCCTTCCGCTCCATTGGTTTTTCCGCCTACGCTTCGGTGCAATATGCGGACATCGTCCCGGGGCAGCTGCCCTCGGCCAACGCCATCTCGGCAACCCTCGTTCAGTTGGCAGCTGCGGCCGGGATCGCGGTGGGAGCTTTGTTCCTGCGCCTCTTCGAAGCCACGGGTCTTTTCGGGACGGACCAGGTGGGGGCATACAAGGGTGCTTTCATCGCCATGGCCGTCCTGATGCTCATCAGTACGGTGGACAGCCTGACCCTCCACCGTCACGCAGGAGCCGAGGTCAGCGGTACCTCAGCCGGGGCAAAGCGCGCCTGAACCCTGCCGGCGGGCGTCCCGGCTTGGTCGCTGGCGCTGACACTGGCGCTGCCACGGCCGCCGCCACGGGCGCTGCCACGGCCATTGGCTCGCTTAAACGCAAAAGGCCCCGGTTCGAAAACCGGGGCCTGTTCGCGGAGACGGGGGGATTTGAACCCCCGGTGGAGTTGTGCCCCACACTTCATTAGCAGTGAAGCCCATTCGGCCGCTCTGGCACGTCTCCCTTTGCTATTGCTAGCCCACCAAGGATACGCAGAACCTGCCGTCCAGCGCAAAACACGCCAAAGCCGGGTGTCCGTTTCGATGTCCCGCTGCTATTCGTGCCGTGCGCGTGGCCTTGTGCGCAGGGAACCATCGAAACAGGCGTCAGTTGCTTCCGGCCAGGGAAACCCACAGAAAGTGGTTGCTCCGTGCCTGCAGTGCTGCAGCCTGCCGGTTGTCCGAGGCTCCCGCGTGCCCACCTTCGAGGGCTTCGTGGAACCAGACGTTCGGAATCCCCATGGCCTGCATCCGTGCCGCCATCTTCCGGGCCTGCACCGGCCCCACCCGGTCGTCAGAGGTTGCTGTCCAGATTAAGGTTTCGGGGTACTCCACGCCGTCCCGAAGCAGGTGGTACGGCGAGAAAGTCCGGATGAAATCCCATTGTTCCGGCACATCCGGGTCACCGTACTCGGCAATCCAGGAGTAGCCCGCCGAGAGCTTGGTGTACCGGCGCATGTCCAGGAGGGGCACGCCACAGGAGACAGCGCCAAACAGTTCCGGGTACTGGGTCAGCATGTTGCCCACCAGCAGGCCACCATTGGAGCCGCCCACGCAGCCCAAGCGACGACGACTGGTCACGCCACGCGAGATCAGGTCCTTGGCTACTGCGGCGAAGTCCTCGTAGGCACGGTGACGGTTCTCCTGGAGTGCTGCACGGTGCCACGAGGGGCCATACTCCCCGCCGCCGCGGATGTTGGCAACCACGTACACGCCGCCGCGTGAGTGGGCGGCAGCCCCGTCGTCGGACGCTATGCCCGCAGTACGGCGCTCCAGCCAGGCGCGCCCGATCGTCCCGCTGTACGCCGGGGTACGGGAAACTTCGAACCCGCCGTAGCCGGAGAGCTGGGTGGGGTTCTCCCCGTCCAGTACCAGGTCCTTGGAGGCCACTTGGAAGTACGGAACCTTGGTGCCATCCAAGGAAACCGCGAAGTGCTGCTGGACCTCGTAGGCGGCTTCGTTGAAGAACGACGGCGACCGCTTCACTTCGGTGTGCCGGCTCACCACGCCACCGCTCACCACGCCGCCGTCAGCCACGTCACCGTCGGCCGTGTCCTGCGCTGCTGCAGGCGAAAGCGTCCCCCGGGTCAAAGTGGTGGGTGTCGTGAAGCCTGTGGCCACCAACCAGAAGTCGTTCCCGGCTCCGGAGTCGGAGACGTCCTCATCATCCACGGCGTAGGCATTGACGTCGTGCAGGGGAGGGCAGGCGTCCAGGACGGTGGAGGCCCACGAGCCCGAGGCGTCAACAGCCGACGGATCCAGGACCCTGATCTCGGAGGAGACGTCCCGGAGGAGGTTCAGCAGCAGGTAATCCTTGGTCCAGCTCCAGGACTGCAATGACGTGTGGGCATCAGGGGTGAACAGGACCAGCAGCTCGGCCGGGCCAGCCAGGTAGCTTTCGAAATCTGCGGCCAGCAGGGAGCCGGCCGGGTACGTGACCCCCGCTGCTTCCCAGTCGCCCTGGGGGCGGAAAAGCAGCCAATCGCGGTGGACGCTGATGTTGACATCGGTGGGCACGTCAATGGCCACCCACGAGTCGTCGCGCAGCAGCCACGTACTGCGGTTGTAGAAGTCGATGTAGTCAACGGCGAAGGTCCGCTCGAAACCGGGCGTGGAATCGTGCGCCACCATGGCCAGCATGTGGTTCTCCGGAATTTCGAACAGGCGCTCAGCGTCCGCGAGCGACTGCCCGCGGCGAAGCTTGACGCCGGTCCGTGCATAGGAGGACGACGTGGCGGGCAAGCCTTCAGCTGTGCTGGACACGAGAAGGGTGTCGGCATCCAACCAGCTGATGTTGCCTTTGGCTGTGGGAATGTCGAAGCCACCTGCTGCCGGGTCCACGAAGGTTCGCGTTTCGACGTCGAACTCGCGGTGGCGGTCGGCGTCGCCCCCGTCGGGGGAGAGCGAAACCATGGCAAAGCGGTACTCTGCGCCGTCCGAAGGACGGAGGAAACCGGCGCCGTGGAACACCCACTCAACACCTTCAGCAGCGGCAAGGGCATCGACGTCGAGCAGTACATCCCACTCGGGATCCTCGGTGAGGTAGCTCTCCCAGGTGGTGCGGCGCCAAAGGCCCTTGGGGTGCTCCTGGTCCTTCCAGAAGTTGTAGTAGAAATCGCCGCGTTTGTTGACCATGGCGATCCGGTCCGTGGAGTCCAGGACTTCCAGGATGCCGGACTCGACCGCCGCGTAATCGGCGTCTTCGAGCAGCTCTTCGGTGCGGGCGTTCTGTTCCCTGACCCAGGCCAACTGCTCTTCGCCGTGGATGTCCTCAAGCCAGGCGTTTTCATCCGTGGGCTCAGGTGCGGACTCCGCCGCGTGGCGCGGTCCGGAGGCCGGCGCGGTGTCATTCCCGGAAAGTGGCGACGGATCAGCTTCTGTGGTGGTCATCGCCCCATCCAAGCAACACACTTCGACGGTAAGCAAGTCACGCAGAAGTTAGGCTGGAGCGTGGCTAAATCCCAAATCAACCGTGTTGCCCTTGTGGGGGCGGGCCCTCGGGGCACCAGTGTCCTCGAACGGTTGCTCGCGAATTGGGCTGCGAAGAGAGCTGGAGGCGCCACCCTGCAGATCCATGTGGTGGATCCGTACCCCGCCGGCTCCGGACACGTGTGGCAGCCGGAACAGTCGCGCCTCTACCTGATGAACACCCAGTCGTTCTATCCCACCCTCATCCCCGAGGATTCCGGATTGGCGGCACCGTTGGCGGGTGGTTCCTTCGACCAGTGGCGCGAGGCCCGGCGTCGCGACGGTGCCGGGCTGAACGACGCCGAAAAGGCAGAGCTGGCCACGCTCGAGTCCCACGATTTCCCCAGCCGTGCGCTGTACGGGCGGTACCTGCGCCAAACCCTGGCCGGGTTGCTGGAGCGGAAGCCCGAGGGCGTGGAAGTCACCTTCCATGAAACGCTCGCCGTTGCGGCGCGGCCCGTGGACGGGATGTTCGACGTCGAACTGGTCGACGGCGGCACGCTCACCGTCGATTCGGTGGTGCTGGCTCTGGGTCACATCGAATCACGGCTGAATCCGGAGCAGAAATCATTCAAGCGCGCAGCTGACGAGTTGGGCCTGCTGTACTTCCCGCCGGCACCGCCCGCCGACGTTGACTGGCAGGTTGTGCCGGACAATGAGCCGGTTCTTGTCCGCGGCATGGGCTTGAACTTCTTTGATGTGATGGGTCAGCTGACCGAAGGCCGCGGCGGCAAGTTCCTTGAAGCCGGAGCGCCCGGTGCCGGGGTGTTGGAGTACCGGGCCTCGGGCCGGGAGCCCAGGATCATCGCCGCGTCACGCAGGGGAACGCCGTACCGGGCCAAAGCCGGTTTGGAGGGCTATTACCCGCGCAGCATCACCATGCGCTACCTGACCGAGGACGCAGTGGACCGGTTCCGGGCCGCAGGCATCCAGCCCGGCTTCGACCATGACCTGTGGCCCTTGCTGCACCGGGACGCGCTGTGGGCCTATTATTCGACGCTGGCCCGGTCCCAGCCGGCCGCGATCAAGGACCCGGCGCAGTTCCTGGCCGACCTCGAAGACGCGCTCCAACCGCATGCCCACACCACGGCAAACTGGGAAAGCGACGTGGAGGTCCTGGTTGAAAAGCATGTGGTGGCATCACGGCGTTTGAACCTGCGCGGGCTCGCGGCGCCGTTGGCGGGCCGGACGTTCGCGTCACGGCGTGACCTGGATGCTGCGATCACCGCGTACCTGGACGACGACGCGCGGCGTTCGGCGCTGGGCGAATCGGACCCCGTGAAGATGGCCATCGGCGCGCTCCACACCGGCCGTGCCATCCTCAAGACCGTTGTAGCCGACGGCGGCATCACCGACGAGTCCTGGCTGGCAGGGCTGCGCGGCTGGTTCGAGTCGTTTGTCGAAGGGTTGGCCAGCGGACCTCCTGCGCTGCGTTCGGAGCAGCTGGCCGCCTTGGCGCGTGCCGGCGTCGTGAGTTTTGTGGGACCGGACCCCAAGTTCAGCGTCGATCGTGGCGCAAAAGTGTTCCGGGCGGCGTCACCCTGGGTCCACGAGGGGCCCGCTGAAGCACGCACCCTGATCGAAGCGATGTCACCCGCCAACAGGGTGGGCATCAACATTTCTCCGCTGCTCGAGCAGCTCATGGCCGACGGCCTGGTGCGGACCAAGATCATGATGAGTGTGGAGGGGACGCCCATGCAAACCACCGGCCTGGACGTTGAGCCGCACCCTTACCGTCCCCTTGCCGCCAACGGATCCATCACGGAAAACATGTACGTTCTGGGCTTGCAGTTGTCCGCGTCGCAGTGGGGCAATGCCATTGCCGCCGAAGCCCGTCCCCGCTCCGGGCGGGCCTATGCCAGCGGCCAGCGGACCTTGCGGGACGCTGACGAGATCGCCCGCAGCATCCTGGGCCTCTAGCCGTCACAGGCTTGCGTTGCCTGCCAGCCTTCGTTACTGTGTGAGCTGCATCACCCGCAAGGGTGTGCGCGCTTTTGATCTGCGGCGGGAGAGTCCTGCCGGTACATCCCGTCAGGCGCCGTAGGAGCAAACCCTCCCCAGGAATCTCTCAGGCCCATGTACCGCCGCGGCGAGGCAACTCTGGAAAGCAGTCCGGCCATACCGGACTCACCGAAGGTGCAAGCAGGCCCATGCCCGCGGAAACTCTCAGGTCCACGTACAGAGCGGGGAGGAACCCGAATCAATGCGGCACCTTGTGCCGCCTGAACGACGGAGTTCCTTTGACGATTCATCCTTCCGCGAGTGCCGGTTCACCCCATCTCGAACGCCAGCTCAGCAACCGCCACATCCAGCTCATAGCCATCGGTGGAGCGATTGGCACCGGCCTTTTCATGGGCTCGGGAAAGACCATTTCCGCAGCCGGCCCATCCGTCATTTTTGTGTACATGATCATCGGCTTCATGCTGTTCTTCGTCATGCGTGCCATGGGCGAACTGCTCCTCAGCAACCTGAACTACAAGTCCTTCAGCGATTTCGCCGCTGACCTCCTGGGCCCTTGGGCCGGGTTCTTCACCGGCTGGACCTACTGGTTCTGCTGGGTCATTACCGGGATCGCCGACGTGATCGCCATCGCCGGCTACTCCAAGGAATTGTGGCCTTCCCTGCCCTTGTGGGTTCCGGGACTCATCACCATCGGCATTCTCCTGCTCCTGAACCTGGCCACCGTGAAGGCCTTCGGTGAGACGGAGTTCTGGTTCGCGCTCATCAAGATCGTGGCCATCGCTGCGCTCATCATTGTTGGCCTGTTCATGATCTTCAGCGGCTTCGAGTCCGACGCCGGTCCGGCCGGTTTCTCCAACCTGTGGAGCCATGGCGGCTTCTTCCCGAACGAGTTCATGGGCTTCGTGGCCGGTTTCCAGATCGCCGTGTTCGCGTTCGTGGGCATCGAACTGGTGGGCACCACCGCTGCCGAAGCCAAGGACCCGGAGAAGAACCTCCCCAAGGCCATCAACTCGATCCCCATCCGGGTTCTGCTGTTCTACGTCGGTGCCCTCATCATCCTCATGTCCGTCACACCGTGGACGCAGTTCGCCGCCGGCCACAGCCCGTTTATCGCGATGTTTTCCCTGGCAGGCCTCGGCGCAGCGGCCACCATCGTCAACCTCGTGGTGCTGACATCGGCCATGTCCTCTGCCAACTCCGGCATCTATTCCACGTCCCGCATGGTGTTTGGTCTCGCCCAGGAGGGCGACGCGCCCAAGGTGTTTGGCGCCCTCTCCGGACGCAAAGTACCCCGCAACGCCCTGTTCCTGTCCTGCGTCCTGCTGCTGTCCGGCGTCGTGCTCATGTACGCCGGCCAGGACGTTGGCAAGGCCTTCGACATGGTGACCACAGTGTCCGCGGTGTGCTTCGTGTTCGTTTGGTCGATCATCCTGGCCAGCTACCTTGCCTTCAGGAAGCGCCGGCCACACCTGCACGAGTCGTCAGCGTTCAAGATGCCCGGTGGCGTGGTGATGGTTTGGGTGGTGTTCGCGTTCTTCGCTTTCGTGCTGTGGGCCCTTACCACCCAGCCGGACACCCTGATTGCCTTGCTCGCCACCCCCGTGTGGTTTGTGATTCTGGGGGTCGCGTGGATCATCCTTCGGCGCCGGCCCGCGCATCTGGCACGCTACGCGGAGTTCCAGGCTGAATTGCAGCGGGATGCTGAGAGGACGGCCGAGCCGGAGCCGGCCACCAAGTAGGCTTCCCGAACGCAAAAGCAGGGCCCTTCACGCTGGCTGCGTGGAGGGCCCTGCTTATGTTGCTTTTGCCGGGAGTGGTCAGCCCCTCAAGCACTTCTGGTAGTCCAACCAGGCGAAGGCATACCGCAGCCAGCCCGCGATGTCGTACCACTTGGACGGCTTGGTGGGTGGGGTGCACTGGGGCGGTTGCGGTCCGCTGTCCGCCACAGTGATCAGAGCCTTCACCACCGTTCCACTTTCGACGGCGGTCAGCACCAGGGTGCCGGTACCTGCAGCTGCCGCCGCGGGAACCTTGAGGTTCACCGTTGCCGCGCCTGCCGTCACCGGCACGGAACCGAGCGCCACAGCGGCGCCCTTGCTGTCCACGAAGACGGCGTTCAGCGAGGCGTTGGCCGGGCTGCCGATCGACGTCAGGTTCAGCTTGGAAACAGCCAGGGTGATGGGCTCACCGGCCTTCACCTGGGCCGCCGTCGAGTTGGCGACGGCAACCGAACGGCGCCCGAAGTCCGGGGACACCGGGTTGTGTTCGCGCAGGTACTTGATCCACGCATCACGGTCCACCAGGCCGGTGTCCTTGGTGTTGCTGCCCTCCTTGAAGACCCGGAAGTTGTCACCGCCGGTTGCCAGGAAGCTGAAGGTGCCGATCCTGTACAGCTTGGCGGGGTCGATCACGGCGCCGTTTACCCAGATGCCGGTGATGCGGTCACCTGCAGGGCGGGCGGCGTCATAGGTGTAGTTGACGTTCTTGGACAGACCCAGCTGCTGGTACGGGCGGCTGGGAACAGTGCCGTCCGGGTTGGTCTGCCACTGCTGTTCAAGAAGTGTCTTGAACTGCGTGCCGGTCAGGGACGTAGTCCAGAGGTTGTTCACGAACGGCAACACCGCGTTGGCCTCGGCGTAGGTGATGGTGCCGTCCGGTGCGTAATAGAGCTCGTTGCGCAGGCCGCCGGGATTTACGACGCCGATCTCCGCCGAGCCCAGTTCAGGCGCCTTGAGCGTGTCCACCAGTGAGTCCGCCACCAGGTTTCCCAGCGTGGACTCGCTCGCGCGGTCGTCACGCTTGGGAGCCCCGCCGGCGGGGTCCGGGGTGAAAGCGGTGGTGATATCAGCGGTCACTGCACCCACCGGCTGGTTGCCGATCTCGGCAGCCTGGGCAAGGGCCTTGTCCACGATGGTCTTCACTGCCGCCACCCGCGGGTAGCTGGCCACGAGGCTCTCGGCGGTATCGGTCGTCCGGTCCACCACAGCGGCCTTGTAGGCGGTGACGGACTTGCTTGCGGTGTCTACCGTAAGCGTCACGCTGCCCACGTTTTCGCCGTAGTTGCCGGTCTGCACGATCGGCCGGGTCTTGCCTGTGGGCTGGCCGTTGGCGTCCAGGACCGGTGCGTCCCAGGCATACTCCTTGTGCGTGTGGCCGGTGAAGATGGCAGCGACGTCAGGAGTGGTTTCGTTGACCAGTTTGGCGAACGGTCCGCCTGCTGCGACTTCCTGTTCCAAAGTGGCGCCTTCGGGCGTGCCGGAAGCGGCGCCGTCGTGGTTCTCCACAATGATCAGGTCTGCCAGGTTCTCAGCCTTGATTTTTGCCGCCACGCGGTTGATGGCTTCCACGGGGTCCCCGAACTCAAGATCGGCAATTCCGGCCGGAGTTACCAAGGAGGGAACTTCCTGGGTGACGGTGCCGATCACGGCCACGCGCATCCCGTTCATGTCCAGTACCTTGTACTCCGGGAGGACCGGGGTGGTGGTGCCCTTCTGGTAGACGTTCGCACCCAAGTAGGCGAACTTCGCGTTGGTCCCTCCGGCGATGACTCGCTCGCGCAAGTCCTGCCAACCGCCGTCGAACTCGTGGTTGCCCACAGCGGAAGCCTGCAGCTCCAGCGCGTTGAGGACGTCGATCGTGGGCTGGTCCTTCGCCACTGACGACGCGAACAAGGAAGCGCCGATGTTGTCACCAGCGGAGATGAACGCCGTTGCGCCCGGTGCTGCAGCGGCACGGAGTTTCTCCACGGTTCCTGCGAAGAGCACGGTGTTGGTGTCGATGCGGCCGTGGAAGTCGTTGATGCCCAGGAACTGCAGGTCAACGGTGGCCGGTGCGTCGGGAGTCAGGTTCAGTCCAACCACCACGGGGTCATGGTCGCTGGCCCGGAATTCGTCCGCGGCGTAGTAGTTGGTCACGTTGTTGTTATACCTGCTGTATTCCAGCGCGACGGACTCTACGGAGTTGATGTTCCAGATGTCGGTCCCGGTGACTTTTTCCGCAGCCGCCGGGGAAGCAAGGATGTGGTCGAGCGAACCCACCATGCCACCGAACAGGTAGGAGTGTTTGCCGGTGCCGGCCTCAAGGTCGGTGTAGCCGGCGCCCGTCAGGACGTTGATGGGATCTTCCTTGGCGTAGGCGTTGAAGTCACCGATGAGGAAGACCTTGTCCGTGCCCTTGGAAGCCTGCAGGTCCTTGGAGAATGCGAGCAACGATTCGGCCTGCTTGGTGCGGGCGATATTGGAGGCACCCTGGCCCTTGTCGGTATCGTCCGGGGTGGCCGCGGAACCCTTGGACTTGAAGTGGTTCACGATTGCTATGAACTTCTTGTCGTCGGCAGCGCCCACCGGCTTGAACACCTGTGCCAGCGGTTTGCGGGCGCTTGCGAAGGCCACGGTGTCGTTGTGGATGATGGACTCGCCCACGGGCTCGGCAGCGGCCTTCTTGTAGATGAACGCGGTGCGGATCATGTCCTCATCGCTCAGCGGGGGAGCGTTGGCCGGAGTCCGCACGTAGTCCCAAACACCCGGAGTCTTGACGTTGAGCGCGTCAACCAGCTTGGACAGGGCATCGTCGCGGTTCTTGCCGAACTGTGCCGAGTTCTCGATCTCTTCAAGGGATATGACGTCCGCGCCGGACTTGGTGATGGCTGCTACGATCTTGGCCTGCTGGCGCTCGAAGTTCTCCGCGTTGGCGGCTCCGCGGGCGTTGCAGCCTTCCTTGACCGTAATCGGGTTGCCCTCGCGGTCGGTGTAGAAGACGCAGCCGCTCAGCTGGTCCCCGGTGGTGGGGAAGTAATTGAGCACGTTGAAGGACGCCAGTTTAAGGTTTCCACCAACGTTGGCCGGACCGTCGGGCCGGGTGGAGGTGAACGACGCAGGCTGGACTGAGTCCGCGTTGGCCGGGGTCAGCGCGGCCAGCGGCTGGAATTTCCAGGAGTTGTTGCCGTAGCCCAGGATCACGTCGGTGCGGAACTGTGCCGGCGATCCGACCCGCACGGGATCAGAGGTGCTCAGGTACGGCAGTTGTTGTGCCTTGGTGGTGGCGTCCTTGAGGAAGTTCGTGGACGCGCCGTCGTCGAGCTTGATGGCCCGCAGGGCGTTGTCGGCAACCACAGCGGCGTACTCCGGCGAACCGTAAGTGGCCACTGCCGTCGGCTGCACCAGTGGTGATGTGCCGGCCGCCAAGCCGACCTCGCCGTACTGGTTGAGGGAGTAGTTGTCCGTGACGGTGAACTCGCCCTGCGGAGCGACGAGCATGCCCTCCAGGCTCTCACGGGCGGCTTCATTGGCCGGCAGGGAGAACGGGGTGGACTTGACCTCGGGCGCTGCCTCACTGAGCTTCTTCAAGCCTGCGGCTTCGACCGTGATCTGGGTCTGGTTGGCGAATTCGCTCACGGCTCCGGTGAGTTCCAGGTAGTCACCCGGCTGTACCGTTGCCGCCGTCGTAGGCGAGTAGACGAACAAAGCGTCCGACGCCGTCCTGGCCGCCCCGCCGGCGTCGCCGCCGGTTCCGGGGGTCTGGACGTAGTAGCCGTTGAATCCGCCGGTTGCGTAGACGGCCGTGACCTTGCCGCGCGTCGTGACGGTGCTGCCTACGAACGGGCTTGCCGTGCCGGTGCCTTGGATCTCTGCGATGGTCTTGACGCCGGGCTGCGGACCGGGGTCCGTGGGCGGGGTTCCGCCGTTGGAACCTGTCGGGGTGATGGTGGTGCTGAGGCTGAAATCGGCGGCGTTGGAGTCGGTGTCCGCACCGTTGGTTCGATTCAGGCTCTTGACGTCTGCGTTGCCGGCAGGTGCGCTGGCTGCGGCGGTCTCGAAGGTGTTGGAGGTGCCGTAGCCAAGGAGGTCGGCAATGGCGGGGTTTCCGGTGACCGAGCCGGCAGGGAGCGGTGAGACCGCGTTGGCTTGCTTGGCCAGGACCAGGGTTCCCGTGGTGCCACTGGGATTCAGAGTGCCGGTTGCCTGCACATCGGGCGTGGGGAGGTTCGGGGCCGTGGAACTGCCGTTGTTCGTGGCTCCCTGAACCAGGTAGTAGCCCTTGGCCGGGATGCTGCCCGTCAAGGGAGTGATGCCGGTAGGTGCCGTAGTGGCGGTGGCTGATCTGTACTGCAGGGACCATCCGGCCAGGCTGACGGGAGTGTCCGAGGAGTTGTAGAGCTCCACGAACTTGTTCTTGAAGGCGGCGCCCGTACTGCCGCCGCTGAGGTACGCCTCATTGATTACCACAGGCGAAGTGCCGGTGGGTGCTGCCGGATCGTCCGCCGCGAAGGCGGGTGCCGCCGTCAGCGGGGCTGCAAGCAACCCGACTGACAGGACCGTTCCCGCAGCTGATTTCCAATATTGATGTTGCATCCGCTCTAACTTTCATTAGGGAGCCCTGTGGGGCCCTGTGGACGACGCCCGCTGTCTTGTGAAGTGGGCGATATGCCCGGAAGTTACTCCGGGGTAAAGCTGCCTCGGGCATAGCTGAACACGAACGGATGAATGGGAGGTGGCGCATCGGTGGCCGGAAGGTTCTCCCGGCCACCGAGGCTCCTACTTGGCCGCGCCCTTGAGGGTTCCGGTGGTTGCGGCTCCAGCAGCAGCGCCGATCAGGCAGACGATCTCACGATCGCCGGTCTTCCAGGAATCGCTGGTGGGGTGGAGGAAAGTGACATCCAGGGCGGACTCTTCGAAGGGTACGCCTACGAAAGTTGCGAACTGGGCACCGCAGAACTCCTCTGCCTTGGTGCCCACTTCGGTGTCACCGGGGAACGCGGACGTGTCCATTTTGGTGACGGCGTAGGCCTCGAGGTCGTGGCTCTGGTCGCACGGAATGATGGTGACGTCCACGACTTCCTGGGTATCAGGGTTGGCGATGCAGTCGCCCAGTTTCACTTTGAAGGCGTCTGCTTTGGACGATTCCGTTGCTTTGCCGGATTCATCCCGCTTGGCGTCCCCGCTGCTGATGAGCGAACATCCCGCCAGTGCCAGCGATGCCATGGTCAGCACGGCAGCAGCCCTGAGGGTCTTTGAAAGGTGGAGCATTCTGGTCCTCATTCCAGAAGGAGCACAGGATTCCTGATCGGAAAGGCCCTGTGGTCAACGATGAGGGACCCAACAAGGTATTCCCACGCCGGTCGATCCCCCAAGGCCGACGATGAGAGGCTCCGGCCGGACTGCCCCTGGGTAGGAGGCAGACCGGCCGGACCCGAATTTTCATAGTCTAGGCCGTCTGGCCCTGCTCCTGGATCACCTTGAAGACTGCACCCGTGGGATCGGACAACGTTGCCAGGCGGCCGAAGGGCGTCTCTTCGGCGGGTTCCATGACGGTGGCGCCCAAGGCCGCAGCCTGCTCAACGGTGGCATCGGTGTCCGCCACCGCGAAGTACACGCTCCACATGGAAGGGACCTGCGGGGGGAGGAAGCCGGAGGCATCCATGATGCCGGCCTGTGCGTTGTCTCCCGAGCCGAGGGTGGTGTACCGGAACTCAGGGGTGTCGCTCATGACGTCCGTTTCCCAGCCGAACACCTTCTGGTAAAAGGCGACCGCGGAGTCGTAGTCCTTGGAGAGGAGCTCATGCCAAGCTGGAGCGCCGGCCTCGGCTGCGATCTCATAGCCCTTCATCTCCCCGAATTGCCAAGCACCGATCGAGGCACCCGAAGAGTCACCGTACATGGCCATGCTGCCTTGCTCGGGAACCTCCATCGGTTCCAGGTACACCTGGCCGCCGTTGGCAGCTGCGGCTTCCGTGGTTGCTTTGATGTCATCGGTGCGCAGGTAAGTGGACCACACATCCGGCATGGCTCCCATGTCCTCCTGCTTCTGCATGATCCCTGCAACCATCCGGCCGTCCTTGGACGCTGTGATGTAGCCGCCGTACTTCTCCTGGTCGCCGGTCTCGAACGTCCAACCGAAGAGGGTGCCGTAGAAAGACTTCGCCTGTTCGGTATCGGAGGTCATCAGGTCGATCCAGCAAGGTGCTCCCGGAGCGATGTCAGGGGTTGGCATAGGTGAGGCTCCTGTTGTTGTTCCGCGATGAAAACCGCGTCTGATGTCGGTTGTTTGGAGACAGTCAGAACACTATGCCGGGGGTCTGACACTTTCAATGATCTGCCGGAAGACGGTTCCCGGAGCGGGGTGGCGAGCAGGTAGCGGAAGCAACAAAAATGCCCCGGGTTGAAGAACCCGGGGCATTCGTTGGCGGAAGGTAAGGGATTTGAACCCTTGGTACGGGGTTACCGCACACTGGTTTTCAAGACCAGCTCCTTAGGCCGCTCGGACAACCTTCCTCGCCTAGTAGTGTTTCATAGGGAGTTGGCTGTTCCAAAACATCACGTCCACCAGTCCCCGTCCCGGGGCCGGCGGACAAGCAAGAAACCGGGAGTTCGTCATGAAAGCCGTCTTTATCCCAGAGCCGGGCGGGCCCGAAGTCCTCGAGGTCCGCGAGGTCCCCTCCCCGGTGCCGGGCGATGGCGAGGTACTGATCGACGTCGTTGCTGCGGGCCTGAATCGTGCGGACGTCCAGCAGCGCCGCGGCTTCTATCCACCGCCGCCCGGGGCATCGGAAATCCCCGGACTCGAGGTTTCCGGTCGGATCTCCGCCTTCGGCCCCGGCGTTACCAAGGCCTTCTCCCTGGGGGACAAGGTAGTGGCGCTGCTTTCCGGCGGCGGCTACGCCCAACAGGTGGCGGTTCCTGCCGAACAGGTACTCCGCGTTCCTGAAGGCGTGGACCTGATCACCGCAGCTGCCCTGCCCGAGGTTGCCGCGACCGTGTACTCGAACCTCATCATGACGGCCCAGCTGCAACCCGGCGAGACGGTGCTCATCCACGGCGCCACCGGCGGAATCGGCACCATGGCCATCCAGCTCGCGAAAGCCTACGGTGCCACAGTTGCTGCAACGGCGGGGTCGGATGAAAAAGTCGGCACGGCCAAGGCGTTCCTCGGGGCCGACATCGCCATCAACTACACCGAAGAAGACTTCGTTGAAAGCCTCAAGGCACAAAACGGCGGCAAAGGCGCGGACGTTATCCTCGACGTTGTGGGTGCCAAGTACCTCCAGCAGAACGTCGACGCGCTCGCTGAGTACGGCAGGCTCATCATCATCGGGCTGCAGGGCGGCGCCAAGGCGGAGATCAACCTGGGCCAGCTCCTCAGCAAGCGTGCAGCCGTGATCGGCACAGCCCTCCGGCCCCGTTCGGTTGCCGAAAAAGGCATCATCATGACGGCGGTGCGCGAGTCCGTGTGGCCCATGGTCACCGACGGTCGCATCACGCCGCTCGTCGCCAAGACTTTTCCGCTGGACCAGGTCCGCGAAGCGCATGAGTACTTCGACTCGGGGGAGCACGTGGGCAAGGTCCTCTTGCTCCTCTGACATTCCAGCCAACCCGCAGCAAGGAGCTCCATGTCCATCCGGCACAGCCTTCTGGCCCTGCTCCAGGACCAGCCCAGGTATGGCTATGAGTTGCGTGTCGAATTCGAGGACCGGACCGGCGCCGCCTGGCCGCTGAACATCGGCCAGGTTTACACCACCCTGGACCGGCTTGAGCGCGACGGCCTGGTCAGCAAGGACGGCGACGACGGCGGCGGGCACGTCATCTACAGCATCACTGACGCTGGGGTCGAGGAAGTCGCGGCGTGGTTTTCCGGGGCTGTCGACCGGGGAAATCCGCCGCGGAACGAGATCGCCATCAAACTGGCGCTCGCCGTGACCATGCCCGGGGTGGATGCCGCTGCGGTGATCCAGTCCCAGCGTGAAGTTTCCGTCAAGGCGCTGCAGGAGCACACCCAGGCGCGCAAAGCGGTCTCGGCCAACCAGCGCTCAGCAGACACGGCGTTCCTGCTGGTGCTCGATTCCCTGGTGTTCCAGGCAGAGGCCGAAGTCCGGTGGCTGGACCTGTGCGAAGCCCGCATGGTGCAGAGCCTGGGCAAGGGCGGGCCAAGCACCGCTGGTGCCAGCTAACTGCATATCGGGCCCACCGTTTGCCGCAGGCAGGCTACCGCTCAGCGCAGCCAACGGATCCGGCGGTGGGTACGGCCACTTCCCGGGGAACCTTATTGCTAACTTGCCCGTGACGCACGTCCGAGCCAAGGCAGCGCAGCAGTTCTCAAGGAGGAGATATGGGCAAGAATCCTGACCAGACCGGACTCATGGAAGGACTTGATCCTACGCTGCCTGCACCCGCGGTGGACCATTCCGCCCGGGACGCCGAGGAACGCAAATGGACTCCGGCGAAAATCGGTCTTTGGGTGGCGATTTCGCTGCTCGGTGCAGTGGCGTGGTTCATGCTCGCCCTGGTTCGCGGCGAGACGGTGAATGCCATCTGGTTTGTCTTCGCCGCAGTCTGTACCTACCTCATCGGCTACCGCTTCTATTCGAAGGTCATTGAACGCTACCTGCTGAAGCCGGATGACCGCAGGGCTACGCCCGCCGAGTATAAGGCCGACGGCAAGGACTACGTCCGCACGGACCGGAACGTCCTGTTCGGGCACCACTTCGCGGCGATCGCCGGTGCAGGCCCCTTGGTGGGCCCGGTCATCGCGGCGCAGATGGGTTACCTTCCAGGCACCATCTGGATCATCATTGGCGTCGTGTTTGCCGGTGCCGTGCAGGACTATCTGGTGATGTTCTTCTCGATGCGTCGAGGCGGCCGGTCCCTGGGCCAGATGGCCCGTGAGGAACTGGGAGTCATTGGCGGTACAGCGGCCTTGATCGCAACGTTGCTGATCATGATCATCATCGTGGCCATCCTTGCGCTGGTAGTGGTCAATGCCCTGGGTGAGAGCCCGTGGGGCGTCTTCTCCGTTGGAATGACCATCCCGATTGCGCTGTTCATGGGCGTGTACCTTCGGTTCATCCGGCCCGGCAAGGTGATGGAGGTTTCCATCATTGGTTTCGTGCTGCTCATGGCGGCCATCATCGGCGGCGGTGCTGTGGCTGGTACCGAGTGGGGTGCGGCATTCTTCCACCTGGACAAGGTGACCATCGCCTGGGGCCTGATCATCTACGGATTCATTGCCGCGATCCTGCCCGTGTGGCTGCTGCTCGCGCCGCGCGACTACCTTTCCACGTTCATGAAAATCGGCGTGATCGTGATGCTGGCCCTCGCCATCATCGTTGTGCGGCCGGAAATCACCGTCCCTGCCTTCAGCGAGTTCGCGGGCCGCGAGAACGGCCCGGTGTTCTCCGGCGCGCTGTTCCCGTTCCTGTTCGTCACGATTGCCTGTGGTGCCTTGTCCGGTTTCCACGCCCTCATTTCCTCGGGGACCACCCCCAAGTTGATCGAGAAGGAACGCCAGACCCGTTTCATCGGGTACGGCGGCATGCTGATGGAGTCGTTCGTGGCCATCATGGCGCTCGTGGCTGCAATCTCGATTGACCGCGGCATCTACTTCGCCATGAACGCGCCCCTGGCACTGACCGGCGGCACGGTGGAGTCAGCCGCCACCTGGGTGAACAGCCTGGGCCTGGCCAACGTGAACATCACCCCGGACGTGCTGGCCCAGACGGCCAAGGACGTGGGCGAGGAAAGCATCATCTCCCGCTCCGGCGGTGCCCCGACGCTGGCAGTTGGCTTGGCGCACATCATGCAGCAGTTCATCGGCGGGCCCGCCATGATGGCGTTCTGGTACCACTTCGCCATCATGTTCGAGGCGCTCTTCATCCTTACCGCCGTGGACGCCGGAACCCGCGTTGCCCGGTTCATGCTGCAGGATTCCATCGGCAACTTTGTTCCCAAGTTCAAGGGAGCTTCATGGCGCCCCGGTGCCTGGCTCTGCACGGCCATCATGGTGGGTGCCTGGGGCGCTGTGCTGTTGATGGGTGTGACGGATCCGCTGGGCGGCATCAATACGCTGTTCCCGCTGTTCGGCATCGCCAACCAACTGCTGGCAGCCATCGCCCTGGCGGTGTGCTTGGCCATCGTGGCCAAGCGGGGCACGTTCAAGTGGCTGTGGATCGTGGCCGTCCCGCTGGCTTTCGCGGCTGTCGTCACCATCACTGCCAGCTTCCACAAGATCTTCTCCCCGGTACCGGCCGTAGGCTATTTCGCCAACAACCAGGCGTTCTCCAAGGCACTTGCCGATGGCAAGACGGAGTTCGGCACGGCCAAGAGCGTCGCGGCCATGGAAGCTGTCGTCCGGAATACGGCCATTCAGGGATGGTTGTCGGTGATCTTTGTGGTCTTGAGCATCATCGTGATCCTCACGGCCCTGATCGCCACCGTCAAGGCCATCCGGGCCGGTGGGGGACAGGATCATGAAGATCCTGCCGTGCCGTCCAAGGTGTTTGCTCCTGCAGGGCTCCTTCCCACCCCGGCTGAGAAAGCGCTGCTCGCCGAATGGAACGCGTTGCCTGCTGACAAGCGCACCCACAAGGCGGGGCATCACTGATGAACGCGGTCACCAGGGGCTTTCGTGGCTTTGCCGCATACATGGGTTCGCTTATGGGCGCTGACGCGTACACGAAATACCTTGAGCACTTCACCGCCTCCGGCCACGCCGGTCCCGCCATGACCGAACGCGAGTTTTGGCGGGACCGGATGGACCGGCAGGACAGCAATCCCCAAGGCCGCTGCTGCTGAGCTGTAGTTTCGCTACGAACGAAGTCCAAAATCCGGCTGTGGCCGGAGGTTCACGGGAAGCACATGAGAGTATGAACGAATGAGCGATCTGAACGACATTCAGCCCACGGATGAGGCTTCGGACGACACTCCCGTGGAAGGAACCACGCTGGACGGGGATGCGGCTGCGCCCAATGGCGGGCAATCCCCGCAGGGCGAGGCAGCGAACGACGTCAAGCCCAAGCCCAGCAACCTTCAGGAACTGGTGGACGAGCCTGCCAAGGTGATGCGGATCGGCACGATGATCCGTCAGCTTCTGGAAGAAGTCAAGAGCGCCCCGCTTGATGATGCAGCGCGCGGTCGCCTCGCCGAGATCCACGAGCGGTCCATCAAGGAGCTCGAAGATGGGTTGGCACCTGAGCTCATTGACGAGTTGGAACGCATCAGCCTCCCGTTTCCCGAGGACAAGGCCCCCTCGGACGCTGAGCTTCGCATCGCACAGGCCCAGCTGGTGGGCTGGTTGGAAGGGCTGTTCCATGGCATCCAGGCAGCCATTGCCGCCCAGCAGGCAGCGAAAGAACACGCTGCCGCGCAAATGCAGCTGCGGCAGCTGCCCCCGGGTACGGTCATCGCGCCGGGCATCATCATTGGTGAAAACGGGCAACCGCAGCGGGCTGCTGCGCCCGGGGCTTCGGGTGCTGCTTCCAATGGACGCCCGGAAGATCCCGACCACGGCCCGGGCCAGTACCTCTGAGTTCGCGGGTGGGTTTCTTTGGGGCCGTCCGGCAGGGACGGAAGGACGATCTTGAGCTCGGCAAGGGCCTGTGGCGCCGCGCCCACGACCGCTTCCATCGCGGGCTGGACCGTTATCACCAGGTCCTTGAAGGCGTGGACGACGAGCAGCTCTACAACGAGCTTGTGGAGATCGCCAATGAACTGGCGGAGTTGTCCCCACGGGTGCGGAGCATCTGCGTAGAGGCGCAAAAGCGCTCGCCCAGCGATGGGCTGGACGTGCCAGGAGCGCTCGCGGGCGTGCACCGGGCGCTGTCCAAAGCCGGCAACTCGCTCGCCACCACGGCTGAGGCTGCGGCGATGTTGCGTCTGGCTGTAGGTCCTGTACCGGTCGGTGCATTATCCGTGCGGCGCCGTGCTGAGTCCGTCTTCGAGCAGGTGGCCGACGCGGAGCGCCAACTCAATCCCTGATCCGGAAACTAAGTAATCAGGAGTAATCCGGAAATAAGGCAGGCGTTGACAACTACACGCGTGCGCCCCTATTCCCTGCATGCAAGAAGTTAAGCGGATAGCTGATCTTCGTCATAATCGGCCCATGACCCAGGCGGTAGCTGGCAGGATGACAACCATGACTTCGTCACCAGAACTTACTTTTAACGACGGCAACACCATCCCCCAGCTCGGCTACGGGGTATGGCAGGTTGAAGACGATGTAGCCGAAAAGGTTGTACGCCAGGCTTTCGACGCCGGGTTCCGCCACATCGATACCGCAAAGATCTACGGCAACGAGGCCGGCGTTGGCCGTGCCATCGCCTCTTCGGGCCTCTCCGCCGAAGAAATTTTCATCACCACCAAGCTGTGGAACGCGGACCAGGGCTACGAATCCACCCTGGAGGCCTTCGAGAAGTCACTCGACCGCCTTGGCCTGGAAACCCTGGACCTCTACCTCATCCACTGGCAGCAGCCCAAGCAGGAGAAGTACGTCGATACGTGGAAGGCCCTCATCGAGCTCAAGAAGCGCGGACGGGTGAAGTCCATTGGTGTCTCCAACTTCACCAAGGAAGGCCTGCAGCACATCATCGATGAAACCGGCGTCGTTCCGGCCATCAACCAGGTTGAACTGCACCCCTTCTTCAACCAGGCCGAATTGCGCGAATTCAACGCCTCCAAGGGCATCCTCACGCAGGCATGGTCCCCGCTGGGCCAGGGTGGCGAGCTCCTGGAGAGCGCCACGATTGCTGAGATCGCAGCCAAGCATGGTGCCACGCCGGCGCAGGTTGTCATCGCATGGCACCTGGCCATCGGCAACGTCGTGATCCCCAAGTCGGTCACGGAGTCCCGCATCCAGGAGAACTTCGCAGCCCTGGACGTCACGCTGGACGCTACCGACGTCGAGGCCATCAACAGTCTGGACCGCGGCGCTGAAGGCCGTATCGGCCCGGACCCGGCAGTCTCCGACTTCGCCTAGGCCCCGCGCCTTACTCAGGTGCCCCGCTCCCTTCCGGGGGCGGGGCACCTGGCGTTTCACCTGATGGGCGCGAGGGTGGTCACTGAGAAGGGCACTTCCAGCAATGTCTTTACCGCTTCCACAAAGTCCTTCACATGCTGTTGCCGGTTGTGGGCTTCGAGATCCTCGGCACTTGCCCAGCCTTCAAACATGACGAAGGTGCCGGGCTGCTGCCCATCGGCGAAAACGGTGTACTCCAGGCAGCCCTGGTCCTTGCGGCTGTTCGTCTGCAGTGAGCTGAGGACTCCTTGCAGCTCGCTTTCGCGTCCTGCTTTGGCGATAAATACCGGCATGAGCCACACTTCTGCGGGCTCTTTGTGGGTTGGGCTGGTCATTCTTGTTTCCTTGATGATGGGCCGGAGGGGCCGGGAGGGACGGAACTTCGCCGTCCCTCCCGAAAGGGATCAAGCGGTGATTTGTGGAACCTCAACCCAGGACTCTTTGGCCGCGGATTCGACGATCGCGTCATCGATGAGGGCGACTTGGTAGCCGTCGGCGAAGTTGGGGCTAACGCTTCCGCCTTCGGCGATGGCTTTGAAGAAGTCATGGGCCTCGATGATCTTGGTCTCTCCGTAGCCAATGCCCAGGGCCGGAATGGGCCACAGCCCCTCACCGTAGGGGTGGGCCGGGCCTGTGTAGATGGTCCGGAACCCGCGACGGTCTGCTTGGTCTGAAGCGAAGCAAACCTGGAGCTCGTCGCGTCGCTCGTAGTTGAAGACGATGCTGCCTTCGGTTCCATGGATTTCGAAGGTGATGTAGTTGTTCCTGCCGTGCGCGTTGCGTGTGGCTTCGACCGATCCAACCGCTCCATTTGCGAAACGGATCATGGTCATCACTTCGTCGTCGACGTCAACCGGGCCCTTCGGGCCCTCTCCGCCGCGCACGGTGCCGAGGGCATCGGCCCCGCCGGATTGGAGTGGCCGCTCGGGGATCCACGTCGACAGGACTGCGTTGACGGCGCTGAACTCTCCCACGAGGTACCGCGCCATGTCTATGACGTGGGTCGCGATATCGCCAAGCGCGCCGGAACCTGCGATGGACTTCTGGAACCGCCATGACAGCGGCGAGTTCGGGTCGGCGCTCCAGTCCTGGAGATAGGTTCCGCGGAAGCTGAGGATCTGGCCAATGGCACCTTCTTCGATGTACTTCTTTGCCAGTGCAACGGCTGGAGTACGCCGGTAGTTGAAGGCGACCATGTGGACGATGTCCTTGTCCTTGACGGCGTCATACATGGCCTTGGACTCTTCTCCGGTGCGTGCGAGGGGCTTCTCGCAAATGATGTGCTTGCCCGCCTCGGCGGCGGCGATGGCGATTTCGGCGTGAAGGTGGTTCGGCGTCGCGATGTCGACGACGTGAATGTCGGGATCGTCGATGATGGACCGCCAGTCCGAGGTCGAGTTCTCGAAACCGAAGCGCCTGGCGGCTTCTGCGGCCAGCTCGGGGTTCGCCTCGGCGATGACTTTGCGGACCGGCAATGCCGGGGCAGGCCAGAAGAACATGGGCATGGCGGCATAGGCCAAGGAGTGGGCCTTGCCCATGAAGCCTCCACCAATGAGGCCAACGTTGAGGTTTTGCATGTGGATCAGGTCCTTCCGTAAGGATTGCTTAGAGGAGTGTCTCGAGGTATTTCTTGCTGATTTTTGCTGCTTCGGCGGGGTCGCCGTCGTAGTTGTCGAGTTCGACCATGAGCCAGCTGTCGTAGGCGCTCTCCCGGATCGCAGCGATGATGTCCGGGAAATCGAGCTCACCTTCGCCCAGGGGGAGGAAGTTGAACGGGTCTTGTTGGAAGTCCTTGAGGTGGACATGCTGGATTCTGTCGGAGTACTTGCGGATAACCGCGGCCGGGTCCGCCCCGCCTGCCGCAAGGTGCGCCGTGTCGGGGCAGAACCCGATCCTGGTCAGCGGCATGAGCTTTTCCAGCTCGTCCGGGCTCTCCACGATGGTGCTGAGGTGCGGGTGGTAGCTCGCGGACAGGCCGAAGCTCTCCGCGATGTCCGCTACGCGGTCCAGCGCCTGGCCCAGCAGGTAATAGTCCTGTTCGGTGGTTCCAGCAGCCCGGCGCGCGCCGCCGCCAACCACCAGCCGTTCAGCTCCGAAGTTCGCAGCCAGTTCTGCGGCCTTGTGGATTCGGTGCATCTCGTCGGGAAGGATGTCGGCGTAGATGAAGTTGGCCCCCGTGTAGACACTCGTCAGCACGACTCCGTTGCTGCTGAGGATCTCTTTGAGTTCCTCCGGCTTGTCGGCATATTCGGCCAGGTTTCCGTCGAACATCTCCACGCCCTCATAGCCGACGGCGGCGATGTCACGCACGGCGTCGCGCATGGATCCGTGGGTCATGTAGAAAAGGTCCTTGACGCTGGTCACGCCTTGCGGGTGTCCGACGACCCCGCCCCAGGTGATGGAACAGTAACCGAGTTTCATTGCATTTGCCTTTCAACTGCCGGAGAAGAGTTGGGAAAATCGAAGAGGTTGCCGGTGGGAACGTCCACCCATGACTGTCGTGCCGCGGAGGTAACCACTGCGTCCGTGAGGAGTGCTGCCCGGAGGCCATCCCGGAAGGTGGGCAGGCCCTCGGGTTCGTGTCCTTGGACAGCTGCATAGGTGTCAGCGACGAAAGCGTTGAAGCTGTCCTGGTACCCCTGGGGGTGGCCCGCCGGGAGCTTGGCGTAGCGCCCGCCGCCCGGGGTGGAAAGGGTCTCCGGCCCCACAGGAATGTGCGAAGTGGAATCCACGCGTCCGATGTGCAGGGTGTCCGGTGTTTCCTGGTTGAAGCTGAACGATGCCGCAGTTCCATCGAAAGAGAACCAGAGGCGGTTTTTTCTTCCTGGACTAACTTGGCTCACCACCAACGAACCGGTGGCCCCCTTGTCGGTTTCGAAGAGCAGTGTTGCCCCGTCCTCAGTTGATACCGGGGACAACTGGCCAAGGCTTTCGCGTTGTTCATGGGCCCGGCTGGTACTAGCCATGATCCTGGAGATGCGGTGTCCCGTGGTGAACTCCATCAGGTCGCACCAGTGCACTCCGATGTCACCGAAGGCCCTGGACGCTCCTCCGAGCTTGGAGTCGACCCGCCAGTTTGTTGCCGCTGCACCTGCCAGCCAGTCCTGCAGATAGGATCCGTGCAGCAGCCAGAGTCGGCCTGCCTCCCCGTTGTGGATGCGCTCGCGGGCCTCCCGGACTGCCGGATAGAACCTGTAGACGAAGGGCACGGCGGTGACCACATTTGCCTGTTCTGCAAGGTCCGTCAGTTCCTTGGCGTCCTCAATGGTGGTGGCCAGGGGTTTCTCGCAGATGACGGCCTTGCCGGCGGCGATGGCCAAGCGTGCAAGGCCCGCATGGGTGGCGTTTGGGGTGCAGATGTGGACGACGTCCACGTCATCGCGGGCAATCAGGGCTTCGGGGGAGCCGGCCGCGGCCTGTGCACCCAATCGGGCCACAGCGGCCTCGGCGCTGGCCAAACTACTCCCGGCTACTGCACTGACCGTGCTTCCTGCGGCCCGGACGGCATGGGAGTGGACTGTGCCCATGAATCCTGTGCCGATAATCCCGGCACGTGGTGTGGAGGCCATGGACTGTCACTTCTTCCGGGCGAGGGCGACTGCAAGGATGATGATGGCTCCGCGCACTACTTGCTGCTGGCTGCTGTCGAGGCCTGCAAGGATCAGTCCGTTGTTGATCAGGCCGATCAACAGGGCGCCGAAAAGGGTTCCGATGATGGAGCCGAATCCGCCGAAGAGGCTGGTCCCGCCGAGGATGACCGCAGCGATGGCTGAGAGTTCGTCACCGGCGCCCCACTGGAACCGTCCGGACTGGAGGCGGCCGGCGTAGAGCATTCCGGCAACACTGGCAACCATGCCGGAGATCAGCAGCACCTGGAACTTGATGCGCTTTGTATTGATGCCAGTGAATTCGGAGGCGTTGCGGTTGCCACCCGTTGCCAGGACCTGCCGGCCGAATTTGGTCCGGTTCAGCACGACGGCGCCGATGGCTACGAAGATGCCGCTCCACACCACAAGGCCCGGAATGGGTCCGAAGTTCCCGGATCCGAACACCGTGTTGAAGGTGTCGTCCAGGATGGGCTGGGGCGCTGAGGCGGTGATCCACTGCGCGACGCCCACGGCAATGCCGAGCATGCCGAGTGTCACGAGGAAGGAAGGGATGCCCAGGAGGCTGACCAGTGCGCCGTTGACCGATCCGACCACGAGGCCCACGGCCAGGCCGGCAAGTATGCCAGGGACCAGGCCCCATTGGGACAGGGCCATAGCGGTGCAGACGCTGGAGAGGCCGGCGACGGATCCCACGCTCAGGTCGATCTCGGCGCAGGCGATGACGTACGTCATGCCCACTGCGATGACGGTGATGGTGGCCGTCTGCCGGAAGATGTTCAGCAGGTTGTTCGGTGACATGAATCCCTGGTCGCGCAGCAGGACCGCGAAGATCAGGAAGACGACGACGAAGCCGATGTAAATGACGTAGCGCCGCCAGTCGAGGTCCTTCAGGATGGTGCCGACGTTGCGGGGTGCCCCGGTGTCCCGTGGCGCGATGGTGTTTGTCTTGCTCACTGTTCAGACTCCCTGGACTGCAAGTTGTAGATATTCCTCGTCAGCAATGTCGCTGCGGGGGATGTCGCGGATGATGGAGCCGTCCTTGAGGACGAGGACGCGGTCGCTGACCGCGAGTAGTTCGGGATACTCGGAGGAGATGACGATGATGGCTTTGCCATCGCTTGCCAGTTTGCGGATCATGTCCAGGATTTCGCTCTTGGTGCCAATGTCGACGCCGGCCGTCGGCTCATCGAGGATCAGGATGTCGGGATCGGTGCCCAGCCACTTGGCGATGACCACCTTTTGTTGGTTGCCGCCCGAGAGCAGCCGCACGGGCCGGTGGGGGTGGGCGACCTTGACTGCGAACCTCCTGATCAGCGACGCGGACAACTCGTTGCCCTTGGCGCCATCAAGAAGGGGGCCACGCTGAATGTGCTTCAGGAGCGGCAGCAGCAGGTTGTCCTGGACCGAGTGTTCCAGGACGAGGCCTTGGGCCCTGCGATCCTCCGGGACAAGGGCGATACCGGCGTTGATGGCCTGCTGCGGAGATGCCAGGGTAACTTTCCTGCCCCGGATGAGGACCTGCCCGCTGTCCAGTTTGTCGATGCCGAAAAGTGCCCGCGCGAGTTCTGTCCGCCCGCTGCCCATGAGCCCGGCCAGGCCGAGGATTTCGCCGGGCCGCAGTGCGAAAGAAACGTCCCGGACCCGTAGGCCCGCGTTCAGCCCGCGCACTTCCAACAGTGGCTCGACGTCGGTGCCCACATCGTTCCGCGCCCGATAGGAAAGTTGGCCCTCGACCTTCTTGCCCACGATTCCTTCGACGATTTGTTCGGGAGTGACCTCCGTCAGTGGCTCGGTGAAGAGGTGCCTTCCATCGCGCAGGATGGTGATCCGGTCCGCCAACCTGTACACCTCATCCATGCGGTGGGAGATGTAGATGATGGAGATTCCGCGCTGCTTGAGGCGGTCGATCAATTCGAAGAGCGCCTCGGACTCGTGCCGGGCCAAACTTGCCGTGGGCTCATCCATGATCAGCACTTGTGCGTTCTGCGCGAGGGCTTTGGCGATCTCGGTCAGCTGCCAATAGGCGGTGCCAAGCCGCGAGACCTGGGCGCCGGCGTCGACGTCGACCTCCATCTCGGCGAAGACTTCCTTGGCCCGTCGCACCGCGGCGCGGTCATCGATGAGGCCGCCCCGGCCGAGCGGCTCTGCGCCAAGGAAGATGTTCTGGGCAACGGTAAGGCTGGGTACGAGGCTGAATTCCTGGAAAACCATCCCGATTCCGGCGGACTTCGCATCCTGGATCGAGTTGATGGCGGCCGGTTTGCCGCCAATGAGGATTTCTCCGGCATCCGTCTGGTAGACGCCCTGGAGGATCTTCATGAGGGTGGACTTGCCGGCCCCGTTGCCCCCGGCCAGTGCGTGGACCTCGCCCTTGCGGACATCGAAGCCGACATCCTTCAGAACGGACACGCCGTTGAAGGCCTTGGATATCGAGCGCATCTCGACGACATTGTCTGCGGTGTTCATTTCCCGCCCTTTCGGCGCGGTGCGGGGGCCTGGGCCCCCGCACCGTAGGATCTGGCTACTTCTTGTAGGAGTCCTGGATGTCCTTGGGAGCGTCCTCGTGGTAGACCTGCTTCCAGGCTTCAAGGACGTTCGAGTGGTCAACAGGGAGGGCGCTCAGGGC
This sequence comes from Paenarthrobacter nicotinovorans, assembly GCF_021919345.1. NCBI lineage: Bacteria > Bacillati > Actinomycetota > Actinomycetes > Micrococcales > Micrococcaceae > Paenarthrobacter > Paenarthrobacter nicotinovorans. Next base: position 789,525 of record NZ_CP089293.1, read on the forward strand.
CACGTACGGAGGTGCTTGCTTGCCGAGAAGTGCTCCTGCCGCGAGCCGGGCTTCGGTGACACCCTGGTCGAACGGAACCTGGGCGCCGAGGCCGACGACGAGTTCGTCCTTGGCCAGGGCGATGGCCACGTTCTTGCCGAGGTCTTCCGTGGCGATTTTCAGGTCCTGCCGGCCGGCCGCGCGGGCCGCCGCCATGACGCCTTCAGCCGGGACGTCCCACACGGCCCAGATGCCGGCCAGGTCAGGGTACTTGCTGATCATCGCGTTGGCAGCAGCCTGTGCGTCTCCAGCGAAGTCCGGGCCCGCGATGCCCTTTTCTTCGACGATCTGGATGTCGGGGTATTCCTTGGCGATAGTCTCCTTGAACCCTTCGTGTCGCTGCTTGGTCACGAAGAAGTCGGCTTGGTGAAACACGAGGCCGATCTTTCCCTTGCCGCCCAGGGCTTTGGCCATCTGGTGAGCGGAGACGACGCCGTTGCCGTAGTTGTCAGCCGAAACAACTGAAACGTAGTCCGTGCCGGGAGTCAGACCCTGGGGGACGTTGTCCATGAAGACGAGCTTTGTGCCGGCAGCCGCAGCCTTTTTGTACGCGGAGGCCGTGGCCACCGGGTCCGTGGGGATGGAGACGATGACATCCGGGTCCTGCGTCATGACGGTCTCGATATCCGAAACCTGCTTGTCCGGCTTGAAATTCGCGTCCGTTGTCGCGATGACCTTGATGCCGAGCTTTTCGAATTCACTCTTGAGGCCGTTGACCTGGGCCGTTGCCCAGTCGTTGCCGCCGTAGTGCATCACGATTGCGGCCTTGGCGTTGAGTGCCTTGATCTTCTCGATCTCCTCCGGCGTCAGATCTGACACGGATGCCGGGGAGGGGGATTCGCCGTTGGGGCCCTTGCTCAGGACCTGGCCCTTGATCTTGTCGAGGGCCTGCTGGGCCTTTTCGGACACGCCGGCGTCGGGTGCGTTCGACGTGCTCGCCGCCGAGCTGCTGCACGAGGCTACGGAAAGTGACAGGACAGCGGCCAAAGCCACGAGGGGAAGCCTGCGGATCATCATTGTTCTCCAGTGCTTATGAGGGGATGTGGTGGTGGAGGGCGGGAACGAGCGCGCCTGCAACCGGTGTTAGGGGGGACGGACCCTTTCCGGCGGAACCGTCGATGGTGGACGCCGAAGAGTCTGCGGGGGCGGTCCGCTTCATCCTTGGTGAACCCGGACCGTAATCGCTTACGGGTGTTCCGTGAACGTTTACGGAACCGATCGTAAACGTTTACGGTGGAGAGTGTCAAACATCACGCCCCGCCCATTTCGAAGTAACCGGATGGGACGGGCGCACGTAGTATTGGTACGCATCGGCCCGGTTGGACGGTGTGGGGACAGGAGAGAGCGTGTCAGGCATAACGGTTCCACGTGGAGCGAACGGGCAAACAGGAGCCACGTTGCGGCGGAAGCCGACCATCAACGATGTGGCGGAGATTGCGGGCGTGTCCTTTGGTACTGTCTCCCGCGTCCTGAACAACGCCCCGGACGTGAGTGCGGCCACCCGGGAACGCGTCCTGCAGGCCATAAAGGACATCGGCTACCGCAGGAACCGGGCAGCCACTGCCCTTGTCACCAACCGGTCAACATCCATCGGGCTGCTCTCTGATGGTTCCCCGCGGTTCGGTCCGGTAGGGACACTCATGGCCCTGGAAACCGTTGCACGGAAGAAGGGGTATGCCACAACAGTCATCAGCGTGGATAAACCCTACGACGAGTCCGTGCAGGCGGCCTTGGACACTCTGGACGACACCGGCGTTGGGGGCATCATCGTCGTCGCACCCTTGGTCGACATGGCGTCGGCTGTCTGGAATGCCTCCTGCCGGGTACCCGTGGAAATGATCGCGGCAGGAGCGTCATCAACTCCGAATGTCTTCACTTACTCGGAAAACCAGGAACTCGGAGCCCGGCTCGCCACCCAGCATCTCATCGACCTCGGCCACACCGACATCGCGCACTTGGCAGGCTCCATGGACTGGTTTGACGGGCGCGTGCGCAAGCGCGGCTGGGAGGCGGCCCTGGGTGACGCCGGACTTCCGCCGGGGCTGTGCCTGGAGGGCGATTGGAGTCCCCGATGGGCCTATGAAACCGGCCTCCGCCTTGTCCGGGAGGGAAAGGTTCCCCAAGCTGTTTTTGCAGCCAGCGACCATACGGCACTCGGACTCATACGGGCCTTGACCGAAAATGGAATCCGTGTCCCGGAGGACGTCAGTGTGGTGGGATTCGACGACATCGAAGGTTCAGACTATTTCCTGCCCCCGCTGACCACTGTGCGCCAGGACTTCACAGCCCTGGCGCACATGAGCATGGAGGTCCTCCTGGGCGCCATGGAGGGGCGGGAGGTCGACCGCACCCCGATCGCGCCCACCCTTGTTGTGCGCGAAAGTTCCACGCAGGCAACACGCCATTCAGGAAGAGATACCTAGCCTGCAGGGTCCTGCGGACAGGTCAGCTTGAGCGGACCTTCCGTAGGGACCTGAACACGACGACGGCGCCTGCAACGAGCAGCAGCCAGTGGACGACCCGGCCGTCGCTTCCCGGGGCCATTTCTCAGGCTGGCGCTCGGGGAAGTCCCAGTGCGCGCCAGTCTCGATGCCTGGCTGTTCGCGGGGGTAGGAGGGGCGGCGGGGTCGAGATCGGCACCCCGCCCCGGGATCCGGGCCCGCAAAGTGTGCTCCCTTCAGGACTGGCAACCCACGAAAATCTTCACCCCACCCTCACATTCCGTTCATGACGGCCGGAAAGGGTGGATGCCATGACCGACTTTTCACGCCGCACCCTCGTCAAGTCCTCCCTCGCCGGCCTTACGCTGGCCGGCCTCACCGTAGGGGCCGCCGGCCCGGCCGGCGCAGCACCTGCAGCCATCCCGCTGTTCCGCAAGCGACTCACGCTCCCCACGGGCATTGCCACCGGGGACGTCACCACGGATTCGGCCGTCCTGTGGTCGCGCGCCTCAGGACCCGGACGTCTCACCGCCACCCTCAACGCCATCGACGACGCCGGGGAGCTCCTGCGTGGACGCTACGGGTTCAGCCGAACCATTCGTGGACCCCTGGCCACGGAAGCCAGTGACTTCACCGCGAAAATCCACGCCAATGGACTGCCTGCGGGCACCAGGTTCAGGCTGGAGCTGAACTTTGAGGATGAGAACGGCATGGGCGAAGCCGGGCAAGGCACTTTCAGCACGGCGCCCGGAAACAAGGAACCCAACGACGGCGGCCCCTCGGGCGGCCGCGGGGGCGGCAGGCCGGCGTCGTCCTCCCAGTCCTTCGTCTGGACCGGCGATACCGCCGGCCAAGGCTGGGGCATCAACGAGGAGATCGGCGGCATGCGCGGTTACAAGGCCATGCATGACGTCCGCCCGGACTTCTTCATCCATTCGGGAGATACCATCTACGCCGACGGCCCCATCGCGGAATCAGTAACCGAGAAGGACGGCCAGGTCTGGCGCAACATCGTCACCGAGGAAGTCTCCAAAGTAGCCGAAACCCTCAAGGAATTCCGGGGCCGGCACCGCTACAACTCCCTCGACGCCAACATGCGTTCCTTGTTCGCCGACGTGCCGGTCATCGCGCAGTGGGACGACCACGAAACGCACAACAACTGGTACCCGGGCCAGGTCCTGGACGACGCGCGCTATACCGAACGCAACGCCAACGTCCTCGCCGCGCGCGGGCGGCAGGCGTGGCAGGAGAACATGCCGATCGCGGACTCGGCGGCGCTGTGGCGCCCCGGAACCTACGACGCCGGCCAGTACCAGCCCGCACGCATCTACCGCAAGATTCCACGCGGCCCGCAACTGGACATCTTCTGCCTGGACATGCGGACGTACAAGTCGCCGAACACCGACGGCAAGGAGCCCTACACCACCAACATCCTGGGCCAGGAGCAGGTGGACTGGCTGATCAAGGAAGTCCGGCAGTCCAAGGCCACCTGGAAGGTCATCGCCGCGGACCTGCCCTTGGGCATCGTGGTGCCTGACGGTCCCGTGAACCAGGAGAGCCTGTCCAACCGGGACAATGGTGCGCCGCTGGGCCGGGAACTGGAGATCGCCGGGGTTTTGAGCGCCTTCAAGAAGTATGGCGTGAAGAACACGGTGTGGCTCACCGCCGACGTCCACTACTGCGCCGCCCACCATTATTCTCCGGAGCGGGCATCCTTCAAGGACTTCCAGCCATTCTGGGAGTTCGTTGCGGGGCCCATCAACGCCGGCTCTTTCGGCCCGAACGACATGGACGGGACCTTCGGGCCGGACGTCGTGTTTTCCAAGGCGGGCCGGTTCCCGGGTGAGTCCCCGCGCAACGGGGAGAACCAGTTCTTCGGGCATGTGGAACTCGGTTCGGATGATTCGTTCACCGTGAGTCTGCGCAACGCCAATGGAGCTGCGGTGTTCTCGAAGGTGCTCAGCCCCGAACGCTGACCGTCGCCGCGCTCCGCCGCTCCGGGAGTCCGTGGTCAAATTGACCCGTACCCATGAACCGGAGCGGACGGAGCGCGCATGGTGCTGTTTGACCCCCTGGAACGGCAGATCGTTGCCGCCTTGCAGTTGGACCCCCGCTGCCCCTGGCGCAAGATGGCCGCGGTGCTCGGGGAAGCCGAGCGGACAGTGGCGCGCCGTGGATCGCAGCTGCTGGAATCCGGTGCGGTGGCCGTCGTCGGGATTCGCCCCAGGCCCGCTGTAGTGCTGGTGCAGATGCGATGCATGCCTGGAACGGTCCGTGCCGCCGCTCAGGCCTTGTCGCAGCGCAATGACACTACGTTCGTCTACACCACCACGGGAACCGGCGACTGTGTGGCCGAGATCCTCACTGAACCGTCCCGTATGGGCACCGTCCTGTCCGATGAGTTGCCGTCCACTATTGGTTTACGCGATTCCACCAGCTATCCCGTTCTTCGGTACTTCCGCACTATCCGAGGTTGGCGGCCTGAGATCCTCACCGCTGACCGGGTAGAGGCATTCCGTTCAGCCCTGACCCCTGATTCGGGCGTCCTGGTTCCGCGGCAGGAGCTCAGCCGCCAGGACAACGAGCTCATCGATGCGCTGTGCGCCGACGGCCGGATGAGTTTCGAAGCGCTGGGGCGCCGGGTTGGTGTTTCCGAGGCTACGGCGCGTCGGCGCAGCGAATGGCTGCTGACCAACAACCAGGTCCACTTGCGGGCGATCGTTGAGCCTGCCGCTTTCGGTCTTGGTGTCGAGGCCCTGCTGTGGATCCGGGCGTCGCCGCACAAGGTCGAGCCGGTGGGAAAGAGCCTCGCGGAGCTCCCCACTGTCCGCTATGCTGCGGCAATTGCCGGCGACTATCAGATCATGGCCGACGTCACTGTGGAGGACATGTCGTCCCTCTATCGCTTCATCACCGATTCGGAATGGGCCCGGAACGCCGCTGGCGTGGACGTTTCCATCCTGCTCGATGCCCGCAAGCGCGGTGGTCGGCTCATGCGCTCACCGTCGTAAGCCGTGCCGGTTCTGCTGTGACAACAGGGGCGACGGCGGCGTACCCCGTCTGCTGCTCGAAGGCGCGCCCATAGCGGAGAAGCTGCATATCGGTGTAGTGGTTGGAAGCGAGTTGAAGCCCGATGGGCAGCCCGGCGGAGCTGAACCCGGCGGGGACGCTGAGGACGGGGAGCCCCGTAGCGGACAACAGGCACGCCGAGCGCATCCAGTCCAGGTAGGTTTCGGAGGCAACGCCCGCGACGTCGTCGGGATAACGAAGCGTAGCGTCGAAGGGAAGCACCTGGGCGCAGGGGCTTGCGAAGAGATCGAAGCGGCCGAAGAACTCCTGCACGCTGCGTTCCAGGCGAGTCCTGGCAGCCGTGGTTTCGATGAGGTCCCGGGCAGTCAGCGCGAACCCCTTGTTCACGTTCCAATGCACTTCCGGCTTGATGACGTCGCCGGAACGCTCCAGGATCGGGCCCAGTCCTGCGGCGAAGTCCATGGCCCGGGTGTTCCCGAAAACGAGGTCAGCCTCGCTGAAGTCCGGCGTTGCTTCCTCGACGATGGCCCCCAGGTCAGCGAACACTGACAACTGTCGTTCCAGGTGCTCCAGGATCTCCGGTTCCACTGGCACGCCGATCCCGAAATCCCGGGACCAGCCGATCCGCACACCCCGCATGTCCGTCTCCAAGCTGGAGCGGAAAACCTTGGGATCCAGCCCTTCGGGGTGCGGTACCCGGGGATCGCTGCCTGCGGTCACGGACATGAACAACGCAATGTCCTCCACGCTGCGGGCCATAGGCCCTGTCCTTCCCAGCCACGCATAGGCGTTGACGTCGGACGGCATGGGGATCACCGCCGTCGACGGCCGGAAGCCCACCACGTTGCAGAACGAAGCCGGGATCCGGAGCGAACCGCCCATGTCGCTGCCGTCGCCGATCGCCTGGATCCGGGAAGCGACGACGGCGGCCACCCCGCCACTGCTGCCCCCGGCGCTCAGGGCGGGCGCGTACGGGTTGGTGGTGGTTCCGAAGAGGTCGTTGAACGTGTGTGATCCGGCTCCGAACTCGGGAACGTTGGACTTGCCGGTGCTGACGACGCCCGCCGACTTGAGCCGCGCAATGATGAGGTCGTCGGCGTCGGGCACGAAGTCGCGCAACGCCAGGGAGCCTTGGGTGGTGCGCATGCCGGCGGTGTTGTTGGTGTCCTTATGGGTCATGGGCAGGCCATGCAAGGGAGGCAGTTCGGCCCCGGACGCCGTCAGCTGATCGGCATTGAGCGCCAGGGCACGTGCGCCTTCGGCATCCAACGTCACCACGGCGTTGATCACCGGGTTCACATCCGAAATCCGCTGGAGATGATCGTCCAGGGCTTCGCGCGCCGAGATTTCCTTGCTGCGGATCGCGGCGGTGAGTTCGACGGCGGACAGCTCGCCAATGGTGCTGGACATGGTGCTCCTTTGCTGGATATTCGCTTGCTGAAAGTGTGCCGAGTCACATCGCACCCCGGAAGGGCGCCCCGCCCAAGCGGCATCGTTTGACTGTTTCGGCCAGATATTTGGCGGATTCCGTCAGCTATTGTGTGTGATCCGGCTCATAGCGGAAGGTGTTGCTAACCCACTGGCCGATCCGGTCGATGGGCATGGACCCGCCCCAAGCTGTAGCCCGCGCCGCACAACGTCGTCCGGTTGGGAACTGCAGGAGGGGCTTTCACGCGGAGGTTTCCATGTTCCAACCCCAGGCATTTCAGCCCCTGACAGCGCAGCCGTTGGCTGCCGGCAGCTCCAGCGACATCCTGGCCATAGCCAACAACCCGGTTCTCTGGATCTGCGTTGCAGGCGTGTTCGGCGTCATCATCATCCAGTCCGTCATCTTCATGAAGGCGGCCCGACGTGCTGCCCCCTCCGTGGAGATGAGCAGCCAAGACATCCGGACGTCGTTCCGGTCCGGGGCGGTTTCGGCGATCGGCCCTTCTCTCGCCGTCTCCCTCGTAGCCATCGCCCTCCTTGGTCTGTTCGGCGCACCGGCGGTCCTCTCCAGGATCGGCCTCATCGGCTCCGCAGCTTACGACGTCTCGGCCGCGGGCATCGCTGCCGGGTCCATGGGGGCCAAACTCGGCGATGCCAGCTACACCCAAAGCGTCTTCGCGGTGGCCTTCTTCGCCATGAGCATCGGCGGAGCCATGTGGATGCTGGCCACCCTCATCCTCACTCCAATCCTCCGTAAGGGTGACGCCAAGATCCGTTCGGTGAATCCGGCCGCCATGGCGATTGTCCCGGCAGCCGCATTGATCGGTGCGTTCTCCTGCCTTGGCCTGACGGAACTTCCCAAGTCCGGCATCCACGTCCTCTCCTTCGTCGTCTCTGCCGCCGTCATGGGGCTCTGCTTGCTGCTGGCCAAGCGGCTCGGCAAGAGCTGGTTGCGCGAATGGGGCCTGGGCTTCTCAATCGTCATTGGCCTAGGTGCCGCTTTCCTGGCCGCCGCGCCCGGACTGGCCGCCTGAAGGACCGTCAGGACACGAAAGGAACAACATCATGACCTCCACCCTCACCACCTCAGCCACCACGAATGCCATGGCGGACTTCAACCGGACCACGTCCCGCTGGGGGCAGATCACCATGATCGCCGGACTCCTCATCTCAGTGGCCGGTCCCTTGTACCTGGTCTTCGCCGGTGGCTTGGACATCGCACCGGCCCAACTCTGGATCGCCTTTGCCGCGGTCGCCGCAACATTCGGCATCATCTGGATCGTCGAGCCGCTGACCTACTTCCCGATCCTCGGCCCTGCAGCTATGTACCAAGCATTCATGATCGGCAATATTTCCAACAAGCTCCTGCCCGCGGCGTTGATTGCCCAAACCAACATCGGCGCAAAGCCGGGAAGCAAGCGGGCCGAACTGGCCGCCGTTGTTGCCATCTGCGGAGCCGCAGTGGTGCACCTGGTCTCGCTCGCCATCTTCGTCGGCCTCCTGGGCAGCTGGCTCATCAGCGTCATTCCGCCGTCGGTGCTGACCGTTACCCGGCTGTACGTCCTGCCCACCGTCCTCGGCGCGGTGCTGGTCCAGGCCATCGTCTCCATGAAGCAGCCCCGCACCACCGTGTTCGCACTGGTGGTGTCCGCCGTCGTCGTCTTCGTGGTGCTGCCCCTGGTGCCCTCGCTCGCCATGGTGTCCACAGCCATCGCCGTGCTGGGGACCATCCTGCTGGCCTGGTTCTTCCGCGGAAAGCAGGTTGCGGCCGCCACACCGATCCACATCGAGTAGCCGCCGCCGCCCCCCCCACACCGTCAGCACGCAGCAGAAAGAAGAAGACCATGACCCAAACAGCCACTGTCCTCCAGCTCGATACCGAACAGACCACGGCGCTCCACGAGCTGTACCGCAGGCTCCACGCACACCCCGAACTCTCCATGCAGGAGCACGCCACGGCTGCCCTTATCGAGGAACAGCTGGACCGGCTCGGTGCGGACCACTTCCGCTGCGGCGGGACAGGAGTGGTCGGCATCCTGCGCAACGGTGAGGGGCCCGTCGTCGCGTTCCGCGCGGACACGGATGGGCTGCCCATCGAAGAGGCCACAGGCCTGGACTACGCCAGCACGGACACGGGAATGCTGGACGGTTCCGAGGTTCCGGTGATGCACGGCTGCGGCCACGACACCCACGTGGCCAGCCTGTTGGGAGCTGCGGAAATCCTCGCCGGAAACCAGGACGCCTGGTCAGGGACGCTGGTGCTGATTTTCCAGCCCGGTGAAGAAACGGCCGCCGGGGCGTTGGCCATGCTGGAGGACGGGCTCTGGGACAGGGCTCCCCGCCCGGAGGTCGTGTTCGGGCAGCACGTCATGCCACGGCCCGTGGGCACGGTATCGATTTCCAGCGGTCCGGTGGCAGCAATGGCCGATTCCCTCCGCGTGACGGTCCACGGACAGCAGTCGCACGGCTCGCAGCCCCAGGACTCCATCGATCCCATCGTCATGGCAGCCCACATGGTTACCCGGCTGCAGACCATCGTGTCCCGCGAGCTGGATCCCCGGAAGTCCGCCGTCGTAACGGTTGGAACCTTCCACGCCGGCCTGAAGGAGAATATCATCCCGGCTTCCGCGGAGTTCACCCTCAACATCCGCACTTTCGACGAAGAGGTCCGAGGCCAGGTCCTGACCGCTGTCCGACGCATCATTGAGGCCGAGGCAGCTGCCTCCGGAGCACCGGGCCCGAAGATCGAAGAGCTGTACCGCTTCCCGCAGTGCTACAACGACCCCGACGCCGTTCCTTCTGTTTTGGAGGCACTGCGAGATGCGTTGGGGGCTGAGTCTGTCGAGGTGACCCCGCCCATGATGGGCAGCGAAGACTTTGGACACCTGGGTACGGCCATTGGCATCCCTTCCGTGTTCTGGATGTTCGGCGGTACGCCGGGTGCTGTGTTCGACGGTCCGGGACCTGTCCCGGTCAACCATTCGCCCTTCTTCGCCCCCGAGCTGGAAGGTTCCCTGGCCGGGGGAATCTCTGCCGCCGTCGCCGTCCTCCTGTCCCGCCTGGGCAACTGAGCTGCAAGGAGCGTCCCCATGACTTCAGCATTGACCGAACCGGCACCTGCGCTTCAGGACACCGGCGGCCCGCTTTCCGGCAGGCTCGTGGTGGACCTCAGCCGGGCGCTCGCAGGCCCGCATGCGGCCATGATGATGGGCGACCTGGGAGCACGGGTCATCAAGATCGAGAATCCTGGCACGGGGGATGACACCCGCGGGTGGGGTCCGCCTTTCGTCGGCCCCGAGGACGATCCACAGGCCACCTACTTCCTCTCCTGCAACCGAAACAAGGAGTCCCTGGCTCTGGACCTCAAGAGCGACGACGGCCGGACAGTCCTGCGCCAACTCCTGGAACGTGCGGACGTGGTGGTGGAGAACTTCCGGCCCGGGGTCCTGGACCGGTTGGGCTTCAGCACCGACGCCATGCACCGCATCAACCCGCGCCTGGTGATCCTGTCCATCACCGGATTTGGCCACGATGGTCCCGAATCACAGCGCAGCGGTTACGACCAGATCCTCCAGGGCGAGGCCGGGCTCATGTCGCTGACGGGCTCGGGACCCGATGATCCACAACGCGTGGGGGTGCCCATCGCGGACCTGCTCTCCGGCATGTACGGGGCATACGGGGTCGTCGCCGCCCTGCTGGAGCGTGAACAAACCGGCCGTGGGCAGGTGGTGCGGACGTCGCTACTGGCCTCGCTCGTGGGGGTCCATGCTTTCCAAGGGACCAAGGTGACGGTTGCGGGGGAGTCGCCTGAAGCGCAGGGCAACCACCATCCTTCCATCGCCCCGTACGGCCTGTTCCGGTGCCGTAACGGAAGTGTGCAGATCAGCGTCGGCAGCCAGAAGCTGTGGGCGGCCTTCACCTCCGCCTTTGGCCTTGATCCCACGGCCGACGGCGTTGCCACCAACGCTGATCGGGTGCGGAACCGCACGCACGTGATCGACGTAGTCGAAACAGCGTTTGCCGACTACGACGCCGAACCGTTGCTGGCGAAACTTGCCGGCGCGGGAATTCCCGCCGGGAAGGTGCGCTCCTTGAAAGAGGTCTATGAGTGGCCGCAACTGGCTTCGCAAGGCCTGCTGATCGACGTTGACCACCCGGTGCTCGGAGCTGTCACGCTGCCCGGACCGCCGCTGCGTTTCTTCGACAACGTCTCCGGGGCGGAAGCCACCCGGCGAGCCCATTGTGCGCCTCCGGTGCTCAACCAGCACAACGAGGAGATCCGGGGCTGGCTCGCGGGGGAGGACATTGATGACTGAAACGGCTACGCGACGGCGCCTCGGCGCGCGCGAACTGCTGGAGACAATGCTCGACGCCGGGAGCTACCTTTCGTGGGACGCCCCGGTTCGCGGGGTGGCAGGCGACGGGACCCGAAACACCGGGTATGCGGCCGACCTGGCAGCGGCCCGGGGCAAGTCCGGCAGCGACGAATCCGTTCTCACCGGGGAGGGCCGGATACGGAACCATCGGGTCGCCGTCGTGGTTTCCGACTTCGCTTTCCTGGCCGGGTCCATCGGGCGCGATGCCGCCCAAAGGTTGGTGTCCGCCGTCGAACGTGCCACCGGGCTTGGGCTGCCGCTGGTGGCGATGCCTGCATCCGGGGGGACGCGCATGCAGGAGGGAACCCCTGCGTTCCTGGGCATGGTGGACATCGTGGCGGCCGTGCAGGAACATCGAACCGCGGGCCTGCCGTACTTGGTGTACCTCCGGCATCCGACCACGGGTGGGGTCATGGCATCGTGGGGTTCGCTGGGACATGTGACCGTTGCAGAGCCGGGTGCGCTCCTGGGTTTCCTGGGCCCGCGCGTCTATGAGGCACTGCATGGAGAGGCTTTTCCCTCAGGTGTCCAAACGGCGGAGAACCTCTTCGACCACGGATTGGTGGACGCCGTGGTTCCGCCTGAAGGGTTGGGGGACTACTTTGGGCGGGTGCTGGATCTGCTTGAGCCCGGGCACGTGGTGGCCGGCGGTGCGCTGCCGTCCACCAGCTCCGCCACGGCCGGGGCAGCCGGGCAGACTGCTTGGGAGTCCGTCCTCCGTTCCCGGGATCCCCTGCGGCCATCCACTGCTGAACTCCTGCGGCATGCCGCGGGCAGTGTTGTGTTGCTGCGTGGGGCGGGTGATGGCACCAAAGACCACGGCATGCTGGTGGCCCTTGCCCGATTCGGCGCCACCTCGTGCGTGCTGGTGGGGCATCAACGCAACAACGCGATGGGACCGGCCTCGCTGCGGGATGCCCGGCGCGGGATGCGTCTGGCCAAGGAACTGCGGCTGCCGCTGGTCACCGTTATCGACACACCGGGGGCCTCCCTCTCCCGGGAGGCCGAAGAAGGCGGGCTCGCCGCCGAGATCGCCCGCTCGTTGTACGACCTCCTCGGAGTGGGAACAGCTACGTTGTCAGTCCTGCTGGGTCAAGGAACCGGGGGAGGGGCGCTGGCCTTGCTCCCGGCAGACCGTACGATCGCAGCCCAGCATGCGTGGCTGGCACCCCTGCCCCCGGAAGGGGCGTCAGCGATCGTGCACAGGACCACGTCCCAGGCTCCCGCGCTCGCCGAGAGCCAAGGCATCACTGCCTCTGTGCTTGCAGGCCGGGGAATAGTGGACGTGGTGGTGGAGGAAGTCCCGGATGCGGCGGCCGCCCCGGTGGAGTTCTGCCGCCGGGTAGGTGCGGTGATCGCCGTCGAGCTTCAAGGCCTGGCGGGGCGGGGTGCGCCCGGTTGGCAGGAACGGCGGTCCAAGTACCGGGCGCTGATCGGCTAGGTTGCGAGCGTCACTGCCGTCTGGCTGTACCGCCGTTCAATAGATCATGCACTCGTGCCGGAACCAGTTTTCGCAGGAATTCCAAGCGTTCCGGTGTGTGGAAAGTGGAGGCCACGGACCCCAGTGCCTCCAAGACCGATACGGCGGTCTGTCGGGCGTCCCCATCATCCATGCCCCAAGCCACACCCTCACGAACCAAATGTTCCAAGGTGATGTAGCCCAATCGGATCTGTCCGCCGACGCTGTGGCCTGCGTTGTTGCTGGGTGCGTACAGCAGCAAAGTAGGAGCCACGTCGTAGAGCGGGGCGAGGCGCAACTCGCCGCCGTCAAGAAGCGTGAGGGAATAGTTTTTTGAGTGAGCGTCTCCGTTTCCGATTGCCACATTGAAGGTAACCGCCGTCAGCAATGCCCTTCGGAATGCGGCGTCATCCCGTGCATGGGGAGCCGCCGCGTTGGCCAGTCGGGTCAGTCGAGAAGGTGGGGCCGACGTGCCTTCGTATTTGGCCTCACTTCCAAGGGCCAAGGCCTGGGTGAAATCTTCCTGGTGGATCCGCATGCCGTCGGGTGCCCGATCGAACCGGTCCACAACGAGGGCTTCCCGGGCCCCAAACGTATGCAGGCGGGTCCTCGCGGCCGGGATCCCGGCGGCTGCCGCAATTTTCAGAGCCCAGTCTTCCGATGCCAGAAGATCCGGGATGGTGGACTCCAAAGGCGCCGGTTTGATGATGTGGGTTGAGACTGCTCCGCGGCCGGGCCATGCCCAGCCGTCACCCTGGCTGGTGAGGAGCACCTTGGATTGGATGCCGCCCAAGGACGCGGTGACCAGAAAGTCACCCGGCAAATCCCACGTGGGGAGTGATTCCACCACTGTTGTGACCTCGTGGTCGGCCATCGGGATGGCGGCGCCCGGGACTTCAGGTGCTTCGCCGGGCGGGAGAATCTGGACTGCCCCGGCGCAATCTGCCCCAAGTATGCGCAGCAGGCCGAAGGCGTCGGGGGTCGAGAGGCCGTTTTCCTTCGCAAGGTGAGAGCGCACCTGCCCTTCGGGAAGGAGTCCGTCGAAGTAGTTGTAGACAACGGGGCCTTCAAACTTCCTTCGGCTCAGGGGCATCGACAGTGAAAGCAATATGGAGCCCGCACCGTATTCCGCCACAGTTTCCGGGTCGTACCTGAAGGCGAGATTAAGCCCGCTTCCCGTGAGCTCGCCAATCTTCCTTGAGCGAAGAAAAACGTCGAGCGTCTTCCGGCGGCTCATGGGCGAACCTGAAGCTTGGAAAAGCGCGGTACCAGTGCCACGTCACGCCCGAGCGTCCGGATGGCATTCATGGCGACCACGAGGGAGACGGCTTCTCCGCGCTCCAGCCGGACAATCGTTCCCCGCGTGACTCTGAGCCGGGTAGCAAGCTCCTGTTGGGTCAACCCGGCTTCCTTGCGCGACTCGCTGATCGCGCGGCCCAAGGATGGCCCATCGACGGCGCGGTAGAAGGGAGTCTCGTCAGGATGTTCCATATATTGATCATATGGCCAAAACGCCCCTTTGATCAATATTTCGAACATATCGACTATCGGGTGGATATGTTCGATATTTCGACCATCGCCGAGGGGTCGAAGGGCAAAAGGAAACCCCTGGAAATCACATGATTTCCAGGGGTTTCCTTGTCCGAGCTTCCTATCAGAATCGAACTGATGACCTTTTCATTACGAGTGAAACGCTCTACCGACTGAGCTAAGGAAGCACCGCGTTCATCCCCGGTTTCCCGGGCGATCACGCAAGACATAACTGTAATAGAGGCACCGCGCCCGGGTCAAAACGAGCACGGTGGCGGCCGTTGCGGGGATGTTCACCCGGGCGTCGGGCCCGGTTCAGGCTGCGGTTTCCCGCTCGCCGGAAGCTGGGGAATCAACTGCGGCGCGGTCCACTCGCCGCGAAGCACAGCCGAAGGAGCCGCTCAATGACCGGGGACGCACTGACCAGGGACGCCAACCACACACCCAACCGGCTGAAGCTGGCGGTCGTGGACATGGTGGGGACTACCATCACCGACGATGGCCGGACCGGGCAGGCTATGTCCCGGGCGCTGGTGGAACACGGGATTGAACCGGGCAGCAGCCGTTTCGAGAGCATGCTCGGCTATGCCCGGGACACCATGGGCTTCTCCAAGATGACGGTTTTCAGCCACCTGTTCGAGGACGCTGCCGTGGCCGTGAGCGCGAACAAGGTCTTCGAACGGGCCTACGACGACATGATTGCCGACGGCGGCGTCCGCCCCATTCCCGGAGCGGAAGACGCCATCTTGTGGATGCGTGAGGCCGGGATGCAGGTCTGCCTGGCCACCGGCTTCGGACGCCACACCCAGAACATGGTGCTCGAATCATTGGGGTGGATGGGCCTGGCCGATCTCAGTCTGTGCCCGGCGGATGCCGGACGCGGACGACCCTACCCGGACATGATCCTCACCGCAGTGCTCGCACTCGACCTCGATGACGTGCGCGAAGTCGCCGTGGTGGGCGACACCAGCTCGGACATGCTCTCGGGCGTCCGTTCGGGGGCCTCACTCGTCGCAGGGGTGCTCACCGGCTCACACTCAGAGGCAACCCTGCGCGCGGCCGGCGCCACCGCCGTCGTCGATTCCATCAAGCAGCTCCCGCTCCTGGTGGAGAAACGCGAAGCCAGGCACCTCTAGCGGGCGCCGGCACCTCTAGCAGGTGAGGCCGTCCTGCGGCAGCTTTCCATCAACAAAGTAGTCGTCGACGGCGGAGCTGACGCATGAATTCGAGCGGCCGTAGGCGGTGTGCCCCTCGCCTTCCCACGTGACGAGGGAAGCGTTCTCGAGCTGCTTGCGCAGCGACTGCGACCACGCCAGGGGAGTGGCGGGGTCTCCCGTGGTGCCCACCACCACGATGGGAGCTTCACCGCTGTACTTGACGGGCGCCGGTGTCCGGGTGTTCGGGTACGGCCAGTCCTTGCAGTTCACGCCGCCGTAGGCAAAGAATGCACCGAACGTGGGGGAGTCCTGGATGAGCCTGGCCTCCTCCGCACGCATGCCTGCGGTGTCCATGACCATGGGGTAGTCCAGGCAGTTGATGGCTTGGAAAGCGAAAGCGGAGTTGGAGCTGTACGTTCCGTTGGGTTCGCGGTCCGCGCCAAGGTCGGCGAGCCGCATCATCTGCGAAACGTCGCCGGAGAAGGCGCTGTCCAGGGCCTGGGTCAGTGCCGGCCAGCTCTGGTCGTTGTAGAGGGGCAGGATGAGGCCGTTGACGAAGTCGTTGCCGGTAACCAACCGGCCGTCCTTGGCGGTTTGCGGGTTCTCGTCCACGGCGCTGATGAGGTCCCTGATTTCCTGCACACCGTTTTCCACCGACCCGCTCATAGGGCACTGGTTCTGCTTCTGGCAGCTGGCTACGTAGGTGTGGATTGCCTTTTCGAACGCCTTGGCCTGGCCTGCGGTCAACTCCTCATTGCTGATGGACGGGTCCACCGCTCCGTCGAGGACCAGCCGGCCAACGTTGTCCGGGAAGAGCGAAGCGTAGGTGGACCCAAGGAACGTCCCATAGGAAAAGCCCAGGTAGTTGAGCTTGGCGTCGTTCACCACGGCACGCAGGATGTCGAGGTCCTTGGCCGCACTGACGGTATCAATGTGTCCGAGGACGGGCCCTGTCTGCTGGGCGCACTGCTCGGCAAAAGACTTGTTGAACGCTATGGCCGCTGCCAGGCCTTCGTCGGTGTTCTTGCGGAACACCTTTGCCCTGGCGGCATCACGCTCGGCGTCGGTCATGCACTTGACCGGCGCGGAGTCCTTCACGCCGCGGGGGTCGAAGCCCACGACGTCGTAATTCGCCCGGAGTTTTTCTGTGAAGTGCGTGGTGCCTGCATCTTTGATGAAGTCCACCCCCGAGCCCCCGGGACCCCCGGGGTTGACCAGGATGGAGCCCTTTTTGTCTCCGGTGCTGGGCAGCTTGATGGCCGCGAGGGTTATCTCCGCGGAACCCGGCTGCGCGTAATCCATGGGGACCTGGATCTTGCCGCACTGCAGTCCGTCTCCGCAAGAGCTCCATTCCACGGACTGCGAGTAGAACTTCTCCAGGCCCTTGGGGGCCGAGGCCGCGATGGAGGGATCCACAGTGCTGGTGGAGGGCTTCGCGGTGGGCGCCGGCAGGAACGGCACCGTGCAGGCGCTGAGGACCAGCATTGACGCCAATGCCACGCACATCGCCGCGAACCCGCGGCTGCGGGTTCCACGTCGTGCAGCCCCCCGAGGAACAGCACCACCCGCAGACAGCCGGGCAGACCGGTCCCTTGAAGGGTTACCGGCGGGCCGGCGTGGTGCGGACGTCATGCGTTCTCCTATTGCTGGATGAGGCTGGTTGCCATGGACTCGACCGCCAACAGCGGCGCCACGTTGGTGGTGGTAATCCGGACCCGGGCCTTGTTGATGGCGTCCATCCGGGCCAGGGTGGTTTCGGGCGTTGAACGGCCGGCGTATTCTTCCAGATCACCCTTCAGCTCAACGTTGACCAGTTCAACGGCGTTCCCCAATTGGATGATCAGTACGTCCCGGTAAAAGGACAACAGATCCGTCAGGGTACGGTCCAGGGAGTCCGTGATGGAGCGTTTGGCGCGACGCTTCTGGTCATCCTCAAGCTGCTTGACCTGGCTGCGCATGGAGGGCGGCAGAGTCCCGGACTCGGGGGCGCCAAGACTCGCGAGCAGCGCTATTTTCTCAGCGGCGTCCCGTTCATCGTTGGAGCTGTTGGCTTCCTCCGTGGCGATCTTGACCAGCTTCTCGGCCATCATCACAGCGGCCGTGACTCCCCGCAGGCCCAAGGGGATCCGAACGGTCTCCAGGCGGCGCTCCCGGGCATCCGCGTCGCGGGCGAGGCGGCGGGCAATGCCGATATGGCTCTGGGCCGCCCGCGCCGCCCGCTCCGCAAGCTGGCGCTCGACGCCGTCGCGCCTCACCAAGAGGTCCGCGACGTCGGCAGCCGGCGGAAGCCGCAGGCTCACCGGACGGCAGCGCGAACGGATGGTGACCAGGACGTCGGCCGGCGAAGGGGCACACAGCATCCAGATGGTGCGCGGGGTCGGTTCTTCGATGGCCTTCAACAGGACATTGGTGGTGCGCTCGGCCATGCGGTCCGCGTCCTCCACCACGATGATCCGCCAGCGGCCGGTGGCCGGACGGTCTCCGGCCTTGGAAACAAGCTCGCGGGCTTCATCGATGGTGATGGTGACTTTTTCCGTCCGCACGAAGGTCACATCGGAGTGGGTCTCGCCGAGGATGGTGTGGCACGCTGCGCAGACACCACAGCCACGCTGCGTGACATCATCCTGCTCACAGTTCAGTGCCGCGGCGAACGCTTTGGCCGCATTTGAACGGCCGGAGCCGGGGGGACCGGTGAAGAGCCACGCGTGGGTGAGGCCCGTGTCGCCCTGCGCCGCTTGCTTCAGTTGTGCGACAACCGGGGCCTGGCCCTGGAGGTCGTCCCAGACGCTCACTGGCGTGAACCGGGAACCCGGTCACCCAACAGTGACTCCACGCGCTCCAGGATCCGGGCAGCCAAGGCCTCGATTTCCTCGCCGGCCGGCAGGACCAGATAGCTCGATGGTGCGGCCTCGGCCAGGTCCAGGAAAGCATGGCGGATGGCTGAATGGAACTCGTCGGGCTCGGATTCCAGCCGGTCCTCAGCGGTGTCCCCTGCGGTGCGGCGTCGGCGGCCATGGGCGGGATCGACGTCGAGCAGCACCGTCAGGTGCGGATGGAGGCCTTCGGTGGCCCATTCGTTGAGGGACAAAACGCCTTCAGCGCCCAGGCCGCGGCCAACACCCTGATAGGCGACGGAGGAATCAACATAGCGGTCCGTGATGACCACCGTTCCCTGAGCCAAAGCCGGGCGGATGACCTGGTGCGCGTGGGCCGCGCGGGCAGCGGCGAACATCAGGGCCTCGGTACGGGCATCGATGGTGCCGTGGCCATGGTCGAGCACAAGGGAGCGCAGTTTCTCGCCAATAGGGGTGCCGCCCGGTTCCCGGGTGCGCAGTACGGTGAGCCCCCGGGATTCGAGGGCGTCGGAGAGCCGGGCGGCCTGTGTGGACTTGCCCGCTCCGTCCCCGCCTTCGAACGCGATGAAAAGACCTGTGCTCTGAATACTCACGCGTCTAGCCTACCGAGCTTCCCTGACAGCAAAGGCGCGTAATGCCTTTCATCCACAGCATTCCCCGCGACTACGCTGAAAGCATGAGCCTTTCCGATCAGCACGCCGCCGAATTGTCGCCTGAAACCGTTGTGGTTGCTGCCGGTCGTCCTGAACGCGCCCACGACGAACCGGTGAATCCACCCATCGTCCTGTCCTCCACATACTTCGGTACAGGCAGCCTGGGCGACGGCGACCGGGGCTATGGCCGCTACGCCAACCCCACCTGGGACCCCTTCGAGGACGCGCTGGCCAAACTTGAAGGCGCCACCCTGCCGGGACTGCTTTACGCATCCGGGCTGGCCGCAGTGAGTTCGGCGCTCTCCCTGGTTCCCGCCGGGGGCGTCGTGGTGATGCCGTCCCACAGCTACGCAGGTTCGCTTGTCATGGCCACGGAGCTGGCGGAGAAAGGCTTCCTGGAACTCCGCACCGTGGACATCACGGACACGGAGGCGGTGAAGGCCCTGATCAGCCCTGAGGACGGCAAAAAAGCTGACCTGCTGTGGCTGGAAAGCCCCACCAATCCCATGCTCGGAATCGCAGATATCCGCGCGCTCACTGATGCCGCCCACGCCGTGGGCGCCCTCGTGGTCACGGACAATACCTTCTCCACGCCCCTGGTGCAGCAGCCCCTCAGCCTGGGCTCCGACGTCGTGCTTCACTCGGTGACCAAATACCTGGCCGGGCATTCGGACGTCGTCCTCGGGGCTCTGGTGACGTCCAACCCTGAGCTGCGCGCCACGCTCCTTCACCACCGCATCATCCACGGCGGAATCGCCGGGCCGTTCGAGGCCTGGCTGGCTCTTCGCGGCCTGCGTACCCTGGCGTTGAGGATCGAGCGCTCGCAGGCCTCCGCAGCCACGCTCGCTGAAAGGCTCAGCACCCATCCACGCGTGGAAGCCATCCGGTTCCCCGGCCTCCCCACGGATCCGGGCCATGAGCGCGCGAAGGCCCAGATGAAGGGTTTCGGCTCGGTCCTGTGCATCCAGATCGCCGGCGACAACCAACGCAGCGGTGCCGAAGCTGCTGACGAACTGGTCCGCGCGTTGCAGCTCTGGCTCCCGGCAACATCACTGGGCGGAGTTGAGTCGCTGATTGAGCGACGACGCCGGCACACCGCCGAGCCGCTGAGCGTTCCGGAGAACCTGGTCCGCTTGAGCGTCGGAATTGAGAACGTGGAAGACCTCTGGTCCGACCTTGAGCAAGCACTGAAGGCGTTGGACAGCTAGGCTGGAGGACGTGGACGGAAAAATCTTGATCGCGTACGTCACCTCCGGGGTCTACATCATCCTGGGACTGGTGGCCCTTGCCTTGGAACTGTGGGCATTCGTTGATTGCCTGCGCCACCGACCCACCCTGTTTGTGGCCGCTTCCAAGCGGACCAAGACGTTCTGGTTGGCCCTCACCGGCGTGGCTCTCGCCATCGGTGGACTGACGATGCTTACCGGCGGCGGCAGCCTTGGTCTCTTCGGCATCGCCGCAGTCACAGCCTCCTGCGTCTACCTCGCCGATGTCCGGCCGGCAGTCCGCGAGGCTGGCAGCGGCGGAAACCGCAACGTCGGCCCGTACGGACCCTGGTAGACCCAGCCCCTGCTGTATCAGCGCTGGCCGGGCGCCACCGCGTCCCACGCCACCGTCATTTCTCCAAGGCGCCACCGCGAAGGACCATCCTGAAGCGGCCACCCGGCGTCGCGCAGTGAACGGCACATCCCGGTCCAGCGCTGCCTGTTGCCGAACGAAGCCAACGGCGCCGCCTCCAGCCAGGCCTTGTCCATTGCCTGCAGGAACGCGTGGATCGGCTCACCCGGCACGTTCCGGTGAATGAGCGCCTTGGGCAGCCGCTCGGCGACTTCGGAAGGCAGCTCGAAGCTTCCGAACCGGACAGAAAAACTCAGGCTCAGCGGACGCTCCGGATCCAGGGCCACCCAGGTGACGCGGCGGCCGATTTCGTCGCACGTGCCGTCAATGAACAGTCCGTTCGGCGCCAGGCGGGACTGCACCAGGGCCCAGATCGCGGCGACGTCCGCTTCTTCATATTGCCGGAGCACGTTGAATGCCCGGACCAGCACGGGATTGCCCGGCACCGGAACTTCGAAACCGCCTACCGAGAAGCTGAGTCCGGGTCTTTCCAGGGCCTTGGCGCTGCGGACACGCTCCGGTTCAATTTCGATTCCACGGACCTGTACATCCGGCCGGACGGCCTGCAGCCGTTCGAAAAGCTCGACGGCGGTGGCCGGCGAGGCGCCGTAGCCCAGGTCCACTACCAAAGGCTCGACGGCGGTGCGCAGCCGCCACGCCTGCGGGCCGGCCAGCCAGCGGTCCAGCCGCCGCATCCGGTTGGGGTTGGTGGTGCCGCGGGTAATATTGCCGATCGGTTTGCGTAACGGGTTGCCGCCCCGACTGCGGGGAGAGCCCACCCGTTCCGCCTTTTGCACCACGGCCCCACTTTATCCTGCAACGCCGGGTCGCTTACGGCCCGTTCGATGGCGTCTGATGGGCCGTGACTGAGCCCACGTTGCTGTTCGTAACGCCGGGCAGGGCACCGGAGCCCTCGGCTAGGATGAAAACCATGACTTACAAGCTGATTCTGCTGCGCCATGGCCACAGCGAATGGAACGCCAAGAACCTGTTCACCGGTTGGGTGGACGTTGACCTGAACGACCAAGGCCGCAAAGAAGCAGTACGCGGCGGGGAGCTCCTGGTAGAGAACAACATCCTCCCGGATATCCTCTACACCTCCCTGCTGAAGCGTGCCATCAACACGGCCAACATGGCTTTGGACAAGGCCGACCGTGGCTGGATCCCCGTCAAGCGCGACTGGCGCCTCAACGAACGCCACTACGGTGCGTTGCAGGGCAAGGACAAGGCCCAGACCCTCGCCGAATTCGGCGAAGAGCAGTTCATGGAATGGCGCCGCAGCTACGACACACCGCCGCCGCCGCTGTCCGATGACAGCGAGTTCTCCCAGGCGCACGATGTCCGTTACAAGGACCTCGGCGACGCCTTGCCCCGCACCGAATGCCTCAAGGACGTCCTGGTCCGCCTCCTCCCTTACTGGGAATCGGACATCAAGGAAGACCTCAAGGCTGGCAAGACCGTTCTGGTCACGGCCCACGGCAACTCCCTGCGCGCCCTGGTCAAGCACCTGGACGGCATCAGCGACGACGCCATCGCCGGCCTGAACATCCCCACCGGCATCCCGCTGGTTTACGAACTGGATGAGGACTTCCATCCGATCAAGCCCGGTGGCACCTACCTGGATCCCGACGCAGCTGCTGAGGCCATCCTCGCGGTAGCGAACCAGGGCAAAAAATAGGGCTTCGCGGTTCTTCGCCCCAGACTAACGACGGCGGCCGGTCACCTCAGGTGACCGGCCGCCGTCGTATGTTCTGCGGTTTGTGCGTTAGAAGCCCTCAGGCTGCCATTCGCCCGTCACCAGGTAGGTGACCTTGCGGGCAACCGAGACGCCGTGGTCGGCGAAGCGCTCGAAGTAACGGCTGGCCAAGGCAACATCCACCGTGGTGGCGGGGTTCTCGTTCCATTCGGGGGAGGCAATGGCCTTGAAGACGCTGAGGTGGAGGTCGTCCACGGCGATGTTGATCTTGAGGATGTCGCGGGCAACTTCAAGGTCGCGCGTCTCGAGGAGCTCGATGACCTTCGCGGTGATGTCGATGTCGTGCTGGGCCATGGCCTTGAAGGTCTGGGTCAGCGAAGCAGGAATCACGGTTGCCGGGTAGCGCAAGCGGGCCAGCTGGGCCACGTGGCGGGCGAGGTCGCCCATGCGCTCCAGGGAAGCGCTCATGCGGAGCGAACCCACGATCATGCGGAGGTCGCTGGCCACGGGACCCTGCAATGCCAGGATGTCGATGGCGCGCTCATCAAGGCTGTTCTGCAGGAAATCGATCCTGGCATCTGCCGCAATGACATCCTGTGCAAGGTCCACATCGGCGCCTTCGAAGGACGTCGTGGCCTTCGTGATCGCTTCGTGAACCAGCTTGGAGATCTCGATGAGGTCGTCACCTACCTGGGTGAGCTCCTCCTGAAAAACCTTGCGCACTAAGGCGTCCTTTCCTTGGAAATCCCGGGCCCCCTGAAGGGACAGGACTTCAAAAACATTGGCAGTCCAACCAGTAACTGTGTCAGGGCCCCGTGAACTGTTTGGCACCTTTAGATGAACGTTAGTTGAACCGTCGGCATTTGGCGCCGGATCAATGCTCCGCCCTGATTCCACAGCATAAGCTGGACACGTGGATCCGTTGCTCATAGGTGTCATTGCAGGCCTCGTTGGCTTGTCGCTGGGCGTCTTTGGCATGCTCGCTTTCAGGATCAGCGAACGGCAGCGCAGCATCGTGGACCTCGACGTCGCCGAGCCCCTCCTCCCTGAGGGGGCAGCGGAAGTCCTTGCCGTCGTCGGGCGTGCGTTCGTCGTGGTCGACGCGATCGACGGCGTGGTCCGTGCGAGCCCCGCCGCTTACGCCTACGGGCTGGTCCGCGGCCACACGGTAGTGCATAAGCAGCTCCTGGACATGACCGCCAAGGTCCGCCGCGACGGTGTGATCCTGGAGGAACAATACGAACTTCCCCGCGGGCCGCTCGGGAAAGGCACCATCGTGGTGCAGGTACGGGCCGCCATGCTCGGCTGGGAATATATCGTCCTCCTGGCCGATGACCGGACCGAGATCACCCGCACCGAGGAGATCCGCAACGACTTCGTGGCCAACGTGTCCCACGAACTCAAAACTCCCGTCGGCGCGATCTCGCTCCTGGCCGAGGCCTTGGAAGCATCGCCCGACGACGAAGAAGCGGTGCGCCGCTTCGCCAAGCGCATGCACAAGGAGTCCGGTCGGCTGGCGGCCCTGGTCCAGGACATCATCGAACTCTCTCGGCTCCAGGGCGCCAACGTCGCCCAGCAGGGCCACGCTGTGGACATCAACACGGTGATCACCGAAGCCGTGGACCGTTCGCAGCTTCCCGCCGAGAGCAAGAACATCCAGATCGTGGTGGGCGGCCACTCCGATTCCCTGGTCTTCGGTGACCGCGACCTCCTGGTCACTGCCCTGCGCAACCTGATCGACAACGCCATCCGTTACTCCCCTGAAAACACCCGCGTGGGCGTGGGTGTCCGGACCCGGGAAGGCGTGGTTGCCGTCTCCGTCACGGATCAGGGCGAGGGATTGACGCCCGAGGACCAGGAACGGGTGTTCGAACGCTTCTACCGCGTCGACGCAGCACGTTCGCGGCACACCGGCGGCACCGGCCTTGGCCTCAGCATCGTCAAGCACGTTGTCTCCAACCACGGCGGCGAAGTGACCGTCTGGTCGCAGCCCGGCCAGGGTTCCACCTTCACCATCCGACTGCCCGAGATGGAAGGCCAGGACGACGACGCCGGCCTCCCGCCTTCGGCTGCCACGGCGGCGCTTCCGCCCGGGCCCGCAACGGCTGGTGCCGCCGTCGGACCTGGAATTGCTGCCGGGCAACCCCACCACGTGAACCACCAAGGGGGCGCCACTGGCGCCCGAGAGCAAGGAGCCAGCGCTTGAGCCGGATTTTGATAGTGGAGGACGAAGAGTCCTTCAGCGACCCCCTGTCCTATCTTTTGGGCAAAGAGGGGTTCGACGTCGAGGTAGTGGACAACGGCAGCGATGCCCTGGTGGAGTTCGACCGGAACGGCGCCGACCTCGTCCTCCTCGACCTGCAGCTGCCCGGGACGCCGGGAACAGAGGTGTGCCGCCAGTTGCGCCAACGCTCCAGCGTCCCGGTGATCATGCTGACAGCCAAGGACTCGGAGATCGACAAAGTTGTGGGGCTCGAACTCGGAGCCGACGACTACGTCACCAAGCCGTATTCCTCCCGCGAGTTGGTGGCCCGTGTCCGCGCGGTCCTCCGCCGGCAAGGGGAGCCCGAGGAGCTCATCACCTCCACAGTCCAGGCCGGTCCTGTCCGGATGGACATCGAACGCCATGTGGTCAGTGTCAACGGCGAGCAGGTTTCCCTGCCCTTGAAGGAATTCGAGTTGCTGGAGATGCTGCTCCGGAACTCGGGCCGCGTCCTGACGCGTGGACAGCTCATCGACCGTGTGTGGGGCTCCGACTACGTGGGGGATACCAAGACCCTGGATGTCCACGTGAAGCGCCTGCGCAGCAAGATCGAGCCGGATCCATCAGCGCCGCGCTACCTGGTGACCGTGCGCGGCCTGGGCTACAAGTTCGAGCCGTAACCCCTGGCGGAGTTTTTGTACGGATAACGCCCTTTAGAAGCCTTCTAAAGGGCGTTATCTGTACAAAAACTCCAGAGGGGGCAAAAAGGAAGGGTCCCGCCGCGGCGGGACCCTTCCTTTTGTGTGGTTCTTGGCAGGGGCCCTTAGTGGCCGGCTGCGGAGCTCGTGGAGGTAGCCGACGGGGTGGCCGAGCTGGTCTCGGTGCCCGTTGCGCCGGGAGTTGCCGAACCGCTCGGGCTGGCCGAAGGGCTGGGGCTCGGGAGGTACTTGGCGTACTCGGGGAGGGTGCCGTCAACCACCGGGACGTTGATCGTGGCGGAGTCGGAGCCGCTGCGGATCGTCACGGGAGTCAGCCCGCCGGGAATGACTCCAGCGCTGCTGAGGATGGCGGGATCGGCAGCGTCGTTGAGATAAGTCTCGGACATTGCCTTGACCGGGATCTCGGTCTGGGAGCCGTTGGCGCCGCTGATCGACAGCGTGGCGTCGGAGTTCGACTGGTTGAAGACCGCACCGATGACGCGGCCAGGCTGGTTTTCGCCGGAAGCAACAATCAGCATGTTGCGCAGCTGCAGCTTGCCGAGGTCGGCCTTGACCCCGTCTGAAGCCGAATACTGGTGCGAAGTCTGCTGGGCGTTGACGAAGCCACAGCCGGTGACGGACAGAAGGCCGACGCCGATTGCAGCGGCCGCAATTGCCAGCTTGCCGCGCTGGACAGTGTTCATCGCAGAAATGCGCACGACACCTACTCCTAGAGTCATTGGAAACTTTTTCAGCCATAGCCTATCGGCAAACGGTCCAAAACAAGGATTCGGGAGGGCTTTGTGGCGGAGTCGGTGGAGAAGTCCGGCCGCTCACACTGGGTGCCTGATGCATCTTTCGGCGAATACGTCAAGAGGTTGGATGAACCCGTTTAAGGCCTGTTTCCCTGTATTGGCGCGGGTGAGGAGGCCTTTGGGTGCCAGTCGTATGCCTTAATCGTGATAGACTAATCTGCGGGAAAGGGGAAAGTCCACATGGTTTTTGAGGTCGGCGAGACAGTAGTTTACCCTCACCACGGTGCAGCAAAAATTGAGGAAATCAAGATGCGCACCATCAAGGGCGAAGAGAAGATGTATCTCAAGCTCAAGGTGGCTCAGGGTGATCTGACCATTGAAGTTCCAGCAGAGAACGTTGACCTTGTTGGGGTCCGGGACGTAGTGGGCAAAGAAGGCTTGGAGCACGTTTTTGACGTTCTCCGCGCCGAGTTCACTGAAGAGCCTACCAACTGGTCACGTCGTTACAAGGCGAACCTGGAGAAGCTTGCTTCCGGCGATGTCATCAAGGTGGCAGAGGTCGTTCGCGATCTTTGGCGCCGCGATCACGATCGCGGCCTTTCGGCAGGCGAGAAGCGAATGCTGGCCAAGGCACGGCAGATTCTGATTTCAGAACTGGCCCTGGCTGAGAAGACGGACGAAGAGAAGGCTGCAAGCGTTCTTGACGAGGTCTTGGCTTCCTAAGAATTGAGCCCCGGTGGTGCGAAAGCGCCGCCGGGTTTCTTTTTGCCACAAATCACCCCTGATGCCTCGCAGTACTCTGGTGACCATGAGTATTCCTTCCAAGCGCGCCGTCACGGCCGTGATCGTGGTTGCCGCCGGCTCCGGTGAGCGGCTCGGCTACGGCATGCCCAAAGCCCAGGTTCCGCTGGGCGGCGAGACCATCCTGATGCACGCCCTGCGCGGAGTTGTTTCGTCCGACGTCGCACGCCAGATCTGCGTAGCCGTGCCCAAGGGCGACACCGTCCTGCGCGAGTCCATCGCGGACTTCACAGTCGACCTGGTGGATGGTGGCCCTGAGGTCACAGTCGTCGACGGCGGTTCCTCCCGCGCGGATTCCGTCCGCGCTGCCCTGGCTGCCTTGGAAGACGGAACGGAATTCGTCCTCGTCCACGACGCGGCCCGGGCGCTCACCCCTGAACGGGTCTTCCAGCGGGTCGCCGATGCGTTGTCGTCCGGCGCCAAGGCGGTCATACCCGCAATGCCGGTGGTGGACACCATCAAGACCGTCGCAGAAACGGATGGCCAGGACGCCTCCATAGCCCCCGAGGTTGTCACCGGCACGGCACCGCGCGAACAGCTCCGCGCCGTCCAAACCCCCCAGGGCTTCGAACTCGCCACCCTGCGGCGGGCACATGAGGCCGCAGAACTCTTTGACGACAAGCAAGCCGCCGCGGTCACCGACGACGCCATGCTGGTGGAACTTCTTGGCGTCCCGGTCCACGCCGTCCGCGGGGCAAGCCAATCCCTCAAGATCACCACGCCGCTGGACCTCATCATCGCCGAAGGCCTCCTGGAAGGCCCCCTTGGGATTCGTTGGGTGGAGGGATAGTGGCCCAGGAAAACATGATCCTGCCACGCACCGGCATCGGGATGGACGTCCACGCTTTCGCGCCCGAAGACGACCCCCAGCCGCTCTGGTTGGGTGGCCTCTTCTGGGAAGGCGAACAGGGACTCTCCGGCCATTCCGACGGCGATTGCGTCGCCCATGCAGCCGCTGATGCGCTCTTCTCCGCCAGCGGCATCGGGGATCTTGGCACGCACTTCGGTACGGACCGTCCCGAGTACGCCGGCGCATCTGGCGTCAAACTCCTAGGAGAGGCAGCGCGGCTTGTCCGTGCTGCCGGCTTCGAGATCGGCAACGTAGCTGTGCAGTTCGTGGCCAACCGCCCCAAGTTTGCTCCGCGTCGGGAAGAATCCCAGCGGGTCCTCTCCGAAGCCGCCAACGCTCCCGTGACCGTCACGGCCACCACCAGCGACGGATTGGGTTTCACCGGACGTGGAGAGGGCATCTCTGCCGTCGCCACAGCATTGGTCTACCCGATGCCTGGCCACGAGGTACCTGCCGCAGGGCGCGGGCCCGCGAAAGGGGCGCCGCATGCGTAAGCCAGGTGCCGGCGTCGTGCGTTCCGCTGTCCTGTTGCCGGCGGCCCTGGCGGCCGCGCTCCTGCTGGGCGGTTGTGCCGGGACGCCGAAGATGGACGTGAAAGCCAGCTGCGATTTCCTCAACAACGACGCCTTCAAACCGGACGGCAACCAGCAGCAGCAATCCAAGCAGATCGCTGAGCATTACCACCAGATCGCGGACAAGCTGGCTCCGGAGATCGGCGACCCCATCAAGGAGATGGCCGTGATCATGGATAAGGCTGCAGCGTCGTCGCTGGGCGCGGCCACCCAGGAGCAGCAGGAAAAACTCAAGGTGCAGTTCAATAAGATCGGCGAATACTGCAAGTAGGCAGGTCACGCCGCGTCATCGGCTAATCTGGAGCGGTGACCCTGCGCTTTTATGACACCGCTTCCGCCGAAGTCCGCGACTTCGTTCCCCTCGAAGACGGCAAGGCCAGCGTGTACTACTGCGGGGCCACCGTCCAGGGAATGCCCCACGTGGGCCACGTGCGGTCCGCGATCGCCTTCGACCAGCTGACCCGTTGGCTCGAATTCCGTGGCCTCCGTGTCACCGTGGTGCGCAACGTCACCGACATCGACGACAAGATCCTGGCCAAGTCCGCCCAGTCGTTCGGCCCGGACTGGGACGCCGAACCCTCCGCACGGCAGAACGAAGAATGGTGGGCCCTGGCCTACCGCTACGAGCAGGAATTCGAGAACGCCTACGAATCCCTCGGCGTCCAGAGCCCCACCTACGAGCCGCGGGCCACCGGACATATCCCGGAAATGCACGCGCTCATCCAGCGACTCATCGACCGGGGCCACGCCTACCCCGCGCCGGACGACTCGGGCGATGTCTACTTCGACGTGCGCTCGTGGAGCAAGTACGGCTCCCTGACGCGGCAGAACATCGACGACATGCAGGGCGCCCCCGACGTCGAAGCCCAGTTCGTCAGCCGGAAGCGCGATCCCCGCGACTTCGCACTGTGGAAGGGCTACAAGGAAGGCGAACCGGAGTCCGCGAGCTGGGCGTCGCCGTGGGGTGCGGGCCGTCCGGGCTGGCACCTTGAATGCTCCGCGATGGTCACCAAGTACCTTGGTGCGCGCTTCGACATCCACGGCGGGGGATTGGACCTGCGCTTCCCGCACCACGAGAACGAGATGGCCCAGTCGCAGGCCGCCGGCGACGAATTCGCCAACTTCTGGATGCACAACGGCATGGTCACGTACGAGGGCGAAAAGATGTCCAAGTCCATCGGCAACACCGTGAGCCCGGCAGAGATGCTCGACCTCGCCTCACCGCGGGTCGTCCGCTACTACCTCGGCCAGGCACACTACCGCTCGGTGCTCGATTACCGGCCCACGTCGCTGCAGGAGGCCGCGGCCGCCGTCGAACGCATTGACGGATTCATTTCTAAAGCGTCCGCCAAAGTTCCCGGCAGGTCAGGCGCGGACGTGGCACCGCAGGCCAACATGCCCGCCGCGTTCACTGCTGCAATGGATGACGACCTCAACGTCCCGCAAGCCCTCGGCGTGCTGCACGAAACCGTCCGCGCGGGCAACACAGCCCTAGCGAGCGGTGACCTGGACGGCGCCAAGGCGGCCCTTTACGGCGTGCTGTCCATGACCGAGGTGCTGGGGCTGGACGCAGTGAAGCAACCCGAAGCCGTGCAGGGCCGTGAGCATGCCGCGCTGAAGGTCCTCGTGGACGCACAGCTCCAGGCCCGCGCTGCCGCAAGGGCCAACAAGGACTGGGCAGCCTCCGACGCGATTCGCGACACACTCGCCGCCGCCGGCGTCGTCGTCGAAGATGGTGCGGACGGGGCCACCTGGAGCCTCAAACGCGACTGACAAACGGGCGCTGCGGCCGAATTGCATCGGGTCAGTAGACTTGATTCCAGACTTACTCACAAAATCAAGGATGGAATCTCATGGCCAACAATGGTCGCCGGTCGGTCAAGAACAAGAAGGGCCCCTCCACCGGAACCGGTGGCCATGGCCGCAAGGCTCTGGAAGGCAAGGGTCCCACACCCAAGGCGGAGGACCGCACCTACCACAAGGCGTACAAGAACAAGCAGCTCGCTGAGCGCTCGGCCGCCAAGCGCGGACCGGCACGTCCGGGCGGCGCCGGCGCCCGCTCCGGCCCCAAGGGCCGCGCCACCGAGGAACTGGTCACCGGCCGTAACTCCGTGGTCGAAGCCCTGCGTGCCGGCATCCCTGCCAAGGCACTGCACGTAGCCATCCGGATTGAAATGGATGACCGCGTCAAGGAGTCCCTCAAGCTCGCGGCCGAGCGCGGCATCCCGCTGCTGGAAACCGGCAAGCCCGAGCTGGACCGCATGACCGAGGACGCCGTCCACCAAGGACTCGTGCTGCAGATCCCGCCGTACGAATACGAGGACGCCTACGACCTCGCCGAGCAGACCCTCGCCAAGTGGAAGAAGGGGCACATTTCCAATGCGCCGATCTTCGTGGCTTTGGACGGCATTACCGATCCCCGCAACCTCGGCGCCATCATCCGCTCCGTCTCCGCGTTCAGCGGGCACGGCGTGATCGTACCCGAGCGTCGTTCCGTGGGCGTCACCGCGTCCGCATGGAAGACCAGCGCTGGTGCCGCTGTCCGCGTACCGGTGGCCCGCGCGTCGAACCTCAACAACGCGCTCAAGCAGTTCAAGAACATGGGCATCTACGTCCTGGGACTGGACGGCGACGGCGACGTCTCGCTGCCCGACCTCACGGTCGCCACCGAACCGGTCTGCATCGTGGTTGGTTCCGAAGGCAAGGGCCTCAGCAGGCTCGTGCGCGAAAACTGCGACCAGATCGTCTCCATCCCGATCGACTCCGCCATGGAGTCTCTCAACGCATCCATGGCCGTCGGCATCTCGCTGTACGAAGTGTCGAGGCAACGCTCCGCCCAGTAAGCAGTGCCCAAGGCGGTGGTCGCAGACGCGACCGCCGCCTTTCGCATGCCCGATGCTTCCTCACGTTCCGCGTGCTTGGGCCGGTCGCTTGCTCACGTTCCGCGTGCTTGAGCCTGATGCTTGCTCACGTTCCGCGTGTTTGGGTCGGTCGCTTGCTCATGTTCCGCGTGCTTGAGCCTGATGCTTGCTCATGTTCCGCGTGCTTGAGCCTGATGCTTGCTCATGTTCCGCGTGCTTGAGCCTGATGCTTGCTCACGTTCCGCGTGCTTGAGCCTGATGCTTGCTCACGTTCCGCGTGCTTGAGCCTGATGCTTGCTCACGTCCCGCTTGTTTGGGCCGGTCGCTTGCTCACGTCCCGCTTGTTTGGGCCGGTCGCTTGCTCACGTCCCGCTTGTTTGGGCCGGTCGCTTGCTCACGTTCTCACCCTTTAGGCCGCTCTGGAATCACGACGGCGACAGCGGCCTCGGTTGGTCCACCCGCCTGAGCGCCAATCGCTCGGACGTAGACCGCCTGGCGTCCTGCCTTTTAGCGGTTCGATTCCTGACCGCGAATAGACCAAAGGCAGCATTGGCCCCACAGCCAAAAGTTGAGGGAGGGTTGGCGGGAAGCACGCGGAAAGTGAGCGAGCGTCGGCGGGAAGCCTTAGGGATGTGAGTGAGCGTCGATGTGAAGCACGGGGGATGTGAGGGAGCGTCGATGTGAAGCACGGGGGATGTGAGTGAGTGTCGATGTGAAGCACGGCGGATGTGAGGGAGGGTCGGCGGGAAGCCTTAGGGATGTGAGCGAGGGTCAGAAGTCGCGGCGGTTGGCCAGGACGGGGAGCTTCTGCCGGGCGTCGTCCACGACTGCGGCATCGAGGTCGGCGAAGATCAGGCCCGGCTCACCTTCGAGGGCTTCCAGAACCTGGCCGAAGGGGGACACGACGGCGGAGTACCCGACTCCCGTGGGGGCGGCACCCTTGGCTTCAATTCCCTGAGTGGCTGGATCACCCTGGCCGCAGGCGAGGACGAACGTAGTGGTGTCCACTGCGCGGGCACGTGCCAGGAGCTGCCACTGATCGGCCTTCCCCGGACCAGCTCCCCAGGACGCCGAAACGATGTTCACCACGGCACCGCGCTGGGCGTTGGCAGTGAACAGGGCGGGGAATCGGATGTCGTAGCAGGTGGCCAAACCAAAGGTGAGGCCGCCGGCGTCGAACGTCACGGGTTCTGTACCGGCCTCAACGGTGTCCGATTCAGCGAAGCCGAACGCATCGAAAAGGTGGATCTTGTCGTAGCTGGCGTCGACGCCGGGCCCGGTGGCGAGAAGGGTGTTGCGCACACGCGGCGCCCCGGACTCCGCAGCAGCGCCGGGCGTGAACATGCCCGCCACGATGACCAGCTGCAGCTCCTCGGCGATGGCACGAACACGGCCTGCCCAGGGACCGTCCAGCGGTTCCGCGATGTCCAACAGTGAATTGCCGAACGCGCGCATCATCGCCTCGGGGAAGACCACCAGGCCGGCCCCACCATCCTTGGCACGCCGCGCGTACTCCTCCAGGAGACGCAGGTTTTCGGCCAGGTCGCGGCCTGAGATGACTTGGGCGAGTGCCACGCGCACGATAGAACCTCCACTTCTCTGCCTCCCAGTATGCCAAGGAACACAAAATCGCTGCCTCGAACGTCGTCATATGGGCTGCGGGCACTGCACATACCGGGCGTGGAACTAAACTTGCCTTCAATGGTTATGCCTATCTTTGACACAACAGCTGCCGTCGACGCGTCGCGGCCACGACCCCTCGGACTGAGCACGCCCCAGCCCGGTCTTACGGATGCGGAGAGAACGCAAAACCAGGAAGTAAACGTCGCAGTCTTCGCGCCGGACCTGGAACGGGTGGAGATCGTGTTCCAAGCGCCGGGCGAACCGTGGCGCGCCCGGATACTTCCCAACATCGAAGACGACGTGCATTTCGGGCTGGTGGGCGGCTTCCCTCCGGGCACGCGCTATGGTTTCCGCGCGGCGCCCTTGGAAGACGTGCTGCCCATGTCGGTTCCGGCGCTGGACCCGGATGACGACGGCGGACAGAGGCTCCTGCTCGATCCCTACGGTCGCGCCGTGGATCAGCATGGCGAGTTCCTGACGAGTGTCCACGTGGACACCGGCTTTGACTGGGGTGAGGACAAACCGCCCCGGACCCCCATGCGGACTTCGGTCATTTATGAGGCCCACGTCCGCGGCCAGACGATGCTTCACCCGGAAATTCCCGAGCACCTCCGCGGCACGTATGCCGGGATGGCGCACCCTGTGATGATCCAGCACCTCACCGAGCTGGGCATTACCGCCGTGCAGCTGCTGCCCATCCATTTCCACTTGGATGAATCGCACCTCCAGGACCTCGGCATGACCAATTACTGGGGTTACAACACCGCGGCCTTTTTCGCCCCGCATTCGGACTACGCCACGGAAGCTGCCCGCAACGCAGGTCCCCACGCTGTGCAGGACGAACTCAAGGGCATGGTCAAGCTCCTGCACGCGGCCGGGATCGAAGTCATCCTGGACGTGGTCTATAACCACACTGCCGAGGCCGGTCCTGACGGGCCGGCGCTGAGCTTCCGGGGACTCGGGGAGAAACGCTACTACCGTCATGACGCGCATGGCCGTTACCTGGACACCACTGGATGCGGCAACACCTTGGATTTCAGCGACCCCGTAGTGGTGGACCTCGCGCTGGACTCGTTGCGTTATTGGGTCAACGAGTTCCACGTGGACGGATTCCGCTTCGACCTCGCAGTGACCTTTTGCCGTGACGCCGGAAACACCTTCGATCCCCAGCACCCCTTCCTGCAGGCCATCGCCGAGGATCCGGTGTTGTCGGCAGTCAAACTCATCTCCGAGCCTTGGGACGTGGGCTACGGCGGCTGGCAGACGGGCCGGTTCCCGCAGGGATGGTCGGACTGGAATGACCATTTCCGGGATGGCGTCCGCAGCTTCTGGCTTTCGGACCGCGCGGCCATCGAAGCCGGTGGCCAAGGAGGGTCGGTGGCGTCGTTGGCTGAGCTGATGGCCGGTTCCGCGAACCTCTTTGCGTCCTCTGGCCGCACCCGGCTGGCGTCGGTGAACTTCATCACGGCGCACGACGGCTTCACCCTTAAGGACCTTGTCAGTTACGACCGCAAGCACAACGAGGCCAACGGTGAGCAGAACCGTGATGGTCACGGCGACAACCGCAGCTACAACCACGGCGTGGAAGGCCGCAGCGAGAACGAGGCCATTGTGGCGGCGCGGGCGTTGTCCATCCGGAATTTGATGGCCACGCTGCTGATTTCCATCGGCGTGCCCATGATCACTGCCGGCGACGAACTCGGCCGCACCCAGCAGGGCAACAACAATGCCTACTGCCAGGACAACCCGACGGCATGGCTTGACTGGAGCCGCACGCAGGAAGCCAACGCCATGTTCCGGACCACCCGGGAGCTTGTCAGGCTCCGCCGCTGGTTCCTTCGGCACCAGCCCGAGAGCTTTCCGGGCCAGGCCAACGATTCAAGCCTTCAGTGGTTTGATGACAAGGGCAAGCGGATGACACCGGCACGGTGGAACGATCCGGGCGTTCGTGCGGTCCAGCTGTTGATGGGTCACGAGGACAGCGAAATCCGTGGCCTGATCGTGGTGAACGGCAGCAACCAGGACGTGAAGATGGTGCTTCCGGAGATCCTGAGTGAAACAGGGATCGGCAAGCGCATGTTCGAACTCCGGTTCACCACGTCGGTGCTGCACGACCGCCGGAAGGGCGCGTTGGTTGCCTCCGGGGAGCGGGATATCCTGCAAGCCAATACGATCAACATTTACCGCACGTAGGCACCAACCACACAGGAGAACTCCGCATGAACCGCAGCCGCAGCAAACTCGTGGCATTCGCGGGTTTGGTGATCGCCGTCGTCGTGCTGGTGGTCGCGATGGTGGGCGGAGGCGCGCTGACGGCGCCCTCTTCCACACCAGGGGGAGGCGTCCAAACCACGACGCCGTCCGCAGGCTTGGTGCCGACCTCACCCGCCGCCGTGCCAGGCCGGACGACGGCGGCGGCAGCTGTGGAGAACCCGTCGGGCCTGCCGTCGATCAATGCCTCCCAACTGCCGAAGGAAGCCCGCCAAACCCTGGCCCTCATCGCCAAAGGCGGCCCGTATCCCTACGACCGGGACGGCGTGAACTTCGGCAATTTCGAGGGCCTGCTGCCCAAGAAGTCCGGCGGCTTTTACAAGGAGTACACCGTGCCCACCCCGGGAGAGTCGGATCGCGGCGCACGGCGGATCATTGTTGGCAAGGACGCTGCGAAGTACTACACGCCGGATCATTACGAGTCGTTCAAGTTCATCGTCGAGGACAAATAGTCGAAGACAACAGAGGAGCCCATGAAGATCTACTCAGCCGACACCTGGACCATGGAGGAACTGCAGGAGCAGCTATCCGACGCAGGCCGCAGGACTGTACTGGTCCCACCCGCAACCACCAAGCAGACAGTCCTTGAGGTCTTCGGCCAGGTCCTGGATTTCCCCGAGTACTACGGCGTGAACCTGGATGCCCTGAACGATTCCCTCCACGACTACGCGGATGCCCTGTCGGAGGACGACGGCAGCCCCGTCACGATGATCTGGCAGGTCCCCGCGGCATACCGCACGGATCGCTCCTTCGGTGTCGTCTGCGAGATCCTGCAAGACGCAGAGCGCTACGCCGGCCGCGACCTGGCAGTCATTGCGGTGTTCGAAAACTAACCCGCGAACCCGCCCGGGTCCTGCGGGCCCCACTGGGCAACAGCGGTCCGGCAGCGCTCGTCACAGCGACGAAGGAGCAGCGCGCAGCGGATCAGTGTTGCCCAGCGGGTCAGCCACGTTATTGCGCTTAGGCGTTCGCGATCAAACCAAGTTCGGCCTTGGAAGCCAGCGCGGAGTGCTTCGGGAACACGCGGACGGTGTAGCCGAAGGAGCCCGAACGGTTGATGACCAGCGATCCGTTGAAGAGGTGCCGCCCGTTGCCGAGGTCCTCCACTGAGTCCAGTTCCGCCACTACGATGTCTTCGAGTTCGTCGGATTCCTCAGCGCGGCCGAAGGCCACCTCCACGGAGACATCGTCCGGAGTCAGGTTGTTCAGGGCGACGTAGGCGTTGACCTGGAGGCTGTCGCCGACCTGGGGTTCCTCGGACACACCGACGGAGTCCACGTGTTCCACTACGACCTCGGGCCATGCGCTGCGCACCTTGGACGTCCAGGCTGCGAGCTCCTTGGCTTCCTTGAATGATTCCGCAACCGCCCGGCGTCCGGAGACGGCGGCGGGGCAGTAGAGGTTGTTGACGTAGTCGTGCAGCATCCGCTCGGCGGAGACGGCCGGGCCGAGGTTGGCGAGGGTGTGCTTGATCATGGACACCCAGTGGGTCGGCACGGTTTCCTGGCTGGACTCGGACGGGCCTGCTGCTCCTGCGCCCTGGGCGACGGTGGTGCCGTAGAAGCGTGGTGCCACTTGGGTTTCCAGGAGCTCGTACAGTGCCGAGGCTTCGATGTCGTCGCGTTCGTCGGCGGATGCGCCGTTGTTGGCCGTCGGGATGGCCCAGCCGTTTTCGCCGTCGTACATCTCGTCCCACCAGCCGTCCAGGACGGAGAGGTTGAGGGAGCCGTTGATGGCGGCCTTCATGCCGGACGTGCCGCAGGCTTCGAGCGGGCGCAGCGGGTTGTTGAGCCAGACGTCGCAGCCGGGGAACAGGGTGCGTGCCATGGCGATGTCGTAGTTCGGCAGGAACACGATCCGGTGCCGGACCTCGGGGTCGTCGGTGAAGTGGACCAGGTCCTGGATCATCTTCTTGCCGGCGTCGTCGGCAGGGTGTGACTTGCCGGCGATGACCAGCTGGATGGGATGCTTCGGATCCAGCAGCAGGGCCTTCAACCGGGCGGGGTCGCGCAGCATGAGGGTGAGCCTCTTGTACGTGGGTACCCGGCGTGCGAAGCCGATGGTGAGTACGTCCGGATCCAGGACGGAGTCCGTCCAACCGAGCTCGGCATCGGCGGCGCCGCGCTTTTTCCACGAAGCCCGGAGCCGGCGTCGGACGTCCTCGATGAGCTGTGCCCGCAGTTCGCGCCGGAGGCTCCAGACGTCCTCGTCGCTGACGTTGTAGGCCAGGTCCCAGCGTCCCATCGCCTCAGCTTCGGCGCCGAACTGGTGCCGGGCCAGGGAGGAGATCCGGGGGTCCACCCAGGTGGGGACGTGGACGCCGTTGGTCACGGAGGTGATGGGAATTTCGGAATGGTCGAATCCCGGCCACAGGCCGGAGAACATTTCGCGGGAGACCACGCCGTGGAGCTTTGCCACACCGTTGGCGCGCTGCGCCAGGCGCAGGCCCATCACGGCCATGTTGAACACGGAGGGGTTGCCGCCGTCGTAGTTTTCGCGGCCGAGTTCCAGGATGCGTTCGGTGGGGACGGCAGGTGCCAGTCCGGCGTCGAAGAAGTGCTTGATCTGGAGGGACTCAAAACGGTCGATCCCGGCCGGCACCGGCGTGTGCGTCGTGAAAACGGTGGACGCACGGCCGGCTGCGAGGGCTTCGTCCCAGGTGAGGGGCTCGTTGGGGTCGGACATGGCTTCCTGGATGCGTTCGATCCCCAGGAACCCTGCGTGGCCTTCGTTGGTGTGGAAGACCTCGGGCGCGGGCGTGCCGGTGAGTGCCTGGTAGACGCGCAGGGCCTTGACCCCGCCCATGCCCAGCAGGAGTTCCTGCTGCAGGCGGTGGTCGCCGCCGCCGCCGTAGAGGCGGTCGGTGATGCCGCGGGCGGCTTCATCGTTCGACGGGACGTTGGAGTCCAGCAGCAGCAGCGGAACGCGTCCGACGTCGGCACGCCACACGTGCGCGTGAAGCTCGCGGCCGTTGGGCAGCGGGAGGGAGATCTGCACCGGCTTGCCTTGGGCGCCGTCCTTGGCCGGGTGGCGGAGCAGGGTCAGGGGGAGACCATCGGGGTCCAGCACGGGGTAGGTTTCCTGCTGCCATGCATCGCGGGACAGTGACTGCTTGAAGTAGCCGGCCTGGTAGAGGAGCCCGACGCCGATCAGGGGCACACCGAGGTCGGAGGCGGCTTTGAGGTGGTCGCCGGCGAGGATGCCGAGGCCGCCGGAGTACTGGGGGAGAACTTCGGTGATGCCGAATTCGGGGGAGAAGTAGGCGATGCAGGCCGGTGCATCTTCGCCGAGGCCCTGGTACCAGCGCGGTTCGCTGAGGTAGCGGTCCAGGTCGGCTGCGGCGTGCTGTACGCGGTCCACTACCTCGCCGTTGTTGGCCAGGTCCTGTAGCTGCTCGCGGCTGATTGATCCCAGGAGAGCGATGGGGTCGTGCTGCGAGGCCTCCCAAAGAGCCGGGTTAAGGCTCGCGAAAAGTTCCCTTGTTGGCCGGTGCCAGGACCAGCGCAAATTGGTCGCCAATCGGGCCAGCGGCCGGATGGGCTCGGGGAGGACGGTACGGACTGTAAACCTTCGAATAGCCTTCACGAGCGCCACACTAACGGACTCCCATGGCAGTCGGAACTGCATTGGGTTTCTTTTAGGTAAAAGTCATCTTGCGTCAAGGAGAAACCTCGTTTGCTTAGCATTCTGTGATTTTTGTCGCTAACGTCGTGGTTGTGACGAAAACTGCGCGAACCACCACCGTTCTGAATTCCAAGACGACCTCGGACATCACCGCCGGCCTTCGCTTCGGGCGGTTCCCCATCACTGCCGTGCAGCCGGTGGTTGAGGGTGGCCGTTTCCCCGCGAAAGCGTTGCCTGGCGAGGATCTGGTGGTCGGAGCCACCGTCTTCCGAGAGGGGCATGACCAGCTGGGCGTCTCCGCCGTGCTTCTCGATCCCCGGGGCAGGGAGCGCCAGCGCGTGCGACTGCACCCGGCCCAAGGCGAGCAGTGGAAGGGGCTGGACCGCTGGGAGGGCCTGATCACCCCCAGCGGCACCGGCGCCTGGTCCTTCGTCATTGAGGCATGGCATGACCGCTACGGCACCTGGCACCACAATGCCGAGGTGAAGGTCGCCGCGGGCATTGACGTTGAGTTGATGCTCGCCGAAGGCGCAGCCCTCCTCGCGGGAGCAGCCGACGACGCCGGTCGCACCGGCGCTGAAAAGCGCACCCTGCGTGCCGCTTCCGTCGTGCTTTCCGATACCACCAAGACAGCCGAGGAGCGCCTTGGCGCCGGCTTCAGCCCTGAGGTGCTGGCCGCCGTCGGGCGTCTTCCCATCCGCGAGCTGGTGACCGTTTCGGAGCGCTTTCCGCTTCAAGTGGAGCGCGACCTGGCGGGGCGTGGTTCCTGGTACGAGTTCTTCCCGCGCTCTGAAGGCGCCGTCCTGGACCACTCCACCGGGGTGTGGACGTCCGGCAACTTCCGCACGGCGGCCAAGAGGCTCGACGCCGTCGCGGACATGGGCTTCGACGTCATCTACCTGCCGCCCATCCACCCGATCGGTTTCCAGCACCGCAAGGGCCGTAACAACACCTTGACCCCGGGGCCGCAGGATCCCGGTTCGCCATGGGCCATTGGTTCCAAGGACGGCGGACACGACGCCATTCACCCGGAGCTCGGAACCTTCGAGGACTTTGACGCTTTCGTGGCCCGGGCCAATGAGCTTGGCCTGGAAGTGGCCCTGGATTTGGCGTTGCAGGCAGCTCCGGACCACCCCTGGGTCACGTCAAACCCGGAATGGTTCACCACCCGCGTGGACGGCTCGATCGCCTACGCCGAGAACCCGCCAAAGAAGTACCAGGACATCTACCCCCTGAACTTCGACAACGACCCCGCAGGCCTCTCCAAGGAGATCCTGCGCATCGTGCAGTTGTGGATCAGCCACGGGGTCAAGATTTTCCGTGTGGACAACCCGCACACCAAGCCGGTGTGGTTCTGGGAATGGCTGATCGGCAAGATCAATAAGAAGAACCCCGAAGTCGTATTCCTTGCAGAGGCCTTCACACGCCCGCCCATGATGCATGCCTTGGGCCGGGCCGGATTCCAGCAGTCCTACACGTACTTCACCTGGCGGAACACCAAGACCGAGCTGGAGGAGTACTTCCACGAAGTCAGCCACGTGAGCCCGGCATACTTCCGTCCGAACTTCTTCGTCAACACCCCGGACATCCTTACCGAGTACCTGCAGTACGGCGGACCCGCGGCCTTCCGCATCCGGGCCGTCCTTGCAGCGACGGCCAGCCCGCTGTGGGGCGTCTACGCCGGCTACGAGCTGTACGAACACGTGGCCCGTCCCGGCGCGGAAGAGTACATCGACAACGAGAAGTACGAGTACAAAGCCCGGGACTGGGACGGTGCCGCCGAATCCGGCCGGACGCTGGCCCCGTACATCACACGCCTGAACACCATCCGCAAGGACCACTTGGCGCTGGGGGACCTGCAGAACCTGACCATCCACCGCAGCACCGATGACGCCACGATCGTCTACTCCAAGCACAAGACGTTGGCTGACGGTACTAAGGACACCTTGATCATGGTGGTCAACGTGGATCCGCACAGTGCCCGTGAAAGCACCGTTTCACTGGATCTGGCGGCCTTGGACCTTGACCCGGCCGATCTCAACGAAGACGGGCTCTTCCGTGTTGACGACCTCATCAGCGGCCAGAGCTGGTGGTGGGGCGAGCATAACTATGTCCGCCTCGATGCCCACGTTGAACCGGCACACGTCCTGAGCATCCGGAGGCAGCCTTAGTGAGTTTTTCTCCGCAGAATCCCAGCCAGTACTTCACCCCGAAGAACACCTTCGAGTTGAACGCCCCCGGCCTCCAGCATGATCCGCTCTGGTACCGGAAGGCAGTCTTCTACGAGGTACTGGTGCGGGCTTTTGCGGATGCCAACGGGGATGGTTCCGGCGACTTCCAAGGCCTGATCGACAAACTGGACTACCTCCAGTGGCTGGGCGTTGACTGCCTCTGGCTGCCGCCGTTCTTCCATTCCCCGTTGCGCGATGGCGGCTACGACATCGCGGACTACACCTCGGTACTGGACGAATTCGGTACCATCAGCGACTTCAAACGGCTGGTGGCCGAGGCTCACGCCCGTGGCGTCCGGGTGATCATCGACCTTCCGCTGAACCACACGTCGGACCAGCACCCCTGGTTCCAGGAGTCCCGCAAGGATCCCACCGGTCCCTACGGTGATTTCTATGTGTGGAGCGACACGGACGAGAAGTACCAGGACGCCCGCATCATCTTCGTTGACACGGAGGAATCGAACTGGACCTTCGATCCCATCCGTCGGCAGTTCTTTTGGCACCGGTTCTTCAGCCACCAGCCGGACCTGAACTTCGAAAACCCCAAGGTCATCGAGGCTCTCTACGACGTCATCAGGTTCTGGCTGGACCAGGGCATCGACGGCTTCCGGGCTGACGCCATTCCGTACCTCTTCGAAGAGGAGGGCACTAATTGCGAGAACCTGCCGGCGACCCACACCTTCCTGCAGGACCTGCGCCGGATGGTGGATGCGAACTATCCGGGCAGGGTGATCATTGCGGAGGCCAACCAGCCTCCGCACGAAGTGGTGGAGTATTTCGGGACAGAAGAAGCGCCCGAATGCCACATGGCCTTCCACTTCCCGATCATGCCCAGGCTGTATTACGCACTCCGTGACCAGAAAGCCGCGCCGATCATTGACACGCTGCGCGATACGCCGGAAATCCCGCGGGGTGCGCAGTGGGGTACCTTCCTGCGGAACCACGACGAGCTGACTCTGGAGATGGTGCCTGCGGAGGAGCGTGCGGCCATGCTTGGCTGGTACGCGCCGGATCCACGCATGCGGGCCAACATCGGTATCCGCCGCCGTCTGGCACCGCTCCTGGACAACTCCCGCTCCGAGATCGAGCTCATCAATGCGCTGCTGCTGTCCCTGCCCGGCAGCCCGTTCCTGTACTACGGGGACGAAATCGGCATGGGCGACAA
This sequence comes from Paenarthrobacter nicotinovorans, assembly GCF_021919345.1. NCBI lineage: Bacteria > Bacillati > Actinomycetota > Actinomycetes > Micrococcales > Micrococcaceae > Paenarthrobacter > Paenarthrobacter nicotinovorans. The sequence continues at coordinate 831,460 of NZ_CP089293.1, forward strand.
CATCTGGCTTGATGACCGCGATGCCGTCCGCACCCCCATGCAGTGGAACCCGGACCGCAACGCCGGCTTCTCTTCGGCGGACCCGGGCAAGCTGTATCTTCCGGTAATCCAGTCGCTGGTCTACAACTACAGCATGGCCAACGTCGAGGCCGAAGCCGCACACTCAGGCTCCCTGCTCCGGTGGACCCGGCAGATCCTTAGTGTCCGGAAGAACCACCCGGTATTCGGCTTGGGCGGTTTCCGGCACATCGAGGCCGACCACGAGGTGGTGCTGGCCTACGTCCGTGAGCTTCCCGCAGGAAACCCGGAAGGGGAAGACGCGGAAACCATTCTCTGTGTCTTCAACCTCTCGCAGCACCCGGTCGCGGCAACGTTGGATATTCCCGAGTTCGCAGGCCGCGGCTTGCGCGATATTTTTGGCGGCCAGCCTTTCCCGGCCGTCGGTGACAACGGTCACCTGACCGTGATGCTGGGCAGCCACAGCTTCTACTGGCTGCGGGTACGCTCGGCATTTTCGAATCCCTCGTCGCCTTTTACCCAGGCGATTCCAGTGGTGACCTCCAAAGGATGAGATGAACAAGGAAAACTTGAACCCCTCCATTGAAGGACTTCTGCGGACCTGGCTTCCCGGCAAACGCTGGTTCCCGGTCAAGAGCCCCGACTTCGCGTTGGAGCAGGTGGGCGGCTTCAGACTTCAGGGCAGCGGCGACGCTGTGTTGGAGGTCCTGGTGCTGGCCGTCACCCACCGGACGGCCGACGGCGGTCCCCGGACCGATGTGGTCCAGGTGCCGTTGAGCTTCCACAGCCAACCGCTTGTGGATGCGCCTTCGGCGCTTTTGGGCGAGTACACGGATCCGGAACTGGGCCTTCGTTTGGTGTACGACGCCGTTTACGACTCCGAATTCGTCACGGCGTGGCTGCAGCTCATGCGCAGCGAAGGGAATGTTGGTTCAGCCCGCGGCCACCTCACCCGTGGCCGCATCCCGCTTCCGGAAAACCCAGTGTCCGTGCGGGTCCTTTCCGGCGAACAGTCCAACACGTCCGTCATTATCGACGACGGTGACTCGGCGGCGATCGTCAAGATCTTCCGGGTGCTTTCGCCCGGCCGGAATCCCGAGGTTGAGCTGGGTGCGGCGCTGACCGCTGCAGGGACCAGCGAGGTTCCCGCGACGCTGGGCTGGATCACGGGCTCGTGGAATGAACCGGCGTCGAAAGACGGTGCAGTGGCCACAGGTGAGCTGACAGTCGCGCACGAATTCCTGCTCGGCGGCCTGGACGCCTGGCGTCTGGCTGTTGATGCCGCCGCGGCCGGCAACGACTTCACGGCTGAAGCGCGGGGACTCGGCAACGCCACCGCCACGGTTCACGCCAGGCTGGCGGAAACCTTCGGCACCCATGACGGCCAGGAGCAGGGCCCGGACATCATCGCCACTGTTGCCCGGCGGGTCCGGCAGTCGTGGGCTGAGGCGGCGTCCGCCGTCGGGCCCTATGACGCAAACCTTGAAGAACTGCTGGCGGCCCTGGAGCCCCGGGCCGTGGGACAGCTGCAGCGCGTCCACGGTGATCTCCACCTGGGCCAGATCCTGCGGGTTGCCGGTAACGGGGCGCAACCGGGCCGCTGGGCGATCCTGGACTTTGAGGGCGAGCCGCTGCGGACGATCGACGAGCGGAACACCCCTGATCTTCCGCTCCGCGATGTCACCGGCATGTTGCGCTCGTTCGACTACGCCGCCGGTGCCGCGACCAGGGAGAATCCTGACGCTCAGGTACCGGAGACCTGGGTGGATGACTGTGCTGCCGCCTTCCTTGAGGGGTACAGCGAAGTCACCCCGGGAACCATTGACCTCCAGTCGCCGCTCTTTGTGGCATTGTGGCTGGACAAGGCCTTATACGAGGTGGTGTACGAGCTGCGTAACCGGCCCGACTGGTTGTCGATACCGGTGAATGCATCCCGACGGATCCTCGACAACACAAGCCGCGGCAAGCATGCGGCAGCAACAGCGGAAGGTAATGACATGACTGGCTCAGCACGTACCGAACGGCCCCGAGTTCCCTTGCACGTGGACTCCGAGACCTTGGAACGCGTGGCGGCCGGCGCTTACCACGCGCCGCATTCGGTCCTTGGCGCCCACCTCGATGACCACGGCCACGTGACCATCAGGACAGTGAAGCACCTGGCCAAGTCCGTCACCGTGGTGACGGAGACCGGCCGCACCCCCATGGAACACGAGTCGCACGGAGTATGGACTGCGGTCCTGGAACCGCTGCAGGCCGGGCATGTGCCGGACTACCGTTTGGAAGTGGTGTACGACGTCGAACCCGTCACCATCGATGACCCCTACCACTACCTGCCCACTGTGGGTGAGGTTGACCTGCACCTGATCGGCGAAGGCCGCCACGAACGGCTCTGGGATGTCCTGGGTGCGCACGTCCAGCACTACCGGTCCGCCTTGAGCGACGTGGATGGTGTTTCCTTCGCTGTGTGGGCGCCGAATGCGCAGGCTGTCCGCGTGAAGGGTGACTTCAACGGTTGGGACGGACGCTCGCACGGAATGCGCTCGCTGGGGTCCTCGGGCGTCTGGGAGCTCTTCATTCCAGGTGTTGTAGCAGGGGCGTGCTACAAATACGAGATCCTGACCAAGGCGGGTCAGTGGATCGAGAAAGCCGACCCGCTGGCCTTCGGGACCGAGGTCCCTCCGCTCACGGCATCGCGGGTAGTGGACGCCAGCTACCGCTTCAAAGACGCGGACTGGATGGCTGCCCGGGCCAAGCGGGATCCGCACAACTCGCCCATGAGCGTCTACGAAGTCCACCTGGGCTCCTGGCGGTTGGGTCTGGGCTATAAGGAACTTGCCAAGGAACTCGTCGAGTACGTGAAGTGGCTTGGCTTCACCCACGTTGAATTCATGCCCGTCGCCGAGCACCCGTTCGGCGGCTCATGGGGTTACCAAGTGACGTCATACTTTGCCCCGACCTCACGCTTCGGGCACCCGGATGAGTTCCGGTTCCTGGTGGACTCGCTCCATCAGGCCGGTATCGGCGTCCTTCTGGACTGGGTCCCTGCCCACTTCCCCAAGGATTCCTGGGCCCTGGCCCAGTTCGACGGCCAGCCGTTGTACGAGCACTCCGATCCGGCGCTGGGCGAACACCCGGACTGGGGCACGCTGATTTTCGACTTCGGCCGCAGCGAGGTCCGGAACTTCCTGGTGGCCAACGCGCTGTATTGGCTGGAGGAGTTCCACATTGACGGCTTGCGCGTGGACGCCGTGGCCTCCATGATCTACCTCGACTACTCCCGCGAGGAGGGTCAGTGGCGCCCGAACAAGTTCGGCGGCAGGGAGAACCTGGAAGCCATCTCCTTCATGCAGGAAGTCAACGCGACGGTCTACAAGTCACACCCCGGCGCTATCGTCATTGCCGAGGAGTCCACCGCATTCCCCGGCGTTACGGCACCCACCAACCACGGCGGTCTGGGCTTTGGCCTGAAGTGGAACATGGGCTGGATGCACGACTCCCTGAAGTACATCTCCGAAGACCCCATCAACCGCAAGTGGCACCACGGCACCATCACCTTCTCGCTGGTTTATGCGTTCACGGAGAACTTCCTCCTGCCCATCAGCCATGACGAAGTGGTCCATGGGAAGGGCTCCATGCTGCGCAAGATGCCGGGCGACCGCTGGCAGCAACTGGCCAACCTTCGTGCCTTCTTCGCGTACCAGTGGTCGCACCCCGGCAAGCAGCTCATCTTCATGGGTACTGAGTTCGGCCAGGAAGCGGAGTGGTCCGAGCAGTACGGACTGGACTGGTTCCTCTCCGACATTCCGGCTCACCGCGGCCTGCAGCTCCTGGTCAAGGACCTCAACGAGGTGTACGCCGCCACTCCTGCGCTCTACGAGAAGGACAACGAGGCCGGCGGGTTCCAGTGGATCAACGGTGGCGACGCGGACCATAACGTCCTCACCTTCATCCGCTGGGGCAACAACGGCAAGCCGTTGGTCTGCGCGGTGAACTTCTCCGGCGGTCCGCACCAGGAATACATCCTGGGTGTTCCGCTGGCGGGGGAGTGGACCGAAGTCCTGAACACCGATGCCGAAGCATATGGCGGGTCAGGTGTGGTGAACGCCGGTTCGCTGAAGGCCACTGCCCCCGGCACGGACGGGCAGCCGGCGGCGCTGTCCGTCACGCTGCCGCCGCTCGGAGCATCCTGGTTCACGCCGGCTGAGTAACGCCTCTCCAGTTCCCGCGTGATTGGGCCCGACGCCCGCTCACATAACCGGTGTTTCCAGGCAACGCTCCCTCACTGCGGCCGGGGAGTGTTGCCTGCTTTCGTTGGGCCCAGGGAGTCCATCGGAGAGGGGCTTTGCCAACCCGGCAGAGTGTGTGTATAGTTAATACCCGCGCTGCTCCACGAGTTGAGATCGCAAGCTGACAAGAAACCGCAAGGAAAAATCAAGTCAAGCTTGCCGATTTGACTCGGAGGGAAGTAGCCGGTAAGTTTGGAAAGTTGCTCCGGAGCGATCCTGGACCCTGTGGGGTGTGGGTGGTGTCGGTAGTGTCTGTTGTTTGAGAACTCAATAGTGTGCCAAGTTTGTTGATACCGATTGTTTTATTGATTGGTTGAAATTTTTGCCAGGTTGCTGCGCACCCCCGTGTGTGGTGGTCTGGTTTTCAGCTGGTTTCGAATTTTGTGCAGCCGTGTTTGCCGTTATTTCCGGTGGGTGTGGTTGTGTCTGTTTGATTTTTTTTTGTTTTCAACGGAGAGTTTGATCCTGGCTCAGGATGAACGCTGGCGGCGTGCTTAACACATGCAAGTCGAACGATGATCCCAGCTTGCTGGGGGATTAGTGGCGAACGGGTGAGTAACACGTGAGTAACCTGCCCTTGACTCTGGGATAAGCCTGGGAAACTGGGTCTAATACCGGATATGACTCCTCATCGCATGGTGGGGGGTGGAAAGCTTTTGTGGTTTTGGATGGACTCGCGGCCTATCAGCTTGTTGGTGGGGTAATGGCCTACCAAGGCGACGACGGGTAGCCGGCCTGAGAGGGTGACCGGCCACACTGGGACTGAGACACGGCCCAGACTCCTACGGGAGGCAGCAGTGGGGAATATTGCACAATGGGCGCAAGCCTGATGCAGCGACGCCGCGTGAGGGATGACGGCCTTCGGGTTGTAAACCTCTTTCAGTAGGGAAGAAGCGTAAGTGACGGTACCTGCAGAAGAAGCGCCGGCTAACTACGTGCCAGCAGCCGCGGTAATACGTAGGGCGCAAGCGTTATCCGGAATTATTGGGCGTAAAGAGCTCGTAGGCGGTTTGTCGCGTCTGCTGTGAAAGACCGGGGCTCAACTCCGGTTCTGCAGTGGGTACGGGCAGACTAGAGTGCAGTAGGGGAGACTGGAATTCCTGGTGTAGCGGTGAAATGCGCAGATATCAGGAGGAACACCGATGGCGAAGGCAGGTCTCTGGGCTGTAACTGACGCTGAGGAGCGAAAGCATGGGGAGCGAACAGGATTAGATACCCTGGTAGTCCATGCCGTAAACGTTGGGCACTAGGTGTGGGGGACATTCCACGTTTTCCGCGCCGTAGCTAACGCATTAAGTGCCCCGCCTGGGGAGTACGGCCGCAAGGCTAAAACTCAAAGGAATTGACGGGGGCCCGCACAAGCGGCGGAGCATGCGGATTAATTCGATGCAACGCGAAGAACCTTACCAAGGCTTGACATGAACCGGAAAGACCTGGAAACAGGTGCCCCGCTTGCGGTCGGTTTACAGGTGGTGCATGGTTGTCGTCAGCTCGTGTCGTGAGATGTTGGGTTAAGTCCCGCAACGAGCGCAACCCTCGTTCTATGTTGCCAGCGGTTCGGCCGGGGACTCATAGGAGACTGCCGGGGTCAACTCGGAGGAAGGTGGGGACGACGTCAAATCATCATGCCCCTTATGTCTTGGGCTTCACGCATGCTACAATGGCCGGTACAAAGGGTTGCGATACTGTGAGGTGGAGCTAATCCCAAAAAGCCGGTCTCAGTTCGGATTGGGGTCTGCAACTCGACCCCATGAAGTCGGAGTCGCTAGTAATCGCAGATCAGCAACGCTGCGGTGAATACGTTCCCGGGCCTTGTACACACCGCCCGTCAAGTCACGAAAGTTGGTAACACCCGAAGCCGGTGGCCTAACCCTTGTGGGGGGAGCCGTCGAAGGTGGGACCGGCGATTGGGACTAAGTCGTAACAAGGTAGCCGTACCGGAAGGTGCGGCTGGATCACCTCCTTTCTAAGGAGCTGCTTGCAATGATTGGTGCCCTGCATGGGGTGTCTGGTTGTTGTCAGTGTTGCCCATTGCGCAGGCGTTTGTTCTGCGGTGGGTGCTCATGGGTGGAATATCAACGAATCATTTTTTTGGCATGGCTTTCGTGGTTGTGTCCTGGTGCTAGTACGGCGGTTCGTGCTCCTGCTTTGTGTGGGGGTGTGGGTTGTTGGGAACGTGTCCGGGGTGCGGCTGGTGGGGGTTGTGTTTGGCGCACTGTTGGGTCCTGAGGCAACAGGACCTTTTTGCAGCAATGCAGGGGGGCACTTCTGGTGTTTCTTTTGTTCCTGCAGCCGGTTCCTCCGGTCTTTGTGTTGCGGCCTGCGTGTGTGGGTTGTGGCGGGTTGGGGGGTTGGTTGATGGGGTTGTTGTTTGAGAACTACATAGTGGACGCGAGCATCTGGGACATACACGCTTTGGTGTGTGTGTTCCATACAGCAATTTCTTATGAATGAACCTTGGGCCGTAGTGGCTCGTGGTTCTCTCGAGTAAGTTTTTGATCATGTTTGTGTGGTCAAGTTTTTAAGGGCACACGGTGGATGCCTTGGCATTAGGAGCCGAAGAAGGACGTAGGAATCTGCGATAAGCCTGGGGGAGTTGATAACCGAGCGTTGATCCCAGGATGTCCGAATGGGGAAACCCCGCACAACGCTGTCATGGTGATTGTGTGACCCGCATCTGAACACATAGGGTGCGTGGGGGGAACGCGGGGAAGTGAAACATCTCAGTACCCGCAGGAAGAGAAAACAAGAGTGATTCCGTTAGTAGTGGCGAGCGAACGCGGATCAGGCTAAACCGTTTCCATGTGTGATAGCCGGCGGGCGTTGCATGGGCGGGGTTGTGGGACTTTCCGTTCTGGTTCTGCCGGGCCAGTGAGGTGAGAGTGCGTGCATAGGTGAACGGTCTTGAAAGGCCGGCCAGAGAGGGTGTGAGCCCCGTAACCGTAATGTTGTGTGCCGCCTGGAGAGTATCCCAAGTAGCACGGGGCCCGAGAAATCCCGTGCGAATCTGTCAGGACCACCTGATAAGCCTAAATACTTCCTAATGACCGATAGCGGACCAGTACCGTGAGGGAAAGGTGAAAAGTACCCCGGGAGGGGAGTGAAACAGTACCTGAAACCGTGTGCTTACAATCCGTCGGAGCAGTCTTGTTACTGTGACGGCGTGCCTTTTGAAGAATGAGCCTGCGAGTTAGTGTTACGTCGCGAGGTTAACCCGTGTGGGGTAGCCGTAGCGAAAGCGAGTCTGAATAGGGCGAGTGTAGTGGCGTGATCTAGACCCGAAGCGGAGTGATCTACCCATGGCCAGGTTGAAGCGACGGTAAGACGTCGTGGAGGACCGAACCCACTTCAGTTGAAAATGGAGGGGATGAGCTGTGGGTAGGGGTGAAAGGCCAATCAAACTCCGTGATAGCTGGTTCTCCCCGAAATGCATTTAGGTGCAGCGTTGCGTGTTTCTTGCCGGAGGTAGAGCTACTGGATGGCCGATGGGCCCTACAAGGTTACTGACGTCAGCCAAACTCCGAATGCCGGTAAGTCAGAGCGCAGCAGTGAGACTGTGGGGGATAAGCTTCATAGTCGAGAGGGAAACAGCCCAGACCACCAACTAAGGCCCCTAAGCGTGTGCTAAGTGGGAAAGGATGTGGAGTTGCGAAGACAACCAGGAGGTTGGCTTAGAAGCAGCCATCCTTGAAAGAGTGCGTAATAGCTCACTGGTCAAGTGATTCCGCGCCGACAATGTAGCGGGGCTCAAGTACACCGCCGAAGTTGTGGATTTCACACAGTACCCTAGCCTTCGTGGTTCAGGGGTGTGGAGTGGTAGGGGAGCGTCGTGTGGGCAGTGAAGTCGCGGTGGAAACCAGCGGTGGAGCCTACACGAGTGAGAATGCAGGCATGAGTAGCGAAAGACGGGTGAGAAACCCGTCCGCCGAATGATCAAGGGTTCCAGGGTCAAGCTAATCTGCCCTGGGTAAGTCGGGACCTAAGGCGAGGCCGACAGGCGTAGTCGATGGACAACGGGTTGATATTCCCGTACCGGCGAAAAACCGCCCATGCCAAGCGGGGGATACTAACCGCCCGGAGCCTGCCCGCTCACCCTTGTGGTGTTGTGGGTTTTGGCCGAGCGCGGGACCTGATCCCGGGAGGTAAGCGTATTAACAGGTGTGACGCAGGAAGGTAGCCGGGCCGGGCGATGGTTGCCCCGGTCTAAGGATGTAGGGTCAGGGATAGGCAAATCCGTTCCTGTGTGCTTCGAGCACGTTCCTGAGATCTGATGGGACTCCCGTAAGGGGGGATCCGGTGATCCTATGCTGCCAAGAAAAGCATCGACGCGAGGTTTTAGCCGCCCGTACCCCAAACCGACACAGGTGATCAGGTAGAGAATACCAAGGCGATCGAGAGAATTATGGTTAAGGAACTCGGCAAAATGCCCCCGTAACTTCGGGAGAAGGGGGGCCTGCCCCGTGATGGAGACTTGCTCTCCGTGAGCGGGTGTGGGCCGCAGAGACCAGGGGGAAGCGACTGTTTACTAAAAACACAGGTCCGTGCGAAGTCGCAAGACGATGTATACGGACTGACTCCTGCCCGGTGCTGGAAGGTTAAGAGGACCGGTTAGCCACTTGTGGCGAAGCTGAGAATTTAAGCCCCAGTAAACGGCGGTGGTAACTATAACCATCCTAAGGTAGCGAAATTCCTTGTCGGGTAAGTTCCGACCTGCACGAATGGAGTAACGACTTCCCCGCTGTCTCAACCATAAACTCGGCGAAATTGCAGTACGAGTAAAGATGCTCGTTACGCGCAGCAGGACGGAAAGACCCCGAGACCTTTACTATAGTTTGGTATTGGTGTTCGGAGTGGCTTGTGTAGGATAGGTGGGAGACGTTGAAACCCGGACGCCAGTTCGGGTGGAGTCATCGTTGAAATACCACTCTGGTCACTTTGGACATCTAACTTCGGCCCGTGATCCGGGTCAGGGACAGTGCCTGATGGGTAGTTTAACTGGGGCGGTTGCCTCCTAAAAAGTAACGGAGGCGCCCAAAGGTTCCCTCAGCCTGGTTGGCAATCAGGTGTCGAGTGTAAGTGCACAAGGGAGCTTGACTGTGAGAGAGACATCTCGAGCAGGGACGAAAGTCGGGACTAGTGATCCGGCGGTACATTGTGGAATGGCCGTCGCTCAACGGATAAAAGGTACCTCGGGGATAACAGGCTGATCTTGCCCAAGAGTCCATATCGACGGCATGGTTTGGCACCTCGATGTCGGCTCGTCGCATCCTGGGGCTGGAGTAGGTCCCAAGGGTTGGGCTGTTCGCCCATTAAAGCGGTACGCGAGCTGGGTTTAGAACGTCGTGAGACAGTTCGGTCCCTATCCGCTGCGCGCGCAGGAAATTTGAGAAGGGCTGTCCTTAGTACGAGAGGACCGGGACGGACGAACCTCTGGTGTGTCAGTTGTACTGCCAAGTGCATCGCTGATTAGCTACGTTCGGATGGGATAACCGCTGAAAGCATCTAAGCGGGAAGCTCGCTTCAAGATGAGATTTCCATACACATTATGTGTGAGAGGCCCCCAGCCAGACCACTGGGTTGATAGGCCGGATGTGGAAGCGAGGACTAAAGACTCGTGAAGCTGACCGGTACTAATAGGCCAACAACTTACACCACACACAAAACACTGCACGCGTCCACTATGTGGTTCCCGAACAACAACCGTTCCAGGAACCAACAACAACAACTACATAACACCACAGTTGTAACCACAAAGCTTCCCACCCACCCCCACACCAACGGGGTCGGGACGGGTAACAGAGTTACGGCGGTCATAGCGTGGGGGAAACGCCCGGTCCCATTCCGAACCCGGAAGCTAAGACCCACAGCGCCGATGGTACTGCACCCGGGAGGGTGTGGGAGAGTAGGACACCGCCGGACAACCATTAACGAAGAGCCCCAACCACGGTTGGGGCTCTTCCATTTAACAAACACTTCAGCTTCCCCACGTACTGGCCCTCAGGACCACAATGCGTCTGGGCTCGGTCCACCGGTAGAGTTGGTGGTCATGGAAAACCTCTTCAGCCACCCCGAGTCGGAGCCCGAGTCGGCCCAACAGGGCAGTAACGACCTCGAGCCGCTCATCGTTTGTGTTGTGGTCCCCAGCAACGTCTCCCACGCCTTCCAAGGATTCACGGACCACCCGCATCTCTGGTGGCCCTTGGAAGAGGAAAGCGTCTACGGTGCGGGCTCCCACGTTGAGTTCGAGGAGAACCTCATCCTGGAGACGGCTGAAGACGGCCGGACGTCCGTGTGGGGAACAATCGATGACTGGCAGCCCCCGCTGTCCTTCCACGCCAGCTGGTATCCCGCCGGAACTCCCTTGTGGTCCACCGAGATCCGGGTGGTGTTCAGCGCCGTCGAAAATGGTACGGAGGTGCGCCTGATCCACGATGGCTGGGAGGGCGCGGAAGATCCTGCGGCCTCCAGGGCCTCCTATGCCGAGGGCTGGCCTCGGGTCCTCCAGCGCTACGCCCGGTTCATGGGCGGAGCAGTTGCCTAGGGTCCGCAGGCTCCACGCAGGCGATTGGCTGCTGCTCAAGAATGTCCGGCTGGAGATGCTTGCCGACACCCCCATGGCGTACGTGGAGAGCCTTGCAGCTGCGCGGCGTCAGACGGACAGCCAGTGGCGGGAACGAGCCGCTGCCATGTCCGGGGAATCCAGCGTTACCCTGGTGGCTGACGGCGGCGAGGACGGCTCCAGACTCTGTGGCCTGATGCGGGTAGTGGCCAAGCATCCACAAGATCCCGAGCGCCCACTGCAGGCGATGCTCATCAGCGTGTACGTCGCAGCTGAGCATCGTGGGCTGGGCCTGGCTGACGAGCTTCTCCAGGAGGCCTGCGCAGCTGCGGCAAACGAGCTCGGGGCCGGCTATCTGGAGCTGGGCGTGCATGAGGACAACTCCCGCGCCCAGGCCTTCTACAGACGCCACGGATTCGAAACCACCGGAGCCAGCAAGCCCTATCCGCAGGACACCACCAAGCGTGAGCTCGTGATGGAGCGGCGGCTGTCCTAGGTTGCGCCCCGGCTTAGGCTGAGCCCACCTTGGGCACTGCCGTGCTTGTACGCACCACCAGTTTGGTGGGGTGTTCGGCGTCCTCGGGCTCCAGTACCAGGCCGTTATTGATGGCACCCAACAGAGTGTGAACCGCCAGTGCCCCCTGCCCCTTGGCATCCTGGTCGATCGTGGTCAGGCCCATGACGTTCCCCAGGTCGTGGCCGTCGATGCCCGTCACGGAAAGGTCCTCGGGAATCCGCAGCCCAAAATCGCGGGCGGCCAGGATGGTGCCGATCGCCATCTCATCCGATGCTGCGAACACGGCGGTGGGCCGTTCGGGCGCACTGGCCAGCAGTTGCCGGGCAGCGGCGTAGGAGCCTTCGATGGTGAAGTCCGCCGTAACGATCCATTCGGGCCTCACCGGGCAGCCGGCGTCGTTCATTGCTTTTTCGAAACCGCCGCGGCGGGTTCCGGGCAGCTGGAAGTCCTGGTCGTAGGTTTCGCTTCCCGTGATGTGGGCAATCTTGGTATGGCCAAGCCCCAGCAGATGATTGGTGGCCTGCATCGCGATGCCGGCATCGTTGATCCGGATGGTCGAAGCCCCGGGAAGGGGGCCGCCAATGCCGACAATGGGCCGGTGCATGGCATGGAGTTGCTGGATTTCGGCTTCGCTGAGTTCCAGGGAAACAGCGATCACTGCGTCCACCCGTTTGCGGAGCAGGAAGTCACTGAAGACGCTGTGCCGATGAGCCGGGTTTTCACCGATGTTGTACAGGGTGAGGTCGTAGCCGGCTTCGAGGAGGGCGGCCGAAGCGCCCTCGATCACCGCTGAAAAGAACCAGCGGTGGACCGAGGGCACCACCAGGCCAACGTTGTGCGTACGGCCGGAAGCGAGGCTTGAGGCATGGTACGACAACACGAAACCGAGCTCCGCGGCTGCTGCCCTCGCGCGTTCCCGGCTGGCGGGGGACACGTGGCCCTTCCCGCTCAAGGCCCGTGAAACAGTGGCAACGGACAGCCCTGCGCGCTCGGCTACGTCCTTGATGCCGGTCATGCTGCTCCTTGGTGGGAAAGTTAGCTGGCTGACAGCCAGATTGTCTCCCCCGAGCCTAATGGATGGGTGGCGTCCGCCGCGGAACTGCGCAGGATGACCTCGCCCGCCGGAAGCGGAAGGGGCTCTTCGCCGACGTTCATGACCACCAGCGTTTCCCCGTTGAGGTACGCGAGTGTGGACTGCGTGCAGTAGTCCTCCACCCAGGCGAGGGACCCGGCGCCCAGCCGCAGCCGTGCCCGTTCCGCCAGCAACGCCCGGTACAGGTTAAGGTGCGACGCCGGATCAGACTCCTGCTCGTCCCTCGCCAGTGCGGGCCAGGACTCGGGCTGGGGAAGCCAGGGGTCCCGACCGTGACCGAATCCTGCATGGGGCTCCGCGGAACGCCACGGCAGGGGTACGCGGCAACCGTCGCGTCCGATCCTGGCTCCGCCGGTTCGCGCGAAGGTGGGGTCCTGACGCAGACTCCCGGGAATGCTGGAGGAATCGGGAAGGCCCAGCTCTTCGCCCTGGTAGAGATAGGCACCGCCCGGGAGGCCGAGCATGAACATTGTGGCCGCGGCAGCCCGGCGTCGTCCCAGCTGTTCGTTGGGCTGAACGTCGTCAGGGCCGATGCCATCGCCGTCACGGGGACCAGGGCCGTCGTAGCCGAAGCGTGAGACGTGGCGGACGACGTCGTGGTTCGAAAGGACCCAGGTGCTGGGGGCGCCTACGGCGTCCAGCGAGACCAAGGAGTCGGTGATGATGTGGCGCAGGCGGTTGAGGTCCAAACCTGCGTGCAGGTAAGGGAAGTTGAACGCCTGGTGCATTTCGTCCGGACGTACCCATTGGGCCAGGCGCGGGAGCGGATCCACGTTGGCTTCGGCGCACAGGATGCGGTCCGAACCGTACTCTTCCAGGATGGTCCGCCAGCGGCGGTAGATCCCGTGGAGGGCAGGCTGGCCGAACATGGGGGCGTCCTGGCCGGGGAAGCCTTCCGTGCTGTTGCCGTCAGCCCGGCCACCCCAGTTGGGCAGGCCGGGAGCCTTGACCAGTGCATGGGCGACGTCGACCCTGAAGCCGGAGATTCCACGGTCCAGCCAGAAGCGGAGCACGCGTTCGAACTCGGCGTGCACTGCGGGGTTGTCCCAGTTGAAGTCGGGCTGCGAGGAATCGAAGAGGTGGAGGTACCACTGTCCTGGCCGCCCGTTGGCTTCGATGACCCGCGTCCAGGCGGGTCCGCCGAAGTGCGACTGCCAGTTGTTGGGTGGCTCGTTGCCGTCTTGTCCCAGACCGTCCCGGAAGATGAAAACATCCCGCTCGGGGCTGTTGGGACCGGCGGCCAGCGCTGCCTGGAAGGCGACGTGCTGGTCCGAGCAGTGGTTGGGAACGATGTCGGCGATGACCCGGAGGTTGAGCCTGTTGGCCTCCGAGATAAGGGCATCGAAGTCCGCCAGGGTCCCGAACAGTGGATCTACGTCGCAGTAGTCGCTGACGTCGTAACCGGCGTCCCGCTGCGGTGAGCGGTAGAAGGGCGACAGCCAGACGGCGTCGACCCCTAAGCGTGCCAACTGGCTGAGTTCGGCAGTAATGCCCGCCAGGTCTCCCACACCGTCCCCGTTCAGGTCCCGGAAGGAGCGTGGATAGATCTGGTAAATCACAGCGGAGCGCCACCATCCGTGAGCCGTGGAGGCGTCGTGGACCGGGGTGAGCTGTGTGAAGGCTGCAGGGGGCTCGTGGGCCGCAACCTGGAGCAAGGAATCAACGGACATGGAGTCATCGTAGAAGAGAAAGCGCAAAATTGTAAACGTTTCCAGTCCTAAGGATGCTTTCTTTACAGGCTGACATGCAAGCGCGCTTTTCAAAAGAAGCAATTGCCCTGTAGTGTGTGGAAGCGCTTGCAGTTGTGAGCCATGTCACCGGCGATGCGACCGGGCCCAGAGCCCCTGCCGTCGAAGGAAAAAGAACGAAAGGGACACCAATGAAGGTGCACAACACCCTCGAGACTCGAACCACCCGCCGCGTTTTCACCACGGGAGCCATCTCTGCCGTGGCAGCCCTGGCCCTGAGCGCTTGCGGCGGAAGCGCTTCCACATCGCCCACCTCCGAAGCCGCAAAGCCCGACCTCAAAGCGTCAGGAGCCGGTGTCATCACCATGTGGGTAGACGCCGAACGCTCGCCGGCGTTGAAGGACATCACCGAGAAATTCAAGTCGGACACCGGCATCGAAGTGAAGCTCGTGGTCAAGGACTTCGCAGCGGTCCGGGACGACTTCATTACCCAGGTGCCCACCGGACAGGGGCCGGACCTCATTGTTGGACCCCATGACTGGATCGGCAAATTCGTCCAGAACGGCGTCATCGCACCCGTGGAACTCGGCGACAAGGCCGGGCAGTTCCAGGACTCCTCCATCAAGGCCATGACCTACAACGGGGCTGTTTACGGTGTCCCGTACGCCATCGAGAACATCGCGCTCCTTCGTAACGCCGGCATCGTGGACAGCAAAGCCGCCACCTTGGACGAAGTTGTGGCCAATGGAAAGAAAGCCGTTGCTGACGGTAAAGCCACGTTCCCGTTCCTGGTCGGCATGGACCCCAAACAGGGCGACCCGTACCATCTGTACCCATTGCAGGCCTCCATGGGTTCGCAGGTCTTCGGCAAGAATGCCGATGGTGGCTATGACGCCAAGCAGCTCCTCATTGGTGACGCTGCCGGCGTCGAATTTGCCAAGAAGCTGGCCGTTTGGGGCGATACCGGCGAGAAAATCATCAACTCCAACATCACCGGCGACATCGCCAAGGAGAAGTTCCTCGCCGGCGAATCCCCGTACTTCCTGACCGGACCGTGGAACGTTCCGGATGTCCAGAAAAAGGGCATCAAGTTCGCGGTGGACGAGTTGCCCACCGCCGGTGGCGAACCTGCCCAGCCTTTCATCGGCGTCAACGGCTTCTTCATCAGTGCCAAGAGCGCCAACGCCTTGGCCACCAACGAATTCGTCACCAACTACCTCACCTCGGAATCTGCCCAGGATTCCATGTATGCAGCCGGCGGCCGTCCGCCGGCCCTCAAGTCCTCCTTCGAGAAGGCTGCCAGCGATCCCGTGGTGGAAGCGTTCGGCAAGATCGGTGCCACCGGCGTTCCCATGCCTGCCATCCCCGAGATGAGTGCAGTGTGGGCTGATTGGGGAGCTACGGAGCTTGCCATTATCAAGGGCCAGGGCGACCCGGCTGAGGCATGGGCCAAGATGGCCGCCAGCATCAAGTCCAAGATCGGCGGCTGATCCCGCACCGGTGATTCCACCGGTCTGCCCAGGGCCGGGCGGCACACCACCGTCCGGCCCGTGCCTGCCGCCATCCGCTTGACGCAAGGACCCACAATGCCAACCCCAGACCTCCAAGAACTCCCGGCAACCGCCGCCAGCACCGCACCGCCCCGGCCGCGTCGCGGCAATACCCGCCGCATGCAGGGCAAACACCATCCCGATTCCCTCAAGGGCACCACCCTGAAGATTGTCCTGTTGGGCCTGGTGGATGCCTTCGCCGTCTACGTGCTGATGATGCTCTTCCTGAGCCAGTCGTGGGCTGCGCTGGGAGTGTCCGCCCTGGTGGTCCTTGCCATCAACTGGATCTACCTCCGCAAGGGTGGGCTGCCGGCCAAGTACCTCGCTCCCGGTGTGCTGTTCCTGCTCGTTTTCCAGGTCCTGGTGGTGGTTTTCAGCGGCTACATCGCGTTCACCAACTACGGAGATGGCCACAACAGCACCAAGGATGATGCCATCTCCGCCATCCAGTTAACTGCCCAGAAGCGTGTCCCGGATTCGCCCGCGTACAAGGCATCCGTGCTCACCAAGGGCAGTGATTTCTACCTGCTGTTCACGGACCCCTCCGGGAAAGCGCAGATTGGCAGCACCGGGCAAGCACTCGCAGACGCGACGGCTGCGGGCAAGGATTCCACCGGCAAAGCAAACTCCCTGCCCGGCTACGAGACCCTCAAGTTCCAGGAGATCGTGGCCAATCAACAGGAGATCCTGAAGATCGCGGTCCCGGTCTCCAGCGATCCCGCTGACGGAACGCTGCGCACTGCGGACGGCAGCACGGCCTACCAGTTCAAGCCCGCCCTGCACTATGACGCCGGCACGGACACCTTCACGGACACTGAAACCGGTACCCAGTACACCGACAACGGCAAAGGTGCGTTCGCGGATTCCAAGGGTGAAACGCTGGCTACCGGCTGGAAGATCGACGTCGGCCTGGACAACTTTGCCCGCGCCTTCACCGATCCCAGCCTCCGCGGACCGCTCCTCGGCGTGATTATCTGGACCTTCACCTTCTCCATTGCATCGGTGGCACTGACCTTCATCATGGGCCTCTTCCTGGCCATCACGTTCAACCGTGAGGACCTCCGTGGCAAGAAGGTGTACCGGATCCTGATGATCCTGCCCTACGCGTTCCCGGCTTTCCTCTCCGGATTGGTATGGTCCGGCATCCTGAATCCCGAGTTCGGCTGGCTCAACCAGACCCTGCTGGGCGGTGCGAACATCGGGTGGCTGACCGACCCCGTCCTGGCCAAGGTCAGCGTGCTGGTGGTCAACGTGTGGCTCGGCTTCCCGTACATGTTCCTCGTCTGCACCGGCGCGCTGCAGTCGCTGCCCTCCGAAATTGACGAGGCCGCACGCATGGACGGCGCCTCTGCCTGGCGGGTGTTCCGCTCCATCAAGCTGCCGCTGCTCCTGGTGTCCGTGGCACCCCTGCTGATTTCGTCTTTCGCGTTCAACTTCAACAACTTCAACGTGATTTACATGCTCACCGGCGGTGGGCCGCGCTTCGCGGACACCGATCGCGACATCGGAGCCACCGACATCCTGATCACCCTGGTCTACAAGGTGGCTTTCGGCCAGGGAACAGGCCGTGATTACGGGTTGGCCAGCGCACTGGCCATCATCATCTTCATCATCGTGGCCACGATCTCGGCCATCAGCTTCAAGCAGACCAAAGCACTCGAGGACGTGAACTGATGAGCGTACGCACTCTCGCCGCCAGCAAGGAAACAGCGTCCGACGGCGGCCCCTCGCCGCTGGTGCCCAAGCGCCGCCCGTTCGGGGTTTGGTTCAAAGACAAGGGGTGGCGGCATGTGGTGGGAGTCGTCACGACGATCTTCGCAGTGTTCCCCCTCCTGTACGTATTGTCCGCGGCACTGGACTCCAACGGCACCCTGGTAGGTTCCAACGGGCTGTTCTCCAGATTCGACACCGGCAACTTCACGGCTCTCTTCAGCGATCCAAGCCGCCCATTCGCCCGCTGGTTCGTGAACACGCTGGTGGTGGGGGTGGTGACCTCAGCCGCCACGGTGTTCCTCGGTGCCATGGCTGCGTACGCTTTCTCCCGGATGCGCTTCAAGGGCCGCCGGGTGGGCCTGCTGACGCTGCTCCTGCTGCAGATGTTCCCGCAATTGTTGGCCGTCGTCGCGATCTTCCTGCTCCTGAGCGGCATCTCACAGGTGATCCCGGCCCTGGGGCTCGGCAGCCAACTGGGCCTCATCATGGTGTACCTCGGAGGTGCGTTGGGCGTGAACACGTATCTCATGTACGGGTTCTTCAATACTGTCCCGCAATCCTTGGACGAAGCCGCCAAGATCGATGGCGCCAGCCACGTGCAGATCTTCTTCGGCATCATCCTCCGCCTGGTGACACCGATCCTTGCCGTCGTGGGACTGCTGGCATTCATTGGAATCTCCAGCGAATTCGTCATCGCCAGCGTGGTCCTGACCGACCCTGACAGCCAGACACTCGCCGTCGGGCTTTACTCCTACGTGGCCCAGCAGCGTTCGGAGAACTGGGGAATCTTCGCAGCCGGCGCAGTCATCGCGGCAATCCCTGTCATGGCGCTGTTCCTGTTCCTGCAGAAATACATTGTCAGCGGACTCACCGCCGGCTCAGTGAAAGGCTGACCATGCCCATCGCGCTTCCGCACCACGACGGCTCCAGCCTCTTCGTCTCCACGTCCTCCCCTCAGTCCGTATCCCTTGGCGATACCGTCCGCCTCCGGGTACGCGTCCCCCAGGGGTGGGGTCCGGCGTCGAAGGTCTGGGTCCGGTCCGTCCAGGACGGCGAGCCGCGCTACGACGCCGCCATCCGGCTGGGCACGGCCGACGGCTGGGAATGGTGGGAAGCGGCGATGCTGGTAGCCAATCCCGTGGCCAAGTACCGCTTCCTGCTGGAAGTCACAGAAGCGCACGACGACGGCGCTCCCGCCGGCACGGCGGTATCTGGCACGGCGGTATCTGGCACGGTGGGGCGGAGCTACTGGAACCTCAACGCCCAAGGGCTTTTCCGGCGCGATGTGTCCGACGCCGCCGATTTCAGGGTGACAACGTTTGCCCCGGCGCCGGAGTGGCTCCGCCGAGGCACCATGTACCAGGTGTTCCCGGACAGGTTCGCCCGCTCGGAGCAGGCAGATGGCCACCCTGTTCCCGATTGGGCCATCGGATGTTCCTGGGATGAGCCGGTTGTCGGGACGGGCGGGCAGGCAGCTACTCAGTTCTACGGGGGAGACCTGCCGGGAATCACGGGCAAGCTCGATCACCTCCGGGAGCTGGGCGTCGATGTCCTGTACCTGACTCCGTTCTTTCCGGCCCGCTCCAACCACCGTTACGACGCATCCACTTTCGACTCGGTGGACCCGCTCCTGGGCGGGGACCAGGCCCTGGTGCAGCTGGTGGAAGCGGCGCACGCACGCGGGATCAAGGTCCTGGGGGACCTCACCGCGAACCACTCGGGCGCTGCGCATGAGTGGTTCGTGAAGGCGCTCGCAGATCCGGGCTCGAAGGAAGCCGGCTACTACTACTTCAGCGCCGACCATTCCAGCTACGAGTCCTGGTGGGGAGTGCCGTCGCTGCCCAAGTTCAACTGGGCCTCGGATGCTCTGCGCCGACGCTTCATCACCGACGAAGACTCGGTGGTGGCGCGCTGGCTCAAGCCACCATTCAGCCTGGACGGTTGGCGGATCGACGTCGGCAACATGACCGGGCGCCTCGGATCCGTGGACCTCAATCACGAAGTAGCCCGGCTCATCGCGGACCGGGTTCGCGAGATCAACCCGGACGCTGCCCTGCTGGCCGAGTCCACGTCCGACGCAGCCCCCGATGTCACCGGTGAACACTGGCAGGGTGCCATGACGTACTCCAACTTCACCCGCCCCTTGTGGTCCTGGCTCGCCAAGGACGCTCCGGATGTGAACTTCTTCGGCTCGCCCCAAACAGGGCCAAACAGGATCGGCGCGGAAGATTTCCTGGCCACCCACCAGGATCTGTCCGCCGGATTTAGCTGGGGTGTGCGACAAAACAACATGAACGCCCTGAACACGCACGACACCGCCCGGGCGGCAACGGTCATGATCGACGGCGGCCCGGAAGTGGGCGCAGTACTCGCCTTCTGCCTGCCGGGCGTTCCCGTCATGTTCGCCGGCGATGAGTTCGGCCTGGAAGGGTTCAACGGCGAAGACTCCCGGGCCCCCATGCCCTGGGACGCCCCGGAACGGGTGGGCAAGGACTTGCGTTCGGCTTACGCCACCCTGGGACGGCTCCGCAAAGAGCTGCCGGCACTGGGCGACGGCGGGATCCGATGGCTCCACGCCCAAGGGGATGCCCTGGTCTTCATCCGTGAATGCTCCGGGACCTCAGCGCTGGTCTTCGCCGCGAGGTGCGACGCCACTGTCGTCATGGATTCCTCTGTCCTGTCCGAACCGCAATTGCGGGCCCTGCTGGCCGCGCCACGGCACCAGTCCGGGACGGTGACGTCGGCACCGGCCGGACCAACCGGCGTCGACGGCGTGCGGCTGAGGGCGGAAGGGCCGTCGGCCGGCGTCTGGGAGCTCCCGGGAACCGCAGTGCCGGGCCGGTAGGGGGCGCCAGGTTCCGTGCCGGCCGACGCCGGTCTGGCTAGACTGGCACCACAGAAAACACTGCGAAGACTGCCGGTTTGGCGTGTCCGCGGTGCACATGTGGAGGGAATGTCTTGTCGGACGAAACGGCTATCGCCGGAACATCAGGAGAAAGCGTCAGGAGCCGCACAGTCGGCCGAACAGAAACTGCACGGCACACGGCCGCGCAAAGGGACTTCCTGGCGGAACTGGCCAACGGCCTTGAAGACCGCCAACTCGCCCGGGACGAAGAAACCCTCACGGTCTACTCAATCGACCAAGGGCCCACAGTGGAGCGACACCTTCCATTGGCCGTTGTGTGGGCAGAATCCGTAGAGGATGTCCAGCACGTGGTTCGCAGCTGCGCCGCCCATCACGTGCCGATCGTCGCCCGTGGCGCGGGAACCGGCGTATCGGGAGGAGCGCACGCCACCGAAGGCTGCATCGTCCTGAGCCTGGAACGGATGAACCGCATCCTGGACCTCAACCCCGATGACGAGACCGCCGTCGTCGAACCGGGCGTCATCAACGCCGAGCTGAACGCCGCCGCCGCCCCGCACGGCCTCATGTATGCGCCCGACCCGGCGAGCTACAAAATGTCCACCATCGGCGGCAACGTGGCCACGAACGCTGGAGGCCTGCGCTGCGCCAAGTACGGTGTGACACGCGATTCCGTGCTGGCGCTGGATGTTGTCATGGCGGACGGTTCGCTTATGCACACCGGCCACCAGACCTTCAAGGGCGTGGCAGGCTACGACCTGACCGCGCTGCTGGTGGGCTCCGAGGGAACCCTGGGCATCGTGGTCGGGATAACTGTCCGGCTGAAGTACCTCCCGCGCGAAGTCCACACCATCGCTGCGTTCTACCAGGACTTCCGCAACGCTGCCGCCGGAGTGCTGGCCGTTGGCCGGGCGAGGGTACAACCCGCCATCATGGAACTCTTGGACAACGGCACACTTGAGCAATTGGACGAATTGCACGGAGGCGACCTGCAAAAGCGCGGCAAGTCCCTGCTCCTCATCCAGACCGACGGCTTCGGCGCCGCTGCGGAGGCCGACGTAGTCCGGGAGGTCCTCGCCGCGGGCGGCGCCACAGTCACCACCGAAGCCAGCGCCGAAGCGGAAATGCTGGTGGAACTGCGCCGCAACAGCCGCGGCGTGGAAGTCGACGACGAGTTCAGGGTAGGGGAAGACATCGCGGTGCCGCGTTCACGCCTGGTGGACTTTGTCGCCGAACTGGAAGCCATGGCCGCACGCTTCCAGGTCCGCCTCAAAGTAGTGGCCCACGCCGGCGACGGCAACCTCCACCCCACGTTCTGGATGGACCGGGTAGACCCCGCCACGGATGCCGACGCACTGGTCCGCCTCAACGCCGCCCTCGACGAATCCATCCGGGTAGGCCTGGAAATGGGCGGGACCATCACGGGCGAGCACGGGATCGGGCAGTACAAGCTCCGCTGGCTGGGGCTTGAGCAGCCTGAGCCGGTGCGTGAGTTGCAGCGGCGGATCAAGGAGTTGTTCGATCCGCAGGGGATCCTGAATCCGGGGAAGGCCATCTAGGGCAGTCCGTGGGCGCGTGGGCGCGTGGGCGCGTGGGCGGCCCAAAGGGCCAGAACGCTCTGCGCGCTCGGTCGTGCCTCCCTTAGACGCGCGCTGCCGCGTTCCGGCCCTTTGGGCCGGTGACGTAGCCTTCCCGCCTTGGACGCGCGCTGCCGCGTTCCGGCCCTTTGGGCCGGTGACGTAGCCTTCCCACCTTGGACGCGCGCTGCCGCGTTCCGGCCCTTTGGGGCGGTGACGTAGGCTGCCCACCTTGGACGCGCGCTGCCGCGTTCCGGCCCTTTGGGGCTGTGCGCCTTGGGCACCCACTGGTATCCCAAATTTTACCGACCGCTTATTACACTCCGCCGATTCCCTGCATTTACTTTCCGCCAATCTCCTCATAGTCTTACTTGGTATACCAAAGTGGCTATGAGGAGATTGACGTGGAAGAACGGCGCAGAGCTGGTGTCCTACCTTTGGGGAGTGGGGGCCGACTCGCTACGGGGCTCGTGCTGCTTGCTCTCGTGATGGTTTCCATCAATCTCCGGCCAGCCATTACCACCGTCGCCGGGGTGATGAATCAGGTTCCCGGGGTGTTTGGGCTGGATCCTGCGCTGCTTCCGCTGCTGGGGACTCTGCCGGTGCTGGCCTTTGGCATTTCGGGTCCGATCGGGCCTTGGCTGGCCCGGCGGGTCGGAACCGGGCGTGCCGTTGCGGTGGCCCTGTTGGTACTGGCGGCGGCCTTAATCGTTCGTGCGACGGTGCCTGCGCTGCTGTTGTCCGGTACATTCCTGGCGGGCTCGGCGATCATGACCGCAAGTGTGCTGGTACCGCAGATCGTCAAAGCCAATCGCGGCACCGGCTGGTGGACTGGCCTGTGCACCATGGGATTCGGTCTCGGCGCTGCGCTGGGCGCGGGACTCGTTCAGCCCCTGGAGCAGGCCTTTGGCGGAAACCTGCCCTCAGCCCTCGCGGTGTGGGCGGTGCCCGCCTTGATCGGCGCCTTCCTGATCCATCGGTCCGGAGGACGGCCGACGGCGGCACCCGCCGCTGCGGGTACGGTTTCCGGAGCCTCCGGTGCAGCCACACCGCTGCGGAGACAGCGCACGGCGTGGGCTGTCACGGCGTTCTTCGGTCTTCAGGCGATGCTGTACTTCGCCATCACGTCGTGGCTGGCCGTGTACCTGGTATCCCGGGGTCTTTCGCCAGCCGACTCTGCGGCATTGCTCGCTTGGTTCAGCCTGGCGGGACTCCCGGCCAGTTTGCTGGCCCCGGTCCTTGCCAGCCGCCCGCGTATCCTGCGGGTCATGGCGCCGGGACTGGGGTTGTCGGTGGCCGTTGCCCTCCTGGGAGTCCTCACGGCACCGACAGAACTGCAGTTCATCGCCGTCGGGGTTTTGGGGGTTGTCCAGAGCGCAGGCTTCGGATTGGCCATGGCCCTGGTGGTGATCCGGTCAGCCGGGCCGCAATCTGCCGGGCGGCTATCGGCCATGAGCCAGGGCTTCGGATTCGCCCTGGCCTCCCTCGGCCCGCTGCTGGCAGGGTTGCTGCATGCGGTGACCGGAGGGTGGGAGGTGACGTTCTGCGTGCTTGCCGCGGAAGCTGTGGTGCTGGCCGGTGCTGGATTCTTCGCAATCCGCGGACCATTGGTCAGCGTGGGATCAGCCGACTCAGCCCTGGAGCCGGCCGGGCCTGTCGGGGCGGACCCCCGCGGCGTATCCTCGGCGTTATGACGAACTCATCAAGGACGAACCAGCCAGCAACACCCGCCACCGAAATCCTTGAAACCAACGAATGTTGGGAGCTCCTCCGGAGCGTCTCAGTGGGCAGGCTTGCCGTGTGGGTGGACGACCACCCGGACATCTTCCCCGTGAACTACAAGGTTGACCACGGCACCATGGTGTTCCGGACCGGCGAGGGTACCAAGCTCCACGCTGCCCTCGGCGACGCGCCAGTGGCCATCGAAGCCGATGGGGTCAATGCCGAAACGGGAGTGGCGTGGAGCGTGGTGGTCAAAGGCCAGGCGTCGGCCGTGAAACTGACCCAGGAGGTGCTGGACACCATCGGGCTCCTGCTCTTTCCCTGGGAGGCAGGGCAAAAGGACCAGTTCATCCGCATCACGCCCAACAAAGTAACGGGACGGCGTTTCACGGTGACTCCTGCCGTGACCTGGTGGACGCCGCTCGATAACGCCCCCACGGCCCGCGCCGAATAGGCCGAACCAAGAAACCCGCCCCTGTCCGGCTTCTTCCCCTGGCGGGGCGGGAGCTTGGTCAGGGGCGGGTTTCGTGCCGGCTAGACGAGTTCCAGCTGGTCGGCCACTACCTTGCCGGCGTGGATGACCGTGCGGTCCCTGCCCCGGTCCATCACCGTGGACGCCACAGTTTCGCCGTCCACCAGGAGCAGTTCCGCCGGATCGCCAACCTCGACGCCGGGACGGTGGGCCGTGTCCTTCAGCCGGGTCGCGGCGGGGTCCAGGATGCTCGCTCCGCCGATGGTGGCGATGGCCAGGCAGTGCTCGATCAACTCGTCCTTGCGGAAGCCATGGGTAAAAGCGAGCTGCCACGTCCGGTCCAGCATGTCGGTGTTGCCGTAGGGGGACCAGTAGTCACGCTGGCCGTCCTCGCCCAGGCCGAGCCGTACCCCGGCCTCGGTCAGCAGCGGGATGGGCAACTGGCCGGCAGCAGCTGGAGCCACCGAAGCCAGGGAGACATCAAGCTCTGCGAAGGCGTCAATCAGCCTGCGCGTGGTGGCCTCATTGACGCTGCCCAGTTGGTAGGCGTGGGACATGGTCACCTTGCCCTGCATCCCCAGGGCCTGCGTCCGTTCCAGCACGAGGTCCGTGCTGAAGACGCCGAGTTCGCCGGGTTCGTGAAGGTGGATATCAATGGGGACCTGGTACTTCTCGGCGAGGCCGAACACGATGTCGAGGTGCCTCGCAGGGTCCCGGTCCAGGGTGCAGGGATCAATGCCACCCATCACGTTGGCACCGGCCTTGAGCGCTTCCTCCATGAGTTCCACCGTCCCTTCCTCCAGTAACAAGCCGGCTTGGGGAAAAGCAATAATGTCCACCGAAGCCTGGCCGGCGAACTTCTCCTTGGCGGCAGCAACGGCGTCGAAGCGTTCCAGCCTGCAGTCCACGTCAACCTGTGCGTAGGAGCGGACCCGGGTGGTGCCCCTCGCGATCATCCTCCCCAGGGTGTCGTTCACGCGATCCTGCAGTGGCACCTCGGCGTTGCGCCAGTTCTGCCGGTCGTTCATCATCATGGTCCACACACCCGGACCGCCGGTGTGCTCGCGGAACGGCAAACCGATCCGGGTGGAATCGAGGTGGACGTGGACATCGGAGAAGGAGGGCAGCAGCAAGCGTCCGCGTCCCTCCACTACGGTCACGCCGGCTGGAACGGCGCGGTCCGGGTCATGAGGTTCGACGCCGGTGATCTTGCCGCCTGCTTCACCCGCGACGATGGTGACATCGCTGAGCGCTTGCCCCCACGGGCGGACCGCACGGATCAGGGTATTCAATGGTTGCTCCTTTGGTTGTGGATCAATTGACTGCGTCTATTTCACGCCCGCCAGGGCCGTTGCGGCCATACCCGCGTGGTGGCAGGCCGGCGCGCCGGGCGTCGCCGGTGTTGGAATCTCGTCGATGCAGCGCTGGCGTTGTTCTTCCGGAAGGGTCCCGATCAAGGGGCAACGGGTCCGGAAGACACAGCCGCTGGGCGGATTGGCAGGAGAGGGCAGGTCGCCGCGAAGCCGGATCTTCACCTGTTCCCGGGCAGCCCTTGGATCCGGCAGGGGCACTGCCGAGAGCAGGGCCTTGGTGTATGGATGCAGGGGGTTCCGGAAGAGCTCGTCGCGGGGTCCCTGCTCCACGATCTTGCCCAAGTACATCACCGCAACTTCGTGGGAAATGTGCCGGACCACGGAGAGATCGTGGGCGATGAAAATGTAGGAAACGCCGGTGTCCTGCTGGATCTGCTGCAGGAGGTTCACCACCTGGGCCTGCACGGAGACATCCAGCGCGGAGACGGGCTCATCGCACACAATGACCGACGGGTTCAGGGAAATGGCCCGGGCAATACCCACGCGTTGGCGTTGGCCACCGGAGAACTCATGCGGGAACCGGTTGTAGTGTTCCGGCTTCAGGCCAACCTGGTCCAGAAGTTCCTTGACCCGGTTCTTCAGGCCGCCAGGCGGGTTGATCTTCTGCGCCACCATGGGAGCGGCAATGGCTGTGCCCACGCTCTGCCGCGGATTCAGGGAAGCGAAAGGATCCTGGAAGATCATCTGGACCTTGCGGCGGAAGTTGTACAGCTCCCGGCCGCGCAACTGGCTGATGTCCACGCCGTCGATCACTATCCGCCCGGCCGTCGGGTCCATAAGCCGGGCCACCATGCGGCCGGTGGTCGACTTGCCGCAACCGGACTCACCCACGAGCCCCAAAGTCTGGCCGCGGGCGAGACTGAAGGACACGCCGTCGACCGCTTTGACCGATCGCTTGACGGCTCCTGGCAGAAACCCGCCCTTCAGCGGGAAGTGCTTTTGCAGGTTCTCCACCTGGAGAATTGGTTCATGTTCCACGGCTGGTCCTAACGCGAATTCCGGATGGTGATGATCTGCGGGCCGCTCAAGTGGCAGCGTTGGCCGTGGCCGTCGTCGATTGTCAGCTCCGGACGCTGCTTGGCGCAGACGCCGTCGCCGACGAGTTCGGCGTACTGGCACCGCGCGCTGAAGATGCACCCCTTGGGCAGGTCAAGGAGCGACGGCGGCTGGCCGGGTATCGGGTTCAGCCGGCCTGCGGCGCTGTTCAGCGTGGGCATGGAGTTGAGCAGGCCCAGGGTATATGGATGCCGGGTGTCGTAGAAGATGTCGTCCACCGGCCCGGACTCGACGCACTGGCCGCCGTACATGACCAGCACGTTGTCGCAGACCTCGGCCACTACGCCGAGGTCGTGCGTGATGAGGATCAGCGCAGAGTTCGTTTCCTCCTGGAGCTCTGACATGAGGTCCAGGATCTGCGCCTGGACAGTCACGTCCAGGGCGGTGGTGGGTTCGTCGGCAATCAGCAGCTCCGGCTCGCAGATCAGCGCCATCGCGATCATGGCGCGCTGACGCATTCCACCGGAGAAGTGGTGCGGGTACTCGTCGAAGCGCTGCTCCGGGCTGGGGATACCCACCCTTCCCAGCATGTCGACGGCGGCCGCCCGGGCCTGCTTTTTGCTCGCCTTGTTGTGGACCAGGTAGGCCTCGGCAATCTGGTGGCCCACAGTGTAGAAGGGGTGCAGTGCCGACAGTGGATCCTGGAAGATCATTCCGATGTTGCGGCCGCGGAGCTTGCGCATGGCGGACTCGGGCAGCGTCACCAGGTCCTTGCCTTGGAACATGGCCTGCCCGGTCACCTGCGCGGAGGTGCCTTTGAGCAGGCCCATCAAGGCCTGGCTGGTGACGGACTTCCCGGATCCGGATTCACCCACGATGCCCAGGGTCTCGCCACGTTCCAGGGCGAAGTCCATGCCGTTCACTGCGGAGACAACGCCGTCATCCGTAGGGAACTTCACTGTGAGACCGCGGACTTCAAGGAAAGCAGCGGTTGCTGTACTTCCGGCAGTAGCGCTCGCGGTGTTGGTCTGAAGCTGGGTCATTGGAGCCTCACTCGGGGATCGATGGCGGCGTAGGCGAGGTCCACGGCGACGTTCGCAACGATGACGAAGAACGCGGCCAGCATGGTGATGGCCATGGTGACTGGAAGGTCGCCGGAGATGGCCGCATGCACTGCCGTGAAGCCCAGGCCCGGGACGGAGAAGATCTGTTCAGTGAGGACCGCTCCGCCGAGAAGGAGGCCGATGTCCATTCCGAGCATGGTGACAACCGGGGTGATGCCCGCACGGACGCCGTGCTTGAACGTGACCGTCCGGGGTGCCAGGCCTTTCGCACGGGCGGTCCTGATGAAGTCCTCGCCAAAGGTTTCAATCATGTTGGTTCGGGTGACGCGGATATAGGAGGCGCTGAACAGGACAGCCAAGGCGATCCACGGCAACAGATAGTTGGCCACCCAGGCTCCGGGACCCTGCGGTCCGAACGGGCTGTTGATTTCGTTGGTGGTGAACGGCAGGAGATGCAGCTGGTTGACGAACAGGAACAGCAGAAACAAGCCGGTGACCGGGATGGGCAGCGAGACCCCCACTGAGGCAGCACCCACGATGAACTTGTCCACCGGCGTTCCTTTGCGGAGGGCGGCCAGCAGACCCAGTCCGACGCCGGTGATGGTCCACAGGACCAGCGCGCCGATGGCCATGGAGAAGGTGTAGGGGAGCGAGCGGCCGATGATGTCGGCAACGTTCTCATTGGTTTGGAACGACTTGCCGAGGCAGGGCCATTCGCAAAGCGTCTGGGCTCCCGGAGCGCCGATCATGCGCGAGGAGAAGAAGCCGCGGATGTAGTCGATGTACTGGATAAGGAATGGCTGGTCCATGCCCAGGGCTACGCGGGCTTCAGCCACGCGTTCGGGAGTGCACTCCTGGCCGCAGGCTGCGGCGGCGGGATCAGACGGACCGAGCTGGAAGAGCGTGAACGTAATGAAACTGACGGCGGCAAGCAGCAGGACCAGCGATCCGGTCCGGCGAAGAATGAAAGTCATCATGGTGGTGGTTGCGGGCCGCCCGCCGTGGCAGGCGGCCCGCTTCTCCTTCTGGACTATGCCCGAATGGTTGTCAAAGCCGGTTACTGCTCGACGCCGACGATGGAGAGGTCGATGCCGCCGAAGAAGTAGCCCACCTGGGCATTGCGGACATTCGAACCGACCACGCTGTTCGTGTGGCTGCGGATGAGCGGGACGATCGGGTAGGTCTTCAAGGCAGAACCGAAGGCCTCTGCCCACTTCTTGCCAAGTTCCTCGGAGGTGCCGTCCGTGTTGCGCAGATCGAACATGGCCTTGGACACAACGGGGTCGAAGTAACGGGAGGTGTTGGAGAAGCCGTAGCTGGTGCCCTCATTGTTCGGTCCCAACAGAGGGTCGGCGGAGGTGCGGACCGATGCCGGGTCGGCGCCACCGCACCAGCCTGAGCGGCCCATGTCCGGGAGCTGTTCGCTGGCAAGGACCGAGTAGTAGTTCGGGGCGGGAATCGGAACCAGTTCCACGTCGATGCCCAGGGCCTTGAGGTTCTGCTGGACCACTGTGCCGGTGTTCTTGAAGGCGTCCCGGTTGTTGGCGTAGCCGTACGTCAGGGTCTTGGGGTAGTCCTTGCCTTCCAGGAGCTTCTTGGCTTCCTCGAGCTTGGGCTTGCCGGTGGGGTCCAGTTCCAGCTCCGTTTCCACGTAGCCGCGCATCTTGGAGTTCAGCGGGCTCTGGGTGATCTCGCCGAAGCGGCGTCCTCCGTACTGCACCAGGATGGACTGGCGGTCCAGGGCCAAGGCGATCGCCTTGCGGACGTCCGGGTCCTTGATCTTCTGGGTGTTCAGGCTCAGGACGTCGTTGCAGCCCAGCAGGCCCGAAGCTACGCGGTCCTTGACCTTGGCATCCGCCAGCTTTGCGGAGTCGGAGGTTTGGAGCGCGCCGTTGGAGTCGAGCGTGATGGCGTTGGGGTCCGAGTCGGCAAGCAACTGCTGGCTGATGGTGGCCTGGGACGTGGACAGGGAGAAGCTGAAAGTGTCCGGGAGGGCGGAGCGGTTGGGGTCGGTTGCCGGATCCCAGTGCGGATTGCGGACCAGCTTGAGGGACTTGCCGCGGTTGTAGGACTCCACCATGTATGGGCCCGAGGAAACGGGATGGTTGGTGTAGTCCAGCTTGGTGTCCTTGGCTTTGGGGACCGGAGCCGTGTTGGAGCGCGACGCCAAGGCCGGGAACTCGGCGAAGGGCTTCTTCAAGTGGAAGACCACGGTGCGCTCGTCGGGCGTTTCAACAGCCTGAAGCACAGCGGCAGGATCCTTGTACGGACCCTTGTACCCGCCGGCGTCGAGCGCTGCATTCAACTCCTGCGGCGCCTGGGTGAAGACATCCTGGGCGAAGGTGCGTTCCACTCCGTACTTGATGTCGGCGGAGGTGATGGGTGTTCCGTCCTCGAACTTCACGCCGTCCTTGAGGGTGAACGTCCAGCTGAGGCCGTCATCGGAGACCTTGCCCGTGTCCGTGGCGAGGTCCGGGACGACCGTTGGCGGTTGGCCCGCTGTTTCCTTGGCCATGGTGAGCGTGCGGTAATACAGCTGGCCGACGTTGGCCGTCTGGACGTAGTTGCTGTTGCCCGGGTCCAGGGTCTGGAAATCGGAGGACATCAGGACGTTGAGGTTTCCGCCCTTGGAAGTGAAGCCGGACTTGACCACATTGGGGGCCAGTTCGGTGACGGACTCTGCGGGCTTGGAGTTGCCCGGCTGGTTTTGGCCGGCGCCGCAGCCGGTGGCTGCCACGGCAATCAGCACGGAAAGAGCAAGGGCTCTTGCGGGGGTTTTCATGATGCTCCTTGTAGAGGGTGGGGCGATGCGGGGAATGGTGCGGAATTTGTCGGCGGGGTTCTTTGTCAGCGGGAGGACTTGGGATCCAGCGCATCCCGGACGGCGTCGCCTAGGAGGTTGAAGGCCAGCACGGTGACGATGAGCATGATGCCCGGTACTGCCAGGAACCACGGGTCGCTGAGGTACCAGTTGCCGGACTGGGCGGCGTTGAGCATCTGGCCCCACGACGGTGTGGGGTCCTTGACACCGACGCCGAGGAAGGACAGTGCCGCTTCGGCGGAGATGTTGGTGGGGATCAGCATGGTGGCGTACACAAGGACGACTCCCATGACGTTGGGGATGATCTGCCGGAAGAGGACGCTGAGGTGGGAGGCACCGAAGGATCGGGCGGCTTCCACGAATTCGCGCTCGCGGAGGCTCAGCACCTGGCCGCGGACGATGCGTGCAAGGTAGGCCCAGCCGAAGAAGCCCAGAATGATCACCAGCGAGGCCATGGGCAGGAAGCTGCCTTCGCCCAGCGGGGTATCGCGGAGCCGTGACTGCAGGATGGGTGTCAGCGAGAGCACCAGGAGCAGGTGCGGGAACGCGAGGAACAGGTCCATGATCCGGCTGATGATTGCGTCTGTCTTGCCGCCGAAGTAGCCGGCGGCTGCGCCAAGGACCGTGCCGAGGACCACGGAGACTGCAGTGGAAAGCAGCGCAATGGTCAGGGAGACCTGGCCGCCGTAGGCAAGCCGCGCGAAGAGGTCCCGGCCCAGTCCGGGCTCCACACCCAACCAATGCTGCGCCGAGGGGTACATGAACCCTGGGAGGGGCAGCCCGGGTGTTTGGAAGTCGTCCAGGACTTCGGGGCTGGTGTTGGACGTGTAGGGATCGTTGCCGGACATGGCGCTGAGCACAGGGGCAAGGATGGCGAACAACAGGATTGCCACCACGACGCACAGGCTAAGAAGTGCCACCTTGCTGCGTCGGATCCGCATCCATGCGGTGGCGAGCAGTGAGCGGGCTTCGGCAGGTGCCGCCACTTTGCCTTCCGGCGTCGTTGCCGGAGGCAGCGGCGGACTGCCGGTACTTGGTTCGACGGACTGTATCTGGGTCAACGGTTCTGCTCGTTTCGTGATCAGGAGCTTGCTCCGGAGTTCTTGTATACCAAAATAGACTAGAGCAGGATTCATGCGATGTAAATCACAAATAATGTACTGTTTGGAATACCAGAGAGTAATACGAGTTGTCCGGACGGGACAGGAAACAGGAGACGACGTGCGCACAAAGGTCACCGCCCGCTACGTGCTGGGCCACCACAACGGACATCACGTGCTGCTGGAAAACGCGTGCGTGGTCTACAGCGGCCACACCATCGACTTCGTGGGCCATGACTTCACCGGTCCTGTGGACGAGGAACGGCACATGGGGGATGCGCTGCTCATGCCCGGCCTGATCGATCTCGATGCCCTGACCGACATCGATCACCTCATCCTGGACAGCTGGGCCGGCGCTGAGCAAGCCAAAGGCCACCAGTGGTCCGAGGACTATTTCCGTAACCGCCGCACCGATGTCTTCACGGCCGGGGAACGCCAGCAGATCCGTGAGTACGCCCTGATCCAACTCGTCCTGCACGGGATCACCACCTACATGCCCATCGCCTCCGAAGTGCACTCCGAATGGGCGGAATCGTTCGAGGAGCTGGTGGGCATGGCGGAGACCAGCCGGCGGCTGGGACTGCGCGGTTACCTCGGCCCGGCCTACCGCTCGGGCGTGAACGTCGTGTTGGACGATGGCAGCCGTTCAGTCATGTTCGACGACGACCGCGGCCGTGAGGGTCTTGCCGACGCCTTGCGCTTCATTGACCACGCGAACGAGCTCAACGATCCCTTGGTCAACGGAGTCCTGCTCCCGTGCCGCATTGAGACGCTGGACATCGAATTGCTCAAAGCCACTGCCGCAGCTTCCAGCGAGCGGGACGTGCTGGTGCGCCTGCACTCCCTGCAAGGGCTCGTGGAGCGACAACTCATCCAGGACTGGCACGGCGTAACGCCACTGGAACTCCTCGACCAGGTGGGCCTCCTCAACGAGCGGCTCCTGATCCCGCACGCCACCTACACGGACAGGAACCCTGCGGTCCATGGCGAGGATCGCGGCGACCTCGCGCAGTTGGCGGACAGCGGCGCCAGCATCATCCACTGCCCCCTCACCTCCATGCGTTACGGCAGTACATTGGACTCCTTCAACGCCTACAAGAGCGCGGGCATCAACATTTCGCTGGGCACGGACTCGTTCCCGCCCGATCTCATCCGGGGCATCGATGCCGGCGTGCAGCTCGCCAAAATCCTCGCCGGAAGCAACGACGCCGGAGACGTCGCCGGATACTTCGACGCCGCCACGCTGGGCGGTGCCCACGCCTTGAGGCGCCCGGACCTGGGCCGGCTTGAGCCCGGCGCCCAGGCTGACCTGGTGGCGTTCTCCTTGGAAGACGTCCGCGACGGCGTCCACGACGACCCGCTGCGGACCCTCCTTCTCAACGGCACAGCCCGCCAGGCCGTGCTGTCCGTCGTGGCAGGCCGGACCAT
This sequence comes from Paenarthrobacter nicotinovorans, assembly GCF_021919345.1. NCBI lineage: Bacteria > Bacillati > Actinomycetota > Actinomycetes > Micrococcales > Micrococcaceae > Paenarthrobacter > Paenarthrobacter nicotinovorans. Next base: position 864,300 of record NZ_CP089293.1, read on the forward strand.
CATGGTTGACGGGACGATCGAAGGCGTTGACCTGGCCTTTTGGCGGTCCAAGGGGCAGGAATTATTCGACAGGATGCGTGGAGCCTACAGCAGCCGTGACTTTGGGAACCGCCCGGCCGATGAGCTGTTTCCGCCCGTGTATGCTCGGTTGGAACGCTGACCGGCGCCGTCCGGTGGCGGCAGCGTACGCAGTGATGAAGGGAAGTTCCACAGTGGCTGAGGCGATGCCGGAAACCGGGAATGGCCGCGATGACGAGGCCCGCGCAGAGAACGTCTACCAATTGGTACTGGAGGGCATTGTCACGGGCAAGTACGCCCAAGGCGTGCGGCTGCGCGAACGCGAACTCTCAGAGATTTACAGCGTCTCCCGCATCCCGGTCCGTGAGGCCATCCAGCGCCTGGAGCAGGACGGCTTCGTGGAGACCTTCCCGCGCCGCGGGGCGGTGGTCCGCCAGCTGACTCTCACGGACGTCAATGAGCTCTTTGATATCCGCCTGTGCTTGGAAACCTTCGCCGCGAGGATGGCCGCCACCCGGGTGGCCGAGGGCAGCGACGGCGGCCGGTTGGAGGAACTCATGGAGGCCTCCAACGCCGCCATCGACGAGGACCGGACCGAGGATGTAGCCGTGATCAGCGCAGAGCTTCACGCCGAGATCGTGCGCCTGTCAGGGAACAGGCTCCTCATCGAATCCGTGAAGCCGCTGTTTGGGCGGATGCGCTGGATTTTCGGGCTCACGCACAACCGCAGCAACGAACTCCAACGCGACGAGCATACGGAACTCTGCAACGCGATCCTCAAGGGCAAGCCGGACCTGGCGTATTCACTGGCGTACTCGCACATCGAGCTGGGCCGCGAGCCCGTGCTGAACGGGCTCGCGGAAACCCTGGAACCCTGAGTTTTTGTCCAGATAACGCCCTTTAGGAGCCGTCTTAGGGGTGTTAGCTGTACAAAAACTCCATTAGTCGTCGGCGTCCGGGTACTCGTCCTCGTCGTCGTACCGGCCTGACTCCTCCACCTCGACCTCAAGGATCTTGAGCAGTTCCGTGTCCGGGTTCAACATGATGGCGGCCTCGTCACGGCGGTGCTGCAGCACAGTGTCCAGGTAGGACTGCACGGTTTCAGCCAACGGCACGTACCTGTCCTGTTTCTGGCTCATGTACCAGCGGTGTTCCAGGACCTCGTGAACGACTTCTGCCGGCTCCAGCTTTCCCGCCAGATGGCGCGGGATGGAGCGGACAATGGGCTCGAAGATCTGGCTGACCCAGATGTGCGCGCTGATTTCCTCGTCCAGGTCCGGGTTGTTGTCGGCCCGGAACTGGTCCATGTCGTTCAGGAGCCTGCGGGCCTGGTTCTCCTGGGCGTCCAAACCGGTCAGGCGCAGCAGCCGCCGCTGGTGGTGCCCGGCGTCCACCACCTTGGGCTGGAGCTGGATGGTGGAGCCGTCCGCCGTCGTCTTGATGGCGTATTCTTCAACGTCGAAGCCGAGCTCGTTGAGGCGCCGGATGCGTGCACCCACGCGCCAGCGCTCGCCCAGTTCGAAGGATTCCTTCTCGGTCAGTTCAGTCCACAACCGGCGGTAGCTGCCCATGATCAGCTCACTGGTGGCTACAGGATCCACCTTCTCCTCAATGAGGCCGCCGTCCAGCAGGTCCATGAGCTCACCGGCGATGTTCACCCTGGCGATCTCAAGGTCGTATTCGCGCTGGCCCATGGAAAGGTCCGGGTAGAGCTCGCCCGTTTCGGCGTCCACCAAATAGGCGGCAAAGGCACCTGCGTCACGGCGGAACAGCGTGTTGGACAGCGAGACGTCGCCCCAGTAGAAGCCGATCAGGTGCAGGCGGACCAGCAGGAGGGCCTGCGCATCAATAAGGCGTGTCAGGGTGTCCTTGCGGAGCATCTGCGAAAACAGGGCGCGGTAAGGCATGGAGAACTTCAGGTGCCGGGTCACCAGCACCGGATTGAGCGGCCGGCCATCTGCCGTGGTGCGGCCGGTAATGACGGCTACGGGCTCCACGCAGGGCACATCCAGCCGCGCCAGTTTGCGCAGCATATGGTACTCGTGCCGTGCAACGTGCTCCGACGTTTCCTTGATGGCGATCACCGAACCGCCCAAGTGGGCGAACCGGACAATGTGCCGGGAAATACCGCGGGGAAGGGCGGCAAGGTTCTCAGCCGGCCAATCCTCCAACGCAATGTGCCAGGGCAGATCCAGCAACTCCGGATCTGCCGTTGCCGCCGTGATGTTCAGCGAACCGATGACGCTTGCCGGAGGGGCGGCATCCTGCGCGCTGGCAGCCTCGGTCCGCGGGAGCTTGCCGATCTGCCCGTAGTCGGTGGGTTCGTCGTGCCACTGGGCTTCGTTTTGCTCGCTCATGCCTCAATTGTTCCGTACTCAGGGGAAGCGGACGCACCCGCGTCCTTGAAGGGGTTCAGCGGCGGGGCTGACCATTCGACGTCGGGGGCCTCCTGGAAGACGACGCCCTGCTTGGTGAGGCGCTCACCAAAGGCGCCCAGTCGACGTCGGAAGTCACCGGCGTTGCGCAACTCCTGGCCGGTCCAGGCGACTTCCGCCAGCGAGATGGCCCGTGGGTAGAGCAACCACTGTGCTTGTTGATTGTTGCGGACGGTCTCGGTCCAGAGGGGGCCTTCGACACCCAGGATCTGCTGGTCCGTCAGGCCGCCTTGGGCCGGGTCCCAGTTGTAGTACTCGGCCCAGGTGAAGGGGCCGCCCTTGACCCATTCAAGGCCCACAGGACTCTCCGGGGAGTACTTCTGGTCCAGATAAGTGTTGGCTGCCGGCGACATGATCACTGTGGATGTGCCGGTATCAGCCTGCTGGACAATCGCTTCCAGATCTCCGAACCAGTACTGGATCACGGCCCCGTTCGGAAGCTCTGCCTCGGCGAACTCGTTCCAGCCCACCACGGTCTTTCCGGTCAGCGAAGCCAAGCGGGCAAATTCCTGCATCATGTCGAGGTAGTTCCGGTGCCCCGTTACCAACGCTTCGTCGCCACCGATATGCAGGTAGGGGCCAACGGTTATCGCGGCAAGCTGGCCCAGGACCTCGGCTACGAACTCATAGGTCGCCGGGAGTGAGGCGTCCAGTGTTGACCAGCCGACGTCGGCAGTGGTGCTCATGTCCTTGGCGACGCCGTCCGGGTTGAGCTGCGGAATGGCCGCGAGGGCGGCGTTGACGTGTCCGGGAAGGTCGATCTCCGGAATGACGACGACGTTCCTGACAGCGGCGTACGCCTGGAGTTCCTTGAAATCCTGCTGGGTGTAGAAACCGGACTTGCCGCGGGGCGGAACTGCCGTGGCGACTTCCACCGCTCCCTGCCCGCCCACGTCGGTCAGCTTGCTGTAGTCCAAGCCGGACGGGTTCTCTTCCGGTTGGCGGATTTCGATCCGCCAGCCTTGGTCGTCGGTCAGATGCAGGTGAAGGGCATTGAACTTGAACTGCGTCATGACGTCGATCTGCTCCTTGACCTCCTCCACCGTGAGAAAGTTGCGGGCAACATCGAGCATGAGGCCGCGGTAGGCAAAGCGCGGAGCGTCGAGGATCTCGACGGCGGGAACCACCCAGGTGCCGGCGTCGCGGTTTTGGGCGGCGTCGGTTTCTTCGATCGCTGCGGGGAATAGCTGCCTGAGCGTTTGCAGTCCGTTGAACAGGCCGGCAGGGGTGGAGGCGGTAAGCCGGATGCCATCCTCGGCGACGGTCAGTGTGTAAGCCTCACGGCCGCCGTCGAACGAATCCACCAACTCCAAGGCGATATCTCCTGGGCGGTGTTCTTCAACCAGCGGCAGTGCAAAGCCGGTGGCGGTGCGGAGCAGCGCGGCCAACTGTTCAGCGGGCTGCGCCGCGGCATGGCCGGCCGCGATCCTGGCGCCGGGGGAGAGGGTGAAAGCCGGGCCGTCCTGGGGTGCGACATGGGAGGGCCGGGGAATCAGGTGATCTGTGGTGTTCATGCCGTTCTTTCCGGGAAGAAGGTTAACGTGATAACGGCCCGACCGGAAGGGTCGGGCCGCCATCACAATGCGGAACGTACAGACGCGATTAGTCGCCCAGGCGCAGGCCCGTCTTGGTGTCGAACAGGTGCACGTGGCCGGACTGCGGACGAACGAAGATGGACTCGCCCTTCATCGGAGGGCGGCGGCCGTCGACGCGTGCGACGATGTCGTGGCTCTTGCCATCAAGGATGGTGTGGCCGTAGACGTAAGCGTCGGCACCGAGTTCTTCAACCACGTCAACCTCAACCTGGAGGCCTTCGCCGTTGCCGACGGTCTCGAGGTCTTCCGGACGGGAACCAACGGTAACGGTCTGGCCGTGGGCTTCCTGGAGAACGTCGCGCGGCACGGGGTAAACCGTTCCGCCGAACTGGACGCCGCCGTCGACGACCGGCAGTTCCAGCAGGTTCATGGCCGGGGAGCCGATGAAGCCTGCAACGAAGACGTTCTTCGGGCGGTCGTACAGGTTGCGCGGGGTGTCAACCTGCTGGAGCAAGCCGTCCTTCAGGACTGCAACGCGGTCACCCATGGTCATGGCCTCGACCTGGTCGTGCGTCACGTAAACCGTGGTGACGCCGAGGCGGCGGGTCAGGGATGCGATCTGCGTACGGGTCTGGACGCGGAGCTTGGCGTCAAGGTTGGAAAGCGGCTCATCCATGAGGAAGACCTGCGGGTTACGGACAATTGCGCGTCCCATGGCAACACGCTGACGCTGACCACCGGAGAGAGCCTTCGGCTTGCGGTCCAGGTACTGCTCAAGGTCAAGAAGCTTGGCGGCTTCGCGAACACGCTCTGCGCGCTCTTCCTTGGAAACGCCGGCGATCTTCAGCGCGAAGCCCATGTTGTCCGCAACGGTCATGTGCGGGTACAGGGCGTAGTTCTGGAAGACCATTGCGATGTCGCGGTCCTTCGGGGGAACATCCGTGACGTCGCGGTCACCGATCAGAATGCGGCCGGCGTTCACATCCTCAAGACCTGCGAGCATGCGCAGGGAGGTGGACTTACCGCAACCGGAGGGTCCAACGAGGACCAGGAATTCGCCATCGGCGATGTCGATGTTGAGCTTATCGACGGCGGGCTTATCTGTGCCCGGGTACAGACGCGTAGCGTTATCAAAAGTAACTGTAGCCACAGTTATCAATCCCTTCACCGGCAGGTACGTGCCGGACGATCCGTTGTGAATGGTTCATTTTCTTCAGTTGAACTCCCCGGCCTGAGGCCGGGGAGGATCGTGTAACGCCGCACGGTACTGTGCGTCACATCACAACCAAGAGTATGTCAGACTTTTTGACTAACTACCTAAATGTTACGAACATCACATATGCAACTGCTCACATATCAGGCCTCTGCGGTGACCCGTCGGCGCTCCCGCAAAAGCGCTTCCAGCAACTCCGCCACGTGGACGGGAGCCTCCACTCGGTACTGTGCCTGGGTGTAATCCAAGCCAACCTTGATGCCGACGTCATCACCCATGAGCCTGCCCATGGCGTCTTCATCCGTGACGTCGTCCCCGGCAAACAGGATGGCCGTGGCACCTGTCGCCTGGCGGAGGAACTCCACGGCTTCGCCCTTGGAAGCGTGGACCACGGAGGTTTCCAACACCCGCTTCCCCGTCTTCAGGTACACCCCTGGATAGTCGCCCAGGACCCGCGTGGCGGCCTCGACGGCGTCCTCCGCCACGTCGTCCTCGGCCATCCGGGTATGGAGGACAACTCCGGCAGGCTTGTCTTCGAGGACGGTACCGGGGGCGATGTTCACGATTTCGGCAAGCACCTCACGGACGGCAGCCAGTTTCTTCCGCTGGTCCTCATCCAATTCCAGGCCCAGGGATCCCTCGCCCAGCCACACCTCGGCGCCATGGCTGCCTATCAGCAGCGTGTTGGCCGGCGGAGAGGCGACCCGCCGCAGACTGTCCAGGGCCCTGCCGGAGATGAGTGCCGTCGTCGTGCGTGGCAGTTCGGCGAGGCTCGCAAGCGCTGCAGCCGAACGCGGAAGGGGACGCGCGTCCTCGGCCCGGTCGACGATCGGCGAGAGGGTTCCGTCGAAGTCCAACGCCACCAGCAGGTGCTCCGTGCCGGAAATACGACGGACGGCGTCCAACAGTTCCGGTGACAGCGACAGGTTCTCAGCTGTCATCACGAACCACCTTCTCCTCCAAGGCGGCCAGGAACTCGGCCGACCAATGATCGACATCGTGGTCCAGGATCTGCTTGCGCATAAGTTTCATGCGGCGGCGTGCTTCCTTCGGGGAGAGATTGATGGCGCGCAGGATGGTGGACTTGAGGCCGTCGATGTCGTGCGGGTTGATCAGCAGGGCCTGCTTGAGCTGATCGGCTGCGCCGGCGAACTCACTGAGGACCAGCGCGCCGTCGTCCTCGGAACGGGCCGTGACGTATTCCTTAGCCACCAGGTTCATGCCGTCGCGCAAGGCCGTCACCAACATGACGTCCGCAGCCAGATACAGGGCCACCATCTCTTCCACCGGGTAGCTGTGGTGCAGGTAGCGCACGGCCGTGTTCTGGATGGTGTCGTACGTGCCGTTGATGTGGCCTACGGTGCCCTCGATTTCCTCGCGCAGAAGCCTGTACTGCTCCACGCGCTCCCTGCTGGGGCTGGCCACCTGGATGAGGGTAGCGTCCTCTACCTTGATATGTCCGTCCGCCAGGAGTTCCTCAAAAGCCTTGAGCCTGTGCCGGATGCCCTTGGTGTAGTCGAGCCGGTCCACGCCCAAGAGGATGGTCTTGGGGTTGCCCAGGTCCGTGCGGATCTGCCGGGCCCGCTCAATGATGTCCGGCCTGGCGGCGAGCTCGCGGATCTGGTCCACATCAATGGAGATGGGGAACGCCTGCGCCCTGGCGATGTGGGTCACTTCCCCGTCCGGGCCCTTCACATGAACCTGCTGCTGCTTCACGCTGGCGCCCAGGAAGCGGCGGGCGGAGCGCATGAAGTTGCCGGCGTCGCTGGGGCGTTGGAAGCCCAGCAGGTCAGCGCCAAGGAGGCCGTCGATGATTTCGCGGCGCCACGGCAGCTGGGCAAAGATCTCCGGCGGCGGGAAGGGAATGTGGTTGAAGAAGCCGATCTTGAGGTCCGGCCGGGATTCCCGCAACAGGCGCGGAACCAGTTGGAGTTGGTAGTCCTGCACCCACACAGTGGCGTCCTGTGCTGCGTGCCGGGCTACGGCGTCGGCGAACTTCCTGTTGACCTTGCGGTACGAATCCCACCAGGTCCTGTGGAACTCCGGCGGCGCGATGACGTCGTGATAGAGCGGCCAGATGGTCGCGTTGGAGAAGCCCTCGTAGAAGAGTTCAACGTCATCGCTGCTCAACTGTACGGGGATCAGGTCCATGCCCTCATGGCTGAACGGGCGCACGGTCTCATCCGGAGCGCCATGCCAACCCACCCACGCGCCGTCGGACTTGGTCATCATCGGCGCGAGCGCCGTCACCAGGCCGCCGGGCGAGCGGCGCCAGCCGTCCTTCTCATCTCCGTCGTCGCTGATCCGATCGACAGGCAACCTGTTGGAGACCACCATGAAATCGAACTTGGTTGCCGTGGGCTTCTTGACGGGGGAAGCCCGAACGCCTTCTTCGGTTGTGAGTTTCTCGCTTGCCAAATCCTGCATCAATGCTCCCTGGGGTTGCTGTGACTCAACTCCCAGCCTACTAGCGGAATCTTCCCCGGCGGTTGATCGTTCAACTACCGGGCGGACGGGTGCGCGGTAGAGCTCCAAGTTGGCTCCCGTAAACTGTCCCCGTTGCCCTAGCTATTCACTACGACGTCGAGTAACCCGAGGAACTGATGAGCCCCGCAAACGAATCCCGCCTGTCAAAGGCTGAACGCACCGCCCAGGCACGGGAAAAAGCGCGAGCAATCCGCGAAGAACAGTTGAAGAAGGAGAAGCGCAACAAGCTTCTGGTCGGCTGGGGCATCGTGGTTGCCATCGTCGTCATCATTGCCATAATCGCCGCAGTGGTCATCGGCAACATCCAGAACAACGCGCCGGTTGCAGACCAGGGCCCGACGCCGGCCAACGGCAACGTCCACGGCGGCGTCACGCTGCTGGCTGGCAGCGAAGTCGTCAAGTCGGAGCCCGGCAGCGTCAACGTCGCCGATGTTCCCTCCGCTCCCGCCACCAAGCCCGCCACGGTGACCGTGCCCGGCGGCGAAGCCGAGGCCGGGAAGCCCGTCAAGGTGATCGCCTACATCGACTTCATCTGCCCCGTCTGCAAGCGGTTCGAGACCACCTACGGAGAGTCCCTGACCAACCTCCGCAACGAAGGCAAGATCTCCCTCGAATACCGTCCCCTCGGGTTCCTGGACCTGCAGTCCACCACCAACTACTCATCCCGCGCAGCCAACGCCGCAGCATGCGTAGCGAACACCTCCCCGGAGAAGTACGCGGACTTCTTCAACCTGCTCTTCGAACGCCAGCCGGCCGAAGGCAGCGCAGGCATCTCCGACAAGGACCTGAAGGCCATGGCCACTGAGGTTGGCGCCGCCAATATCGACTCGTGCGTGGACAGCAAGCAGTTCCGTCCTTGGGTGAAGGTTGCCACGCAAGAAGCAGCCGCAATCGGCATCACCGGCACGCCGACCATCTTCGTCGACGGCAAGCAGTGGGACGGTTCCACTGACCTGAACGCCGAGATCCAGACCGCCATCACGGCAAAGGGCTAAGCCTTTATCTGACATCACGACGGCGGCCGGTCACCTTCTCGTTGAGGTGGCCGGCCGTTGTTGCTCAGGCAAATTTCGTTGACGGGGATGGTCTGGGCTAACCTTATCTAGCGCTCTTTCGCGCATGGTTCCGGGTAGCCGGAGCGTGCCTCCTTAGCTCAGTTGGCCAGAGCACCGCTCTTGTAAAGCGGGGGTCGTCGGTTCGAATCCGACAGGGGGCTCCACGAACCCCTCCATTCCGGCGATTCTGCCCGGAACGGAGGGGTTTTCTTGTCTGAAATGCAGGGCACTACACGTTTTCAAGAAGGCAGACGACACCAGCGGGCTCCCCAGCTGCATAGAGGGAGCCATGGAGCCAGAGAAGAAGGCCCTGAGGGCGACGACGGACCGAGACAACGTAGGGACGCTCAGGGATACAAATAGGACCGTCGGCAGGTGTCAACCCATTCCGGTGGACACCAGGAACAACACCGGTGCCGGCTGTACTTCCGACGCGTCGAAGCATCAGAGTTGCAGAGGCAGTGTGCGAAGGACGGCCAAGTACCGGACTGATTCTGAGCCTTTGAACGGGACCGCCTGATGGGAAGGTCCAGCCTGCCGATTGGCACTTGGGGAACGATCAGCGCCGCGAAGGACGAGACGACAGGGAAGTGGCGGGCCAGTTGCAGGTTCCGCGGCTGGGACGGGGCCACTCGGACGTACAGCAAGTTCGGTTCGACCAAGGGCAAAGCCACAACCGCGCTGCCAACCCCACTTTGAACGTGCGACGACAGACGCGAGAGACCAGACTTGAAGCTGTCAGCGGTCTCCTGGCCGGCTGGGGTGCAGCTAGTAATAGAGCGTCTCGCCCGTATCGAGGCGCACAACAATGCCCCATGCCTTTGGCCTGCTCTTCCCCATCACAGCCCTTTCATCTGGCCTCAATCTTCGCACTCAGTATCGGGCCCGCAGGATTGGCAGGACGCACACTGCAGTGGCTCCTAGTATTGACACATATCCTTACCTAGGTATGGTTTAGTGTATGCAGAACATGAACGCGATGACCGTCGCGGAGGTGGGGGAGAGGCTCGGTATCACCCGCGCGTCCGTTCATGGCCTGCTCGGCTCTGGCCAGTTGACGGCCAGTGGCAGGGCTGGCCGTATGCTGCTCATCGATCGTCAGTCGGTGGAGCGCCTGGCCCTGGCCGGTACCCGTCGCGGCCGCGCCTGGACGGCCAGGATTGCTTGGGCTGCATTGGCGCTGCTCTCTGGCCAGAACCCCACCTGGATCAGCGCTTCGGAGAAGTCCCGGTTGAAGAGGCGACTGCGTGAGCTGGACGCCGACGCCGTTCGTGTTCTTGCCCGGAACAAGGACATAACCCATCGCTATAGGGCGACTTCGGACGGGCTGGCCGCACTTAGCGACCACCTGATCCCAAGTGGCGCCTCGGCCATGCGCGAGGAGTCCATTGCAGGGACCTTCGGGATGGCCGGCGGGAGCGGGACTGCAGAGGGCTATGTCATGATCGGCGACGTATCCGCCCTCGCGGACGCGTTCGGCCTGGTTGAAGATCCAGACGGCAACGCCATCATTCATGAAGTCGATTTGGATGAACCCTTTGCCGACGGCCGGGCGCCGGTGGCAGCGATCGCCGTGGACCTCATGGACTCACTGGCAACCCGCGAACGCAGCGCCGGACAACGCGTCATCAACGAACTGCTCCATGTCTGAACCTGAACTGGACGCAGTCGCCGAAGCGGAAGATGACCGCGAGACCTGGGACGTGCCTGTGCCTCCTGGAGGCTGGGGAACACCATGGCCACAGTGCGTGGAACTGGCCCGTGCCCTGCCGTCCACCCAATGGACGTTGGTCGGTGGGCTCATGGTGCAACTGCACGCTGCGGCCGCCGGTCTTGCCGTCTCCAGGCCAACGGCGGATGTCGACATTGTGCTGCACATCGAGACCGGTGCGGCGACGACGACGAACCGGTACTCATCAGCATCCCGAATGCCCTCGGGGCGTTGGTCTTGAAAGGCGCGGCCTACCGCGAGGACTCCCGCGACAGGGATCGGCACCTCGATGATGCCGTCGTCCTCTGCGCGACCATCAGAACACCGCTGGCCACGGCGGCCCAGATGAAGGGCAGCGATAGGTCACGGGTTCTTTCCCTGCACAAAGAGCTGGCCGATCCGGGGCACCGATCGTGGCAGCTGCTGGACCCGGTCGACCGGACACCGGCGATGGACGCGCTGCGCATACTTGCCGCCAATCACAGCCTGCCGCCAGCCAACCGCCTCAAATCCGGCTGACAACGTCGAGGAGCGGCTGTCTAAAAACAATGGTCATAAAATCCCGGCCATTGTTATTTGACGTAAGAGCAAAGCGCAGGCTGAAACTACGCATGTCAAAGTTGAAGGGCTTGATGTGGCAGCATGCATGCTGTCGGGGCGATCAATCGCCCGTTCAGGAAGGGAACTCATAGTGCCACCGCGTCAAACACCTGCCCAAAAGTTGTCAGCGAAGCTATTGCTGGGCAATGAATGGGCGCCGATCACCACCCGGATGGGTTTCATCAACCTGCCCTTGGACGACAGCGCTCACGAGTGGCGGGTGTGGGCTCAAGGCCGTCCGACGGAAGGCGGGACAGGGGTTGGTGTCACTGAACTGAACGGCACGCTTCCCGAACTTTTCGAGAAACTCCTACCCCTCGACTGGAGCTATCGGTGGCTTCTTCTGGAGACGAGCAACCCGGAATGGACTGCCATCGTGGACAACTCCCGCGGAGGGTCCAACCTTCATGCCGCCCTTCACATGCATTTCCCGGACGCCCGCGGAATCACTACTGTCGAGGTCGAGGACGAACCCCGGAACATCAAACGGTTCGACGATGAACCAGGCCGAGGCCGTTGGGGTTCACGGACCTTCACAGTCCACGACAAGGAAGGGCTGAAGCGGTTCCTGAGCCTCAGCAACTTTGAGCCGTGGAAATTCAACCAGAATGGCGAGCCCTACGATTTCGAGGACACGTCCAAGTACGAGGAACCGAAAACGACGGACCGGTTCACCCACGAGATGCTCGTCGAGTACTGCCGTCAGCTTGGACTGGAGCCGTTCGAGGATGACTTCTACGTCCCGACCGGCCGCGCAGTGATGATCGAATTGCTTGGGGATTCCCGGGAACGGCTCGGATACACCTTGGCAGAAGCCAGAGCAGGCTACGAGGATCTGACCCAACGGGTCTGCCAGGAGCCGGTTGAATGGAAGCAGCTCCACCCGTCCGGCGTCGAATACCCGCCCTATGATGCGACGTTCCCGATGACCGGGTACAAGCGCTTTGCCAAGCCCACCCCTTGGGATGACGCCCGGACCGAATTTGAGCAAAGCCTGCAGCGGTACAGCTCTCATCCGGCGGAGGCATCCCTGAGCGTAGGCCTCGATGAGCATGGGACATTGGCCTACCCGACGTTTGAGATCACCAACCCGCGACTCAGTGTCCTGGTCGCCCCGACACTGCTGGAAGCGCCGGCAGCGGTGCGTGAGTACACGGCGGCGTTCATCAGCGTCCAGTACGAGAAGTTCAACGGTATGTCCGTCTACAAGGCGTTCTATCCGAACAAGAAGCAGATGGCCGTCATCCGGAAGCTCTACAAGGACCAAGGCCTGTACCCGTTCGACCAGCCATCCGATGGCGTCTACTACACACTGGCGCTGGACAAGATGGTCCGCATGACGACAGACCTGAAACTGACATCGGAGCTCGTGGACTGGGAGAACACCATCGCTCAGGCAGGCCCCAAGGAGGTGGCTGCGCCGGACCGGAGAAGCCACTCGAAGGCGTGGGACATCCGGCTGCACATCCAGGAGAACGAGGACGCCATCTGGAACGCCGAACTCGACGACCGCTGCGTGTGAGGTCTGCGCCTGACTACTACTGACCGGTGGCGTGCTCGGCCCAGTAGATGGCTCTGCGGACGGCCTCGGTCCGCTGTTGGGTCGGACAGGATGAGGCTGATTGCGTAGAACGGGATGAAGATCAGGGCCATGAGCGGGCCGAAGATGACCCCTGCTTCCTTGGCAGCGTTCAAGGCCGACAGTTGATGTCGTCAGCCTCAAACTGCTGTGGTGAAGTGAACTAATGTCCTACCGATCGCCGAGCTTCTCCAAGACCTCGGCAGGCGGCTCCGGTGTTGGCCGGTCCGCGGGGATGACGACCCAGACGATGCCGTGCTCGTCCTGTCGGGTGGTGGCCGCAAGTGTGCCTAGGGGTTCGGCAAGATTGATCGCTATGTCCCGCGCGTAGCCTTCGATGGTGCCGTCCGCTGAGGTGGGCGTGAACTCGAACCGGTGGCCCAGGATCGTGGTTGGGTCCATGGAGCGGCGGTGCACTACGCAGGCGGCCGGTCCGTCCTCCCAGATGCCGATGATCTTCACGTCCACGGTCCAGTAGCGGTCGACCGCGTCGTCTATGTGCTGAACCAGGTGCATGGCGGGCCAAGCTTTCTAAACAACTCGCGCCGAGCCGACGTGCCTTAACTATTCGAGACCAGAATGTTGGCGTGTACCTTGGTGAAGCCGGAAGCTTCCAGGTCTTTGGTGTCGTAGCCGTCTGGGACGAGAATGGATGTTTTCTGGTCAGGCCCTGACGCCTTCAGGATCTCTCCACGTCCTGAACCCTTTCCTGCGCAACTGGCGTGCCAGCCGGCGGGGTTTTCAACGGGATAGACAGCGAGGCATGAGGTAAGCCCTTCCTCATCCTGTCCGAGGAAGAATTTCTTATCGTTGGCCTCGGCGACCAAAAGTACTTTGCTCAGGTTTGTGTCGGGCCCGAAATTCACACCGTCGGGAAGGCTGTCGCTCGCTGTGGATTGACGCTCGAGCGCCTTGAAACCGGGTGCCTCGCCGGAACAACCCGCGAGAAACGAACTAACTGCGAGCGTCGTGACTAGGAATGCGAACTTTGGCTTCTTAATGGCGCTGCCCCCTCAGGCTCTTGTGTGTTTGATTCTAGCCACAACGCAGGAAAGCCCCGCCGATGGGGGACCGGCGGGGCTTCCAATTCAAAACTATGCCTGTCTGGTTCCACCACCAATTGGATTCGCTAACAGCATTTCGCTTGAATACGTAGCTGTCATTCGAGCTGAAGCAGACGGCCGGTCTGCGGAGTCAAAGGCGACGGAGGATCTCTCCGTCGCCTTTGACTCCTGCGTATAGGGACCGTCAGTGGGTTCGTTTTGCGTTACCGCGGGCAGCACGGCGTGCGATGCCCTTCGGGATGCCGCGTTTGGCTATGTAGATCAGCACTCCCACGACGATGAGAACGAGTATGACTACTGCGGCAATGATGAGGTGCCAGGCGGCGATTCCACCCATGGTGATCCTCCTTGGATAATTAGGACGAGTAGGTCATGTAGGCTCCGCCGAAGCCAACATTCAGCTGAACCCAGAAGTTGAACGCGAAGGGCGTACCGGCAGGATAGGCGAGGACGGTCAAGCGAGCCGTCGCGGGGGCCCCGGGTGTTTCATACTCTCGAGTTACCGCGAACTCCGTCTGTTCTGCGCTCGATGCTCCGCCGATGATGTAATCGGGGGAGTAGATGCTTCGAATGTAGTCGACATTGTTATCGACAGCAGAGTAGTCGGCGCGGAAGCCCATGTAGACCAGGCCCGCCCAGAAGTCGACCAAGCAATTGTCGTAGTTCTCGGTCGCTCCGACACGGTAGTACCCGCACTCGCTGATACCACGGGTTGTTATTTCGCCCTCTTGAGGCGCGGCCGCTGGCTTTTGAATTGACGTGACGTTAACGGAGCCGTCAGCGAACCGGGAAACAGTTTCTGTCTTGCCCGTCTTCTCGACGGTTTGGGTATCCACCGGCGTGGCCCCATTCAATGAGTCCCAGGTCTCACCACGCTGGTATTTGGCGACCAGTCTCTCCTGAGTTTCCGCCGTTACCTTGTAAAGGGTAAGGAACTCACGAGCCTGTTCCAGGGACTGGTTCACGTCTGAAACGGCCACTTTGGGTGCCGGCGACTGAGCAGCTGTTGCTGCCGGAACAGATGCCATGGTCAAACCAGCAGCAAGAAGAATTGCGGTTCCGAACGCGGATTTTTTCAAGGTATCCCCCAGTAATCTTGACTATTTTCGGTCCGTTGCCGATCAGTCCAGTGTTAAGAGAGGATCTGAGGATTGCAAGTCAAGTCCCCCACTGCAGTGAAAGGTCCGCTGTGCCGGGTCATAGAGGGTGGGGTTGTGGCTTGGCACCACGAGCCTCGCGGAGCCGCTTCCCAGCGTCTGGAGGGAAGCACACGTCTCATAAGGCAGCGATGATTATCTCAGGTGTTTACGGGCTACGAGCCGCCGAGCAGGTAGTGGAGCCGGTCCCGCCTGCTGACCCCGTGGCGGCGTTGCAAGCCAGCCGGGCAGGTGGAGCCCAGCAGCCTTTCCGGACCACACTGTTCCACACCGGCATCAATTCGGGGCCGGTCACCATGACTGTAGACGTCCTAGGTGCCCGTCCCGAGTCTGTTCTGGAAGGGTGGGAGGACGTTCATGAAGTCTCAGCCAATCTTCCTGCAGGGCGGGTGGCCGCCGGCAGACCCATGGAGGAACTGACGGCGTTGGGAGAAATGGGGGAGGACGAATCCGGAGACTACAGAATCCGAGTGTCCGCTGTGGGCCGCGATGCGGCTCCCGACTTGGTCTCTTCGACAGCTGTTGAAGACTATCTGGTGCAGATCTGGCCTGAGGCGGTGTTAGCGCCGCGGGTTCTCTCCGCAACTTCGCAGCAGCGCCAGTACTGGGCGGCCAGGCTGGGCTAAGCGTGTGGTGGCGGAGCTACTTGAGCTCAGCCGCCACTTCGGCTCCCTGAGAAACTCTTGCGGAGAGGGCATGGCGCCTACATCTGGCGGACATGGGCACCCCTGCCCATATACGCCAGAAACCCCCGCTGATAGTTTCGCTCTATCCATACAGGACTATTTGGGGGAGTAACCATGAAACGCAGAATTGCCGCAGCATTGCTCGGATTGGGCATCGCAGGTTCCACACTCGTCGGCGGTGCGATTCCTGCCCAGGCGGCCACGTTGAGGGTGTACACCTATGAGTCACTTTCAACGTGCAACCAGGCCGCTGAATACTACGCCCAGCGCGGCACTATCGTTCAGTACTGCACCGTCATCAGCACCGTCAACGGTGTGCCGGTCAAATGGCGTCTGATGTTCAACATGTAGGAGTGTGCTGGCACGTCGCTGCCCGCCACGATGCCTTATTCAAGGACTGCAGCAGGCCCACTCCAGGCATGACACGATAAGGGACACGCCGTCTCGTAGGGCGAGGGATTCAATCTGCTCCGACCGATCGATCATGCGGATCTTGTGGGACTCCTGAGGGGTCGTCTCCCTAAGCCGAGTCACGTCGCTTATTCGCCCCAGCCTACGCAACGCACACGATGGAGCGGGCCCGACGAGAAGAAGAAGCGCTGCATGGACGTCAGCCGGCTACTGGGGTTTGTACGATCTCAGCTGGCTGATCTTCTGCCGTGTCGCCACGATCAGAGGGCGTGCCGCGACAACCCCTGCCTTCAAAGTGCCAAGAACCTTACTCCAGCTGCTGCGGAACGGCTCCTGGTCTCGCAGGTTTTGCGTCAGTCCCCATGTTGTTCGGGTGAGGTGCACGGCCATCACTACTGTGAACAGGGAAATCGCCAGGCCGGCAGCCGATGCCACTACGATCATCACGCCGGTGATGTGCACTAGGAGGACGGCAGGGATCACTACTGTGGGGGCGTCAAGAAGGTCCATATTCGTTTCTCGTTGGTTGGTCTGGTGGATCGGCTGTTGTGCGGTGTGGCCGTGGCTGGGCGGTCTGGTGTTACACGTCTTTCAGCGGGCGCACCTTCATATTATTGAAAGTCTCGGGACGCTGTTCGGCACTACTGCCGGACGCTGGCCCCTGGCGTGGTCTTCTGACGAAGCTGCGTCAGGCCGGCGACAGCCAGCCCGGCGGTGAGAGCCAACGCTGCTACCCAGAGGGTCAAGCCGACGAGGTCGTGAACGGCCATTTGGGGGAGACGTCGGTCCGGTACAGCAACGACGCCGATGAACGCGCCAATGAGTCCGAAGTAACTGCCGGTCATAAATCGTTGGTGAGCGCGGATGTTGCCCTTGCGGACGGACCACAAGCCCAGGGTCAAGGTGCAGAAAGTCAGCACAGAAAGTGCGTGAAGCCAGTTGAACCCGCCGTCGATGGTCCGGATCCCGAATGAGGTGAGGACGACGACGTACATGGTCGCCGCCCAGATGCGGCCCAGGATCTTGTGTGCTGCGGTGCCTTTGTTGCGCTTGAGCAGGTTTACGGCGCCGAAGATCAGGGCGTAGCCCGCAGCGATGGCGTGCAGGGCGATCAGGAAAGTCCACGGCGAAGGCATACGGCCAGCCTAGCGAGTCGGACGGGCAGTGACGGACTGCGGCAACATGGGCGCAATGATCGGAATCGCTGCCCTGTTCCGGCTCGAACGTCCGTGGTCTCTGGCGGCGATCACAATCGTGGCCGCTATATTGGTCAACTGGATTCTCCGGAGGCACACGGTAGTGGCAGCTACTCACTGCAAATCCTTGCCTGCGTAGCCTTCGAGCGTTTTTATGGCGTGTACTCGCCCGGCCAGAACTCCTTGGCCCCTGTGGCAGCGGCCCGCAGCTGTCCGCCGTCGAGAATTAGAGAGCTTTCCTCGATGCCGAGGGCGGGCCATTGCGTGACCAGCCGAAGGTCGCCTTCCTCGGGAAGAGGCCACAGCCAGAGTGATCCCGAGCCGGCAAGTTCGTCGTCACCGCCACTGCCTCCACCGCCGTTGAAGGAGAGGACGGGAGCTGTGGGCTGCTGTGTCGGGTCCATGTACCGGCCACCTCCGTGGGCTCCGGTGAAAGCGCGGGAACCGTCAGGGAGTTCTACGCCGAACAGCAGAAGCACGTCCAGCAGATTTTGTTCGGGCTTCGGCCGGAATCCGTGCTGGAAGAACACGCCATTGAGGGCTTCCCATTCCTCGTCTGTCTCGTCGGCCCGGCGGATGATCCAGGTCAGATCGAAATTGCATCCGGTGGAGAACACTTCAACGCCCTTGACGGCAATCACCCTGGTGGGGCTGAAGTACAGGAACTGACCGATGTGGACCAGCGCGGGGAGCTCGTAGCGGGGTGTTCCGGACCATGGCGGGGGAACGAAGCGGCCTTGGCGCCCACGTTTGGGCTGGGTTGGAATGGGGAAATCCTGGAAGAAGGCCATGGGGTCCTTTGCTCGCTGGTTTCGACCGACCAGCGGAACGACCGATTGCGCGCGTCGTTGTGGATCCCCCAATCCGTCCTTCACGACGAGTCTAGCCGTGTAGGTCCGGATGCCGGCAAGAAGCTCCTTGTCAGTCTGCATTGACACAAAGACTCATGTCAGTCTAGCCTGACAGCATGGAAGCTGATGAACTCTCCGAGCAGATCCACTCCACCAACCCCGCCGTCGGATTGCGGGCCGTGGGTGCCCTTCACCGCCTGGCCGAGCAAGTGGAAGCCGTCCATGTTCGGGCGGCACGCGAGCAAGGCTGGACGTGGGAGCAGATAGGTGACGCTTTGGGTGTTTCCCGGCAATCGGTGCATGCCAAATACAGGGAATGACCAGTTACGGAGAATGACCAAGTACAGGGAATGAGTTGAGCAATGTTTGAGCAATTTACCCATGACACCCGCCGGATCGTCGGGTTTGCCATGGAAGAAGCACGCAGTCTGGGCGACAAGCGAATGGGAACTGAGCACCTGCTCCTGGGGGCACTCCACGAACGCGGCCCCGCTGATGTCCTGGGCGTCTCCCTGGACGATGCGCGGAAGGCGGCGGCCAGGCTTGACGCCGCTGCGCTGGAGGCCATCGGCTTCAAAAGCAAGGGACTTGTACGGGCACCCATGCCAACCCGCGGAAGGAAGCCGCCTTTCAGCTCCGGAGCCAAGGAGGTCATGGCGAGCATGGTGAAATCTGCTGTGGATCAAAAATCCCGGAAGATCACCGCATCGAGCCTTTTACTCTCCCTGTTGGATCGGGAGGAACATGACCCCGTGTCCGCCCTGTTCGAGGAGCTCAAGGTAAACCGTGAAGCTGTTCGAGAACGGCTGCTCTCCCAATAGTCCCGAAGAGAGTCCAAGTAGCGGGAGGCTCCAACGGGAGCAAAAAACGAGTACACATTACTCGTGTCCCCGCGGGTGGGAGCGACTTGACTGAATCCAGCGGATCCAAGCAACGGCCCATGACCCCCCTCGTCGGCCGGTGCTGCCCATCGGATCCGCGGCGCAGGGCCGGACGCATCTCCCAGAAGTGCTGTCCGGCCCTGACGCGAGGGCTGCGCGGCTGGGACGACGACGGCGACGCCCCAGCGTGTGGAGGCGTCGCCGTCGTGATGGTGCCAAGTGGCGCCTATGGCGTGGGGCTGCCCCCGTTGACGTTGAGGGTCTCGCCCACTACGTAGCTGGATTCCGCCGACGCCAGGAAGACATAGGCCGGAGCCAGTTCGGCCGGCTGCCCGGCGCGGCCCAGGGGAGTGGACTGGCCGAACTCCGGGAGCTCTTCCTTGGGTTGACCGCTGCTGACCTGCAGGGGAGTCCAGATGGGTCCGGGTGCAACAGCGTTGACGCGGATGCCCTTCGGTGCGAGCTGTTGCGCGAGTCCCTTGGTGAAGTTGTTGATGCTCGCCTTGGTCGTGGCGTAGTCCACCAGGGTGGGCGACGGGTTATATGCCTGGATGGACGTGGTGTTGATGATCGTCGAGCCCGCCGGCAGGTGCGGGAGCGCCGCTTTTGTCAGCCAGAACATTGCATACACATTGGTTTTCTGTGTGTGGTCGAATTGTTCGTCCGTGATGTCGGCCAGGTTTTCCTGGGCAACCTGCTTTCCGGCGTTGTTGACCAGGATGTCCACGCCGCCCAAAACCGCGACGGCGGTGCCCACCAGTTCCTGGCAGGTCGCCGGGTCCTTGAGGTCGCCGGGGACTTTCACGGCCTTACGGCCTGCTGCCTCGATAAGTGCCGCAATCCGCGCGGCGTCCTCTTCTTCTTCGGGCAAGTAGGACAGTACGACGTCGGCCCCCTCACGTGCGAAGGCGATGGCGGTGGCTGCGCCGATCCCTGAGTCGGCGCCGGTGATGATCGCCTTGCGCCCCTCAAGCCGTCCGGTGCCGCGGTAGCTTTCCTCGCCGAGATCCGCCTTGGGCGTGAGTTCGGCGTCGAGGCCGGGCTCGGGCTGGTGCTGCTTTGGCGGGGAGATCTGCTCGTAGGCGGTGACCGGGTTGCGGAAGGTGTACTGGTCAGTCATGGTGGTCCTCCGGTTTCTTAGGCGTGGAACACGAAAGCTAAGTAAGCTTATGATTTCAGCCTAGACACGTGAAGGCGTCCCTGCCAAACCGGGGAACCACCTCCCGTATCAAGCTGCTGTGTGCACCGCCACGGAAGCCCGTTCAACGGCGGGGCACGCGATTTTCACGGGGCCGTCGCCAGCGGCCTGATCCAGGCCGAGCAACATGCGGACGCCGGCCGCCCCGAGTTCGTAGTGCGGCAGGGAAACGGTGGACAACGGCGGGCGGAGGTGCGCGGCAATGACCTCTTGGTTATCGAAGCCCACAACGGCCATGTCCTCAGGAATGGCGAGCCCGTGTTCCCGCAGGCCATCGTAGAGGCCCATGGCCATGCGGTCGTTGTAGCAGTAGACGGCGGAAACGTTGAGCTTGAGCAGCTCCTCCGTCGCGCCGTAGCCACCTTCCTGGTCCGGGTACGCCTCCATCACCAGTTCCGGATCGAAGGCAATTCCCTCCGCTTCCAACGCCTCCCGGTAGCCCTCGAGCCGGCCGTCCTTGGCCGGAGCGGGAGTGGTGGTGTTGATGAAGGCGATACGACGATGCCCCCCGCGCAGCAGGATTTCCGTGGCCGATTTCCCGCCCTGGGCTTCATCGGGCACTACTGCGCGGGATGCCGGCGAATCCGGCGAAAAACAGTTGACCAGCACGAAGTCGGACTCACGAAGGGTTTCCGGAACTTCCGTGGCCCGATGGAACCAGGTTGAGTACAGGATGCCGCGGACCTTGTACTCCAGCATCATGGCGATCGCGTCCTTTTCCAGGTCCACGTTTCCTTCGGTGTTGGCGATCAGCAGGGCGTAACCGTGCTTCCAGGCTTCGTCCTGCGCGCCGTGGATGATCTGCCCCGCGAACGGGGTGGTTGCCACGCCGTCCGCTACAAGCCCGATGAACTTGGAAGTTCCGCTGACCAGATTCTTCGCCATCGCATTGGGCCGGTAGCCCAGGAGCTGGATGGCCTCCAGAACGCGCTGCCGTGTGTCGTCAGCGATGCGGGCGTTCTTCTTCTTGTTGATGACCAAGGAGACAGTTGCCGTCGAAACACCGGCTGCTTCAGCAACTTCGCGGAGGGTTACCGGATGGGCGCGGTCGGTAATAGTTGGAACATCGGCCGCGCTGCCTGAATTTTTCTCCTGCGAAATCATCTGTCCTCCATCAGGAGTATATCCATCCGCTGTGGTGGTCATCCCTTGCTCGCCCCGCTCTCCAGGCCCTGGATCATGGCCTTGTTCAACACCAGGAAGACCAGCAGCAGCGGTGTGATCGTCACGCAAACAGCAGCAAATGTTGCTGTCCAGTCCACCTTGCCCATGGCGCCGATGTAGTTCTGCAGACCGAGGGGAATGGTCTTGAGGTCCTCGGAGAGGACAAAGGTGTTGGCGAAAATGAAGTCGTTCCAAATGAAGATGCTGTTGACCAGGACCACGGTCACCACGGTGTTCAGCGACAACGGCAGGGTGATCAGGCCGAAGATCCGGTACGGTCCGGCACCGTCCAGGGAAGCCGCTTCATAGGTTTCCCGGGGAATGTACTCAAAGAAGGACGAGAACAGATAGATGGACATGGGCAGCGCAAAGCCGGCCAGGGGAATGATCATCGACTGGTAGGTGTCCAGCAGATTCACGGTGGAGTAGTCGATGAACAGGGGGACCAGGGCGATCTGGACGGGAACTATGATGCCCACCAGGAACAATCCCCGCACGAACCGGCTCAAACGGAAGCCAAGGACCTGGATGGCGTACGCGGCCATCATGCCGAACAGGACGATGAGAAGGTTGGCGCCCATGGTCACTATGAAGCTGTTGAGGATGTTCCGGCCGAGGTCACCCGTCTCAAAAGCCCGGGTGTAGTTGTCCCAGGTCAATGCGCTCGGCAGGGCGAACGGGTCTCCGGTGGCGAAGTCCTGTTCCGTGCGGAGGCTTGTCAGGAACAGCCAGGCCAACGGATACACCTGGACGATCACGATCAGCATGATCAGGACCCGCGAAAGCGTCCGGTACAGGCTCGGCTTGCGGCGACGCCGTTTGGGTGCCGGCGCGGACGGCGGAACTGCCGGTGACTTGGTGGCCGGGACTGTCTGGGCGATCATGAGTCTGCCTTCCGCTTGAGCATGAAAAGAATGAGGCCGACGGCGACTAGGCACTCGATCACGATGAAGACGGAGATGGTGCTTGCGTAGCCAAAGTCCGTACTGGTGAACGCTGTCTTGTACATGTAGGTGGTGAGCAGCTCGGAGGATTGTCCGGGGCCGCCGTTGGTCATGAGATAGGGGATGTCGAAGCCGCGCAGGCCGTAGGTGGTGGCCATGATGGTGGTAGTGATCCAGACAGGGCGGATGTACGGAAAACGGATCTTGGTGAAGAGCGTCCATTTGGAGGCGCCATCCAGGACGGCGGCCTCTTCAAGTTCCTTGGGAACGGCGATCAGTGCGGCGTAGATGATGAGCATGTAGAGCCCGGTGAATCGCCATCCCTCCGGGGCCGAAACTGCGGCAAGCACGGTATTCACATCGGAGAGCCAGGCGCGTTCAAAGGAACCGAGTCCCACCCAGTGCAGGAGCTGGTTGAGCAGGCCGACGGGATCGATGGAGTAGATGCGCACGAACAGGAAGGCGATCGCCACAGTGGAGATGACCGCGGGCAGCAGGTACAGGGTCTTGATGAGCTCCCGGCCCCGGCGCAGCGAGGTCAACAGGCTGGCGACAACCAGGGCGCCGCCAAGTTGCAGGACCAGGCAGATGGCCAGGTAGAGGAGCGCGTTGAAGAAGGAGCGCCAGAAAACATCATCGGCGGTGAGCATGCGGACGTAGTTCTGAAGCCCGACGAACTCCATGTCGCTGATGCCGTTCCAGGAAAAGAAGCTGAGAAACAGGGATTGCAGGATGGGGAACAGCACGGCTGCGCAGTACAGCAGCAGTGGAGGGAGCAGGAAGACCAGGACGGACGTCCTTGACCGGTTGGGAAGCATGGCGGGGCCTTTCGGGCGGGGGGCCTTGCGACCCCCCGCTGCTACGTTTACTTGAAGAACTTGGGCGCGTTCTGCTTGATGGCGTCGTTCATCGTGCTGGTGAACTGTTCGGGCGTGATGTTGCCTTGGACCAGCAGGACCAGCTCTTGCTGGAGCCTGCCGTTGGTGGTTGGGTCCAACTGCGTATCCCACGGCATGGCCTGCTTGTCACCAAGATCGTTGGCCGTCTCCAGCGCTTTCTTGTAGAGCGGGGTGGCGTTGGCCGGGATTGCCGTCTGAACATTGGTGGTGGGGGACAGTGCGCCGGTGGCCGCGTACTCGGACGGGTACTTCTCCAGGGCGAACTTCAGGAAGTCGCTGACCAACGGATCGTAGGTCTTCGAGTTCACGGCCATGCCGATGCCGGACGGTGAGACGAACTCGTTGGCCGCGGTCACGGACCCCTCAGTGGTGGGAAGGGTGAAGAAATCTATGTTGTCCCGGACTGCCGGGTTGAGCTTGTCCGTGGCAAGGCTAGGCAGCTCCCACGTTCCGATGTTGTACATGGCCGCCTGGCCGGACGTGAACTGGTTCTGCGCATCCGAGTATCCCTGCGAAGAGAACCCGTCCTGGAAGCAATTGGCCTTGCCGAGATCAGCCATCCACTTGACTGTCTTCTGGCCCGGGGCGTCGGAGAATGAGGACTCGCCCTTCTTCAGTTTCTGCACGAAGTCAGGACCGGCTTCGCGGAAGGGCTGGTAGGCAACGTAGCGTTCCAGCGGCCACTGGTCCTGCCCGTCAATGGCGATCGGGGTGATCCCGGCCTTCCTCAAAGCCGTGCACATGGCCGGGATGTCATCGAGGGACTTGGGGATGGAAACGCCGGCCTTCTCCAGGAGGGCTTTGTTGTACCACATGAATTCCAGCTCGAATTGGAACGGAATCATGTAGAGCGAACCGTCGTCGAAACGCTGGTAGTCCAAGGCGCCCGGACGGTAGTCGTCGTAGAGGTTCAAGGATTTCAACAGCTTGTCGGCGTCCACCATCTTGCCTTGCTTCGCCAGTTGCTGGGCGAACGGGGTGGCGTCGGTGTCGAAAAGTTCAGGAAGCTTGTTCGCTGCAGCCAGGGTCTCGAGCTTCTGGATGTAGGACGGCCGGTCCGGTGTGGTGATGAGGTTCAGCGCGAAGCCGGGGTGGTCCTTGGCGTAGTCATCGGCGAGCTTCTTCATGATGTTGATGACTGCGCCGTCGGCGGGCCTGGAGAGCAGCCACGAGATTTCGCGGGGTTTGATCTCGCCGGTGGGGCTGACATTGGCAGGGTCGGCGGTGCTTCCTCCGCCGCCGCAGGCTGTCAATGCCAGTGCGGCTGCGGCTGCGACGGCGGCAACGCGGAGTAGTTTTTTCATTGCGGCAATCTCCCTTGATTGGAACAGAGGTTGGGGTTGGGGGTATTAGTTTTCGGTGCGTTGACGGATTTCGAGTTCGGTGACGCTGACGGAACCTTCACCGGCGAAAACGCCGATCCGTCCCGCCGTCAGGTCGTAGATCCGGGCGCTGAGCGCAACTTGGCGGTCGACGACGGCGACGCAAGTGTCGCCGTCGACAATCACCTCAAGGCTGTGCTCGCCCGGGGTGAGGTCGCAGGGGCGTTCCAGTTCGATATCGAAGGGGACGTCCCCGGAAACGTGCCACTGGGCGTCGCCGGTGATGGCGCGGGGCCATCGGTCAAAGACCAGGCGGCCGCGCTTGGGTTCCAGGCGCAGGATATAGGACTGGTCGCCGTCGTGGCTTGCCCGCAGGAGCAGGCCGCATTCGGTGGTGTCGGGCCCTATGTCCAGCACGGCTTTGGCGTAGAACTGCGAGGGGAGCTCCTCCCGGGAGACCAGGGCTGCGTAGCTGTCCGGCACGTCCAAAGCTACCGGCAGCTCGTCCGCCAGCGATACGTGCACGTCTTCCCAAAAGCTCTCCACCAGTTCATCCGCGAAGGAGAACCCGAGGGTGCCATCCGGATTCTGTCGGGCCTCCAGGACGGACATGGTGCCGGCCCATTCCCAAGGGCCGTGGTCCTTGTTGCCTTCCTTGCTGGCGATCCATCCGAAGAAGAAGCGGCGTCCGTCGCGTTCGGCTGTTTTGGACGCATAGAAGGCCCGGCCGTCGACGCTGTCCAAGGCCGGCACGGTCCATGGGCCGTCAGGGCTCTTGGCCATCCGGTACCGCGTGGTGAACGATTCCGAGAATTCTGAGTAGACCATGTACCACCAGTCGCCCCACTGGAAAACGTCCGGGCATTCGTGAGTGATGTAGCGGCGGGGATCCCAGAAAGGCTCGGTGTGCTCCCAGGTCATCAGGTCCGTGGATACGCACTGGGCGATGACACCGCGACGCCGCTCGGGTCCTTCTGAATGCCGAGCCGCGAGCAGCATCCGCCACTGGCCTTTGGCTTCATCCCGGAAAACGAAGGGATCCCGCCAGTCCCCGGATTCGTACCCGTCGGGAGCTCCGAAGGTGAGCTCCGGGTGCTTGGTCCAGCTCTGCATGCCGTCGGTACTGGTGGCGTGCATGACCAGTTGGAGCGGTGCGCCGTCGGGGCCCAGGTTGCGGGGGTTCTGGCCGGTGTAGAACAGGTGGTGGACTCCGGCGTCATCGACGACGACGCTGCCCGTGTAGGCGTTGAAGTCCAGTTCCGCTTCGGTTCCGTGCGGGAGGGCAACGCCGTGGTCCTCGAACTGGGTGAGGTCCTTGGTGGTGATGAGGTTCCATGAAGTGCCCGGTTTGGGCTGTGACCGGACTTCATGGAGGTAGTAGAGCCAAAACTCCCCGTCTTTCTCGAAAGGGATGAGGTCGCCGACCCAGCCGTCGGCGGGTTGGAAGAAGACTGAGCGTTTCATCTGCGCTGATGTCCATTCTGCTAAAGCGTTTGATCACACTGAAGGTAGCGCAGGTCACACACGTTGATCAAGCGTTTTAGCAAAGTTAATTTGCTCAGAAATATTCTTCGCTAAAACGCTTGACCACCGAAACCCCCAGCCACTAACGTCCTTGCTACCGGAGGCACACCTGTGTCCCTCGACGCCGAGCAGACACCTTTGGTCACGCCCACCGGACGAAGTAATCCAGTTCCTTTGATGGCGCACTTTGGCGTGCCCGGATGCGCAGCCGTATCCGCACACCCACCGCGTTCTCAACCAAAGAATGTTTGAGAGGAAACCGCTTCATGACGCCCAAATTTCCACGACGAACCCTTCTCCAAGGCACCGGAGCCGGCGCTTTGGCCCTGCTGATGAGTGGTGCCGTGTCCGGCTCCGCCCAGGCTGCTGCCTCGCAGCGGGCGGTCTATCACATGACCCCGCCGTCCGGATGGTTGTGTGATCCGCAGAGGCCGGTGCACACCAACGGCGCCTATCAGCTGTACTACCTGCACTCCAGCATCAACAACGGCCAGGGCGGTTGGGATCACGCCACCACAACTGACGCGGTGTCCTTCAGCCACCACGGCGTAGTCCTGCCGCTTCAACCGAACTTCCCCGTCTGGTCCGGGTCGGGGGTGGTGGACACGGCCAACACCGCAGGCTTTGGCGCGGGAGCCGTCGTCGTGCTCGCCACCAAGCCGACCGACGGCATCCGCAAGTACCAGGAGCAGTACCTGTACTGGTCCACCGACGGCGGCTACAACTTCACGGCGCTGCCGGATCCGGTGATCGTGAACACTGACGGCCGGGCCGCCACCACACCCGCCGAGATCGACAACGCTGAGTGGTTCCGCGATCCCAAGATCCATTGGGATGCGACACGCAGCGAATGGGTGTGCGTCATCGGCCGGGCCCGCTATGCGGCCTTCTACACCTCCGCGAACCTGCGTGATTGGCAGTGGACCTCCAACTTCGATTACCCCAACCACGCACTCGGCGGGATCGAGTGCCCGGACCTGTTTGAAATGACTGCAGGCGATGGCACCCGGCATTGGATCTTCGCCGCGAGCATGGATGCCTACAGTGTGGGCTTGCCCATGACCTATGCGTACTGGACCGGCAGCTGGAACGGCTCGGCCTTCATTGCCGATGACTTGACGCCGCAGTGGTTGGATTGGGGCTGGGATTGGTACGCCGGGGTGACTTGGCCGGCCGTGGATGCGCCGGAGACCAAGCGTCTTGCCGTTGCGTGGATGAACAACTGGAAATACGCCGCCCGGGACGTCCCCACCGACGCATCCGATGGGTACAACGGGCAAAACTCGATTGTCCGGGAGCTGAGGCTGGAAAGGCAGTCAGGAGGCTGGTACAGCCTGCTGAGTTCCCCGGTTGCTGCCTTGCAGGGCTACGTCAGCGCCACCACCGCCCTCCCGGACCGCGTCGTCAATGGCAGCGCCGTCCTGCAATGGACCGGCCGTGCCTATGAGCTGGAGCTCAGTATCTCCTGGGACGCAGCAGCCAACGTCGGGGTGTCAGTGGGCCGTTCGGCCGATGGAACGCGGCACACGAACATCGGAAAGTACGGCGATGAGTTGTACGTGGACAGGAGTCCCTCCGAGCTGGCCGGCTATTCGCTGGCACCGTACACCCGTGCTGCCGCACCCATTGATGCCAACGCCCGCTCCGTCCACCTGCGCATCTTTGTCGATAAACAAAGCGTGGAGGTCTTTGTGAATTCCGGACACACCGTTGTTTCGCAGCAAGTTCACTTCGCGGACGGGGACACCGGGATTTCCCTCTATGCCGATGGTGGCCCTGCCAACTTCACGGGGATAACCATCCGTGAGTTCGGCAACCCCATCTAGAAGCTCTTCGTGGCGTCGCGGATTCCGCGGCTCAGGGGCAGTTCAGCGTGCCGGTCAGCGGCTGGCCTGCCCAGCTGTTGGTGGAGTTGGGCACCTTGTAATAACCGCGGATCTGGTAAGTCCACGTTCCGCTGAGGTTTCCCACGCTCTGGATTCCCGAACTGTAGGAACGGCCGGACGACTTGCTCAGATCTCCAGTGAACTGGACGACGCCGTCGGGATCGATGACTTTGAGCTCGTAGTAGTTCGCATAGGTTACGGCGGTGTAGCTTCCTACACTGATCTTGGCCTGGCCGAACCACAAGAAGGAATCACAGCTCTTGGTTACGGAGACGGTATTGGCCGCCGGTGCCGGGATCCGCGCTGCCGCCACGGCCATGCCGGCGCTTTCGGTGTCGTGGAACTGTGCATGGGCCGGAGACAACGAAAAGCCCATCAGCATCAGCAGGACGGCCAGGAAGATGGCCGGTCCGCGCCAGAGGATGAACTTGATCCGCATGCTCGTCGTCACTTCCGTTTCTGATGGTGTGGATTGGCCTTGATCCAACTCTCCCAAGGGATCCTCAGGAAAAGATCCTTCGGACCCTCAAGGTCTACTCAAGACTCAGGGAAAGCCTGGATTTGACCGGCACAGTAATGGCCGGGAACCGGCCTGAAGGGCAAGACGGGCCGGTTCCCGGGGTTTGGGGTGGTCTATTTGGTGGTTTCGGTGCGTTGGGTGCCGGTGAAGGCGAAGGCGATGGTGGAGGTGGCGCCTTGGAAGGTGTTGTCCGCGGTGGTGGGGAACGCGGTGGTGACTTTGAGGTTGTCGGTCTTGGCTGAGGTCAGGGAGGTGAGGTTGTTCAGGGTTTTGTTCGCTGCGATGACGGGGCCGTTGGCCAGGACGGTGGTTTTGGTGCCGGCGCAGGTGTAGGGGGCGGCGGTGCCGGTCCAGGGCACACTGCAGTTTTCGATGGTCAGTTGCAGGCCGTTGGTGGTGTCGGTGGTGAGGAGGGAGGCGGTGGCGCCGGCGGAGGTGGTGAGGGTGACGTTGTTCAGGTCGGAGTTGCCGGTGTTGGCCAGGGTGACGAGTTTTTCGACTTTGTCGCCGGGCAGCAGGCCGGCGATGGGGACGTTGAGGGTGTTGGCTGGTCCGGGGGCGCCCAGGGCGATGGTGACGGTGCCTGCGGTGACGGCTTGGGAGGCGGAGGTGGAGGAGGTGAACGCGCCGTAGGTTCCCATGCCGGCGACGGCGGCTGCGGTGCCGACCAGTGCGACGGAGGCGAGGATTTTGCCGGAGGTGGTTTTGAGGCTGATGGCCATGGGGATCAGTGTCCTTTCGTGTGGCCACCGTGAGACCGGCCGGCCGTTTCTCCAGCCTGTGTGGCTGACAAGAAATACTTTGCCGGGCCTGGATCAAGAACCAATCCTGCAAACCCACAACACTTCCTCAGGAAACCCTCAAGAAAACCGCAGCACCCCAAGGCGCTTATCCACAACCCAGACTTCGTAAACGGCGCAGAGCCGTGCCTCGCGCTAGGCTGGTCATCTCGGCTGATGCAAGTGGCCGCAGGAACCACCAAGCGGAGCCATCTTTCCATGTCAGTTGACCTTGCCCTGACTGCCCTTGCGGCGTCCTCCTTTTCCCTTCCTGAGTTGCGCGATGGCCAACTCGCCGGCATGAGCGCCCTTGCTGAGGGCCGTGATGTTTTGGCAGTCATGCCGACCGGATACGGAAAATCTGCCACCTACCAGGTAGCGGCACTTCACCTTCACCAACAAACCAAGCGCCCCGCCGTCGTGGTTTCTCCCCTCATTGCCCTGCAGGAGGACCAACTGGAGGGCCTGGCCGGGGACCTGGGTGAGGGTTCCGCCGTCGCCATAAATTCGTCCCGCAGTGACTCTGAAGTGGAGGCCGCCTGGCAAGCGGCCGAATCCGGCCAGGCTGTCTTCCTTTTTCTCGCGCCGGAGCAATTGGCCAGGCAGGAGACAGTGGACCGGATCGCCACGTTGGACATCTCCATGTTCGTGGTGGACGAGGCCCATTGCGTCTCCGCGTGGGGCCATGACTTCCGCCCCGACTACCTGGAGCTGGGCAACGTCCGCGAACGGTTGGGCAATCCGCCGGTGATAGCGCTGACGGCAACAGCTTCCCCGCCGGTCCGCGATGAAATCGTCCAACGGCTTGGCATGCGCGATCCTTTGGTCCTGGTCCGGGGGTTCGATAGGCCCAACATCAGCCTGGACGTCATACGCCACCAGGAGGACAAGGCCAAGCGCAAAGCCGTGGTGGAACAGGTAGTGGAGCTGTCCGCGTCGAAGGGGATGGGGCTTCTGTACGCGGCTACGCGAAAAGACACCGAAAAGTATGCTGCCAAACTGACCGAACGGGGCCTGCGTGCTGAGGCCTATCACGCGGGCAGGACGGACGCGGACCGCGAAAGCATTCACGAGCGCTTCCTGGACGACCAACTTGATGTGGTGGTCGCTACAACTGCTTTTGGCATGGGCATCGACAAGCCCAACGTCAGGTTCGTGCTGCACGCGGACATCCCCGAGTCACTGGACTCGTACTATCAGGAAATCGGCAGGGCGGGCCGTGATGGCAAAGCTGCTGCGGCCATCCTGCATTACCGGGCCGAGGACCTGGGCTTGCGCAAGTTCTTCGGTACCCATTCGCCGGACCCTGATGCCCTCAAAACGATCCTGAAGGTGATCAGGAACGCCGGCGGGCCGGCTCCGAAGAGCGCCCTGGTGGAACTGACGGGATTCCCCGCCCGGCGGGTTACCGGGCTGGTCAACCAGTTGGAGGAGGCCTGCGCGGTGAAAACCGGCAAGCGCGGCACCCGGCTCATTTCCAAGGCAAAACCGGCTACGCTGGTCAACCGCGCTGTGGATCTGGCCGAGTCACGGCAAAGGGTTGACCAGTCCCGGCTGACCATGATGCGGGCTTACGCTGAGACGGATGCCTGCCGCCGCCAGTTCCTGTTGGGCTACTTCGGGGAGGAGCTGCCGGAGCCCTGCGGCAACTGCGATTCCTGCGCTGAGGTCCAACAAGAGGCCCCGGGTTCCGGCAACCCCGCGGCCCCGGGCGGCGAGGAACAGTTCCCCCTGCAGTCCACCGTGGTCCATAAGGAGTGGGGGCCTGGTCTGGTGATGCGGCACGAGGACGACGTCATTACTGTCCTGTTCGAACAGGAGGGTTACAAGACCCTGTCCCGTACCGCCGTCGTGGAGCATGAGCTGCTGAAACCGGCCTAGGCGGTGGCGGGAGCCGCGCCGGATCGGCCATTGGTGACCACCACGATCAACCCGGCAAGCAAGGCTGCCGCACTGACCGTGTACAGCACTCCGCCCCACGGGGCGTAATCGCCACCGGAAATGAAGAACGCATCAGCCAAAGCCATTCCGGCGTGGAAAGACACCAACGAATAGGATGGGGCGCCGAGCCCAAGGATCAGGAGGTCGAGGAGGACAACGGTCCTCAGCCGCCCGAGAGAGCCGGCCGCTGAAAGCAGCACCACAACGGCCCCCAGCGCTGTTCCCAAAAAGGCCCATGTCACAACCGTGGGCGCTGAGATTGACTCGTTGGCCCGCGCCAGCCCTTCATGAATTTCGTCCAGGCTGGCACCGGGCACAGCTGCGAGGGGATTCCATACAAGAATCTGGAACGCTCCCACAACTGCGAATGCAGCTATTGCAGCCAGCCCGAACAAACTGGCAATGACACGCGGTGTTCGTTTACTTCCCCCGGTTGTCCCCATGCTGGCAGCCTAGTGGAGGACTCAGGTGTTCAGTTCCACCATCAGGGCCGGCAGTTCGTCGGCGAGCTCCCGGGCCAGGAATCCGAGGGGACCCAGTTTGCTGGCCAGGCGGTCCGCAGCGGCTGCATGCAGATGGGTACCCCAGCAGGCGGCCTGGGCGTCGCTGGTTCCGCGGGCCCTGAGACCGGCAATCGCACCCGCCAGGACGTCCCCGCTGCCCGAGGTTCCCAACCCTCCGTAGCCTGTGGTGATCTTCCAGAGTCCGGATCCTTGATCCGACATCCCCTGCGGGCCGGCGATGAATCCCTGGCAGCTCACCACGGCATCGAACCGTTGGGCAATGTCCATCACTGCAGCTTCCAGGTCATCGACATCCTTCCCCAACAGGACCCCGGCCTCTGTGGGATTGGGGGTAAGGATCAGGCGCCCACGCCATGGTCCCAGCAGCGACTCAACCTTCCCAAGTGCCCCCAGGGCATAGGCGTCAAGAACGACGGCGGGACCGCCCGCAGCGTCAGCGGGACCGTTGGATTCCTCCCGCTCCAAGAGCGCCCGCAGCATCGTCCCGGCCAGATCCAGATCATCCAGCCCCGGCCCAATCAGCAGGACGTCGGCCCGCTCCAGGTCGGATCCGATTCGCTCCAGCCCTTCTCCGGTCAATGACCCGTCGGCTGTTTCGGGAAGACCGGGTGAACCGCACTCCGGCAGGGTTACGCCCACCTGCACCGCCGCGGATTCGGCCACGGCCAAGGTTATTTTGCCCGCCCCGGCACGCAGCGCCGCCGTCCCGGCGAGTATGGCCGCCCCGGGGGTCGCGCGTGCCCCGCCGATGACCAGGACTGCCCCGCGCGAATACTTGTCCCCGCCAGGGGCCGGCAGTGGCCAGTCCCGCAGAAGGGACGGAGTCACCAAAGTGGGTTCACTGGGGGTGGACACTGGCATCTCCGGCGTGTTCGGTGACTGTGACACCCTGCTCTGTGAGGTGGTCGGCGACGTTAAAGCTCTCCAATTCCCAGGGCCCCGAGCCGGTGGGACGCACATAGCGCGTGATCGAGGCATTCAACACCGACGTCGTCGCAGCGAGGTCCAGGATCTCCTCTTCTGACATGCCTTCCAGGACGTAGCGGACCAAAAGGATGACGGCATCGTGGCAGACCAGCATCACCCGCTGGCCCGAGCCCAAGGTGTTGAGTTCATCCAGCACCGAGCGCAGCCGGAGGGCAACATCGGCCCAGGACTCACCGCCGGGCGGACGGTAGTACAGCTTGCCCAGCCACAGACGCCGCTCGGCCTCATCCGGGTAGCGGTTTTCCACGCCCAGGCTTGTCAGCCTGTCCAGGATGCCCAATTCCCTGTCCCGGAGGCGTTCGTCGGTGAGCACCTTCACTGGCCATCCGGCAGTCTGGACGGCTATTTCCGCCGTCTGCCTGGCACGGGCGTAGGGGGAGGAGACAACAGCGTCCGGCCTCATGTCTTCGGCGATGCGGGCCAGCGCGGTCCCAAGCGCTTTGGCTTGGTCCTGTCCGGTGCCCGAGAGGTTCACGTCGGGGTCCCGGGCCGGGACCGCAATGACCTCCGCCCCTGCCAGCCGCGCCTCGGTGGCCGCCACGTTTCCTTCGCTCTCACCATGCCGGACCAGCAATAATTCCACGGCACCGGCCTCCTGCACGGCGTCCGTCAGACCGTCCTCGTTCACAAAAGCCACCCCTCCGCGTGCGTTGCCGAATGCAGAACACTACCCACTGCGTACCCACCGGTCCAGAGAATAAACACGCGACGACGGATCGGGAACCTCTGTTGCCCGGACCCCCGGTGAAGTATGTTGCTCGCATTAAGGACACATACCAGGTCATTGTGGTCGGTGGCGGATTTGCAGGCGTTGCAGCAGCTAGGGAACTCGGCCGCAAGGGTGTACAGGTCTTGCTCATCGACTCGAACAACTACCACCAGTTCCAGCCCCTCCTCTACCAGCTTGCTACGTCCCAAATCGGGGTGTCGGCCATTGCCCGGCCACTCCGTTCTGTGTTTCGCCGCCTCAAAACGGTCAAGGTCCTCACTGCCAAAGTGGAATCCGTGGACGCATCGCAACGCACAGTGACGACGTCCGAGGGGCAGACCCTGCGGGCGGACATCCTGGTCCTTGCCGTGGGGGCCGTCCCGAACTTTTTCAACACTCCGGGCGCGGAGGAATTGGCCTTCCCCCTGTACTCCGTCACAGACGCAACAAGACTTGGCGGCGGGCTCACCCGCTTGCTGGACCAGGCTGACGGGAATCCCGACAGCTTCGTGGATGTGGTGGTGGTCGGCGGCGGTCCCACAGGTGTAGAGACAGCCGGAGCGATGGCTGAAAACGTCAAATACGTGGTGCGGAAGTACTTCTCGCCCGAGCTGGCTGCCCGCTGCCGGGTACACCTGGTGGACATGGTTCCCAGCGTGTTGAACATGTTCTCCCAGAAGTCCCAAAAGTACGCGACCGAACACCTGCAGAAAGTCGGTGTCCAGCTTCACATGGGTGTGGGTGTCACTGAGGTCCGGCCTGATGGTGTCACCTTGGCGGACGGGAGCTCCGTCCCGGGGCAGATCGTCGTTTGGGCCGGCGGCCTGAAAGCGGGCGGCATTGTCGCCGGATCGGGGCTGGCCCAGGGGAGGGGTGGACGTGTCGATGTCCACCCGGACCTGACAGCGCCGGACGTGGATGGCGTTTACGTCATTGGGGATGCTGCCAACATCACGGACTCCACGGGAGCCAAATTGCCGCAGTTGGGCTCGGTAGCCCAGCAGGCGGGTAAATGGGCGGCCAAGAACATCCTTGCTGACCTTGGCGGCGGCAGCCGAACGCCTTTCCGGTACGTCGACAAGGGCTACATGGCGATGGTGGGACGCGGTGCGGCAGTGGCGGAACTTGGTCGCAAGCGCATTCAGCTTCAGGGCCTCTTTGCGTTTCTGTCCTGGCTGCTGGTGCACTTAGCCCTGTTGTCAGGGCTCCAGCAAAAGATCCGGGCACTGTTTTCCTGGCTCAACGGCTATCTCCTGCACAGTCCCGCCCAAGTGGTGGTCAGCGGACCCTTGGACAAGGAACCTCCCGGGCAGGGGCCGCCTGTGCCGGCACCGTCAAAGGAATCTTGAGGGGGCCTGTTTCTTGTAGTTGCGGTGGGACAACACCGCGTGAACCCCAAGAAGTGTGCCGGCCACGCCAAACAGGGGTACGTGCAGAGGTATCGCCATCAGGACCAGCAGTACTCCCAAAGCGGCGGCCATGACGTCACGGAGGCGCGGGTGGATGGGGCCGCGCACGGGGACACCGGATTCCAGTTGCCGGGCGAGGTGGGGATCCTGGATGAAGAGCTCCCGCTCGAGCTGCTGCAGAACCCGGCGCTCGCGTTCTGAAAGCGGCATAGTGGTCCTCCTCGGCGCTATGTTTTCCAAATTAGCTAAGCATGCTGATTATTAAGATCGCAAGCGTCAATTTGCCGGCAATGAGCGCCCGTGGGGATCTGCTGGGAAGATAGCAGGAGGAATTCGAACAAGGAGCAGTATGACACTCAAAGAACGCTTGAAGGCAGACGTCGTCGACCACATGAAGGCCGGCAACAAAGTTGCCCTGACCACGGTTCGCAATGTCCTGGGTGAAATCACCACCCGTGAAAAGTCAGGCAAGACGCCAGTGGAGCTCGACGACGCCCAGGTCACCTCGCTGCTGCAGAAGGAAGCCGCCAAGCGCCGGGACACGGCGAAGATCTACACCGAGGCGGGGGAAGCTGACCGCGCAGCGGCCGAAGTTGCCGAGGCGGAGATCATCGAGGCCTACCTCCCCAAAGCGCTCACCCGTGAAGAGGTTGAGGCCATCGTGGAGGAAACCATTGATGCCTTGAAAGCTGAAGGCCAGGAACTCTCAATGCGCTCCATCGGTGCCGTCATGAAGCCTGTTACCGCGAAGGTCGCAGGACGTTTCGATGGCAAGACCGTCAGCGAGATCGTGCGCGCCCGCTTGGCCTGACCGCCACCGGGTCAGTTGACCCCAAGCAGCCACCGCAGAGTGTCAGCGTTGCGCACGGCGTTACCACCGCCGTCGTTGTTGAAGTAGACATACACGTCCTTGCCGACGCCGCTCCACTCGCGGATCCTGTCTGCCCACCACCTCAAATCGTCGTCCGAATAGGAGCCGCCGTAGAGGTGCTGGTGGTCCGGGCCGTGCATGCGGATGTAGACGAACGGAGCCGTGGCCCGGAGGATGCAGGGCAGATTGGCGCCGCTCATGATGCAGTAGGCGGTCTGGTGGCGTTCCAGCAGCGCGTACACGTCCGGATGGTCCCAGCTGTCGTGCCGGAACTCGACGGCGACGCGGATCCAGTGCGGCAGGGCGGCCAGGAAGTAGTCGAGCCGGGCATCATCACGGGCAAAATCAGGTGGCAACTGCGCCAACAGAACCGCCCTTTTGTCGCCGAGCTCGTGCCAGCAGCGCACGATTCTTTCCACCCATACCTCGGGGCTGTAGAGCTTCTTGGCATGGGTAAGGCCACGCGGCGCTTTGACCGACATCGCGAAGCCTTCCGGCAGGCGGTTCCGCCAACCCGCGAAGGTGGTGTCCCGGGGCCAGCGGTAGAAACTCGCGTTGAGTTCCACGGTGGTGAACCGCGCAGTGTAGTGGGCCAGCCGCTTGGAGGCGGGCAGTCCCGGGGGATAGAGCACGCTTTCCCAGTGATCGTAGCTCCAGCCCGATGTGCCGATGTGGATGCCCATGGTGAGGATGTACCCCTGTGGGTGGTTTCTTAACGCACGGTTCCGTTTCCAGCGGTCCTCGCCATTAGCGCGCGGAGGTCATCGGCAACAATTGCTACTTCCCGCTGGCGTGCTCTGCGGGGCTGCTCGTCAGAACTTCGGGAGGCGTCAGCAAATGCACCTGGCAGTCCTCTCACGGAGTGGGTGCCCCGCGCAATCGGAAGGGCTGGATCGATGGCGTAGGAGTCCGGCCGGCCGAGGAAGTCGACGTCGTCATTGCTCCTAGCCCCACAGCGCCTTTTTCAGCAGTGCCCGCAGCTGCGTGTTCTCGTCCTCGCTGAGCGCTGCCAGCTGCGTTTGCTCGCACACCTCAAGCGCAGCCCGGGCCTTGTTGTGGATCCGGCGGCCCTCCGCGGTGGAAACGATGATCTTGGCCCGCCGGTCCTGCTTGCCTTGCGCCCGCTTAACCAGGCCGCGGTGTTCAAGGTCGTCAACCAGACTGACCACTTGGCTGGGGTCCAGGCTGAGGAAATCGGCGAGCTCGCGCTGCGTAGGTTCCAGGCCGCTGCAGGCAAGTGTCAGCACGGAGAAGGACCGCTCACGAAGCCCGTAATCCGCCAGTGCCTTGTTGTTCAGAAGGGAGCCTGTCGCGTGCAGTTTGGCCAGCAACAGGCCCACATCGTTGCCGATTTTGGCCTCGGCCAGGCGCGGGGTTTCCACTTCGGTGCTTTGCGGGCCCATGACAACTCCAATAGTAATGAAAAACAATCGTTGACTTTTTCAATGATCCGTATTCTCATTGATCATGACAAGGATCTCACGACGCAGTGGGATCGGCCCCACCGGCTCCGGCCGGTTACTGCATGCGAAGGAGCACGCCATGAGCTTGAACGGCAAGGTTGCAATCGTTACCGGGAGTGGACAGGGTCTTGGTTTCGCTTACGCGAGGGAGCTCGCCCGCCAGGGTGCCGCCGTCGTCATTAATGACGTGAACGCTGAGACCGCAGCGCAAGCAGTCGCGCAGATCGAGGCCGACGGCGGCCGGGCCACCGCCGTCGTCGTTCCGGTGGGCACCACGGATGCCGCCAAGGCACTGGTCGCCGGTGCCGTGGAGACCTTCGGTCGCTTGGACATCCTGGTCACGAACGCAGGAATCCTCCGCGATAAGAGCCTGTTGAAGATGACCGACGAGGACTTCGACCTTGTCATCAACGTCCACTTGAAGGGCACGTTCACCTGCGTCCGTGAGGCCTTCGCGTACTTCAAGGAAAACAACGTCGCGGGCCGGATCATCACTATCGGTTCGCCGACGGGCCAGCGTGGCAACTTCGGGCAGACCAATTACGCGGCTGCGAAGGCCGGGATCGTGGGCATGGTCCGCACATGGGCGCTGGAGATGAAGAGGGCCGGCGTGACGGTCAACTCCGTGATCCCTGTGGCGGCTACGGCCATGACCAAGACGGTCCCTTATTTCCAGAAGGCCGTCGAATCTGACGAGCGTGGCGAGGCTATGCCGTCGTTCTTCCGTCATGACCTCGGTTTCGGAACTGCCGACGACGTCGCCGGGCTCATCGCCTTCCTCGCCTCGGATGAGGCGGCCGGCATTACCGGCCAAGCGATCGGTGCCGGTGGTGACCGGCTGCAGGTCTGGACGCACCCGACGGCGGCAACCACCGAATACCGCGACGGCGGCTGGAGCTACGAAGCACTGGTGGAGAACGCCGGATCACTCTTCGGCCCGGATGCGTTGCAGAGCTACGGTGAGGAATTCCTGCCCCTTCCCGAGGAACTCCAGCCCGAGCCGGCCAAGCCCGAAGCGGTACAGGCCCGCTGATCATGGCTGACCGATACGAGCTCGGCATCGACGCCGCAGCCCTTGATGCGATCGACATGCACGTCCACCTCGAAGTGGACAGCTGCGGCCACGGCTCGCTCCCGGATGCCCTGACGGAAGCCTCGGCCAAGTACTTCAAAGCCGAGGACAGGACCCCGTCGCTGGACAGGATCGCCGAGGTGTACCGCGAACTGAACATGGCCGCCGTCGTCTTTACCGTCGACGCCAGGACGCAACTAAAGCACGAACCCAACAGCATCCCGGAACTGATCGCCGGAGCCGGGCGGAACAACGATGTTCTGATTCCGTTCGGCAGCGTGGACCCGCGGACGGGGGAGGACGCGATCGCCGGAGCCAAGCACCAGGCCGTTGAGCTCGGTGCCCGGGGATTCAAATTCCATCCTTCACTCCAGGGCTTCGACCCATCCAACGAGCAGTTCTACCCGCTCTGGGAAACGCTCCAGGAGCTGGGGTTGCCGTGTATTTTCCACACGGGCCAGAACGGTATGGGTGCCGGGCTTCCCGGGGGATACGGCATCAAGCTGGCGTACTCGAACCCGCTCCTGCTCGACGCCGTGGCGGCCGATTTCCCGGGGCTGCAGATCATCATGGCCCATCCTTCGGTGCCGTGGCAGGACGAGGCAAATTCGATCGCCACACACAAAGCCAACGTGTTCATCGACCTCTCCGGGTGGTCGCCGAAGTACTTCCCGGAATCGCTGGTGAAGGCCTCGAATTCGGTGTTGCAGGACAAGGTGCTGTTCGGGACGGATTTCCCGCTGATCACTCCGCAGAAGTGGCTGGGCGCATTTGCCGACCTGCCCTTGAAGGACGAAGTCCGCCCGAAGATCCTCAAGGACAACGCCGTCCGGCTGCTCGGGTTGGGTAGCTGAGATGACCACAAGCACGACGACGGAAGCTCGCCTGGGTGCCCGGCTCTACGGCGATGCTGACTGGTACGACGCTGAAGCTCTCCTCACCACGGACGAACGCACAGTGCTGGCCCGCCTGAGGGAGTTCCTGGACACCGAGGCGAAGCCTCTGTTGGCCGAGTACTGGGAGCGAGCGGAATTTCCGGAGCAGTTGGCGCAGCCGCTGATCGACCTTGATCTGATGGAGCCGTTCGAACATCCGGCGCGGGGAATCTTCCACGGTTTCCGGATTTTCGAGCTCGCCCGAACCGATGCGTCCCTGGCCACCTGGTACACGGCACAGGCCGGCCTGTTCCGGACGGCAATCCGGGTGGGGGCCTCCGAGGAACAGCAGAAGGAGTGGATGCCCGGCGTTGTGGACTTCTCCCTCAAGGGTGTCTTCTCGTTGACCGAACCGGAGCACGGTTCGGACATCGCGGGAGGGCTTTCCACCACCGCACGCTTTGAACCGGGAGACGGCGGCTGGGTTTTGGACGGCGCCAAGCGCTGGATCGGGGGAGCCTCCACGGCGGATGTGCTGTGCGTGTTCGCCCGGGATGTGGCCGACGGACAGGTCAAGGGGTTCCTCGTGGACCGGACCGCTCCCGGGGTCGGCTTGGAGAAGATCCACGGCAAGACGTCCCTGCGGATGATGCAGAACTCCCACATCACCCTGAAGGGCGTCCGGGTGCCGGAAGCCATGCGGCTGCACAGCGTAAATTCCTTCAAGGACGTGGCCGCGATGCTGCGGGCCATGCGCTCGGATGTCGCGTGGATCGCCACCGGTATCCAGGCCGGTGCCTTCGAAGCCGCCCTTGCCTACGTCAGGGAACGCCGGCAGTTCGGACGCTCCTTGGGGTCCTTCCAACTCGTGCAGGAAAAGCTGGCGCGAATGCTCGGAAATACCACCGCCTCGCTCTCGTTGGTGACCCGCCTGACCGAACATCAGGCCAAAGGCATCTACCGGGACCAGGACTCCGCCCTGGCCAAGATGCAGACGTCCCTGATGATGCGCGAAACCGTCGCCCTGGCCCGCGAAGTCGTGGGCGGCAACGGCATCACGCTCGCCGCCGACGTCGCCCGTTTCCATGCCGACGCGGAAGCTGTCTATTCGTACGAAGGCACCCACGAAATCAATGCACTGATCGTCGGACGCGCCCTCACGGGCGAGAGTGCTTTCACCCACTGAACAACGCACACAAAAACACAACAACCAGGAGGCAACGATGCCCAATCTCGTCGTCGATTTCGACACCCTGCTCACCATGTCCGGCAAGGACCTCGGCACCACCGACTACCGGGAGATCACCCAACAGCAGATCAACCTGTTCGCCGATGCCACGGACGATCAGCAGTGGATCCACGTTGATCCCGAACGCGCCAAGGATGGTCCTTTCGGTGCACCGATCGCCCACGGCTTCCTCACCCTGTCCCTGATCATCCCGTTCTGGGGCGAACTGTTCGACGTCGACGGCGTCACCACCAAGGTCAATTACGGCCTGGACAAAGTCCGTTTCACGTCACCGGTGAAGGTGGGCTCCAAAGTCCGTATGCAGGGCAGCATCGCCGAGGTGACCGAGGTCAAGAGCGGCGCCCAGATCAAGGTCAACGCCACCATCGAAATCGAAGGCCAGGAACGGCCCGCCGTCGTGGCCGAATTCCTCGCACGCTTCTACAAATAAACACTCCCTTTCCAGCAACTTCCCTCCTCTTCCAAGGAACAGCCATGTCAGGACACACTGCGCTCGCACAGTCGAGCACGGCCGCAAAGCGTAAAGAAGCGCGTACGGTCATCCTTTCCAGCTATCTGGGCAGCACCATCGAGTTCTACGACTTCCTGCTGTACGCGACGGCGGCAGCGGTTGCCTTCCCCAAGGTGTTCTTCGCCGGAACGGACGAATGGGTGGGCGTCGTAGCTGCCTACGCAACGTTCGCCGCCGGTTACGTTGCCCGGCCCTTGGGCGGCATCATTTTCGGCCACTTCGGCGACAGAATCGGCCGGAAGGGAATGTTGATCGTTTCCATGGCCATGATGGGCGTCGCGTCCACACTGATCGGCTTGATCCCGGGATCCAGCGTGATCGGTCCTTGGGGTGCCGTGCTGCTGGTGCTCCTGCGCGTCTGCCAGGGCATCGCCGTCGGGGGTGAATGGGGTGGCGCCGCGCTGATGGCGCTGGAACATTCCGATCCCAAGCGGCGCGGTTTCGCTGCCTCGTTCGTGAACGCCGGTGCGCCGACAGGCGCCGTACTCGGCACGGTTGTGATGGGCATTTTCTCCGCCCTGCCGCAAGACGCCTTCCTGGCGTGGGGCTGGCGCGTGCCGTTCCTGCTCTCCTTCGTACTGCTGATCGTGGGCATGTTCGTCAGGCTCCGGGTCTCCGAGAGTCCGATCTTCGCCGAGGCCGTAGCCAAGGAAAGCGCCCAAGGCAGCAAGCGGAAGATCCCGCTGCTGGAGGTCCTGAAGCGCCCCAAAGCACTCATCATGATCATGTTTGCCGGTGCTGCTGGCTTCGGCCTTCAGGTAGTGCTTCCCACGTTCTCCGTCACCTACGCGGTTTCCAAGGGCGCGCCGCAGCAGGGAGTGCTTTATGCCTTCGCGGGAGCTTCGGCAATTTCCATCCTGTTCGTCCTCCTGGGCGGCCGCTTGTCAGACCGCTTCGGTCGACGTCCCGTGATGGTCGCCGGTTTGGCCCTCTTCATCCTTTACCTGTTCCCCATGTTCGGGATGCTCAGCTCAGGCAACATCGCCCTGATTTTCCTGGCCTTCACGGTGGCGCTCGTCCTGCACTCGTCCCTCTACGGACCCCTTGCAGCGTTCGTATCGGAACAGTTCGGCACCACCAACCGCTACACGGGTGCTGCCGTCGGCTATCAGCTGGCTACCCTGATCGGTGCGGGCTTCACCCCCGGAATCGTCGCCGGACTCTATAAGGACGCAGGCCAGAGCATCGTCCCCGTCGTGGTGTTCCTGTCCATCATGTCCTTGGTGTCGATTGTCTTCATCCTGCTGACGCGGGAGTCTAAGAACAACGACCTCTCTACGGTCAGTTAGGAGAAACCACCATGGACAACAACGGAGTTGGATCCTGGCTGCACCGCCGCCGCAGCAAGTCCGGAAGCGCAACGGCACTTGTTTGCGGTGAGCAGAAGCTGAGCTACCTCGAAATGGCCAACCGGGCCGATCACCTGGCCAATGCCCTCAAGGACAGGGGAGTAGCCAAGGGAGACCGCGTTGCCTACCTCGGGGAAAACCACCCCTCCTTTGTGGAAACCTTCTTTGCCTGCGGGTTGGTGGGCGCCATCTTCGTGCCTCTGAATACGCGCCTGGCCGCTCCCGAGCTTCAGTTCCAGCTGCAGGACTCGGGAGCCCGGATCCTCATCAACGCCGCGGCCCTGGAGCCTGTTGCGACGGCCGCCGTGGCTGACACTGCGGTCACCCACCGGTTTGTGGTGGCTCCCGACGGCGGACCTGAAGGGTCCGCGGTCAAGCTGCCGACCGGCGTCGAACCTTATGAG
The DNA here is from genome assembly GCF_021919345.1 of Paenarthrobacter nicotinovorans. Taxonomy (NCBI): domain Bacteria; kingdom Bacillati; phylum Actinomycetota; class Actinomycetes; order Micrococcales; family Micrococcaceae; genus Paenarthrobacter; species Paenarthrobacter nicotinovorans. Next base: position 906,779 of record NZ_CP089293.1, read on the forward strand.
GAGGTGATTGGCGCCTCGGACGGTACAGCGATGGATGTTGCGGTGTCACTGGACGACGCCGCCATGATCCTCTACACCTCCGGCACCACAGGGAAGCCGAAGGGTGCGCTGCTCACGCACGGCAACATCACCTGGAACTGCATCAATACCGTGGTGGACATGGACCTGAGCCGCAACGACATAGCGCTCATGATTTCGCCGCTCTTCCACGTCGCATCCCTGGACATGGGTTTGCTCCCGATGCTGCTCAAGGGCGCCACGGTGGTCCTCGAATCCAAGTTCGACGCCGGTCGCGTCCTGGAACTGGTGGGCCGGCACAGGGTCACCACCCTGAACGGCGTCCCCACCACCTTCCAGATGCTCTGCGACCATCCGGCATGGTCGACGGCGGACCTCAGCTCCCTGGACAAACTCACCTGCGGCGGGTCCGCCGTTCCGCAGCGGGTACTGGACGCCTATGAGGAACGTGGCATCGGATTCACCGCCTGCTACGGCATGACCGAAACCGCGCCAGGAGCCACCATGCTCCCGGTCTCCGCTTCCAAGGTGAAGGCCGGATCAGCGGGTTTGCCGCACTTCTTCACGGATGTGCGGATCGTTGACCCGTTCGGGAGCGTCGTGGGCGCGGGCGAAGTGGGGGAGATCCAGATCTCCGGGCCCAACGTCATCAAGGAATACTGGAACCGGCCGGAGGCAACTGCCGACAGCTACGCGGACTCCTCCTGGTTCCGCTCCGGGGACATGGGACACCAGGACGAGGAAGGCTTCTTATTCGTCTCCGACAGACTCAAGGACATGATCATTTCCGGCGGCGAGAACATCTACCCGGCCGAGGTGGAAGCAGCCATTGCGGAACTGCCCGCCGTGGGAAGCGTGGCCGTTATCGGCGTCGCCGACGGGAAATGGGGCGAAGTCCCGAGGGCGATCGTGACTTTGCGGGAGGGTGCTGCCCTGACCGAAGAGCAGCTGCGCTCGCATCTGGACGGACGATTGGCACGCTACAAGATCCCCAAGTCCGTGGTGTTCGTGGAAGAGATGCCGCGCACGGCCAGCGGGAAGATCAGGAAGACCGACCTCCGCAAGCACTTCGCACAGTAGCCCTCCCGACGCTTGCTCACGTTCCCGGTGTTTGGGTGGGACCGCTTGCTCACGTTCCGCGTGCTTGGATGGGACGCGTGCTCACGTTCCGGGTGTTTGGGTGGGACGCGTGCTCACGTTCCGGGTGTTTGGGTGGGACGCTTGCTCACGTTCCGCGTGCTTGGGTGGGACGCGTGCTCACGTTCCGGGTGTTGAATGCGGCTTTCGGGCGACATATTCCGTTACTGGGCTAAATCCCGGTTAATTTTGTCCATCGAACTGCCTAAACAGCGTTCGGGGCATTACGATTGGGTCGACTCGTCTCTGAGTACGCATTCATCACAACGAAACCCCGGGGGATATACCAATGAGCTACCCGCAACAACCGCAACAGACCCAGCCCTACGCAGCGCAAGCCGGCGAGCCGCCGCTGTGGGCACCCTACTATGGCGCTCCGATCGGTGCAGCCGTCAAGCGTTTCTTCAAGAAGTACGCCGCGTTCTCGGGCCGTGCCAGCCGCAGTGAATACTGGTGGGTTGCCCTCGTACTGGGCGTCGTGGGCTTTATCCTGCAGATCCTTACCGGCCTTCTCGGCGCAGCAGGCTCAACCACTACAAGCACCGGAAACGTTCCCGGCCCTGGCGGTATCGTCGGCCTTATCCTGATCTTCGTCTTCTACCTGGCAGTCCTGATCCCGTCCATCGCGCTGCTGGTTCGTCGCCTGCACGACGGCAACTTCAGTGGCTGGCTGGCCCTGCTGGGACTTATCCCGTTTGTGGGCGGCCTTGCCCTTCTGGTCTTCTCGCTCCTGCCGTCCAACCCGGCCGGCCAGCGTTTCGACCAGCCGACCGCGTAGTAACCCACGCACCACGTAGAAAGGGGCGGCACCTAGTGTGCAGCCCCTTTTTCGTGCCCGCACTGCGTGCCCGCGCGACCACTCCGTGAAATGCTGTCCTTGACGCGGACCGACCCCGATGACGAGGAGAGCCAGCCATGAAACCGATCAAGCGCTGCGCCGTGGTTGGCGGCGGGATCATCGGCGTCGCGGTTGCGCGGGAACTTTCCAACAAGCTCGACGGCGTCCAGGTCACCGTTTATGAGAAGGAAGGGCGCCTCGCTGCCCACCAAACAGGCCACAACTCAGGGGTGGTCCACGCAGGGCTGTACTACGAACCCGGCGGGTTGAAGGCACGGCTGTGCCGCAGGGGAGTGGAGCTGCTGCAGGAATTCTGCGCCGCGAAGGCCCTTCCCTACGAAGCTTGCGGGAAGCTGGTCATTGCCCAGACGCCAGAAGAGCAAAAACGCCTGGACAACATCTTTGCCCGCGCCACAGCCAACGGGGTGCCCGGAGCACGGATGCTGGGCGGTGACCGGATAAGCGAGGTGGAGCCGAACGCAGTCGGGCTTTCCGCTTTGCACTCGCCGGAAACGGCGATCGTCGACTATTCGGCCATCACCGAAGCGCTCGCCGACGACGTTCGGGCCTCGGGAGGGACCATCCGGCTTGGGCAGGAAGTCACGTCGGTGGAACAGCAAGCGAGTGGCGCGGTTGTCCATACGAAGGACGACAGTGAACACTTTGACCTGGTGGTCGCCTGCGCCGGCCTGCAATCGGACCGTTTGGCGAAGGCGGCGGGTGAGGCCGCGAACCCGAGGATCGTGCCGTTCTTCGGGCAGTACTTTCTCCTGGACCGCGCGGCCCGCGAGCAGGTGAAGGGCCTTATCTATCCTGTCCCGGACCCCCGGCATCCCTTCCTGGGCGTGCATCTGACCAAACGCATCGACGGCGAAATGATGCTCGGACCGAATGCGTTCATTTCGTTTGGCCGGGAATCCTACGGCTGGAAGGATGTCAAGGTCCGCGATGTCCTGGATTATGCCCTGTTCCCGGGCTTTTGGAATTTTGCGCGGCAGAATGTGCCGTCGGCTGTCCGTGAATTCCAGACCGTGGTGAGCCGAAAGAAATTCATCCGCGAAGCTGTCCGCTTTGTTCCGTCCCTGGAGGGCACCACTGTTCTACCCGGCACCCGCGGCGTCCGCGCCCAGGCCATGAACGGCGACGGATCGCTGGTGGACGACTTTGTCATCGCACGACGCCGGGACACCGTTTTGGTGCGGAACGCGCCGTCGCCCGGGGCTACTTCGTCCATGGCGATCGCCGAGTACATCGTTGAGCAGGCGCTGGCGGACTAGCAGGCGAGGGCTGTTTGGCCGGGGAGGGTCGGGAGCGGCGTGAGTTAACAAGCCCGTGACGATCCGGAAACGGCGCCCACATGCGGGGTGGATAGCTTTGCTCCATGATCACCTCACTGGCCGCACTTGCTACCCGACTCGGCGATTCCCTGGGCCGCTGGATCGAGGCCGCGTACGTCCTGGATTGCGCCGGTCCCGAGCCTGAAGGACCGCACGGGTCGGCTTCGGATTGGACATGGCTTCCAGCCCTGAGCGGGGTGACAGTGGCAGGAGCCCAGGCCATCCAATCGCACGCAGGACGCCCGCCGACGGCCACGTAGGAACCGCGCTATAAGCTGCACAATGTTGCGTTGAGCACACTTTTCGTTGATGCCGGGTAGTATGCCCTAAACTGCTTCACTGAGGTGCCGGAATAGGCACTATGCAGCAACGAAAGCGAACCCTCAATGGCTACTGATTACGACGCCCCGCGCAAGACAGAAGAAGAGTCTCCCGCTGAATCACTTGAGGCTCTCCAGGCGTCCCGCGGGGGCGGTGCCCAGACCGCTGTCATCGACGTGGAAGACGTCGATACCGCCGAAGGAATCGACCTTCCGGGCGCCGATCTTTCGGGCGAGGAACTGACCGTCGTTGTGGTTCCGGAGCAGTCGGACGAATTCACGTGCGGGTCTTGTTTCCTGGTCCGTCACCGGTCGCAGATTGCCTTGGAAAAGAACGGCCTTAAGTTCTGCAAGGACTGCGAAGGCTGAATAACGCGCTGATCACGTTATCTTCGGTCACGAAAACGTGGTTGAAGCCGACTGAAACGGCCCGGAATTGATGCCGGAAGCGGCTTCGGATGACCCGCCCGTAACCTGACGGGGGTCCTCTTAACGGTTGTGCTCCGAAGCGGCCACAACCCGCTAAAACCCGTGGATGCACTCCTACAGTTGAAGTATCAACTTCGCCTGAAGGGGGCACAAAAAATGAGGAAAATTGGAGCGGGTTTGGCGGCTGTTGTGGCAGCGGCCGGGCTCGGTCTGGCAGCACCGGGGCCAGCCTCGGCGGCTTCCTATTGCGGCATCACCTGGGGTTCCCTGGCCAAGGCCGACCCCGATATGAGCGCCGCGCAGGTCACCAATGTCCGCACGGGCCAACAGCTCTGCTACGACCGACTGGTGATCGACATGACCGGGAAAGTGGCCGGTTATTCAGTGCAGTACGTTCCGGTGATCACCCAGGATGCAACGGGCTTCCCCATCCCGGTGCTCGGTGACGCCGACCTGCAAGTGGTGGTGACGGCGCCGTCGTACAACCAGTACAGCCAGCCCACCTACGTTCCGGCAGCCAAGGCCGAGCTCTCCAACGTATCGGGCTACCAGACGTTCCGTCAGGTGGTCTACGCCGGGAGTTTCGAAGGAACTACCAGCATCGGCTTGGGTGTCCGTGCCAGGCTTCCGTTCCGGGTCTTCACCCTGGACGGACCCGACGGCGGCTCGCGGCTGGTCGTGGATGTCGCCCATCACTGGTGAAACACTGCCAAAACGCGCAAAAGCGGCCAGTTCGCCGGATAGCTCCGGCGAACTGGCCGCTTTCCGGCGTTCTCGCTGTTCGGCGCGCCCGGCTACTCAGGCACCACCAGGGCGGGAGTGTCTTTCCGGATGGTCTCGCCACGGAAGAACCCTGGCCGCATGCGGGACTGGATCAGCATGACGACGGCACCCAAGGCCAGGATCCCGATGCCGAGGATGAACACGAGGCCCACCCCGAAGATCTCCGAGCCGCTGCCGAACTCCGGATCCCAGCTGTCCATCGCGGTCTGCAGGAACACAACGAACAGGCCCACACCACCCAGCACAGGGCACACCAGGCGCAGGAGGAAGTTGCGGGCGCTGCTGAAGACGCTGTTGCGGAAGTACCAAGCACAAGCAATGGCCGTCAGTCCGTAGTAGAAGCAGATCATCAGGCCCAAGGCCAGGATGGTGTCGTTGAGGACGTTCTCGCTGATCACGTGCATCACGGCGTAGAAGCCCGCGGACAGTACGCCTGCCGCAATGGTGGCGAAGCCCGGCGTCGAAAACTTCTTGCTCATGTGGCTGAAGCGTTCCGGCAGCGCGCCGTAGTGCGCCATGGCAAGCAGGCTCCGTGACGGCGAAGTGAACGTGGACTGCAACGAAGCCGCCGAGCTGGACAGCACCGCCAACGACATGAGGATCGCGAACGGCCCCATGACCGGAGAAGCGAGTGCCGTGAACACGTTGGCGTGGTTCTCGGGGTTGTTCAGCCCGATTCCGGTGTCGCCGACGCCGGCGAACATCATGGTGGCGATGGTCACCAGCAGGTAGATCCCCAGGACGATTACCGCCGTGAGGGTTCCGGCGGCGCCCGCGGTCTTCTTGCCGTTGGCGGTTTCCTCGTTCACGGTGAGGCAGACATCCCAACCCCAGTACACGAAGATGGACAGCGAAATGCCGGCGGCGATCTGGCCGAAGGTCTCGACTTTCGTGACGTCGAACCAATCCCAGCTGAAGGGAACAGCGGTCTCGGACGTGGACCAGTTGGCGAATGCCATGGCCACGAACAAGCCCAGAACCAGCAGCTGGAAACCCACCAGCCCGTACTGGACGATCTTGGTGGTGTGCAGGCCGCGGTAACTGATCCACACGGCCAGTGCCACGAAGACAAAACAGGTGGCCACATTCAGCAGCTTGTTCGAGGCGAGGTCGGCCAGCTCAGGGGAACCTGTGGCCTGGGCGAGGAAAAGGTAGAAGAAGTCCACCGCTACACCGGCCAGGTTGGACAGGACAATGATGTTGGCTGCGAGCAGGCCCCAACCGCCCATCCAACCCACCCAGGGTCCGAATGCCTTGGTGACCCAGGTGAAAGTGGTGCCGCTGTCCGGGGAGTCTGCGTTGAGCTCCCTGTAGGCCAGCGATACCAGGATCATCGGAATGAACCCGATCAGGAAGATGACGGGCAACTGCAGCCCGACTTCGTTGACTGTTGGACCGAGCGCACCGGTGAGCGTGTACGCCGGGGCGATGGTTGAAATGCCAAGAACGACGACGGCGAGGAGCCCCAACTGCCCCGTCTTCAGTCCCTTGCCGCTGATGTTGTGCGACTCTGCAGCGGCTCCGGTGCTTTTGGAAGCACCGGCGCGGATTGTCTGGCTCATGGAGGGCCCTTTCTAGATGGCCGAAGGCTGTTGCTGCGTAATGCAGTGGATGCCGCCGCCCCGGGCGAAGAGTTCGCGCGCGTCAACACTGACAACGCGGCGTCCGGGGTAGGCATCGGCGAGGATGCGGAGCGCTTTCTCGTCCATGGGGTCGTTGAAGCTGCACGCAATGACCCCACCGTTGACTACCAAGTGGTTGATGTAGCTGTAGTCCACGTAGCCCTCGTCGTCAGTGAGGGTTTCGGGTGCCGGAACTTCGATGATGTTCCAGTCCCGTCCGGCTGCGTCATGGGTGGTGCGCAGGAAGTCGATGATCTCCCGGGACACCGCATGATCGGGGTGCTCAGGGTTCTGCTGGGAATGGACAAGGAGTGTGCCCGGGGAGGGGATGGCGGCCACGATGTCCACATGGCCGCGCGTGCCGAACTTCTCCGAATCGCGTGTGAGGCCGCGCGGCAGCCACACCACGTGGGTAGCGCCGATGGTGCGGGCGAGCTCTTCCTCGATGTCGGACTTGGTCAGGCCGGGGTTGCGGCCCTCGTCAAGCTGTACGGTCTCGGTGACAAGGACGGTGCCTTCGCCGTCAACCTGGATGCCGCCGCCTTCGTTCACGATTCCCGAGGGGAGGTGTGTGGCGTTGGCACGGCCGGTGATGTTGGCAGCGATCTGCGAATCCTTGTCCCACGCCGCCCAGTCCTGGGCGCCCCAGCCGTTGAAGATCCAGTCCACGGCGCCGAGTTGCTTGTTCGCATCCAACACGAACGACGGTCCGATGTCCCGCATCCAGGCGTCGTTCAGTTCCGCGGTGAGTACCTCGACGCGGGGGTCCAGGTAGCGCGCGGCTGTTTCGACGTCGTCGGGCGCTACCACCATGGTGACCGGCTCGAACTCAAGGACGGCATTCGCGACGGCGGCCCAGGTGAAGCGCGCTGCATGCGCCTCTTCCTCGGTGTCGCCCAAGGTGTAACCGCCGGTGGGGAAGGCCATCCAGACGCGGTCCTGCGGGGCCGTCTCCGACGGCATGCGCCAGACGCTCACGCGGAGACCGCCTGGTAGGCAGTGGCGACAGCGCTTGCTCCCAAGGGCGCGTTGGGGTCCACCGGTTCGGTGAGGCGACCATAGGTTTCAGGGCGGCGCGTGGCCAGGAACGGGAAGAGCGTGAGCCAGTCCTTGCGCTGGTCGAGGTCGAGGTCGGCGACCAGTACGGCGGATTCGTCCCGCGGTGCCTGGACCAGGATGCGGCCGTAGGGATCGGAGATGAAGGAGGAGCCGTAGAAGTTCAGGGTGCCTTCGTTGCCGTAGCGGTTCGGCGCGATCATGAACAGGCCGTTGGCGATGCCGTTGCCCACAATGACCTGCTGCCAGAGCGGCTGCGTGTCGAAGTCTGGGTGGTCCGGTTCGGAGCCGATTGCGGTGGGGTAGACCAGGATCTCAGCTCCGCCCAGGGAGTACATCCGGGCGAGTTCGGGGAACCATTCGTCCCAGCAGGTGGGCATGCCCAGGCGTGCACCGCCGAGTTCAGCCGGTGCGTACACTGCGTAGGCATCCTCGGCTTCCGGGCCCTTGCGGAAGAACTTGTCTTCGTAGTAGCCGGCGGTGACGGGGATGTGCAGCTTGTGGGTGCGGGCTACGAGTTCCCCGGCGGGGGAGACCAGGATCGCGGTGTTCAGGCCGAGGCCGTCGTCAGTGCCATCCGGGTTCTCAGCCCGCTGGTACAAGGATGCGTGGACCGAGACGCCGAACTTCCTGGCAGCTTCGGCAGCGAAGGTGAAGGTGGGTCCGGTGAGGAGGTCCTCGGTGATGTCCGATGGGCGGATGCCTGCCGCGGGGTTGTTCTCCGGCCGGGTGTCGGCGGGGTAGCGGGAGAGCGTCAGTTCAGGCAGGAAAACAACAGTGGCTCCCAGCTTGGCGGCGCGCTCGATGCCTTCGGTAAGTTCTGCGCGGAGGGCGGATTCGTCGGCATGCCAGCGGTGCTGGACAACGCCGACGCGCAGCGGCGTCCGCGTGGAGGGTTCGGTGCGGGCCAGGGAAGTCGGGGCTTCGAGGCGGGTTATTTCAATCATGGTGGCATGTACTCCGATGAGACGACAGTCACTAAATGAATAGCGTTCATTTAGTATGACGCGAGTCACGCCGGAGTGCAAGGGGAAAACGAATGCCAATCATTTATGACAGCCCGGACCCCTACCCAGCACACCTGCGGACGCCCTGGCCGAGCGCCCCTACCGCCCCGTCCCGTCCCGGGAGCAGCCTAGCCGGCCACGTTGGGCAAGGTAAGAATCTCGGCTCCGTCCGGGGTGATGGCGATCGTGTGCTCGCTGTGGGCCGTCCGGCAGCCGGTGACGCTGCGGAGGGTCCAGCCGTCGGGATCGGTCACGAGCTGGGCGGTATCCGCCATGACCCACGGTTCCAAAGCGAGCAGCAAGCCAGGGCGCAGCTTGTAGCCGCGGCCAGGGCGTCCCATGTTGGGCACATGCGGTTCCTGGTGCATGGTTGAGCCGATTCCGTGGCCGCCAAACTCCGTGTTAACGGGATATCCTGCCTCGCCGAGGACGGAGCCAATGGCGTAGGACAGATCGCCGATCCGCGCGCCGGGCCGCGCCGCTGCTATGCCGGCACGCAGGGCGCGTTCGGTTGCCTCGATCATGGCCACGCTTTCGGCGGGCTTCGCGTCGCCGACGATGAAGCTGATGGCAGAGTCTGCTGCGATCCCTTTCAGGGAGACGGCCAGGTCAAGGGTCAGCAGGTCGCCGTCGGCAAGCGCGTAGTCCCGCGGCAGTCCATGGAGGACGGCGTCGTTGACGCCTGTGCAGATGTAGTGGCCGAAGGGGCCGCGCCCAAACGATGGCGCGTAGTCCACGTAGCAGGACACCGCGCCGGCCTCGAGGATCATGGCCTTGGCCCACGCGTCGAGCTCCAGGAGGTTGGTGCCAACAGTGCATCGGCTCTTGAGCGTGTGCAGGATGTTGGCCACCAGGGTCCCTGCAGCCCGGGCGCGGGTTAGTTCGCTGGCGCTGAGGATCTCGATCATAGGGGACCTTTCCGGGGTTGATGCCAATAACTATCCCGGCCATATTATCCCGGTATTACAATTGGAGCCATGGTCAGGTTGCCGCTCACACCCGCAGAGGCCGAGCGCGGACAGCGTCTCGGTGCCCTGCTCCGCCGTGCGCGGGGCGCACGCTCCATGCTGGAGATCGCCCTCGACGCCCGTGTTTCCCCCGAAACGCTGCGCAAAATCGAGTCGGGAAGGGTTGCCACTCCCGCCTTTCCCACGGTGGCGGCCATTGCCGATGTTCTTGGACTTTCGCTCGATGAGGTGTGGTCCGAGATCAACCAGCCCGACGCCGGAGCGGACCCCGCCGTGTCGCGCCGCAATGCCCGGGAGTTCCTGGCTTCCTAGATTTCCGCCTGCTGGTCCTGTCGCTTGGGCCGTGCCCGGACGTGCAGGCGCTCGCCTTGCTGGCCGAACAGGGTGAGCAGTTCCACCGGTTCAGAGGTAGCGCTGGCGAACCAGTGTGGGGTGCGGGTGTCGAATTCCGCCACTTCCCCGGGTTTAAGGATGAAGTCGTTCCCGCCCAGGACCAGCCGCAGTTTCCCATTGAGGATGTACATCCAGTCGTAGCCGTCGTGGGATTGCGGGTCTGGAATTTCCTTGCCCGTTCCGGCTTTCAGCACCATCTTGAAGGCCTGGATTCCGCCGGGGCGGCGAGTGAGGGGCAGCGCGGTGCCCCAATGATGGACGTGTGGCTTGAGATGGATGCGGGGGTCGCCCGTTTCCGGGGCGTCGATCAACTCCTCAAGAGGTACTTGGTGAAGCCGTGCAATCGGCAGCAACAGTTCCAGGGTGGGTTTGCGCTGGCCCGACTCCAGGCGGGACAGCGTGCTCACCGAGATCCCCGTGCCTTCCGATGCCTCTGCCAGCGTCAGGTTCCGTTGGGTCCGCATCGCGCGCAGGCGCGGGCCGACGGCGTCGAGCATTGCGCTGAAATCCTTTGCCATGTCCCCAGTTTGCCATAGTGGCAATTTTTCTTGCCGCTTCTGTCGACATCGACCAAGGATGGTAGGAGCGGCGGAAGGCCGCAACGAGTCGACGGAGGCACAGTGAGCAGAGATACGAAGACGGAAACCGCGGACGAGTACCAGGTTGTGGTGATCGGAGGTGGCGCAGCTGGGTTAAGTGCCGCAGTGACGCTTGGCAGGGCCCTCCGGTCCGTCCTGGTGATCGACGCCGGCGAGCCGCGGAACGCGCCGGCTGCCGGGGTCCATGGTTTCCTGTCCAGGGACGGCATTGATCCCAGGGAATTGTTGGATATGGGGCGGGAAGAAGCACGCGGCTACGGGGTGGACTTCGTCGCGGGCGTCGCCGTCGCAGCGCGCTCGACGGCGGGGGCCGAGGAAGGCGCGGAGCTCTCCTTTGATGTTGAACTGGCCGATGGGCGGACGGTGAAGGCCCGCCGGATCCTTGTGACCACGGGGCTGACCGATGTTCTGCCCGACATCGACGGCATCCGGGAGCGGTGGGGTCGTGATGTCCTGCATTGCCCCTACTGCCACGGCTGGGAGGTCCGGAACAAAGCGATCGGCATACTGGGCTCTGTTCCCATGGCGTTGCACCAGACGATGCTCTTCAGGCAGTGGAGCCCGAACATCACGCTGTTCCTTAATGACGTGGTGGAGCCGACGGACGCAGAGTGGGAGCAGCTGGCTGCACGCTCGATCAGCGTGGTGGAAGGCAAGGTGGAGTCACTCGCCATCCAGGATGATGCGTTGAGGGGCGTCGTCCTGGCCTCGGGAACAGTCATCCCGCTGGAGGCCGTAGTGACGGCAACCAGGCTGGAGGCAAGGTCCGCAGTGCTGGAGTCGCTTGGCGTCCCGGTGGTGGAACACCCCATGGGAGTAGGGCACCACGTGGAAGTGAATCCCATGGGAGGGGCCACCGCGGTGCCCGGCGTCTGGGCTGCGGGCAATGTCGCGGACCTGATGGGACAGGTCATGGCGTCGGCCGCTTCGGGCGTCATGGCCGGGGCCGCCATCAACGCCCACTTGGTGGCGGAGGAAACCAGGTTGGCGGTGGACGTTGCGCGGCTGTCCAGCCTCGCCCGGTGACCACCACAAGCTGAACGGAAACCCTGCAGAAAAGTGGTCGACTGCAAAAAAGTGGTCGACGTGCGGCTGGAGTGCGAGGACTATTAAAGAACGCCACTAAGGGAGGTTGTATGTGCTACGCGTACTATGACGACTTCGAGCGGCGCACGAAGAAGGACTCCGCGCGCAAGCCCGAGACCACAACTGAAGAGGCCAGGAAGGAACCGGTTGCCCCGGCGGAGACCCGCCAGGCATCGGAAGGGACACTCTGGACTTTCCTGGCACGCCGTCGCAGGGAACCTGTGGTTTACGAACCGAAGGTTGACCGCATCCACGAGAAGGTCTAGGCCCCGCCTGGACTGGAACGAGTAGAAGATCACGAAAAAGGCGCCGGTCTGCCGGCGCCTTTCCCGTGTGCCCGTCCACGCGCAGGCTAGTTGTTTCCGCCTGTTGAACCGAGGTACTCCAGAGCGGCTGTGACCAATGCTTCCGTTCCCTTGGCCAGCGTGGGCTGGATCAGGGGCGCGAAGTAGGGTGAGTGGTTCGAGGGAATATCTTCGGGGAGGCGCCCCGTCGTCGCCCATTCGCGGAACAGGGCAGGGTCGGCGCCGCCGAGGAACCAAAACACCAACGGTGCGTCGGCGCCCTTTGCCAAGGCTCCTACGTCTTCGCTGCCGGATACGGGCCCGGGATCAATGACCTGTGCCTCGCCGAACCTGGCCTTGAAGGCTGCTGTAATCCTGCCTGCTGCCGACTCGTCGTTAACTGTCAGCGGGAAGTGCTCTTCGAAATGGATCTCCGGGTCCTTGGGGGCGCCGGATGCCGCTGATTCCCCGTGCACAATGCGCTCAATCGAAGCGAGGATTTTGTCCCTGGTGGAATCGCTGAAGGTGCGGACACTGAGGCCGAGGGTTGCCGTCTCGGGGATGATGTTGTTCTTGGTACCGGAGTGGATCTGCCCTACGGTGACCACGGCGGAGTCGCTGGCGGCGAGTTCACGCGACACGATGCCCTGCAGGCGGATGGTGGCAGCGGCGGCCATCACCACCGGATCAATGGTGGTTTCCGGGCGCGATCCGTGCCCGCCGCGGCCGTGCAAGGTGATGTTGAGGGAGTCTGCGGAGGCCATGGTGACGCCGGCCCGGATGCCGAACCATCCGGCGGGGAAGGGGGCCACATGCTGTCCGAGCACTACATCGGGCTTCGGCACGACGTCATAGAGGCCGTCGCCAACCATCGCCTGCGCACCGCCACCCCATTCCTCGGCGGGCTGGAACACGACGATCAGTGTGCCTTGCCACCGGTCACGTTGTCCGGCCAACGCTTCTGCTGCTCCCACGAGGCAGCTGACATGGACATCGTGTCCGCACGCATGCATGACCGGAACATCGTTTCCGTCAGGGTCGACACCCATGGCAGTACTTGCGTAGTCCAGTCCCGTTGACTCCTTGACCGGGAGGGCGTCCATGTCGGCCCGGAGCATGACGACCGGCCCGGCTCCGTTCTCAAGGGTGCCCACCACGCCGGTCTTGCCGATGTTGCGGTGGACGGTGAAGCCAAGATTCTCCAGGTGCCCGGCTGCGATCCCGGCGGTCCTGGTCTCTTGGAAGGACAGCTCCGGGTTGGCGTGCAGGTCTTTGTAAAGCTCTTCGAGGTCAATGGTCATGGGTTTACCCTTCGTTCGACGCCTTCGGTCTGGCCAGTGTATCCATCCGCTTTGTGCGAACCCTGTGTGTGCGAACCTGGCTGTCACGGCACACTTGATGGCATGACGAATTCCGAACCCGCCACCACGCAGCACTCCACGGTTGAGGACTGGACCGCAGCCCTGGCAGAGTCGAGCGGCTCGCCCGGGGGCGGCGCCGGCACCGGGGTGATGCTATCCATTGCGGCTGCCTTGACGTCAATGGTGGCCGGGTACACGGAAGCCGAGGGGCAGCAGCGTGACGAGCTTTCCGCTATCCATGCCAGGGCCCGTGAGCTCAGGGAAGCGGCTCTCCGGCTCGCGGACGAGGACGCATCTGCCTCCAACGCCTTCGGGGCTGCTTTCCGCCTCGACCCCGGACCGGAACGCGAAGAAGCCATCCACCAAGCCTCCGTGGACGCAGCCAAGGCCTCCGCCGTCCTGGGTGAACGGGCAATCGACGCCATTGAAGATCTCGGCTGGCTCGCTTCCCACGGGAACCCGGCCCTCGTCGCCGACGTCGTGGTGGGTTTCGGTGCGCTGCGGGCCGCCATAGCGGGGGCGAGGACCAACGTGAGCTTCGACCTCGCTTCCCTGACCTCCGCGGGGACTTCCCTCGAGGAGGTCAGGGATCAGCAGCCTGGGCTGTGGACAACGGTCGGCCGGCTCAGCGACGCCCTGGAGCGAATCGACCAACTGACTGCCGGCGTCGACACGAAGGCGGCACCCACGGAAGCGGTGTAGCTTCCCTTATTGCGCTCTGGGAACCTTGCGCAGTACGACGGCGGCCATCACTGCTGCTCCTGCCATCAGTACCAGCCCAATCGCCGCGGTGATGTGGACGCCGGAGTTGAAGGCTATCCGGGCGGCGGTGGTCAGTGCCTCCGACAACTGGGCGGGGAGCCCGGATGCCGCGTCAACCGCACCTGCCAGAGTCTCCCCGGACTTCCTCGCCGCCTCTGTGGGCACACCGTCGGGAATGACGAGGTTGTGCTGGTAGGACGCGGTGAGGATTGAACCGAGCACGGCTGTTCCCAGGAGGGAACCGAGTTCGTAACCGGTCTCGGAGATGGCCGAGGCCGCCCCTGATTTGTCTGCCGGCACGGACGCCAGGATGAGGTCGTTGGAGATGGTCTCCGCTGCACCCACGCCGACGGCCAGGACCGTCAGGGCTGACAGGAGGAACACCGGTCCGCTGCCGTGGTCACCCACGACGGCCACCAGGTAGCCTATGGCGCTCAGTGTCAGTCCGCCGGCCACCACGAAGCCGGGCCGTACTTTCTTGACCAGCGGTACTACGAGCAGGCCGGCGATGACGGTGGCCAGGAGGGCCGGGATCATGGCGATGCCGGCTTCCATGGGGGACTGCCCTTCGACCAGCTGCAGGTGCTGGGCAAAGAAGTAGATGAACCCCGTCATGGAAAACAGGGATAGCACGTTGGCCACGATGGCCGTGCTAAAGACCTTGTTCTTGAACAGGGAAACATCCAGCATGGGGCTTTCGATCCTTTGCTGGCGGCGGACGAACAGAATGCCCATCACCAGGCCAAAGCCCATGAAAGCAGCAGCTGACGCACCGAAGCCGTGGACCGCGAATTCCTTGATGCCGTAAACGAAGGGCGCCATGGTGACCACGGACAGGACAATGCTGGACACATCCACCCGGCCGGGGTTGGCGTCCTTGGACTCGGGAATGAGTACCCGGCCAAAGGCAAGGAGTGGCAGAAGCAGGAATGCTGCTACCAGGAAGACGGCGCCCCACCAGAAGTGCTCCACCAGCCAGCCGCCGAAGATGGGACCAAGGGCTGCGCCGCCGGAGAATCCGGCAGCCCATACAGCGATCGCGAGCCGACGGCGGTTGGGGTCGGTAAAGATGTTCCTTATCAAGGACAACGTGGATGGCATCAGCATGGCGCCGAAGACGCCGAGTGCAGCGCGTCCGGCAATAAGCCACTCCGCGGACGGAGCGAATGCCGTAGCAGCCGAAACCGCCGCGAAGCCTGTGCTGCCGATCAGAAGCAACCGGCGTCGTCCGATCCGGTCACCAAGGTTGCCCATGGAGACCAGGAGCGCAGCGAGCACCAGCGGGTAGGCGTCAACGATCCACAGGAGCTGTATGCCGCCCACGTCCAGGGAGCGGGCGATTTCCGGCAGGGCAAAAGTGAGCGCGGTGTTATCGACGGCCACCAGCAGCACCGGGAACATCAGCAGTGCCAAGGCCGTCCAGTCGCGCCACGGTGCAGCCGGGCCCGTCAAGGGGGCGGCGGAACGGGGTGCTTGGGTTGAGGACGGCGAGAACATGCCTTTTACTGTACCGTCCAGACGGTATAGTTACAAATTCAACCCCCGCAATTCTTTAGGGAATGATGTACACATGCCACGAAAACCAGTTGCCCGGGACGCCGTCCTGGATGCCTACGAATCCCTCCTGATCGAGGTAGGGGAGCGGGCCGCTACCCTGGATGCCGTCGCCAAGAGGGCCGGTGTCTCCAAGGGCGGGCTGCTGTATCACTTCCCCAACAAGGAAGCCCTGATCAGCGCCTTGCTGGAACGCCTGGACGAGTTGGCGCAGGAGGACATTGAGCAGATGAAGGCCGCGCCGGACGGTTCGGCCGCCTACTTCATCCGGTCCTCCCTCTGGGCCGACACCCCCATGGACAGGGCCTTCGTTGCCGCCACCAGGCTCGCTGAAGTAGCCCATGAGGAAACGCGGCGGCGCTTCGCAGGAATCCAGCAGCAGTGGCTTGATGTCCTGGCCGAAGACGTAGGACCGGAGATCGCCAAGGCCGTCAGCTACATGGGCGACGGCCTTTATTTCAACGCGATGTTCGAGGGCGGGCAGGGGGCCGGCATCGCCGGTCGGGAGGCCGACGTCGAAATCCTGCTGGGGGTCCTGGACCGCCTGCGGAAGTGACTGCTCATCCATTTGCCGCAGGGCCTTGCACGTAGGACAATTAAGCCTTGTGGCGTGCCCAGCGTGGCGCCCACAGACAACTGAACATGCCTTTGATCTGCGGCGGGAGAGTCCTGCAGGCACGTGATGCAGGCGCCGTAGGAGCAAACCCTCCCCAGGAATCTCTCAGGCCCACGCACCGCCGCGGCGAGGCAACTCTGGAAAGCAGCAGGCACTCCACGCCATTGACGTGGGATGCTGTGCTCACCGACGGTGCAAGCGATTCGTTGTGCGGACAACACGCGGAAACTCTCAGGTCCAATACAGAGCGGGGAGGAACCCGAGCCGCTGTGGCGTACCCAAACGCCGCCCAAGTATTGGAGTTCCTTCGTGACGGTTAGTTCTGCCTCCACCACCTTCGTCGATCGGCATATCGGCGCCCGCCGCCAGGCCGACATTGAGACCATGCTCAAGTCCGTTGGCTACGACTCTGTTGACTCGCTGGTCGACACTGCCGTTCCGAACGACATCCGCCAGGACGTCGCCCTCACCTTGCAGAACGCGCTGAGCGAAGTCGAGGTCCTGGCCGAGCTGCGCAAGCTCGCCTCCAAGAACAAGACCGCGGTCCAGATGATCGGCCAGGGCTACTACGACACCATCACGCCGCCGGTCATCCGCCGCAACATCCTTGAGTCCCCGGCCTGGTACACCGCTTACACCCCGTACCAGCCTGAAATTTCGCAGGGCCGCCTTGAAGCACTCCTGAATTTCCAGACCATGGTCCAGGACCTCGTTGGCCTGCCTATCGCCAACGCCTCGCTGCTTGACGAAGCAACCGCCGTGGCCGAGGCCGTCCTCATGATGCGCCGCGCCAACAAGAACAAGGCCGTGCAGGACGGCAAGACTGTGCTCGACGCAGACTGCCTCCCGCAGACCATCGCCATCGTCAAGGGCCGTGCTGAAGCCCTCGGCTTCGAGGTTGAGGTTGCCGATCTTTCAGCCGGCCTTCCGGAAGGTGCCATCAACGGCGTCGTCCTCCAGCAGCCCGGTGTTTCCGGCCGCGTCTTCGACCACTCCGCCGTCATTGCCGAGGCCAAGGAACGCGGCGCACTGGTCACCGTTGCCGCCGACCTCCTTTCCCTGACGCTCATCACCCCTCCGGGTGAGCAGGGCGCTGACATCGCCGTGGGTTCCGCCCAGCGCCTGGGTGTCCCGCTCTTCTTCGGCGGCCCGCACGCGGCCTACATGGCCGTCCAGAAGGGTCTCGAGCGTTCCATGCCGGGCCGTCTGGTGGGCGTTTCCAAGGACGACGCCGGTGTCCCCGCCTACCGTCTGGCCCTGCAGACCCGCGAACAGCACATCCGCCGCGAGAAGGCCACGTCCAACATCTGCACCGCGCAGGCGCTGCTGGCCATCGTCGCTTCGATGTACGCCGTCTACCACGGCCCCGAAGGCCTGAAAGCGATCGCCGAGACCGCCCACAGCCACGCCCGCACGCTCGCAGCGTCCCTGAAGGCTGCCGGCGTCGAGGTCCTCCACGGTTCGTTCTTCGACACCCTCACGGTCCGCGTCCCGGGCAAGGCAGCAGAGATCGTCGCCGCCGCCGAGGCCAAGGGCATCAACCTGCGCGGCATCGATGCCGACACTGTTGGCATCTCCGTTGATGAGACGACTACGTCCGACATCGTCGGCCGCCTGCTCGATGTCTTTGGCGCTTCGGTCACCGATGCCGCCGAGGACTTTGCCCTGGAGGCTTCCGTTGAGCGCACCAGCGCATTCATGCAGCACCCGGTGTTCAACACCCACCGCTCCGAAACCCAGCTCCTGCGCTACATCCGCAAGCTCTCTGACCGCGACCTCGCGCTGGACCGCACCATGATCCCGCTCGGTTCCTGCACCATGAAGCTCAACGCCACTGCCGAGATGGAAGCCATTTCCTGGCCGGAGTTCGCCTCCATCCACCCGTTCGCTCCGGATTCCCAGACCGAGGGCTGGCGTGAGCTCATCAGCGACCTCGAAGCCCAGCTGACCGAAATCACCGGCTACGACCAAGTCTCCATCCAGCCCAACGCCGGTTCCCAGGGCGAGCTCGCAGGCCTGCTGGCCATCCGCGGCTACCACCTGTCCAACGGCGATGACCAGCGCAACGTCTGCCTCATCCCGGCGTCCGCGCACGGCACGAACGCTGCCTCGGCAGTGCTGGCCGGCATGAAGGTCGTGGTGGTGGCCACCGCTCCTGATGGCACCATCGACCACGTTGACCTGAAGGCCAAGATCGAAGCCCACCGCGACGCCCTTTCGGCCATCATGATCACCTACCCGTCCACGCACGGCGTGTACGACGCCGACGTCCGCGAAGTCTGCGATGCCATCCACGAGGCCGGCGGCCAGGTTTACATCGACGGCGCCAACCTCAACGCACTTGTGGGATTGGCCCAGCCGGGCAAGTTCGGCGGCGACGTCTCGCACCTGAACCTGCACAAGACCTTCTGCATCCCGCACGGCGGCGGCGGACCGGGCGTTGGCCCGGTTGCTGCCAAGGCACACCTGGCGCCGTTCATGCCCGGTGACGCGGCATCCTGGACCGAAGGCAACGATGTCCCGATTTCGGCATCCCGCTTCGGTTCGGCCGGTGTCCTCCCGATCTCCTGGGCGTACGTGAAGCTCATGGGTGGCCAGGGCCTGACCGAAGCCACCAAGTCCGCGCTGCTGGCTGCGAACTACATCGCATCGCGCCTCAACGAGCACTTCCCGGTGCTCTACACGGGTGAAGGCGGACTCGTGGCCCACGAGTGCATCCTGGACCTGCGTGAACTGACCGCGAAGACCGGCGTCACGGCCGAGGATGTGGCCAAGCGTCTCATCGACTTCGGCTTCCACGCCCCCACCCTGGCCTTCCCGGTTGCGGGTACCTTGATGGTGGAGCCCACCGAGTCCGAGGACCTCGTGGAGATTGACCGCTTCATCGAAGCCATGATCACCATCCGCAAGGAAATCGACCAGGTGGCCCACGGCGACTTCTCCGTGCAGGATTCCCCGCTTCGCCGGGCGCCCCACACGGCTGCCGCCGTCGTAACTTCTGATTGGGACCGCGCGTACCCGCGCGAGCAGGCCGCCTTCCCGGTCCACCACCTCAAGCAGGACAAGTACTTCCCGCCCGTTGGCCGCATTGACGGTGCCGCGGGCGACCGCAACCTGGTCTGCTCCTGCCCACCGATCGAAGACTTCGAAAACTAAGGACTCGTCATGACTGAGAACTACACAGCCCTTTACGAAGAACACAAGAAACTTGGCGCGTCGTTCACCGACTTCGGTGGCTGGCAGATGCCGCTCAAGTACTCCTCCGAGTTGGCCGAGCACCACGCAGTCCGCAAGTCCGCAGGCCTGTTCGACCTCTCCCACATGGGCGAAGTCTGGGTCACCGGCCCCGAAGCCGCAGCCTTCCTGGACTACGCCCTGGTGGGCAAGATCTCGGCCATGGCGGACGGCAAGGCCAAGTACTCGCTGATCTGCCAGGAAGACGGCGGCATCATCGACGACCTCATTACCTATCGCCGTGGTGCCGACAAGTTCCTGGTGGTGCCGAACGCCGGCAACGCCAAGGTTGTGGCTGACGCTTTGCTTGAACGCGCCGCCGGTTTCGACGTCGTGGTTGACGACGCCTCCGCCGAGACGTCCCTGATTGCCGTGCAGGGTCCGCTCGCCGAAGCCATCCTGCTGCGCCTGGTTCCGGCCGACCAGCACGCGCTGGTCACCGGGCTCAAGTACTACGCCGCAGTTGAGGTGACCTTCCTGGTGGCAGGCAGCGGCCAGGACCTTCTCCTTGCACGCACCGGCTACACGGGCGAGGACGGTTTCGAGATCTTCGTACCCAACGAATCCGCTGCCGCGCTGTGGCAGGCAATTGCCGCCGTCGCCGAAGAAGGAGAACTGGTTCCGGCCGGCCTTGCCTCCCGCGATTCCCTGCGCCTGGAAGCCGGCATGCCGCTCTACGGCAACGAGCTCTCCCGTGAAGGCAACCCCTTCGCTGCAGGGCTCGGAGCCGTGGTGGCGCTGTCCAAGGAAGGTGACTTCGTTGGCAAGGACGCACTGGCTGCGTTGAAGGCCGACGGTGCCGGTTCCACCACGGGACGCAAGCTCGTGGGCCTCAAGGGCCTGGGGCGTCGCGCCGGACGCGGCCACTACCCGGTCCTCAAGGACGGCGCGGTAGTCGGCGAAGTGACCTCCGGCCAGCCCAGTCCGACCCTCGGGTACCCGGTAGCGTTGGCATATGTCGACGTCGAACACACCGAGCTTGGAACCGCGCTGGACATTGACCTGCGTGGCAAGAGCGAGCCGTTCGAAGTCGTCGCACTGCCTTTCTACAAGCGCCAAAAGTAGCGAGTTTTTGTACAGCTAATGACCCCATAGCCCAGCTATAAAGGCATTAGCTGTACAAAATCTCCACGTTTTTCATTTCGACCACGTAAAGGAAACAGAATGCCCAAAGTAGCGCCCGAACTTCAGTACTCCGACGAGCACGAGTGGGTCTCCCGCGGCGAGGGGAACTCGGTGTCCGTCGGGATCTCCGAGGTTGCCACCGACGCACTGGGTGACATTGTGTACGTTGACCTGCCCGAGGTCGGTTCGACTGTGACCGCAGGCGCGACCTGTGGCGAAGTTGAATCCACCAAGTCCGTCTCCGACCTGTACTCGCCCGTCACCGGCGAGGTCACGGAAATCAACGACGCCGTTGTTTCGGACCCGGCCCTGATCAACAACGACCCCTACGGCGCCGGCTGGCTCTTCAAGGTCGCTGCTGAGTCCGACGGCCCGCTGCTCTCGGCAGAGGAATACGCCTCCAAGAACGGCGGCGACCTCTCCTAAGGTCCGCGCTCCGGCACGGAACGAGCGTGCAGGGCGTAGCGTTTGTAGTAACTGAATAATTTGCGACGCCGGGTTGCCGCCTTTGGGGGCCATCCGGCGTCGTGCTTCGGTCGTCTTCCGCCACAAGCGGGGGAGGCCATCCGGCAGGACCATCTGCCGGACCGTTTCAAGCTGTATAAAAGGGATCCCGGCTATGGCTGTTGGTGTTTTCGATCTGTTCTCTGTGGGCATTGGTCCGTCGAGTTCCCATACTGTGGGGCCGATGCGGGCCGCCGCTGTGTTCGCTGGTGAGTTGAAGGACGCTGGTGTCCTGGACTCGGTGGCGTCGTTGCGGGTTGATTTGTATGGTTCGTTGGCGGCGACGGGTCGTGGTCACGGAACCATGACGGCGACGTTGCTGGGCTTGGAGGGCTACCACCCTGAATTGATCCTTCCCGAGGAAGTGGAGGAGCGGCTCGCGACGATCGCTGAGAGCGGTGTGCTGAACCTTGCGGGGGCATCCGGCGGGGGTGTGGAGTTGCCGTATGCGGTGGAGGATATGGTGTTGCATCCGTTGACGGTGTTGCCGCGGCATACGAACGGGATGAAGTTCGCCGTGGCTGATGCTGAGGGAAACACTGTGCATGAGGCGACGTTCTTTTCGGTTGGTGGTGGGTTCATTGTCCGTGAGGGTGAGGAGGACGCTGCGCGGCAGGAGTTGGAGGAGTCGAAGAAGGAGTTGCCGTTGCCGTTCAGGACGGCGGCGGAGTTGTTGGGCAGGTGTGCGTCCAAGGGGTTGGGGATTTCGGACATCATGTTCATCAATGAGCGGGCGTCCCGGTCTGAGGAGGAGATCCGGGAGGGTCTTTTGCATATCTGGTCGGTGATGGAGGCCTGTGTTGAAACCAGTTTGAAGCGTGAGGGTGTGTTGCCTGGCGGGTTGCGGGTCCGGCGTCGTGCTCCTGATTGGTTGGAGCGGTTGTTGAAGGAGGACAAGGACCGGAACGATCCGAAGTATTGGCAGGAGTGGGTGAACCTGATTGCTTTGGCGGTCAATGAGGAGAACGCTTCTGGTGGGCGGGTGGTGACGGCGCCGACCAATGGTGCTGCGGGGATTATTCCGGCGGTGTTGTATTACGCGTTGAATTACGCTCCGGGCATGGATCAGGCCAGTCAGCAGGACAGGGATGATGTGGTGGTGAAGTTCCTGCTCGCTGCTGGTGCGGTGGGTGTGTTGTATAAGGAGCAGGCGTCGATTTCGGGTGCTGAGGTGGGGTGTCAGGGTGAGGTTGGTTCGGCGTCGTCGATGGCTGCTGCGGGGTTGGCTGAGGTGATGGGTGGTTCTCCGGGTCAGGTGGAGAACGCTGCGGAGATCGCGATGGAGCATAATCTGGGGTTGACGTGTGATCCGATCGGGGGGTTGGTGCAGATTCCGTGTATTGAGCGGAACGCGATCGCGGCGGCGAAGGCGATCAACGCGGCGAAGATGGCGTTGTGGGGGGACGGGACGCACCGGGTTTCCCTGGACGAGGTGATCGTGACGATGCGTGAGACGGGCAAGGACATGTCCGATAAGTACAAGGAAACCGCGATGGGTGGCCTCGCCGTCAACGTCGTCGAATGCTGAGTCTTTTTACTGTCAGTGCGTAGTGCCATGCTGTATCCATGAGCGGGGGATACGACAGGGATTTTTTGCGGGCACGCCTTGAACTGCCCAGTCCGTCGGCAACGACGATACTGCTGGACTACACCCACTTCTCCGTGCGTTTCCGGGCCGCCCGGAAGCTCGCGGCGATCGTGGGGGTCAACATCAGCGGTGCAGAACTGAACCCGTTGGCGCGGGAAGGAACCTGGCACTTCGATGACAGGATCCCCCGGGAACAGCAGGCGGGTCCGGACGTCTACAAGAACAACGCCTTCGATCGCGGCCACTTGGTGCGCCGGCTGGATCCCGTCTGGGGGGACGCCGCCACTGCCAAGAAGGCCAACCAGGAGACGTTCTCATTCACCAATGCGGCGCCGCAAGTGGACGATTTCAACCAAGGCAAGGAACTCTGGGTGGGCTTGGAGGACCATGTCCTGGGGCACGCCGATGCCCATGACGCCAAGATCAGCGTCTTCACGGGGCCGGTCCTGCTTGAGGATGATCAGCCCTACCGTGGTGTCCGGATCCCTCGAAAGTTCTGGAAGATTGCGGCATGGACCAACGATGCCAAGCTGGCCGCCGTCGGGTTCGTTCTGGACCAGTCACCACTGCTCGGGAAGGTGGAACTGAAGAGGGCCATTGATCAACGGCTTCTGGAAGGCGAACCTCCGCCCCTGGGTCCCTTCCGGACCTTCCAGGTCCCTATCGGGGAGATCGCCGACCTAACCGGGCTGAGCCTCAGCCGCCTCGCGAACGCCGACCGTCTTGGCAGTGGCCAGCGTGAACTGGGGAAGCAGCCGAAAGCCATCGAACTGGAGAGCATGGAGCAGATCAGGCTCTAGGCTCGCCCACTTGGTGGAACGGGGTCACAGCTTGGCCATGATCAGATCCAGGTAGGCGCCCTTCGCCAGATCCGCAGGGCTGATTCCCAGGGCTTCCATGAGTTGATGGGCCTGTTCGGTGGCCTCTTCGGGTCCGAACACTCCACCCACGGCCACTTCCAGCTCGAGGAAGTCACCGAGCCCGTCCACGGAGTCCAGATGGATCCTGGCCTCTCCCACCTGGACCACGGCACGGTGCTTGCGAACGCGCCCAAGTTCCCCGTAAGCGTCGGCCAGGACCTGACGCAGACCATCCGGATCGGACGTTGTTGAATGAACATAGTAGGAAGACTTCGGACCGGGTTCGTCTGCCCTGCGGTAGAAGATCAGCACTCCGTGGCCATCGCCGGTCACGCGCAGCTTGAGCCGGCCGCCCGGACACTCAAAGAAAGTATCGTCCTGCGAGCTGTGCCCGGGTTCCGAGCCACCCAGGGAAAGCACGGTGGGCAGCAGACGTTCGATGCTGTCTACATGCGCTTTGATTTCGATGTTCGTTGGCATGGATTTCCCCGGATCAGCTGTGGACGATGTACGCAGTGGAACGAGTGGATGGTGGCTTCCAAGCCTAGCGAACCCCTTGCCGGGCTTGTGCTGAGCGTTTCGTTTGCCCGGTCCGCCCGGGAATCAGCCCGATTTTTCTCGGCCCGATAGACTTGGGGCTGCATGTCCGCATGCGCACGATGCTTTTGAACACTGCACCAAAACCCTGAGATTGGACACGGCCACCTTGCGAGAATTTACCGCCCGCTTTGCCACTGCCGAGGAAATCGATAATTGGGACAAGCACGTCACTGCCAACCCGAACGGTGGCAACATGCTGCAGTCGGACGCCTATGCGGCAGTCAAGGACGGCAATGGGTGGCTTGTCCGCCGGCTCGTCATCGAGACCGCTGACTACGCCAGCTACAACCTCCTGCTGGAGAAGAAGTTCCCCGTCCTGGGACGGCTCTGGTACCTGATCAAGGGTCCGGACGCCGGGTCCGTTGACGACATCAAGCCCATGCTGGACGCCGTCGCTTCCTTGGCGCGGGAACAGAAGATGAACGTCTTCACCATCAAGATAGAGCCCGACGTCGTGGAGTCGCCTGAGGTAGCCGCTCACCTGAAGGCCAGTGGCCTGGTCAAGGCCCCGAATATCCAGTCCAACGACTCCACCGCGCTGCTGGACATCTCAGCGCCTGCCAATGAAGTGCTTCGGAGCATTTCCTCCCGGGCCCGCAACGCAGTCCGCCGTGCAGAGCGCGAGGGCTGCGTTGTCCGGCAGGAAGAGGCCGGCGAGGAAAGCTACCGCAAGCTCTACGCCCTCATGCAGAACACCGTGAACGCCAAGGGCGCCATGCCTCTGCGGAGCTATGAGTACTATGCCGCGTTCTGGGGTGCATTCTGCAGTCGTGGACAGGGACAGTTCTTCTTCGTGTACGAGGACGATGCCCCGAGCGTAGGCGCGTTTGTGATCAATTACGGTTCCAAAGCCACCTACAAGGATGGCGGGTCGACGCAGGACCGCAAACAGTATGGCGACTCGCACCTGGTCCAGTGGGCTGCCATTCAGCGCATGCAGGAACTTGGCTGCGTCGAGTATGACTTCTGCGGCACCCCTCCAGGAGCCCGGATCAAGGACAAGACCCACCCGCTGTATGGCCTGGGATCGTTCAAGACAAGCTTCACCAAGACGGTCACGGACTTCGTGGGCTGCTACGACCTCGTGCTGGGTCCGGTCCGTTACAAGCTGTGGCTCAAAGGGGCCGAGCGGGTGTTCCGTCGACTTGAAACCATGCGCACCGGAGGCCAGTTCTACTGACCGGCAGCAAAAGCCAACAAGCCAGCGAAAAGGCCCGCCCCGGCCACCAACGGGCGCAAATCTAACTTAGGCGAGGTAATTTCTTTGACTCCGATCGAGGCTGGAACCGACATGGAATTCGTGATTCTCAGCGACGCTGATTTCGAGACGTTTGCCAAGGGACACCCGCAGGGGAGCTTCATCCAGTCCATGGACCTGACGCGTTTCCAGCGCGCCCGCGGACAGGAAGTCGAGCTCTTCGGCGTGACCCGGGGCGGGAGCCTTATCGCAGCAGGAAAGCTCGTGTACACGTCCAACCGTTTTGGCTACAAGACAGCCGACTGCGCTAAGGGACCACTGATGGACTACAGCGACCCGGCAGTGGTTCGCTTCGTCGTCGGGCAGTTGAAGAAGCACGCGGCCTCGAAGAAGGCCGCAGAGCTACGGATATCACCCAACCTCCGGTACATCGCGCGCGATGAGGACGGCGCGGAGCACCCGGAAGTCGAGGACAACCGTCCATTGCTCAAGGAACTGGAAGGCCTTGGCTTCCAGCACCAGGGCTTCGACATGAACTTCGCCAACATCAACTGGATGTTCATCAAGCAGCTCGACGGCATCGCCGATTCCGAAGAGCTCATCATGGGTATGAACTACCGCACCCGCAAGGCCATCAGGAAAGCGGAGAAGAACGGCGTGTACCTGGAACAGGCCACGCTGGAAACGCTGGATGACTTCTACAGCGCGCTGAGCACTGCCGGCGACGAGAAGGGCTTCACGTACCGCGAACGCGAGTACTACGAGCAACTCCTCAGGAACACCTCCGATGAGTTCACCAAGCTCATGATGGCCAAGATCAACATCCCCGAGTACCGGGCCTCCATTACCGAACGCCTGGAAGCTGAATCCGCTACCCTTGCTGACCTCAAGCGGGAGGTTGAGGAAACCGGCAGCAAGAAGAAAGCCAACCGCGTCAAAGTGGTCCAGGATCTCGTGGACAGCTACGAGCGAAGCCTGAAGGACATCGAGCGCTTCCCGGACTCCGTGGGCGTGGCTACCGTAGCTGCCATCCACTTTGCGTGTTCAGGTGACGAACTCACGTGCGTCATCGGCGGCACCGTGCAGGACTACATCTACTTCAACGGCGCAACGTCCCTTTACTGGGGCATGATGTTACACGCGCTGAACAACGGCTACTCCCGCTACAACTTCTACGGGACTTTCGGCATCCAGGGCCAGGACGAAACCGGGCACGGTGGCTATGAATTCAAAAAGGGATTCGGTGGCGAGGTAGTCCAGCTGCTGGGTGACTTCGTTGCTCCGGTCAGTCCCTTGAAGTACACGGCGTACCGTGTGGCCAGGAAGCTCGCAGGGGCCGCCCAGACAGTTCTGGGACGATTGCCGCTGGGCAAATTGCCGGTAGTACGAAACCTGCGGGGTAACCGCTGATCAAACAGCCAAGGGAGGATCGCCGCGTGACTGAACGCCCCGATGGGTCCGCCAGCCGGCCCCAGACCGACGGGTTGCCAAAGACCCAGCCGTTGCGCCCGTCGCAGGTCCGGCAGAACGTCAACGCCAAACGCATGCTGATGCGCCTGGTGCAGGGCGATAGTCCGCCTACCGCTCCCATGAACATCGTGGACCGGCTCGCCGGGAGTCCTTACGCCAATCCCACCATCCAGGTGGTTGGCGTGGACGCCTCGGCCCGCAAGACCATCGACTTCGCGCTCCATTTGGCCGAAGTGATGTTCCGTTACGGTGCGGGTGCGTTGGAAGTAGAGACGAGCATGATCGCTGTCACGGCCGCGCTCGGACTGAAGAACGTGGAAGTGGACATCACCAACCAGTCGGTGGCCATCAACTACGCTCCCAAGGACCAGACCCCCATCACCCTGCTGAGGGTGGTGCGCTCCTGGACCAACAACTACGCCGGATTGGCTCAGGTCCATCAACTGGTCACCGACATCGTGGCCGGGGGAGTTGGCCGTGACGAAGCCGTTCGCCGGCTGAACGGCATCATCCGCAGTGCCAAACCCTTCCCCCGGTGGATGGTGACGATCGCCTTCGGTATCTTCGCCGCAGTCTTTGTGGGTGTGTTGGGTGGCGGCATTGGTGCCTCGGCGGTGGCTTTCGGTTCCAACATCCTCATCAGCCTGCTGTCCCGCCAGCTTGTTAGATGGCGGACGGCGGACTTCTTCAACACCATGGCCTGCGCCTTCCTGGTTACGTTCGTTGCCCTGATGCTCCGTTGGGCGGGGGTGGAGATCGCCCCATCCATTGTGGTGGCCGGTGGAATCCTGCTGCTCCTTCCCACGGGCCGGCTGGTGTCCTCGGTGCAGGATGCCATCAACGGCTTCCCGGTTACTGCCGCAGGCCGGTTCCTCTCCACGCTGCTGACCTTTGGCGCGATCGTGGCGGGCATTGGCGTGGCCGTGGTGGTCGGGACACTGATGGGCAGTGCCGTCCTCGACGTCACCCAGACGTTCCCCGACGCGTACCCGCTGTGGGGCCAGGCCATCCTGATCGCCGTCGCCGTGGTGGCAATCGGCGTGACGGAACAGACCCAGATGCGGTTGTTGATTCCGACGGCGGCAGTCGGGTTGGTAGGTTTCTTCGTTTTGTGGGGGGTCGGCCAGGCCGGCCTGGGGGACCGTTTGTCTCCAGCCGTTGCGGCCGTGGCCATTGGCCTCCTGGCCCGTGTGGTGGCGTTGAAGCTGGGTGCCCCGCAGCTGGTGGTGGCTGTTCCGGCCGCGCTCATCCTGCTGCCGGGGCTCACCATTTTCCGGTCAATGTATGCCTTGACCGTGGAAGGCGGCAACATCCTGCTGGGTGCGGGCGGAATGCTGAATGCAGGCGCGATCGTACTCGGGGTAGCCGCTGGAATCGTGCTCGGCGACAACCTCGCCAGGCCGCTGACCAAGGGTCTTTCCAGCAACGAACGCCGCCGGGTGCGCCGGCGCTAGGCCGCCTCCCCCTCTCGAGTTTTTGTACAGATGTTGCCCCTAAAAGGCCTTTTTAGGGGCAATATCTGTACAAAAAGTCGGCTAGATCTGGCCGACGGGAAGCTTCTTCTCAGCTTGGAACACTTCTTCCACGCGGCCCTGCGCCCAGTACCCGGACAACGAAACCTGCGAACGCTCCAGGCCGCGCTGGACGAAGAAGATCTCCCTGAGGCCCTTCATGTACCCCCGCTCGCCGTGCGCGAAGACGTCGACGCGTCCCGGCAGCCATTCGGTGCTGCGCAGGGCGTCCAGGAGCAGGGGGCTGGAGCCGGCCGGCGTGCCCTTGCGCAGCAGCCAGTGCAGTTCGACGCCGTGGGGCGCTGCGAGGGGAAGAATGTCGGCTTCGCTGTCCACCTCGAGGTAGGCGGTTCCCCGGGCGTCGGCGTCCAGGGCCTCAATGCATGCGGCGATCGCAGGGATCGCTGCGTCATCTCCGGCAAACAGGTACCAGTCGGCGTCGGGGGATGGGTTGTAGCCGCCGCCCGGACCAGTGAAAATCAGCGAATCCCCGGGCCCGGCCTTGGCCGCCCAAGGACCTGCAAGGCCTTCATCCCCGTGCACCACGAAGTCGATGGCCAGTTCCTGTGCCTCCAGGTCCACCCAGCGGATGGTGTAGGTCCGGGTATGCGGCCACTGTTCGCGTGGCATGGTCTCGCGGATGGCCCACAAGTCCAGGGGCTGCTCGTAGTCGAAGCCGTCCTGCGGGAAGACGATCTTGACGTAGCGGTCCACGTAGTCGTTGTTGACGTAGTCGTTGAACCCCGGACCGCCGGCCACGATCCGCACCATGTGGGGTGAAAGGCGCTCGTTCCGCAAGACGGTCAGGTTGACCTGCGGACGGCTTTTGCGTGTGGCGGACGAGGTGACGGGGAGAGCAGTCATATAGGTAAGCCTAAGCTAATGGACTGGGCCCCGGCCGGGTATGAGTCGAAGGTTACAAACCCTCCCTCACGTTCCGCGTGCTTGGGCCGCACGCTTCCTCACGTTCCGCGTGCTTGGGCCAAACGCTTCCTCACGTCCTACAGGACCGGGAGTTCCCAGTCGACAGGTTTCGCGCCTTGTTCGACCAACAATGCGTTGGTCCTGCTGAAGGGTTTGGAACCGAAGAAGCCCCGGGACGCCGAGAGCGGGCTTGGATGGACGGAGACCACCGACGGCGCCCCCTCCAGCAGCGGCACGACACTTTCGGCGTCTTTGCCCCACAGGATTGCGACCAGCGGCTTCTGCCGTCCCGCACCGTCCGTCCGCAGTGCAACGGCGGTGACTGCCGCCGTCGTGATGGCCTCCCATCCTTTCCCCCGGTGGGCGCCGGCATTGCGGGCCTCGACGGTGAGGACGCGGTTCAAGAGGAGGACGCCTTGCTCCGTCCATGCGCTGAGATCGCCATGGACGCGGGGTGGGAGGCCGAGGTCGTCATGAAGCTCTCGGTAAATGTTGGCAAGGCTGCGGGGGATGGGCCGTGTTTCGCGCGAGACGGAGAAGGAAAGTCCCACGGCGTGTCCCGGTGTCGGATAGGGATCCTGGCCCAGGAGGAGGACTTTGACGTCGGACAAGGGTTGCTGGAACGCCCGGAGGATGTTCCCGGAGGCGGGGAGGATCTGTTTGCCGTCGTTGGCACGCCGGGCGGCAAAGGACAGGGCATCGCGCAGTTGGCCTTCGACCGGACGCAGGGCATCGGCCCAGTCGGGAGCCATCAGCTCCTCAATCGGACGGTCAAGCAGCGCAGCCAAGCCCGCGTCCTCCGGGCCCGCAGGTTCAAGATCAAAGAGAGCATCCTCGCCAGTCACCCGGCCATTGTCTCCCGCGTGGCGGAGGTCGGGCGAATGACAGTGATGTTATTCGCCCGTAACATGGGGGTAGGACATTTTCCCCAACAAGCGTCGAAGGAGTGTGCCGTGGCAGAACCAGCACCGGAACCAATGGCGCCGCAGGCCGACGGGTTGGCCTTGGAAGATCTCACGGCCGGTACCCGAAGCGACTCCCCGTTGAGTGAGCGTGATCAGCAGATGTTGGCGCTGGAACGGCAGTGGTGGAAGTATGCCGGCGCGAAAGAACAGGCTATCCGGGAGCTCTTCGACCTCTCTGCCACCCACTATTACCAGATCCTGAATGCACTGATCGACACCGAGGACGCGCTGGCCCACGACCCCATGCTCGTCAAGAGATTGCGTAGACTACGTACGTCCCGCCAACGCGCGCGGACAGCGCGGCGCTTGGGGTCGGACGCGTAAATCGCCAGGCTGATCTGTCAGCAGCAACCAGCAAGGACAACGCTTCACCATGACCAAATATGCCAGGGACGAATTCGACCAGGTCCCACAGAACACCTCCCGGCAGGGCGTTCATCGCGACGGCCAGGACATCGCGCGTCCCACCTTGTGGCCGGTTCTGACTGTTGGAGCTGTGGCTCTGGTGCTCGGCCTCGTAGCGTTCCTCATCCTGCCGAACCTTGGGCTTGTCGCGCCCAGCGCGTCGTCAAACGTCTCGACGCCGGTACCCCAGCAAACATCCACCTCGCCGTCCGCTGCGCCTTCCGAATCGAGCAGCGCCCCGCCCGCTTCCAGCGAACCGAGCACCCAGCCGACGCCGTCGAGCACTCCGTCAGCGACGCCGTCATCGGCGCCGGTAGACAAGAGCGTTCCGGTGGCGGTTTACAACGGGGCAGGTACTGCCGGCTTGGCGGGCAGGGTTGCAGGCCTGGTGCAGGGCGGTGGCTGGACGCTCAGCACGGTAGCCAACTGGGGCGGCATTCCCCAGCAGACCTCGGTGATCTTCTACAACGCTCCGGCGCAGAAGGCCAATGCAGAGGCCTTGGGAACCCTCCTGGGCATCCAGACGATCATTGAGACCCCGGATGTGCAGCAGCCGCTGGTTGTCGTAGCGGGACCCGGCTACCAGTAACGGCGCGGCTCCACGGCCCAAAACGGCCAACTCGGTTAAGCCTCAATAACAAAACCAGCACCCCGCCCATTGGGGGCAGCGCCGGCGGAGTGACTGTGGTTACAGTGGACTAATTCCGGTCCGGAGATCCCGGCAACCGGTCTTGGCTACTGCGAAAGTGTGGGCATCATGGCATTGGGAACCGTCAAATGGTTCAACGCCGAAAAGGGCTACGGATTCATCACTGTGGATGAGTCCGGCGACGACGTCTTCGTGCACTGGTCGGCTATCCAGATGGATGGCTTCCGTGCCCTCGAGGAGGGCCAGAGGGTTGAGTTCGAACTGGGGGAGGGCCAGAAGGGACCGCAGGCCGAGGGTGTTCGCGTCGCCTGACTTTCAGGGTTGTCCCGCATCGCCATCAGCTATCGGCTGAAACCCGTGTTTTTACTGCGAAAAGTGGAGACTCTGCTTGCACTCTCCCCGGTCGAGTGCTAATTATTGATTTAGCACTCCTGCGGTTCGACTGCTAAATCCGGCCCGGGTTTCCCCGGTGGCGGACAGTGGTGGGATCGCTGGGAGATCAAGAAACACCTTGGTGGGGTGAGGTTCGGAACGCGGGGCATACAGAGGCCGCACGTGAAGGACCGTCCGTCGCGGGCACCCCATCTGACAGGTACCTTCTTAACGACTGTCCCGAAAGGACTACCGCCGTTATGGCCAAGATCATTGCATTTGATGAAGAGGCACGCCGCGGCCTCGAGCGGGGCCTGAACATCCTCGCAGACGCCGTCAAGGTCACCCTCGGCCCGCGTGGACGCAACGTCGTCCTCGAAAAGAAGTGGGGCGCCCCCACGATCACCAACGATGGCGTTTCCATCGCCAAGGAGATCGAGCTGGACGATCCTTACGAGAAGATCGGTGCAGAACTGGTCAAGGAAGTTGCCAAGAAGACGGATGACGTCGCTGGCGACGGTACCACCACTGCAACCGTCCTCGCCCAGGCACTGGTGAAGGAAGGCCTGCGCAACGTTGCCGCAGGCGCCGACCCGCTGTCCCTCAAGCGCGGTATCGAGAAGGCTGTTGAGGCAGTCATCAGCGAACTGCTGGCCTCCGCCAAGGAAATCGAAACCAAGGAAGAGATCGCAGCTACGGCTTCCATCTCTGCCGGTGACCCGGAAATCGGCAGCCTGATCGCCGAAGCCCTGGACAAGGTGGGCAAGGAAGGCGTCATCACGGTTGAAGAGTCCAACACCTTCGGCCTGGAACTTGAGCTCACCGAAGGCATGCGCTTCGACAAGGGCTACATCTCCGCTTACTTCGTCACGGACGCAGAACGCCAGGAAACGGTCCTCGAAGACCCGTACATCCTGATCGTCAACTCCAAGATCTCCAACGTGAAGGAACTCGTCACGGTTCTGGAGAAGGTCATGCAGTCCAACAAGCCGCTGCTGATCATCGCCGAAGACATCGAGGGCGAGGCCCTGGCCACCCTGATCGTCAACAAGATCCGTGGCACCTTCAAGTCTGTTGCCGTCAAGGCTCCGGGCTTCGGTGACCGCCGCAAGGCCCAGCTGGCCGACATCGCCATCCTCACCGGTGGCCAGGTCATCTCCGAAGAAGTTGGCCTCAAGCTCGAAAACGCCGGCCTGGACCTCCTCGGCACCGCCCGCAAGGTTGTTGTCACCAAGGACGAGACCACCATCGTTGAAGGTGCCGGCGACGCTGACGCAATCGCAGGCCGCGTGGCCCAGATCCGCGCCGAGATCGAGAACTCCGACTCCGACTACGACCGCGAGAAGCTGCAGGAACGCCTGGCCAAGCTGGCCGGCGGCGTTGCAGTCATCAAGGCCGGTGCCGCCACCGAAGTTGAGCTCAAGGAACGCAAGCACCGCATCGAGGACGCAGTCCGCAACGCGAAGGCTGCTGTTGAAGAAGGCATCGTTGCCGGTGGTGGCGTTGCCCTCATCCAGGCAGGCGCCAAGGCATTCGCCAACCTCACCCTGCAGGGTGACGAGGCAACGGGTGCCAACATCGTCAAGGTTGCCATCGACGCACCGCTAAAGCAGATCGCTTTCAACGCCGGCCTGGAGCCGGGCGTTGTGGTGGACAAGGTTCGCGGCCTTCCTTCCGGCCACGGCCTGAACGCTGCCACGGGCGTCTACGAAGACCTTCTGGCTGCCGGCGTCAACGACCCCGTAAAGGTCACCCGCTCGGCTCTCCAGAACGCTGCTTCCATCGCTGGTCTCTTCCTGACCACCGAGGCTGTTGTTGCAGACAAGCCCGAGAAGAACGCTCCGGCTCCCGGCGGCGACGACATGGGCGGCATGGGCGGCTTCTAAGCCCCACAGCTGTAGCGATACAGCGCCAGGCTCACGCTTGAAAACACGCGACGGCGGTCCCCACTCCGGTGGGGGCCGCCGTTGTGCGTCTGCGGCCAGGTTTTCTGGAGCCTGCTGCTGCTGGCTGCCGGGGCGCGGGCGCGTTTAAGTGTCGGTGCGGTCTGGCAGGATTAATGCATGACGATTATTGCTGCCGCCGATGGGTCTGCCCTCGGTAATCCTGGACCGGCCGGCTGGGCCTGGTACGTTGATGACTCCTGTTGGCGCGCGGGAGGGTGGCCGCACGGCACCAACAACCAGGGTGAATTGATGGCTGTGCTTGACCTTTTCCGGTCAACAGCCCACGTACCTCACGAAGAACTGCTGATCCTTTGCGACAGCCAATACGTCATCAATTGCATAACCAAGTGGATGCCGGGCTGGAAGCGAAAGGGTTGGCGGAAGGCCGATGGGAAGCCCGTCTTGAATGTGGACCTCCTCAAAGAGATCGACCACGCGATCGCGGGACGCAAGTACACGTTTGAGTGGGTCAAGGGCCATGCTGGCCATGACCTCAATGAGGCAGCGGACGAGCGCGCACGCGCGGTGGCCACGGCTTATCAGCAGGGCATAGCGCCGCGCAGTGGCCCCGGCTTCCCTGGAGCCCAGGAGAAGGCAACCGCTGCCGGCGAGGGATCTCCGGCAGCGACGACGGTATCGGAGGTACCGGTCCGGCCCGAGCCCGTTGCCGTGGCCTCCGGGGTCGCTTCTGTGTCCGGCTCGAATGCACTTCCGGCGTCCGCGCGTCCTGACCGGAGCATCCGGCCACATTTCGAGCCCACCCTGTTTGGCGAGGCGGGCCTTTTCGGCCAGCCCGACCTGTTCAGCGAACTGGGAGATGACACTTCAGCGCCCGAGCTCTCGGCTGAGGACACCGTCCTTGCCTTGGAACGCGAACTGCTCAGGCCGGACGTCAGGGCCGACATCGGAAGGATCGGAGTTCTCCTTCACCCGGACTTCGCCGAGATCGGCAGCTCGGGACGCTACTGGACACGCGATGCCATGATGATGGCCCTGGAAGAAGACCCGGGAGAGGCAACGGAACTGGAACTCCTGAGCGCGGACCGGCTCAGCGAAAACACCATCCTGCTGACTTACCGCAGTTTCAGCCATTCCGGTTCAGCGCTCCGCAGCTCCGTCTGGACGCTCGACCGGGGCCAATGGCGGCTGCGGTTCCACCAGGGCACGCTCGAAAAACAGTAGCTGAGACAGCCCGGTATAACCTGCAGGGCCGGATGCACAGGGGGAAGACAGCCGGCCCCGCAGGAAATCGAAGCGTCCTG
Source organism: Paenarthrobacter nicotinovorans (assembly GCF_021919345.1). Lineage (NCBI taxonomy): Bacteria > Bacillati > Actinomycetota > Actinomycetes > Micrococcales > Micrococcaceae > Paenarthrobacter > Paenarthrobacter nicotinovorans. Next base: position 941,562 of record NZ_CP089293.1, read on the forward strand.
GATCGGGACGTTTGGTCCGAGGGGATCCTAGTAGGCGAAGCGTTGGGTATTGCCTTGTTCCACCTCTGAGTAGCTGGTTGCGGCCGAGGCCAATGCCATGGTGATGGAATCCAGAGAGGCTTCGACCTTGCTTTGGGTGAGCGACCATTCCACCAGGAGGGCCTGGAAGTTGTTGGCCGCTGAGCCTTTCCAGCTGGCCTGCAGTTCTTCCAGGCCGCGTCTCATGGTGTGCACGTCTGTACTGATGCGGTCCACAGTTCCTTTGACGTTGGCGGACTTGAGCTGCAGCAGCTCGGTATCAACGGAGATGACGGTCATGGATGGTGCCTTTCGATGAAGATGTCCCGCCGTATGCGCGGGCTGCTTGGGAAGCGTGGCCACTGCATTCAGCCTAGGGACTGCGCCTGCAGCCCGTAACGGCCCTTCATCGCTATGTGGATAAGACTGCTATGTGCAAAAGCACTATGCGGACGGCACCTCGGCCGGTTCTTCACGGAAGGGGAGGCTGACCACCAAAGTGGCGCCGCCGCCGTCGGTCTCTGTCACCTGGACCGAGCCACCGTGGGAGCCGACGATCGCCGCCACAATCGCCAGTCCCAGGCCGCTGCCACCGGTTTCCCGGGTCCGCGAGGTGTCTGCCCGGTAAAAGCGTTCGAAGATCTTGTTGGTTTCCGACTCCGGAATCCCGGACCCGTGGTCGCGGATCTCAATGACGGACATTTTCCCGGCGGGGGTGGTGCTTACGCCGACGGCGAGCTCAATCGGGCTTCCCTCCGGCGTGTACCGCAAGGCGTTGCCCACCAGGTTCCCAATCACTTGGCGAAGTTTCGCTTCATCCCCCTGGACCGGCGCCGCAGAGGGGGAATCGCCGTCGAGACCTGTGAGGGTGATGGTCCGGTCGCCGGAGGACGCCTTGGTGTCCACCATGGCGTCGTGGGCAAGGAGCTGCAGGTCTACAGGCTTGAGCTGGAGCGGCCGCTGTTCGTCCAGGCGCGCCAGAAGCAGCAGGTCTTCCACCATTGAACCCATCCGCTTGGCTTCGCTTTCGATCCTCCCCATGGCCATGGCCACGTCTTCCTCGGTGGAGAGGGCTCCGTGCCGGTACAGCTCGGAGAAGCCTCGAATAGTCACCAGGGGAGTCCGCAGTTCGTGGGACGCGTCCGCGGCAAAGCGGCGCATCCGGCCCTCAGAGGCGGCACGTGCGGCGAACGAGGCTTCGATGTGGGCGAGCATGGCGTTGAGGGAACCGCCGAGCCTGCCCACTTCGGTATGCGGATTGTCTACTTCCACACGGCGGGAGAGGTCGCCTGCGGCAATGGCCGCTGCGGTCTTTTCCACCTTGGCCAGGGGGCGGAAGGACCGTGCAACTGTCCAGGTGGCTATGAAGAACGCCAGGACCAGCGTCAGCAGGCCGACGCCCACCACCACGAGGACGGCGTGCTCCATGACCTTGTCCACGGGAGTCAGCGGCAGCCCAATGATGACCACGCCATTCTGCCCGTTGGCCACGACTCCCACAGCAACAACCCGCCAGTTGGTTCCGGCGGTTCCCTTGACCTGGAAGGGCGCATTGGCGCGCTGCTTCGCTTCCAGCGGGGTGATGTTGGAAATCGCCGGACGATCGCTCTGGCTGCCGCCGAATGGATACGGTGCAAGGTCAGGGACGTAAAGCGTCAGGGAATAGTCCGTGGGAACCGCGGTGTCTGCGGGCACGGCGCTGTTAGGCTCGGTCAGCCTGTCGAAGGACTGGCGGTCCTGGGCCAAGGCGACAGCGGCCTTGAGCTTGTCGTCGACTTGGCCCTGCAGGTAGCTCTTGACGAGCGTCAGGGTACCCGCGCCGGTCGCCGCGAGGGCAAGCAGGAGCAGGCACATGATGATGGCTACCAGCTGCGACCGCAGGGAAGCCGACTTCCAGCGTTGCAGCAAGGTCAGCGCTTCTCTGCCGTTCGCAGCACGTAGCCCACGCCGCGCTTGGTCTGGATGAGGGCTGCGGCATCGGGATCGATGTCCACCTTGCGGCGAAGGTAGGAAATGTAGGACTCGACGATCGAGGCATCTCCGTTGAAGTCGTATTCCCACACGTGGTCAAGGATCTGGGCCTTGGACAACACGCGGTTGGGGTTGAGCATCAGGTAGCGGAGCAGCTTGAATTCGGTGGGGGACAGCTCGATCACGGTGCCGCCGCGGCGCACTTCATGGGCGTCGTCGTCGAGTTCAAGATCGTCAACGCGGATGACGGCGTCATCGTCCTCCAGCGGCTGCGTGCGGCGGAGTACGGCGCGGATCCGGGCCACAACCTCGTCAAGGCTGAACGGTTTGGTGACGTAGTCATCGCCGCCCACCGTCAGGCCGGTGACCTTGTCTTCGGTGTCATCCTTCGCGGTCAGGAAAAGCACGGGGAAGTGCTTGCCGGCCGCGCGGAGGCGGCGGGTGACGGTGAAACCGTCCATGTCCGGAAGCATGACGTCCAGGACCGCCAGGTCCGGGGCATGAAGGTCGGCGGCGGCGAGGGCTTCGCGACCGTTGGCCGCGGCCACCACCTCGAAGCCGGCGAAACGCAGAGACGTGGAAAGAAGCTCGCGAATGTTGGGCTCGTCGTCAACCACAAGGAGCTTGGCTTCAGGACCGTTCTTTTTCATGACACCCATAGTGCTCCCAGAAACTGGGAGTTCTCTGAATGCTGCATGTGAGCCCCCCAAGTGCCAACGGCGTGTCAGGTTGGTTATGCCTGCAGGACCAACCCGACTCCCAGCGCCACCATGGTCACGGCAATCCCGCCGTCCAGGAACCGCCAGGACAACGGACGGGCGAAGAAGCCGCGGAGGAACCTCGCACCGAATCCCAGGGAACAGAACCAGAGAATACTGCCCACCATGGCGCCGGCCCCGAACCACCACCGCAGGGGACTGCCTTGGGCGTTCGCCAGCGAGCCGATGAGGGCGATGTCCAGGTAGACGTGCGGATTGAGCCAGGTCAGTGCGAGGACGGTGGCTACCGCGGCCAGGGCACCGCCCTTGCGGCCGGTACCACCGTTACCACTGGTGCTTTCGCCCGTCGTCAACGACTGCGGCCGCATGGCGCGCCTGGCCGCCATCACGCCGTACGTCACCAAAAATGCGGCGCCTACATAGCGGAGGACGACGACGGCGGCAGGCGCTGCCGTCATCAGCGCACCTGTACCGAAAACTCCGGCCGCGATCAGGACGGCATCCGAAAGCGCACAGACAGCGACGATGGGGACGAGGTGTTCGCCCCTGATGCCTTGGCGCAGCACGAACGCATTCTGGGCGCCGATGGCAACAATGAGGGCAAGACCCGTGGCCAGGCCGAGGCCTGCGGAATGGAAGTAGTCAAGGGAAGTCACCCTCCCGAAGTTACGGCGGTCCCAAACCTAAGACCAGCTAAAGTTTCTGAATCTGCGTAAGCTGAGCTTATGAGCCAGTTTCCATCCGAACAGTTGCTGACCTTTGCCACTGTCCTCTCCGAGGGCACGTTGGAAGCGGCGGCGCGCATGCTTCACATCACGCCGTCGGCGGTGTCCCAAAGGCTGAAAGCACTGGAACAATCCACGGGCCGGGTCCTGCTGCAACGCAGCAACCCCGCCCTGGCAACTGAAGCCGGCGAGGTTGTCCTGCGGCTGGCGCGGCAGGTGGGACAGCTGGAAGCCGACGCGGGCAAGGAACTGGGTCTGGATGGTGGCCAGCCCCAACTGGCCCTGCCGATCGTGGTCAACGCGGATTCTTTGGCGGTGTGGTTCCTGAAGGCGCTTGCCCAAGTGCCCGGCAGCCATAACGTCACGTTCGATCTCCACCGTGACGACGAGCAGCACTCCACGTCGCTGCTCCGGTCAGGCACGGTCATGGCTGCTGTGACGGCCACGCCCGAGCCCGTCCAAGGCTGCCGCGTCGAAAGCCTCGGCATCATGCGGTACCTCCCCGTGGCCGCTCCGACGTTCGTGGAACGTTGGTTTCCGGGCCTTCCCAAGGGCCTCGACGGCGCAGCACTCAATGCTGCGCCAACAGTGGACTTCGACCGCAAAGACACCTACCAATGGGCCTTCGTCCAGTCCGTGATCAACGCCGAGGGGCGGCCGGTTCCCGAGAGGAAAGGCCCGCGCCACTATGTCCCGGCATCCCAGGACTTTGGCGATGCGATCCGGCTAGGACTCGGCTGGGGTCTCATCCCGGAAGTCCAATGCGGTCCCGACATTGCGGACGGGCGGCTGATAGAGCTCGCTCCGGAGCAGCCTTTCGATGTGCCGCTGTACTGGCAGCGGTGGAGCACGGCGTCCTCTGCACTGGACACGCTCAGCGAGACGGTCCGCCGGGTGTCGGCACAATACCTCCGCCAGTCCTGAAGACGCTAAATCCGAACACGCCCGCCGATGCTTCCAAAAATGTCGGTGCCCCGTTCCACACTTAAAACATGGCAAACTCAGCAGCTCCAGTCAGCATCCATCACCTCACCGGTGAGGTCGAATTCCATGTCACCTACCTGGACACGGACACCGGACGGGTCCGGCGTGAAGACTTCCAGGACCTCATGGAGGCAGAACGCTTCGCCAATGCGCAGCTCCGCGACGCGGACTCCTGGGCCGTCATTGATCAAGTGGACACCACGCCCTCAAACCGGATGGTCGCCTGAACCCCTGGCGGGTCGCCTGAACGCCTTACTCGGGCCGGTTCCCGGCGTGGCCGCCGTGGACGAACGGTGATGACACGCCTTCGTATTTGAGCATCATCATCATGCCCTCGGCAGCATGATCCAGATTGTGGCAGTGATCCATCCAAATTCCCGGGTTGTCGGCATGCAGCAGTACTTCCCATACTTCGCCGGGCAGCACATCCACGGTGTCCAGGACCAGCGGTGAGCCGCTGGGTGCCACGCCGTTCCTGCTCAGGACCTGCACGTGATGACCGTGCGGATGCATCGGGTGGGGTTCGGCGGTCCTGTTCACCACCGTCACTTTCACGGTGTCACCCTCCGCCACCTCAATGGACGGCACCAGCGGGTACGCCGCCCCGTTCACAGTGAAGGCATACCGCGGGACACCATCCACAAAACGAAATTGCCGGTCCAGCACCACTACCTCTTCGCGGGTGACAGCAGAGGCAGGTGGACCGGACGCCTCTGTCGGAGTCCCGGCCAGCGTATTCCCGGCCAGCGTATTCCCGGCGGACAGTGGACTGCCATAATCCAAAAGGTCCAGCACAGGAGTGGTGGCAAAAACGCCTGACGGCGCCCGCCCTTGGGCCGTTGTGGGGAATCCGGGTGGGGCAATGACCACCACGGCGTCGGCTGCCGAATCCGAGCGCAGGGTGACGGGGGAGTCCGGCATGCTGAAAGCAACATCCACCCGGCCGCCCGCTCCCAGCCGCACCAACTTTCCCTTGATGTCCCCGGGCTCATTGACGTCGGTACCGTCCACGGCCACGGCCTTGAAGGACGTGCCTTCCACAAGGTAGCGCTGGGGCAAGGAATCGGTGTTCACCAGCCGCACCCGCACACTCGTCCCCGGGGCGGCCCGGTATTCGCTGCTGCGGTCTGAGGAGCCCAGCAACCCCAGACCGCTGAGGTCGTGCCCCGCCACCACGATATCCGTGTCAGCACGGACCTTCGCGGGATGGTGCACGACGAATGCGCCGTAGAGGCCCTTGCGGACCCCCTCGGCCGAATCCTGATGTGTGTGATACCAGTACGTACCGGCCTGTGCTGCGGTGAAGCGGTAGGTGGTGGACTGGCCAGGCATCACTGCGTCCTGTGTTGCGCCAGCCACTCCGTCCATGGCATTGGGGACGTCGTAGCCGTGCCAATGGACAGTCACACCGGCGGCGACATCCCGGTTCTTGAGAACCACCTCCACTACCTCGCCCAGCGTGGCTTCTATCATCGGGCCAGGAACGCTCCCGAAGGTCCAGGCTTCCGTGGTTCGTCCGGATGGCAGGGTCAGCTGCTCCACCCGGGCTGTCAGTTCGTAGTGCCGGACCACCGCATCTTTGGGTGTCTCACCCACAAGGCTGGTCACCGGCGTCGGGTCCGCGACCGTGGCGGCGCTGTTACCGCGGTGATGGCTTACAGCGGCGGCTATCGCCGCGCCATCGGCGGAGCGGCTCCCGAGCCATGCAAAGACTCCCGACCCCAACACTGTGCAAAGCATAAGGGCGGCCACGGCGGCCGACGCCGTCGTCGAACGTCTGCCATGGGTTCGCGCGACGCCGGTGCCGGCCGGCTTTCCCAGGGCGATCCAGGCGATCAGCATTGTTCCGCCCACCATGAAGAGTAGTACTGCGATGCTCCACGGTGCGGGGAACGGTCCGAGGACCAGGACTAGAACCAGTGCGGCGGCAGCGGACGAGGCCGCCGCCACCATTGCCATCACCGCCCCTCGGCGGCTTCGCCCGAACCACCACCGGGCCCTGGCAGGTTTGGCGCCGGTGTTCCGCCTCCTCAGCAAGAACGGAACACCGGCCATCGCGGCCCAAGCCGCGGGGATGGCGGTCAGAGGCAGACTGATGATTATGCGTTCGCTGGCAAACCACCAACCGCCGGCCACCAAAGACGGAAGCAAGGCATAGCGTGACACCGTCACGATCACGGCAACACCCACCAACAGCAAAGCCAGGTCAATCCCGCGGCGCGGCCCCGGCTTCGGGTCAGTGCTTGAAACAACAGTCATCCACACGGCAGCCGTCCAGGCTGCGGCCGCGAGGATGGACAACACCAAATCCACCGCCAGCAGCTGCGAGGTATTCACAGCTGCCTTTGCTCAGGCTGCGCTGGAGGAGGCAGAAGCATCCGAAGCAGCAGCTTTCGGAGGCAACGGCTGCGGATTGAGGGCCGCTGCGCGTGCGCGGTTGAAGAGCCAGTAGGACATGAAGATCATCAGCACACCGGTGATCGGGTGGATAGAGACAACCCATGATCCGGCAGGGGTGATGAAGTCTTCCGAAGAACCGGTCAACATGCCGCCGATGATGAAAATGAACAGCTGGACCCAGGAAAGCAGGAAAATTCCGGCTGCCAGCCAGATTGTCCGGGCGCCCATCCGGGCGATGGCGGCCACAATGGCGGCGAGGAGCGCCGAGTAACGCAGCACATACTGGCCGTTCATCACGTGGAAGACACCAGCTTCGCGCTGGGCTTCAATGGTGTTCTGGAAGTGGAAGTATCCTGCGAAAAACAACTGCGCGAGTGCTGACAACAGGACGATTGCGGAAATGACCAGGAGGGCTTTACGCATGGGGAATCCTCTGGGGAAAACTTCTTTTCGGATTCTTCTAGGCCTTCGAACCGCCGGCTCCCTGGCTGCGGGCTACCCCCACCGCCGACGGCTGGCCGCCGGATTGCCTGGACCAGGGGCAACCACGTAGGGCGGAGAGCTTCACTAGGAATCGTAAATTCGCTGGAGGTGAATAGCAAGGGTCCTGAGGTACATTCCCGGAAGGGCCGCTACTGTTCCTGACCCACGTCCTTGCCGACGTCCTTCGAATCCATGATCCGGTAGGCGTAGCCCTGTTCGGCCAGGAACCGTTGGCGTTTGGCGGCAAAGTCCTGGTCGAGCGTATCCCTGGCCACCAGTGAGTAGAACCGGGCAGCCCTGCCGTCCTGCTTCGGACGCAGGAGGCGCCCCAGCCGCTGCGCCTCTTCCTGCCGGGAACCGAAGGAACCTGACACCTGGATGGCCACGGACGCTTCGGGGAGATCAATGGAGAAGTTGGCTACCTTGGAGACCACCAGGGTTTGGATCTCGCCTTTGCGGAAAGCATCAAAGAGTTTCTGGCGGGCCTTGACAGTGGTTTCGCCCTTGATCAGGGGCGCGTCCAGGCGCTCGGCAATTTCATCCAGCTGGTCGATGTACTGTCCGATCACCAGCAACTGCTCGCCCTTGTGGACGGCCACCAGGTCTTCCACCAGTTTGGTTTTGGTTTCGGAGGTAGCGCACAGGCGGTACTTGTCGGCATCATCGGCCATGGCGTAGGCCACGCGTTCGTCGCGGGGGAGGTCCACCCGCACTTCGACGCAGTCCGCGGGTGCGATGTAACCCTGTGCTTCGATGTCCTTCCATGGCGCGTCGTACCGCTTGGGACCAATAAGGCTGAAGACTTCGCCTTCCCGGCCGTCCTCACGGACCAGCGTGGCGGTGAGGCCCAGACGACGGCGGGCCTGCAGATCCGCCGTCATGCGGAAGATCGGGGCAGGCAACAGGTGGACCTCGTCGTAGATGATGAGTCCCCAGTCGTGCCCATCCACGAGTTCCAGGTGCGGATACAGGCCCCCGCGCTTGGTTGTGAGGACCTGATAGGTGGCGATCGTGACGGGCCGGACTTCCTTGACGGAGCCGGAGTACTCACCGATTTCGTCTTCGGTGAGGGACGTCCGCTTGAGGAGTTCGTGCTTCCACTGCCGCGCCGAAACAGTGTTGGTCACCAGGATCAGGGTTGTTGTGGAGGACGTCGCCATGGCTGCCGCGCCCACCAGTGTCTTCCCGGCACCACAGGGGAGCACGACGACGCCGCTGCCGCCGGCCCAGAAGTTCTCCGTGGCCAGCTTCTGGTACGGCCGCAGCTGCCAGCCGCTCTCGTCCAGCATGATGAGGTGTGGCTGCCCGTCAACGTATCCAGCGAGGTCTTCGGCGGGCCAGCCCAGTTTGAGGAGCAACTGTTTCAACTGTCCCCGCTGCGAGGAATGCACCACCACGGTTTCACCGTCGATCCGCGGCCCCAGCAGGGGAGCGATCTTCTTGGCGCGGATGACTTCCTCGAGTACCGGATAGTCGTCGGTGCGCATCACCAGGCCGTGTTGGGGGTCCTTCTCCAACCGCAGGCGGCCGTAGCGGGACATGGTTTCTTCAATGTCGATCAGTAGTGCGTGCGGCACGGGGAAGCGCGAGTACTTCAGCAGGGTATCGAGTACCTGCTCGGCGTCCAGGCCCGCAGCGCGTGCATTCCACAGGCCCAGTGGCGTGAGCCGGTAGCTGTGCATGTGTTCCGGGGCGCGCTCCAGTTCGGCGAAGGCCGCAATGGCGTGCCGGGCTTCGGTGGCGAGCTCGTGGTCGACTTCGAGCAGTATGGTCTTGTCACTTTGCACGATCAGCGGACCGTCGTTCACAGTTGAATCCTCACGTTCACAGCTGAATCCTCACTTGGCACCGTCAAAGCGCCGTTTGGCTGGCAGCGCTGTTTTCATGAACGCATTTCTCCGGCGGGTTCCACATCGATGATCCGGTGGATGGACAACACCCGTTCGGTGTCCCTGGCAGGATCGAACACCCTGACCCGTCCGCCGGAGACGGATACAGGAACAACGGTTTCGGTGTTGGCATTCCCCAGGCTGTCCACCACGTTCATGGTGACCGCCTGTTTGAGCCGGATCGCGGTTTGGAGCGTCTCCAGGCCCAGCTGCGTGGATGCCTCGCCCGTCGCCTCGGCCGGGACGCCGCGGTGCTGACGAAGAACCGTCAGCTGCGCCTCGACGTCGTCGTCCGGGGGTGCGGTCCTGGGGGCGGTGTAGACAGGCCGCGCGCTGCCCGGCACCGCGGTGGTCCGCTTGAAACGCACGACGGCGGGTTCGGCCTCCTGCACGGCCGGCGAAAGTCCCAGCTCGCGCAGGACGCGGGCCGTTTCACGGGGGCTGGCCGAGGACGTGAGCACGGTGGGGGCGATGCGTACCAGGCTCAGCACGGAGGTCCTGGCTTCCTGCAGGAGATCGGAGATGGCGGTTTCGTCGTCACTTTGGATGAAGCTGGCACTGGTTCCGATCCGGAGGCGGCCGTGGCGGGAGGCTGTGTCCTGGATGAGGTACGCCAATGGCTGGGGTACCTCGGTGGCCGAGTGCTCGCGAAGGAAAGCCAACAGCGACTCCGCGTCCTGTCCGGCGTCGAGGGCCCTGCGGATGGTGATGGCAGAGAAACGGTAGATCGACGCCGGCCCCTGGCCTTCGGCGTCGGCCATCAGCAACAGCGTCTCGCTGAGCTCCGGAGCCAGGTAGCCCGGGGCGACGGCCGTCAGGTCGGCCTGCAGGAGGATGTGGTTGACGGCGGCCGGCAGATGCTCGCCGAGGATGGTGATGGCCTGCTCCGGCTGGGCATCGGCAATGGCTGAGCCCAGTTGCGTCAACGCCCCGGAACCCATCAAACCCAGCAGGGCGGCCTCGTCGAGGATGCCGCGGACCAGGGAGCTGAAACGGCGGGACATCCTCGGCTGAGCCCACTCGGCGCGTTGGAGTACGGCCCTGGCGTCCAGGACAGGTGCTTTGCCGTCGGGCGCGGCTGCCTCGACGGTCAGCTCGTTCAGGATTTCAAGGACACGACGCCGGACCACCGGGGCATCCGGCCGCTGGGCCTCTGCGGACAGGGCGTTGATGGTGGTGCCCGCTGCACCATGATGGGCCGTCGAGGACGAAGGGCCCGTCAGCGGCTGCCCCACCAGCGAAGGGGCGCGCTCGCTGGCAAGCCAGGCATTGACCAGCCATAGCCATTGTTCCTGCCGGGGCAGACTGAGCCATTCCAGGGACGGCGGCTGGATCCACGTTGAACTGTCGACGTCCAGGCGCAGCAGGCCGGACAAGGCACACAGCTCCAGGAGAATCGCCGTTTCGTGCACACCCAGGCGGATCGACTCGGCAAGGCGACGCAGTTCCCGGACGCCCACGCCACCGCTCCGGAGCGTGGTGAGGGGCTGCTCCCGGACAGCGAACAGCAGCTCGTTGGCCAACCGCAGTGTTTCCGCGATGGCACCCATGGCCGCGTTGCGCCGCAGTGCCGCACTGGTGTGCCCCAACTCCGGAACCGGCGGGGAAAGAGTGAAGTCGTCAATGATGGCGCCGCCCCGGAGTGCAAGGCCCACGCTGTGGGGCAATTCGACGTGGCCGGCATCCAGGGGAACCAGCAGGCCGCGCGCCAGCAACCAGTCAATGGGCCCGACGTCGTGGCTTTCGTGCGTAACGGAAGCCCGCCGCTGTGCCTGGGGTACTGCGCCCATGGCCCAGCTGCCGAACTTGTTCAGCAGGCCAAGCGTCCGTTCGGGCGCTGACGAAAGGATGGCCCGCAGGTTCTCGGGGGTGGCCGTCCATCGCTGCAGGGCCAGGGCCGCATCCATGGGTGTGCTGGCCGGATGGATTCCCAGGCCGCTTTGGTGCAGCTCGGCGACCAACTGGACCACCCGCTGGGCGAAAGCGGGTTGCAACCGCACAAGTTCCGTGTAGCTCCTGCCCAGTCCAGCCGGGTAGATGCCGATCACGTCCTTGAGGCTGCCCACCGGAAGGTAGAAACGCTGGCGCGACGAGGTGGGCGGAGAACCCTGGGGCGGGTCAGCCCGGTGGATCAAGGCCAGCTCCTGCAGCTTTGCGAGGATCGGATCCAAGGCCGAAAGAGTGGAACCGGCGATGACCTTCTTCAACCCTGCCGCCGAAACGCTGTGCCCGGTATCGGTGTTGGTACACAGATGGAGGGTTTCCAGGACCTGCATTTCCGGCTTGTTCAGGCGTTCAAGTGCCCGCTGCACACTGACGCGTGCGCTCGCCCTCGCAGCCAATGCCGCAAAGTCCGGCGCCATGGGGGAAATGAGATCAGGCCGCGCGGCAAACAAGGCCCGCAGCGAATTGTCGCTGCGCGCTTCCAGTTCCTTGCTGAGCGCGCGAATAAGGGACATCAATCCAACGTTACCGCCCCGCGGCAACTCGTGCCCGATCCTGGGCCGGCCGCCCTACTGCCGGCGGCGTTGCCGGACTGCGTCCAGCATCAGGACCATCGCGAGCGTGAAGGCCACAGGCAAACCATAAAGGGCAGTGGAGGTAACCCAAACGGGTGCCACGCCACCGTAATATGCCACTGCTATGACCACCGCAACAGCTGCCAGGGAAAAGGCGGCAATGGCGACGGCGGCAATCATAAGGGGGCGGCGGTAACCCGGGGAAGTCATGCCTTCAACGCTAGCAGCAGACAGTCCGGGGCTGCGCGCCGCAGGAAATGAAGCCGCAGCTTGCCCGTGCATGGCCGACAAAGCGGGATTAGGGGGTCCGGCAGGATAACCTTGAAGGAACAGACCAACACGGACCGGACTGTCACCCTCGATCCCGTAGCTATCTGCGGATGCGGTAACGGCCCGGCGTGTCTCCCACAGCAAGAACGAAGAAGGTTGATTACGTGCCTACCGGCAAGGTCAAGTGGTATGACAAGGAAAAGGGCTTCGGCTTCCTCGCAGCTGAAGACGGCCAGGAAGTCTTCCTGCCCAAGACGTCCCTGCCTGCGGGCGTAACGGAGCTCAAGGCCGGTACCCGCGTGGAGTTCGGCGTCGCCGACGGCCGCCGCGGTGCCCAGGCACTGGGACTTCGCGTCCTGGAGAAGACTCCGTCGATTGCCAAGGCCAAGCGCATGAATGCCAGGGACCTCGCTCCGATGGTGCAGGATCTGGTCACCGTCCTGGACAACCTCTCCGGTTCGTTGTCCTCCGGCAAGTACCCCGATGGCAACAAGGCCAAGGCCATCAGCATGGCGCTGCGCAAGGTTGCCGACGAGCTGGAAGCCTAGGACCGGCCATGACCTCGGAATCCGCACAGGAAACAACGCCCGCACAGGATGTCCTGGATAACGCCGGGGCAGGTCCTCGTGGTGCCCAGGCTCCTGGCAACGGGGAAGCTCCCGCGCGGAAGCCCACGGCCACCAAGCCGCGTGCCGGTTTGCCCGTGTGGCGCACAGGCAAGCCGGACGCCTTCCTGGCAGCCGCCGTCGATACTGCCCGTGAGGCTGTGGAGGGCATCGCCAAACCGGGCGAGGTGGGCGCGCACCTTGGCGCCAAATCCGAAGGTGACCGAGTGGTCACCCACCTGTTTGAGTCCAGGCTTGCCGGATACGGCGGCTGGCAGTGGTATGCCGTGGTGACCCGCAACTCGCGTTCCAAGATCGTCACTGTGAGTGAGCTCGGGCTGTTGCCTTCCGAGGATTCCATCCTGGCGCCGGAGTGGGTGCCTTGGGCCAAGCGTGTCCGGCCCGAGGACGAGACGCCCTTGGTGGAGGAGACAGAAAGTGACGTTTCCGAAGAGTCCGTGCAGGCTGCCGAAGACGAGGCAACCGGCCCGGCCGCCGAAGACGACGACGAACCGGACGAGTCCGGGGACGAAGACATCGCTGTGGACAGCGACGAAGCCGGGGCTGAATAAGCATTGCGGAAACACTGGGTGACTCAATGGATGGCGGACACTGATGTCCACGTTTAGGTCGCTCGGAATCCTCAACTACCGCATCTGGTTCTTCGGTGCGCTGATATCCAACATCGGGACCTGGATGCAGCGCACAGCCCAGGACTGGCTGGTGTTTGACCACCTGACAGCGCATGACGCCGGGGCGATGGGCATTACCTTGGCCCTGCAACTGGGGCCTCAACTGTTCCTTGCGCCCTGGGCGGGCCTGCTGGCTGACCGCTACAGCCGCCGCAAGCTGCTGTTCATCACGCTCATAGCCATGGCCTTGCTCAGTACCGGCCTGGGCATCCTGGTATTGCTGGGGGTGGCTGAGCTGTGGCACGTGTACATTTTCGCGTTGCTCCTGGGAATCGTGACTGCCCTGGACGCGCCGGTGCGCCAGACGTTCGTCTCCGAGCTGGTTACCGACGACTACCTGTCCAATGCGGTGGCCCTCAACAGCGCTTCGTTCAACGTGGCACGCATGATCGGACCCGCGGTCTCGGGCGTGTTGACGGTGGTGGTGGGCCCCGGCTGGGTTTTCCTTATCAACACGGTCTCGTTCGTGGCCATGCTTGTGGCATTGAAGCTGATTCCGGTGTCGTCGCTTCGTGCCCAACCCCGTGCCGCCGCCGGGAAGGGACGAATCCGGGAAGGGCTGCGCTACGTGCAGAGCCGGCCCGATATCCAGGTGGTCCTGGTGGCCATTTTCATCGTGGGCACTTTCGGACTTAACTTCCCGCTGTTCATCGCAGCCATGGTGGGTACGCAGTTCGGCATGGATGCAGGCGCATTCGGGCTGCTGAACTCCGTCATGGCCATCGGCTCAGTGACCGGGGCGCTGCTGGCCGCGCGCCGTGGCCGGCCCCGCCTTAGGCTGATCTTCGCTGCAGCCGGTGGTTTCGGCGTGGCAAGTGCCCTCGCAGCCCTGGCTCCCAACGCCGTGATGTTCGGGCTCGCCCTGGTCCCTTGTGGCCTGTTCGCCTTGACCCTGATTACCAGCGCCAACGGTTACGTACAGTCCACCACCGAGGCAGTCATGCGTGGCCGCGTGATGTCCCTCTATATGGCTATTTTCATGGGCGGCACACCAATTGGCGCTCCGCTGGTGGGCTGGGTGGCCAATGTGGGCGGCCCGCGCTGGGCTGTCGGCGTCGCGGCCGTAGCCGGCGTCAGCACCGCCGTCGTGGGTTTGGTGTGGATCATCAGGGCCAAGCAGCTGCGCCTCCGCTTCGATCGCAGGGCCCGCGGCCTGCGGCATTTCCGGGTGGAGTCGCTGCTGTCCGGTCCGGTTACTGAGGATGGCGACGGCGGCCCTGGGCCGGTCCGCTAAGGCGCCTTGGGGGATTTAAACGTGGGGGATTTAAACGGGGGAGCCGCCCGGGCATGACCCAGGCGGCTCCGTTCGATCCTTTTTTGGGGGAGTTACTTCTTCAGTTCGCCCACCACGTAGTCGATGCTGGCGAGCAGGGCCGAGACGTCGTCCGGTTCAATGGCCACGAACGTGGCGATGCGCAGCTGGTTGCGGCCAAGCTTGCGGTACGGCTCGGTGTCCACCACGCCGTTGGCCCGCAGGACCTTGGCGATGGCGGCGGCGTCAATCGAATCGTCGAAGTCGATCGTGGCGATGACGTTGGAGCGGTCTTCGGCGTTGGCGACAAACGGCGTCGCGTACTCGGAAGCTTCTGCCCATGAGTAGATGCGGTTGGCCGAATCTGCCGTGCGCTTGCTGGCGAAGTCCAGGCCGCCGTTGCTGTTCAGCCACTGCACCTGGGCATCCAGCGTTACCAGGGTGGAGAGCGACGGCGTGTTGTACGTCTGGTTCAGCTTGGAGTTGTCGATGGCTGTCTGGAGGTCCAGGAAGTCAGGGATCCAGCGGCCACTGGCTTTGATGCGGGCGGCCCGCTCCAACGCGGCGGGGGAGAAAAGACCGAGCCACAGGCCGCCGTCGGAGGCGAAGTTTTTCTGCGGCGCGAAGTAATAGACGTCCGACTCCGAGACGTCGACGTCCAGGCCGCCGGCGGCGGAGGTCGCGTCCACCAGGACCAGCGAACCTTCGTCGGCTCCCTGGACCCGCTTTACGGGAGCCGCGACGCCGGTGGAGGTTTCGTTCTGCGGCCACGCGTACACGTCAACGCCGGCTTCTGCCTGGGCGGCAGGACGGGTGCCGGGTTCGGATTTGATGATGGAGGACGCATCAAGGAAAGGTGCCTTGTTGGTGGCGGCGGCAAACTTGGAACCGAACTCGCCGAAGGAGAGGTGCTGGGCCTTCTTGTCCACCAGGCCGAACGCGGCGACGTCCCAGAACGCGGTGGAACCACCGACGCCGAGGACAACCTCGTAGCCGTCGGGGGCGCGGAAGAACTGGCTCAGGCCCTCCCGGACGGAACCCACCAGGTTCTTGACGGGAGCCTGCCGGTGGGAGGTGCCCAGGATGGTGGTGGCAGCGGCAGACAGGGCCTCGAGCTGTTCCGGGCGGACCTTGGACGGTCCAGCGCCGAAGCGTCCGTCTTTCGGCAGGAGGTCGGCGGGTATGGTGATGCTGTTGTCGCTCACGTGTGGCTCCAAAGGGTATCGGCTCAAGATGGGTCGTGGCAGGTGGCGTCAGCTGCCCCTTCGACACCCCAATTCTGCCTGACATGGCCCGCGCGCAGGAACCTGCCCCTGTCATAGTCCGCCACGTGGAACGCGGACGAACAAGATGCGACCGCAATGGGTCCGGAATTATCCGGAGTAATTCCAAATAAGCTAGGCTGGGGGTTGGCGTTCGAAGGGTGGCGGTGGCACCGCCCACCCCGGTATGGGACGCGGTACGGTGGAGATTACGCAAGAACTGCGTTCGAGGAGAGCTGAGCTGGATGACGGATCTGATCGATACCACTGAGATGTATCTTCGGACCATTTTGGAGCTTGAAGAAGAAAACATTGTGGCTCTCAGGGCCCGCATAGCCGAACGCCTGCGGCACTCCGGCCCCACGGTCTCCCAGACCATCGGCCGGATGGAGCGCGATGGCCTGGTGATTGTGTCCAACGACCGCCACCTGGAGCTGACCGAAGTCGGACGCAAGCGTGCCACCGAAGTCATGCGGAAGCACCGTCTGGCGGAGCGGCTCCTGGCCGATGTCATCGGACTCGACTGGGCGTACGTGCATGATGAAGCCTGCCGCTGGGAGCACGTGATGAGCGAGCGCGTGGAGCGCCGGCTCTATGAACTGCTTGAGCATCCCACCGAGTCACCTTACGGAAATCCGATTCCGGGACTGGAAGCACTGGGAGGCCTGGCCGGAACACAGTTCCCCCGGATCGACGTGAACCTCCTGCAGGCCATGGACGGCTACGCCTCCGACTCCCGGGTGGTTGTCACGCGGCTGGCCGAGCCCATCCAGGTGGAGCCGGAACTGCTCACCCAGTTGGATGAGGGTGGAATCCGGCCCGGGGCGCCGGTCTCCCTCGAGCGCGTGGGCGAGTACATCTCCGTCCGGGTGCCCGGCATCGAAGGAGCCTTGGAGCTCCCGCCTGAAGTTGCAGCGCACGTCTTCGTGTCCCTCAACTGACAGTCTTCCGGTCCGACAACCCTCCCGGCAGTGTCAAACCTCACTTTGAGGGGCTTTGGCGCGCGTGTGACCTGCGGTTTTTCGAAATTGATGATAAGGGCCCGCCGCCGCAGGCGTCTTTCTGTTGATAACGAATTTATTACCAAGGGCCTTAATCCCCTATAGTTATCTACTAGCGCTGATACCAAAGCGTTACCTGATCCGGAGCCGAGCTCTGCCAGCGGATCGGGTGAACCATCACCACTGGCAGAGGCGGGGGAACCACAAGCGGCTGTCTAAAGAAGCAGCCTTGGGGTGAAGTCCGCAGCAGAAGTGCCCATTGATGCAAGTCCCTCCTTGGATACCTGTGTGCCGTGAGCGCTTCGTGCGGACCGGGTCTTTGAACTCTCTGACCCGAATCCGACAGCTAACTTCGCAGGCTTTTCAGAGAGGAACAGAGTTTGACATCGCAGAACGTCAGGGGCCGCCGCCGTGCGTCCGGCCCCGCTACTGAGCTGCGGCCAGCCCGCGTCGTAACGGAGATCCGGCCCCGCGACACCGAACGCCAGGTGCGCCGCCGTAAGAGCCCGTTGCGCCAGGTTGCCGACTTCGCCGCAGCAAGTGGCGTCGGGCAGAAGGCCGGAGTTGCGCTTGCCGCCACCGGACTTGCCCTGACTGTCGGCCTGCCGGCCACCAGCCCCGTCATGGCCACCTCGGAATCGGGACAGTCCGAATCTGCCCTGGCCGTTGGCGGCACTGTGGGAAGCCAGCCCGAGGTTTCCGCGGCAGCATCAGCCAAAATCGACTTCAGCCGCGCAGCTGTAGCCACCGCTGCGGACCCTGACGGAAAACTGAAGCAACTGCTCAGCGCCCAGTCGGCCGGCAGCATCCAGCGTGCTTCTTCCGTGGGCACCCTGGGCAGCCCCCTCGACACGCTCACCACCGCTTCCCCCTTCGGTTACCGCGTCAGCCCCCTCACGGGCGGCACCGGCGACTTCCACCGCGGCCAGGACTTCGTGGCACAATGCGGAACTGCCGTGCATGCAGCTGCAGCAGGCAAAGTGACTTTTGCCGGGTGGCACGAGTACGGCGGAGGCAACCGTGTGGTTGTGGATCACGGCAACGGCCTGGAGACCACGTACAACCACCTGTCGTCCTTCAACGTCCAGGTGGGCCAGACGGTCAACCGCGGGGACACCGTAGCCCTGAGCGGCACCACAGGCGCCTCCACCGGCTGCCACCTCCACTTCGAAGTACAGGTCAACGGCGAGGTCGTTGACCCCATGGGCTGGCTCTAAGCCAGTTGATGGTGCTCTCTCGCATTGATGACAGGCCTCGTGACCTGAATGTGACATTCGCTTTCAATTGTTATAACCTTCAGAGCGCATCGGCTTTTTAGGGGGCCGGTGCACTTGAGTGGATTGCCTAGCTCTGCCACCACTCGAGGTCCGTTCGCAAAATCGTCTGGCAGGGGCGGGGGAACCACTTCTGGTCTTCGAATGAAGGCCTTGGGGTTAAGTCGCAAAGTTTCCCAGTGAAGCAGCGCGGCCGGATGACTCCCATCCGAATCCGACAGCTCACCTCGCAGGCATTGGGAGAGGCTACCTACGTGTCATCACGCACTACCCCTGCGCGCCATCGCGCTGAATCGGTTCGTTCGAACCCGTTGAACACTCTTTCGAAGGCTGTTTCCTCGAACGCCGGTACCGTTGGCCGCCAGGCCGCCGTGCTGGCAGCAGCCTCAGGCCTCGTCCTTACTGTCGGGTTGCCGGCTCACGCCGCTGACACCGACGTCTCCACCTCGGAAGTCTCCAGCACCCAGCAGCTGGCTGCCACCGCAGTGGTCACTGCAGAGCCAACAGCCACCGTCTCCTTCGAGAGCCCCGTCGTGGCCACCAAGGAAGCCCCCAAGGTTGTCCAGCGTGCGGCCCTGGTCACAGAGCGCACGGCGGATGAAGCCACTGCAGTCACTGCCCAGTCCTCCGAAGCCAAGGAGTCCGCCTCCAGCGCGGCAGCATCCGGGCTCGCAGCGATTGCCTACACAGGAATCGGCTCGCCTTACGTATGGGGCGGCACTACTCCGAGCGGCTGGGACTGCTCCGGCTTCACCCAGTGGGTCTACGCCCAGGCCGGCATCAGCATCCCCCGCGTCAACGCCTGGACGGCCATGAAGCCCACCAGCGCCCCCCAGCCCGGTGACCTGGTCATGCAGAACGGCGGTGCGCACGTAGGCATCTACGTCGGCAACGGCATGATGATCAGTGCTTTGAACCCGGGCCAGGGAACCCTGCTGCACTCCGTGGCCTCCACCGGCACGTCTTCGTTCTTCACCCTCCGCTAGAAACAACCCGATTCGGGGCCGGCTGACGTACCCCTGCCAGCTGACCCACTACCCACAGGTACCCCAACTGCCTGCGGATACGAAAGAGAAAACAATGACCAGTGCACACAAAGTTGCACGGCACCGCGCTGAGGCCCCCAAGACCAGCTCGCTTGCCGTCATCGCAAAGGCCGTCACCGTCAACGCCGGTGGCGTCGGCCGCCAGGCAGCAGTCATCGCCGCAGCTTCAGGCTTGGTGCTGACCAGCGGTATCGCTGCCAATGCTGCTGAGACGAATGTCGACCGCGAATCGACGTCGACGTCCGCCCTCGATGTCCAGTCTGTTGCCCAGGCCACCATCGCTGCGGACTCCACGGTTGCCATCTCTTACGAGCGTCCCGTGGTCACCACCGTGGAAGCTCCGGCTCCCGTGGTTGAAGAGGCTCCGGCAAAGGTTGAGGCCAAGGCATCGACCAAGTCCACCGCCACCGCGGCTCCGGCCACGAACGCCTCATTGGCCGTCAGCACTGCCACCCCTGCACCCGCTGCTCCGGCTGCGTCCAGCGGACTCGGTGCAGCAATTGCTGCCGCCGCGTACGCCCAGCTCGGTGTCACGCAGGACTGCACCATGCTGGTCACCAACTCCCTGGCAGCAGTGGGAATTCACTTCCACGACTGGCCCGCCGGTTACCTTTCGCTGGGCCGCACCGTGAGTGCAGCAGAAGCGCAGCCCGGGGACCTCGCCTACTACGCCAACGGCGGTTTGGCCGGACAGGCACACATTGCTGTGTACGTCGGCAACGGCATGGCAGTCCACGGTGGATGGAACGGATCCACCACGGCACTGTTCAGCGTCAACGTCGGCTCCGGCCCGGTCTTCATCCGCGTCAACGGCTGACAATCAGCTCCCGGAACACCCCGCAGGCAGATGCCTGCGGGGTGTTTTGCTTTAATCACGCGTGAACTTTTGCCGACACTGTGAGCGAAACGACAAATAAATTCGTTGATACGGCATATAAGTGCTTACCCTTGTGTTGTCGATCCACAGCCCGTACATGCAGAGGGCAGCCGGCCCTCGTGCCCCTGACGGGTGCGGCCGTGAAGAGGTACGTGCATGCGCACACTCGTTCTGAATGCTGGATATGAACCGCTGGCGGTAATAACATTCCGCCGGGCGCTGGTCCTTGTGCTCACTGGGAAAGCAAGCGTAGTGGCCGAAGGCGACGAGCCTGTCGTCGGGCCACAGGAGATTCTCGGACGCCCCTCCGTGATCCTCCTTAACCGCTACATCCGCCCCAAGTACAACAAGATCACTGCCGTGAGTCGCCGCGGGGTTCTTCGCCGCGACGGTCACCGTTGCGCCTACTGCGGGAAAACAGCCCACACCATAGATCACGTCCACCCCAAGTCCAGGGGCGGCGCGGATTCCTGGGAAAACCTGGTTGCGGCGTGCTTGAAATGCAACAACGCCAAGAGCGACCACACGCTTGCCGAAATGGGCTGGAAACTCCGTTTCAAACCCGGTGTGCCCCAGGGGACCATGTGGCAGATCAAAGAACTCGAGAAACCTGCGCCGGACTGGGACCCGTTCCTTCTGCCGGAATCCGCTGCCTGATCGATTTCTGCTGACCTCCCGCCGTCCGGGTACGCTGGGCGGATGGAGTTCAACGCCGTTGTTTTGGCGGGTGGCAGGGCCACCCGCCTCGGTGGCGTGCCCAAGCCCACGTTGAAGTACGACGGCGGCACCCTCCTTTCGCACGCACTGGAGGCTGCCCGGGCTGCTGCGGCCACCGTAGTGGTGGGTCCCGGCGAGCACGGAGTGCATTTGCCCGGATCCGTGCTGCTCGCGCGTGAGGAGCCGGCCTATGCGGGCCCGGCAGCGGCGATCGCCGCAGGGTTGTCGGCACTTGATACGGCCGGGATGAGATCCCCCTGGACACTGGTTTTGGCCTGCGATATGCCCAAGGCATCGCAGGGGATCGGCCGCCTGTTGGAAGTGCTCGCTGGGCACCCCGGGGTAGAGGGTGTCATGGCGGTATCCGCTGACGGGCGGAAGCAGCCGTTGTTGGGCATTTACAGCACGGCTGCTCTGGACCGGGAGGTGGCCTCGGCCATCCGGGGTTCCGGGTTAACGAACTCTTCAGTGTTCAAGCTGCTTGCTAGGCTGAACCTGCTGGACGTTGACGTCCCCGCGGGGTCCACAGACGACGTGGATACGTGGGAGGACGCCGCGGTGCTGGGTATTGACTACGAGTTGGAGGCGGACGTGAAGAGCCAGGAAGAAACGCTCGAGGACTGGTGCCGCATATTGCTGCAGGCGTTTGAGCTTGAGGGCGTGGAAATAGACATCAACGAGGTACTGGCCGTGGCAGGAGTGGCCGCGCATTCGGTGGTTCGCCCGGCCGCGCCGCTCACCACCTTCATTGCAGGCTTCGCGGCGGGAATGGCCCGTGGTATTGGCCAGGCCAGCGATGACGCCTCCATGAAAGCGGCCCTGGACCTGGCCCGCAAAATCGCCAAGGAGTACTCGGAGACCGGGACTGACGCCGAATGACGGAGGCCCCCGGCGAGGGCCACCACGCGGCACACACATGGCAGGAAGCCCGGCAGCGCGCGTTCGACGCCGCCACGCCCATACCCCCGGGGCCGGTTCCCCTGGCAAAAGCCCTTGGCCGTACCCTGGCCTCTGATGCCCTGGCTATCCAGGACATGCCCCACTACGCCTCCTCCGCGATGGATGGATGGGCAGTGAACGGCAGCGGCCCGTGGATCCTCAGTGAACCCGGTCAGCGTCTGGCGCCCCACCAAGCGAGCCCGATAGTCACCGGCGGACTCATTCCGCCCGGCGCCAAGGCCGTCTTGCGAAGCGAGAGCGGTATCATCACCACCGACGACGACGGTCTGCCGGTTCTCGCGCTTGGCGGCGCCGCCAAGCCGGGGGAGCCCCGCAACGGCCAGCACATCCGCAAGGCCGCAGAAGAAGCGGCCGAAGGTGACGTCCTGCTCAAGGCCGGAACACGCCTGAACCCCGCGCACATTGCCCTAGCGGCCCTTGCCGGCCTGGATCACGTGGATGTTCTGGGAAAGCCCTTGGTCCGCTTCCTCCTGACAGGCTCGGAAGTGGTGGAGCGCGGCATCCCGCAACCGGGTCAGGTCAGGGACACTTTCGGGCCACAATTAGGTGCAGTAGTGGAACTCCTGGGCGGAATCGCCGGCGAACAACTCCGGGTGGGTGACAGCTACGAGGAATGGATGGCCGCGCTTCAGGATACTGAGCCGGAACCAGGCGGACCGGACGCAGAAACAGAGCCGCCGGCCGACGTCGTCATCACGACCGGCGGGACCGGGCGCTCCGGAACGGACCACTTCCGGAGGGCCGTGGCCGAACTCGGCGGCCGCCTGCTGATCGATGGCATCGCGATGCGGCCAGGGCACCCGGCCGTTTTGGCGGAACTTCCTGATGGAAGGTTCGTGGTGGGGCTGCCGGGCAACCCTTTGGCCGCGATGATGGCTCTCTTCACTGTCGGGGCGCCGTTGCTTGCAGCCCTCGGGCATGCCCGCCCGGCTGACGTGGGAGAAGTGCCGTGCGGCACCACCATCGATGCTGATCCGGGGCGAACGCGTCTGATGCCCTTCAGGCTGGTCTATGGCCTGGCGTCGCCGGCCCAGCACACAGGTCCGGGAATGATGCGGGGATTGGCCGGCGCTGACGGGGTCATGATTGTGCCTCCCCATGGAGTCCAGCTGGGGGAACTGGTCCCTGCTTTCCCTTTGCCCTGGGCGAAGCCGTTGCCCGCGCCGAAGCCGCCGGAGGACAAACCGCGGAAGACGCAGGCCCGGCCTCCGCGCAAGGCTCCCGCTGGTCCTGTCGATTGGAGCGGACTGGACGCCTGACCGCAGGATGCAAGATGCAATGATGGACCTATGAACAGGCACGCTCCCGAACAGGACATCAATGAAGATGACCTGCAAATCCATCCGCCCAAACGAGCCGCAGCAGGTGTCAAGGCCGTCACGGTCGCCCTCGAGCGCGGTTATGCCCAAGCCGGTGTAACCCGGACTGTCCGGTCCATGCTGCGGGTCAACCAGCATGACGGCTTCGATTGCCCCGGCTGTGCGTGGCCGGAATCGATCACCGGCAGGCGGAGCCCGGCAGAGTTCTGCGAGAATGGCGCCAAAGCCATCGCCGAGGAAAGCACCACCCGTACAGTGGGTGCCGGATTCTGGGCTGAGCACCCGATTGCCGAACTGGAAGGCAAAACCGAGTACTGGCTGGGCAGCCAGGGCCGCATCGCCGAGCCTGTCGTCATCAGGCCGGGGGACACGCACTACTCACCGATCAGCTGGACCGATGCTTTCGCCTTGATCGGCGAACACATCAATGCCACCACCCCGGATAAGTGTGTGTTCTACACCTCCGGCAGGACAGCCAACGAGACCGCCTTCATGTACCAGCTGTTCGCACGAAGCCTGGGCACCAACAACCTGCCGGACTGCTCCAACATGTGCCATGAGTCCTCAGGCAGTGCGTTGAACCCCACCATCGGGATCGGCAAGGGCACTGTTTCGCTGGACGACATCCACCACTCGGAGCTGGTGCTGGTAGTGGGCCAAAACCCGGGCACCAACCATCCGCGGATGCTGTCCGCCCTGCGGGACTGCAAGAACAACGGCGGCAAAGTGGTGGCCGTAAACCCGCTTCCCGAGGCCGGACTCCTGAATTTCAAGGACCCCCAGTCCCTCAACGGCGTGATCGGTGGCGGCACCACCATTGCCGATGAGTTCCTCCAGATCAAGGTCGGTGGCGACCTCGCGCTGTTCCAGGCCCTGGGCCACCTGCTCCTGGAGGAAGAGAAGCGCAACCCGGGCACCGTCGTCGACCATTCCTTTATCGAGAGCCAGACCGAAGGCTTTGACGCCTACCGGGAAGCGCGTTCCGTGCTGGACTGGGCTGAGACAGAACGGGCCACCGGACTCTCGTGCGCGGAGATCACCAAGGTTGCCGGGATGATGGCAGCTTCCAAGGCCACGGTCATTTGCTGGGCGCTCGGGCTGACCCAGCAGCCGCACTCGGTGGACACGCTGCGCGAGATCATCAACCTGCTCTTGCTGCAGGGCAACTTCGGCAAGCGCGGCGCTGGTGCTTGTCCGGTTCGTGGCCACTCCAACGTGCAGGGCGACCGCACCATGGGGATCTGGGAGAAACCCAAGGAATCCTTCCTGGCTGCCCTGGACCAGGAATTCGGCTTCCACATGCCCCGGGACCACGGCTACGACTCCGTGGAAACACAGCACGCCCTGGAAAAGGGAGACGTGGACGTGTTCGTCTCCATGGGCGGGAACTTTGCCGCTGCCGGCTCGGACACGGCGGCGTTGGAGGAGGGCCTGAAGAGGGCCGGGCTGACCGTGCACATCTCCACCAAACCCAACCGCGCCCACATTGTCCATGGCCGGACGTCGCTGATCCTGCCGACACTGGGGCGGACCGACACGGACGACAAGCACCCCAAAGGCAAGCAGTTCCTTTCGGTGGAAGACTCCATGTCCGTCATCCATAAGACACAAGGCAGGCTGGAACCGGTCTCCGAACACCTGCTCAGCGAACCCGTGATCGTAGCCCGCATGGCCCAGGCCACCTTCGGTGACGACCACAGCGTGGACTGGCGGGCCATGGCCGAGGATTACGACGTGATCCGGGACCACATCTCGCGCGTCATACCTGGATTTGAGGACTTCAACGCAAGGGTCCGGACAAAGAACGGCTTCGTACTGCCGAACCCGCCCCGTGATTCCCGCACCTTTGCTACGGATATCGGAAAGGGCCGGTTCTCCGTGCGGCCGCTGGAGTACCTTGAAGCGCCCGAGGGCCACCTGATCCTGCAAACCGTGCGCAGCCACGACCAGTACAACACCACGTTCTATGGCCTGGATGACCGTTACCGTGGCGTCTCGGATGGGCGCCGGGTGGTCCTGGTCCACCCGGACGACCTGACGGAGCTGGGTTTCAATGACCGTGATCTGGTGGATGTCATCTCCACCTTCGCCGGAACCGAGCGCCGGGCCGACAAGTTCCGGCTCATCGGTTACCCGACCGCCAGGGGATGCGCTGCGGCGTACTTCCCGGAAGCCAATGCCCTGGTGCACCGTGAGCTGGTGGCCCGGGAATCAAACACCCCCGGTTACAAGGCCATGACTGTGCGCTTTGTAAACCATGAGGAGAACGGATCCTGACGTGGGACGCGTGACGCAACGCCGCAAGGTGCACAAGTTCGTCCTTGACGGTTCGCCCCAGGCTTTGGAGCATCCCGTCCGTTTCAAGGAAGATGTCCTGGCGGTGGAGGAGCCCCTGGAAATCCGGCTTGGAGACATGTCCTTCTCGGTGACCATGCGGACCCCGGGGGACGACTTTGACCTGGTGGCGGGCTTCCTGGTGTCGGAGGGCATTGTGTGGGAGCCTTCGCAGCTGATTTCCGAGCGTTTTTGTTCGGGGGAGGACGAGAACGGGGTTCAGACATTCAACGTCGTGGATGCCCAGCTCCGTCCTGACGTGGACCGCCCTGACACGGGCAGGAACGTGTACACGTCCAGTTCGTGCGGCATTTGCGGCACGGACTCGATCGAGGCCGTCCGCAAGTCCTCCCGCCACAGCCCCAAGGAGGACGACGTCACCATCCCCGTGGCGGCGCTGGCCGCACTTCCGGACCGGCTCCGCGAGGCACAGGCGGTCTTTGACAAGACGGGCGGCGTCCACGCTGCCGGACTCTTCCGGATTCACGACGACGGCACCACCGAGCTGCTGTGCCTCCGGGAAGATGTCGGCCGGCATAATGCGGTGGACAAGGTGGTGGGCTGGGCACTGCGCGCCGGCAAGCTGCCCTTGCGCGGTACCGTGCTGCAGGTTTCCGGGCGGGCATCTTTTGAGCTGGTGCAGAAAGCGGCCATGGCCGGGATCCCCGTCCTGGCCGCGGTCAGCGCGCCCTCCAGCCTTGCTGCTGAACTTGCCGTGGAGTCCGGCATCACCTTGGTGGGCTTCAGCCGGGGATCGAGCCTGAACGTGTACGCCGGCCGGGACCGGATAGTCGGGCAGCCAGGTTAAAGCTGGTGGGTGCCTGGGGATAGTGTCCAATCACTTGGCTATTGTCCGCGAACGCCGTAGATTTTATCCATCGATTGGAAGCGCGGCGAAAACCATAAATGCCGTCCACGCCAAGCACGCCGGGGCCGGGTCACCAAGCCTGGCCGCCCAGCCAACGCCCAAAGGGGAAATAATTGCACGACGACCGCCGGATCACTGAACAGCGTCTCGACCGATTTGTTCGGGACCGCATTCTTCCGGCCATTTACGGCAGGGCGATACCGCTTGAACTCAGCAGCTGGGATGTACCCGGAGAACCGGTGCCGGCCGCAGAAGCGATGCGCCAACTGTTCACACCGCAGGAGCCCGGGGCGCCCTGGGGTAAGGCATGGAGCACCAAGTGGTTGCGTCTGCAGGGCGAGGTTCCGCCGGACTGGGGCATGTCCGATGCCACCGCTGTGGAGATCATCGTGGATCTGGGCTTCAACAGCGACGTCCCGGGATTCCAGTGCGAAGGAACTGCCTGGCGTGCCGATGGAAGCATCATCAAAGCAATATCGCCCCGGAATTACCACGTTCCGCTGAAGCTGCTGGGTGGCGGACAATCCGTTGACTTCTATGTGGAAGCGGCGGCCAACCCGGATGTGGCGCAGGGCTGGTCCTTTGCCCCCACTCCGCTCGGGGACAAGGCCACTTCCGGCGATGAGCCACGGTACCGCCTTGGCAGGATCGCCATCGCCGAGCTCAACGAGACCGTCTGGGAACTCAACCAGGACATCTGGACGCTCACCGGCCTGATGCATGAGCTGCCCATGGAGCTGCCCCGCCGCCACGAGATCCTGCGCGCCCTCGAACGCATGCTGGACATCATGGACCCGGACGACGTCGCCGGAACCGCCGCAGCCGGCCGTGAGGCCCTCAGGGAGGTGCTGGGCCGTCCCGCGTATGCCTCAGCCCACGAACTCCTGGCGACGGGCCATGCACACATCGACTCAGCCTGGCTGTGGCCTGTCCGCGAAACCATCCGCAAGTGCGCCAGGACGTTCTCCAACGTGGTGGCGCTCATGGACGAAGATCCGGACTTTGTGTTCTCCTGCTCCTCGGCACAGCAGATGGCCTGGATCAAGGAATACTTCCCCGAGCTCTTTGTGCGCATCCGCGAGAAAGTGAAGGCCGGCCAGTTCGTCCCCGTGGGTGGCATGTGGGTGGAATCGGACACCAATATGCCCGGCGGCGAGGCCATGGCGCGGCAGTTCGTGGAAGGCAAGAGCTTCTTCCTCAAGGAGTTCGACATCGAATGCCGGGAAGCCTGGCTCCCCGATTCCTTCGGCTATTCCGGCGCGATTCCGCAGATCGTCAAGGAAGCGGGATCCCGGTGGTTCCTCACGCAGAAGATTTCCTGGAACAAGGTCAACCGCATGCCGCATCACACCTTTTCCTGGGAAGGCATTGACGGCACCCGCTTGTTCACCCACTTCCCACCGGTGGACACCTACAACGCCGAGCTTCATGGCCGCGAGCTGGCGCACGCCGAGCGCAACTACCGTGAGCACGGCCGCGGCACCATGTCGCTGGTGCCCTTCGGATACGGCGACGGCGGTGGCGGACCCACGCGCGAAATGGTGGCTGCGGCACACCGCACGGAGAACCTGGAAGGCTCACCGAAGGTCCGGATGGGCACGGCCAAGGACTTCTTCACCAAAGCGGAAGCCGAGTACACCAACCTTCCCGTTTGGGTGGGGGAGATGTACCTGGAGATGCACCGAGGAACCTACACGAGCCAGGCCAAGACCAAGAAGGGCAACCGGCGCAGCGAACACCTCCTTCGCGAGGCTGAGCTGTGGTGCACCACGGCTGCTGTCCGGCTGGGCAACGAATACGAGTATCCCCGCGAGGAACTGAAGCGGCTGTGGCGGCTGGTTCTCCTCCAGCAATTCCATGACATCCTTCCCGGCAGCTCCATCGCGTGGGTCCATCAGGATGCCGAGCGGAATTATGAGGCCATTTCCCGCGATCTTGAACGGATCATCACCCACGCGGCCCAGGCGTTGGCAGGGCAGGGCACCGAGGAGTTCCTGCTCAACGCCGCTCCGCACCAGCGTCATGGCGTGCCCGCTCTTGGCATCGGGAAGATCAGCCAGGACGATTCCGTGGTTGAGGTGGACCAGTCCGGCGATGGTTTCGTACTGGATAACGGACTGATCCGGGTTGTGGTGGACGCAAACGGCCTCCTGACCTCCGTGGTGGACCATGCCAGCGGCAGGGAAGCCATCGCTCCGGGGCAGGCCGGCAATCTGCTCGAATTGTTCCGGGACACCCCCAATGAATGGGACGCCTGGGACATCGAGGAGTTCTACCGCCGCAACGTCACTCCGTTGACCCAGGCAGAAGGAATTGAGCTGGAGCGGACACCCAACGGTGCCGTCGTCGTGGTTAAGCGCGCGGTGGGCAGCTCAACCATTACCCAACGCCTGACGCTCGACGCCGGCGCCAGGTCGCTGGGGATCTCCACTACGGTGGACTGGCAGGAACGGGAGAAGATGCTGAAGATCGCCTTCCCCCTGGACGTCAGGGCGGACCGATCGGCCTCGGAGACCCAGTTCGGCCATGTCTTCCGGCCTACCCACACCAATACCTCGTGGGAAGCGGCGAAGTTCGAGATCTGCGCGCACCGTTGGATCCACGTGTCCGAACCCGGCTACGGCGTGGCCATCAGCAACGCTTCCAGTTACGGACACGACGTCACCAGGGCGGTCCGCGACGACGGCGGAACTACGACGACGGTCCGCACCTCGCTGCTGCGTTCGGCCCGTTTCCCGGATCCGGAAGCAGACAGGGGCGAGCACACGCTCGAGCTGTCCATCAGGCCCGGCGCCGCAATCGCCGACGCCGTGGAGGAGGGCTACCGCACTAATCTCCGTCCGCGGTTCGTTACCGGCGGACATGCGGTGGACCCAGTGGTTCTCGTATCCAACCCGGCAATCGTGGTCGAAGCCGTGAAGCTGGCTGAGGACGGTTCGGGTGATGTCATAGTGCGGCTCTACGAATCACTGGGGGAGCGGTCAGTTGCCCTGGTTAAGCCTGGCTTCGATGCCAGGCGAGCCACTGCCACGGACTTGCTGGAGCGCGCCACCGACGCCCCTGGCGTGACGGTGAAGGACGACTCCACTGCCAGCCTGGTGCTGCGTCCGTTCCAGCTGGTCACGCTGCGTTTTTCCAGGTAGTAGGCGGTTGGGGGTCCCGCACGGAAGTGCAGGGCCCTCAACGACTGCCTACTTGGTGGTCAACTCGACGTCGATCGTGTCTTTGAGGATCTGCTCCCTGGCCGGGATCACCGCGTCGAAGTGCTTGATGTCGGCTGAGACCTCTTTGGAAAAGACATTCTCCACTGTGGAGGGCATCTCCTTCACTCCGGCCAGGTAGCGCTTGGCTGCAAAGTCGAACTCGGAGCGGTTTGTACGTATTTGGGCGTTGACTGCCTTGGCGTCATCGGCAATTTTCTGCACTTCCGCCTCCGGGGCGTTGCGTGCCTCAGCATCATCCGCCCTTTTGACGAGGTCGTCCTTGAGCCGGACAAACCCAGCGTAGTTTTCTTCGCCCTTGGCCGTAACTTCGGCGCGTTCCTGCAGCTCAGCTACCTTGTTGTCGAACGTCCGGGCGAACTCCACGTAGGCATTGTTCTTTGACTGCAACAGATCGCTTGCCGCCTTCCGGCAAGGCTCCGCGGCCTGGGCAAGCAGGGTTTGGCGTTCCCGGAGGGTGGATGCTTTCGAGCCGACGAACAGGCCGTTGCATCGGGCCGCGTCGTCATCGCGGAAGAGGCCCTCAAATTGCGGGTAGGACTCCACCAGGCCTTCCATGTAGTCAAAGTAGTCCTCGTGGGATTCGACCAGCTGGTGAACAGCGACGCCGACGGGAGTGTCGACGGAGTCATTCCCTGACTTCAGCTCCTGCAGGGCAGAGCGGGCGGACTTCGATGCCTGCTGGAATTCGTCCTTTTCCTTTTGGCTGTCCTTCACGGCCTGGTCCCGCGAGGCAGGGGCGTTCCGGGCCTTCTTGTAGGCGGCCAGGTACGCATTGGCTGCCGGCTGGACCTTGCCCCTGGCGTCGCCCAGTGCGTTGAGGCGGTCTCCCTTCAACGCGGAAAGGCTTTCGGCCTTTTGCTGTCCGGCGAAGTTGTTGACGGCCACAAGGGCGCTGACGGCGATCGCCAGCACGGCAAGGACAATGCAGGTCACCAGGATGACGGGGCGGCGGCGTGAGCGGGCGGGTTCGGGGGTGACCCCGGGGTTCTCGTAGGTCATGGTCTATTTCCCCTCCTGGCCGGAGGCCTTGAACTGGTCCAGCCGGGATTTCAGGACACGTTCGAGCTCGGCATTGGCGGCATTTGCGTCGTCGACGAGTTTGGTTGAGCTGGCCTTCACGGCGTCCTCATACGTGGTGCGGACCTTGTTCAGTGCATCATTGATGTCGAGCAAGGCCACTCCCGCGGTGGTGCTTTTGGCGAGGCGTCCGAGGTCATCCGTCGCGTCCAGGACTTCCTGCTGCTTGTCGCGTTGTCCTTTGACGATGCCTTCGATCCCCTGCAGGAGTTGGACCGTGTCCGCATCTGCCTTGTCCTTGGCACCTGCCAAGGCCAGCAGGCAGGAATCGGCCGTCTTGACGTACGCCTGCGCATAGTCGCCACCGCTGACGTTCAGGTCCCTGTGGAGCGGGGCGCACGGTCCACCCACAGAACGGGTGATGTTGGCCGTATTGATAAGTCGTTGGTCGTTGTAGGCGATCACCGCTACGTATTGGTCCTTGAACCGCCGGAACGCCTCGGCAATCTCCGGCTCCTGCGCCACGGGAGAAGCGGCCATGGCGTCGAGCCTGCCGGTGTTGGCGGCCGACTCGCGTTTGATCACATCGCTTTCCCGGGTGAACACCTGCTCTTTTTCCTGATCGCCCTCTTCCTCGGCGACCACGTTGGTGTACCGTGCCGTGAACTCCTCAAGCAAGGGGTCGTAAAGGTTCATGGAGCGATCCACGATGCCCCGTTGCTTGTCCAGCCGCTCCACGTCCGCGCGCTGCACTCCGGTTGGCCGGAGAAAGGCGAACCAGGCGCCGACCCCCCCGGCGGCCAAGGCCAGGACCACCACGACAACAATGATGCCTGTACGCCGGGAATTGCTGCGCCCGGAGTCCTTGTTGGTCTCTTCCAAAGTCTGATCCCCCATATTTTTGAAAAAGGCTATACGTCGTGTTGGAGCCGTTTCACGAAGAGCTTGGTACGTTCCTGCCGTGGCGCCCGCAGTACCTCGGCGGCCGGGCCACGTTCGACCACGACTCCACCGTCCATGAAGATCACCTCGTCGGCAACGTGCTGGGCGAAGGCGAGTTCGTGCGTCACGATCACCATGGTCCAGCCTTCCTCGGCCAACTCCTTGATGACGCCCAGGACATCACCCACAAGCTCCGGGTCCAAGGCGGACGTGGGCTCGTCGAACAGCAGGAGCTGCGGCTTGAGGGCGAGGGCCCGGACGATGCCAACACGCTGCTGCTGGCCGCCGGAAAGCTCGAACGGATAGGCATCGCGTTTGTCCGCCAGGCCCACGCGTTCCAGGAGCCGCTCGGCCTCGGCTATGGCTTCCGCCTTCGGCCGCTTCTGCACCTGGACGGGCCCCTC
This sequence comes from Paenarthrobacter nicotinovorans, assembly GCF_021919345.1. Classification (NCBI taxonomy): domain Bacteria; kingdom Bacillati; phylum Actinomycetota; class Actinomycetes; order Micrococcales; family Micrococcaceae; genus Paenarthrobacter; species Paenarthrobacter nicotinovorans. Next base: position 973,334 of record NZ_CP089293.1, read on the forward strand.
GATGACGTTCTTGAGCACCGTCATGTGCGGGAACAGGTTGTAGTGCTGGAAAACCATGGCGCTGCGGTCGCGGAGCGCTGCGATCTCCTTCTTGCCCACCTTGGCCCCGAAATCAATGGCCAGCCCGCTTGAGGCATCGCCGCTGCCGAAGGTGACCGTACCGGCGTCGGGAACTTCCAGGCCGTTGAGCGAACGCAGGACCGTGGTCTTACCGGAGCCGGAAGGCCCGATCAGGGCCACCACCTGGCCGCGGCGGATGGTGATATCGATGTCCCGCAATACTGTGTTGCTGCCGAAGGCCTTGGCGAGGTTCCTTGCCTCCAGGACCATGGATGACGGATCAGTGGGCGACATAGCGGTCCAATCTTCTTTCGACCGCGGACTGCGCCGTGGACAGAACCAGGCAGATCACCCAGTAGACCAGGGCTGCCTGCAGGTACAAGGCCATGAACTCCTGGCTGAAAGCGGCGATCTGCTGGGCGTTCCGGAACAGTTCGGTGACCAGGATCAGTGATGCGAGGGACGTGTCCTTCACCAGGGAAATGAAGGTGTTGGACAACGGTGGAACCGAGACCCGGGCAGCCTGCGGAAGGATGATCCGTACCAGCGTCTGCCGGTTGGACATGCCGATGGTGTGCCCGGCTTCCCATTGGCCCTTGGGCACGGAAAGGATGGCGGCGCGGATGATCTCGGCGGCGTAACCACCCACATTCAACGAAAACGCGATGATGGCACTGGGCCACGGATCAAGCCGCACACCGATGCTGGGCAGTCCGAAGAAGATCACGAACAGCTGCACCAGCAGGGGAGTGCCGCGGATGACCGAGACATAAAACCGGCCAATGCCGGACAACAACCGGTTGGGGCTCAGGCGCATCAGGGCCACTACCAAGGCCAGCAACAAGCCAAAGGCGAAGGAAGCCAGTGTCAGGGGGATGGTCCCTGTCACGGCGCCGGTGATGAGTGGTCCGAAGGAACTCCAGATGAGGTCCCAGTTCATCTATTTGGTGACGTCCGCGCCGAAGTACTTGTCCGAAATCTTCGCCAGGGTTCCGTCCGCGCGGAGGTCTTCAAGAGCCTTGTCCACGGCCTTGGTGAGCTCGCTGGAACCCTTGCGGAAGACGAAGGCACTCTCAGTCTTGTCCGGTGCTTCGGCTGCCACCTTCAAGCCGGAGTCGGGAGTGGTCTTGGCATAGTCCAGGTAGGTGAGCTTGTCGTTCACCGTGGCGTCCACACGACCCTGCTGGACCAGCGTGGCGGACTGGGCCCATCCTTCAACGGCCTGGACATTGGCGCCGGCTTCCACGGCCATCTTGTAGAAGTTGCTCGTGAGGGACTGGGCGGTGGTCTTGCCCTTGAGGTCGGCGAAGCTGTTGATGCTGGAGTTGTCCGACTTGGTGACCACTACGCCGGTGGAGATCGTGTACGGGGTGGAGAACTCGTACTTGGCCTTGCGGTCGTCGTTGATGGAGATCTGGTTGGCGATGGTATCGAAACGCTTGGAGTCGAGGCCTGCGAAGATGCCGTCGAACTGGGTCTCCTGGAAAGACGCCTTGACGCCGAGCTTCCCGGCGACGGCCTGCGCAATCTCGACGTCGAATCCGGTGAGGTCGCCGGCTCCCTCGGCGTGGAAGCTGAACGGGCGGTAGGTGCCCTCGGTGACAATTACCAGTTCGCCCTTGGACTTCACGTCAGAGAGGGAGGTGTCCCCGCCGGACTGCGCCGGCGTTGAGCCACCACCGCACGCCGAAAGAGCGAGGGCAGCGGAAGCCAAGGTGGCGGCAAGGATGGAACGTCGGGTGCGGAGGCTGTTCATGGAGCCATCTTAGTCACCGGAGGGAACGGGCACGGCGGTGGACACCAGTGCCAGGTAAAGGTGCGTTAAAAAGGCTGAGTGGGGGCGGTCCCCAACAGCCGGCCACCACTCATCCCCCCAATTGTGATCCCGTGGGCGCCACATCCACCGGAAACCCGTTCTCTGATTCCGGTGTCAGGCTGCAGCCGCGTTCACACATTCATGATTGTGCCACGATCTAATGGTTTTGTGAAAGTCTTACGCTGAGAGACGCCGTTTTCGACGCGCAACTGCTTTCGAGAACCAGATTCCGGCCAATCCGATGCACGTGAACATGGCTGCGGAGTAGTTGATCAGCACCCGCAGCCAGGCCTCCGAAAACGGGATCAGCGGAAAAAGCTGTGACAGCAAAAGCAACGAAAGTCCCAGCAAGAGCAGGCCCGAGGCGACGCGCAGCAACACAGGCGCCTGGCTCGCCACCGTGCGCCAGATGGCCGGCACCAGGCAGGCAGCAACGAATCCCGGGTAGAAGCGGCCCATAAAGGCATAGGCCTCCAACGACGGCCCCCACACCAGCCCGCTCATCCCCGCCGACGAGCCCCGGGTGTCGGTGATGAGGAAAAAGTAGATGGTCAGCACGCCCACGATTGCGGCAACCGTGATACCCAGTGGCCCGCGGATGGCCCGCACTGCCGATTGGGAGCCGAACGCGGTGGCGATCTTGATGCCCATGAAGAAGAACGTCGCATACAGCAGGAAACGCAGAATCAGGTTCCCAACGTTCATCCCGCCAAGCCAGCCGTCGATGACAAGGTAGGGCGCCTCGATGCTGATGAAGATGCTCAGTGAGATCAACGAAAAGATGTAGAAGACAACGCGGTTCTCCCCACGCAGTGCGCTCGGAATCCGTGCGATCGTAATCGCCAGGCAAACTGCCAGCGTGACCCAGGGCAGGACAGCCGTCATCCGAGGTTCTCCCAAATTCGTTCAGTTCGTTCGTGGTCTTGTTCCTGGCGGCGGAGGGTTTTTCCCAATGCCAGCAGCCGCTCACCGGCAAGGGTCACCAGTGCACTTTGGGACATTGCGTCCAAGGCCTCCCGGCGTGCATTGGGTGGCCAGCCGGCTTCGGCTTCGGTGATCAGTCCTCCGGCCACCAACCCTCCTGCCGGTCCCACCCCGGCCGCACGGGAGGTGGCAATCGCCAGCTCCGGCGGAAGCCTGTTGGCTGTCAGGTGGGCCGAGAAATTCTGGGGCGCGATGCCGGTGGTGTCGCTGACCCGGTGCCGCAACTCGCCGTCGTCGATTGCGTCCACCCAGTTGCGCACGGAGGTGGGGTGAGGTGGTTCCGAAAGGCGGGCCACGGGCGCGGAGCCGGGCTCGCTGCGCTCCACTACGGCACGCAGAAGATCGATCGTGGCAACCTGGCTGACCAGTTCGCAGCCCGTGGGCGGAACGGGGTCGCCGCGGAGATCGGAGTAGAGGTCGAAAGTGGCCAGGGCCTGCACAGGGTTGATGTTGAAGCCCCGGCTGATGCTCACCAGCGTGGACTCGGCCACCTTGCCGCGGACCAGCTGCTGGGCCAGGGTTGTCCGTTTGATGCCGGCGATCCTGCAGACGTCCGCCGTGCTGGCATCGGGCGCAACGCCATGAAGCCAGCGCTGGAACGCCTTGGACTGTAAGGGCATGTGGAACTCTCTGTGATGTGGGGCGCGGCAAACCGGCAAATTGCGGTAAGTGGGAGTACAGATCGATTTTACGCCGACGCCACATTGAATTATGCTTGATGATTGAACCCGCTGGTCCGTACACCCCCCAAGTCCGGACCAGCGGGTTTTTCCATGCCCGCGGGAATCGGGGCCTGATGATCTGCGTTTCCTTGCTGGAGGATAGACAAATGACTGCAACCTTGGTGGCCAAGGAACTGGCCGGTGGGCATGGCCACCGCACACTCTTTTCCAAGCTGTCCCTCACGGTGGCGCCCGGCGACGTGGTGGGCGTAGTGGGAGCCAACGGCGCCGGAAAATCAACGCTGCTCCGTATCCTGGCGGGCGTCGACCAGCCGCAGGAAGGCAGCCTCAGCCTTGCACCCTCGGATGCGTTCGTGGGTTGGCTGCCGCAGGAACACGAGCGCACCGAAGGCGAAACCATCGCCGGCTACATCGCCCGACGCACCGGTTGCGCGCAAGCCACCACCGAGATGGAATCCACTGCCGAAGCCCTCGGCTCAGGTGCCGCAGGAGCCGACGACGCCTACTCCCTTGCCTTCGACCGCTGGATGGCCTCCGGCGCGGCAGACCTGGAAGACCGCATTCCGGCCGTTCTGGCCGATCTCGGGCTGGAGGTTGGCACCGAGGCACTGATGACCGGCCTTTCCGGTGGCCAGGCCGCCCGCGTGGCTCTGGCGGCGCTGCTGCTGAGCCGCTTCGATGTAGTGCTCCTGGACGAACCCACCAATGACCTGGACCTCGACGGGCTGGCACGCCTTGAAGCCTTCGTCCAGGGCCTGCGCGGCGGAGTGGTGCTGGTTTCCCACGACCGCGAATTCCTGGCCCGCTGCGTCACCACAGTGGTGGAGTTGGACCTGGCCCAGAGCTCGGTAGCTGTCTACGACGGCGGCTACGAAGCCTTCCTCGAAGAGCGCGCGGTGGCCAAACGCCACGCCCGGGAGCGCTACGAGGAGTTCGCCAATACCAAAGCGGACCTTGTTTCCCGCGCGCGCACCCAGCGGGAGTGGAGCTCCCAAGGTGTCCGCAACGCCATGAAGAAGAACCCGGACAACGACAAGATCCGCCGGGCCGCCAGCGTCGAATCGTCGGAGAAGCAGGCGCAGAAGGTCCGCCAGATGGAGTCCCGCATTGCCCGGCTCACTGAGGTGGAGGAGCCCCGCAAGGAGTGGCAGCTGCAGTTCAGCATCGGCCAGGCACCCCGCTCAAGTGCCGTCGTCGCGACCTTGCGTGACGTCGTCGCGCGCCAGGGCGACTTCACGCTGGGACCGGTGAACCTCCAACTCAACGGTGGGGAGCGGATCGGCATCACGGGTCCGAACGGCGCCGGCAAGTCCACCTTGTTGCGCCTGCTGCTGGGGACGCAACAACCCGACGACGGCGTTGCCTCCATGGGCGCGTCCGTCGCCATCGGCGAAATCGACCAGGCACGCGGATTGCTCGACGGCGGGCAGCCGCTCGGCGACGCGGTGGAAGCCGTGCTCGTGGACTGGAACAGCGCAGACGTCCGCACCCTCCTGGCCAAATTCGGGCTCAAAGCGGACCACACCTCACGCACTGTGGACTCGTTGTCCCCGGGGGAGCGGACCCGGGCTGCGCTCGCATTGCTGCAGGCCCGCGGCGTGAACCTGCTGGTGCTGGACGAGCCCACCAACCATCTGGACCTTCCGGCGATCGAACAGCTTGAAGAAGCGCTGGAGAGCTACGACGGTGCGCTCCTGCTGGTCACCCACGACCGCCGGCTGCTGGAAAACGTCCGTCTCGATTCGCGGTGGCACCTGGACAACGGACAAGTCCGGGAACTCCACCACACCCCAAGCCAGGAGAAGTAACCCATGAGCATGGACCGCGTGGCCTGGAGCTCGCTGTACAACATCACCACTGCCAAGAGCGGCTCCAAGCCGTTCTCCAAGGAAACCCTCAAACGGGTCCTCGCCTTCGCTGCCCCTCACAAGGGGAAGCTGATTGCGTTCGTCATAGCTTCCATCGCGGGCGCCTTCCTGGCAGTGGCCACCCCGGTGCTTGCCGGACAAGTGGTGGATGCGATCATCGCGAACGCAGGCGTAGGAACGGTCATCTGGCTGGCCGTCCTCATTGCGATCGTTGCGGTGGGTGAGGCCGGAGTGGGCCTGCTGACGCGCTGGTTGTCGTCGATCATTGGTGAAGGCGTCATCGTGGACCTGCGCACGCGGGTGTTCGACCACGTGCAGCGCATGCCCATCGCGTTCTTCACCCGGACACGGACCGGCGCTTTGGTGAGCCGGTTGAACAATGACGTCATCGGGGCACAGTCCGCCTTCGCCGGCACGTTGTCCGGTGTGGTCAGCAACGTAGTGGCCCTGGCGTTGACCCTCGCCGTGATGCTCAATACTTCCTGGCTGGTGACGGTGCTCGCCATGGTGCTGCTGCCGATCTTCCTCATCCCCGCGCGGCGCATGGGCTCCAAACTGGCAGATCTTCGCCGTGAGGCTGCAGCCCACAACGCCGCCATGGGCACGCAGATGACGGAGCGTTTCTCGGCGCCCGGTGCCACGCTGGTGAAACTGTTCGGCCGCCCGGACGAGGAATCGCGTGAATTTGCCGACCGGGCTGGACGGGTGCGGGATATCGGCATCCGCACCGCCATGCTGCAGTTCACCTTCGTCACCGCCCTGACCCTGGTCTCGGCGTTGGCACTGGCCCTCGTGTACGGCCTGGGCGGTTGGTTGGCCCTCAGCGGCCAGCTGGCACCGGGCGATGTGGTGGTCCTGGCGCTCCTGCTCACCAGGCTTTACGCGCCGCTGACCGCGCTGTCCAACGCGCGGGTGGAAATCATGAGCGCACTGGTCAGCTTTGAACGGGTCTTCGAAATCCTGGACCTGAAGCCGCTCATCACCGAAAAGCCGCATGCCATTGAGGTCGCTCCGGGCCCTGTCGCGGTGGAATTTGATGACGTCCGCTTCTCCTACCCCTCAGCAGACAAAGTTTCCCTGGCCTCCCTGGAGGAGGTATCCACGCTGGACACCCGCGGCGGAGAGGAAGTGCTGCACGGGGTGAGCTTCCGGGTGGAACCGGGCCAGACAGTGGCCCTGGTGGGTTCCTCGGGTGCCGGCAAGTCCACCATCGCCCAGCTGCTGTCCCGCTTGTACGACGTCGACTCCGGAGCAGTGCGCCTGGGCGGGAACGGGCCCCGGACGGGTGCCGATGTGCGGGACATCAGTTTCGATTCCCTGCGCGACACGCTGGGCATGGTGACCCAGGACGGCCACCTGTTCCACGAAACCATCGCCTCCAACCTGCGCCTGGCACGGCCGGATGCTACCGAGGACGACATGTGGGATGTGCTCAGGCGCGCCCGCCTGGAACCGATGATCCGTTCCCTGCCCGATGGCCTGGAGACAGTGGTGGGAGAGCGTGGCTACCGGCTCTCCGGCGGCGAGCGCCAACGCCTTACCATCGCACGTTTGCTCATCAAGCAGCCGCGCGTGGTGATTCTGGATGAGGCGACGGCGGCGCTGGACTCCACCAACGAAGCCGCCGTGCAGGCGGCCCTGGGTGAGGCGCTCGAGGGACGTACCGCCGTCGTGATTGCGCACCGCTTGTCCACCATCCGCGCCGCTGACGCGATCCTGGTGGTTGAGGACGGCAGGATCGTGGAGCGTGGCACGCATACCGAGCTGCTGGCGGCGGACGGGCGCTACGCCGAGCTGTACCAGACCCAGTTCGCGGAGGCCACGGCAGTGGCGCAGGAAGCTGTCCCGGAGCTCTAGCGCTACTTGAGGGCCGGAAGGACGTGGTCCGTGAGCAGCGGCGCCAGGTCCGCGGGCAGGGGTGCTGAGAGGTCCAGCCAGCGGATTTCCGCGATCTCGGCGGAGGGGTGCGCGTCCCAGGTTCCGGGCGCCGTGAAGACGGTGGCTTCGATGTTCGTGGCGGCTTCGTTGGCGGCTACGGCGAGCCAGACACCCAGGGGTTCCAGCTGCTCCGGTGATACCTCGATGCCGACTTCCTCGGACAGTTCCCGGGCAGCGGCCTGGGCGGCGGTTTCACCCGGTTCGGGTTTGCCGCCGGGGTGCATGAATTTGTCCGTGCCGCGCTTGCGGACGGTCAACAGCTGCCCTTCGTTGTTGTAGACGCACACGGCGCTGACCACGATCAGGTCCGTTGTTGTCATTCATGCCTCCTGGCGTCGATGCGGACCAGATGCGATTCCAGCAGCAAGTCCTTGGCGGGCCCTGTGACGTCCCAGGTGAAGCTGAACGAATCCGGCCCCTCGTAGCGGTAGTTGACGTGATAGTCGTCGGGATCGCACCAGTGCTTGTCCTGGTGGCCCTTTTCGGAGAATCCCATGACGTGGAAAGGCCTGCCGTCGGGGAAGGACACGTCCATGGTGTCCGGTGCGGCGCCGGGTGTCAGGACGTATTCACGGAAGGCGGGGCCGGTGTGGGTGGGCCAGTGCATGGTGCCGTCTTCGCGGTAGTCCAGGCCGCCGTCGGGGTTCGGTCTGTAGTGCACGACGCCGGTGAAGGTTCCGCGGGTGCCGGAGGCGCGGTCCAGGAGGTTTCGCTCCACCCTCCAGCTGCCGGCCAGGTAGGCCCGCAAGTCCTGGATGCGCTGCTGGTGCTTCAAGTGCCCTCGATTGGAATCGAACCAACGACACCGGCTTTAGGAGAGCCGTGCTCTATCCACTGAGCTACGAGGGCCTGTGTGTCCATGGCTCGGAATCCCACTGCTGGAGCTCAAGGGCCCGGACACGACTACAAGCATACAAGCTGCCGGGGCGATGCCCGAACACAGCTAGGCTGGCCACCATGAACGGGCGTGCAACGGCGTCGGCACCGGCGGGATGGTTCCTTCCGGATGTCCGCAGCATCAGGGCAAATATTGGGGGATGGGCGCAACTGAGCGTCGTCCAGTACTTCGTGGCCGAGGCGGCTGTGATCGAGGCTTGGGCCGGTCCGGAGCCCTACAGCAGGGCCACGGGCTTCATCAGCGACCTGGGCGCTGTTTCCTGCGGACTGTATGAGGACCGGTCAGTCTGTTCGCCCTTGCATTGGCTGATGAATGCCTCTTTCGTGGTCCAGGGGCTGGCGTTGGTCCTCGGGGCAATCCTCCTGACGGCCGGGCTCCTGTGCGTCGCGGCGAGGCCGGAAGTCCAGGCAAGGCGTTTCCGGGCGACGCAGGAGGGTGAAACGCCCATCCGCGTGCTGGCCGTGCCCTGGATCATGGCGGTCGCCATCCGGATCCTGACGGGCGTTGCGGGGGTGGGCACGGTGATTGTGGGACTGGTACCCGAAGACCTGGGCTCGCCGTGGCATTTTGCAGGGGCTCTCATGTTCTTCATTGGGGGAGGGTTCGCCTTGCTCCTGCTGGCCGTATTGTGGTTCAGGCAAACCCCCGTCAGTTGGTTCCTCGGAATCTGCGGGATTCTCTGCCTTGGGGCGCTGGTCATTGGCGGCATCACCGCGATGGATGTACCCCGGCCCGGAACTCTGGAACGCTTCATGGGGTATCCGGTCACTATCGGTCTGGCCACTGCAGGCCTTGTTATTGCCCAGCGGGTACGAACGGAACGAAAAAGCGCTCAGGGCCGATTGAGGAAGTACTCGCGGAAGTCCACGAGTGAAGTCCCTCCCGCGTAGCCGAGGTCGCCAGCACCCACCGAAACCGAGTCGTCGGGTGAAAAGATACTGACCGAGAAGGATCCCGAGTCCAAGTCCGTGGTCTTCTCCAGCATGTCCGGGAGGGCCTCTTCCAGGGCCTGTGCAAGCGCGGCGTGCTCGGAGCCGGTTCCTGTGAGCTTGGCGGTGATGAAGTTGCCGGACGTATTCATGTTCACGTGGACCTGGGCGTCCTTTACTCCCGGCACGGACGCAGCAGCGTCCTGCATGTCCTTGCCGAGCCGCTCGGCTTTGGACGGGCCACCCACACCGCAAGCCGTGATGCCCAGAATCAGCATCATGATGATCAGGGCCGGCACCGGCTTGGGAAGTTTCTTCAAGGTCACTGCTTTCGGGAGATGTTGGACACGGTTGAGGACACCTGGCCGGCATCGCTTGTGAGGAACTGCTGGGTGGATTCCTTTTGACTGTACTGGGCGATGGGACCCCCGGCTTCCTGCTGCGCTACCGAGTCAACGTAACGGTAGGAGTCGTGGTAGCTGATTCCGGCGAATCCCGGGTCGATGTCCGGATTGGGCAGCGTCACCACCAGGGCGTTGTTGTCCCGGCTCGTGGTGATGCTGCCGCCGGGAAGCAAAGTGGCATCCGCCAGGTCCACCTGCGGGACGGGGTCACCGGCGTGCTGAAGGGCCAGGACGTCGATGGATGCCGGGATGGGGGCCGAATCCACCGGCGATCCGTACGTGACAACGTTGGTGACGTTGAACCTGTCGGTGAAGCTGCTGTCGGATGCCAAGGCCGTGGCGATCATGCCGCCCTGCGAATGACCTGACAGCATCACCGGTGCGTCCTGGGGAATGCCGGCTTTCTCCATGGCGATGCGGACCGCTTGGGCGGCAGTGGACAGGTTCCCACCGGCAAGTTCAAGGTTCCCGGTGAGATCGGTGGGGTTGGCCGCGCCGTCCGGCATCCACCGGGTGGTTCCTGGAATGCTGATGATGTAGGCAGGGGGACTGCCCGGCTTGTCGACTGTGGTGATCCGGATCCCGGTATCTTCCGTGCCCGCGATTCCTGCGTCGGCGTAGGCTGCGTCGGTGGCGGCCAGGACGGAGCTGATGGTTGACGGCACGGGCGTGACCGGCCTGCCGTTCACGTCGGCGGTTCCGGGTTTGCCAACGCTCAGGGGGTTGGGCTCGCCGGCCACCGGCCTGCCGTCATCCATCAAATGCGGATTGTGGAAGCCGAAACTCGTCACCGTCGCGGCTGTGTTCAGTGTCGCCGCTACGAACAGCACTCCGTTGGACACCAGCTGGGTGATCGACGGTGGCTCGCCCGAGGTCAGCCACCCCCAGCCCATGTTCACGAAGTCGCCCAGCCGCGAGGCACGGTTTTCCTCGGCATCCATGAGGTTCCCCACAGGGAGGGGAGCCAGGTCCTGGGCAAGGTTCCACATGGTGGACGCAGTGCCTGCCAACAGGCTGGTGACTTTTCCGCTGGCATCCCACAGGTCCCCAGCCTCCCCGGCGGCGGCGTCCAGGAGCCGGTCAAGGACGGACGGATTCCCGGAGCCGGCCGCGGTGGTACTGGCGGCCATTTGCTCGTCGACGTTGCGTTGCACGGCACTGGAGGCGGCGGCGAGCGCATGCCCTGCCGCGATGAGCTGGCTGCGGTAGGCCATCCACTCCTGCGTGAAGCGCTTCCCGTCATCGCCGTGCCAGTCCACACCGGTGATCAAGGGAGTGAGGTTGCCGCTCAGGTCCAGCAGGCGTTGGCTGCTGCGGGCAAACTCTTTGCTGAGGCGTCGCCCGCCCTCCACATCCATTCCGTAAAGGCTCATGAGCGCACGCTCCGACCGGCGGCGCTGCCAAGGTATTCCTTTGCTCCCAGGAGGGACCAGGCGAATTCGAGCCCGGGGTCCGTGGATGGAACGGCGGTCAGGGCGGGCGCGGGGTTCTGTCCTGACCCGGTTTCCACGGAGTTCAGCTGGTCAACGGAGTACAGCTGGTCCGCGACGGTCCAAACGCGCCGGCTGGTATAGGGGCGGGAACCTGGCGCCGGAGTGCCTGGAACATCAAGGTGGCCTGACACGTCAAGGTGGATGGTGCAGCTGGTGTTGGCCGCTACCGCCTGCGGCGTCGCTTCGGGCAGCGGCTCCAGCTGATGGAACCGGGGAAAATGGCGGCTGAGGGCAGCCCACGCATTTTCCTCCTGGAAGAAGGAAACCTCGACGGCGTTGCGGACTTCCGTCACCACCACACCGTTTGGCTGGTGGCTTATACGGCGTCGATAGGAGACGGCGACGCCCCGCCCTCCTGCCAGGCCGGCCCTGCTGTGGATGGACTGGTCTTGGAACTGCACCACCGTGGTGGCCGTCAGGGGTGCCGATACAGCGAGGGTAACCGCCAGTATCCATTGCGGTGACAAGGTGCCCTGCGCATCGAGGATGCCGGCACGGCGAAGTTCGTCCCCGGCGTCCTGGTGGTGCGCGTCCGGATGTGGAAAGTACTCCGGAAAGGCGGCGGCGTCGGCCTCGCTGCCCGTTGCTTCGGCCGCCCTGCGGACAGTTTCTGCCCAGGCGATTCCGCTGAGCTCAACGATGTTGAGCCTCGCATCGACGTGAATTTCCCCCATTGATCCCCCAAGATCCACTTACTGCGCGCCAGCACTTGGCGGCAAGCGCAACACTATCCGGGCGGGCCGGGACGCGGAATGGGGAGAGCTATCCTCAACGGTTGCTGCGGGGGCGGGGGCGGGGAGGTGGCCCCCCGTTTCAGGACGCGCGCTTCTTTCCCAGGAAGACGGCGACGACGCCACACACGAGGCTCACCAGGAAAAGTACCCAGGAGGCAACGGTGACGGCCGATGCCACGGCGACCGAACCGGCGTCGGGCGTCTCTGCGGCCAGCACCGAATCAATGGCCACGTTCGACCACAAGTGGGCCACGGCAAAAAGCAGGGGAGCGGCCCACATGGCCCAGCGCCAGGACTTCCGCGCCACGTTGGTGCCGATGAGCAGCAGCCAGCTGAAGCCGAAGATCAATGGGAACAGCGTGCCGGCCGTCTTGTGGACGTAGTTGAGCTGGCCGCGTGCCGCGTCATCCATGGCTGCGCGCAGTTGGGCGATGTAGTCCGGGGAGAAACCGCCGATCAGGGAGTCCGGCATTGCCAGCCCGCCGGAAAGCTGGGTCATCTGGTTCAGGGTCAACAGGTGCAGGTACCAGAAGAGGAACAGGCTGGCCACCACGCCGGCAATCACGATCAACCTAGAGTTGCTTTGTGCCTTCTGCGGCGTCCGCGCGGTGGTGCTGTTGATCACGGGAGGCAGTGTGTTGTTGGGAACCACTGCCTTCGCTCCGTGCTTTTTGATCCGCTGAGCTGGTGTCTTGGCCATGTCATTCATTATCCCGCCACCTAAGCTAGATCCATGACCACCGGCAGGCACACCGCAACTGAACTCGATCCTTCACTTGATGACTACCAGTTGGCCAGCGCCCTGGTCCGGGAAGCGGGGCAACTGGCGTTGCTCATGCGGATGGGCGGGTTGCAGGGCGAACGCAAGACGTCCGTCTCGGACGTCGTCACCGCAGCCGACCACGCAGCCGAGGCCTACGTCCTGGAGCAACTGCGCCGTTGCCGGCCGGAGGACGGCATCCTTGGTGAAGAGGGTGCCTCGGTGGCCGGGACCAGCGGACGGACCTGGGTGATCGACCCCGTTGATGGCACCTACAACTTCCTGCACGGCTCTACCTACTGGTGCTCGGCCATTGCCTTGAAGCGTGATGACACCGCCCACAGTGGCCAGTCCGGCATCCCGTTGGTGGACCCGTCGGTGTTGCTGGGGGCGATCTACCAGCCCGAACTGGACAAGCTCTGGCTGGGCGGCGAGGACCAGGCGGCGACGCTCAACGGAGAACCCATTTCCGGTTCCGGCGATGTTTCGGTGGCCGGGATTTGCGCAGCCACGTACATCCATCCGACCTGGCTCGCGGATCCGCGCACGGCCATGCCGTGGCACGCGGCCGCCATCACCGCCGCCTCCTTGCGGATGTTTGGCTCAGGTTCCTGTGACCTGGGCCGGGTGGCCGATGGCGAACTCGGTTGCTGGTTCCAGCACAGTTGCCCCGAATGGGACTGGCTGCCCGGCAAGGCGATCGTTCGCGCGGCCGGCGGGGACACCGCCGTCGTGAAGGTCAACGGGATGAACTGGTTCGTTGCCGGAAGCCCGACGGCGGTCCGCGAGTTGGGTGCCGCGCTCACCTCGGTTCCGCAGTTCGCCTAGCTGCCGCCAACGTACCCCGCAAGGTATTGCTAAGTAGCCTTAGTAATGGTTTCCTTGTACTGGGACGAATGGTTCGTCCCGCTGCCCAGGTGCTGACCGGTCAGCTGCCGAGCCCCAGGAGACGCCATGCAAGGCATTGGTGGTCCCAGCCTTCCACGGCTGACGCAAGACATGCGGCCCCTTGGCTGCCCGCACTGCGGAACGAACGAAAATGTTGCCATCGAATCCATCGAGTCCCTGCCGCCGCATCCGGGCGAACTGCAGGTCCAGGTCGGGTACGTCTGCCGCAAATGCCAAGGCAACTACCTGCACAGGGCACGGTTCCGTGATGTGGCAGCGGTCCTGAACAAGGTGCGCTCGCTGGAGGGATTGCTCCGCTTCGCAGGAGAGTACTTCCATTGCGGCGAAGCAATGTCCCTGGCAGGCTCCAACGTCAAGAGCATCTACGCGCCCTTGTCGACCGACGAACCCGGCGGCGACGCTTCGGCAGTCGACGTCGGCACGAAGTTGCTGCGGTGTCAGTGCGGCTTCCAGCTGGAACTGCCGGACTGACAGCAACTCAGTAAATAGAACAACTATAGAACCAGGACGCCGGTTAACCCCTTCGGGTACCCCCGCGGACCTGGCCCCATTCCCCTTGTTATTTTGCACCGGGGGGCGTTTGCCCCCACGGTCTCAGCTGCAGAACAGCCCTGTCCTGCAGCGTTCGCAAGGGGGAAATACTTGAACAGCAAGAGCAAGCTGTGGCCCACAGCCGTCGGCGTCACCGCCGTATCGGCCTTGGCAATCGGCCTCGTGGCCGCACCAGCCGCAAACGCAGCGCCCACCGACGTCATCTCGGTGGGCAGCGGACAGATCATCGATGGTTCTGTCCTGACACTTCCGAACTTTGCCAACCTGGCATCCAACGGAGCAGCAACTGCCCAGCAGATCGGCACCCCGCCGAGCGGCCCGGCAGTCATTGAGGCCACCGACCCGCTGGATCTCAGCGCAGTCTTCGGCGTCGTCAACGTGGGCGCGGGCAACATCCCGCTGCTCCAGAACAACGGCATCATCCAGGTTGGTGCTGTCAGCCAGTACGGCAAGGCAGTCAACGATGGTTCCTCGGAAGCATTCTCCGGTACCGTGAGCGGCGCTCCCGGTCTGGTGACCCTGCCCGGCGGCCTTCCCACGTCCGGCGATCCTGCCATCCCGGCAGCCCGCGTCAGCCTCGGCACTGCAGCCATCCTCGGTGGCACGGACCTGGTCAACGTCAACCTTCAGGTGGCCACCCTCGCGGCGGCAGCCAAGAAGGACCAGGGTGCAGCCCCCCAGGGTGCCTACTCACTGGCCGGCGTTTCGGCTGAAGTCGGCGGCACTGTCATTGGCGGCGTCGCAGGCACCATCAGCACCGCCATCAACACGGCCAACGCCGTCCTGACCCCCTTGGGCGTCACGGTGGCCAACCCGGTGGCCGGTGGAACCATCTCCATCACCGAGGCAGACCTGCTGGCCGTTGCCGGCGTGCCGGACCTGAACTCCCTGCCGGCCGGAACCGACCTGATCTCGTTCCTGCCGCAGGCTGTTGCCAACAAGCTGACCTCCATCGTCAGCAGCACCCTGGCAACCGCCACGGCCGCCGTGAACGGTCTTGGACCGATCGCCCAGCTCGTCGCAGGACCTGCCCTGTCTGTCCTGACCACCACCCTGAACGGCGTGACCGGAGCAGTTGCTACCAGCGTTGTGGCTCCTTTGAGCACCGCGCTGACCGCCCTCGTTTCGGCCAAGGTCAACGTCCAGGAAACCGCTCCGTCGGGGGCCTTTACCCAGCGCGCCCTGCAGATCGCCGTTGCCGGCGGCTCCATCGCCACCGTCAACCTGGCCAACGCAACCGTCGGACCCAACCTTGACGCAGCGGCGATCCCGCTGGTCAACGCCGACACCATGGCCATCAGCGGTGGCGTGGCCCTCCTGGCTCTGCTCACCTGGTTGTTCGTCCGCTCACGCCGCCGCACCGCGGTAGCCGCTGTCTGATCGCCCCGGCGATCACGCACGGCGAAAGGAGAACAGTCAATGTACGGCAATAACTGGACCGCAGGCGGTACCGCCGCCGGCGGTACCACGCTCGCTGTCACGGGAGCCCCAACCCTTGGTTGGGTCATCCTCGTGGGGGTAGCCCTGCTGATTACCGGTTTTGTAGTCCTGCGAAACAGCAGGCTCAAAGCCGCAAAGCGGGGAGCACATCCCAACTCGTAATACCATCGGCGGGGCGGCTCTTTCCGGGCCGTCCCGCCATCCCCATTTTTCCCGGGCCTTTCCGGCCTCGCCCAAGCATCGGAAGTAAATGTCGGTACTCGAATCCGCACAGGCGCTGGCTTTTGTGCTCCTGGTGGTTTTTCTGTCGTACATCCTGGTGATTCTGGTGCCCTTCCTCCGGCGCAAACCCGATCCCGAGGGCGATCCCGACTCTTTCTCGTGGCATGTGTTCATTCCGTGCCGCGATGAAGAAGTGGTGATCGGCGAAACCCTGGGATTGCTCCGCAGGCAATTCCCGCAGGCCCACGTATGGGTTGTCGATGACGACAGCGACGACGCCACCGCCGACATCGTGGACGCGGCCTCTGAGCGCGACGCCATGATCCACCTCGTTCGCCGTCGCCGGCCACTGGCCCGCACCGGCAAGGGAGATGCGCTTAACGCGGCCTACCGCACTTTGGACGGTTGGCTGCCCGCCGACGTCGACCGGTCGTCGGTGATTGTCCTGGTGGTCGACGCCGATGGCCACCTGGCTGACAATGCGTTCCGTCAGGCGGCTGGTCCCCTGGCGTTCGGTGACCCGGAAGTCGGCGCCGCCCAAACCGCCGTCTGGATGTCCAACCTGCAGGACCCGGCCCTCGAAGGCGGCACCGGGATGCAGCGTCTCAGGAAGTCCTTCGGACGGTACCTGGTCCTGATGCAGGACATGGAGTTCCGCACCACCATCGCGGCCATGCAGTCCCTTCGGCGGCACACCCTGACGGTCGGCCTGGGCGGCAACGGCCAGTTCACGCGGTTGTCCGCCCTGGATGTCATCGCCAGGACGTCCGGCCAGCCATGGCACGGGGCGCTCCTTGAAGATTACGAACTCGCGATCCACATCATGCTGGGTGGTTACAAGACCGTCTACATGCATGACACCCACGTAGCCCAGGAAGCACTCCCTGACCTCCGCAGGCTCCTCACGCAACGCACGCGGTGGTGCCACGGCGGCATGCAGTGCAGCGTCTACCTCAAGCGGATCTTCGAATCGCCCTACTTCAGCAACGTCGGCGCGATCGAATCCAGCTACTTCCTGGTCCAGCCTTTCATCCAGATTCTCGGCTTGGTCCTGTGGCCAACGCTGTTTATCACCATGGTGGCGCAGGGCTCATTGACCATGGGCAGCTTTGGCGCCTGGATCAGTGCGGCATGGTTCATCATTCCCCTGATCTTCGCAACAGGCGTGCTGCCGTTCGCGCTGTGGGGCCTGGTGTACCGGAAGCAGGTCACACCGGAGAAGAACTTCATGCTCGGTGTCCTCTGGGGCTTCGGCTACTGGCTCTACATGTACCAGAATTACGTCACGGTGCTCAGGGCAACCTACCGCCTCATCACAGGACGGCAGGGGTGGGCCAAGACCCGCCGCAACCAGGAGACAGACGTCAAACTCCTAGCGAAGGAAGCCTAGTGGCCATGAGCGCCGAAGCCGGCAACATCAGCGTCCCCACCGGACCCCGTGCGATCCCCGTACGGAAGGCCCGTGGCGGGGGTCTCATCGGGCTGGTCTTCATCGCTGCCGCGGCTGCGGCCATGCTGCAGCAGGAGCACATCAGGGCAGCCGAAGCCTGGCTCATGTCCGCCATTCTCGACGGCGTCCTCGGCGGGGCTTCCTACAGCGTGGGCGACATCATTTTCCACAATGTGGGCGGGGGCCAGCCCTTCGCCCTCCAAGTCACCGGGCTGTGCTCCAGCGCCGTCCTCCTCACGCCGATCGCAGGCCTCGCCGGGATTCTTTTCCTGATGGGACGCATCCCCGTCTCCCGGCTCATGCCCGCGGCCCTCATCGCACTCCTCATAGTCTGCATCAGCAACGCAACCCGCTATTTCATGATCGCAGCGGCGCAACAGAGCTGGGGGCAGCAGGGATTCGATGTCATGCACCACTTCCTGGGTTCCTTCGTGGTGATTTTCGGCTTCGTCGCGGCCATCATCGTGCTGGTCCGGGCCGCCGTCGTCCGCAAAGACCGTGCAGCGACCCGCAGCAAGGGCCGGCGTGCGTCCTCGTAGTCTGTTCCGGGCGTCGGCCGTCATGGCCGCGGTGATGATAACGGCAGCCTTGGCCGCCTGTGATGAAGGAAAACAAGGGGTGGACACGGCGAGTCCGGAAACAGGACTCTGCCATGCCGTGGTGTCCCCGGAAGAATTCGATGCCAGCAGCGAAGCCAGCCCGCCTGTTTCCTGCACCGAACGCCACACCACCCAGACTTTCCTGGTCACGACGATGCCCGAACCCCTGGCCCGCCAGGAGTCACGTCCCAACCAGCAGCAGCTCAAGGCTGCCGGCAAACGGCTGTGCACCAGCGAGGACCTGCGTACTTATCTCTCCGCGTCCGACAGGGACGGGACCTTCGGACTGGCGGTCACCAGTTACTTCCCTGACAGGGACGCTTGGGCTGCCGGCAGCCGGGCGGTTCGTTGCGACGTAGCGGTCACGGACCAAGACGGCACCCCGCAGGAAACCGGCCTTGACCTCAAGGATGCTTTGGCGGGACCACACTCGGCAGCGGTACGGCTCTGCTACCGGCAGGAATACAAGGACGGCGTTCTTTCTGACGACGGAACCGATGTCCCGTGTTCGGAGCCCCATACCGCGGAGGACATCAGCGCATGGATCGCCCAGGACGCGTCACTGGCAACACCCGTGGCGCGTGAAGCGCGTTGCCTTCCCTATGCGCTCGAATTCCTCGGCACGCAAAAACTGCCGGCAGGCGTCACAGTCCATCCCATCATCCGGACGGTGGGCACTGCCCGGACCGTCCGCTGCGCCGTGGCTTCCGCCCGGCAGCCAGTACCGGGTGAAGCTCCGGAATTGGTGACTGGAACCCTGGCTCCCGTGCGCGTGCCTGTCACCGGGGGAGCAGTAAACAATGGCTGATCAAGGATCCGGGAGCGCCACGCAGCTCCGTGAACGTGGCGGGAAAGCGCAGAGAACGTTCACTCCTGCCCCTGTGCGCGGACGCAAGGGCACCAAGGCCCGTCCGCTCGGCAGCCTGGGACGATACTTTGCGAGGACCTTCGGTCCCGGTACCTTGACGCTGGGACCAGTCCACGGCGCGGCCCTGATCGCGGGGCTGGTAGCGGCCGCCCTCATGATGGTCCGGCTGTTCATTCCGGAACCTGTGGGGATGGGGGACCAGGGCGAGGGGCATGGTTTGCTGTGCTCCCTGGGGGTCATGAACCAACGGCCCTGGGATTACGCGGGGTTCACGAAGTACATCCACCCTTCCTGGGTCCCGCACCAGTTCTACGGTGAAGGCTGCGGCGCCAACGGCACCGGGGAGCCGTACTACTCTTCCCAGCTGCTGTTCCTGTGGTTGGGGAAACTGCTGACACCCCTCCTGGGCTGGGGACCGGGGCTGGACACCCGTGCCGTTGGAATCGTCTGCTGTGTGGTCTTCGGATTGCTGATCGCGGCCCTGATCAACGTGCTGCCTGGCCGGACCTGGTTCCGTATCCTCATCGCCGCGCTGGTCACCGGGGTGATGGCAGACGGCGTCTTCGCTGATTTCTTCGTCTCGCCCTACAGCGAACCCGCGGCCTTCCTTGGCGTTCTTGCCGTGTCCGTTGCGCTGCTCCACTACTGGAACGGCAGCGGTCCGCGGTGGCTGGCTTTGCTGCTGGTCGTCTTCGCGACGGTCTTTACCGTTGCGGCAAAAACACAAACTGTCTCGTGGCTGCCCGTTATTGCCCTGGCGCTGCTCTGGGTGCCGTGGCGGCGGGGCACAGCGGACGGTGAGGCGGCCGTCGTCGTGCCTCCGTCCGACGGCAAACCGGCCGACGGCGCGCTCGGCAGGGGTCGACAGTGGCGCGCGCTAATGCTGCCCGCGACGGCGGTGCTGCTCATCGTTGCGTTTTCGGTGGCATTCATCAACGTCCAACCCAAGCGCTTCTCGGAAGTGAACCTTTACAACGCCGTCTTTGTGGAGCTTCTTCCGTACAGCCCAACCCCTGAGGCAGACCTCGAATGGTTGGGGCTGGACCCAAGTTTCATCAACTCCATGGACACTACGGTGGCCTCCACACGTTCGGCTGTTTACAACCCGCTGTACCCCCAGTTCCAGGAGAAGATCAGCCTGGGCACGATCGCCGGTTTTTACGCCACGCATCCGGAACGGCTCATCACCATGGGCGAACGCGGAGTGACTGCCATGCTGACTCCGGAACTGGGCTATGTTGGCTCGTACCTTGAGGGTTCCGATCATGGCCCTTATGAAAAGGAACGGCGTTTTCCCGTGGTGTTGGGCTTGTTCAGCGCCGTAAAAGCTGCTCCGGTGGCCTTCGTCGGGATGCAGTTGGTGACGTTGCTGCTGGGCCTGGCCGTGGCTTTCCGGAAGCGGAGTGCCGTGGGAAGGCTGGCGGTCATCATGGTGCTGGGATGCTGGTTCCAGTTCTGGGCCGTCATGCTCAATGGCGGCCAGGCCGAAATTTACAAGCAGATGATCATTGCGGGCTACATGGCGGCTTTGTGCGGGCCATTGCTGGTGGCCCTGATCAGCATCCTGGCTTCGGATCCGGGGAAGGTGCCGGCGCGAAAGCGCAGGGGCCGGCGGGCCAAGGCACAGCAAGGGTCAGCTGATCCAGCCATCGTTGCTTAACTGCTTGCGGAGGCTGATGACATTGCCGAGCTTGATGCCGGCCGTGGCGTAGCGCTGCCGGATCCGGTGAAGGTGCGCCTTGACTGTTTGCTCGCTGATTCCCATGGCATCCGCAACGCCACGAACGGACATGGCGTCACTGCCGAGGTACAGCTCGGCAAGACGCTGTTCCCGGGGTGAAAGTGTGATGCGCAGCGGTGTGCTGTTGTCATGACCGGCCAGGACGTCAGGATGCAGATATTCCTGTCCGGATGCAGCGGCGCGGAGGGCGAGTTCCGTGTGCCGGGGGCCGGCTGCCTTGGGCACATAACCCAAGGCACCGGCAGAGCGGACCGCGCCCGCATCCCAGCGGTCCAGGGCGGTGGCAAGGACTACCACCCGCAATCCGGCCCGCACCAGCTGTTGAACTGCCGGGACCAGTTTTTCCCGGCGATCGAGGGTACCCAGGACAGCCACCGTCACCGAAAGGCCGCCCAAGGCCTCCTGCTGGAGTTGCGTGGGAACGGTAGTGAAGCCCGCCGCGACCACCAGGTCCGGGGCGTTGCGGCGCAACCACGCATCCAAGGTATCGATCATCAATTGGTGCTGGTCCACCACCATCAGGCGCGTCACCATGGCTTGGGTGCCTTGATGGGGACAATGATGCTGGCTCCTCCGGGGTCCGTGTGAACGCGTGGCGAACCCAGGGCTTCCACCTCGCTCCACAACGCGGGGGTGCAGCGGTTCGGATTGAGTCCGGTCACACGCCAGGTAATCAGCAAATGATCGTTCACATGCGGCTCCACATAGACATGTACCCTTCCGGGCAAACTGCTGCCTTGGCGCGGCCCGTCCGGCACCGGCTTCAGCAGCAGCATGGTGACAGCGAGGAGTGCCGGGCGCTGTGCCTGCGGGATACGTTGAAGGAGGTCCGGCTGGGCCGTCACAGTGGCCGTGGAGTCCAGGCCGGCCAGCACCAAGGACTCCGACAACCAGTCGCTGCCCTGTGCCACCATCAACTGGGCACGCAACCGCGAGGCGAGCCACTGGGCTTCCTCCGCCAGGCCCGGCGTCAGCGGGTGGCTTTCGCTCCGGGCTGCCCTCGCAAACAGCTCCTGGATCTGATGGTGTGTGGCTGACAGCTCCTCGGTGTAGGCCGAACTGCGGGTATCAGCCTGCCTGGTCAGGGCAGTCATGGCCTGGGCGGAATGCCGGGCGAGCTGTTCCTCCATGCGGCTCCGGATTCCCACGACGAACAAAGCGCCCAAAAGCCCCGGGATAAGCGTGATGAAGAAAATCAGCAGGCCCTCGCCGGACCCGAATCTCGGAGTGGTGGCGTAGTAGAAGCTGCTCAGGACCGAGTTGGCGGCCGACAGGAGCATGAAACCCATCAGGTCCCACCGCATGCAGACAAGGAAGACCAAAGCCGACCCCAGCATGACGTTGAAGGCGAGGGCCAGATAGCCCGAGCCCAGCGTCACCACTTGGGCCGTCATCACGCCCGAAATAATGGACGTGGCCAGCCAGGCCAGGCGCACATAGGGAAGATGCCTGCGGGGCGTTGCCGGCCCAGACGCCAGGAAAGCCGCGCAGCAGCCAATGAGGTCGAGGGCCACGGCAGCAAACCTTGAGCGATCAAGGCTGCTCCCGTCGAAGGACACCATCTGCGTCATGGCCGAGAATATCCAGAGCGTCAGACTGATGCTCACCAGGATGCCCCGGGACAGGAAAAGGGGACCGGCAGTGGCCACGTGTACATCCGGAAGGAATCGGTTCATGCCGCCTCGACCTCAAGGACAACAGTGGTTCCACGCCCTGGTGTCGACAACAGCCTGGCGTTCCCGCCGACCTGTGCCATTCGCTCAATGATCGAATGCCTCACCCCGAAGCTCTCCGCCGGGAGGGACCCGGGGTCGAATCCGCGGCCCGCATCGCTGACGAGGACCGACACCACAGGACCTGTGCGCGAAATGAGCACATCCACGTGATCGCTCCCGGCATGCCGGGCCGCATTGACCATGCATTCCCCGGCAGCATCAGCAACCGCCCGCAAGGTATCCGGCGGCAGGGTTCCGCCCTCGCCGAAAACGTCCACGGTGAAGCCGTTCCGGCTGTGTTCGCGGGCCCGCTCTTTCAGCAACGACGCCACGTCAGCGGCAGTGGAAGACTCGACGACGGCCAGCCCGCCTCCGCTGCCAAGGGCCGCGCGCCGGCCGTCCAGCGTGGTGGCTTCCGCCAGGGTGCCGGGGCTCCGGTGACCTGATCCGACGCCGTCGTACTCCCCAGCGGCGAACATGCTGCGGAAGTCCTCCGGAGCCAACCCGGCGCCGCCCCGGGCCAAGAGGGTCAGCCCCCGCAGCACGGTGTCGTGAAGCAATCGGGCGTCATGGGCGGCAGCACTGGTCCGGTCACGGACGACCGCCTGGGCAGCAAGGGATTCCGCCTTCACGGCTTGGTCGCGCAGGAAAATATCCAGGGCCCTGGGCGCTGAGTGACGGATGGCGAGCATGATGAGCCAGAATCCCACAAGAATCGAGAAGGTGATGGGACCGAGGCGATGCAGGATTGATGTCGCGATGGTATGCCCAAATACCAGGACGGCCAGCAGCGCCGTATAGACCGCCGACTGCCAAGAAGCTCGCAAGGACAAGGCCACCGTGGAGCTGGCACCGATCAGCAGGCTGTGCGCCAGGAGCAGCGAGTCCGAATCCTGGCGGTAGCTGACTCCTGCCAGGAGTTCGGACAGGGCGATCAGGCCCACGACGATCATCAGCCGAAGGGGCCAGAAATCGGTCCGCAGCATCGTAGCGAAGCACATCACCAGCATCATCACGAGCACCCACGCCAAGGCCCGGTGCCACAGGGGTCCGCCCATGATCGGAAACAGGTATAGCCAGGAGGCCGCCACGAAAACGAAGCTCATTACCGTCCCGGATCTGGCCAGCAGGTCCGAGCGCTCCAACGCGGGCCGGCAGGTTGCCAGCCGCGTTATCCATGCCCCCATGAATGTCTCCCCCAAACCCGTCATCGGAATATGATGACCACTTAGCCAGCATCATATGCGGGGAGGACCGATTTAAGTGCGATACCCGGTGTCCCAACCCACGATCGAAGTGGACATCGTGGAGGACCACGCCGTCCTGCTCGAAGGGCTTTCCCAGTGGCTCCAGGACAACACCACGGGCATCCGTGTGGTTGGCCGGTTCGCCTCCTGGGCCGAAGCCGCAGCAAGCCTGGGTGCCCTGTCCGACGTCGTTATCCTGGACGTTCTCCTGGGTGACCAGGTCCCGCTGCGCGCCAAGATCCAGGCCATCCTTTCCTCCGGCCCGCAGGTTGTGGTGTGCAGTTCAGTCCTTGACCCTGCCGTAATGCGCCAGGCCATGGCGGCCGGCGCCATGGCCTACATCCCCAAGACAGCCTCCGCGAGTGTGGTGGAAACCGCGCTCCGGCGCGCAGCGCAAGGACTGCAACACATCACCCCTGAAGTGGCCGCAGCCATGGATGCCGGCCGGGGGGAACCGCAATTGTCCGCCAGGGAGCACCAAGTGGTCTCCGTCTACCTCGGAGGAGAGGCCGGGACCATGGCGGAGACAGCCCAGCTGCTGGGTATCTCCGTGGATGGTGTGAAGAAACACCTGGCGTCAGTGCGCCGGAAGTTCCAGGACGGTCCCGAGCCCCTGACGAGGCTGGGACTCCGGGAGCGGCTCACTGCCGGCGGATGGCTGCTGGAGGACCCGCGGCAGTAGATTCCGGTGGTTGGCCCCGGGGCCGTGGACGTACCGCCCTATAGTGTCGGGGGCACCGCCTAGACTGGTAGGCACCATGGATATGTTGTTTGACCCCTACGCAGACGGACCCTTCAAAGCAGGCACCAAAGCCGCAGTCAAGGCTGCCCCGGAGCTATCACGCCCAGGTGGTGGTGCGCCGGGTCCCCGTCTTCAGGAGGGCGGCGGCGGCCAGTCGGACGCTCCTGCCTCAGGGGGATGGGGCAACCCGGGCACGCCCGGGCTCCCCTCTGCCGATGCCCTGCTCCAAGGGCTGAACCCGCAGCAGGAAGAGGCAGTCAAGCACGCCGGAAGTCCGCTGCTCATCGTTGCAGGCGCAGGTTCGGGCAAAACGCGTGTGCTCAGTAACCGCATCGCCTACCTCATCGCCACCAAACGGGCACATCACGGCGAAATCCTTGCCATTACCTTCACCAACAAGGCAGCAGCCGAGATGCGGGAGCGCATTGAAGCGTTGGTGGGAGCGCGGGCCAAGGGCATGTGGATCTCCACCTTCCACTCCTCCTGTGTCCGTATCCTGCGGCGCGAGGCCGCCAACGTGGGCCTGAACTCGAACTTCTCCATCTACGACTCCGCCGACTCGCTGCGCCTCATCACCCTGGTGGCCAAGAACCTGGACCTCGATCCCAAGAAGTTCGCGCCCAAGGCCATCCAGCACAAGATCTCGGCCCTCAAGAACGAGCTCATCGACGCCGACTCCTACTCCTCCGCGGCGAATCACAATGACCCCTTCGAAACCGCCGTGGCTGATGTCTTCAAGGGCTACACGCAACGCCTGCGCCAGGCCAACGCCATGGATTTCGACGACCTCATCGCAGAGACCGTCTACATGTTCCGGGCTTTCCCTGCGCTCGCGGAGTCCTACCGGCGGCGCTTCCGGCACGTCCTGGTGGACGAGTACCAGGACACCAACCATGCACAGTACGCGCTGGTCAGGGAGATCGTGGGCCTGGGCACTGACACGGAGGTCCAACCCAGCGAACTGACCGTGGTGGGTGATTCGGACCAGTCCATCTACGCCTTCCGCGGTGCGGACATCCGCAACATTGTGGAGTTCGAAGCCGACTATCCGAACGCGCGCACCATCAAGCTGGAGCAGAACTACCGTTCCACGCAGAACATCCTCAGCGCAGCAAACTCCGTCATCTCCCGCAACCCCAACCGCCAGGAAAAGCGGCTGTGGACGGCCGAAGGCGATGGCGAGAAGATCATCGGTTACGTGGGCGAGAACGAGCACGACGAAGCCCAGTTCATTGCCAAGGAAATCGACCGCCTGCAGGACGAGGAAGGCCTGCGTCCCGGAGACGTTGCCATCTTCTACCGGACCAACGCACAGTCGCGCTCCATTGAAGACGTCCTGGTCCGCGTGGGCCTGCCGTACAAGGTTGTTGGCGGCACCCGCTTCTACGAGCGCAAGGAAATCAAGGACGCCCTGGCGTACCTGCGCGTCCTGGTGAACCCGGACGACGACGTCAACCTACGCCGCGTGCTCAACGAACCCAAACGAGGGATCGGCGACCGTGCCGAGGGTGCCGTCGCCGCCCTTGCCGAGCGCGAGCGGACATCCTTCATGGCTGCGGCACGTCGGGCGGACCAGGCGCCGGGCATGGCCACGCGTTCGGTCAACGCTGTCCTCGGCTTCGTGAAGCTCCTGGACGACCTCGCGGAAGTCGCCTCCGGATCCGGCGCGGCTGCAGCCCTCGAGGCAGTCCTGGAACAGACCGGCTACCTCGCCGGACTGCGCGCCAGTTCCGACCCGCAGGACGAATCGCGGGTAGAGAACCTTGCCGAACTTGTAGCCGTCGTCCGTGAGTACGAAAGGGACAACCCGGAGGGTTCACTGGGCGAGTTCCTGGAACAGGTGTCCCTGGTGGCTGATGCCGACCAGATTCCGGACGCTCCCGGCGCGGACATCGATGCTGCGGTGGCAGAAGCCAAGCGCATGGGAGTTGTCACGCTGATGACTCTGCACACAGCAAAGGGCCTTGAGTTCCCTGTGGTCTTCCTGACCGGCATGGAGCACGGGATTTTCCCGCACCAGCGCTCGGCCACGGACCCGAAGGAACTGGCAGAAGAGCGCCGGCTGGCCTACGTGGGGCTCACCCGGGCACGCCAGCGGCTCTACGTCACGCGCTCGGAGGTCCGCAGCATGTGGGGCCAAAGCCAGTACAACCCGGCCAGCCAGTTCCTCGAAGAGATTCCGTCCGAACTCGTGGAGTGGAAGCGCGAAGTCATGAGCCGGCAGGCGGGCGGATGGGGGAGTGCTCCCATCGGTTCCAACCGTTACGGTGGTTCGTTCTGGGGTGCGGGTACCTCCCGCGGTGTGGCCGCGAGCCCAACCGCAGGGTTCGACGCCGACGTTCCTGCCGCCGTCGCACGCAACAGGGTGCAGCCACAGAAGGAAGTCATTTCCGTAGTGGTGGGGGACAAGGTCAACCACACGAGTTTCGGCAACGGCGTGGTGCTCGGCGTCGAAGGTGCGGGCGACAAGACGGTCGCGAAGGTGAAGTTCGACGTCGGCGAGAAGCGCCTGTTGTTGCGTTATGCGCCGCTGACCAAGCTTGATGCATGAGGCCGCACGGCATAATTGGTGCCATGCGTCGCACAGTGTGGGGGATTCTGGCCGCCTTGCTCCTGGTGTTGGTGTCGGGTTGCTCCTTCGCCACCAAGGACCCGGACTACGTTCCGCCTGCCCCTTTGCCGCCGCTGGAGCAACTGCAGCAGGTACCTGTCTCTGAGCAGACCACTCTGGCTGCGGGCGAGGACGTCACAGCTTTCGTCACCGGGGACCGGAACATCGTGTGCGCCATGACGTCCTCAAGGGGCGGCCACCTCAACCTCCCGTACGAGGCCAACAGCTACTCGGACGCAGCCAACAACAAATTCGCGGTAGTGCCGGTGGTGCACTGCGAACTTGCCGCGTACGCCAAGGCTGAGCTTGACGACATGGCGGACGATTGCGCAGGCACCGGGCTGGGCTACCTTGGCGGAACAGCGCTCCTCACTCCGGACAAGGCCGTCTACGGCTCGTGTCGTTCCGGCGTAACACAAATGGAGTCGGAGTTCGGACCCAAGGGCAGCCGCAACGGTCCCATCTCCAAGCTTCGCGAGCTGGCCGACGGCCAGAACATCGAACGCAACGGCCTGCGGTGTTCTGCCTACAACGGGGGAGTAGCCTGCGGAAACGTCTCCGGGGGCGTGGCGTTCTTCGTCAGCCGTGAGGGTTACCAGTTGGTTTCCGACGGCGGCAAGACGGTCCGCGGGAGCCTGAAGGAAGGCTTCTGATGGGCTTTGCACGGATCCGGAAGAACCCAAAATCCGCGTGATTATGCGGTTTTTCTACATACGATAGAAGTGTAAGGTTACTCACTTAACGGGTACTGTGTAGCTGGCGGGACTCCTCAAAGGGCTAAAGTTCCGAGAGGACCTTACGCAATGTGACCGGCTTCAATCCTGGTTGTTACCGCGTACTCTCCGCAGCTGGCTATCGCGGTCATCGCGGTTCCCGGCTGAACAGAAAACTACTTCGACGTAGAAGGACACTAAACCGTGGACCTGTTTGAATATCAGGCGCGCGATATGTTCGAAGCGCACGGTGTACCCGTGCTCGCCGGCATCGTGGCGCACACTCCTGAAGAAGCGAAGGCAGCTGCCGAGAAGATCGGCGGCGTAACAGTCGTCAAGGCACAGGTTAAGGTTGGTGGCCGCGGCAAGGCCGGCGGCGTCAAGGTTGCCAAGTCTGCCGACGAGGCACTTGAGCACGCCACCAATATCCTGGGCATGGACATCAAGGGCCACACCGTCAACAAGGTGATGATCGCCCAGGGTGCTGACATCGCCGAGGAATTCTACTTCTCGGTCCTCCTGGACCGTGCCAACCGCAATTACCTGGCCATGTGCTCGGTTGAAGGCGGCATGGAAATCGAGCAGCTTGCTGTCGAGCGTCCCGAGGCCCTGGCCAAGATCGCCATCGACCCGGCTGTGGGCATCGACCAGGCCAAGGCTGACGAGATCGTCGCAGCTGCAGGCTTCGCTGAAGAACTGCGCGGCAAGGTCGCCGACGTCATTCTGAAGCTCTGGGATGTCTTCAAGAAGGAAGACGCAACCCTGGTTGAGGTCAACCCGCTGGTCCGCACCGGAGCAGGCGACATCGTTGCCCTCGACGGCAAGGTCTCCCTGGACGAGAACGCCGACTTCCGCCACGTGCACCACGCAACGCTGGAAGACAAGGACGCAGCTGACCCCCTCGAGGCCAAGGCCAAGGCGCAGGACCTCAACTACGTCAAGCTGGACGGCGAAGTAGGCATCATCGGCAACGGCGCCGGTCTTGTGATGTCCACCCTCGACGTCGTTGCTTACGCCGGCGAGAACCGCGGCAACGTCAAGCCCGCCAACTTCCTGGACATCGGTGGTGGAGCTTCCGCCGAGGTCATGGCCAACGGCCTGGACGTTATCCTGGGCGACTCCCAGGTCAAGAGCGTGTTCGTGAACGTCTTCGGTGGCATCACCGCGTGTGACGCTGTTGCCAAGGGCATCGTGGGTGCACTGGCCGAGCTCGGTTCTTCCGCGAACAAGCCGCTGGTTGTTCGCCTCGACGGCAACAACGTTGAGGAAGGCCGCCGCATCCTGACCGAGGCCAACCACCCGCTGGTAACCCTGGCCGCCACCATGGACGAGGGCGCCGACAAGGCCGCCGAGCTCGCCAACGCAGCTAAGTAAAGGGACGCGACAATGTCTATCTACCTCAACAAGGACTCCAAGGTCATCGTTCAGGGCATCACCGGCGGCGAGGGCACCAAGCACACCGCCCTGATGCTCAAGGCCGGCACCAACATTGTTGGTGGCGTCAATGCCCGCAAGGCCGGCACCACGGTCCTGCACGGCGACAAGGAAATCACTGTCTTCGGCACCGTCAAGGAAGCCATGGCTGAAACCGGCGCTGACGTCTCCATCGTCTTCGTTCCGCCGGCATTCACCAAGGACGCCGTGGTTGAAGCCATCGAAGCCGGCATCGGCCTCGTGGTTGTCATCACCGAAGGTGTTCCGGTTCAGGACTCCGCAGAGTTCTGGGCACTGGCCCAGTCCAAGGTGGACGCCGACGGCAAGCAGGTCACGCGCATCATCGGACCGAACTGCCCCGGCATCATCACCCCGGGCGAGGCCCTGGTTGGCATCACCCCTGCGAACATCACGGGCAAGGGCCCCATCGGCCTCGTGTCCAAGTCCGGTACCTTGACCTACCAGATGATGTACGAACTCCGTGACCTCGGCTTCTCCACTGCGATCGGCATCGGTGGCGACCCCATCATCGGCACCACGCACATCGACGCCCTGGCCGCGTTCGAAGCTGACCCCGAGACCAAGGCAATCGTCATGATCGGCGAAATCGGTGGCGACGCTGAAGAGCGCGCAGCCGACTTCATCAAGGCCAACGTCACCAAGCCTGTTGTTGGCTACGTGGCTGGCTTCACCGCTCCCGAAGGCAAGACCATGGGCCACGCCGGCGCCATCGTCTCCGGTTCCGCTGGTACCGCACAGGCCAAGAAGGAAGCCCTCGAAGCTGCAGGCGTGAAGGTCGGCAAGACGCCGTCCGAGACCGCGAAGCTGCTGCGCGAAGTTTACGCAACGCTCTAGGTTCCGCAGTAAGACTGACGACGGCGGCCCGGTGCCTTCCCATGGAAGGTGCCGGGCCGCCGTCGTATTTTCAGCGTTCGTTGTGGGGCCCGTTGTGCGGGGTATTCGCGTGTTTTGGGGCGCAACGCGGGGACGAG
Organism: Paenarthrobacter nicotinovorans; assembly: GCF_021919345.1. NCBI lineage: Bacteria > Bacillati > Actinomycetota > Actinomycetes > Micrococcales > Micrococcaceae > Paenarthrobacter > Paenarthrobacter nicotinovorans. The sequence goes on from NZ_CP089293.1 coordinate 1,003,136, forward strand.
TGACGCGCATGTTCGCTGGGGACGCGCATGTTTGCTGGCGACGCCCGGATGTGGGTGTCCTGGGTCGGGTTGGGTGTCGCTCAGGAGTTTGGGTGTCATTTACGACGGCGGCCCGGTGCCCTTCCCCGCGGAAGGCGCCGGGCCGCCGTCGTACTTAAAGCGTTCGTTGTGGGGCCTGCTGTGCGGGGTATTCGCGTGTTTTGGGGCGCAGAGTGGGCCTCGCAACGTGAAGTTCCTCGTTGTGGGGCCTGTTGTGCAGGGTGTTCGCGTGTTTGGGGGCGCAGAGCGGGCCTCGCAACGTGAAGTTCCTCGTTGTGGGGCCTGTTGTGCAGGGTGTTCGCGTGTTTGGGTGGCGTAGCGCGGGGACGAGTGACGCGCATGTTTGCTGGGGACGCGCATATTCGTTGGTGACGCCCGGATGTGGGTGTCCTGGGTCGGGTTGGGTGTCGCTCAGGAGTTTGGGTGTCATTTACGACGGCGGCCCGGTCCCTTCCCCGCGGAAGGTACCGGGCCGCCGTCGTACTTTAAGCGTTCGTTGTGGGGCCCGCTGTGCGGGGTATTCGCGTGTTTTGGGGCGCAGAGTGGGCCTCGCAACGTGAGGTTCCCCGTTGTGGGGCCCGCTGTGCGGGGTATTCGCGTGTTTGGGGGCGTAGAGTGGGCCTCGCAACGCTCAAGCAAAGGCCCGTCCGGAATGTCCCGGGCGGGCTTTTGCTGTACTCCAGATGCAATTATTTGTTAGTATGTCAGGACAAACTACTCCAGGAGGATCGCAATGCCGCTTGTTCGAATCGATGTAAACCAAGGTCGCTCGCCCGCGGAGCTGGCTGCCCTCAGCCGCGCCATCCACGACGCCATCCTTGCCGAGTATGGAATCCCCGAGCGGGACTACTTCCACATCCTTACGGAACATGCGCAGGGTCAAATCGTCGCCCAGGACGCAGGCCTCGGTTTCGAGCGCACCGACAGTGTGGTCATGATCCAGATCTTCACCCAGGGTGGACGCAGCCAGGAGGCCAAGAGCTCCCTCTTTGAGGCCATCGCGACTGGCCTGGCCGGTGTGGGCGTTGCGGGCGAGGATGTCTTTGTTGGCTACGTGGAGAACTCGCCGGGGGACTGGTCCTTTGGCTTTGGGCGCAGCCAATATGTCAGTGGGGAACTGGCTGTTCCGAGCAAGTAAAAGCCGCCCGTGTCATGTTGTAAATATGTCAGTACAAACCTTTGACAGGACATGAAATCTGGTGCAAAGTAGTCATGTGGCCCCGCTCACTGAGGGGTGGCAAGGCATTGGGGCCCAGCGCTCAAAGGTTCAGAGTTCACAAGAGAAAGGTCAACGATTACCGTGACCCACGAACTACTCACGATCGGGCGCATCAGCGTTGATATCTACCCGAATGACATCGGAGTGGACCTGGAGGACGTGACGTCCTTCGGTAAGTACCTCGGAGGCTCGCCCTCCAACGTGGCTGTTGCGGCAGCCCGCCATGGCCGCCGCACCGGTGTCATCACCCGCACCGGCGATGACGCCTTCGGGAAGTACCTGCACCGCGAACTTCACAAGTTCAGCGTTGACGATTCGTTCGTGTCGCCGGTTGCGGAATACCCCACGGCAGTGACGTTCTGCGCGATCAAGCCCGCAACGGACGAGTTCCCGCTGTACTTCTACGGCCGCTTCCCCACGGCGCCTGACCTGCAGATCAAAGCCGAAGAGCTTGATCTGGAAGCTGTCCGCGAAGCAGGAATCTTCTGGTCCACCGTCACCGGCCTGTGCCAGGAGCCCAGCCGCAGCGCACACATCGCCGCACACCAGGCCCGTCCCCGGACCGGCTTGAAGCCGGGCCAGTTCACCATCTTGGACCTGGATTACCGCCCCATGTTCTGGTCGTCCGAAGAAGAAGCCCGCACCGAGGTCGCCAAGATCCTCCCGCACGTCACTGTCGCGATCGGCAACGATAAGGAATGCGCCGTCGCCGTGGGTGAGGGAACGCCTGATGAGCAGGCAGACCGCTTGCTGGCCGCCGGCGTCGAAATCGCCGTCGTGAAGCTTGGCGCTGAAGGCGTGATGGCCAAGACCCGCACGGAACGCGTGGTCTCGGCGCCTGTCCCGGTGGAAACCGTCAACGGCCTGGGCGCCGGCGACTCCTTCGGCGGCGCTTTCTGTCACGGACTGCTGTCCGGCTGGCCGCTGTCGGAAGTCCTCGACTACGCCAACGCTTCGGGCGCGATTGTCGCCTCCCGGGTGTCGTGCGCGGATGCGATGCCGACGCCGGACGAGGTCACCTCGCTGCTCGCCGAACGTGGCCGGCCCATTCCCGGTGCCTCACTTGCAGCCTCCTCGACCCTCGCAGAAGGAGCAGTGCGTTGAGCCTCAACGATGACCCCCGCCGTTATGAGCACCTGAGCCGGATCAGGCTTGAAGACCCGGAAGCTGTTGCCCGCGCGGCAGCCACGCGCCGCAGGCACCCTGGACTGAAGCACGGCAAGCAGAACTTCATCGTCGCGGCTGACCACCCGGCCCGTGGTGCCCTGGCCGTCGGCTCCGAGCCCATGGCGATGGCCGACCGCCGCGACCTCCTGGACCGCCTCCAGATTGCGTTGGCCAACCCCGCCGTGGACGGCATCCTCGCCTCGCCGGACATCATGGACGACCTCCTGCTCCTGGGCGCGTTGGATGGCAAACTCATTTTTGGTTCCATGAACCGTGGCGGCCTGGCCGGTCTGGTCAACGAGTTCGACGACCGTTTCACCGGACACACGGCAGAGGCCCTTGAAGCACTCGGCGCCGATGGCGGCAAGATGCTGACCCGTATCTGCCTGGGCGACCCGGACACGGTGGCCACCCTCGAAGCCACTGCCAAAGCCATTGATTCCCTGGCAGCACGCAAGCTGATCGCCATGGTGGAGCCGTTCCTGTCCGTGCGTGACGCCCACGGCAAAGTCCGCAACGACCTCCGCGCGGATGCTGTGATCAAGTCCGTGGGAATTGCCGAGGGCCTCGGTTCTACCAGTGCCTACACCTGGATGAAGCTGCCGGTGGTGGCCGAAATGGAACGCGTCATGGCCTCCACCACCCTGCCGACCGTACTCTTGGGCGGCGACCCGGACGGTACCCAGGACGAGGTGTTCGCCAGCTGGCAAGCGGCATTGGCACTTCCGGGCGTGCGTGGCCTGACGGTCGGGCGCACCCTGCTGTACCCGCACGACGGCGACGTCGCAGGTGCCGTAGCAACGGCCGCCTCGCTGCTGAACAACACTGCGTCCGTGCCCGCCGTCGCGGCGAAGAATGGCGCTGATGCCCGTATTCCAGTGAAAGTATCGGAGTAGAAGACCCATGGGAACAGCAACCCGTCGGATGACCGTGGCGCAGGCCGTGGTCGAGTTCCTTTCCAAGCAGTACACCGTGGATTCCATTAACGGAGTGGAGTATCGTGAGCGCCTGATTCCGGGCACGTTCGGCATCTTCGGACACGGCAATGTTGCTGGTGTGGGACAGGCCTTGAAGCAGTACCAGGCCGCGGACCCCACCATCATGCCGTACTACCAGGGCCGCAACGAGCAGGCCCAGGCCCATCAGGCGGTAGGTTACGCACGGCACACGCGCCGCCGCCAGACGTTCGCGATCAGCACCTCCATCGGCCCGGGTTCCTCGAACCTGCTGACAGGTGCCGCCTTGGCCACCACCAACCGCCTTCCCGTGCTGCTGCTGCCGAGTGACACCTTCGCAACCCGCGCGGCGGACCCTGTGCTGCAGCAGTTGGAGCTCCCATACGCTTACGACATCACGGTCAACGATGCCTTCCGTCCGTTGTCCAAGTTCTTCGACCGGGTTTCGCGTCCGGAACAGTTGTTCTCCGCGTTCCACCACGGGCTGCGTGTCCTGACGGATCCGGCGGAGACTGGTGCCGTCACCATTTCGCTGCCGCAGGATGTCCAGGCGGAGGCCTTCGACGTCCCGGAAGAGTTCCTGGCCGAACGTGAATGGCGGATCCGCCGCCCCGAGGCCGACGATGACGACATCCGCCGCGCCGTGGAGGCCATCCGTGCGGCCAAGCGCCCGCTGATCATCGCCGGTGGTGGAGTCCTCTACGCCTACGCCAACGATGAACTCGCCAAGTTCGCTGAACTGACCGGCATTCCGGTAGGCAACACCCAAGCCGGCGTGGGCGTCCTGCCGTGGGACCACAAGTTCTCCCTCGGTGCCATCGGTTCAACCGGCACGACGGCGGCCAACGCCATCGCCGCCGAAGCGGACCTCATCATCGGTATCGGCACGCGCTACGAGGACTTCACCACCGCGTCCCGCACGGCGTTCCAAAACCCGGACGTGAAGTTCGTGAACATCAACGTGGCCCCCATCGACGCTTACAAGCACGGGACAACGCTCCCGATCGTCGCTGACGCCCGCAAGGCATTGGTGAAGCTGAACGAGGCCCTGGGCGGGTACCGCGTCGGTGCTGACCTCGAACAGAAGGTCGCTGCGGAAAAGAAGCGCTGGAACGCGATCGTGGACGAGGCTTTCGAGACCCGTTACACACCGCTGCCGGCCCAGAACGAGATCATCGGTGCCACCAACAAGGCCATGGATGACCAGGACGTTGTCATCTGTGCCGCCGGTTCGCTGCCGGGTGACCTGCACAAGATGTGGCGTGTCCGCGACCCGTTCGGCTACCACGTGGAATACGCGTACTCCTGCATGGGCTACGAAATCCCCGGCGGGCTGGGCGTGAAGCGCGCAGCGCTGGCCGAAGCCGCCGCCGGTGGTCCGGACAGGGATGTGGTGGTCATGGTGGGGGACGGCTCCTACCTGATGATGCATACCGAACTGGTCACCGCCGTCGCCGAACGCATCAAGCTGATCGTGGTCCTGATACAGAACCACGGCTACGCCTCCATCGGTTCGCTGTCCGAGTCCCTCGGCTCGCAGCGCTTCGGTACGCAGTACCGCGTCCTGGACAAAGAACAGCACAGTTTCGACGCCGGTGAACACCTGCCCATCGACCTCGCCACCAACGCCGAATCCCTGGGCGCGAAGGTCATCCGGATCGAGCCTGGGGAGAACGTCATTGAGTCCCTGGGCGCAGCCATCAAGGAAGCCAAGGCAGCCCCGGAGACCGGCCCGATCGTGATCCACGTCGAATCCGATCCGCTGCTGGATGCGCCGTCCTCCGAATCCTGGTGGGACGTCCCCGTCTCGCAGGTCTCGGACCTGGAGTCCACCCAGCAGGCTTACAAGACGTACACCGACCACAAGAACCGCCAGCGCAAACTGCTCGGCTGATTCCCGCACACGTCACGCTACAGACCAAAGGAAGTCCGCACATGTCGACGACGACCACACTGACCACCATTCACCACTTCATCAACGGCGCTGAAACCACCGGTGAGGGCGACCGCACCCAGCCGGTGTACAACCCGGCCACCGGCCAGGTTACGGCTGAACTGCGCCTGGCCAACGAGGCTGACCTGAACACAGCGGTTGCCGCCGCGAAGAAGGCCGCGGAGTCCTGGGGTGACATTTCCCTGGCCAAGCGCACCGCCGTGCTGTTCAAGTTCCGTGAGCTCGTGGCCGCCCACGTGGACGAACTCGCTGAGCTGATCACCGCCGAGCACGGCAAGGTCCTCTCTGACGCCAAGGGCGAGATCGGCCGTGGCCTGGAGGTCATCGAGTTCGCTTGTGGCATTCCGCAGTTGCTCAAGGGTGACTACTCTGACCAGGTCTCCACGGGCATCGATGTTTTCTCGTTCCGTGAGCCGCTGGGCGTGGTAGCCGGTATCACGCCGTTCAACTTCCCGGTCATGGTTCCGTTGTGGATGGCTCCGATGGCCATCGCCACCGGCAACGCGTTCATCCTCAAGCCCTCCGAGCGCGATCCGTCCGCCTCGATGCTGCTGGCCAAGCTGTGGAAGCAGGCCGGACTGCCGGACGGAGTGTTCCAGGTCCTGCACGGTGGCAAGGAAACCGTTGAGGGCCTGCTGACCCACCCGGACGTGGACGGCATCTCCTTCGTCGGCTCCACCCCGATCGCCCAGTACGTCCACGAGACCGCCACCAAGCACGGCAAGCGCGTCCAGGCCCTGGGCGGGGCGAAGAACCACGCCATCGTAATGCCCGACGCCGACCTCGACAACGCCGCAGACCACCTCGCCGCTGCCGCTTTCGGCTCAGCGGGGGAGCGCTGCATGGCCATCTCCGTCGCTGTGGCCGTCGGTGACGCCGCCGACCTGATCGTAAAGAAGGTCGAAGAACGCGCCCTGGCCGTGAAGGTCAAGAACGGCACCGAACCCGACGCTGAAATGGGCCCGGTCATCACCCCGGCTTCCAAGGAACGCATCGTCAAGATCGTCACCGAAGCCGAAACGGCCGGCGCGGCAATGGTGGTGGATGGCCGTGACCTGGTGGTCCCCGGCCACGAAGACGGCTTCTGGGTGGGCCCAACCGTGATCGACCACGTCAAGACCGAAATGACCGCCTACACCGAGGAAATCTTCGGACCCGTTCTGGTGGTGGTCCGCGTGGCCGACCTCGAAGAAGGCATCGCCCTGATCAACTCCAACCCGTACGGCAACGGCACCGCGATCTTCACCTCCTCCGGCGCGAACGCCCGGAAGTTCCAGCGCTCCGTGACCGTGGGCATGGTCGGCGTCAACGTTCCCCTGCCCGTGCCGGTGGCCTACCACTCCTTCGGTGGTTGGAAGAACTCCCTCTTCGGAGACAAGCACATCTACGGCCCCGAAGGCGTCTCCTTCTACACCCGGGGCAAGGTCATCACCTCACGCTGGCCCGAGCCCACCCACGCCTCCGGCGCCTCGTACAACTTCCCCTCCAACTAGCAGCTTCCCGAAGAAAGACAACGCTGTCATGACTGATGTTGAGAACAAGCTGATCATCGGCACCGCCCCTGACTCCTGGGGCGTATGGTTCGCGGATGATCCCCAACAGACCCCGTGGGAACGCTTCCTGGACGAGGTTGCGGAGTCCGGCTACAAGTGGATCGAGCTGGGCCCGTACGGCTACCTGCCGAACGACCCCGCACGCTTGGCCGAAGAGCTCAAGCAGCGTGACCTCAAGGTCACTGCGGGGACCGTCTTCACGGCCTTCCACCGCGGGGCCAAGCAGTACGACGAGGCGTGGGAACCGGCGCGCAAGGTTGCCGAACTGACGGCAGCCATGGGCGGTGAACACGTCGTGGTCATCCCCGCGATGTGGCGGGACGATGTCACAGGCGAGGCCGTGGAAAACGGTAACCTGACGGATGAGCAGTGGGCGGACCTCTTCGCAGGCCACAACCGCATGGGCAAGGTCCTGCTGGAGGACTTCGGGCTGCACCAGCAGTTCCACTCGCACGCCGATTCGCACGTCGGTGCGCAGCAGGACATCGAAACCCTGCTGGCGGCGACGGATCCGCGGTACTTGAACCTTTGCCTGGACACGGGCCACGCAGAATACTGCGGCGCTTCCAGCCTGGAACTCATCAAAAACTACCCGGACCGGATCGGCTACCTGCACCTCAAGCAGATCAACCCCGAGGTCCTTGCCGAGGTCAACGAGAAGAACATGACGTGGGCAGCTGCCAACATTGCCGGCGTGATGACCGAGCCGCCGAACGGACTCCCGGACCTGCGCGCCGTCATCGACGCCGTGGAGGCGCTCAACCGCCCCATTTTCGGCATCGTCGAGCAGGACATGTACCCGGTGGCATTCGATGTGCCGATGCCCATCGCCAAGCGGACCCGCAACTATCTGCTTTCCTGCGGATCCCGTACCCGCGTTGAGTAACGCAGTCCAGTAACGCCTGCCAACAGCACCCCACAAGAACCTCACGAAGGATAAGAACAGTGACCAAGACTCTCCGCGTTGCCGTCATCGGTGCGGGCCGCATGGGTGCGGACCACATCAAGCGCCTCAGCACCCGCATCCACGGCGCTGAAGTTGCCGCCGTCGTCGACGTCGACCTCGCCCGCGCGCAAGCCGCCATTGAAGGCATCGACGGCGCCGTGGCGCTGGCCAGCGCCGACGAGGCCCTCAACAACGGTGACGTGAACGCCGTCCTCATTGCCACCCCGGGATTCCTCCACGAGGAAATCCTCTACAAGGCGCTCGAAAAGGACTTCCCGATTCTTTGCGAGAAGCCGCTGACCCCTGACGCTGACAGCGCCTGGAAGGTGGTCCAGGCCGAGCAGGCGCTCGGCCACAAGCGGATCCAGGTGGGCTTCATGCGCCGCTTCGACGCCGAGTATGCGGCGCTCGGGTCGGTCATCCGCAACAGCGAATTGGGGGAGCTGTTGATGCTGCACCACCAGCACCGCAACCCGACAACGCCCGAGGGCTTCACCAACGAGATGCTGATCAACGACTCCGTGGTCCACGAATTCGACGCGATCCGCTACTTCACCGGTGAGGAAATCACCTCCGTGCAGGTCCGCCTGGGCAAGGCGACGCGTAACGCCCCGAACGGCCAGCACGATCCCCAGCACGTGTTGCTGGAAACCGAATCAGGTGTGCTGGCCGACGTCGAAATCTATGTCAACGCCAAGTTCGGCTACCAGGTGGCTACGCAGGCTTCCTTCGAGGACGGCATTGTGAGCATCGGCGGGGACTCCGGCCCCTACATCCAGTCCGCGGGCAAATGGGGCGGCAACGTCACCCCGGGCTTTGAGGAGCGTTTCGGAGCTGCGTACGACGTCGAGGTGCAGGCTTGGGTGGACGCCGCCCTTCGTGGCGAAATCGGCGGGCCCACCGCTTGGGACGGTTACGCCACCGCGGCTTGCTGCGAGGCAGGCGTCGAGGCCCAGAAGTCCGGCGAGAAGGTCAAAGTCCAGCTGAACACCAAGCCGGACCTGTACAAGTAGGGGATTGAGCATGAAGATCGCACTGGATCCCACACCGTTCCACCACAGTCACAGCCTGCTGGAGTTCCCGCGTGTGGCCGCGGACCTGGGCTACAAGTACCTGCAGATGACCCCGCACGCGGACCTCATCCCGTTCTTCAACCACCCCAAGGCAGACGACGAGCTGGTGGGGAAGCTGAAAGCAGCGTGCAAGGACGCCGGCGTCGAGATCGCCTCGGTCCTGCCGGTCCTGCGCTGGTCCGGTCCGGACGAGGATGCGCGGGAAGCCGCGGTCCGCTACTGGAAGCGCGCCATCCAGATTGCCGTGGACCTCGGGGTGCAGACCATTAACACGGAGTTCAGCGGCCGTCCCGAGAAGGCCGAAGAGTCGGAGCGGGCGTTCTACCGCTCCATGGAAGAGCTCCTGCCCATCATCGAACGCGAAGATCTGGACGTGCTGATTGACCCGCACCCGGACGACTTCGTTGAAGACGGGCTTGCTGCCCTGCGCGTGATCCGCGGCGTCAACTCGCCGAATATCGGCATGGTCTATGTCGCTTCGCACACGTTCCACATGGGGAACCAACCCTTGGAGATTATGCGGGCGGCCGGGGACAAGCTGCGGCTGGTCCACGTCTCGGACACCATGAACCATCACGCGTCCCACGGCCTGCGCTACATCACCAACCCGCCCGGCAACGCCGTACGCGTCCACCAGCACCTGAAGATCGGCGACGGGGACGTCAACTGGGACGAGTTCTTTGGCGGGCTGAAAGAAATCGGCTTCCTGGACAAGGCGAACACCGTGATGGTTTCTTCGGTCTTCGCCGAGGATGAGAACGCGGAAGACGTGTCCCGCTACCAGCTCAAGACGATGAACGACTACATCGCCCAGGCCAAGTAACGCGAGTTTTTGTACAGCTAATGCCCCCAAGACGCGGTCTTGGGGGCATTAGCTGTACAAAAACTCAGCCGGTTAGGCCGTGAACGGGAGCCGGGGATCGATGTCCTGGCCTTCCCAGGTCCGGCGGATCCAGCCGTGGTGGGGGTCGTCGCTGATGAGCCAGTCGCGCACGCGGCCAGGACCGGCCATGACATTGAGGTAGTACAGGTCGTAGCCCGGCGCCGCCATGGCAGGTCCGTGCCAGCCATACGGCACCAGCACTACGTCGCCAGTGCGGACCTCGGCTGAGACATCGATGGGGCGCTCGTCGGAGGCGTACACGCGCGCGTGGCCGAACGCGTCGGCGTCTTCAGGCGCGGGCGAACCGGCAGCTACCCGGGTCTCGAAGTAGTAGATCTCTTCAAGGCTGGTCTCGCCGTCCTTCTCCTCATCGTGCTTGTGGGGAGGGTAGGACGACCAGTTGCCGGCCGGGGTGATGACTTCGCAGACGATGAAACGGTCCGCTTCCAGTGCGGCGGGCGTACCGAAGTTGTGGACCTGCCGCGAGCAGTTACCGGCACCGCGAAGTTCCACGGGGGTCTCGGCTGCGGTGATCAGCCGGGTCGGGTACGCGGCCTTGGCCGGGGCGGTCGCAATGGCGACCCTGCCGCCGTCGTTCGAACTGATGGTGACTGCCTTATCGATACCCGTGTACAGGACGTCGCTGGGCCCGTGGAAAACGGACTGCCGCCCGGCGAGGACGTACTCGCCGTCGTCGACCGTTACGGTGAACGAGCCGCTCAGCGGCACCACTATGCGTTCTTCCGCGGCTGCGGGAAGTTCGACGGCGGCCCCGGCGGCGAGCGTCGCCACCTTCAGTCCCGTGTGGGCCCAACCGTCGACGGCGAGGTTGGAATCTGACGTGCCCAGGGAGATGTCCCACTTGCCGTCATTGGCTGTCCCCAGCGGGTAGACCCAGTTGGCCATATGTAATCAGTCCTTGCTTTAGCGCTGTACGAGTGTCATTTCAAAGCTGTAGGAGTCGGCACGGTAGACGTGGTGACCGGTTTCCACCATGCGGCCGGTGTCGTCCACGGCAGTGCGTTCCATGGTGACCAGGGCTGAACCCACCTCTGCTTCGAGCAGGGGAGCCTGGTAGTCGTTGGCAATCATGGCGCCGATGCGCTGCGAAGCGAGCCTGAAGTTGACGCCACCACGGCGGAGGATGGCGTAAAGGCCCTCCTTGGAAAGCTGGGCTTCATCCATGCTGGTGATGTCATCGCGGACCCAGTTCTCCATGAGCGCCAGCGGCTTGCCGCCCACTTTGCGCAAGCGCGTGAAGTGGTAGACCTTGGAGCCGGCGGGCAATTGGAGGGCTGTGAGCGTGAGCGCGTCGGCTTCGACGTGGGAGAAGCTCAGGACTTCGGTGGTGGGCTTCTTGCCGTTGTTGCTGAGGTCGTCGTAGAGGCTGGAGAGTTCCAGCGGCCGGCGGACCTGGCTGGCTACCACCTGTGTTCCCACCCCGCGTTTGCGAACCAGGAGACCGGCGCGGACGAGCTCATCCATTGCCTTGCGCATGGTGGGCCGGGACAGGTTGAGTTGTGCCGCGAGGTCGATCTCGTTGTCCAAGCGGCTCCCGGGTTCCAGGATGCCGCTGTGGATCGCGGCCTCGATGCCCTGGACCACTTGGTGGTAGAGGGGCACTGGAGACGAACGATCGATGCTGAGACTGAGTTGGTTCGCCACTGGATTCTCCTAGACGCCTGCTGAAGACCGGCCAGGGAAGCAGGATGTGGCTCCTCTGCCGGATGGAAGCGTATGTCCGGTCATGTTCTCTTGATAGGACATACTGCCTTTTTTGATGATAGCAGCCGGGTTATGGCCGTCAAGGTCATCGCCCCACGCGGGACGTTCTTTGTCGTCTACACGAGGAGGTCAAGTAAAAACATCCTAATGTCAGGACAAACTATTGACAAAGTGTGAGGCGAGTCACCATGATCGGTGTAGTGGGGAGATCCGGATACGAGTCTTCGGACCCCTCAACCTGAAATCAAAGGAGATAACGGTGGCAAAATTCTCATGGCGCAAAGCGGCGGTCGTCGCTGCAGTGGTTCCCTTGGTGGCACTGAGCGCTTGTTCGAGCCAGGGTGGCAAGCCGGCAGATTCCGGTGGGGGAGCAGCCGCCGGCCAGGTGGCCGGCACTGATCGCATCAAAGTTGCCCTGATTACGCACGCCGCTGCCGGTGACACCTTCTGGGACATCGTCCGCAAGGGTGCGGAGGAAGCATCGGCGAAGGACAATGTTGAGTTGCTGTACACCAGCGACCCCGAAGCCGGCCGCCAGGCGCAGCTGGTCCAGCAGGCCATTGACCAGAAGGTGGACGGCATCGCCGTAACGCTGGCGACCCCGGACGCCCTGAAGGATGTACTGAAGAAGGCCACCGATGCGGGTATCCCGGTGGTCAGCCTCAATGCCGGCGAATCCGTCTCGGCCCAGCTCGGCGCCTTCACCCACTTCGGTTCCAACGAGCAACTGGCCGGCGAGGCCGTCGGCACCAGGCTCGCAGCCGAAGGTTACAAGCACCCCGTCTGCGTCATCCAGCAGCAGGGCCACGTAGGTTTGGAAGCCCGTTGCGCCGGCGTCAAGGCCAAGGTTCCCGCAACGGAGATCCTCTATGTTGACGGCAAGGACATGACAGCCGTCCAGTCCACGGCCACTGCCAAACTCCAGGCGGCCAAGGACGCGGATGTGATCATCGGGCTCGGTGCCCCGATCACGCTGACCCTGCTCAAGTCTGTTACTGACGCTGGAAGCTCGTCCAAGGTGGCCAGCTTCGACCTCAACGCCGACCTCGCCCAGAAGATCGTTGACGGAGCAGTCATTTTCACTGTTGACCAGCAGCCGTGGCTCCAGGGCTACATGTCCGTGGATTCCCTGTGGCAGGCAAAGCGCGGCGGCTTCAAGATCGGTGGCGGCCAGCCGGTCCTGACCGGACCAACCATCGTGGACAAGTCCAACGCTTCCGACGTCCTCAAATTCGCCCAGCAGGGCGTCCGCTAGATCCCGGCATCAGGCTGCGCGGCGGGCAACCGCCGCGCAGCCTGGACAACAAGGAGTCACTCCCATGGCAAACACAGCAACCCTGCCGCCGGCGACATCGCCTGGTGATGAACGGGTCGGCCGCCGCAACCCCTTCCAGAAATTCCTCGCCAGGCCCGAGGTTGGTGCCCTCGTTGGTGCCGTGGTCCTCTTTATCTTCTTCGCCTCGGTGTCGCAGACGTTCACCCAACCGAACGCCCTCGCCACCGTCCTTTACGGTTCTTCGACCATCGGCATCATGGCCGTGGGCGTGTCGCTGCTGATGATCGGTGGCGAGTTCGACCTTTCCACCGGCGTGGCCGTGATCTCGTCAGCGCTGACCGCCTCGCTGTTCAGCTGGAACTTCTCATTGAACGCCTGGGTTGGTGTGGGCTTGGCCCTGGTGGTCTCGCTGGGCATCGGATTCATCAACGGCTGGATCCTGGTCAAGACCAAGCTGCCAAGCTTCATCGTCACCCTGGCCACGTTCCTGATGCTCACCGGCCTCAACCTGGCGCTGACCCGCCTGATCGGCGGCAGTGTTTCCTCCCCGTCCATCTCCAAGCTTGACGGCTTCGAATCAGCACGTGCGGTTTTCGCGTCCTCCGTCAGCATTGGCGGAGTGGAAGTGAAGATCACCGTCTTCTTCTGGATCGTCCTTGTCCTGATCGCATCCTGGGTGCTCCTGCGCACGAAGGTCGGCAACTGGATCTTCGCAGTGGGCGGCGACGCCAATGCTGCCCGGGCCGTAGGTGTCCCTGTGACCAAGACCAAGATCGGCCTGTTCATGGCTGTGGGTTTCTGCGGCTGGATCCTGGGCATGCACAACCTTTTCGCCTTCGACGCCGTGCAGTCCGGTGAAGGTGTCGGCAACGAGTTCCTCTACATCATCGCCGCAGTCATTGGTGGCTGCCTCCTCACCGGCGGCTACGGCTCAGCAGTGGGCGGCGCCATCGGTGCCTTCATCTTTGGCATGGCCAATAAGGGCATCGTGTACGCACAATGGAATCCGGACTGGTTCAAGTTCTTCCTTGGCTTGATGCTCCTGCTGGCAACCATCGTCAACCTCATCGTCAAACGCCGGGCAGAGCTGAAGTAAGGGGCCGGAACCATGAACGCACAACAGATTGACCAGCAAACCCTGCTGAAAGACGAGAAGGACCCTTTGACGCACACACCGGTGCACCTGCTCTCACTCGATGGCATAGGCAAGCACTACGGCAACATCATCGCCCTGCGCGATGTCACCATGGCCGTGGACAACGGCCGCGTCACCTGCGTCCTGGGCGACAACGGCGCCGGCAAGTCCACGCTGATCAAGATCATCGCTGGTTTGCACCAGCACGACGAGGGCACACTTCAGGTGATGGGTGACGAGCGGAAGTTCAACTCACCCCGTGACGCCCTCGACGCCGGCATCGCCACCGTCTACCAGGACCTCGCCGTGGTCCCGCTGATGCCCATCTGGCGTAACTTCTTCCTCGGCTCTGAACTCACCAGCGGTTTCGGTCCGTTCAAGAGCATGGATGTCCAGAAGATGAAGGACATCACCAGGAAGGAGCTCGCCGACATGGGCATCGACCTGCGCGATGTCGAGCAGCCCATCGGCCAGCTTTCCGGTGGTGAGCGCCAGTGTGTGGCAATTGCCCGTGCTGTGTACTTCGGCGCCAAAGTCCTGATCCTGGACGAACCGACAGCAGCGCTGGGAGTCAAGCAATCCGGCGTCGTACTTCGCTACATCCTGCAGGCGCGCGACCGGGGCCTGGGCGTCATCTTCATCACCCACAACCCGCACCACGCCTTCCCCGTCGGTGACCGGTTCCTGCTGCTCAAGCGCGGCAAGTCGATCGGCTATTACGACAAGAAGGACATCACCCTGGATGAACTGACAGCCCAGATGGCTGGTGGCGCGGAGTTGGCTGAGCTGGCCCATGAGCTGGAGCAGCTTGGCGGACACTCCGCGGCGCTCGAGGAAGTCAAAGCCGAGGTAGCGGATGTCGCCGAGGCCACGACGGAGGCCGCCCCCAAGCGCCACTAGGCAGCCCTTCATGGAATTCTGCCCGGAGCCTGCAACGGTTCCGGGCAGAGTTATTTCAGCAGCAGGGCCTCAGCGCATGGACGTTGTGCCGCGCAGTACCAGGGCGGGTTCAATAAGCTTCCGCTCGGGGAGGATCGCGGGGTCCTCGATCCGTGCGAGCAGTCTGCGGGCGGTGTCCACTCCGACCAGATCGCTCCGGTTGTCGATGGAGGTCAGGTCCAGGTAGCGCGACTTCGCCAAGGGGGAGTTGTCGTAGCCAATCACCGAAACATCATCCGGCACGGACAAGCCACGGGCCTTGAGGGCGGCGAAGGCGCCCAGGGCCATGGTGTCGTTGGCTGCGAAGACTGCGGTGGTGTCCGGGTGGTGCTCCAGGAGCCACACGGTCGCAGCGTAGCCATCTTCCTCCGACGTGCCGATGGACTCACTGACGACAGGCCCGACGCCGGCAGTCTCCACAGCGCGCAGGAAGCCGGCCCGCCGGTGTGCGGAGGCGCCGTCGGAACCTGAGAGGTGACCGATGCGGACGTGACCCAGTTCCAGCAGATGGTTGGCGGCCAGGCGGCCGCCGGTGTCGTCGTCGTTGGTGATCAGGTCCGCGCCTTCCGGGATGCCTTTGCGCCAGCCTGCCACCACGGTGGGAACCCAGGTTCCGGACAACATGGCTTCGCTGGGCTCGGCCGCGAGTGCCAGGGCGTCAACATGCATGGCAAGCAGGCCGTCGGTGGCTTCCTTGATGCGGTTCTCGCCTGGCCTGGAGTCCGCGAGCATCACTTGGTAGCCGAGATCGGAAAGGACGGACTCCATGCCGCGGAGAAGATCCACGAACCAAAGGTTCCGGTAGTCGTCGATGACCAGGCCGATGCTCTTGGTCTTGCTGCTCGCCAGGGTGGTGGCGGCCCGGCTGGGCCGGTAGCCGAGCTCCGAGATGGCCTTCTGCACAGCGCCCCGGCGCTTTTCGCTGATGCGTGCAGGATCCTTGAGGAACAAGGAAACCAACGACGGCGAGACTCCCGCCTGGGTGGCGACGTCGTAGAGCGTTGGCCGACGGGCCAGGGGACTGTTCTGTGTTCCGGGGCTTGTCACGGGATTCCTGGATGCCTTTCGTTCTGTCTTCGAGGATAGTCGGTTAATGATTGACAGGACATATAGACATAGTTACGATCAAATCCAGCGTAAAAATTGTAGCGCTACAAAATGCCGTAAAGCGCCTCGGGCGCAGGCGAAATTTCGAAGGAGAAATCATGGCTGAAAGCCTCGGCGTCGCCGTCATCGGTGCGGGCATGGCCGGCAAGGCCCACGCTGCCGCTTACCGGACCGCATCTGCCCTCTACAGCCCGGTGCTGCCACCGGTCCGCCTCGTCTCGATCGGCGACGTCAATGCTGAATTCGGCTCACTGGCAGCACGCCGTTTCGGGTACGAACGCAACGACACCTCCTGGCAGGCGATCGCCGAAGCTGACGACATCGATGGGGTCAGCGTGGTCATCGCCAACTCCCTGCACCGCGAAGTGGTCGAAGGGTTGTTGGCCGCCGGCAAGCATGTCCTATGCGAAAAGCCGCTCAGCGATACCTTGGACGACGCACGGGCCATGGCCGACGCCGCCCGGGCAGCGGAAGTCCGCGGAACCCTTGCCCGCATCGGCTTCACATTCCGCCGCACCCCTGGCATCGCCTACATTCGTGACCTGATCCGCAATGGAACGCTTGGCAATGTGCTCCACTTCAGTGGCCGATACTGGACGGATTACGGCTTCAGCCCCGCCGCGCCCATGAGCTGGCGCTACAAGGGCGGGCCCGGATCGGGTGCGCTGGCCGACGTCGGAAGCCACCTGACATACGTCTCCGAATTCCTCTGTGGCGACATCAAATCCATCAGCGGCGGGCGACTGACGACGGCGATCGACAAGCGTCCCCTGCCGCTCAGCGCCGTGATGGGCCATGACCATGTTGCTGTCAGTGACGTATTTGAAGCCGTGGAGAATGACGACTACGCCGCTTTCAACGCTGAGTTCACCAACGGTGCCGGCAGCTTCGAAGTCTCACGTGTGGCGGCAGGCCACGCCAACAGCCTGCAATTTGAAGTCTTTTGCGAGAACGGCGCAGCCAAGTTCGACCAGCGCAGGCCTTCAGAGATCCAGTTGTTCCTGAACTGTGGATCCGGGAATGAGAACGGCTACCGCCAAGTCATCCTTGGCCCGGGCCACCCCTACATCGCCGGAGGCCTTGCCATGGATGCGCCCGAGGTTGGTTTCGGCCAGAACGACGCGTTCGGCTACCAGGCGCGGGCTTTCCTGGAAGAGGTTGCAGGCCTCAGCGCGGAGTCCTCCCTGCCCCGCTGCGCAACGTTCGATGAAGGTGTCCGCAATATGGAGCTCCTGGGCGCCGTCACCGACTCCGCTCTCAACAACGGAAAGAAGATCACGCTATGAAGCTCGGCGTCTACAACGCGATCCTGCACGACCGCCCCCTGCCCGAAGCGTTGAAAGTCATTGCCGACCTTGGGCTCACGGGGATCGAGATCAACACGGGCGGCTTCCTGCCCGCTGTGCATGTGCCTACCTTTGACCAGATTCTGGAAAGCGACGCAGCCCGTGATGATTACCTCGCGGTCTTCGAGGGCACTGGCGTGTCCATTGCAGGCTTGAACTGCAACGGCAACCCCCTGCACCCCAAACGCGAGATCGGTGAAAAGCACGCAGAGGACATTCGGCGCTCGATCCGTTTGGCGAGCCGCCTGGGCCAGAACCGGGTGGTCACCATGTCCGGCCTTCCCGGTGGTGAGCCTGGCGCGAGTACCGTCAATTGGGTGGTCAACGCCTGGAACTCGGCCGCACTGGATGTGCTGGATTACCAATGGGGCGTGGCTGCGGATTTCTGGAAGGAAACCGATCGCCTCGCTGCCGATCACGGTGTCAAGGTGGCTTTGGAGCTGCATCCGCAGAACATCGTGTTCAACACCGCCGACGTCTACAAGCTGATCGAGCTCACCGGCGCCACCCATGTGGGCGTGGAGCTCGACGCTTCCCACCTGTTCTGGCAGCAGATGGATCCGGTGGCCGTGGTCCGGGAGCTTGGCCCGTTGGTGTTCCAGGCGGCAGCTAAGGACGTGCGCGTCAATCAGGAAAATGCCGCGCTCTACGGTGTGCTGGACAACAGCTTCCGCAGACTCTCAGCCGACGAGAATCGCACCAACCTTGGCGGCGATGAGTGGGCCAATGAGTGGCCCAAGAACTCGGCGTGGGACTTCGTTGCCCTGGGTCGTGGGCACGACACCGCCTTTTGGACCGAATTCCTCCGGGCGCTGCATGACGTGGACCCGGACATGCTGGTGAACATCGAGCATGAAGACGTGTCCCTCGGGCGCATCGAAGGACTCGAGGTGGCGGCGAAGGTCCTGCTGGACGCGGATGCTGCACTGGAGGAGTCATTGAAGCAAAAAGTTTGACAGGACAAACTAACAAGGTCTAGTCTCGCTTCAGGATTCTCGCCCCGAGACCGCTTTCTGCTGCAGTGACGGAGACAGAACATGACGAACGAAGTGACCCTCGGACTGGTAGGCGTTGGCCGGATCGGTGTGATGCATGCGAATAACATCAGCGCGCTGAACGGCACCATGGCGCAGGACGGTGTGAAGGTACGACTGAAGCTGACAGACGTCGCGGAGGAGCATGCGCGCGCGGTGGCCGGCTCTGTCGGCGCCGACTTCCTGGGCTCTGTGGAGGAATTGATTGCCTCCGCGGTGGACGGTCTGGTCATAGCCACAGGCACGGCAACCCACCCGGAGCTCATCCGTGCCGGTGTCGATGCCGGGATCCCTGTCTTCTGCGAAAAGCCTGTGGGCGTGAACGTTCCGGAATCCCTCCTGGTCCTGGACTATATCCGGGAGAAGAACGGCGTGGTGCAGATCGGGCACCAGCGTCGTTTCGATGCGGGTTACCTCGAGGCAAAACGGGCCTACGAAGCCGGAGAGCTTGGCTGGATCCATTCGCTTCGGGCAGTCACCTGCGACATGACCCCGCCGCCGGTCCAGTTCCTCGCCACCTCGGGTGGCTTGTTCCGGGACTGCTCCGTCCACGACTTCGACATCCTCCGCTGGCTCACCGGCAAGGAAATCGTGGAGGTCTATGCCAAGGGCTCCAACAACGGCGATCCGGCAATTGGTGAGGTTGGCGACGTCGACACTGCTTTGGCGGTGGTGACGTTCGACGACGGCACGGTAGGCACGGTTTCGGCCAGCCGTTACAACGGGGCCGGCCATGATGTCCGGCTGGAACTCCAAGGCTCCAATGGCTCCGTCCTGGTTGGGATGGACGAGCACATGGCCATGCGGTCCGCCGAACCCGGCGTCGCGTTTCCCACGGGCACTCCTCATCTGACTTTTGCGGAGCGGTTTGATCAGGCGTATCGCTCGGAGATGGCTGCGTTTGTTGAACTGGTGCGCGGGCAGCGGAAGAATCCCTGCACGCCGGAGGACGCTGTGGCTGCTTCCAAGGTGGCGGATGCAGCACAGGAGTCCCTGGAGACGGGTGCGCCGGTCAGGGTTTCTGCCTAGCTGAGACGTGTCTGCTTCGCCCGGTGTCATGTTCTGGGTGGTGTGTGGTGGTGGTTGCGTCGGGGTGTTTGGTGGGGGTCGATGTGGGGTGGGGGGATGAACCAGGGGACGCCGTTTTGGATGGTGATGCGCCAGTGTTCTTTGTGGATGAGGTGGTGGTGGTGGGTGCAGAGCAGGGTGGCGTTGTTTGTTCCTGTGGTGCCGCCTTGTGACCAGTAGGTGATGTGGTGGGCTTCGCACCAGGGTGCGGGGAGGGTGCAGTCGGGGAACGCGCAGCCTTGGTCGCGGGCGGTGATGGCTTTGCGGATGTGGGGTGGGAAGATCCGGGTGGTGCGGCCGATGTCGAGTATTTGGGAGTCGGTGCCGAGCAGGACGGGCAGGATGTCGGCGTCGCAGGCGATTTTGCGGATGGTGTTGGGGTGGATCGGGCCGGTGAAGGTCGCGGTGCCGGTACTGACAGTGTTCCGGAGGCGCGGCTGCTTCGGGGTGTTGGTTTCTTCTGTGGCGCTCGTGGTGGTGTGGGTGAGTTGTTGGAAGAGGTCGTGGTGGTCGATGGTGACGGTGAGTTGGGGTCGGAGTCCGCCGTTGCTGGGCAGTTTCCCGGTGGTCATGGCTACGGCGCAGGCTCCGACGAGGCCGTCGAGGAGTTTCTGGGCGCGGGAGCGCCGGTCCAGCCCGGGGCCCGCACCGTTCGGAACACCCGCATCCGGTGCCGACGCGGTCGCCGTGCCGTGGTCAGCGCCTAGGGCCGTGCCCTGAACCGTGCCTTGGACAGTGCCTTGGTCAGGGCCGGTGGTGTTGGTGAGTCGTGGGTTGGTGGCGGCGTTCATGGCGGTGGTGAGGGTTTCGTATTGTTCGGTGGTGGCGAAGATTTCCAGGTGGTGGAGTCCGTGGCGGCGTTGGCGGCGGAGGAACGCGCCTTGGACGTGGCGGAGGGCTTCTTCGGTGGGTTCGGGGCCGTTGTGGTCGATGTGGTCGATCCAGCGGTTGGCCATTGTGGTGACGAAGTCGGGGTCGGATTGTGTGGCGGTGGTGGTGAGGGCGTGTTCCATGCCGGTGAGGGTGTCCGGGTCGGTGAAGTGTTGGGCTTTGTCCAGGGCGGTGCTGATGATCGTCGCGGACCGGGACGGGACCTGTCCGGTGTGGAGGGCGTCGGCGAGTCTTTGACGACGGGCCGGGATTTCCTGGCCGGTTATTCCGGCCCCGGGCAGGACATCGGTGGCGAGGGCGAGCCGGCGCCGTGCTTCGCCGATCCCGATCCGCAACCGGGCCCGGAGGAACTCCGCCGCGTTCCGGTACCCATCATCCAAAACACTGCCACCACCAGCACCATCAGCACCATCAGCACCATCAGCAGCAGCAGCCAGGACGGAGTCACCGCCACCGCCACCTTCTGACTCACCGGCTGGTTCTGTCCACCCCGTCCGCCATTCCTGCGCGCCGGACGCCGGGGACTGTCCAGGCTGCTGTGCCGGCGCCGCACGCTGCGCCTCCGTCCGGGTCCGCTCCACAGTCTGCGCCGCAACGACCTGGAGGTACTCAAGGGCCCGGGAAATCTCTTCGACCGATCCTGCGAAATCTGCGGCTTCCGTGAAGTCAAACAGCCGTGTCTCCTCGGCCGCGAGTGAACGCACAGCTGCCACTGCTGCAGCACCCAATGCCAGCGATTCGGCGAGTCCTGCAGCTCCGGCGCGGCCCTCAAATGACATACCGGCGGTTGGCCGCGCGCCAGGGTCGCTGCCGGTGAGCGCGGCGGCGAGTGACGCCGTCGAACCTGTTTTCTCGCTGTGGCGGACGCGTCGGGGCAGGACTTTGGCGCCGGGCGAACCTGCCCGCCGCGCCAAAACATCCCCAATGCTTCCCATGCATTAACCCTGCCAGGAGGGTCTGACATTTTTGGCAGCCCACCCCGGACAGGCTCCGGACATGGCTGACGCGGGCCGAAGAGTCTGGGGGAAAACTCCGACCCGCGCCAGGTCCATGGGGTTGGCTAGCCGATGATCTTCATGGCCTGCCAACCGGTGCCGAGGCTAGTGGGCGGGACGTTGCTGAGAGTCCCGTTGCCGCTGCCTGGGTAGAGCCACAGGGTGTCTCCGATGCGGCCGATGACGTCGTTCTTGTTATCGCCGTCGAGGTCCCGGGGGCCTGCGATCGATGTTCGGTTGTCCCAACCCGTGGAGATTTGCTTCCATGCGAGCCATCCGCGGGTTCCATCGCCGGGGTAGAGCCAGAGGGCGCCAGTATCCGAACGCCTGGCCAGCACGTCTCCCGTACCATCTCCATTAAAGTCCCCGGTGCTCAGAATTGCATTCATAACATTCCAGCCGGTTCCAATCGTGATTGGCGTCCGGAGCCCGCCGCTGCCGTTGCCTTCGTAAAGGCGCAGATCGCCGGTGCTCCGCCTGGCGATCAGGTCAGGGATTCCGTCGCCACTGAAGTCGCCCGGGGAGAACAACTGGCTCATGGTGCTCCATCCGGTGCTCACCTGGACCCTGGCGCCGAAGCTGCCGGCGCCGTCGCCCGGGTAGAACCACAGGACGTCACCTGCACGGGCCAGCAGGTCCGGTTTGCCGTCCCGGTTGAAGTCGCCGGGGGTTATGGTGTCGGTGATCGTGGACCATGCAGGTGCCGCCAAGGCCGTTTGCCGCGGCCCCAGACCGCCTCCGCCATTGCCCGGGTAGAGGTACAGGTTGCCGGCAGTATCGGAGGACAAGACGTCGGCCTTGCCGTCGCCGTTGAAGTCATGGGACGACGGCGGCCCGGCTGCGGGAACGCTGTACGTCTGGGTTCCAATGGGTGAGGTGTTCCCTGCAGCGTCCACACCGACGTACTTCAGGGTCAGCTGTGATGTCCCCATGACAAGCGGAGCCGAATACTTGAAGTTGGTGGCAGACTCCGTAGCCGTGGGGCTGCTGCCGTCTGTGGTGTAGTAGATGCTTGCGCCTGGTTCATCGGCGGAAAGCGTGATGGTTGCCCCGCTGGCCAGCGCACGGCTGATTGGGTTTGCCGTCACCACAGGCGCCCGCGTGTCAGGCGGAACGTTGTAGGTCTGCGTGACGACATCGGACACGTTTCCGGCAGGATCCATGGCGAAGAATTTCAGGGTCATCGGATCCGGGCCCGCGAAGACAATCGGCGTGGAGTAGACCAAGCCTGCAGTGAGGGGATCGCTGCTGTCCTTGGTGTACTTGATCACGGAGTTTGCCTCGTTGGACGTAAGCGTGATGCTGGTGCCCGGGGCGTAGGCGCCGCCCAGCGGGTTGGCCGTCACCACAGGCTTGGTCACGTCCGGGCCGGTGGAGTAGCTCTGAGTCACGACGGCCGACGGATTGTTCGCAGCGTCCACGGCGAAGTACTTCAGCGTCAGTGGACCATTCACGGTGATCGGCGTGGCATATTTGGCACTCGCGGTGGTGGGGGTCGTCCCGTCCAGCGTGTAGAAGATCGTCGCAGGTTCGTTCGCGGACAGGGTGACCTTTTGCCCGATGTCATAGGTGCCGCCGGGCGGTGTCGCCGTCACTTCGGGTGCAACGACGTCGGCCGTGATGTGGGCCTCGAACTCGGACAAGCCGACGTTCGTGGTGGAGCCGCTCACGGAGGTGATGTTGAAGCGGACCGAACTGACTGTCCGTGCCGGGAAATTCACTGTGAGTCCCGAACCGTTGTTAGGCAGGGCGCCCACTGGCACGGTGCTGCCATCCGGGAAGGCCAGGTTGCCGCCGGTTACCTGGTCGCTGAGGATCGGCCGGTCAAAAAGCGTCACGGCGTTGATGGTCCGGGCAGGGGAGAAGTTGTACTGGATCCAGCTGCCTGCCTTGCCGCCGTTGGTGACCCATTCGCGGTTGGCGTCCATGGGCGTACCCCATGCGTACCCGTCGCGGGCCTTCTCGGGGCTCTGCCCCGAGGCCTTCTGCGAAGAAGCGCTCACTGTTGTGCCTGCTGATTTGGCAGCATTGCCCGTCCACTCGATGGCCGTGATGTACTGCCGTTTGAGCCAGTCGCTGTAAGGCGGCGCCGGGCAGGGAGTGTCGCAGAGGTATTTATCGAAATCGGCGAAGCGCACAAAGGTGTTGACTTTGTTGGTCAGGTCCGCGCCCGTCACATTCTGGGCGTATTCATCGATTACATAGGCGTCGTATGCAGATGCCGTATGGGGTCCCGTGTAGGCCCTGCTGGCCAGCTGGGCAAACTTTGCCGTGGCCCAGTGATCGCTGTGGTCGTAGGGGTCCTGGTAATTTCCCGTCCAATCCTGGGTCCGGAAGGTGGTGGGTTGGTAATTGGCCACCAGCTGGTTCAACGTCGTCTGGAATTGCGCCTTGGTAAACGCTGCGGCCCCATCAACCGGACGGATGGAGCTGAGCCGGCCGTCCCACAGTTTCAGGATGCTCTGGCCGTTGTAGCGGCTGCTGCCCCTCCCATCCGGGAAGCCATCCGGAAGCCGCATGAAAACGACGGAAACGTTGGGTGCCGCATTCAAGGTCTGAAGGGTGAGGGGTCGGCCCGGAACGCCCGCGTCGGAGGTGGTCCAGGCATCGGCTACACCCGCCATTTTCGCGTAGCTTGCCCTGATTCCCGCTTCCAGGCTGTTCCAGTACGCAGCCCCTTCACCGGCTTCACCCGCCGTTGCGTACACGGTCTGCACGCAGCGCTTGGACTGGATGTCACGCATGAAATCCGGACTGATGAAAATCAGGTCATCATCGGTGTGGGCCACTATCTGCATGGCGCCGCCTGTGCCCGGGCACGGCGGGACCGCAGCAGCGGCAGGCGCCGCCATACCAACGGTCAGGGCAGAAAAGGCAACAGAGGAACCCAGCAGGAAAACAAGGATTTTCCGGAAAAGGGAACGGGTGCTGAACAGGGTGAAATGAGTATGACGCCGAGCGTATTTTGGACGGTCCACAACCATGCTCCTCGAGCAGATGTTGGGCCCCCCAGCCGGCAAGCTTACGACGCCTCCGCGACGTCATTTCCTGAATTCAGTTGGGTACTGCAAATACTTTTCATGGATCGAAAGTGGAGCAGTGATCGATACTGTACTCCTCGCGGAAATTCATGGCTAGGGTCCAGACCGGTATGGGCGAAATCCCAGTGGCGCGGGCAAGCCCGCTACTAGGCTGAAACCATGAACCGCACGGCAGCGCTAAACCCAAGTCCTCGAACACTCGACGTCGAAAGCGTGGTTCATTTCGATCGGCTGGTCGGTGCCGGAGCCCGGTCAATGCACGGTTGGCACGCGCAGTCGTTGGACCTTCGCGGCTACTCGCGCCAGCTCAAAGCGATGGATCCGCAAGGTGCCATCTTCCTCGGCTGCACCTTCGACACCGGCGTGGAAGAAAGTCTGCGAAGCCGTGGCGCACTGATCTTTCCGAAGCTGCTGGGTGTTCCCTTTGACCCGTACCGCGGCACTCTCTACACCCCGGCGGAGCTCTACCGGGACATCCCGGCTACTGAGTACGAGTCCACCCTCGACGCGCAGGTCTACCAGTGGAGCATCCTGCCCGGCCAGCGTCAGAGCCTCGACGCCACGCTCGCCGCAGCGCTGCACGATCACGCCATAGGCGACGCCCTGGACGAGGCATTGGATCAGGGCCCCTTCGCAGGTAGCAGGATTGTGGGAGTCATGGGCGGCCATGCCGCCCAGCGAGGATCCAGGGAATTCGCCGACGCCGCCCGGCTGGGCAGCCTGCTCGCCCAAGCCGGCTTCGCCGTCGCCACGGGCGGGGGTCCCGGTGCCATGGAAGCGGCCAATATGGGCGCCTACTTCAGCGGAAGGCCCGACGCCGAACTGCAGGCGGCCCTTGCGACACTCGCCGATGTCCCGGGGTTCAGGCCCTCGGTGACGGCTTGGGCGCGTCAGGCGGCGGCCGTCGTCGAACATTACCCGCAAGGCACCCCGACCCTCGGCATCCCTACCTGGTTCTACGGGCACGAGCCGCCCAATCTGTTCGCCACCCACATCGCCAAGTACTTCGCCAACGCCATCAGGGAAGCCATCCTGTTGGAAGTCTGCAACGGCGGGATCGTGTTCCTGCCGGGAGCGGCAGGCACGGTGCAGGAAATTTTCCAGGACGCCTGTGAGAACTACTACGGCGCGCCCGAAACCATTACCCCCATGGTCCTGGTGGGCCGCGAACACTGGGAACGGACCTTCCCGGCGTGGCCTATGCTGCAGAGCCTGGCCGCCGGGAAGCCCATGGCGGAGCGTATCTTTTTGGTGGACACGGTGGAGGATGCGCTCGCGGTGTTGGCCCGCTAAGACACAGCCCGGATCAGAAGTCTTTGCTGCAAGGACCTGAACCCAGTTCCGCGAGCCCCGTCAGGTCGCCTGCGGCATATTCCCGTACCCACGATGCCTGCCCGAACATGAGTTGCCGGGGATCGTCCACGTGGTCCAGGCCCACCAGGTGTCCGAGCTCGTGCATGATGACTGCCACGCCGATGTCCTCCCCGTCCGGGGTGTCCACGATCCCGGCAAACTGTGGTGCATCCAGTGAGACTGTCCCGGTCACGTATGCCTTGTAGCCGTTGCTCAGGCCAATGGAGGAGCTTCCGCCCAGACCCACCGTCTGCCCGTTCAGGCGCGGAACCTGCTCCGGGGTGCTCCAGGCGATCAGCACCGGCGCCCAACGGTCCCCGTATCTGGCCGGCTGGTACCCGGAACGGTTGGGGGAGGGAACCTCGGAACTCGGTCCGTCGTAAATGAATCTCAACCCCGTAGCTCTCCCGGTTTCATGGACGGCCTTCTCCACAAGAACCTGCCAGGAAGCCGGTGCGAGGTCCGAATTCACCACGTAGTGGATGGGCCTGCAGGGCGAGTACGCCAAGGGCGTGCCGTCTTCTTTGACTGCCAGGAACTTGTACGAGCTGCTGGCTTGGACCAGCGGGGGCGGCGTGCCGAGGGGCGCGTCGGCTTCTTCACGTCCGGGCAGGGGATCGTCCCGTTGTCCGAAGGGTGCCAGCCCGGGACGTGGCGGCTGGCTCTGGCTTTCCGATGATCCGTAGAGGAATTGCTGCAGCTCTCCGCCGAAATAGGCTCCGGCGCACACGAGCCCCAGGATGCCCAGCAGGAACAGGATGGCGGCGACGCTGCTGTGCTTGATCGGCGGGCGGGGCTCAGGCGGCTCGTGCGGACCCGAAGGCGGAAGGTAATGGGGCCGGGGAGGATCCGGGTCCGGCCACTTGGACGACCCATAAGGTTCCATGGAACCCCCTGACGTGGAGGCCGCGGACGGGCGGTGGGGCGCCGCCGTCGGCCGTATTCGCCAGCATAGGTCCAGTGTCCCCGTGAGTCCATGGCCTTTGTACCCAACGCCTGAAAGCTGCTAGATGTCCTTGCGGCAGGGGGCTGATGCCAGGAGATGCAGGCCGTTCAGGTCACCGGCGGCCAGACCGTCCGGTGCCCCGATTTCCGGGTACATGAGCTGGATCGGATCGTCCACATGGTCCAGTCCCATCACGTGTCCCAGCTCGTGCTGCATGACGGCAAGGACGTAGTCCGCGCCGCCGGGATCGGCCAGAAGTTCCGCGATCTGGGGTGTGTCCAGCTCCAGGCTTCCGGTGATGTAGCTTTTGGGGCCCTTGTCCAGCGAATACATGGTGCTGCCGCCCGTGCCGATGACCTTCCCTTCAAGGGCCGGTGCCACTTCTGGTGTGGTCCACGAGATCAGCAGGGGAGCCCACCGGTCGCCGTAGCGGTTGGGTTGGTAGGGCTCGCGCCGGTCCGCGGGTTGTTCGTCGGTTGTTCCGTCGTTGACGAACTGGATGCCCGAGGCTGCAGAGATATTGGCAATGGCCGTCGCCAGGAGGGGGTCGGTTCCCTCGGGAGCGGAGGCGTTGTTCACCACGTAGTGCAGCGGCCGGCAAGGGGAATAGCCCACCGGGGTGCCGTCGTCGTTCATGGCCAGGAACTTGTATGAATCATTGGTGGTGCCCGGTGCCGTCGGCGAGGCCAGCGGGGCGTCAGCTTCCTCAAGTCCCGGCGGTGGCGCGTCCGGAATGCGGGCCGAGGTGGGCTGTATCTTCCCGGTTTGCGGGCCGCCCGGGACGCTGACGCCCGGGAACAGTGCCGTGATGCGGGGGTCGCCATTCAGGAACCAGGACACCAGCACAGCGACCGTCGCCGCGATGAATGCCATCAGCAGGCCGAGCAGAACGCGCTGGGTTGTTCCCGATCGCCGGTGCTTCGGCACGTGCGTAGCTTCCCGCTCCCAGTCCACGGTTCTCCATTCCTCAGGCCCTTGGTCACGCGGGGCAGCGCGGAGGACGAACCAACATTACGGTCTGCCGGGGGAGCAGTCCAAACTCAGACGATCGCCGCGCCGAACAGCAAACCGAGACCGTAGGTGGCAGCAGCTGCTCCCAGCCCGATGGCCAGTTGCCGCAGGCCGCGGCTGAGCGGCGACGTACCGGACAGCAAACCCACGACGGCGCCTGTCGCCAGCAGCGCGATGCCCACCAGGACTCCGGCCACCAGGAGCGCGGCCATACCCGTCATCCCGAAAAGGAAGGGCAGGATCGGAACGATGGCTCCCGAGGCGAAGAAGCAGAAACTGGACAGCGCCGCGCCCCACGCCGAACCCACCGATTCATGCTCATCGGCCACCGGTTTCTCGGGCTGCAGGGAGAGGCTGGGATCGCAGTCGCAGCTGAACAATCCCATGCGCTCGGCTGCCCGGTGCTCGGCGGCTTCGCGGGTCATGCCGCGTGCCAGGTAAACCAGGACCAGCTCGTTGTGGTCGATGTCCAGCGACGGGGCTGCGGTGAGGGTGGCCTGGGTGGGGAGGGTGGCGTTGAGCAGTTCGCGTTGCGAGCGGACGGAGACGTATTCGCCGGCACCCATGGACAGTGCGCCGGCCAGGAGCCCTGCAACGCCGCTCATGAGGACCACGGAACTCGGTACACCCGTCGCGGCCATGCCCATGACCAGCGACAGGTTGCTCACCAAACCGTCGTTGGCGCCGAAAACTGCTGCGCGGAAGGTACCCGAGAGCCGGTTGCGTCCACGGGTCGCCAGGCCCCGGACTACTTCCTCGTGGATTTGTTCATCGGCCACCATCGCGGGGGTGGCGGCCGGCTCGGTTCCGTAGGGGGAGCGGCCCTCTGCACGTTGCGCCAGGGCCAGGACGAAGACCGAACCGAAGTTGCGGGCCAGGAACCCCAGGAACTGGCTGCGGGCGGAAGCTGCCTTGGGCATGCCTGCGTGCTCACCCAGGAGTTTGAGCCAGTGCGCTTCATGCCGCCCTTCGGCTTCGGCCAGAGCCAGCAGGATCTGCCGTTCCTCGCCGTCGCGGCGCTGGGCGAGTTCGCGGTAGACCGCAGCCTCGGCGCGTTCATCGGCAAGGTACTGCCGCCAACGCCTGATGTCCGACGCAGTGGGTGCTGCCGGGTCTGCGGTGTGGTGGAGGGCTGCGGGTTCGATGGCGGGGTCCGGAGCGGGGCTCGACGAACTGTGGGATTCCTGGTGCATCTGCACTTTATCTCCTGTGCTGGGTGGGGTAGTTGCGGCCCCATTGCACGCCCCACACTACCGCTTATTTGCAGGGTTTTTTGGCTGGTATTCCTTAGCTGGAATGTTCGGTGTACCGTAATTTCCGGCTCTGCTTGACCCTCGCTTTGGCCGGTGCTCAGATGGAAGGACAGGGGCGGGGAGCCTCCCCGCACTCGGTTAGCGGGCTCTTACAGGCCCACGGGACGGAGGTTGCACCATGGACACCACCGAATCACACGCCAAGTACCCGGAACGCACCACCATCGAGTCGGACCCGGCCTACGACTACGCCGAAGACCAGGAAGTGGACGAGCCCTGGGTTGAGGAAGTGGACGCCCCCGAGGACGATGAACGGGTGGTGCCGATCGATGAGACCGAGGAATTCCGTGGGGAGGAAGAGGAAATCTAGTCCTCGTCCCGGCTGCCGAGGGCGAACAGGCGCGGCTGGCCATCCCGTTTTCCTGTCGCGGCCACAGTAACCGTCAGGGTCCGGGACGCCTCGCACCACGTTGAGGGCCGGACGGCCTGGGCCAGCGCTTTGGCGATCTGCTGCGGATGGGGATGCCGGAAGAACAGGGTTTCGTTCCTGGCCACTATGGTGACCGTGCCCAGGTAAAGGTCGACGGCGGGGATCACCGTGACGGTCCGGGCTTCGGTTTGGCCGGTGGTGCTGTGGGCGTGGCTGGTATCGCTCTGATACGGCAAGGTGCTGCTCCTGTGGAGAGTGCTCTTGCCCGCTCGGTTGTCTCAGGTCCGGGACGGGCCGCTTCCTCATCCGAACCACCCGTGAACATGGGGTTGGTGCATGGCCAGTCGGAGCTTGGCGCCACATCTCTTGAAGCTGGGACAACAGTACCGCACCTGCGGTTATGAAGGCCCTTTTGCCGGGAACAAAACGACGGCGGTGCTGCCCCCGTGAAGGGGGCGGCACCGCCGTCGGGTATTGCCTGGTTACTTGCTGCTGCCCACCGGGTGGACTTCCGGCGGCAGTTCCTCGGAGATGGCGCCGGCTACGCGCTTGTCCCAGGCCTCGCGGACGGCTGCGTCCGTGGGCGGAGTCAGCAGGGAGACCACGACGTAAACCACCAGGGAAGCACCGAGGCCCCAGTAGATGGGCTCGTTGGCGTAGACGCCGTCTTCGCTCGGGATGACACCAACCGCGTACATGATGAGCAGGGCCAGTGTCAGAACTGAGCCGACTGCCATGGACCATGCAGCCGCGATGCCCGTTCCGCGCTTCCAGACCAAGCCGCCGAGAATGGCGACCAGGAGTCCGCCTACCAGGATGTCGTAGGCGATGGTCAGGGCAACAACGACGTCCTGAGCTGCCATGGAAATCAGGACGGCAACGATGCCCAGGCCCAGGACCCAGTAGCGGTTAGCCTTGACGTCGTGCTCGGGGTTTTCCGTGTCGTCGGTGTTGATCGTCTTGCCGAACCAGCTGGCCACGAACGGGACAACGTCTGCGCGGGCCACCGTAGCGGCGGCGATCAGGGCGCCCGAAGCGGTGGACATCATCGCAGCCACAGCCGCGGCCATCACCAGTCCGCCGATGCCGACGGGCAGGATGTGGGTTGCCACCTCTGCGTAGACAACGTCCTTGCCGAGGTTGGCGACATCGATGTCCGGGAGGGCGACGCGGGCAGCCAGGCCGATCAGTGCGCCGGCGATGCCGTAGAGGATGCAGTAAACACCGGCGGTAGCTCCGCCCCAGCGTGCAACGGTGGCGGTCTTGGCGGTGAAAACGCGCTGCCAGATGTCCTGGCCGATCAGGAGGCCGAGGGTGTAGACCACGAAGTAAGTGATGATGGTCTGGACGCCGATGCCGTCGATCTGGAAGAAGCTGGCGTCAAGGCGCTCACGGATGCCGTCCATTCCGCCGGCTGCGTTCAGGACGAACGGCAGCATCAGGAAGAAAATGCCTACGGTCTTGATGAGGAACTGCACCTGGTCTGCCAAGGTGATGGACCACATGCCGCCGATGGTTGAGTAGACCAGCACGATGGCGCCGCCGACGGCGATTGCCAACCAGCGTTCCCAGTCGAAGAGCACCACGAAGATGGTGGCGTAGGCGCCGGTGGACGTGGCGCAGAGCATGAGGGTGTAGGCCAACATCACGATTCCGGATGTCTGGGTGGCTTTGCTGCCGTATCGCAGGCTCAGCATTTGGGAGACCGTGTAGATCTTCAACCGCTGGATGGTGCCGGCGAACAGGAGGCTAAGGAGCAGCACGCCGGAGCCGATGGCCACCACGAGCCACATGCCGGAGATGCCGAACTTGTAGCCGAGGCCCACGCCGCCCACGGTGGATGCGCCACCGAGGACCACGGCGGCCATGGTGCCTGTGTAGAGGAAGGGTCCCAGGCGGCGGCCGGCCACCAGGAAGTCGCTGTTGTTCTTTGTGCGGGACTTGCCCCACCAGCCGAAGGCCAGCATGGCGAGCAGGTACACCACCACGATTGCGATATTAATAGCCGAAGATTCCATGAACGGTCCTTGGAGCTGATGCACGGAGGTTGGGGTTTTCGACGATACTCCTGCGATGCGTCGAAGTCTCTGTGCGGATGATTGGAGATTTGGGTTTGGAGCTTGGGGATGTGTTGTGTGCCTCACAGACAACACTTGTTGCCTATGAGGATATGTTGTGATCGGAGTAACAGTCAAGATCCTTTGGACTTGGTTACGCCCGCAGTGGCCCTGTTGGCGTGCCTCCCGGCTACTATTGCTCCAATGACAGGGCCACATGACAGGCCTGAAAGGTTCGTGAATGAAGGCTCTACCCGTTGAACCGAGCAATGTTCCCGTTGCCATCGGTTCCAGAATCCGCGCAGCCCGGCAAGCGCAGCGCCTCACCATCGAGCAGGTTGCGGACGCCACCGGGTTGACCAAAGGCTTCCTGAGCCGCGTGGAGCGCGACCTGACGTCGCCGTCGGTGGCTTCCTTGGTGACCCTCTGCCAGGTTCTGTCCGTCTCCGTCGGCGACTTGTTCGCCGCGCCGGAGACCCATCTGACGCGTCGCGACGACGGCCCCAGGATCTCGCTGGGCGGCCAAGGCATTGTGGAACGCCTGCTGACCGCACGTTCCGAGCGGCGCCTGCAGATACTCCAAGCCACCATCGAGCCCCGCGGGCGCGGCGAAAACGAGCTTTACGCGGTGGACTGCGACGTGGACGTGCTGCATGTGGTCAAGGGCCGCATCAAGCTCATCCTGACCAACGAAGAATACGACCTCGAGGAAGGGGACACCCTCTCCTTCCCGGGCCGCGAACCGCATACGTGGATCAACCCGACGGACGAAACCGTGGAAGTGCTCTGGGTACTGGTGCCCGCAGCAAGCCGGTAGTTTTCCCTCCCGGCGTTGTGCACTCCCTCCCAGTTACCTCCTGTATTGGAAGCCAGGGACCGGGCCGATCCCCGAAAGTCCGGGGCTCGGCTGGGCAAAGCCGTCCACCAACCGGGCGGGATCGTCACGACGCAGCTTGAGAACCGCCTGGATCTCCGCGATCACGCGCTCCGGCTCGAACCAGATGACTTCCGGTGGGTACCTCAGGACCAAATACCCGTTGATGGTGGAGGCGTTGTTGCGTGCCAAGTCGTTGCGGAGGGCCTTTCTATCGGAGTGAAACGCGAAGCCGTCCACTTCAATAATGAGGAACTCTTCCAGAAGGAGGTCGACGCGCCCGATGCCAGGTATTGCCACTTGGGCGTCGAATGCAATGCCGTGGGTGCGGAGCAGATGCTGTGCATCGACCTCCACAATGGACTCTGCACGCAGGTCGAGATCCTTGAGCGCGTTGAGGACGGGCCGCGACCTGTCTCCCTGCAACTGTTCCTTCAGCAGTTCCAACGGCACACCGTGCAGTCGAACCGCCGAGATTGCCATTGCCGTTGAAGCGGGCGGCGCCAGGCAAGCCATGGCATGTAGGACTACATCTTCCACCGCGGCGATTGGGAGGCTGGGATGAGGTTCGAATCTCATGGTCCTGTGCCTGACGAACCCGGTGCCGTGACCGTGATCGCATGCCAGATGGTGGAGATCAGGTGCTTTGCGTATCCACAATCCGTAGTGTTGAGCTGCGCTGGCGCAGGAGACGTAGGAGTTGTAGCGGAGGGCGGTTGCCAACTCGGGTCTGTGATCCGCAAGCATGAAGATGCCCCGCCGGGGTTGTTTCGCACCCTTGCTTGGAAGGCGCGCGATGTCCCGGCGCGAATAGCCTGCGGCCAGGAGTTGTCCGGTCCGAGCCACGCCGCCTACTTTTTCGAGGTACTGGAAGGCGTCCATCGGACCAGTCCACAGGCTTCCAACGTTCCACGAAATGACGCACTTGCCGTATGTGGGCAACTCCAGCCGACGCTCCATCCCGGTTTGAGCTCCTGGTGGCGGCGCTCCTCCCCGGTTGCCGCCGCCCTTCGTCCCACGGGCCAAGCGGAGCGCCCGAAATCCGGGGATGAGCGGAGTCCGCGGGGGGACGAACTGGGGAGGAGCGCAGCCTGCGAAGGGACTAACCGGGCAGGAGCGTGCGAGGCGGCTAGCCCACGTGGACCCAGGGGCGCCGGGTGATGTCCGGCTCGGCTTCCCGGAGCACTTCGCGGGTTACGGGCGCGATCTCCCCTTCGCCGAAGAAGAGGAAGCGGCTCAGGTTCGAAATCGGGTTGCCCTCAGTCCACCGGAAGTAGATGTGCGGCATGAAGCCGGTGACGTCGCGGATGTGGAGGAGTACTGCCGCCAGCGTGTTCGGCACATTGTTGCTGTGCACTTCCAGGATCTTGAACCCGTGCCGTTCCTTGCCCACCACCTGGAGTTCCTGCTCGAAGTCTGAACTGTCGTCCACGATGATCTCGATGAAGACGGCGTCGCAGTCCAGGGGGAGGTGGTTGGCCTGCTGGGCGTGCTGCAGCTTCTCCCGGTACCTGTCGGCACTGAAGCGTTTGGGTTCGTGCGCGATGATCCGGACCGGTCCGTGCGTGTTGTTGGCCGTGAACTCCAGGGCCTTCCGGTCCATCTTGATGTGCGTGGCCCGCAGCTCGAATGCCCGCCTCATCCTGGAGACGAAGCTGACCACCAGAATGCCAAGGATGAACAGGGCGGCAATTTTCAGGCCGTCCGGGCGCTCGATGGAGTTGACCACGGTGGTGTAAACGAAGACCAGGGAAATGAGGCCGAAGCCGATGACCTGTGCTTTTTGCTTCCTTCGGCGTGCCGACAGCGTCACGGCGATGGACGCGGAAGTGATCAGGACCAGCACGCCAGTGGCATAGGCGCCACCCTGGGCATTGACATCAGCCTGGAAGATGATGGTGACGATGAAGGCGATGACCGTGAAGACGAGGACCAGGGGGCGGAGTGCCCGCGCCCAGGCCGGTGCCATGCCGTAGCGCGGCAGGTACCTGGGAACAAGGTTCAACAATCCGGCCATCGCGGAGGCACCGGCGAACCACAGAATGGCGATTGTGCTGATGTCGTAAACGGTTCCAAAGCCATCGCCCAAGAACTTATGCGCGAGGTAGGCAAGGGCGCGGCCATCGGCCTTTCCGCCGGGTTCGAATTCAGCGGCCGGAATCAACATGATCGTGGTGAAGCTGGAGGTGATGAGGAACGAGCTCATAATGATCGCGGCGGTGGTCAGGAGCTTGTGGGCACCCTTGATGCGGCCGGCCGGATTGGCTTCCGTGTCCGTGGCATGGCCTTTGATCTGGGGCATGACGGCGACGCCTGTTTCAAAACCCGAGAGGCCCAGCGCCAAGCGGGGGAACACCAGCAATGCCAGGGCGATCATCATGATCGGATCGCCGTGGGAGGTGGTCAAAGCAGTCCACCAGTCCGTGATGACGCGGGTCTCGGTGAAGACGTGGCCGATGGATACGGCGATGACCACAAGGTTGAGCATCAGGAAGGCGCCCACCAGGACGACGGCCACGTTGATGGCCTCCTTGAATCCGCGGAGGAAAACGATGCCCAGACCCGCGATGAGCGCCAGGGTGATGGCGACGTTCTGGCCTTCAAGGAAGTCCGGCGCGAACGGGTTCTCGATGAGGTGGGCCGTGGCGTCGGCAGCCGACAACGTAATGGTGATCATGAAGTCCGTGGCCGCGAAGCCAAGGAGTGCCAGGACGAAGAGCTTGCCGCCCCAGCGGGGGAGGAGCCGCTCCAGCATGGAAATGGAGCCCTCGCCGCGTGGACTTTCCTTTGCCACCCGGCGGTAAACCGGCAGCGCTCCGGCCAGGGTTGCTGTGACCAGCAGCAACGTCGCCAGGGGAGAAAGCAGGCCCGCTGCCAGGGCGGCGATGGCGGGCTGGTATCCCAGCGTCGAGAAGTAGTCCAGGCCCGTGAGGCACATGACCTTCCACCAGGCCTGCGGCTTGTGGGACTCCGAGGGCTGGCCGTGGGGGCCTTGCCGCTTGCCTGAAGTGTCCGGCATTCCCTCAAGCAACCAGGGTTTGAGCTTGAAGGAATTCTTGGGCCGGTTGGCCGGGTCGGCCGGAGGCCTCGACAGGGTGGTCACGGTGTCCTTTCGCGCAGCACGGTACTGCTTCCGCATGGAGCGTATGGCCCGGTTCGACGCCGGGACACCGGTTTTTATGGAATCTTTACGCCTGCTGTGAGCGGCGTCTCATCCTTTTGGAAGGTTGTAAACAAGTGATGCATATTAGACAACTTTGAGTGTATGATGGGTGTCACAGTCCGCAGAATCAATCCCCCTATTCACTCAAGGAGTGGCGTACTTTGGAAGAGCTCCGCATCGAGGCCAACGGCAACCTGGGCCCCATCGATTCATCCCGTATCCCGCGCTACGCCGGTGCCGCCACGTATGCCCGCCTGCCCCGCCTGGACCAGGTCTCCAAGGCCGACGTCACCGTGGTCGGCGTTCCCTTCGACTCCGGCGTTTCGTACCGCCCCGGAGCCCGCTTCGGCGCCAACCACGTGCGTGAGGCCAGCCGTCTGCTCCGCCCGTACAACCCGGCCTGGGACGTCAGCCCGTTCGAGAACATCCAGGTAGCCGACGCCGGCGACATGGCAGTGAACCCGTTCAACATCAACGAGGCCATCGAAACCATCCAGCAGAACGCCTTGGACCTCACGGCCAACGGCAGCAAGCTGGTCACCCTCGGCGGCGACCACACCATCGCCCTCCCGCTGCTCCGGGCAGCAGCGGAACGCGCAGGCGAACCCATCGCCATGCTGCACTTTGATGCCCACCTGGATACCTGGGACACCTACTTTGGCGCCGAATACACGCACGGTACGCCGTTCCGCCGGGCCGTCGAAGAAGGCATCCTGGACACGGAGGCCATCAGCCACGTCGGTACCCGCGGTCCGCTGTACGGCAAGAAGGACCTCGACGACGACCACCGCTTCGGTTTCGGAATCGTCACCTCCGCCGACGTCTACTACCAGGGCGTCCTGGAGACGGTGGCAAAGATCCGCGACCGCATCGGCAACCGCCCGCTGTACATCTCGGTGGACATCGATGTCCTTGATCCGGCCCACGCCCCCGGCACCGGCACCCCCGAAGCAGGCGGCATCACCAGCCGCGAACTGCTGGAGATCATCCGCGGCTTCCGCGGCATGAACCTCGTTGGCGCGGACGTGGTGGAAGTCGCCCCGGCCTACGACCACGCAGAAATCACCGGAGTCGCCGGCAGCCACGTTGCCTATGAACTGGTGACCCTCATGGCAGACAACGCCGTTGAAGGTGACCGCCACGGTGCCCCGAACGGCTACGCGCAGCAGGCCCTCGGCGCCCGCATCCAGGAAGTCGCACAGGCCATCGGAGGGCAGCGATGATCGATTTCGATCCTGGCACAGCAGCTCCCACCAAGGGGACCAACCAGCGCAACGGTGGGGACCTCGTCGTCGAGACCCTTGAAGCGCTGGGTGCCAAGACTGTTTTTGGTATCCCGGGCCAGCACGCCCTGGGTCTCTTTGATGCCATGGGCCGCGGCAACCTGCACTTCGTGTCCTCCCGTGTGGAGAACAACTCGGCGTTCGCAGCTGACGGCTACTCCCGTGCCACCGGCGAAGTCGGTGTGCTGTTCCTGTCCACCGGTCCGGGCGCGCTGACGTCCCTCGCCGGCCTCCAGGAAGCGTATGCCACGGGTGTTCCCATGGTGGTTGTTGCCAGCCAGATCCCGCTCGACGGACTGGGCGCACGCCGCAAGGGTATGCTGCACCAACTCGATGACCAGAAGGCCTCGGCGGCGAACGTCACCAAGAGCCAGCGCCTCATCCAGCACGCCTCCGGCATTCCGTCGGCCATCCAGGACGCCTGGACCGAGGCCATCTCCTCGCCCCAGGGGCCGGTCTGGATCGAAATCCCGCAGAACGTCCTCCTGGATCCCATCATGGTTCCCCCGGTGGAAGACGCCCTCGCCGAAGCCTTCGACAACCCGCCCCGGGTGGAGCTGGTCCGCGAGGCCGTGAAGTGGCTTTCGACGGCGGAACGTCCGGCGATCATCGCAGGCGGCGGTACCCGCCGTGGCCGGGCCGAAAAGTCGCTGCTCTCGATCGCCGAGCAACTGCGCGCCCCGGTCATTTGCACCCCCGGCGGCAATGGCGCGTTCCCGTGGACCCATGAGCTGTCCCTGCAGTCGTGGATCGAGGACCGGTACATGACCGATATCCTCGAAGACGCCGACGTCCTGATCGTCATCGGCTCCTCCCTGGGCGAGGTGACGTCGAACTACTTCACCTTCGAACCCCGCGGCCGCATCATCCAGATCGACGCCGAGCCCCGCGTCCTCGAATCCAACAGGCCTGGCCTGGGCATCCGCGCCGACGCCGGCCAGGCCCTCGCGGCCCTCGACGAAGCGCTCAAAGCAGCCGGAGCCGCGAATGCAACAACGCGCTCCTGGCACGGAGCCGCTCCGGAAGATGTGGTCAAGGAATCCCTGGCGAAGGTCAAGGCCCGCCTGGAATCCCAGGACCTGGCCAAGGAGCTGAAGTTCATGTCGGACATCCGCGAGGCTGTCCCGGCTGACATGCAGACGTTCTGGGATATGACCATCTCCGCGTACTGGGGCTGGAGCTGCTGGGATGCCCGGCAGGGCCAGTTCCACTCCGCCCAGGGCGCCGGCGGGCTTGGTTATGGTTTCCCCGCGGCCATCGGCGGAGCCGTGGGCCTGGAAACCACGGGTAAACCCAGCAGGGTACTCGCCGTGTCCGGTGACGGCTCCTCCATGTACTCCATCTCGGAACTCGCCACCGCCAAGCAGCACAACGTCCCGGTCACCTGGCTGATCGTCGACGACGGCGGCTACGGCATCCTGCGCGAGTACATGGTGGGCGCTTTCGGCCAGGCCACAGCCACCGAGCTCGCCCGCCCGGACTTCGTGAAGCTCGCTGAAGCCTTCGGTGTCCCGGCCCGCCGGGTTGCCCCGGAGGATGTCGGGGACGCGCTTAGGGCGTCCTTCGCAGCGGACGGACCCAACGTCGTCGTGGTTGAGACGCTGCTGAAGATGTTCGGCCCCACCCACCTGGACGACTAAGGCGATCAAGCCCCTAAAGAGTCAGCCCCCGCACGGAATACCGTGAGGGGGCTGACTGCGTTGCGGGGATGCCGGCGGCAAGGGAAGCGGTTAGTCGAGTTCGCGTTGGGTGCCTTCGGGCGTGGCCTTCACGGCGATGGCCGATGCCAGCATGGCGGCAATCCAG
Organism: Paenarthrobacter nicotinovorans; assembly: GCF_021919345.1. NCBI lineage: Bacteria > Bacillati > Actinomycetota > Actinomycetes > Micrococcales > Micrococcaceae > Paenarthrobacter > Paenarthrobacter nicotinovorans. The sequence continues at coordinate 1,041,659 of NZ_CP089293.1, forward strand.
AAGACCGCGATGAGCCAGATTCCACCGCCGGCGGCAAGGCTCAGTCCGGCTACGATCATGGGCGTGAAGCCCGCACCGATCATCGAGGCACCCTGGTAGGCCAGCGATGCTCCCGTGTAGCGGTTGCGGGTAGGGAACTGTTCGGCGACGTAAGCGGCAATCGGGCCGTACAGGAAGCCCTGGACCAGTCCGTTGCCCAGGATGATCGCGGCCGCGAAGCCCCACAACTCACCGTTGCTCATCAGCACGAGGATCGGGTAGACCAGCACCGCGCCCAGGAGGGACGCGCCAATGAGGACACGACGCCGGCCGATCCGGTCGCTGAGGCGGGCGGAGTAGAAGCAGATCACCAGGGTCAGCAGCGCGGCAACAGCCTTGATGTTCAGGACACCGTTCTTGTCCGCCCCGCTCTCGACGGCGACGGAGACGCCCCACACCGTGGTCATGGACTGGCACACGTAGAACGAGGTGGTGGCCAGCAGGCCCAGGACTACGGCGCGGGGGTTGTTCTTCAGGACATCGAGCAAGGGCACCCGGCGCTGTTCGCCGGCAGCTTCCAGGCGCTGGAAGGCGGGTGTTTCGGCCACCTTGAGCCGGATGACCATGCCGACGACAATGAGCAATGCGCTCAGCAGGAACGGCACGCGCCAACCCCACACGAGGAAGTCATTGCCGGAAACCGCGGCGAACAAGGACAGGGCAAGGGTGCCGAGAATGGCGCCGGCCGGTCCGCCGGCGTTGGCGAAGGCGGCCGCAAAACCGCGGTGCTTCTTGGGGGCGTGCTCGATCGCCATGAGCGCGGCACCACCCCACTCGCCACCGACGGCAACACCCTGGACCAGGCGGAGAAGGACCAAAGCCAGCGGCGCGGCCATGCCGATCTGGGCGGTGGTGGGCAGCAGGCCGATCGCCGTGGTGCCCAGTCCCATGATGAGCATGGACAGGACCAGCATCTTCTTGCGGCCAAGTCGGTCACCGAAGTGTCCGAAAATCAGGCCGCCCACCGGCCGGGCAACGTATCCCACGGCGAGCGTGACGAACGAGGCGAACAAATCAAAGCCGGGGCCGAGGTTGGCGAAGAACACCTTGTTGAAGACCAGGCTTGCTGCCGTGGCGTAGAGAACGAAGTCGTAGTATTCGATGGCGCTGCCAATGAAGCTGGATGCGAGGATGCGGCGCATGTCCTTGGTGTTCATGGACGCATCCGCCGAAGTGGCCGTGCCTGTCTTCGGGGCGGTTGGTGCTGAGCTCATGTGCTTCCTCAGTGTGGGTATTGGCTCGTCAGCGCTGACGGGCGAACGGGATGGTGTCGAGATCATTGGGAACCGTGAACGTCCCGGAGAAATGTTCCCCGGCTTCCCGCCATACGGCTTCGGAAGCGGAACCGGGCACGAGGTGGTGCAGGGCCAGGTGGCCGGCACCGGCAAGCTCGGCGAGCTTCGCGGCTTCGCGGACGCTGGTGTGGGACTTGTAGTGGTGGTCGCGGGAAGCCCGGCTGGACTCATCGGTCTTGTCTGCGTACAGCGACTCCACCCAGTTGAAGTCGATCGCTTCATGCAGCAGGAGGTCCGTGTCCTGCGCCAAGGTGATCATGTTTTGCGTGTAAGCGGTATCACCGGAAATGGTCACGGAACCCTCGGCGGTGTCGAAGCGGAAGGCGAATGCCGGGGCCACGGGAGGGTGTTCCACCAGGATCGCGGTCACGGTGACGAGTTCGTCGCGGTAGACCTCGAAGGGTTCCATGTCCGGCGTCGGGTTGTTGTTGGGGTGGTAGCCCGATTCCGCCGGGATCCGGATGTCTTCGGCGTGGAAGATGTCCAAGGGGCTGGGCCGCAGGCTGTCCAGGATGCGGTCGTTGAGGTCGGTGGCGTGCGCTTTCATGAGCTGCTCGAACATCTGCCGGGTACCCGGCGTCGGATTTTCAGGCGCCAGCGGCTGAGGCTCGACGACGGCGCGCGGCGACACGGCGGGCAGCTCGCCGCGGTTGCCCGGTCCAATGATCTTTACGGGGGAGTCGAGGCGGTCTGTCAGGGCGTAGAGGCCGAAGATTCCCAGCCCGGCGAGATCGTAGACGTGGTCCGAGTGCAGGTGCGTGATGAAGAGTGCCCGGAGGTCCTTGAGCTGCAAGCCGGACTGGCTGAGCCGCCGTCCGGCGCCCTGGCCGAAATCCACCAGGTAGAAAGCATCCCCCACCACCACGGCGGTGGCGATCCCGGTGCGCTCGCCGGTGTCAGCCGCTGCCCACCATCGCGGTCCGCCGGCCGTTCCGAGGGTGACGATGTGCGGCTTCAGGGATGACGTCGGTGTCATGGATGCTCCTTTGACTGAATGGGCTTTCTTCCAGTGTGGTGCGGACCACGTCACTTGTATAATCAATCAATTCAAAGAAGTTCATAAGGAGAATTGATGGGTGAGTTTACGCTTCGGCAGCTGGAATATTTCGTGGCCGTGCTGGACCACGGTTCGCTCACCAAGGCCGCCAGTGAAAGCAATATCTCCCAGGCTGCCGCATCCATGGCCATCGCCCAGTTGGAGAAAAACCTTGGCCTGGACCTGCTGATCCGGACGCGCGCCAAGCGGGTGGAACCGACGCCGGCCGGAGTTGAGCTCGGCGTCCGGGCCCGGCGGATCCTCCGTGAAGCCGCAGATCTCCAGGGGGCACTTCGTGGTTCCCATGAGGACATGCGTGGTCGGGTCGCCATTGGCTGCATGATTGCCATCTCGCCTCGCTTGATTCCCGAGCTGATCCATGTCTTTGCGGCCAAATGGCCGGAGGTGGAGCTCGACTTCGTGGAGGGAAACGCCGAAGAGCTGCAGCGTGCCGTGGGGGAAGGCGAGTTGGACGTTGCGTTCATCTATTCGCTCCAGGCGGTTCCCGGCGTCGAAATCCTGACGGTGGCTCCTTCCCGGCCGCAGTTCATGCTGGCCGCCGATCATCCTCTGGCCGGCAGTGCCTCGCTGCGCTTTGCCGATCTCGCCGATGAGGATGTGGTCCTGTTCGATGTTCCACCCAGCGCGGAGCGGGTCATCGCGATGTTCCATTCGGCGGGCATCGAGCCGAAAGTGCGGTGGCGCAGCGTGGTGGCCCAGACAATCCGCGGCATCGTGGCCAGCGGCCGGGCGTACTCGGTGACGAATGTCTGGCCGGGAATCGAGTCCCTCTACACGGGTGCGCGTGTTGCGCTTGTCCCGATCGAGGACAAGGTGCCGGCGAACGAACTGGCAGCCGTAGTGGCGCCGGGCGTAAGCCGTCCGCGCCGCGTGGAGGAAGTCATCAACGCGGCCCGGGAGTTGACCCGCCCGGAGGCCTAGGCTCTTCCTTTAGTTTCCCAAAGCAATCAATCTGCGTTATAGTTGCTTTAGGCAAACAAAAAGGGGTGTATTACATGTCTGTCGGTTCTGCCACAGCAACCGATCTTGTGCATCAGATCTTTGACCTGCAGCGGACTCTGCGCTGCGTGGTAACCGCGCACATGGCCCGCGTTCCCGACGTCGGAATGGCGGTCCAAGGGGTGATGCGGTTCATCGGCGAGGGGGAGACCCGTGCCACTCACCTGGCCGCGCGCCTTGGCGTGAGTGCGCCGGTACTGAGCCGCCACGTCGCGGAGCTCGAAGAACTCGGCTTCGTTACCAGGCGGCCGGATCCCGCAGACGGCAGGGCGCAGCTTCTGGCCCTGACTGAACGCGGGACGGCGAAGCTGCACGAATTCGAAGAACAACGCAGCGTGAGACTGCGGGATTACCTGGCGGATTGGAGCGAGGCTGACGCCCTCGAGGCCTCCCAGGTCATCAACAAACTCACCGAATCCCTCAAGGATTCAATCCGGGCAACGGCGGCCGGCTCCATCACAACAGACCAGACAGCTTAGGAGCCCACGCATGGCTACAGCAGCACCACAACATCCGCAGGCGGTGGACGCCGCAGCCAAGGCTGCCGCGCCCATGACCCACCGTCAGATCATGGAAGCCCTGACCGGCCTCCTCGCGGCCTTCTTCACGGCGATCCTCAGCAGCACCATCGTCGCCAACGCACTTCCCACCATCATGTCCGAGCTCAAGGGCACCCAGACCGACTTCGCCTGGGTCATCACGGCCGCCCTGCTGGCGAACGCGGCCACCACGCCCATCTGGGGCAAGCTCGCGGACCTCTTCGACAAGAAGCTCCTGGTCCAGCTGAGCATCATCATCTTCGTGGCCGGCTCGGTCATGGCGGGCCTGTCCGAAACCATCCCGCTCCTGCTGACCGCGCGCGTTATCCAGGGCATCGCCATGGGTGGCCTCACGGCCCTGGCACAGGCGATCATCGGATCCATGATTCCGCCCCGCGACCGCGGCAAGTACTCCGGTTACATGGGTGCCGTCATGGCTGTCGGCACGGCCGGCGGCCCGTTGCTGGGTGGCTTCATCGTGGATAGCCCGCTCGGCTGGCGCTGGACGTTCTTCGTCTGCGTGCCACTGGCCGTCGTCGCGCTGATCCTGCTCCAGATCACCCTGAAGATCGAGCACATCAAGCGGCCCGCCAAGATCGACTGGCTCGGTTCCATCCTGCTGACCTCCGGCGTGAGCCTGCTCCTGATCTGGGTCTCCTTTGCCGGCAACCCGGAGTACTACGACTGGGTCTCGTGGCAGTCGGCACTCATGGTCGGCGGCGGCGTAGCACTCCTTGCGCTCCTGGTGTTCGTCGAAACCAAGGTTGCCCAGCCGATCATTCCGCTCAAGATCATCTCCGAGCGCACCACGGCGCTGGCCATCGTTGCGTCCGTTGCGGTTGGTATCGCCATGTTCGGCTCCTCCACGTTCCTGGGACAGTACTTCCAGGTAGCCCGTGGAGCCACACCCACCGAGGCCGGCCTGCTGACGCTGCCCATGATCGCCGGAAACCTCATCGGTTCGGTGGCATCGGGCATCCTGATCAGCCGCTTCGGCAAGTGGAAGAGGTTCCTGATTGCAGGCTCCGTTCTCCTTATCGGCGGGCTTGCCTTTGCAGGAACCATGGACCACACCACCGAACTCTGGATCGTGGCCATCTACACAGGCGTGTTCGGCCTGGGCCTGGGCATGCTGATGCAGAACCTGGTGCTGGCCGTACAGAACACCGTTCAGGCAAAGGACATCGGCACGGCGAGTGCGTCGGTGGCATTCTTCCGCTCGGTGGGTGGCGCGATCGGCGTCTCCGTTCTTGGCGCCATCATGTCCAACCACGTGAAGGACCTGGCGGTTGAAGGCATGGCTGCCGCCGGCATCCCCGTCCAGGGCGGCGCTTCAGGCGCCAGCATGGACCTGGCGGATATGCCCGCTCCCATCGCAGACATCATGCGTGCCGCCTACGGTGACGCGACTGCACAGATCTTCCTGATCTCCGCGATCATCAGCGTGGTGGCCCTCCTGGCAGTCCTCTTCATCAAGGAACGCCCGTTGCGCCGCACCGTTGATGCCGCACCGGAAAAGGAACTCGTGGCCACGGCCTCGGGAGAAGCCGGCATGTCGCTGGACACTGCGTCCATGGACGCGGTGAAGACCGGCGACAGGGTGAAGACCGACGACGCCGCGAGCCCCGTGGGTGCCCGTCGTCCCCTTCCGGGGGCCGGGCGTGAGGTACGGCCGGAGGATTCCGGTTCCGACCTCGACCTTGAGTTCGCCCGCATCCTGACCCAGGAACGGCCCTCAGCTACGGCCGACGTCAAGGAAGTACAGGAGCAACTGACACGCACGCAGTACGTCCTGGCCGAACAGCAGTTGCAGCTTAGCCGTGCCAACGTGGAACTGCAGGCCCGCTTGCGGGATCAGCAGACCATCGCGGAACAGCAGACCCGCACCGCTGAGGAACTTGCCGCGATCCGTAAGGAACTCAAGCGCGAACGCAGGCAGCAGGAACGTATGGCGTTGCTTCTGCTCCAGGGTGTTGAAGCCCGCCAGGAACACGGCAAGCACGCAGGCTGAAAGGCACTGACCCCACCCGGTTCGGGATTCCGGGCCCGCAAGGGCGGCTGCAGCGAAACATGAGCAGCTGACAGGTCCGGCGAACGGGGCCCGGGACAGGTCCAGCGAACAGGGCCGAAAACGGCGGCAGGACTGAAAGCGCCGGCTGGGATTCCAGCCGGCGCTTTGCTGTGTTCCGGCAACCTTCTGCCGCTGGGGGGTATGCACGACACGGCAGATACTCCGCTGGGATGATCTTTTCCCGAAGTTGTTTCGCCAGGGCAACGGATTTCGTAGAGTGGGGAGGCTAATACTGTCGGCCTCTGCTGCCAAACTTCTTTTCATCACATTCACGCACTCTTTCTAAGGACCCGTGGGCATGCTTGTCACCCTTATACGGCGCTACTCAAAGCCGTATTTGCCGCAGATTGTGGCCGTGCTGTTTTTTCAGCTGGCGTCCACCATCGCCACGCTCTACCTCCCCAGCCTGAACGCCAAAATCATCGATGAGGGAGTTTCCCGCGGCGACACTGATTTCATCTGGCAGACCGGTGCGCTCATGCTCGCTGTCGCCCTGGGACAGGTGCTTTCCGCCATCATCGCCGTGTACTTCGGTGCCCGCGTGTCCATGGCCATCGGCCGCGACCTGCGCCGCAGCGTGTTCCGCCAGGTCAGCAGCTTCTCCGCCCAGGACGTCAACCGCTTTGGCGCCCCTACCTTGATCACCCGCGGCACCAACGATGTCCAGCAGGTCCAGATGCTCGTCCTGATGGGCCTGAACTTCATGGTCTCCACGCCCATCATGTGCGTTGGCGGCATCATCATGGCCCTCCGTGAGGACCTCAGCCTTTCCTGGCTCGTCTGGGTTTCGGTCCCTGTCCTGGTGGCAGTGGTTGGCTATCTCGTTGTCCGGCTCATGCCGCTTTTCCGTTCCATGCAGACCAAGATCGATGCCATCAACGGCGTCCTGCGCGAGCAGATCATCGGCATCCGGGTTGTCCGCGCCTTCGTTCGCGAACCCCACGAGGCCAAGCGTTTCGGCGATGCCAACCAGGACCTCACGGCCGTGTCCGTGAAGATCGGCAACCTCTTTGTCCTGATGTTCCCGGCGATCGGCATGATCCTGCACCTTTCCACTGCGGCGGTGCTCTGGTTCGGCGGGCAGCGGGTCGATTCCGGTGACATGCAGGTGGGTGCCCTCACGGCCTTCCTGCAATACCTCCTGCAGATCCTCATGGCCGTCATGATGGGAACCTTCATGGCCATGATGATTCCGCGCGCCTCCGTCTGTGCAGACCGCATTGGCGAGGTCCTGGACGTTGAGCCGTCCATCCACAACCCCTCCTCGCCGGTAGTGCCGGCCGAAAAGAAGGGACGCGTCGAATTCCGGGACGTCACCTTCAAGTACCCTGGTGCTGAAGCACCTGTCTTGAGCAACATCTCCTTCACGGCGGAGCCGGGCAAGACCCTCGCCATCATCGGATCCACCGGTGCGGGCAAGACCACCCTGGTCTCCCTGCTGCCGCGCCTTTATGACGTCGCCTCCGGTGAGGTTCTGCTCGACGGCGTTCCTGTCACCGAGATGGATGCCTCTGAAATCACCAGTCGTGTATCGGCGGTACCCCAGAAGCCGTACCTGTTCTCCGGAACCATCGAGCACAACCTGCGCTTTGGGAAGCCCGATGCCACGGATGAGGAACTGTGGGACGCGCTGGAAACCGCGCAGGCCAAGGGTTTCGTGGAGGAGAAGTCCTCCGGCCTCAACCGGCGCATCGCCCAGGGCGGTACCAACGTCTCCGGTGGACAGCGCCAGCGGCTTTCCATCGCCCGGGCTTTGGTGACCAAGCCGAACGTGTACTTGTTTGACGATTCCTTCTCGGCACTGGACGTGGCTACCGACGCCCGGCTCCGGAAGGCCCTGAAGGGGAAGACCAAGGATGCCACGGTCATCATCGTGGCCCAGCGTGTCTCCACCATTGCCGATGCTGACGAAATCCTTGTCCTGGACAACGGCCGCATCGTTGACCGGGGAACGCATGACGAACTGCTGGAGACGTCACCGACGTACCAGGAAATCGTCGAATCCCAGCTGAGTGTGGAGGAAGTGGCATGAGCGAGCAGAACCAGCAGAAGAAGCGTGGCTGGGCTGCCAAGGCCGAAGCCGCGAAAGATGCCAAGGCAACCGCTGCGGCAGAGGTTGCAACGGAAGCACTGGACGACGACGACTTCGTTGAGGAGGAGTACGTCCCCTCGGAGGCCGATGGCGGCATGTTCGGGGATGTGCCCGCAAAGAAGGCCAAGGAATTTTGGCCTTCCGCCAAGCGGCTCATGGGCTTGCTGAAGCCCGAACGCATCGGTGTGTTCATCGTGATCGGCCTCGTGATCGTTTCCGTGGTCCTCAACGTGATCGCACCCAAGGTTCTGGGCAGTGCCATGGATGTCATCTTCGGCGGTGTGATGGGCAAGCAGATTCCGCCCGGGGTATCGCAGGAACAGTTCGTTGAGCTCATGCGGCAGCAGGGCCAGGGGAACTTTGCCGACATGGTCTCCAAGATGGAACTCACCAACGGGATCGACTTCTCCAAGCTGACGTTCCTGATCTCGATAGTGCTGCTCATGTACTTCGTGGCCAACATCTTCCTGTGGGCGCAGGGCTGGTTGCTCAACAGGATCGTCATGCGGGTCATCAAGAAACTGCGCAACGATGTCCAGGCCAAGCTCAACCGCCTGCCGCTGAACTACTTCGACACCCGCCAGCGCGGCGACATCCTGTCCCGCGTGACCAACGACGTCGACAACGTCCAGCAGGGCCTCCAGCAGGCGTTCTCCCAATTGGTCAGCTCTGTCCTCACTGTCCTGGGCATTACGGTCATGATGTTCATCGTGTCCTGGGAGCTGGCGCTTATCGCGTTGATCGCACTGCCGCTTTCCGGTGTTGTTGCCGGGGTCATCGGTGCCCGCAGCCAGAAGCTCTTCGCTGCGCAGTGGAAGAACACCGGCGCGTTGAACGGGCAGATCGAGGAGTCGTTCTCCGGCCATGACCTGGTCAAGGTATTCGGCCGCGACGCCGACATGCTGACGCGCTTCGACGAGAAGAACGAGGAACTTTACAAGGCATCTTTCGGTGCACAGTTCGTCTCAGGCGTGATCTTCCCGGCCATGAACTTCGTCTCTTACCTGTCCTATGTCGGGATCGCCGTGGTGGGTGGCCTGCGGGTTGCTTCGGGTTCCATGAGCCTGGGCGACGCCACTGCCTTCATCCAGTACTCACGCGAGTTCACGCAGCCGCTGGGCCAGATCGCCGGCATGGCCAACATGCTGCAGTCCGGCGTCGCCTCCGCTGAGCGTGTCTTCGAATTCCTGGACGCTGATGAAGAGGTCGAAGAGAACGGTACGCGCCACCTTCCGGCAAAGACTGACGGCCATGTTGAGTTCGAGCATGTCTCGTTCAGCTACGTGGAGGACAAGCCACTCATTGAGGATCTTTCCTTCAGTGCCGAGCCGGGCCACACTGTGGCCATTGTTGGGCCCACAGGAGCCGGCAAGACCACCCTGGTGAACTTGGTGATGCGTTTCTACGAGCTCAATTCCGGCCGCATCACCCTGGACGGCGTGGACATCAAGGACCTCACTCGTTCCGAGCTCAGGTCAAAGGTGGGCATGGTGCTGCAGGACGCCTGGCTCTTTGGCGGGACCATCTACGACAACATCAAGTACGGCAAGCTGGATGCCACGGAAGAGCAGATCATGGAAGCGGCGAAGGCCACGTACGTGGACCGCTTTGTCCGTGCCCTGCCGGATGGCTACCAGACGATCATCGATGAAGAAGGCAACAATGTCAGCGCCGGTGAGAAGCAGCTCATCACCATCGCCCGCGCATTCGTGTCCGATCCTTCCTTGCTGATCCTGGACGAAGCCACCAGCTCGGTGGACACCCGTACGGAACTGCTGCTGCAGAAGGCCATGGCAGCGCTCCGGACGGACCGGACCAGCTTCGTCATCGCCCACCGCCTGTCCACCATCCGCGACGCCGATACCATCCTGGTGATGGAAAACGGCCAGATCGTGGAGCAGGGTAACCACACCCAGCTCCTCGCCCTCGAAGGCGCCTACTACCGCTTGTACATGTCCCAGTTCGCTGGCGGGGAAGAGACTGCGGTGGATGATTCGACGGCGGTGCACAGCTGAGTACGCAGCAACCGGAGGAGTCCGTGGAACCCCGGCGCATCGAGGTCCTGGTGCCCATGCGCTGGGGTGACATGGACGCTTACGGACATATCAACAATGTCCAGATCGTGCGCATCCTCGAGGAAGCCCGCATCGCAGCCTTCGGGCCGCCCAGCGGTGCGGGGCTTCCCGGCGTCGAACCACCGGCAGCCCTCTTCAACGACGTTGAGGAGGGCGTCATGACCCTGGTGGTGGAACACAGGGTCCGCTACGTCCGGACCCTGGACTATCGCAACATCCCGGCGGTCGTGGAGATCTGGGTGGGCGCCATCAAAGGGGCCAGCTTCGATCTTCACTACGTCGTCAAGGATCCCGTGACCCGGGAAGAGTGTGTCAAGGCTACCACCCACCTGGCCTTTGTCGCCGAGGCAACCGGGAGGGTTCTAAGGCTCACGGCTGCCCAGAAGGAAAAGCTCGAACGCTATAAGGCGTAGCCAGGACGTTGGCCAATTGCCCGTAGAGTTTCACCATGAAACTTGAAATCGCTGTGGTCAGCGCCGCCGGTGCAGGTGTGGCTGCCGCTGAGGGTGCCCATCGCATTGAGCTGTGCAGCAGCCTGGAACTGGGCGGCGTCACACCCAGCCAGGGGTTGCTGGAAGCCAGCATGGAACACGTCGACGGCCGTTTGGAAATCCATCCACTGATCCGCTCCCGGCCCGGTGATTTCCTGTACTCGGCCTCCGACGTGGATACCATGGTGCATGAAATCAGGCATCTGCTGCGCCAAGGAGCAAACGGGGTTGTCATCGGGGCACTCGAACCCAACGGGACAGTCGACGTGCACACCATCCGGCGCTTGCTGGAATCTGCAAGGGACACCAAGCCGGAGGCACAGCTGACCTTCCACCGGGCCATCGATCAATCGAAGGATCCGTTGGCTGCCCTGGACCAGCTCATGGAGCTGGGGTTCACCAGGGTCCTCACGTCGGGGCATGCAGCGACGGCGGGAGTAGGCCTCGGCACGCTCGCCACCATGGTGGAACGCGCCGGAGGTGCCATCGAGATCATGGCCGGCGGGGGACTGGCCCTGGCAGACATCCCGGCGATGCACGCTGCAGGTTTGAGCGCGGTCCACCTGTCCGCCAAGAAAACCGTCTCCACGCTCGGCCGAGGAACGATTTCCCTGGGTACCCAGGACGGCAGCGATCCCACGGCCTACACGGTCACGGACCGCGAAACCGTCCGTGCCGCCAAAGCGAAAATCAACGCCTTGAATCTGGCTAGGCCGAATTAGTCCTGCCGTCCAGCCTCTGGCAGGGCAAATCCCAGTGAGTACGCATCGCAATGACCCTTTACGATTCCGCGGAACGACCGGATGATGTAAGGATTCACCAACTCGGTGAAGAAGCCCCCGAAGCTACTTCCAGGAGTCCCAGCGATGCCGCTGCCCTCGCCGGTTTCACCGGCCGTAAATTCCCGTCCACCCAGCAGTCGAAGCAACAACGCAACCACCGGCCATCCTGAGGTGGCATGCGGCATCGGAACGTGGGACAAACTGCTGTACGGCAACCACCGCTTCGTGGTGGAAGTTGCCCCGACGGCCCAGGTTGTCCCAACGCCCCCGGTTGCCCCGACGGCCCAGGTTGCCCCGACGGCCCAGGCATACAAGCTTGTCCTGCCGTGGCGGCGCCAGGATGAGGACCCCGCGACAGTGGATGTCATCGTCGTCTCCGGGAAGACGGGCGCCAGGGTCCGCAATGTTGTCATAGAGGAGTGCACCAGGGAATCAGGAACCCTCCTTTTCGAAGCCATCGACGGCCCGGGCATCTACTACGTTTACTACCTGCCCTACGCGATGCTGGGCAAACCCCACTATCCCCAGGCCCAGTACCTCCCGCGTCGTCCGACGGCAGAGCCGGGGTGGGCTGCCGCCGTCGGGCGTTCGGCCTGGCGGGAACCGGCGCAAGCCGGGCTGCCCAACTCGACGGTCGTCCGTTACGAGGCCGCAAGTGAGCGGGACTCGTTCGCGCCGATGAACTTCACGGCCCGGGCGGACGAACTGGAACCGTTCCATGAGTGTCACAAGGGTGAAGCCTTCCTGGTGTTTCCCGAAGACCGGCTGAATCCCGTCTCCATGAGCACTGACCTGCCTGCGCACTGGGTGGCCAACGGGCCGTCGGACACCTTTCGGGCGAGCGCCGTTGCGGGCGAGGACTATGTGGTCCAGCTGGGGTTGTACGCGCTGAAGGACCTTGCTGGCGTCTCCGTGGACGTCGTGTCATCAGCCGGAGGCCACTGCATCAACTCCGACGGCGTAGACCGGCTGGGCAGGCCCTGGCGCAAGGAGCTGAACGTCGCGGAGGGCACTGTACGGGCCCTGTTCGTGGTCCTTCCCGTGCCCCGTGGCGCCGCCGGAAGCACGCATTCCGCCATGGTCACCATCCATGCGGAAGGTGAGGCTGCGCAGGAAATCGAGGTCACGCTGGACGTGGCGACGGAAACGGACCCGGACATCCTGGAAGGTGGTTTCGGCGATCCACGTTTCCTTCGGCGCTTGGCCTGGCTGGATTCTGCCGTGGCCCAGGACGCCGAGCTCGTGGCTCCTTTCACTGCCATCACCGTGGACGAGCGGGAACGAACCTTGGGGATCCTTGGCCGGAGCTTGCGGTTGTCGGCATCGGGGTTGCCTGCCCAAGTGACGTCCAGCTTCACGGGCGACGTGACGTCGACGGATGGTCCCGCCGTCGGGCTTTTCGACGTTCCGATGGCTGTGCACATCGAGGGGACCAGCTGGGAGTTTTCGCCACTGACGTTCAACGCGGAAGGGCCTGCGCGGGTCTCGTGGGGCTGCAACTGGACGGGCAGCCAGGAAGGCGTTGCGGTGTTGTCGCTGGAGCTGAACGCCACCCTCGACGCCGATGGAACAGTCGAGTACTCGCTGCGGCTCGCGCCGCGGAAGACTCTGGACGTGAACGACGTCGGGCTGCAGCTGTTGTTTGACGAGGACGCCGTGCCGCTGGCCATGGGTTTGGGCGTCCCGGGCGGGCGGCGCCCGGAGACCCTGGACTGGACGTGGGACGTGGCCGCCAGGAACCAGGATGCACTGTGGGTGGGAAGGGTGAACGCCGGGCTTCAGTTGTCGTTGCGGGATGAGAAGTACCAGCGTCCCCTGAACACCAACTTCTACCGGGAAAAGCCGTTGCTGGAACCGGCGTCGTGGGCCAACCGCCAGGAGGGCAGGGTGAGGGGTGGCGTCCGGCTTCGGACTGCCAACGGCAAAGTGTCCCTCTGCGCGTTCAGCGGTGCCCGCACGCTGACGCCGAACGAGCCGCTCCACTTCGATTTCCGGCTTCTGCTCACACCCTTCAAGCCGATCCAACCCGGCAGGCATCTGGGCAAGCGCTACTTTCACGCCCCTGAAGACCCATCGGAGATCAGGGCGGCCGGAGCCACTGTGGTCAATATCCACCATGCGACAGCGCCTGCACCGTATATCAATGATCCGTTGCTCACGAAGGAAACGCTTCGGCAATACGTGGCGCAGTGTCATCGGGAGGGCCTGACAGCCAAGATCTACAACACTGTCCGTGAGCTCACGTTCCACAGCCCGGAGCTGCTGCCGCTGCTGCATTTGGACCACGAGATCTTCAGCGACGGTCCGGGCGCCGGCCATAGCTGGTTGCAGGAGCATGCCGGCAGTGGCTACGTCTCGGCCTGGTTTGCCCCGAACGTGGAGGACATCGCGGTGGTGACCACGGGCGGGTCGCGGTGGGAGAACTTCTACGTGCGCAGCCTGCAGGAACTGGCAGCCGGCGACGACGGAATCGACGGTATTTACCTCGATGACCTGGCCTTTGACCGGCACGCCATGGTGCGCGTCCGCAAGGTCCTGGAAAGGGCCTGCAGGCCCGGGGGAGTGGAGGGCCCGGAGATTGACCTCCACTCTGCCAACCAGTTCACCGCCAACGACGGCTACGCCTCATCAGCCAATTTGTACATGGAGCAATTGCCGTATGTGGACAGGCTGTGGCTGGGGGAGTACTTCGACTACGACGGCACCGACCCCGACTATTGGCTGGTGGAATTGTCCGGCATTCCTTTTGGCCTCATGGGCGAGATGCTCGAAGGCGGCGGCAATCCGTGGCGCGGAATGGTGTTCGGCATGACGGGCCGGGCACCCGTGGTGGACAACCGTCCGCTGTGGGAGTTCTGGACGGCGAACAACCTGGAACGTGCCCGGATGCAAGGTTTCTGGGACCCCCACACGCCAGTGCGGACCAGCCACCCGGATGTCCTGGCAACCACGTGGTTGACGGACAACGGGATGGTGGTGGCGCTGGCCTCATGGGCCGGGGAAACTGAGGACGTGACGTTGATCTTCGACGACGCGGCCCTCACCGACGAAACCTCCACAGCCCGCGCCGCCAGTATCAAGGCGCCCGCGATCCGCGGCTTCCAGCCCGCCATGGACTACGCGCCCGGCGAGGCCATCACCCTTGAGCCGCAGCGCGGCCTCCTTCTCATGATCGGATACTGACGTGCCAGACACCGCAACTTCCAGCATCACCGTCACCACCATCTCCCTGACCATGGCTGAGCTCGGCCCGCTCAACCCGCTGCCGGTGGTTGCCGCCGAACTGGACCAGCCCTATACGGTAGGCGAAGGCGTGCCGGAGGAACTGCAGGCATCGGCCCGCTACGGCGTGGTGCCCAACATCTACCCGTATCTCATGCAGGACGGCTTCAGCCGGGAGGCGGCACCCAGGGAGTTTCCCGCCGTCGTGCTTGAAAACAGCAAGCTCAAGGTGACAGTCCTCCCGTCCCTGGGCGGCCGCATCTGGGAACTGTTCGACAAAGCAACAGGCAAGCAGCTCCTCCACACCCATGACGCCCCCCAGCTGGCCAACATCGCGTTGCGCAAGGCCTGGTTCGCGGGCGGGCTTGAGTGGAACATCGGGACCCGCGGTCATTCGCCCACCAGCTGCGATCCGTTGCACACGGCGATCGTCCACACCCCGGACGGCAAACACATCCTGCGGATGTGGGAGTACGAACGGCTCCGGGAAGTGGTGTTCCAAGTAGACATCTGGTTGCCCGCAGAATCGCCCGTGGTGCTGGCAGCGGTTCGGATCCGGAACCCGAACGACCACGACGTCCCCATGTACTGGTGGAGCAATGCCGCGATCCCGGAGACTGACCGCACCCGTGTCATCGCGCCCGCCCACGAGGCCTACGGCAGCGACTACACAACGGACATCACCCGCGTCAGGCCCACCACCCACGAAGGCTATGACGGCACGTGGCCGGTCAACAGCCCGCACGCGGCGGACTTCTTCTTCGACATCGACCCTTCCGAGCGGCGCTGGGTTGTGGCAGCGGACGACGACGGCGACGGGCTGGCGATGCTGTCAACGGGCCTCCTGCGGGGAAAGAAGCTCTTCGTATGGGGCCAGGGACAGGGCGGCAAACGCTGGCAGGAATGGCTGAGCCCGGGAGCCGGCCCGTACGCGGAGATCCAGGCCGGCCTGGCACAGACGCAGTTCGAACACCTGGTCATGCCCGCCGGTGCAGAGTGGGCGTGGGTGGAGGCATACGGCAACGGACACCTGAATACGGATACGGCCCACAGCACTGACTGGGATGCCGCGGTAGCCCACGCCGGTGAGCGTTTGGAAGAGCTCCTGCCACACGAATCCCTTGAAGCCATGCTGCCCGAGGCCATCACCAATGCCGACGTCCCGCCGTCGAAAATGCTGCTGCACGGCAGCGGCTGGGGCGTGGTGGAGAGGGCCCGGCGGCTGAAGGCCGGTCTGTCGTGGATTGACGAAAGCGGTACGCCGTTCGTGGATGAGAGCGTTTCCGCGGAACAGGAGCCATGGCTTGGGCTGCTCAAGGGAAAGGCGTTCGACGGCGCGACCAGTTTCGTCGCGGGGGTGGACTGGGAACAGCTGCTGGCCGATCAGGACGGTCCCGCGGCTACGTTCCACCTGGCCACCATGCGCCATGCCCGCCAGGACCTGGACGGCGCCAAGGATCTTTACCGCGAGGTAATCTCCGACGACGGGGTCGCACCGGGTATCAAGGCGCTCGCGCACCGTGGACTGGGGCTGGCCTTGCTCGCAAACGGCCAGGACGTCGAAGGGCTGGCTGAACTCCGCAAGGGCGTCGGGGCAGACTCTTCCAACAGAGCCCTGCTCACGGAGGCCGTGACGCTCAGCATCCGCCACGGGGACCCGGCCATGGCCCTGGAACTGGCGGAGTCGGTACCCCGCGATGGTGCCGCCGTCGGGCGTTTGCGTTTCCTGAAGGCGCTGGCGCTGGCACGAACGGAAAACGCCAATGAAGCGGCCTCGATTCTGCGCGCGGGCGTGGAGGTTCCGGACCTCCGCGAGGGCGAGGACGCGATTGCCGCGCTGTGGCAAGAGGTGTGTCCTGACGAACCGGTGCCGGCCGCTTACCAGTTCGGAATGCATTGAGGGGTGCCCCGGTGTGGCCTCCCGCACATCCGGGGCAAGCTCTGAAAGCGTGTTCTGGACGACTCAAGCGACGATGAAAAGCAGCGACGATGAACGGAGCACGGACGTGATACCCGAAATTGCAGGACTCCCGCCCTTGGAGTGGACCTCGACGGTTGGCCAAGCCAGCTACGACGACGCAGCGGGAGCGCTGGTGCTCACCGCCGCACCCGGCGTCGACTGGACCAACGACTCCCTTGGCGGAGAGCCGCAACACGGAGCCACAGCGCTGGGCTTCAGGGCCCCAGCGGCTTTCTCGCTCTCCGCCAGGGTTTTGGTCGCGTCGCCCAGGACAACGTTCGACGCCGGGGTGCTGAGTCTGTGGGCGGACAGCGAACACTGGGCCAAGCTCTGCTTCGAGTTCTCTCCGCAAGGCGAGGCCATGGTGGTCAGCGTGGTGACCAACAGCTATTCGGACGACTCCAACGGGCCTGTGGTCACTGCGCCCTGGGTATATCTGCGGGTCAGTCGGGTAGGGCCGGCATGGGCGTTCCACTCCTCTGCGGACGGGCGGGAATGGTCATTCGTCAGGCTTTTCCGGTTGGACACGGAAAAACCGGTCCACGTGGGTTTCATGTCCCAGGCGCCACTCGGTCCCGGCTGCGAGGCCCGCTTTGACGCCATCGAATTGACGGAAAAACCACCCGCCGACCTCCGGGATGGCAGCTAGCAGCGTGCGGGGCCAATAGCACGTGAAGCTTGTGGATATCCAGATGCTTGGTTAAACCAAACAAGGTAAGTTGGCAGGGTGATTCCCTCCCTGAAACCTGCCATTGACCGCGCCCCCGGAGTCTCCAAGGAGATCGAGGACGCAGCCTGGTATGTGCTCGGTCCGGCGCTTCACGGGAAACCCTCGGCGCTGGATGGCCGGACGCTCACCTGGACTGCGGATGCTGCCGCCGAGCTCCTCGAGAGGCTCGAGCGCGGGGTGGAAGACTCCAAGGCGCCCATGATGACCAACCTTCGGAACAATCTGGAGGGCGCTTCCCGGGAAGCCAAGCTGCTGGCCGTCGAATTGCTCTTCCTGCAGTCGCTGCCGCTGGCGCACGAGGTCAAGTCCCTGAGGGTCAAGCGCGCCCGGGTAGCCGAGGCTGCGTCGTGGGTTGAGCCGCCCATCGAACTTCCGGAAGAACTGTACGAGGGCATGACGGACCACGGGGTGATCCGCGACCGTACCGCCGAATTCAACTGGACCATCTGGGACCACCTGAAGTGGCTGTGCCGTTTCGTTGCCCACGTGGACAGCCAAAGCACGGCAACCATTAACAGGGCCCTCGCGGACCCTTTGATGTTCCACGAACTGGCAGCAGCAACGCCCGATGACCAGCCTGCCCTGCGCCGGAGCATCGAGTACTTGGTGTGGCCAAGTTATTTCGAGCCCGTGGTGGCTGACGTTGAACGCCAGGAAATCCGGGACGCCTTCGCCTCGCTGGTGGGCGGTGCCAAGGGTGACACGGATGAGGACATCACAGCGGACATCCACCGCATCCGGCTGCACCTGGACGAGCAGGCCGGGCAGCGCATCGATTGGTACGCCCGGCAACTGGTGAGCCAATGGCGCAAAGTGGGAGACCCGGGACGCCGGTCCTGGCTCCTGCGGACCCACCATGACAACGCGGATTTGCTCGCTTCCTGGGTCGCCGAAGAGAAGGCAACCCTGGACGTGCAGCACCTCCGCACCCTGACCGCGGGCGTCACAGCCGGTGTCGTCCAGCACGCCGTGGACGAGGATTACAAACACTTGGGCTACGTGGAACGCGAAGACACCAAGACGGCTGTTTTCGCTTTCCTCACCGTCATGAAGCCCGGCGATCTCACGCTGTACCAGCATGCCGGCCGTGTGCGCGTCGGCGTGGTCCTTGGCGAGCCGGAGCACGACGAGGACAACCGCCGCATCCGCCGCAAAGTCCGGTGGTTCGACGACAGCTATGCCATCCCCGAACTTCCCCGCCACGCCCAGCGGCAGCTGTCCACCCCCGGCATCCTCGTCGATGTCACCAGGGTCATCCAGGCGCTGCAGGAACTGCTCCCCGTGGAAGCCGAAACCGACGGCGAGGACGAAGCGCCGCCCACTGTCGCCGTCGAGGTTGTGCAGCAGGGCTTCCGGCCTTTGACCGAAGAGTTCGCAGCGTCCCTGCACATGGACCTTGAGCCGCTGCAGGAGATCGCGGAACTGCTCGAAGAGAACCGCCAGCTGGTCCTCTATGGCCCTCCGGGGACCGGCAAGACCTACCTCGCCAAGCACCTGGCCGCTGAGCTCGCCGGTGACCACACCGATGAACGGGTGAAACTGGTCCAGTTCCACCCGTCGTACGCCTACGAGGACTTTTTTGAGGGGTACCGGCCGGACAAGACCGACGACGGGCAGGTGTCCTTCAAGCTGGTCGCCGGACCGTTGCGGCGACTCGCCGAGGAAGCGGCAAAGCCGGAAAACGCCCACAAGCCGTACTTCCTGATCATCGACGAGATGAACCGCGCCAACCTGGCCAAGGTCTTCGGTGAGCTGTACTTCCTGCTGGAGTACCGGGACGACCGCATCTACTTGCAGTACAGCCCCAACGAGCCCTTCAGCCTGCCGGACAACCTCTACATCATTGGCACCATGAACACCGCGGACCGCTCCATCGCCATGATGGATGCGGCCATCCGCCGCCGCTTCGCGTTCATCGAACTGCACCCCAAGGTGGAACCGGTCCGTGGTTCGCTGCGCCGCTTCCTGGAGGCCCGCGGGCTGGACACCCTCAACGCGGACCTGCTGGATGCCCTTAATGATTCGATCGACGATTGGGACCGGGACCTCATGATCGGACCCTCGTATTTCATGAAGAACGCCGCCCAGAACCCCACTGGGTTGCGCCGGATCTGGAAGTACGAGCTCATGCCGTTGCTGGAGGAGCACTACCACGGGCAGCTGAACCGGGCCCAGTTGGAAGAGCGCTTCGGCCTGGACCAGTTGCTGGGACGTCTTGGGGACCGCTAACGCCATCCCCCCAAGGCCGGCGAGGGCACCGTCCAGTGCCCGGGGCGCCAACAAGGGGCCCCGGCACATCGTCATGGACGAGCTCTCGGGTGGGGTGGTGGAAAAACTCGATCCCGAATCCGCGGCTTTCATCAACACCAGCGGGCTGGCCAAGGCATCCCCCATGGGCCTGGGCCTTTACCGTATTGAGCCCGCGGGCAAGGTGGGCTCCGTTCGGACGGCCACAGTGCAACTGGAAGTCCGGCCCAAGGACCGTTTGGGCCTTAGCCGCTTGCTGTTTCTGCTCAGCTACGCCGGGGACCAAGGTTTTCGCGACCATTCCGTGGAAGCCGTGGAGCACCCGGACCTGTGGAGTGCGCTGGCGGAGTCCCTGGCGCAGCTGGCCGATAAAGCGCTCAGCCGTGGGGTTCTGCAGGGCTACCTCACCGTCGAAGAGTCGTTGCGCACCGTCAAGGGCCGTATCCGGATCTCGGACCAGATCTCACGGCGTCCGGGAATGATGGTGCCGCTGGAGGTCTCCTATGACGAGTTCACCGAGGACATCGCCGAGAACAGGATCCTCCGGGCCGCACTGGAACGCATGGGCCAGGTTCCCGGGGTCCGTCCCGACGTCCTGAGCCGCTTGCGGCAGCTCAAGGGAAAGCTCGACGCCGTGACCCGCCTTCAGCCCGGCGCGCCGCTGCCGCCGTGGCGGGCCAGCCGGATGAACCTGAGATTCCACGCGGTGCTGCGCCTGGCTGAGGTCATCCTGCGCAATGCCTCAGCGGAGGCAGGCCAGGGCAGGCAGCAGACGGCGTCATTCGTGGTGGACATGGGGCAGGTGTTCGAGGAATTCGTGGGGACCGCCCTGCGAAGCGCTATGGCCGCACACCCGGGTGAGATGCGCCTGCAATACGGCGCGCTCCTGAACGAGGCCGTCCGGGATTCAGACCGTTTGACCGTCCGTCCGGATGCGGTGCACTTCCTGGGCGGCCGCCCGGTGGTGGTGTACGACTCCAAGTACAAGGCAGCTTCCGACGCCGGGGCTTCCCTCAGCGCTGACCACTACCAGTTGCTGGCCTACTGCACCGCCCTGCGGGTCCCCACGGCCTGGCTGGTTTATGCCGGGGCGGGGGAAGTGAAGCTGCGGCGCATCCTGAACACGGACATCGATATCGTGGAGTACCCGCTGGACCTGTCCCGGCCGCCGTCGGAAATCCTTGCTGCAGTGGCAGACCTCGCTGAACAGTCGTGGGGCGAAGTAGTACGCCAGGCTGTGGCGGGACGATCGGCGTCGGACTAGCCTGTGAAGTAGACCTTTCGCCCTGAGGAGGCACCATGGCCGGCAAGAAAACGTGGCGTGATATGAGCAAAGGGCAGCGCATCTCTGTGCTGGTCAGTGGGGCTGTGAACCTGGCGTTGCTGGTGGCAGCGCAGCGAAGCATCGCCAAAACCCCGGACTCGAACATCAGGGGGAAGAAAGTGATGTGGCGTGCGCTTTCGTTCATCAATTTCTTTGGGCCGGTCAGTTATTTCCTGTTCGGCAGGCGACGCGAATCCGGCTTGGTGGGCGGCACCCCGGCAAAACGCTGAGAGCTAGGCGGGCATCTTCACTGTGAAGGTGGTTCCGCGCCCGGGCTCGCTCTCCAAGGTGATGGTCCCGCCGTGCGCTTCAACAATGGCCTTGCTGATGGGCAGTCCCAGCCCAACCCCGGGGATGGCGCTCTTGCGGACCCCGCCGGCGCGGAAGAATTTGGTGAAGGCCTCGGCCTGTTCTTCCTCGTTCATGCCCATGCCCGTATCGGTGACACGGCAGAAGACAAAGTCCTCATCTTCCCAGGCCGCAACTTCCACATCGCCGCCGTCGGGGGAGTACTTGATGGCATTCGACACCAGGTTGTCCAGGACCTGGGCCAGGCGTGATGAGTCCACGCGTGCTTCCAGGGCATCGGGCAGGTCCATCGAGAGCCGGATGCCGGCCTTGGCTGCGCGGGGCTCGGCGGAGGTGACGCTTCCCCGCACCAATTCGGCAACGTCTGCCGTGTGTCGTTGAATGACGATCTGTCCGGATCGCACCGCCAACAGGTCCGAAACCAAGGTCAGCAGCCGCTCCGCGTTCCGTCTGACGACGTCGAGTTGTTTGCGGGAATGGGCATCGAGGGAGGCGTCGTCGAGGATCAGCTCGACGTAACCCAGGATGGACGTCAACGGGGTGCGGAATTCGTGGGAGACGTTGGCCACGAAGTCATCCCTGGCTGCCAGCGCGTTCACCAGATCCGTGACGTCACTGAAGACCACCACAGAGCCCGCGAACTTCCCGGCGTCGTCCAGCATGGGACGGGCGCTGGTGGTGAAGGCCCGCTGTTCCTCTCCTGTACCCAGCCAGACCAGCTGGTCTGTGAAGCGTTCGCCCAGGACGGCGCGCCGCACCGGCCGGCGGTCGGGCGGCAGGGGAGTGCTCCTGTCAATGTCGAACACCAGCAGCTGGGATTCGTTGGGGTCGTCGTTGTCCGGCGGTGTGGCCAATGCGTGGGTCTGGCGCTGGCGCCTGTTCATGAGGATGTCGTGCCCGTCGCCGTCAACAGCAACCACGCCCAGCGGCAGGGCTTCCATGACGGTGTTCAGCAGCCGTTCCTGTTTGGTGCTGATACCCAGCGCTTCTTTCAGGGCCTCGTCCTTTTGCTCCAGGACGCGCTGCTGGCGCACCATGCTCAGGGTGAGCACACTCACCGAAACGCCGATGCCGAGGATAAGGATGGGGAACAGCAGGGGTTTGGTGAGGGCCTGTTCGCTGACCTCGTTATGAAGGAAGACCGGTACCCAGACAATTCCGAGTGGGCCCAGGAAGGACATGACGATGGCCAGCCGCGGGTAGAGGCCGGAAGCGCACAACCAGATGACAGGCAACACCACCAGGACACTGAGGCCGGTAAGCGCCTCCTGTCCGCCTTCCCTGCCGAAGGCTATGGAAACCATGTCCAGGATGGGGATGGTGAGGAAGCTGGCGAAGGGCAGGCGGTGCCAAGGAACCACAATGCACAATGCCAACAGGAATGCCTGGCTCAGCAGGAAGATGAGGAACAACGGGTTTTCGAGTGTGGCGGGGAAAAACAGCCACACCAGAATTGCCGAAAGACAGACACACACCGATAACGGCAATTGACTGAGGACAACCCGCATCCGCAGGGTATGTTCGTGGAACGAGCGCTGAAAAATCAACAATTTCTTCTTTTCACCAATATCCCAAGCTGAGGGTTGGGTCATGGCACAACCACCACGGGTGCGGAAGAAATTCGGTTCATGAGATCAGCCTAACCATAACGGATATACTTCTGAGGTTATCGAAGGGGCTGAGGGGCAGCGATGAGTGAAGTACGTGTGGGGCTGGTCATTGAAGACGACCAGGATATTCGCGAGTTGGTGCGGGTAGTTCTTTCCCAAGCAGGATTTGATGTTCACACGGCGTCGACGGGTTCTGCCGGTGTGACGTCGGCCCGCGAACTCAACCCGGACGTCATCACCCTGGATCTCGGCCTTCCTGACATCGACGGTTTCGAGGTCGCACGGCAGATCCGTAAGTCCTCCGACGCCTACATCATCATGCTCACGGCCCGCGCCGAGGAACTCGATACTCTCATGGGCCTGGAGGCTGGTGGCGACGACTACCTCACCAAGCCTTTCCGGCCGCGCGAATTGCGTGCCCGGGTGGAGGCCATGATGCGCAGGCCGCGTGCGTCGTCGGACACCAAGAGCGCGCCGGAAGAAGCGGATCCGGAGATGATCCACAACGGACTGGCCGTTTCGGCCGGTTCCCGCACGGCAATCCTTAACGGCACCGAGTTGAAGCTCACCCGCACAGAGTTCGATCTGTTGCTGGCGCTCCTGGAAACCGGCCGGATCGTGCGGACCAAAGCCGACCTCGCCCGTCGCCTTCGCAACGAACCCTACGACGTCGGCAGTTACGTCAGCGACGCGGACGAACGTGCCGTTGAGGTGCACATGGGCAACCTGCGCAAGAAGCTGGGCGACAGTATCCAGGGTCCGCGGTGGCTCGAGACGGTCCGCGGCGTCGGGTACCGGCTCGCCCCGGCCGTCAACAACAACTAGGCAATCCGCAAGGGCTCGGCCGCGACCACAGGATGGTCGCGGGCCGGATCCTCGAAGAACTCGGCGTTCGCCCGGACATAGTCTGCCCACTCATCCGGGACGTCGTCCGCGTAGTAGATCGCTTCCACCGGGCACACCGGATCACAGGCCCCGCAGTCCACGCACTCCGAGGGGTGGATATACAGTGAACGGTCACCCTCGTAGATGCAGTCGACCGGACACTCGTCGATGCAGGCTTTGTCCTTCACATCCACGCACGGCTGGGCGATCACGTAGCTCATGGCGGGCTACACCCCTGTGTAAACGGTCTTGCCCCAAGTGAAGAAATCCAGCGCGGAGCGGCCTTGTTCGCGGAACGTGTTGGTGGAGGAATCTTTGACTCCGCCGAAGGGAACGTTCAGGTCCAGGCCCGCTGTTGGACGGTTCACTTTCACAACTCCGGCCTGTGCCCGTGCAGCAAAGTCGCTGGCCAACGCCAGCGAGTCCGTGCAGATTCCTGCCGTGAGGCCGTACCGGGAATCGTTGATGGCGGCCAGTCCCGCTTCGTAGTCGGCAACCTCGAGCACGGCCACTACCGGACCGAAAATCTCCTCCGTGACTGCGGCGTCGTCAAACGGCAGGTCCGTGAGGACGGCCGGTGCGAGGAACAGCGGACCGGTGGGGTCGCCGTCGTACTGTCCGTGCAGGAGCGTCGCGCCGCGTTCGACGGCGGTCCGCACCGCGTCCTGGTCCTGCTCGAACTGCTGCCTGCTCACCACAGCGCCCATCCGGGCTTCGCCCGAATCAACACCGCCAAGGCCGTCCCCGGGGTTGTAGGTGGCCGCTTCCGCTACGAGGGCTTCCAGGAAGGCAGGGCGGATGCCGGGTGTCACATAGACGCGCGACGTGGCCGTGCACGCCTGGCCCGTCAGCCCGAATGCCCCGGCGGCCACCACCTGCGCGGCTTTACGGGCATCGGCATCGTCCAGCACCAGGACCCCGTTCTTGCCGCCCATTTCCAACTGGACGCGGGCCCGGCGTGCGTTGAGGATTTCCTGCAGCCCGAGGCCTACCTTGGTTGAGCCGGTGAAGGACAGTCCGGCGATCCGTGGATCCCGGGCCAGGGCGTCGCCCACGATGCGGCCCTTGCCGTGGACCACATTGAAGACTCCTGCCGGGAGTCCCGCATCCTGGAGGGCGCGGGCAAGGTGCGTGGCTGAGAGGGGAGTGAGCTCGGCGGGTTTGATCACCACGGTGTTGCCGCTGATGAGGGCCGGTGCGGTCTTCCAGGCGGGGATGGCGATAGGGAAGTTCCAAGGCGTAATGAGCCCGACAACGCCCAATGCTTCGCGGCGGGTGGTAATGGTGGTGTCAGGAAGCCCACTGGGCAGGACTTCACCCGTGGCGGCCCAGCCCAGGGAGCCGAAGAAGCGGAGCACGTCGGAAGCCCGTTTCACTTCGCCCTTGGCTTCGGCCAGGGTCTTGCCCTCTTCACGGACCAGATCCTCGGCAATGGCGGCCTGGCGGTCGAGGAGGAGGTTTCCGGCTGCGATCAGTATGGCACCGCGAGCCGGTGCGGGCAGGGCGGCCCACGCAGGCTGCGCGGCAGCAGCGGCCGTGATGGCGGCGTCCACGTCCTGGGCGGAGCCGCTGGGGGAGAGCGCGGCGAGCTCATCCGGACGGGCCGGGTTCATCCGCCTGGTTCCGGCCTCGCCGAGCCATTGGCCGTTGATGAGGTGCTGGGCGGTGAGGTGTGGTCCGGGGGTGCCGCCGGTTGTGAGGCTGGTATCAAAAGTCGTGGAGGTCATGTCGGTCCTTAGGTAGATGGTTTACAGGCTGCGGATCAGGCCGCCGTCGCACCTGAGCGCGACTCCGGTGATGTACGACGCCGGTGCGCTGCACAGGAAGGCTGCGGCGGCACCGAACTCGGCAGGTTCTCCATACCGTCGGGCGGGTATGGTCTTGCGGGATTCGAGCTGGATGTCCTCCAGCGTGGTACCCCGGCGTTTGGCGGCGGCCTGGTCCAGTTGGGCAACGCGGTCCGTGGCGATCCTGCCGGGAAGGAGCAGGTTCACCGTGACATCGTCCAAGGCGACTTCGGCCGCGAGGGTCTTGAGGTAGCCGGCAAGCGCGGCACGACCGGTGTTGGACACCGCCAGGTTGGGGAGCGGGGCAGTGACCCCGCTGGAACCGATGGCCAGGATGCGTCCCCAGCGGCGTTCACGCATTCCCGGCAAGACCCTGGAGACCAGGGCGTGATGGGGTTTGACCAGGAGGTCGAAAGCCGCTGCCATGTCCGCCGAACTCAGGGTCGCGGCGGCGCCGGGCTTGGGCCCGGGACCGTTGAGGACCAGGATGTCGATCGGGCCGAGGTTTGCCACGGTCTGGTCCACGGCGGATTCGATGCCTTCCTCAGTGCCCAGGTCAGCTTCGATCGCGACCGCGTCGAAGCCGGTGCTGCCAAGCATTCCCGTGCCGTAGGCGGCCTGCAGTTCGGCAACGATTTCCTTGGCCCGCTCACGCCGCCTGCCCACCACTGCCACCCGGACGCCTTCGGCGGCCAGTGCCCCTGCAGCGGCCAACCCAAGCCCGCCTGTCGAGGCCGCTACGAGCGCTGTCTTTCCTGCGATGCCCAGATCCATCAGATGCTCCCTGCTGTGGTGTGTGCTGCCAGTGCGGCAGCGGCTTCTGCCAGGTGCACGTTCATGGCCTCGCGCAGCACGTCCGGGAATCCGGCCGCCGGTGCACGGACGCCGGAGTCCTTGATAATGCCGCGCTCGCGAAGGCATTCCTTGCGGATAGCGAGGGCAACTTTCGCCTGTTGCTCAAAGTTGATGAGCGGCAGGTACGGCTGCAGTTCGCGTTCGGCGGCTGCATATCCGGCGTCCTGCCAGGCCCGCACGCAGGAAATGAGGGCTTCCGGATAAGAGAAACCGGTCATGGCACCGGCTGCGCCTGCCAGGAGTTCATCCAGGAGGCCCTGGCCGCCCAGGCCGCCGAAGATGGAAACCCCGACGGCGGCCCGCAGCTCCGCGATGGCCACGCTGGTGGGCGGGGCTTCGGCTTTGACTGCGATGACCGAGGCGCAGGCGTTGACCGCAGTGATCAATGCCGGTGTCGGGATGCTGACACCGCTGGCCAGGGGATAGTCCTGCAGGACAACCTTCGCCCCTGTTGCCCGGTGGATGGCATCAAGGTGGGCGATGACTGCTTCGGCGCGGGGCGAGTTCGCTTGCACCATGACCGCGGCAAGGCGCGGGCCGGCGATCTGCTGTGCGGCCAGGACCTCTTCGATGGCCGGCCGGGTGGCCAGAGCGGTGCTGCCCACCACCAGCGGAAGGGCGGTGCTGTCGATGACCGTTTCCAGGACATCGCGGCGTTCCTGCGGTGTCAGGGAGGCCGCTTCGCCGAAGACGCCCAGGACAGTGAGGCCGGTCGTCCCTATGGCCTCGTAGTGCTCCACGAGTCCGGCGAGGCTGTCCAGGTCCACGTCCAGGGTGCTGCCTTGGAACGGCGTGGCGACAACGCCCCATACGCCGGGCGGGAGGGATTCACGGTTTTTGGGCGCAGAAGAGAGAGGCATGTGGTTCCTTTCAGTGCAAATGCGGTGCTGTGGTGCCTGAAGTGGCTGTTGGTGGGCGCTTACTCAGCGGCCGGGCCACACAGGCGGACGCTTCTCCTGGAAGGCCCGGACGCCTTCCGCGGAGTCCTCGCTGTCCAGCGCGGCCATCAGGGCAGGAAGACGCAAGCCCCGGGCTTCCTTGGCCGTGAGGTGGCCGGTCCGGCTGACCATTTGTTTGACGGCTTTGACCGAAGTGGGCGCGCAGGCAAGGATCTGCTCCACCCAGCGCTGGACTGCGGCGTCGAGTTCCTCGGCGGGTACCACCTCGTTGACGAGCCCCATGGAACGCATTTCGGCAGCATCGGCCTTGCGTCCGGTCAGCAGCATTCCCATGGCCTGCGTGTAGGGGATGCGTCGCACCAGTTGATGGATGCCGCCGTCGAGCGCCAAGCGCCCGACCCGGGGTTCGGTCAAACCGAACTTCGCGGTATCGGCCGCCACCACGATGTCTGCGCCGAGCACGATTTCCATGCCGCCGCCCAAGGCATACCCGTTGACCCGGGCGATGACGGGGATGTCCAGGCTGGTGCGGAGGCTGAGGCCGCCGAAGCCGTTGGGGTCCAATCCTGCCCAGTATTCCAGCCCGGTCTTGTCCACTGCCTCTGCCGACATGTCGGCGCCAACGCAGAACGCGCGAGGCCCGGCGCCGGTGATCACCACGGCCCGCACGGATGGATCTGCCTCCAGCCGGGCCCAGATTTCGTTGAGCCGTGCGTGCGTGGCGCCGTCCACGGCGTTGAGCACGCCCTGCCGGTCGATGACCACGGTGGCGACTCCACCGGTGATCGTCAGCGTGACCTCGTCCACGGTTTCTTCAACCACGACGCTCATCGCAGGACTCCCAACTGCTGCAGGCGTTCGATGGTTTCCTCATCGAAGCCGTTTTCCAGCAGGACCTCGACGTTGTGCTCGCCCAGCCGGGGTGCTGTCCTGCGGATGGTGGGAGGGGTGGCGGAGAGCCGGATGGGAGCATTCAGCATTTTCACGGTGCCCACCGTCGGATGTTCAGCTTCGACGATCATCCCGTTGGCTTCGGTCTGTGCGTCGGCGAGCGCTTGCTCCAAGGTGTGCACGGGGGCGTTCAGCAGGCCCTGTTCCTCAAGCTTCGCGGTCCAGTATTCGGTGGTGTTCGTGGCGAAGTGCTCCCGGAAGATTGCCTGGAGGGCGGGTTTGTTCTTGAACTGTTGTTCCAAGGTGGCGAACCCGGGCCGTTCGGTGAGGTCCTCGTCGAGGTCCAGCGCATTGGAGATCCGGGCCAACGGGTCCGGGGTGAAGCCACCCACCATGCACACGGCGCCGTTGGTGGTTTCGAAGACTCCGCTCAAAGGCATGGCACCCCAGTTGACCTCGTAGCCGCGGTTCAGCTGCATGCATGCTTCCTGCATTTGGAGGTGCAGCATGGAGTCGTACATGGTCACTTCCACCTTTTGGCCGGTGCCCGAGGTCTCCCGGGTACGCAGCGCCAGCAGGATGCCCTGCATGAGGTGCATGCCGGTGATGTAGTCGCACAGGGTGGTGGGGTAGATGGCCGGCTTGGCGTCTTCGGACTCGCGGCGCCACATCACGCCGGAATAGGCCTGGGCGATCGCATCCTGGCCGCCTTTGTGGGAGTAGGGTCCTTCGGGGCCGAAGCCTGTGCCGGAAGCCCAGATGATGCCAGGATTCTTCTCCTTGAGTTCCTCGTAGCCGAAGCCCATGCGTTCCATGACGCCTGAGCGGAAGTTGCTGACCACGACGTCTGCGTCGGCCATGAGCCGGTGCAGTACCTCGCGTCCCTCATCAGTGCGGGTGTCTACGGAGACGCTGCGCTTGTTCCGGTTGATGGACAGGAAGATCGGGTTGTCCTGCCCGTCCTGGTCCGGGAAGGAGTTACGGGAAATGTCGCCGGCGCCGGGCCGCTCCACTTTGATGATGTCGGCACCGTAGTCGCCCAGCAGCTGGGTGCAGGACGGGCCCATGAACACTTGGGTGAAGTCCACGATCTTGATGCCGTCCAGGGGGAGCCGCATGGGTGCCCGGGACTCTGCGGCGTGTGCCGCCGTCGTGTGTTCTGCTTGTTCCAGGGTCACGGTGCTCATGCCGGCACCGCTGCTTCGGAGTCGACGGTGGCGTTCGACGACGGGACGTCGCCCGGGTCTGCACCGTGGCGGCGCATGCCCTGCTGGATGTCCGCTGCCGCGACATCGCGGACCAGGACGTTGTTCTCGACGGCGAGAGCCGCCGCGACGCCAACGGCTTGGCCCATGGCCATGCAGGGCGGGATCTCGCGGGACATCTTCTGGGCCTCGGGCGTTGCCGAGTAGTGCCGTCCGGCCACCAGGAGCTGGTCCACTTCCTTGGGCAGCAAAGAACGGTAGGGGTAGTAGTAGTCCCGGCCGCGTGCCACGGTGTCTGCGAAGTGGCGGCGCTGGGTGACGTCGTCCTTGGTCATGACGTATTCGCCTTGCAGGAGCCGGGTCTGGCGGACGCCCATCTGGGAGGCGACGTCCAGCATGTAGCAGTTTTCGAAGCCCGGGAGGTTGGCGCGGACGTAATCCACGGCCTCGGAGATCCGGTCGCGGGCAGCGAACTCTGCTGCGGTCATGTCGGCGGGGTCGACACCGTCGAAACCGGTCATGTGCGGGGCGTTGCACCAGACGACGCCGTCGATGGGGGTCTTGAGCCACCACAGTTCCCAGGCGCCGCCGAGGAGGCGCTTGATCTTGCGGTTGATGGCGCGGGCTTCCTTCGGATTGGCCTGCTCGAAGGCTTCGGCCGCGTTGGTATCGACGTTCCCGAGGCGGAAGACCAAGGTGGTGAGGTAGTTGTCCTTGGCGTAGCTGGCACCGGCACGGGATGCGACGTCGATGTCACCGGTGGTGTCAATGACGACGTCGGCCATGAAGGCCTGCGGGCCAAGTTTCGTTTCGCAGATGACGCCCTTGATCACGCCGTTGTCCACGATGGGACGGGAGAACCAGGAGTGCAGGCGGAGGTCCACTCCGGCTTCGCGGACGAGGTCGTTGGATACGCGCTTCCAGCCGTCGGGGTCGAAGGCGGCGGCGTAGCAAATGGGCTTGGGGTTGGTGTGGGAGTGGAAGTCGAAGGTGCCGAAGCGCCCCCACTTGTTCCAGAGTTCCTCGGAGGTCTTGCGGTCATCGGCCGGCGGGACGATGGCCAGGCCCAGCTTCTGCAGGCGTTCGACGTACTCGGAGACGATACCGGTGACGGTGATTTCCTGGCCGTTGATCATGTCGTCGAGGACAAGGACCATGCCGCCGGAGGCGAGGCCACCCAGGGATGAGTAGCGTTCGAGCAGGGTGACCTTCGCGCCGGAGCGCGCTGCGGTGACGGCGGCGGCCACACCGGCGGGCCCGCCACCTACGACGAGGACATCGGAGCGGGAGATGACCGGGGCGGTGAGGTCCGCCGTCGAAGTGCTGAGTTCGAGGGACGTGTGGTGTTCGAGCGGGTTCATGGTGAAGTCCTTACTTGCCGACGAAGATGCCGTTGCTGCGGCGGGCGGCGATGTAGAAAACGATGCTGAGGATGGACAGGACGGCCACGTAGACCGGGAAGATCCAGCTGAGGTTCAGTGATTGGAACCAGACCAGGAGGTAGGAGGCGGTTCCGCCGAAGAGGGCCACACCGATGCCGTAGCCGAGGGCTACGCCGGTGCCGCGGATGTTCTTGGGCATCAGGGAGGAGCTGACCACGTTGTAGAGGGTCATGTTGAGCACCAGAACGATCGAGCCGCCCAGGAGGACTGCCGCGAAGCCTCCGATGCCCGGCTGTACGTAGAGCAGCATCAGGAAGACCGCGGGGATGGCAAGGATGCGGGTGACCAGGAACCAGGTGGACATCGCTTTGCCGTCGGCGAGTTTTCCGATGACCCAGCTGCCAATGACCAGGATGACGCCCAGGATGGTGGTCAGGGCGAATACAGCGGTGGGATCTTCCTTGAATCCGCTGCGGGCGGCGCTGGGGAGGCCTACGTTCCAGGCGTAGTTGTAGGCCTGTGCCGCGCCCACCACGAAGATGATGGCCAGGACGGACAACCAGTGCTTGCCGACGCCCTTCCAGACTGCGCGGGGGGTGTTGGTTGCCATTTCCTCCTGCTTGAGGGTTTCCGGGAGGGAACGGCGGAGGTAGAGGACCACGAAGCCGAAGAGGGCGCCGATGATGAACGGGACCCGCCAACCCCACTCGCCCATGGCGGTCCCGCCGATGACCAGGCTGCAGAGGAAGCTGACCAGGGAGGCCATGAGGATGCCGATGTTCACATAGAAGGACATGATGCCTGCGACGTACCCTTCGCGGCCTTCTGGTGCCAGTTCCACGGCGTGGGACGTGGAGAGCGGAGCTTCGATGCCGGTCGAGATTCCCTGCAGGACGCGGCACACCAGGAGGATGATGCCGGCGGCAGGGCCGATGGTTGCGTAGCTCGGGGTGATAGCGATGATTAGGGTGGTGCCTGCCATCAGCATGATGGACAGGAGCATGACGCGTCGTCGGCCGATCCGGTCCGCCAGCGTGCCCAGGAGGATGCCGCCCAAGGGGCGGAAAGCGAACCCGACGGCGAACACAGCCAAGGCGTTCAGCGTTGCCGAGAGGGGATCGGTATTGGGGAAGAAGTTGGGGCCGATGAAGGCTGACAGGAGGCCGAAGACCATCCAGTCGTACCATTCAAGGGCGTTGCCCAGGCCAAGTCCGAGGAGGCCCTTACGGACTTCCGGGGTGAACCTGGCGTTCTTCACGGCAGTGGATTCATGGGTTTTGGGTGAGGGGACTACGTTGTCCGTTTGGATGTCGAGCATGGAAGTGTCCTTACGCTGACGCCCGGGAGGGCGTGGGAGGGTATGACGCAGGAACGCCCGTTGGAGGCGTTTGATGCGAAAGTGGCAAGGAGTGTCAGCGGCCACGTGTTCGTGCCCGGACGGTTAAGGGAAAACGCCGGCGCCGTTGTACGGCGGCAGGGTTACCACGCGTGTGGTGCGTTGACCCAGATGGCTACGCATACCTCTTCGTAGCTGTTCTTGTACCAGTGGGGGATCTCTGAGGAGTAGGTGATGGAGTCGCCCTCTTCGAGGCTGTAGCAGACGCCGTTCAAATAGACGTCTTTACGGCCGGAGATGATGTAGCAGAACTCTTCACCGCTGTGGGTAAAAGGGGTGTCGCTGGTGTCGTGCCCTGGGGGCGTGCTGATCCACTGTGCTTCGATGCTTCCATCGCGGTTCGGGGTGAGCAGTTCATGTACTGCTTCACCGACGGATTCGCGCGTGACGTTCTTCAGGTTGCGTCGATCGGACCTGCGGACCACGGGGGACTTTGATTCGTCCTGGCCTATGAAGAATCTCCCTACGGGGATGTCCAGGCCGTGGGCCAGCTGGGCCAACGTGGTGAAGGAAGGGTTGGCCATGCCGCGTTCGATCTGGCTGACGATTGCCTGGCTGAGGCCTGTAATGTCCGAGAGTTGGGCGAGGGTCATGCCCTTTGCCTTGCGCATGGTGCGCACCTTGTTTCCTACAGTCGCCAGCAGTTCGCTGGTGGCTGGTGGGGCAGGAGTCTCGGTGGTCATTGCCGCATCCTTCGTTGGTGAGCTAACTCACACAACTATAGTGAAGATTTTTAGCGAGTCAATGGTTTTCTTCATTAAGGTGAAGAATTTTACGGAATCGGGGTTTCCAGCTCCCGGATGGTCCCGAAGACGAAGTTCTCGATCGCACGGACTTGATCCGTCAGTTCGTGCAGGTGATCGGCAGTGGGCAGCAGCCGGATGCTCATCTCCAGTTCCGTCGCCAGGCGCTCCATGCAGATCGCCCCCACCATATGGCTGGACGTCTTCAAGCTCAAGACCGCGTCCATGGCGTCTTCGATGTCGAGATTGTCCAGGGCGCGATGCAGCCGGGAAACCCGCCAGGGCAGCAGGGCCACGTAATTGCGAACGAACGCGTGGATGATGGTGGGGTCGCCGCCGAGCTCGGCTTGGAGTCCAGTGAGAACGGTGTGATCCACCAAGGCGTCTGTGCACTCGTCATACTCAGACACCAAACCCCTCCCGCCTCCGAACAATCGATTCACGCTTCAACAGTAGAACCCGTGGAACAGCGGAAGTGCCATAAAAGCAAAGCTTGATCCAATCTTGAGCGGACTCAGAGGGAGTCTTGATTCCCGGGCCGCAGAGTAGGTCGAACAGAAGAAATCCCTGATCCGGGGGACCTTCCAGCGTCTACCAAGGAGAGGGGAAAAGCGTGGACAGCAGTGCTCGCCCATCGCCTGGGCTGATGGTCACTATTGCCTTTTGCCTGGCGATCCTCCTCGGCATCGGCGGGACCGCGGCCTATGCTCTCTGGGAGCAGGGATCACACAGTGTTGGCTCCGATCACCCCGTCGAGTCTGCCCCCTCAACGTCCTCCAGGCCGTAGCCGGCGCGCCTGCCCAGGAAATCCGTCAAGCGGTTTTCGAGAACCGGAAGATCCTTCAGCTCGCATTCCCAGACCGTCAGCACCTGCCAGCCGGACGCACCGAGTTGCTCCCGCTGCCGGGCATCCCGCTCCCGGGTCCGGGAACGCTTGGCCGCCCAGAAGTCCGCATTCGCGGCAGGAGCATGCAGGCCGGCCTTGCAGTCGTGGAAATGCCAGAAGCAGCCGTTGACGAAGATGACCTTGCGGCGGCCGGCGAACACCAGATCGGGCCGGCCGGGGAGCTTTGATCCGCCGGATTGGCCGTGCAGGCGATACCTGTAGCCCTTGGCATGCAGGAGCCTGCGGACCAGCAACTCCGGTTTGGTGTCCTTTCCCCGGATTTTGGACATGTTGCGGCTGCGCTGCTCCGGTGTCAACAGGTCCCGGCTTTCGCCCATAAGACCACTCTACCCAGGGAGTTTTTGTACAGATAATGGCCTTATGGAGCGCTTTTAGGAGCATTATCTGTACAAAAACTCGTGAGGGGGTGGCGTGAACACTCGGCCGTCCACCCCAACGGCGTGACCTGGACCTTCATGCGCCTCCGACACGCCGGGCAATAGCGCGGCGGCTCCATCACCAACTGCTGTCGGCAGCTTTGGTGAGCGTCCGACGTCGGGCCCTCACCTCCGCAGTGCCCGCAGTAGGCGGGCGGCACCGCGGCCCTCACAGCGACTTCTGGAGCTCCTTGATGGGCATGTTCAGCTCCACCAGGAGATTGAGGTCGGCGTTGGCAGGACGGCCCAAGGTGGTGAGGTAGTTGCCGACAATGACGGCGTTGATCCCGCCGAGGAGACCCTCCCGGGTGCCAAGGTCGCCGAGCGTCAGTTCGCGTCCTCCCGCGTAGCGGAGCACGGTGCGTGGCATGGCGAGGCGGAAGGCGGCGATGGCGCGGAGGGCGTCCTTGCCGTCCATGATCCCTTGGTTATCCAAAGGCGTTCCGGGGCGGGGATTGAGGAAGTTCAGGGGGACTTCGTGCGGTTCAAGGGCGGCGAGCTGGGTGGCCAGTTCGGCGCGTTGCTCCACGGATTCGCCCATGCCGATCAGGGCGCCGCAGCAGAGTTCCATGCCGGCAGCCTTGACCATGGCGCAGGTTTCGAGGCGTTCTTCGTAGCTGTGCGTGGTGACGACCTCGGGAAAGTAGCTGCGGGCCGTTTCGAGGTTGTGGTTGTACCGGTGCACGCCCCACCCGGCCAGCTGGTCCACCTGGCGCTGGGTGAGCATGCCCAGGGAGCACGCGATGTTGATGTCCACGTCCTCGTTGATGCGGTCGATCGCGAACTTGATCTGGTTCATGAGCTTGATGTCGGGGCCACGAACGGCGGCGACGATGCAAAACTCCGTGGCACCTGTCGCGGCGGTTTCCTTGGCTGCCTTGACGAGCTCCGGGATGTCCAGCCAGACCCCGCGGACGGGGGAGTCGAACAGCCCGGATTGGCTGCAGAAATGGCAGTCTTCAGGGCAGCCGCCGGTCTTGATGGAGATGATGCCTTCCACCTCCACGTCCTCGCCGCAGTGTTTCAGCCGAACTTCGTGCGCGAGTTGCAGGGCCGCCGGGATGGCGTCGTCAGGCAGCCGCAGAATCTCGACAAGCTGGTCTTCGTTCAGGCCCTCGCCGCGTTTCAGGACCTGCCGACGGGCGGTGTCAAGAATGGCGTGGACGGTCTTTTCCTGGGGTGCGTGGGTCATGTCCTCGACGGTATCCGTGCAGGTGGAAGGACATTTTGTGGGGTGCGCACAAAGGGTGATCCGGGATTTTGGTGATGGAAGCTTTGGTAGCCCTGATGCAGAAGTTACAACTGCGAAACACGCCCGTGACTGAATTGACGCGCTGCGTGACTAGCGTCGTGGACGAGCCCAGGACCCACGAAGAAAGCGAGCCCGCATGAGCGACGACACGACGAGTACCGCAACGCTGGAGCCGACGACGGCGGCAGGCCCCGCCGTCGTCAACGGCACCTCAACCGTTCCAGCGTCAGGCAACGCCGACGCAATGAGCGCAGCGAAAGAAAGCCTGGAGGACTACACGCTCCGGTTCGCACCGCGTTCCTACCGGAAGTGGAGCGCCGGCGTGGTGGCAACCAGCGCCCTGGGTGGAATTGCGTACCTGGCCGACTTCTCCATTGGAGCGAACATCGGGATTGCCTATGGGACGGTGAATGCCATCTTCGGCATCATCGTGGCCGCAGTGATCATCTTCGCCACAGGTTTTCCGCTTGCCTACTACGCGGCCCGGTACAACATCGATCTTGACCTCATCACCCGTGGCTCCGGTTTTGGCTACTACGGCTCGGTGGTCACCAACATCATCTTTGCCACGTTCACGTTCATCTTCTTCGCCCTGGAAGGCTCCATCATGGCCCAGGGCCTCCAGCTGGGCCTGGGCATTCCGCAGTGGATCGGCTATGCCGTGTCCACCATCATCATCATTCCGCTGGTGATCTACGGGATGAAGACCCTGGCCACGCTGCAGGTATGGACCACGCCCCTATGGCTCCTTCTGATGGTGGTTCCGGTGGGCTACCTTCTTCTTTCACACCCTGAGAGCATCGACGCCTTCTTCGCGTTCACCGGTGCTTCGGGCGACGGCGGACCAAACCTGGCGTCGGTGATGCTGGCCGCAGGCGTCTGTCTGTCCCTGATGGCCCAGATCGCCGAGCAGATCGACTACATGCGCTTCATGCCGCCCAAGACCGCCGAAAACAAGGGCGCCTGGTGGCGTGCAGTGATCCTCGCCGGGCCGGGCTGGGTGATCTTCGGCGCCATCAAGCAGATCATCGGCCTGTTCATCGCCATCTACCTCATCGCCAAGCTCGACCCCGCAGCCGCAGTCCACGCCAATGAGCCGGTCCACCAGTTCCTGGGCGTCTACGAAGAGATGATGCCGGCCTGGCTCGCCATGACCCTGGCCGTGGTGCTGGTGGTCATTTCGCAGATCAAGATCAACGTGACCAACGCCTACTCCGGATCACTTGCCTGGACCAACTCCTTTACCCGCATCACCAAGACCTACCCGGGCCGCATGGTGTTCGTGGTGGTGAATCTGGTGATCGCATTGATCCTCATGGAGTCGAACATGTTCGAGTTCCTCAACACCATTCTGGGCTTCTACGCCAACTGCGCCATGGCGTGGGTGGTCACGGTAGCCTCGGACATCGCCATCAACAAGTACCTGCTGAAGATCTCGCCCAAGGTTCCGGAATTCCGGCGCGGCATGCTGTACGCCGTGAACCCGGTGGGCTTCGTGTCCATGCTGGTTTCCGCCGGAGTTTCCATCGCGGTGTTCTTCGGTGCTTTCGGCTCCGCCGTCCAGCCGTTCTCGCCGATCTTCGCTGTGGGCCTGGCGTTGGTGCTGCCGCCGGTGCTGGCTCTGGCGACCAAGGGCCGCTACTACTTGCGCCGCACCGACGACGGCATCGAGCTGCCGATGTTCGACGCCGACGGCAACCCAAGCGACGCCAAGCTCCTCTGCCACGTCACAGGCCTGGAGTTCGAACGCCCCGACATGCTCCGCTCCGGCCAGGACGGTCCCGACGGCGAACCGCAGTACATCTCGTCCCTCGCCTTGTCCACGGACAAGTCGGGCGGCCTGGTCCTTCCCGCTCAAAAGTAGCCGGACCCACCCAACGGGGAGCGGCCGACGCGGTTATCAGAAACCGGCGGCATTGATTGCTACCTGCTTGGCCGACGCAGAACGCCCCGGCTTCCTTTGGGGGAGCCGGGGCGTTCTGCTGTGTGTTCTGCGTTTGTTGGTCGAGCTGTGGGGCTTACTTGTCGAAGGCGTCCTTCGCGGCGTCCTTGACGTTCTCGCCTGCCTGCTTGGTCTTGGCTGCTGCCTGGTCGGCAACACCTTCGGAGTGCAGTTTCTCGTTGTTCGTGGCGTCACCCAAGGCTTCCTTGGCCTTGCCGGTGACTTCCTGTGCCTTGTTGCTGATCTTGTCTCCGAGTCCCATGGGATCTCCTTCGATGTAGTCCAACGCTGACAATTGCTAGGCTAACGAGCAATTCTGGGTACTTCCTGAACGTACTCCGCCAGCGGCCAGGATGCTTACACTGAAGCCATGGTTCAGGACACCCCGAATGGGGAATCGGGACAAACGGACTTGGACGAGGACATTGCGATGGCCTTGGTGAACCAGGTAATCCGCCCTTCCGAGGATCCTCCCGAAGACGACGCCCAGGAATCCGAAGCTCCTGTCGGTGCAAACCCGGCCGCAGCCAGCGGGCCTCAGCTCCAGGACCATGGGTGGGCTGAGGCCGCGATTGCCCGCCCGGACTACGGCGAGCGCAACTATGTTGGCCACCACCGGATGATGGGCATGCGCACGTTGATCACCGGCGGTGAACGCGGTATCGGCAGGGCCGTGGCGCTCGCCTACGCCCGTGGCGCTCGCCTACGCCCGTGAAGGCGCCGACGTCGCTTTTACGTATCTTCCGGAGGATGAGCAGGAGGCCGAGCAAACCGTCAAACTCATCGAAGACGCCGGAAGCCGGGCGCTCGCCCTTCCCGGTGACCTGCAGGACGAGGAGTTCTGCCAGGAAGCCGTAGCGCAGACCGTTGCTGAATTCGGCGGACTCAATGTCCTAGTGAACAATGCCGGCTATCAGCTCTTTACCAGCCATGGTCTTGAAGACCTGGGCAACGAACAGTTCGACCGGACCTTCAAAACCAACGTCTACGCCCTGTTTTGGCTCTGCAAGGCTGCACTGCCGCATCTGCAGCCCGGGGCTGCCATCATCAACACTTCCTCATACCAGGCCTACCAACCCGGCCGGTGGCTGATCGACTTTGCCGCCAGCAAAGCAGCCGTCAACAGCATGACTTTTTCCTTGGCCGAAGCCTTGGGACCCCGGGGGATCCGCGTCAACGCCGTTGCTCCCGGGGACATAGGAACAACGGCGCAACCGTCCGCCCCGCCCGCGCAGAACCCAGCCCACGAAGAACGGGGGGAGTCCCCTTTGGGCATTCCGCTGGGCCGGGCCGGACAGCCCGCCGAACTCGCGGCTGCCTATGTGTTGCTGGCCACCGAGGATTCCAGCTACATTTCGGGCTCGGTCATCGGTGTCACGGGCGGAAAGCATCTGGCGTAGGCGTCCGGGATACCCGTCCCGCCGTCAGGGCTTCAGCACCACCTTGATGCAGCCGTCCTGCTTCTTCTGGAACTTCTCGTAGAGCGCAGGCGCCTCATCCAGGCCACCGGTGTGCGTGACCAGGTTCATCACTCCCAGGGGATCGGCGTCGTCCTCTACCAACGGGAGCAGGTCGTCCATCCAGCTGCGTACATTGCATTGACCCATGCGGAGCTGGATCTGCTTATCGAACATGGTCATGAGGGGCATGGGGTCGGCTTGGCCGCCGTAGACGCCGCTCAAGGAAATGGTGCCACCGCGGCGGACCATATCCACGGCCGTGTGGAGCGCGGCAAGCCGGTCCACACTCATGGTCTCCATGGCGACCTGTGCGGGCTTGTCCGGAAGGAGGGATACTGCCCGGTGAAGGAAGGAAGCCACCGGGGAGCCATGCGCTTCCATGCCCACGGCGTCAACCACGGCGTCGGGCCCCCGGCCAAGCGTTTCCTCGCGGACTTTTCCGGAAACGTCCGAACTGTAGTCCAGTGTTTCCACACCACGCGACTCTGCCATGGCACGCCGTTCCGGAACGGGATCGACGCCAATGACCCGGAAGCCCTTGTGCAGGCCGATTCTGGTGACAAACTGGCCTACCGGTCCCAAGCCCAGGACCGCCAGGGTTCCACCTTCGGGAACATTGGCGTACTCCACTGCCTGCCACGCGGTGGGCAAAATATCGGAGAGGAAAAGATAGCGCTCGTCCGGCGCGTCCGAGTCCACTTTCACGGGGCCGTAGTCCGCGAAGGGCACTCGCAGGTACTGGGCCTGTCCGCCCGGAACGGAGCCGTACAGCTCGGAATAGCCAAACAGAGCCGCTCCAGAACCCTTTGCTTTGACCTGAGTGGTTTCGCACTGGGACTGCAGGCCGAGGTTGCACATGTAGCAGTGCCCGCACGAAATGTTGAAGGGGACAACCACGCGGTCGCCCTTCTTGAGGCGATGGACCCCGGATCCCACTTCTTCCACGATGCCCATGGGCTCGTGGCCAATGACGTCGCCTTTATGCATGTACGGTCCCAGGACTTCATACAGGTGAAGGTCCGAGCCGCAGATGGCTGTGGAGGTGATGCGGACAATCGCGTCCGTGGGCTCCTGGATGGAGGGGTCCGGAACGTCTTCGACGCTGAGTGAGCGCCGGCCTTGCCATGTCACTGCTTTCACTTTTGGATCTCCCTGCTGTGCTGCTGGGGGTGGGTCCCGCTCTTCTGGAGACCTTCCCAGCGAAACAGAGATCATGCCGAGGCACAAGGTCGCCCGCTCTCGACAGGCTTCCCCGGCGAAGCCTACATTGAGGCCATGAGCGAGGAAGCAAACAAGGCTGAAGAGACGCCAGCGGAACAGTCCGGGCAAGCGGCGCCTGCCGCCGTCGAACTTGACAAAGGCACCGCCGGATCGGGCGACTTCACAACTGAACTGGACCCTACTTTTGTCCCGGATGACTCCGGGGAGACGCCGGACGCGAAGCGCGCCAGGGAAGATCCGGAGGAGACCGGCAGCTGAAACTAGTAAGTAACCTGATAACTAGCTACCATAAAGGAGAGCCGGACCCGGAAACGTTTAGGAATAACCCGATCTGGGTACGACTCGGATATTAAGCACAGCGAGGGCCGCGAGCGGCGCCCACAGAAGCCCGCTCACCAGGGAGGTAATCCTTATGGATACAGGACAACTGGTACTGATCATCGTGCTGGCCGTGGTGGTCATCGCCGCTGTGATCTTCGCGGTCGTCGTCGGACGCCGCAAGAAGGCCGAAGTCAACCATCGCAGGGCCGAGGAATTGCGCGAAAAGGCGCAGGAAGAAGCCATTGGCGCCCATCAAGCCAAAGCGGATGCTGCCCAAGCCGAGGCCAATGCTTTGCAAGCTGAAGCCGAAGCGAACCGGCTTCGTATGGACGCCGAAAAGCACGCGGAAAAGGCCGACGAAGCGCACGGACGCGTCGAGGAACATCTTCGGCATGCCGAAAAGCTTGATCCGAATGCCGCTTCGGCCCGACCCGCCGATGCCAGCCGCGCAAACGACCGCGGCACTGCCGGCGCGGACCGTGCCGAGGACGTAAACGGTTCCCATGACGGGGACCGTGCCGACGCATCTGACCGCTCCAATCTGGCTGAGGGTGAGCGACTCACACGCGACCGGAGCAGGCGCGACGGCTCGACGCGTGAGGATGAAAGGAACCTGTAGTTTCAACGACGAAGCGGAGGTAGGAAAGTGAGCATTGTGGTGAGACGGACAGGTCAGGCGATCCGCGGTACGGAGTCGAAGGCGAACCGGCATGCGGTCGACGTCGTCCTTGGCCACCTTGGTGAGATCGGCCCGGCCGTGGCGGCATTGCGCCGGGAGTCGTCCAGGCTCGCCGAGTGGGGCGAAGAGCTGGCCCGTGTCCGCCTGCGGGGAGGCAGTGTGTTCGCTGCCGGAAGCGACGGCTCAGCCCACGAAGCCGACCGGTTTACCTCCGAGCTGACCGCCCATGGCGCTGCGCATCCTCACGACGGCAGCCCCGGCTCGTTCACGGCCATCGTCGCCAGCAAGGAAACCGGGGAAACCATCAGTGACCAAATTCCCTCAGTGGTCAGGCAGGGAGACATCGTGGTGCTCCTGGCTGCCAAGGGGATTACGGACGATCTCCGCAACGCCGCGACCGCTGCCAAAGCCGCCGGCGCCAAGGTGTGGGCTCTGACAGGCAGGGACTCCAAGGACCTGGCCCAATCCGTCAGTGAAGCCATCAACATCAACACGGACCCCCCACATGCCGAGGAAGCGCACCTGGTGGCCGTCCTTGCCCTCTGTGAGTGCTTCGACGAGTCCATGCGGGAGCTGACCAAGTAACAGCGGCGGCGTGTGTCAGCCCGGGCTGGGCGCGTGGCCGTGACACTCTATCCCTGTGAAAAGTACTGTTATTGGCTATTTTGCGGTGCTGGCGCTCTCAGGGCTGGTGTCCCTTAGTGTCCTTGGTGCATCCATGCTGCAGCGCAACGACAACCGAGGCATCCCTGTTCTTGCCTTGGTGGTCGGTGGCCTGTTGCTGACCTTCGTTCAGGGGGTGTTGCTTGGGCGGAAAAGCAAGGCCGGGTGCGCTGTTGGGTCTCCCGGGGCCATCGCGCGGGAGTCGACGACGACCACCGTCGTTGCCTCCGAGGATTTTGCACACTCACCGTCCGCCGTGTGGGCCGTCATTCGCCCTGCTGAATCGTCCCTCTCCTTGGAGGACGGCGTGTACCACGCCCTGTCCGTGCCGGCTATTCCGGATGGGCCGGGCGAACTTCAGTGTTTCTTCTACCGCAACGGCTACGTTGGTGTACTGGAAGTCGTCGAAGAGGTTCCGGAGCAGCTGGCCGTCACCCGCCCGCGGGTGCCGGTCGGCCCTGACATGCTGACGAGGTACAGGCTGGAGGGCACCGGAGGCGGATCCCGGCTGACCATTGAGAGCGACCTTGAAGTTTCTGGTGACTTCTCCTTGGAAGGAGAAGAATACCGCCGCTACTGGGGCTCCTACCTCCGCAGAGTGAATGCGTTGCTGGATCAGCAAGCGGGGGGACCTGGCGAAGCAGGAGCGGCAACGAGGATGTGATCTGCCACTCAGTCGGAATAGTTGCAGACGCCATGCAGTTGTGCGCAATGAACCTGTTTCATTCTGAAAGGAACTGCGCATGCTGTTTTCCCCCTTGGCCCTCGGCGAGCTTGAACTTTCCAACCGACTGGTAATGGCCCCGCTGACCCGACTCCGCGCCGGTGAACAGGGTGTGCCTGGTTCCTTGATCGCCGAGCACTACCGTCAACGCGCCTCCTTGGGCTTGATCGTGAGCGAAGGAACCTACCCGACGCCGGCAGGCCAGTCCTACCCGGGGCAGCCTGGCCTCGTGACCGAGGACCAGATTGCCGGATGGAAAAAGGTGACTGATGCCGTTCACGCAGAGGGTGGCCGGATGTTCGCCCAGATCATGCACGGCGGCCGGGTTTCGCATGCCGACATCACTGGTGGCCACGAGATCGTGGCTCCCAGCGCGGTAGCCATTGACGGTGAGGTACGGACCCCGCAGGGCAAGCAGGCCTACCCCGTGCCGCGTGAACTCCGCACTGACGAGCTCCCGGGAGTGATCCAGGAGATCGTCACAGCGTCGAAGAACGCTATTGAGGCAGGCTTCGACGGCGTTGAGCTCCACTCCGCCAACGGTTACCTCCTGCACGAGTTCCTTGCCCCGAATTCCAACGTCCGTACCGACAGCTACGGTGGTTCTCCCGAGAACCGCGCACGCTTCGTGATCGAGACCGTCAACGCTGTGGTGGAAGCCTTGGGTGCCAACCGCGTCGGCATCCGGATCTCCCCGGAGCACAACGTGCAGGGGATCGCCGAGACGGATGCCACCGATGTCCGGGCCACCTACGAAGTGCTGGTGGACACCATCGCTCCGCTCAACCTCGCGTACCTGAGCATCCTGCACCACGAGCCCAAGGGTGCGCTGGTCCAGGATCTTCGCGAGCGTTTCAACGGCACTTTCCTGGTCAACACCGGTTTTAGCGAGATCACTACCCGCGATGAAGCGTTCGCCATCATCGAAGAAGGTCTCGCCGACGCCGTAGTGGTTGGCCGTCCCGCCATCGCGAATCCGGACCTTGCCCGCCGCTGGCGTGAAAGCCTGCCATTGAACGAACCGGACGCTTCGACGTTCTACGCGGACGGCGCCGAGGGTTACACGGACTACCCGTTCTACGCGAACTAACCCACAGCACGCCACGACGCCGGCACTCACCACTCGTTTCCAGTGGTGCGTGCCGGCGTCGTGCCTTAAGTACCGGTCACCTTAACTACCGGCATCCAGCGCAATGTGACGACGTCTCCCTATCGGCCATGGGTCCGCGTTCCTATAGGATTTGTGGCATGTCTCAACCTTCGCCGGCAGTCGCCCGCCCCGGCTTTCCTGTCAGTCGCCAAGTCCTGGCCGACCACGTGTATGAAGCCTTGCTCGAATGGCTCATGGACGGCCGGTTGGAGCCCGGAGCTGCCGTCAGCATCGACGGAATGGCGCGGGAACTGGACGTTTCGCCGACGCCGGTGCGTGAGGCGCTGGCCCGCTTGGAGCATACGGGGATGGTGCGTCGTGTCGCGCTGAAGGGTTACCGGGTGGCGCCGGTCTTCACCCGCGAAGACTTCGCCGAATTGATGGAAGCCCGGCTCTCAATTGAGCCCGTCAACGCCCGCCTGGCGTGTGCCCGCATGACCCCGGAGGGCTTGGAAGCACTGAAGCAGGCTGTGGAGGACTTGAAGACAGCTCCCAGGGGCGGGACGTTCGCTGAATACCGCAACTATCTCGAAGCGGACGAGCGATTCCACCAGCTCATTGCGGCCCAGGCCAGCAACCAGTTCCTCTTGGCGGCCTATAACACCCTGGGCGGACAGATTCAGCGCTTCAGGCTGTTCGGGGGAGTGGGCATCACGGATGCTGAGCAGGCAATCTCCGAGCACCAGGCTGTGCTTGATGCGATGATGAGCGGCGACCCGGAGAGAGCCGCGCAGAAAATGACCGAGCACGTGGAAAAGGTGCGCGGCCGGGCGATCGCGGACGCGCCGGCAGACTAACCGGCCCACGCCGGCGGACTAACCGGCCCGCGTCTGGTTCGGGCATGGACTTGCCCGCTGACCGCACGCGCATGCCCGCAGCGCCCCGTCACCAGATCCTGTGACCCCCTTCACAGACATATGTATGACATATAGGATCTAGGAAGTTTCCGAAAAGTCTTGACAGTTCCTCTCTGTTCGTAAATCCTATAGGAAACAGGATTCCACGAAGGAGTGATCATCATGGCGTATACCGCCGAGAATTGGCCCATTACAGCGGCCCTCCTGCAGTTCCCGGGCACCGACAGCACGGGCCGGGACATCAATGACGCCGATGCTTCCGTCTGGGCCGAAGTCCTTCAGGAAGTGAAGGAAGCAGGGTTCGCGAACGCCGAC
The DNA here is from genome assembly GCF_021919345.1 of Paenarthrobacter nicotinovorans. Taxonomy (NCBI): domain Bacteria; kingdom Bacillati; phylum Actinomycetota; class Actinomycetes; order Micrococcales; family Micrococcaceae; genus Paenarthrobacter; species Paenarthrobacter nicotinovorans. Next base: position 1,086,451 of record NZ_CP089293.1, read on the forward strand.
CTGACCGACAGCTGGGTCCGTCCGGGAGACCTCAGCAAGGACCGCCTCGCCGAGTTCAAGCAGACCGCGGACCATGTGGGCATCGGGATGCCGGTGATCTCAGCAATTCGTCGCAGCGTCATCCACACCACGGACTGGGCCGACAACCTCGCCTACAGCCACCGCACCATCGACGCCGCCGCAGAGCTCGGTTGCGAAGTTGTCTCCATCGGACTCCACCAGGCCATCACTGCCGAGCAGCAGAAACAACTCTGGTTCTGGACCGTAGAGGGCTATAAGGATCCGGTCGGGGACAAGGAAGCATGGGGCAACGCGGTCTCCCGTATCCGGGAACTCGGAAAGCACGCAGCAGAGGCCGGCATCCTGCTCTCCTTGGAAATGTATGAGGACACCTACCTGGGCACCTCCGACTCTTCCGTTCAGTTGGTCCAGGACATCGGCCTGGACAACGTTGGCCTGAACCCGGACCTTGGCAACCTGATCCGCCTGCACAGGCCCATTGAGGACTGGCGGGAAATGGTGGCCAAGACCCTCCCGTACTCCAACTACTGGCACATGAAGAACTACATCCGCGACGAAGACGTAGCCCGCGACAGCTACATCACCATGCCTGCCCCGATGGAAAGCGGACTCATCAACTACCGCGAGGCCTTCAAAGTGGCGCTTTCGGTGGGCTTCCAGGGCATCCTCTGCACTGAGCACTACGGCGGAGACGGCCTCAGCGTGACCGCGAGCAACCAGGAATACCTCCGCCGGCACGTCCTCCCGAAGTCCCATGGCTATGCGCTGGGCACGAGCCAGGTCGCCCAGGGACGGCAGCAGCCCGCGGCAGCGTTGGCAGGAGCCGCGAAATGACACAGATCTTTGACAACCCGGCAGACTTCGCCGACGAAGCCCTCGACGGTTTTGTCGCTGCCAACCGCGGCTACGTAGCCAGGGTGGACGGCGGAGTGGTGCGCTCCACCGAAGTACCCGCCGGCCAGGTGGCGCTGGTGGTTGGTGGAGGTTCCGGGCATTACCCGGCCTTCGCAGGACTCGTCGGACCCGGCCTTGCGGCTGGTTCGGCGTGCGGCAACATGTTCGCCTCCCCGGCGGCCGGCCAGGTCTACCGCGTGGCCAAGGCTGCAAATGCGGGCGGGGGAGTCCTCCTCAGCTACGGAAACTACGCCGGCGACGTCCTCCACTTCGGCCAGGCCCAGCTGCGGCTTAACGCCGAGGGCATCGAAACCCGCACGGTCACCGTCACCGACGACATCGCCAGTGCGCCTATTGAGCAGATCGAAAAGCGCCGCGGCATTGCAGGAGACCTCACGGTCTTCAAAATCGCCGGCGCCGCCGCAGAAGCAGGACTGAACCTCGACGACGTCGAGCGTTTGGCCATCAAGACCAACTACCGCACACGTTCCCTCGGTGTGGCGTTCGACGGTTGCACGCTCCCGGGAGCCACGGATCCGCTGTTCCATGTCCCTGCCGGCCAGATGTCCCTCGGCCTGGGGATCCACGGCGAACCCGGCATCTCCGAGCACCCCATGCCCACGGCCTCCGAGCTCGCCGATCTCCTGGTGTCCAAGCTGCTGGCCGACAAGCCGGAGGACGCAGGGGACCGCGTCGTAGCGATCGTCAACGGACTGGGCACCGTCAAATACGACGAACTTTTCCTGCTGTTCGGGAAGATCGAAAAACTGCTCAGTGCCGCAGGACTGACGGTCGTTGAACCTGAATGCGGCGAGCTGGTGACCAGCCTGGACATGTCCGGACTCTCGCTGACGCTGCTGTGGCTGGACGAAGAACTCGAACAGTATTGGGCAGCACCCGCCGACACTCCCGCCTTCCGAAAGGGCAGCATGGCACCGCGCGCAGCCCGCGCGGCTGCGGCCATCGACGACGCCGAAACCGTCGACGTCGAACAGCCCACCCCGGCTGCCGCCGAACTCGGGCGGCAGGCCGTAGCGGTCCTCGCCCAGGTGCGGGACGTCGTCGTCGAGCATGAAGAGGAGCTCGGCAAGCTGGACGCAATCGCCGGCGACGGCGACCACGGTATCGGCATGCGCCGCGGCGTGGATGCCGCCGCGCAGGCCGGAGAAGCTGCGAGCGGTTCTTCCGTTGCGCGGATTCTTGCCAGCGCCGGTGAGGCGTGGAGTGAGCGGGCCGGTGGCACTTCGGGGGCGCTGTGGGGTTCGGCAGTCATCGCAGCCGGGTTGTCGCTCGGAAACCGGGAGTCCTACAGTTCCAAGGATGCCGCCGCTGCGGTGGAAGCCTTCACCAGCGCCATCACCGAACTCGGCAAGGCCGACCCCGGTGACAAGACCATGGTGGATGCCCTCCTGCCGTTCCGGGACGCCTTCCTTGCAGAGCTCGACGGCGGAGCTCCCGTTGACCGCGCACTGGCAGTCGCCGCTGCAGCGGCCGAGTCCGCTGCCGCCAATACCGCTGACCTCCGGCCGCTCAAGGGCCGCGCACGTCCCCTCGCCGAGAAGAGCATCGGCCACCCTGATCCCGGTGCAGTGTCCTTCGGCCTGATCGCCGCAAGGATCTCCCACCACATCGATTCACAACTGGCCGCCGCGGCTCCCTCCACAGCGGCCGGAAACGGAGCATCAGAATGAGCAACACACCAGGCTGGCGCATCATCGTCGGCAACGATGAAGCCGGAGTGGAATACAAGAACGCCCTCCTGGCCCTGTTGGAAGCTGACCCGCGTGTTGCGTCAGTGACCGACGTCGGCGTGGGTCCCAACGATTCCACTGCCTACCCGCACGTGGCCGTTGACGCTGCCCGCAAGGTGGCAGAAGGCGAAGCGGACCGGGCACTGCTGATCTGCGGAACGGGACTGGGTGTGGCCATCGCAGCCAACAAGGTGCCCGGTATCCGCGCAGTCACCGCGCACGACAGCTACTCCGTGGAACGTTCAGTCCTGAGCAACAACGCACAGGTCCTCACCCTCGGCCAGCGGGTGATTGGCCTTGAACTGGCCAAGAAGCTGGTCGGAGAGTGGCTCAGCCACCGTTTTGACGAAAACTCATCCTCCGCCGCCAAGGTGGACGCCATTTGCTCGTACGAGCCCGACTACACAAAGGCAGTCTGATCATGACCGTTTCCGAAGGCACTCAAACCACTGAAGCCGCTGTAAACAACGCAGCCCGGAAGATCGCCGTCGTTGGCTCCGGCTACATGGGCGGCGGAATCGCGCAGGTCCTGGCACTCGGTGGAGCACGCGTTGCGCTGGCTGACGTGTCCGCCGAAGTTGCGCAGAAGAACTACGACCGCCTCCTGGTGGAGTCCGAGCAGTTCATCGCGGACGGCCTTTTCCCTGAAGGCTCCACGGAGATCCTCAAGCAGAACCTGTGGGCTGCCAAGGACATCGAGAAAGCTGTTGCCGACGCCGACTTCATCGAAGAATGCGTTCCCGAGGTGCTGGAGATCAAGCACCAAACGCTCGCACGGATCAGCGCCGCAGCCCGTCCGGATGCAGTGATCGGCTCCAACACCTCAACGATTTCCATTGCGGCGCTGGCCGAGGCCGTGACAAACCCGGAGCGTTTCCTGGGCGTCCACTTCTCCAACCCGTCACCGTTCATTCCCGGCGTGGAGGTCATTCCCCACGCAGGTACTTCCGCGGCAACGGTGTCCGCTTCGCGTGACCTCGTCCACGCGGCCGGCAAGCAGACCGCCGTCGTGAAGGACGTCACCGGCTTTGTCCTCAACCGCCTGCAGTACGCGCTGTTCCACGAGGCGGCACAGCTGGTGGAGCAGGGAATCGCAACAGCCGACGACGTCGACACGCTGGTGCGCACGACGTTCGGCTTCCGTTTGCCCTTCTTCGGTCCGTTCGCCATTGCGGACATGGCCGGCTTGGATGTCTACAACTTCTGCTACAAGTCGCTGCAGACCGGATTCCCGGAGCGCTTCGCGACGCCGAAGATCCTCTCCGACTTGGTGGAGGCCGGCAAGCTCGGCACCAAGACCGGTGCGGGCTTCCTCAATGTTCCGGCAGAACGCACCCCGGAACTGATCGCCTACCGCAACAAGGCCTACGTCGCCATGCAGAAGCTCATTGAAGAGCTTGGCCCGGCCCCGATCAACTAATCCAGGAGAAACCACATGACTTTCCCCGCAGAACGCACCGCAATCGTCACGGGTGCTGTTTCCGAGCGCGGCATCGGCCGCGCCACCGTCAACTACCTCGCCGCGCAGGGCTGGAACATCGGCATCATCGACCTCGACGACGCTGCTTGCAAGGCTGCCGCGAAGGAGATCGCCGCCGAATACGGTGTCCTAGCCCACGGCGTAGGCGCCAACGTTGCCAGCGAATCCGAAGTACGTGCAGCCATTGACGAGCTTGAGGCAGAACTGCCCCAGATCGTGGCACTGGCCAACGTTGCCGGCGTCAGCTCGCCCATCGGCTACCTCGAACTCGAGCCGGCCGAGTGGGACCGCGTGCTGAACATCAACCTCAACGGCGTCCACTACGCCACCCGGCGCGTTGCCGAATCCATGGTGAAGAACCGCATCGGACGAATCGTCAACATTTCATCGGTTTCCGCCCAGCGTGGCGGCGGCACGTTCTCCAAGACCCCGTACTCCGTGGCCAAGGCGGGCGTCATCGGACTGACCCGTGCTACGGCGCGCGAGCTGGGGGAATACGACATTACCGTCAACGCCATCTCACCGGGGCCCATCGACACCGACATCATGGGTGGCACGCTGAGCCAGGAACGCAAGGATGAACTCACCAAGGACCTGGTAGTGAACCGCGTGGGCTCCACGCGTGACATCGCTGCCGCCATCGCCTTCCTCATCAGCGAGGACTCCGGATACATCTCCGGCCAGACGCTGAATGTGGATGGCGGACTGTACATGCACTAGGCCTTCGCCGATGAAGACCTGGACCCGAGAAAGAAAGATCTACCTTGCCGTGGGCGTCGTCGTCTGCGTCGTGGGCCTGGTGCTCATTTTCTTCCCGCGCTGATAGCCCGATGAGGTTATCTCCCCCCAATTGACTACTCAAAGAGGAGTTTCGATGTCTGTTGCCTCGAGTTCCACCAAGGAATTGCTGGATTCGCCGGTCCTGAAATCGGCCATATCCAAGGCTTCATTCCGGCTGATGCCCATGTTGGTCATCCTGTACGTAGTAGCTTTCCTTGACCGCACCAACGTGGGCTTCGCCGAAGCGGCACTCGGTGTGGACAAGGGCATCACCGCCGGGGCCTACGCTCTGGGAGCCGGTATTTTCTTCATCGGCTACGCCCTGTTTGAAATCCCCAGCAACCTGCTGCTGACCAAGTTTGGCGCGAAAATGTGGCTTGCACGCATTGCGGTCACGTGGGGCATAGTCTCCGCATGCTTCGCGTTCGTGCAGGGTGAAACCTCGTTCATCATCCTCCGGTTCCTGCTGGGCGTGACTGAAGCCGGGCTGTTCCCCGGCGTGATCATGTTCCTCGCCGCATGGTTCCCCAACAAGGTCCGTGTGAAGATGTTCGCCATCTTCTACCTTGCCCAGCCGTTCTCGCAGATGATCGGCGCCCCGCTCTCGGGCTGGCTCATCAACATTGGTGACCAGGTTCCGGGGGTTGCCGGGTGGCAGGTGATGTTCTTCGTCGAAGGCATGCTCGCTGTCCTGGCCGGTATTGCTGCCTTCTTCTTCCTCATCAACAGCCCCCAAGATGCCAAGTTCCTGAGCAAGGAAGAAAAGGTGGCCCTGACCGATGTCATGGCGCTGGAAGACACCGTGAAGGAAGAATCCGGCCCCCGCGGCGTCATGGCTTCGATGAAGAATGGCAAGGTCTGGTACTTCACCGTCATCTACTTCTGCCTGCAGATCGCGGTGTACGGTGTCACGTTCTACCTTCCCCAACAGGTGTCCCAGCTGACAGGACAAAAGGTAGGGCTCGCCGTCGGACTGCTGACCGCCATCCCATGGTTCTTTGGCATCTTTGCCTGCTTCTTCATCGGGAAGGCAGCCAACACGGTCCTCCGCCGGCGCCGCTGGGGCACGGCTTTGTTCGTCTCCACAGGTCTGTGCATCTTCGGTTCCGCCTGGGCCGGCGCCAACCACCAGCCTGTCCTCGGCATCATCTTTATCACCCTGGCGGTGTGCAGCTTCCTGGCGATCGGTCCGATCGCATGGTCATACCCGACGGCGTTCCTCACCGGAACGGCTGCAGCTGCAGGCATCGGCCTCATCAACTCCCTGGGTAACCTGGGCGGTTTCGTCGCACCGATCCTGCGCACCTCAGTCAACCAGATGACGGCCTCGGACACGGGGACCATGGGTGTTTACGCCCTTGGGGTCCTGCCCTTCCTGGCCGCGGTGATGATGTTCGGCACCCGTGTCTTCTCCAACAAGGCCGACGAGCTGCTGGACAAGTAGTAATGAACGCAGCAGCCAGGACCTCTCAGGACGCCCTGTACATCGGAGTCAGTACCAAGATGTACATGGGGTACGCCCGCAGCCTCGCGTGGCTGGAGCAGTTGGTGGCAGAAGTGGACGCCCGTCCGGCCCTCGCGGCCGGGCGGGTAGTCCCGTTTGTCATCCCCTCGTTCCCGGTCCTCCCTGCGGCGGCTGCGCTGGTGGCTGACTCGCCGCTGGTCCTCGGCGCGCAGAACTGTGGTTGGTCCGACGGGCCCTGGACTGGTGAGGTAGCGCCGTCGATGCTCGCTGAGCTTGGCGTTGGCCTGGTGGAAATCGGGCACGCCGAACGCCGCCGGCACTTTGCCGAAGACGATGCGGTGGTGGCCCTGAAAGTGGGCGCCGCCGTCGGGTCCGGCCTTACTCCGCTGTTGTGCGTTGGCGAGACCGAGGCCTGCGCGCCGGAGGCCGCAGCAGAGATTGTCTTCCACCAGATCAAGGCGGCCGTGTCCGGCGACTGGGCCGTGGCTGCCCGGCTCGTGATTGCGTATGAGCCGGTGTGGGCCATTGGCGCTCCCGAACCGGCCTCGGCCGAATACGTTTCCCAGGTGGTCGGCGCCTTGCGCGAGGCTTTGGCGCAGCACGCTTTGGCGGGCCTTCCCGTGATCTACGGGGGCTCGGCGAAACCCGGCCTCCTGCCCCGACTTACGGGTGTTTCCGGCCTCTTCCTTGGCCGCTTCGCGCACGACGCAGCGAACTTTGGCCGTGTCCTGGATGAGGCCCTGAGTTTTTGTACAGCAGACGCCCTTAAGGCGCCCTCTAAAGGGCAGTAAGTGTACAAAAACTCCGCTGGCAGAGGGCCACGAAGCCGCCCAGGTTTTCCAGTCCTTCCGGATGTGTCGGCAGGTAGTTGGTCAGTTCGGGAGAACGCACGACGACGGCCCGCCACTGTCCGCGGGAGACCGCCACGTTGATCCGGTTGCGTGAGAGCAGGAACTCCATGCCGCGAGGGACTTCTCCGGCGGCGGATGCAGCCATGGACACGATGACCACGGGAGCTTCCTGGCCTTGGAACTTGTCCACTGTCCCTACCCGGACCTTGTTCAGGCCGGCAGCGTGGAGTTCATGCTTGATGAGCTGTACCTGCGCGTTGTAGGGCGCGACCACCAGGATGTCGCTCTCGTCCAGGGCACGGCCCTCCGAAGCACGGCCCTCCGGGGCACGGCCTTCCAAAGCACGGCCCTCCGGGGATGGGCTTTTCGGGGATTGGGAGGGGTCGTGCCATGTCAGGCCGAGGTGGGCCTGCACTTGCCGGAGGACTTCCGCCGCTTCCTCGGCTGAGGATGTCGAGTTCCCGGTGTGGTGGACGTAGACGGTCGAAATTCCCGGGTCGGCACCTTCCAGCCAGCGCTCTGAGGCTGCGGGTGCCGCTTCCAGCCGGGAGTCGTACGAGAGCTCGGACACGGCACTGCACAGATCCGGATGCATGCGCCATGACAGCGCCAGGAAGTAGCCAAGCTCAGCCGGCAGTGTGTTGTAACCGTCGGATAACCAGCCCAGAGCTGACTCGTCAACGGGCTCAGGGTGCGTCCCCTGGGTGACCTGCGGGAGCTGCTGGGGATCACCCAGCAGGAGGAGCCGCTTGGTTGCCCGGCTGACGGCCATGGTATTGGCCAGGGAGAACTGGCCTGCTTCGTCGATGACCAGCAGGTCCAGGGCTCCCGCAGGGACCTCCTTGCCCACCATGGCCCAGGCTGTGCCGCCGATCAGGGCACCGCCGGGCATGGACAACGCCTCCGCCACGTCGGCCTTCCCGCACCCGTTCCACGGCACGGGGTCGTTGTGTTTGACCTCTTTGGCCACCCGCATCGGGTCCACCCCGGCCTTCTCCACGGCGGCGCACAGCATGTGCTCGACCACGGCGTGTGATTGTGCCACGACGCCGACCTTCCAGCCCTCGGCCACGAGCCGGGCCAAAACGTGCGCGCCAACGTGGGTTTTTCCACTCCCCGGAGGGCCCTGGACCGCCAGGTATGAATGGTCAAGGTCCTTCACTGCGGCGGTAATTGCGTCAATGTATCCGTCGGGCCCGGACCCAACAGCGGGCAGTGCGTCGAGGCTGCGCAGCCTGGGTGGTTGCCGGCGGACCAGATCCAGCGCCGCGTCCTTGGGCCATGCGGGCAACCCGTCCCGGAGCTTGGTGGCCAATGCTGCCAGCGCTGCCCTCTGACCGTTCGTCGGAATGGGGCTGTCAGGGGTCAAAGCCATGGGCAGTTGGGTGAACTCCGTGGAGTCCTTGCGAAGGCTTTCGGCGATGATGACTGACTCGAAGTCCCCGTCTTCGCCCACCTCAGTGACTTTGGTGTTGCTCCAGCCGGCGCGGCCGAGAACTGATGATTCCTTCGCTGACAGGGCCTCCGGCAGCGGGGGGCCGTACATCCTGAAGTAGCTCTTGCCCGGATCCAACCCCGCACCGTCACCGGAACGTCCAAGCAGTTTGACGATCCGGACCGGGTTGCTGCGGGGCGTTGGCCTGGCCCAGTCCTGCAGCAACTCGGCATGGTCCACGATGAACAAGTCACGGGCGTCGTCCCATTGGGAGGTGGGTTTCTCAAGACGATCGAAGTGGCCCCACCAATGCTGCTTGTCTTCACGCCGGTGGTAGCCGACACCCGCTGCGACAATGCGGATGGCCAGGGCATCCGGAGTGGCTCGTTCGGCCTCCGGGAGCCCGGCGAGGTAGTCGAACAGTGCCGTCTCTTCGGGTGCGGCCTCGTACTTGGGAGTGTCTTTACTGCTGTCCTCTTCAGCATCTGCTGCGTCATTGGTCTCGTCGCGGAACGATCCGGGAGTGATGGAGCGTTCCGCCGCCCGCGCAAGCAACCAGTTGCGCAGTTCCAGCGTGGAGAGGCAGTCGTACTCGTTGTAGTCCCGGATACCTTCCAGGATCTCAGCGGCTACGGCAGCCTGTCCGGTGTCCCGGGCCGTACAGAAATCCGCGTAGGCCACCACGGACGCGCCAGCGTCGGTCACGTCACCGGAGCGGAGGTGCTGGCCCATGTACAAGGGCTCAAGTTTCTTGATGCTGTAGGAGTTCGAGGAAATCCGGATACTGTGCCGGACGGTGTCGTAAAGGTCCACGAGGACGCCTTCGCGCAGGAGGTCGTCGACGGCGGTTTCACCCACCACATGTGTCAGGGAAAGATTGCGCAGTGCAGTTTTTTCGTAGGCAGCGTAGTGGTAGATATGCATGCCCGGATATTGTGCGCGGCGCTTGGCGACGTATTCCAGGAAGTCCACGAACGCCTGGCCTTCCTCCGTCCGGGAGTGCGCCCAAAAGGGACGGAACACCGGAGATGCGCCAGGCTCAACAGGGTTCTCCACGACACCGAACAGGTATTCCAGGCCCCATTTTCCGGTAGCTGGATCCTGCCACAGGGGGTCGCCTTCGAAATCGAAGAAGATGTCGCCGGGGTCCGGCGTCGGGAGGCGTCCCAGCGTGTTGTCAGCCAGCACGTTGTAACTGATTGCTTTGGCTTCTCCGGACGCGTCCGTGTACTCCACAGTGCCGTCCGGGGTCCCGGTTCCCGTTTGGAGCCTCGCCTGTTCCCGGAACCGCAGCAGCGTGGGATCGCCCGTGGCCGGCAGGGCGGCCAGCTGGTCGATGGTGGTGACGCCGTCCTCGATCAACTTCTTGCGTCTGCTGATACGCATGCCCGCGACCATGAGCAGATCCCGGTGCAGCTGGACCTGCTCCGCGCAGTAGTCGCAGCGGCCACACGCAGAGTACCGGGGGTCGCCCCAGGCAACCGGTTCGCTGCCTGAACGGTGCGCAGCGGTCATTCCGAGGAACCGTTCGCGGCGTTCCTTGAACACGGGCAAAATTTGGGAAAGCGGATGATCGCTCTGGACCCGGTTGCCCAGCACCAGGGTGACCTGGGGGTCCGGTGTGATGCCGGCCTGAATGAGTTGGTCCCCATAGGCGGCCAGCTGCAGGAGGGCTGTGACTTTGGCGTGGCGCGCCAGCTTGGTGTCGAACACTGCATACTGACCGCCTGGCCGCTTGACCAGGAAGTCGGATCGACCGTGGAACGTGCCATCAAAGAAGGCGGCCTGGAAAACGACATCCGCACCGGCACGCAAGGCATCGAGGGATTCCGCATGCTTGGCCCTCAACGTGCCGCGGTCCATCGCAGTGGCGGGAACGACGTCGTAAACCCCGGTTCCCGTGGCCGGGTCCCACTGGCCGAACCGGTCCACGAATTCCTCCAGAACCCGGTGTTCGTGGACGTCGCCGAGTGCCGCAGTGCGTTCCAGCATGGCATCGGCAGGGAAATCCGGCTTCGGAGTGCGGCCCAGTTTTTCGTCGAGCTTGCGGAGCAATTGGTACTCGCAGGTAGCCGCGATCACCAGATCGCTGGCCGAGAAGACCAGATCCTGCGGGGCGCCTGCCGGCTCCGGATCGAGAAAGAACACCGCGGGCCACCTGCCTTCCTTGCTGTGAATACCCTTGCAAGCCAAGCTATCAGCGGGCCCCGACAATATAGCCCGGCAATGTAGCCTCCCTCCGATTTAGACTGCACCCATGACCGAAACAATGCCCACAGCAGATCCCGCGTTCGAAGCCGCCTACCAAGCCGCGCAGAAGAGCCTCAACGAGGGCGGAATCCCCATCGGAGCCGCCTTGGCGAGGGCCGGAGAAGTCATAGCAAGCGGGCATAACGAGCGCGTCCAGCACGGCGACCCCATTGCGCATGGGGAAATGTCGGCACTGCGTGCGGCCGGCCGGCAAAAGAGTTACCGCGACACCACCCTGTACACCACCCTTGCCCCGTGCGCGATGTGCACCGGGACCATCATCCAGTTCAAGATTCCGCGCGTGGTGGTGGGGGAGGCCGAGACGTTTCCGGGCGAATTCGAACTCCTGCGCTCACGCGGCGTGGAGGTCATTGTGCTGGATGACCAACGCTGCGTGGACATGATGCGCGCTTTCCAGGATGAGCATCCGGAACTCTGGGCCGAGGACATCGCGGAGGACTGAAATCCTTCTGGTCACGGCTACTTGGCGGGCGTAGTCTGGCATCATCGGCGTTGGAGCCGAAGGGCCCCGCGTCGATAATCCCAATCGATGAAGGAGGACCCATGAGTGCCGTGCGTGAATTCATGACGACGAATGCCCAGTGCATCGCCGAGGACAAAACTCTCCAGGAAGCCGCCGTGCTGATGAGGGACCTGGACTGCGGTTCGCTTCCCATCTGCGGCAATGACGGCAAGCTCACCGGCTTCATCACGGACCGCGACATCGTGGTCAAGTGTTTGGCCGAGGGCAAGGACGCCCGGCAAGTCCTAGCCAGCGAGCTCGCCGGCGGCAAGCCCTACTGGGTGGACGCCGATGCCAGCGTTGACGACGCCGTGGCCATGATGGAGGAGCACCAGGTACGCCGCCTGCCCGTCATCAGCGACCACAAACTGGTGGGCATCATCAGCCAGGGTGACATTGCCCGCAACCACTACGCCGAGCAGCGCCTCGGCGAAATGGTGGAGCACATCTCCGCCAAGGAGCACATGGCGCACTAAACCACGCCGGAGGGCAAGGCCAGCTGCCGCGAGGCACTCCCGCCACGGGAACGCCTCGCGGCCCGTTCCCACAGGCAAGCCCTCGTGAGGCAAACTGTCATGGTGACTTCAAATCTCCAACACCAGTCAGCCGACTCCGCCATCCACGCACAAATCGCAGAAGAACTCGGCGTCAAAGCCTGGCAAGTCAAGGCCGCGGTGGAACTGCTCGACGCCGGATCCACCGTCCCCTTCATCGCCCGCTACCGCAAGGAAGTCACCGGGATGCTCGATGACACCCAGCTGCGTGACCTAGAAGAGCGCCTCAGATACCTTCGTGAGCTGGAAGAACGCCGCAAGGCCGTCCTCGAGGCGATTGCCTCGCAAGGCAAGCTGACCCCGGAACTGGAGGCCGCCGTCATCGGGGCCGATACCAAAGCCCGGCTCGAAGACATCTACCTTCCCTTCAAATCCAAGCGGCGCACCAAAGCGCAGATCGCCCGCGAAGCCGGTCTTGAGCCGTTGGCCGACGGCCTTCTCGCCAACCCGCAGCTGGACCCCGCCGCCGAAGCCGCCAAGTACTTGAACAGCGAGCACTCCATCGAGGACGCCGCCACGGCGCTCGCCGGTGCCCGTGCAATTTTGGTGGAGCGCGTCGGGCAGGACCCGGACCTCGCCGAGGACCTTCGCGAACGCCTGTGGAAGCAGGGCCGCATGGTGTCCCGCGTCAAGAAGGGCATGGAGGCCGAGGGCCAGAAGTTCAAGGACTATTTCGAGTTCACGCAGGTGCCGTCCGGGATGCCGTCGCACCGCGTGCTTGCCCTGCTGCGAGGCGAGAAGGACGGCGTCCTTGAGCTGGATCTCGCCGAAGCAGACCCGACCGACGACGACGCCCTGGCCGCCGCCCGCGGCAAGTACGAGAACGCTGTGGCCAAGTGCCTCGGCGTCGCCAACCAGGGCCGTCCCGCCGATGCTTGGCTGATGCAGACGGCTCAGCTCGCCTGGCGTGGCAGGATCCTGGACCGCCTCACCACGGATCTTCGCGGCCGCATGTTCGCTGACGCAGAGGACGAGGCTGTGCGCGTCTTCGCGGCCAACCTTCGCGACGTCCTGCTCGCCGCCCCGGCAGGCAACCGGGCCACCCTGGGACTGGACCCGGGTCTGCGGACGGGTGTGAAAGTGGCTGTGGTGGACGGCACCGGCAAGGTGGTCACCACGGACACGATCTACCCCCACGCTCCCGCCAGGAAATGGGACGAAGCCTTGGCAACCCTGGGCCGGCTCGCCAAGCAGCACAACGTGGAACTCGTGGCGATCGGCAACGGAACGGCATCCCGTGAGACGGATAAGCTTGCCACCGAGCTGATCAAGTCCCTTGAAGCTGCCGGCTCCAAGGGGATCCAGAAGCTTGTTGTCTCCGAGGCCGGGGCTTCTGTTTATTCAGCATCTGCCTTGGCGGCTTCGGAACTTCCCGGGATGGACGTTTCGCTGCGTGGCGCTGTGTCCATCGCACGGCGCCTCCAGGACCCCTTGGCGGAACTGGTGAAGATCGAGCCAAAGTCCATCGGCGTGGGCCAGTACCAGCACGATGTCACTGCCGCGAAGCTGGACCGGTCCTTGGACGCGGTGGTGGAGGACTGCGTGAACGCCGTGGGCGTGGATGTGAACACCGCCTCGCCTGCGTTGCTGAGCCGCGTGGCCGGTGTCGGGCCGTTGCTGAGCGAAAACATCGTGGCCTACCGGAACGAGAACGGTCCGTTCGCCAAGCGCAGCGACCTCAAGAAGGTTCCCCGTTTGGGGGCCAAGGCGTTCGAACAGTGCGCCGGCTTCCTCCGCATCACCGGGGGAGCGGAGCCTCTGGATGCCTCCAGCGTGCACCCCGAAGCGTATTCCGTGGCCCGCAAGATCCTCGTGGCAGCGGGCGGGGGTCCCGCCACGGCGCTGGATCCGCAGGCGTTCGTTGACGGTACCTTCGGCCTGCCGACGGTCAAGGACATCATGTCCGAACTCGAGAAGCCCGGCCGCGACCCTCGTCCGGCATTCAAGGCGGCGTCGTTCTCCGAGGGCATCGAGAAGATCTCCGACCTCAAGCCGGGCATGATCCTGGAAGGTACGGTCACCAACGTTGCCGCGTTCGGCGCTTTTGTGGATGTCGGGGTGCACCAGGACGGTCTGGTGCACGTCTCGGCCCTGTCCAACAAGTTCGTCTCTGATCCGCGCGAAATCGTGAAGTCCGGCCAAGTGGTCCGCGTCAAGGTGCTGGAGGCCGACCCGGAGCGCAAGCGCATTTCCCTGACGCTCAGGCTCGACGACGAACCCGGCTCTGCAGGTGGCCGCACCTCGGGTGGGCGTGCAGCAGGAGGGCGTGACTCGGGCGGTCAGCCTGGCCAGCGGGGCGGCGGCCAGTCGGGTCAGCGCGGCGGTCAGCCGGGCCAGCGGCAAGGCCAGGGCAGCCCGCAACAACGCAACCCGCGACAGGGCAAACCCCAGCAGGCCCAAGCAGCTCCGGCCAACACCGCCATGGCTGAGGCCTTGCGCCGGGCGGGGCTTGGCAAGTAGGCCTGCCGCCTACGGATCCCCGCGGGCTGCCCTCGCTGGCGTACCCTCCCGTGCTGCTGCGGACTGCATGGCCCACTGCAGCGGGCTAACAACGGCAGGACCGGGCGAGGGCTACAAGCCCGCTGTCCTGGCTTCCCACTCCATGGCGTCGGCCGGTTGCAGGGCCATGGGCAGCCAGCGGCCGATGCGCTCAAACGCTTCCCTGCGGATGGGTTCCGGGGAGAGGAAGATGTCGTGGAAGGCGTTGGGCAGCCGGCTCACTGTGACTGTGTCCGCCAGGGACAGGGCACGGTGGGCCACGGCGTCCACGTTCAGTGCCACGTCCGCAGTGAGCGCATCTGCGGACCACTTCGGTTGCAGGTAGCTCTTGTCGGAGAGCAACACGAGCACGGGTGTGTCGATGCCCAGACCTGCGGCGACTGTTGCCTGGCCGCGGAATACAGCGTCCAGGAATGCCGGCGTGATGGGGAATCCCCGGTCGGGGCGCCAGTCGAGGTTGTAGTCCCATTCGCCGTCGAGGGCTGCTGAGACTGCACGCGTGTAAATTCCCGGATCCACGGGCGGCAGCGGCGCCAGCGGGTGGAGCCGGGCATGCAGACCCACAAGCGGCGCAATCGCGCGGCGGCCAAGTTCGGTGGCCTGGAACTCCAGCCACGGGCTGTTGAGGACCAGTGCCGAGGCCATACCGGGATGGCGGTGCGCCCAGAGGCTTAGTGTCAGCCCGCCGGTGGAGTGTCCCAGCAGGATGAGTGGACGGTCTTCACCCGGCGCACCTGAACGCCCCATGGCGTCCAAGGCGGCCGCGATGTCGGCGTCGTAATCCGTGAGGTTGGTGACGAACCCCGGTACCAGTCCAGGCCGCAGGCTGCGGCCGTAGTTATGCAGGTCCAGGGCGTAGAAGCGCGCCCCGGCCCGCTGCCAGAATTCGGCGAGGTGGCGTTGGAAGAAGTAGTCGGACCAGCCATGAACGTAGAGGACGTCTGCGTCGAGGCCAACGCCCTCCGGAGCATCGAGCCATTGCGGACCGGAACCGACGTAACGCACCAAGGTGGCGACAGCGTCGCCGTCGAGCTTCAGCGTTTGCTGTTCAAAACCTTCGCCAAGAATGTCCGGTCCCCACGGCTGCGTCATGCATCCGATCGTAGCGGCACGGTGGCGTCCGGGCTTTTTTCCTTCTGCCACGGCCAGCGGCCGGTTATTTCCAGCTCGAGCGAAAAGCTGAGGAAAGTCCGGATGAGCACGATGATCGCCAGGACGCCGACACTCTCGAAAGTTGGCGTCACCGCGACGGTACGGATGATGTCCGCCGCCACCAGGAGCTCAAGGCCCAACAGGATGGAGCGGCCCAGCAACTGCCGGTAGGCCCGGTACGGGGTGAATGGCGCCAAGCCCCTGGCCCGTTCCGGCTGGTAGCCGCGCAGGGCCATGGGGATGGAAACCAAAGCTCCAACCACCATGACGGCCACCCCCGCAGCATCCATGTACCTGCCAACGGCCTCGATGATGTGCTGGAAATCCATGGCCCTCCCTGCGTCGGTGGAAACGTGCCGCTACTGCGCGGGTGCGGGGACCGGGAAGAACACCCGGGGATCCTGCAACAGCGCCGGGTAGTCGAAGTCGGAGCGGTTGATCACGCTGGTGACCTCGAAGTTGCGTGCGAAGCGGCCGTTCACGGTGATGGGGCGCCCATGGATTAGGCCGACGGCGAAGGTCTGGCCGCCGTCGAACGGGACGGCCAGTTCGGTCTTGCCGGGCAGGGTGTTGAAGGCCTGCTCCTGGGCCTGGCGCTTGCGCGTGGGCTTCTTCTCAAGCTGCTTCACCGGGCGCTTTTTGGGGCCCTTCACCTGCCGCCGCGACTTTTCCTCGGCATAGACGAACTGGTACTCGTCAGGGTCCGCCGGCGCCGCGGAACGGGCCTTGCCATGCGGAGGCATGCTGACGGTGGTGAGCTCTTCGGGACGAAGGTCCTCAACGTTGGAGCGCAGGATCCACAGGCTGTCCTCTTCGGGATCTTCCGGGTGGAACTCATGCTTGGGCTCCGGCCACACGTATTCCAGCTTCTCCTCGGTACCCGGGAAGATCTGCGTGTAGTGCTTGGGGTCCTTGCTGATCAGTTTTGAACGGTGGCTGAGGTGCAGGTCCTCGTGTCCCAGCCACGGCGGCATGATGATCCTGGACGCGTAGTCCGGGTGGGCGGCCTGCGGTGCGAACTCCGCGATGTTGGTGCGGGTGTTGTCCGGGTGGCCGCGTTCCATCCATTCGTCGGCCATGGCCAGGCCATACATGGTGAGCGCCGGAACGTGGCCCATCCACATGCGGACCGCCGGGTGGGACTGCCAACCGTACTCCGGGATCACCAACGCGCGGAGGACCTGGAGTGCTTCGACGCGCTGTTTGCCGAGCCTTGACGTGTCGAGTGCCGCAGCGCTCTGACGGAAATCGGCGAAAGGGAGGAAAGTCTGCATCCTTTCAGTTTGAGGGTGCCGGGCGTGAGAACCAAGTTGAGTGCTCCGGGACACGTGCCCGTGTTCGGGCCTAGAGTTGCAGGGTGGAAACTATTGGCGAGAAAACAACCACCCCGGCACCTCCGGTTGCCGAACTGCACCTGCACATCGAAGGGACCCTCCAGCCAGAGCTGATCTTTGCCCTGGCCGAACGCAATGGCATTGAACTGCCCTATGAAGACATCGAAGAACTGCGCGGGAAGTATGAATTCTCCGACCTGCAGTCCTTCCTGGACCTCTATTACGCCAACATGGCCGTCCTGCAGACCGAACAGGATTTCACGGACATGACCCGCGCCTACCTGGAGCGCGCCGCCGCCGGAGGAGTACGGCACGCGGAAATCATGATGGACCCCCAGGCCCACATCTCACGCGGGGTGGCCTTGGAGACCTGCGTCAACGGCGTGGCCAAAGCCCTGGCAACATCGGAAGAGGACTTTGGTGTCTCCACCCTCCTCATTGCCGCCTTCCTGCGGGATATGTCCGAGGAATCCGCGCTGGAAGTGCTGGACCAGCTCCTTGCCATGCATGCTCCCATTGCTGGCATCGGCCTGGACTCGGCCGAGGTGGGCAATCCGCCGTCGAAATTTGAGCGCCTGTACCAGCGCGCAGGCGAGGCCGGGCTGCGAAGGATCGCCCACGCCGGCGAGGAGGGCCCCGCCTCCTACATCACGGAGGCGCTGGACGTGTTGCATGTTGAGCGGATCGATCACGGCATCCGGTGCATGGAAGACACCGACGTGGTGCAGCGGTTGGTGGCCGAGCAGGTGCCCCTGACGGTCTGCCCCCTGTCCAATGTCCGGCTTCGCGCCGTGGACAAGCTGGAGGACCACCCGCTTCCCGAAATGCTGGCGATCGGCCTGAACGTCTGCGTCAACTCGGACGACCCCGCCTACTTTGGCGGGTACGTGGACGATAACTTCGGAAAGCTGGTTGAGGTCCTGAAGTTCTCGGTGCCCGAGCAGGCTACCTTGGCTGCCAATTCCATCCGGTCATCCTTCGCCAGCGAGGCGCGCAAAACAGAGCTCCTGGACAAGGTCACAGAGTGGGTCAAATCATCGGTGACGCGGGCCTGAACCGCTCCAGCCGAGACCCGTAGATCACTTGCGGCGATTGTGATGTCACACTCAGTCACGACACACGGTGTTTACCAACTGCAGTCGCGGGAATTAACAATTCATTGGCAAACTGCAAGGGAATAACCACCGTAGAAGGAGAAGCATGGGCGCGAACACCGCCGAGAACACCAACCTTCGTCTGAAGGCCGTCCTGGACATCCTCGCAGAGGGCGTATGGTCCGGGGCAACGCTGAACGCCGGCGAAGTGCTGGCCGAAGCGACTGCGCGCGTTCCTTTCAACGACCACGAGGCCGAACTGCTCAGTGGCGGAATTCCGCGCGGCCACAAGACGCTCACCTCCGCCTCGGCCAAGTTGGTCAAGGCCGGCTGGCTGGTCAAGGGACGTTCGGGCTGGACCATTCCCGAGGACGGCTTGCGTGCGACGGTCGCGTTCGGCGACGTTGCAGCTTTTGCAGCAGCGCTCGACGCCGGAACGCCGGTACCAGCCGACGTCCCGGTTCCCACCGCGCCGCCGGTGAAGCCCCAGGCGAAGAAGGCAGCGGCGACCAAGCGTGCTGCTGCGAAGAAAGTGACCGCACCCAAGGAAGCGGCCACCGACGTGGCCGAGCCGAAGGTTGCCGCCGCCAGGGTGTCGGCCCCGAAGGCCACTGCCACTAAAGCTGCCGCGGCGAAAGCCGCACCTGCGGCAAAGAAGGCCACCACGCGCAAGGCGCCGGCCAAGGGCAAGGCGGCCACCGCCGTCGAGACGTTGCCGCAGCCGGACGCCGTCGCGATTGCCGGGGACTTCAACAAGATCCTTGGTGCCCCCGAGGATTGGGCGCCGCAGTATGACGAAGCCCAGATGACGTTCAACCCGTTGGTCCAGGTATGGACGCTGACGGCTGAACTGCCCGCTGGTTTCTACACCTACAAAGTGGCCTTGAACCGCTCGTGGGACGAGAACTACGGTGCGTTCGGCGTCCGTGACGGCGCCAACCACGAGTTGAACCACGACGGCGGCACGGTCACCATCACCTACAGCCACGAAACGCGCGACATCGTGATCGGCTAGCTTGTTTGCTGCCGGATCCCGCCCTTGTCAGGCCCGCACGCCCTTATACGGTGAACGGGCCGGACAAGGGCGGATCTGGTTAAAGTGGAGCCATGACTGACGGGACCGTTCGGCTCACAGCCCGCATCACCGGCGTCGTCCAGGGGGTGGGCTTCCGCTACTGGACTGCCCGGAAGGCCGACGAACTCCTGCTGACAGGGACGGTCCGTAATGATCACGACGGTTCCGTCCGGTTGCTTGCCGAGGGTTCGGCAGCCGACGTTGACCGCCTCGTGAAGTGGCTCCAGTCCACGCAGGCGCCGGGCCACGTTGAGAAGGTGGCTTTCGAACTCTCCGACGGTACAGGGGAGTTCGATGACTTCCGGATCGTGGGGTAGGCCTGGCTAGGTTCCGGGCGACGTGGTCGTGAGCCCGGATTCCTTCGCGGCCAAGCACAGTTCCTGGTCATAGGCCACCATGGAGTCCACTTGAAGCCGGATGGCGGTTGCCAAGTGAATGGCGTCTGCGCTCCGAAGTTGCCTGGGCAGCGCTGAGGCATACATTAGATCCGAACGGGTGACATCAACAAGGTTGAGGCCGGCAAGGACGTCGTTGACTTGGTCAAAGGGAAGGCTGCGTCGGCGTGCAGCGCAGTGAAGCTCGGTGTAGAGGAGCATGGAAGCCACCAAGTGACCTCCAGCTAACCGGACTCCCTGGAGATGCGCGGCCAGAGCTTCAGATTCCTGCTCATCCACAACAAGCTTAAGAATCGCGGAGGTGTCCGCGTAAACGATCACCGGTCCCCGCGGAGGTCAGCCAGGATGTCGGCCGTGGTCATATCGCTGCTGACACGCGCCACAAGGCGGAAGTCCACGGGTGACTCGATCGCAGGCCGGATGCTTCCTGCTTGGAGCAATCGTTCAAAGGGCGAAGCGGATGGCGGAATGAGGGTGGCCGCGACCTGGCCGTTATTGGTGACGTCGATGACTTCGCCATTCTTGACGCGTTCCAGAATCTTGCTGCTCTGGTTGCGCAGTTCCCGGTGGGGAATAGTTGTCATGATGATCCTCCGTAGCAATCGTAGCAACTGTAGCACCTAACCCGGCTGTTTGTGGAAGTAATATATAGACTGGTCTATTATCTAGATATGTCTTCTTCATACCCCAAGGGAATCGCAACCCGGCAGCGTTTGGTCGAGTCCATGCTTGATCTGGTCCAACTTCACGGCTATCACGGAACCGGACTCAACACTGTCCTGGCCCGGTCCGGTGCTCCCAAAGGCTCGCTCTATTTCCATTTCCCCGAAGGGAAGACGGGGCTCGGCGTTGCCGCCGTGGCGCTGGCCGGCGATCACTTCGGAGAACTGATTGGCAAGGCCACGACGACGGCCACCTCACCTGCGGCGGTAGTGGACGCACTCATTGCCGAACTCAAAAACATCCTGGAAACCAGCGATTATCAGGCAGGTTGTCCCGTTTCCTCCGTCGCCTTGGACGCGGCATCGGAGAATGAGCCGCTGAGGGAGGCGTGCAGCCGCGTCTACGACGGATGGATCCAGGCCGTATCCGGCTACTTGTCCACGTTCGGGGTGGAAGAGGGAAACGCCCATAGCCTGGCGACATCGATCATTTGCCTGGTGGAGGGCTCGCTCATCCTGTCCCGCGCTCACAAGTCCACCCAGCCAATGGACGCAGCCGCCGGGACGCTCAAGACATTGCTGGCAGCAACCCAGGCCGGAGCAGGCGCATGAGCCTCCGCCATGCCTTGGTGTTCGGAGCCACGGGCCACATCGGGCAGTGGCTGGTGCGGGAACTCCTGCACCAGGGGGTGACCGTCACAGCCGCGGTGCGCAGCGAAGATTCCTTCCACCGGCTGGCGGACTGGCTCGCGCGTCACGATGCCGACGGCACCGCAAAGCACGTGCTCGTGAACTTTAACGACGCCGGCTTGGGTGTTGATCCTGGGTCGGACGAATTCCGGACCGTGACTGAAGTCCACAATGTCGCCGGTGCGTTCGCGTTTGGCATGACGGCCGATGATGCCTACTCCGCGAACGTGACCAGCGCAGAACGCGTGGTTCGTTTCGCCTCGCAGCTGCCGGCGCTGACCAGGCTGGTCCATCTGTCCGGCTACCGGGTGGGCGGCCAAGACCCGAACGAGGTGCCGTGGGACGACTCGCGCCGCGCCAGGGAATACAAACACCTGGGCGCCTATGAAGGCTCCAAGGTGGAGTCCGACGCCGTGGTGCAAGCGACAGCGCGTTCCCTGGGCGTCCCTTTCACCGTGGTCAATCCGGCCTCCGTGATCGGAGATTCCGTCAACGGCGAGTCGCAGCAGGGTCTGGGCCTCGCGGCGAGCGTCATGGACCTCTCCCGTGGAAAGCTGCCCGCACTGCCCGGGAACAACCGCACGTTCGTCCCCGTGGTGACTGTGGACTACCTGGCGTCATTCATGGCGCTGGTCCCCATCACATCCGAGGCGGAAAACGCCTCGTACTGGGTTCTCGATGACGCCACGCCGCCGTTGCCGGAACTGTTGCGCATGCTCGGGAAGCACCTGAAGGTCAGGGTCCCGTGGTTGAGAATCCCCAGTGCTCTTCTGAAGAGGCTCCCGCCCAAACTCACCGGCGCGGATCCGGAGACGTTGTCGTTCCTCTCGGAAGAGCGGTATCCCACCGCGGCAGCGCTCGCCTTGGCTGAGGCACACGGATTGCATCATCCGCCTGTGGAGACTGCCCTGAAGCGGTGGGCTGACTACTTGCTGGCGGCGGAACCCGCTGCATCAGGCAGGCGCGTCGCCTCAATGTAGTGTTCCAAGGAATGCAAGCCGGGCTGGGACGAGGCATCGCGGACGGCGTCAGCGCCCACGGCGTTGGCTACGGCCAGGGCATGGCTGTGGTCCAAGCCGGATTGCAAGGCAAGGACCAGGGCTGCGCAGAAGGCGTCGCCCGCGCCGATGGTGTTGGCGATGTCCTTGACTTTTACCGCCGGAGCCTCGGCGACGCGTTCGCCGTCGACGAAGATTGCCGAGCCCTCGCCGCCGTAGGTCACCGCGACCAGCGGCGCATTCTTGAGGGCGGGGATCAGCTCGTATTCGGTTTCGTTAACGATTACCAGATCGCAGCGCTCCAGGAGTTCCGGCAGGATCGGCGCTGCCGGTGCGGCGTTGAGTGCGAAGAATCCCGGTGCGCGGCGGGCAGCTTCCAGAACCACGTCCTGGTCCACTTCGAGCTGGCACAGCAGGGCTTCTTCTTCGCCGAATGACACCCCGTCCAAGGCCACTGAGCCGTTGGCGCCGGGGCACACCACAATTTGGTTTTCGCCGTCGCTGTCCACCAGCACCAAGGCAGTTCCCGTCGCCGCTTCCACGCGGGCAACGCTGTGGATGTCGACGCCGGCACCGGCCATTGCGTCCAGAAGTGTCCGGCCGGCGTCGTCCTGGCCAACGGCCCCCACCATGCGGGAGCGGCCGGAAAGCCGGGCCGCAGCAACTGCCTGGTTGGCGCCCTTCCCACCGGGCTGCTGGCGGAGGACTGCTCCGCCGACGGTTTCACCGGGGGAGGGCAGCCGGCTGGCCGTTGCCGTGATGTCGAGGTTGATGCTGCCCACCACCGTGAGCGTGGAGCTGGAAATGGGCGCGGAAGAGTGCAGGGGAGTGCTCATGGAAGGTCCTTTTTGGAAGAAATCAGCTGAATGTCAGGAGGACTGGATGACGGAGAGGTGGCCGGCTTTCGCGGCTACGAGGCATTTTGCGAGGTAGAACGGGGAGCCGTTCCGGCGCACGTACTGGGTGAGGACCAGCACCGGATCAGAGGGGCGCAGTCCCAGCAGCTTTGCACGGCTTGGCCCGGCCGTACTGAGGCTGATCTCGCATTCGCCGGGTCCCAGGGAAGCGCCGGGTAGTCCGCTGAGCACCTCCAGGAGTGTGGACGCGGAAAGCGTGGGCGCCTCTGCGGCCTCGGCGAGTTGGTCGGCTTCGGGAATTCTCTGTGCAACGTTTTCCTGGAGGTGGGCCACGGGCTCGCCGTTGCGGATGAGCACGCTCTCCCAGAACCAGACGTCCTCATCGGGCTCCACTCCGATACCCGGCGCAACGAACTCCGACGCCGGTTGTTTGATGGCTGCCACGCGCTTGACCTGGATGTCCTGGTCCGGCCCGCCAAGGAGTTGATCGAACGGGCGGATGTGTTCAATCCCGATCCTGGGGAGTGAATCAGCCACGAACCGTCCGACTCCACGGCGTGCCCGGGTGAGGCCGTCTTCTTCCAGCAACATCAACGCTTCCCGGATCACGGTGCGGCTGACATCCATCATGGTGCCCAGCTCGGTCTCGGTGGGGAGCAGCGAACCCGGCGGCAAGATCTTTGTCCGGATCGCCTCTGCGATGCGCGAGTACGCGGCAACACGAAGGGGCTGCCCGGGCTGGGTAGCTATGGGGCGGGACAGGAACTGGACGGCTTTGTCGGTCAAGGGAGGCCTCACTTGGAATGGGTTACCGACACTGTACCGGATGAATGTGACAGGTTGCACAAGCTCGTAATACATGCTTGTATAACAACTCACATCTCGTGGCGGCGCCCCGCGCCCCTGGACAAAGGAGTTTGATGTGAACATCCCCACCGCCACAGGCCAGCAGGCTGCAGATCCGCAGGCCGTAGACCCGCAAACCCCGGCCGGCGATCTTGACGCCCCCGATGAAGGCAGGGTCCACGGCAAGGCTGCCGCACTGCTGATCACCACGCTGGTCCTGGCCGTCCTGGCGTTCCAACTCAACGCCAGCATGATCACCCCCGCACTGCCGCATGTCGGCTCCTTCTTCGGCGAGACCCCGGAAGCCGTCGCACAGGTTCAATCCATGTTCTTCCTCGCCGGCGCCATCTCAGGTCCTGTGATTGGCCGGTGGAGCGACTTCATAGGCCGCCGCAACGCATTGCTGCTGGTGCTGGCCATCATGGGCGCCGGAACCGTGTTGTGCATCTTCGCCCCGACCTTGCCGCTGCTGGTGACGGGCCGCTTCATGCAGGGCGTCTCCAGCGCGATTTTCGCCCTCTCCTACATCGTCCTGAACGAGTACCTGCCCGCCCGGCTCTTCGGCACCTCCATTGGGATCATTGCCGCCATCAACGGTGGAGTTGGTGGCGTGGACGGCTACTTTGGCGGGCTCATGGCCGAGACCCTGGGCTTCCAGTCGATCTTCGTCGCCGTGCTGGTGCTGGCGGCCATCGCCGTCGTCTGTGTCATCAAGGTAGTCCCGGGCGGTAGGTCCAGCGTGGCTCCGGGCCGGATGGACTGGTGGGGAGCGGGTTCCCTGTCGGTGTTCCTGGTGTTCATCACCTACTTCGTGTCCACGGGTTCCTCTGCCGGATGGACTTCACCGGCAGCCCTCGGACTGCTGGCCGGCAGTATTGCATCGTTCACGGCCTTCTGGCTCATCGAGAAAAAGCGCGAAACCCCGTTGGTTGCAGTCCACCACCTCCGTTCCCGCCAGGTGTGGCCCGTCATCGCCACCACCGTGCTGACACTTGCGGGCATCTTCGCCATCATCAACTTCACCGTGGTATTGCTCAGCCAGGACAAGGACAGCGGCTTCGGACTGTCCGCGTCGGTGGCAGCCCTGCTGTTCCTCACCCCTGCAGCACTGATTGGCGTGTTCGCCGCTCCGCTCGCCGGCTGGATCGCCGACCGCCGCGGTTGGATCAAGACCGTCCGTGTAGGTACCGCAACCAGCCTCGCCTGCGCGATCATCGCCGCCTTGTTCGCCCACAACCAGATCGCGGTCCTCATCGCCATCGCCGCCTTGGGTATCTTCTACAACGGATTCTTCCTCACTGCCATCAACGGCCTGTCCGTCCTGCTCTCGCCCAAGGAAGCACCCGCAGCGCTGCCGGGCATCAACGGCGCCTCCTTCGGCATCGGGGCGAGTCTCGGCGTCGTGGTTGTTGCGCCGTTCGCAGGCCAGGGCACCGCCGCCGGGTACTCTGCTGCCCTCTGGATTTCGGTATCGATCACGGCCCTGGCGTTCATTGTCAGCCTGTTCATCGCCGCGCCGAAAGGCGAAAAGATCTAACGCGCGACGCCGGTCCGCCGGTTCCGCGCGGACACCCAGCAGAACCCCCCATCACCGCTACACCTGAAACGAGAGACCTGTGAACCAGCCTGCACCCTTCTTCCTTGACTGCGATACCGGCATCGACGACGCCCTCGCCCTTGCCTACCTCCTGGCCTCACCCAAGGCCGAGCTCGTAGGAATAGGGACCGTGAGCGGCAACGTCAGTGCAGCCGGCGGCGCCCGCAACACCCTGGACCTGCTGAACCTTGCGGGCCACCCGGACATCCCCGTGGCAGTCGGCGCGCACGATCCGCTGGTGGGCACCTTCCACGGCGGCGCGCCGCACGTCCATGGCGATAACGGCATCGGCGGAGTGGACCTGGCTCCTTCCGACCGCGAACCGGTGAAGGCCACGGCTGCCGCACTGTTGGTCCAGTTGGCCCACCAGTACGCCGGGGAGCTGCGGTTGGTGGCCATCGGTCCGCTGACCAACATCGCCGAAGCGTTGCGGCTGGAACCGAAGCTGCCTGAGCTTATTGCCGAGGTGACCATCATGGGCGGCGCTGCGCTGGCACCGGGAAACATCTCTCCTGTGGCCGAAGCCAACATCGCCAACGACCCCGAGGCCGCAGCCGAGGTCCTGGCCGCGGACTGGAACGTGACGCTGGTTCCCCTGGATGTCACCATGACCAACGTGCTGGAGGAAAACCACCGCCAGGAGCTGCTGTCCACCGAACACCCGGTGTCCCAGGCCTTGGGGGAGATGCTGGGCTACTACTTCGGCTTCTACGTCGACATTTTCGGACGGGCCTGCTCGGCCATGCACGATCCCCTTGCCGCCGCCATCGCCGTCAGGGGAGTAGAACCCACCCTGGCCCCGACCGTCCGGGTCCAAGTGGACACCACCGACGGCCCAGGCCGGGGCCAGACGGTCTGCGATCTCCGAGGACAGTACGCGGGGTTCCCGGAGCAGCGCGGCGCGCGATGCCGCGTCGTCCTGGAGATCGGCGAGGATTTCGCTCCACACCTGCTGGGCACCTTGCAGACGGCTTGGCTCAGCGAAGAGCAGGTAGTACAGCCCGTCGCCTGACGGGCGGGAGACTGAGGTATCGACGACGACGGCGGCAGCGGCCCGCCGTCGTCGTCCTTCTTTAAGAGGCTTATGCGTACATCAGCGAACCGGGTGTGGTGAGCTTTTCCCCGGTTTCCAGCCAGGTTTTCAGGCCGGAGAGGATCATGGGCCAGCCGCCGTAGAGCTGGTCGTTCGCGCCTTCGCGGAGTTGATCGTGCGTGACCGTGAGGTGGCAGGAATCCCCGACGGGTTCGATTTCCCAGGTGATCCGCGACGTCCCCTCGGCCTTGACGTCCTCGCCCCACAGCGCCGTCATGGTCTGGACGAGCCTGCGTGGGGGATCGACCTCGATGTTCTCGCCTTCACCCAGCGGCGCGTCCGCTTTGGGGTTGCGCATCTCGAAGCGGCTGCCCGGCGTCCAGTCCGATGCCAAGGTGTTCCCGAACTGGTATTTGCTGCGGATTTCGCTGTCGGTGATGGCTTCCCAAAGCTTTTCCGGCGTGGTCTTGATGTAAATCTCGAAGATCTTTTCCATGGGACTTTCCAATCTGGATTTGAGGTCGCTGAGGGCAGCGGCCCATGGTTCTGCGTATTTACTCACCCAGCGATCGTGGATGAGGCGGATGGGGACCGGATTCAGGAAGTGCAGCTTCTCGCGTCCTCGACGGCGGACAACCACCAACCCGGCATCCTCAAGCAGTTTGAGGTGCTTTGCGATGCCGAAACGGGTCATCTCGAACCGGGCTCCGAGGGCGGTGGCGGATTGGCCATCCGCGCGGAACAACTCGTCCAGGAGTTCCCTGCGGGTGGGGTCAGCCAAGGCCTTGAACACGGCGTCCATGGGATCAGGATAGGTGACCTTTTGGTCACGTGTCAACGGATTTTCGTAGGGGCTCGGCGAGATCGCGGGTGCTCGGTCGAGTTCGCTGAACATCCCCTGGCCGCTCGCAGGCCTCCCGCGAATTCAAGACAGTTGTTAACAAGCTCCGAAAGTTTCCGAACTGTTGTCGAAACAAGTCCGCTCGTTTCAAAACTATTCCGCGATTCCGAATCAATTACTCGAGGCCATACGCCCGAAAGCCGTACTCGAACGCAGATTTCAGGCCTCTAAGTTACTTGCGAGTTTCGGATACTGGACTGTTGTTATTGCTGAAACTTTACGATAGTTTCTCTCTGTGATGTGCGTCGCACTGTAAGTCGGAGCGACGAACCCCGAGTGAAGGACAATGATGACCATCCACCCTGAGGACTTGCGGACCGCAAAAACGCGGCTGCAGCACCTGCATCAGCGATTAGGCGGTATCGCGTACGGCGGGGACTACAACCCTGAGCAATGGCCGCGCGAAGTCTGGTTGGAAGATGCCAAACTCATGCAGCAGGCCGGGGTGAACCTGGTGACGCTTGCGGTCTTCTCTTGGAGCCGCTTGGAAACCAGCGATGGCGTTTTCGACTTTGGCTGGCTGGACGAGGTCATGGATCTCATGCATGAGCACGGCATCGGCGTGGACCTGGCAACACCGGATGCCGTCCCGCCGGCCTGGCTGGTGGAGCAGCACCCGGACATCATGCCGGAACGCCCGGACGGGAGCATCTTCGGATTCGGCTCCCGCCAGCACTTTGACGTGTCACACCCCGTGTATCGGGCCAAGTCGCTGGCACTGGCCGAGCGGATGGGGGAGCAATACGCCAACCATCCGGCGTTGCGAATGTGGCATGTGGGCAATGAATATGGGCCCGTTTCCTACGGACCGTGGGCTGAGAAGGCCTTCCGGGAATGGCTTCAGCGGAAGTATTCCTCACTGGATGAACTGAACGAGGCCTGGAGCACTACCGTCTGGGGCCAGCTCTACTCGGACTGGAACCAGGTCCGGGTCCCGGCCCAGCCCCGAACGTGGTCCAACCCGTCGCGGCGTTTGGACTTTCATCGGTTCACGTCGGACAGCATGCTGGAACATTTCAAAGCCGAACGTGACATTCTTAGGCGCCACAGCCCGGACTTGCCGATCGTCACCAACTTCATGCGCTTTTACAAAACCAACGACTACTGGGCATGGGCAGCCGAAGAAGACGCCGCCGCCCTGGACATCTACCCGGACCCGCGGGAAGAAGACGCTCACATCGCGGCTGCCCTGAACTTCGACCTCATGCGCTCCCTCCGCCACGGCCAACCGTGGATGGTCATGGAACAAGCCACGGGCGCGGTCAGCCAGTGGTCCGTGAATGTGTCCAAGCTTCCTGGCAAGATGCGGCTCGGCTCCTACCAAGCCATTGCCCAAGGCGCCGATTCGATCCTCTTTTTCCAATGGAGGCAGGCGAAGGGTGGGACCGAGCGCTACCACTCGGCCATGGTGAACCATGCGGGCACCAACACCAGGATCTTCCGCGAAGTGTGCGAGCTGGGCCAGGAACTCAAAGCACTGGGCGGGCTGACGGGGACCCGTTCCGCTGCCAAAGTGGCCATCGTCTTCGATTGGGACTGCTGGTGGGCGTTGGAGCTGGGTAACTCCCCCCGCTCGGACCTGAACTACGCGCAGGAAGTATTGCGCTTCTACCGCCCGCTATTTGACGCCAACATCACTGTTGACTTCGTCAATGCCAACAGCGACCTCTCCGCCTACGGCGTGGTGCTCATGCCGGCGTCGTACCTCCTCACGGACGAAGCCGCTAAAAAGGTCGAAGACTACGTGTCCGAGGGTGGACGCCTGGTGGTGTCCTACCTTTCCGGCATCGTGGACCGCGACAACACCATCCGCCTGGGCGGGTATCCGGGCGCGTTGCGAAATGTCCTTGGTGCCTGGAGCGAGGAGATGCATCCACTGGCAGGGGACGGAGAGCAAGTGAAGCTGACCACGGCCGACGGCGGTACTTTCTCCGCGGATTACTGGACCGAGCACCTGCACGCCGAAACCGCGGAGGTCCTGGCCAGGTATGCGTCCGGTCGCCTGAACGGCGCACCGGCAGTGACGCGCAACTCGTTCGGAAAAGGCTCGGCCGTGTACGTGTCGGCCCGCGTCGACGACGGACTCCTCAAGCAACTTCTCGACGACGAACTGCGGACCGCAGGCGTTGAGCCGGAACTGAAGGCACCCACAGGAGTCCAGGTCCGCCGTCGTGCCGGCACCAGCGGCGACGGCACCGCCAAAAGCTTTCTCATGGTGCTGAACCATAATGATGCGCCGTCCCGGGTGGACGTCCTCGACGGCGGCACGGACCTGATCAGCGGTCGTGCGCTTCAGGGGGCGGTTGAGCTCCCTGCGTACGACGTGCTGATCCTCGAAGAACAGCAGGAGAGGCGGGGACCATGGCACTAAGACTGGATGTTCCACCAAAGGTGGTGCCGGGCGACCAGCCAGGCAAAGCGAAGAGGCGGCGTGACAAGCCCGGGAGCTGGAAGCTGGCCTTCAAACGCGATTGGCGACTCTACACGCTGTTGGCGCTGCCACTGCTGTATCTTCTGATTTTCAGATACCTGCCGATGGCCGGCAATGTGATTGCCTTCCGTCAGTTCCAACCCGGTGGCAGTATCTTCGGGGAGAAGTGGGTTGGCCTCAAGTACGTCACCCTCTTCATCAATGACCCCAGCTTTTGGCAGGCATTCCAGAACACCATCGTCCTGGGTGTCCTGACCCTGGTGTTCTGCTTCCCGATGCCCATCATCTTCGCGCTGATGCTCAACGAGTTGAGGTCGCAGAAGTTCAAGAAGTTCGTCCAGACCGTGGCATACCTGCCGCACTTCATGTCCGTGGTGATCATCGCCGGGATGATCCTGCAGAACTTCTCCATGACGGGAACCGTAAACCAGATCGCGGAGTCCCTGTTCGGAACTTCGGTGAACTTCACGCAGGACCCAGGTTGGTTCCGGCCGATGTACATCAGCTCGGAAGTCTGGCAGACCATGGGCTGGGGAGCGATCCTCTACCTCGCCGCGCTCACCAGGGTCGATGAATCGTTGTACGAGGCGGCACGGATCGATGGCGCCAACCGCTGGCAGCAGACCTGGCATGTGACCCTGCCGGCCATCCGACCCACCATCATCACCCTGCTCATCCTGAACATCGGAACGTTCATGGCTGTGGGTTTCGAGAAGATCCTTCTCATTTACAACCCGCTCAACTACGCAACCTCAGACGTCATCTCCACCTACCTGTACCGGGTAGGCCTGGAATCCAGCAACTTCAGCTACGCGGCCGCGATCGGAATGTTCGAATCCGTCATCGGCCTCACGCTGATCCTCTCAGCGAACGCGATTTCCAAGCGCCTCGCAGGAACGAGCCTGTGGTGAACAAGTCAGCTACTGCCAACAAGGGCGCTGCGGCCCAAGGGGTCCTTTTGAAGAACATGCGGGTTTCCCGTGGGATGCGGATCTTCCGGGCCTTCAACCTGGTGTTCCTGCTGCTCGTGGTGTTCCTGACGATGTATCCGTTCCTGAACATCATTGCCCAGTCGTTCTCCAGTGAAGGCTTCATCAACGCCGGGCAGGTGAACCTGTTCCCGATGGGTTTCAACACGGAGACCTACAAGTTGATCCTGGCCGACTCCACGTTCTGGACCAACTACGGAAATACGGTCCTGTACACAGTGGTGGCAACGGCTATTTCCATGGTGCTGACCACGGCCTTCGCTTACGCCATTGCCAAGAAGGACCTCAAGGGCCGCAGTGTGTTCATCGGCCTGGCAGTCTTCACCATGTTCTTCAACGGCGGCCTGATCCCGAACTACGTACTCATCAGTTCCTTGGGAATGCGGGACACCATCTGGGCGGTGGTGCTGCCAAACGCCATCAGCGTCTTCAACCTGCTCATCATGAAGTCGTTCTTCGAGAACATGCCCCGTGAGCTGGAGGAAGCGGCATCGATTGACGGGCTTACCCAGTACGGGATCCTCTTCCGGGTAGTGCTGCCGCTGAGCAAAGCCATTGTGGCCACCATGGTGCTGTTCTACGCGGTGGCCAACTGGAATTCCTGGTTCCAGGCCTTCCTCTACCTCGACAACCCGGACCTCTTCCCGGTCACCATCTATCTGCGCAACATGATTGCCGGTGTCACCACGGCCGGATCAGCGGGTGGGACGGCTGAAAACGTCGGGCAGATCGCAGCCAATATCCAGTCGGTCACCATCGTGCTCACCGTCATTCCCATCCTTTGCGTCTACCCCTTCGTCCAGAAGTACTTCTTCTCGGGCGTCATGCTCGGCTCCGTCAAGGAATGAACCTATGAAAGGAAACCCCATGATCAGCACACGAGAGTTCCGCAGGAGGGACTTCCTCGGCCTCGCATCCGTTGTCACCATCGGCCTGATGATGACCAGTTGTGATTCCGACACCTCCGAGAAGGTGGACACTTCCAAATCCCGCAACGGTGCGATGGAGAGTTTCAAGGTTGGTGACACATTCAAGGCGACGACGCCGTTGACGTTCACGTTCCTGTTCTCCGACCAACCCACCTATCCCTACAAGAAGGACTGGCTGCTGTTCACCAAGATGGCCAGCGACAACAACGTCACACTGGAACCGACCATCGTCCCCAACAGTGACTACGAGCAGAAGCGCAGCCTGCTCATCAGCTCCGGCAGTGCACCGGAAATCATCGCCAAGACCTACCCGGGACAGGAGTCGGCGTTTGTCTCCGCGGGAGCGGTGCTGCCCGTCAGCGACTATGTGGACCTGATGCCGCACTTCCAGGAGAAAGTGAAGAAGTGGAAGCTCGAACCGGAAATTGAAGCGCTGACCCAGGAAGACGGCAAGTACTACGTTCTTCCCGGATTGCATGAGGAATTGTGGCCGGACTATTCCCTGTGTTTCCGCAAGGATGTGCTGAAGAAGGAAGGTCTTTCCGAGCCGAAGACGTGGGACGAGTTCCGCGATGTGCTGCGCTCGCTGAAGAAGGCCTACCCGGACGTTGTTCCCTTCTCCGACCGGTTCAAGGGTGACAGCGTCCTCAACATCGCCAGCGCAGCGTTCGGGACGGTGGCCGGTTGGGGATTGGTTGACGGGCTCCAGTTCGATCAGGACAAGAAGCAGTTCGGGTTCGCAGCGGGCACCTCCAAGTTCAAAGATCTGGTGACGTACTTCAACTCACTGGTCTCCGAAGGATTGATGGACCCGGAAAGCTTCACCCAGACGGACGATTCCGCCATCCAGAAATTTGTCTCGGGGAAGTCGTTCGTCATCAGCGCCAACTCGCAGAACGTCATTACGTATCGCACATCCATGGAGCAGTCGCTGGGCAAGGGCAACTTCGAAGTCGGCAAGATCATCGTTCCAGGTGGCCCGGCGGGCGACATCATCGGTGGCAGCCGCTTGGAGAACGGCATCATGTTGAACTCGTCCGTCAAAGACAAAGACAGCTTCGTCGCGCTCATCCAGTACATCGACTGGCTCTTCTACAGTGACGCCGGGCAGGAATTCAGTAAATGGGGAGTGGAAGGAACCACCTTTACCAAGGAAGGCGGCAAGCGCAAGCTCGCGGCCGACATCAACTTCCAGGGACTCAACCCTGCAGGCACCAAGGATCTTCGTGTTGACTACGGGTTCTCCGGCGGCAACTTCGCCTACGGCGGCACGACGGAACTCCTGCAGTCCACGTTCAATGAAGAAGAACTGGCCTTCCAGGAAGCGATGAAGTCGAAGAAGCCGCGCCCGGTCGCGCCGCCGGTCCCGTTCAACGACGTCGATCGCGAACAAGCCACGTTGGCGCTCACCCCGCTGAAAGACCACGTCAAGCAGAACACCCTCAAGTTCATCACCGGCCAACGTCCCCTCGGCGAGTTCGACGCCTACGTCAAGGAACTCGACAGCAAAGGCCAGACAAAATACGTGGAGCTGGCGAACAAGGCCTACAAAGCGTACGCGGACAAGAAGTAGATCTGATGGCAGGCAGGAAGCCAGAATTCGGAACGGGACCACTGTTCAAAGCCGCCGGCACTGTATATGGCATCATGACCGGGAGTGCTCTGTTGGTGTTGGCCAATGCACCGGCGGTTCTCATGCCGTTGCTGGTCGGTGTACTCGGGCCAGGTGCGCTGCTGGGGTTTGTCCTAGTGGGACCTTCTGTTGTGGCTTCCTGCTATGCCTTCAATCGACTTCTTGCAGGCGGGGACAGGGGAGTGTTCCGTGACTTCCTGGCTTCGTACCGTCTGAACTTCAAGCAGGCACTGCTCGTGTGGCTGCCCTACATGCTGTTCCTGGGTGTCATCGCTTTCAACCTGAGCGTCCTCCCCGGCTCACCGGACGCTGCCTCAGGATTCGGGATGCAGTTCGCCGCACGGATAGGTCTGGTGGGTCTCGCGCTCCTGGTCTGCACTGCCGCCATGAACGCGATGCTCATCCTTTCCCGCTTCAGCTTCCGCGCCCGGGACGTCTACCGGTTGTCCCTCTACGCTTTGGGCGTGGAGAAGAGGGTGTCGTTGGGCACCGCCGGGATCCTGTTCGTGACCGCCTTCATTCTGGGAATGACCACCGTCTGGTTGATGCTCTTTACAGCCGGTTTGGTGCTGTACCTCGTCTGCCTCAATTCCCTTTCAATGCTGAGGTTCGTTGAAGCCAGGTTCACCTGAGGACGGCGCAGGATCCTGCCTGGCGGTGTCCTATCCGAACCGACAGAAATCAATCAGCACTCTTTCAAGAGATCTGCATCACGTTCTCGAGGGCGGCCCCACAGAAAGAGTAGGGGGTGCAATGGGCGTCCTCTGTGGCAAGTGATGGGGAAAAATATGAACAGGGAGAATTGCGTCCGCGGATCAAATTTCAACTCGGCACAAAAGGGCCGACGTCGCTTTGGCTTAAATCGCTGACCGTAGGGTTGGTGATACTTCTGATGACAGCACTTGGCATGAGCCCTGCAAAGGCATATGTCCTTGAGGGCGTTCGGTGGGAAGGCACGCCGACCAGCGGTTGTTGCGCAACCATTTACATTCAGTACCAGCCAAGTATGTACAGCATCAACATAGCAGGCTGGGATAATGGTCGTTATGCATGGAACGTCGCTCCGGACAACATCTACCTTCCCAGCGGACCCGGCGCGCTGACGGTTGACGATGCGTACGCCTCTACCGTGGGATGGGATGGTGTCACCTATTACAGCTGGCACAGCTGCTCGACAGGAAACTGCTTTGCTTATGCCAACGCGTATCTGAACTATTACTACACGTCAGGCTACTCTTCGGCCACGATCCAAGGAGTCGCAGCTCACGAGCTGGGTCACGCTATCGGACTAGGCCACGCCGGCGGCTGCGTTCTCATGACTTCCTCCACCTCCACACGAAATAGCTGTGGGGTATTTGGGCCAACCAATGATGACAACAACGGCACTATTGCCCTGTACTAATTGCTCTGTTCAGAGAGGATGCTGAAATCATGAGGACACAATTCATAAAGAAGTCCGCATTTCCACGTATGGCTTCAACGATAATCGCCCTAGTTACTATTGCGGGTCTCTCGGGATGCGCAGGTTCGCCCGAGGCGGCTAATCCCAGCAGCTCCGCCAACACTGTAGGCATGGACGCCAGTTGGGCGGAGAGCTACGACAATTTGACGGATCTAAAAGCGCACAGCGCGCTGGCTGTCGAGGGAAGCTTCACGCGAATCATAGACGAATCCAAGATCAAAACTGTCCCTATCACGGATTTTGAGTTCACCGTTGACGAAGTAATCCATGATCCCGCGGGCACCCTGAAAGAGGGGACCCGCATAACCGTGCGACAGACCGGCGGGTCTGTTGACGGGGTTCTTCATCAGATCTCAGACGACCCGTTGTTCAAGATTTCTGAAAATGCCGTCCTGTTCCTCAAAGAGCCGGAGCCTGGCCTATTTTATGTAATCGGTGGACCGTCAGGGCGCTTTGAAGTCATCAACGGAAGGGTCACACCTTTCGACGCTGAGGGAAC
Source organism: Paenarthrobacter nicotinovorans (assembly GCF_021919345.1). NCBI lineage: Bacteria > Bacillati > Actinomycetota > Actinomycetes > Micrococcales > Micrococcaceae > Paenarthrobacter > Paenarthrobacter nicotinovorans. Next base: position 1,121,531 of record NZ_CP089293.1, read on the forward strand.
AAAGTTTGAGGGCACCCTGGAAGACTTCGCCGCAGCGGTGAAGGGTTCCTAGGTCGTCAAAACTCAGAGGGGGCATGTCGCCTGGAACTGCTGTCCTATCCGATTTTTGGGTAAGCAGTCTTGGTGGCAGCCCCCTCAATCTTCTGTGACCTGTTCCCGCAGGATATCCGCGTGCCCGCAGTGCTGGGCCAGTTCACGCAGCATATGCAGATACACCCAGCGCAAGGGGAGGGGGCCGCGGCGGTTGCCGGGGAGAAGGTCGTCCAGCCCCAGGTCCGACGTAGCCTTCCGCGAAGCCTCGCAGGCCGCCGAGTAAGCCGCTTGAATGCTGGCGATGGTGTCTTCTTCACCGAGGATAAAGGACTCATCCGGTGTGGCCGGAATGCCAATCTCGGCCCGAGGCCTGCAGGTGATGGCTTCGTCGAACCACACCTTCTCCACGAAGGTGGCGTGCTTCACGAGACCCAGCAGCGTCGTACGTGAGGGGACCAACCGCCGTCGTGCCTGTTCCTCGGTGAGTCCGTCCAAGCTGGCGTTCAGCGCGCGGCGGTGCTCGTCCAGGAAAGCCTCGAATTGCGTCCGGATGTCGTCGTGGGTGACGTCCTGCGTGGAGGCGCTCATGCTAAAACCACCGTTCCGTCCTCGTCGATCCGCCAGCCGGGGTTGTACGCGATCTCCCAGACGATGCCGTTGGGATCCTTGACGTGCCCGTGGAAGATGCCGCCGAAAGCGCCTGCCTGTGCGGGTTTGATCAGCGTGGCGCCCGCAGTCACAAGTGCGTCGATGGTGCGGGAGACCTCCGCTGCGCTGCCGACGTTGTGGGAGAGCGTCACTCCACTCACACCAGGGGTTTGGATGCCGCTGGCCAGGTCCTGGTCGAACTTTTCGGCGTCGAACAGGCCGAGCATCAAACCCGGGGCAACCTGGAAGAAGAGGATTTCGCCGGGCACGTCCATGAGCGGCTCCCAACCGAGCCCGTCCTTGTAAAAGGCGCGGGCCCGGTCGAGATCAGGCGTGGCGAACGTGATGAAGTGCAGTCGCTGGTCCATACGGACATGCTAGCGACAGGGTACGACGCCGGAAGCTAGCTCAGGCGCTGACGGGTGCCGTTCAGATGGGAAGCCGGGGCGTCGAAGAGCGCGGCGATGTGTTCGCCAAGTTCGTTGACATGCGTGTAGCCGGGGAACTTGCGGTGCGGCGCGGCCTCCTTCATGGCATCGTCCAAAAGGGCTTTCACAATGAAAACCACGGCGGCCGAGGTCTGTTCCTTGGGCTCAGTCTTGTGGCCGGACTGGGCTGCGTTGAAACCGTCGGCGACGCCGAGGACCCATGCTTCGGAGGCGGCCTTGATGGCCGAATAGCTGGCGCCCCCGGCGGTGGGGTTCGCTGCCGCCGTGGCGGAAACGATGGCGAGGCGGCCCCGCGGCGATGCCTCCAAATCCGGGTAGAAAGCGCGGGAGGTATTCCGGAGGGTGGTCATGATGCTGGTGTGCAGGACGTCCCAGTCCTCGTCCCTCTGGCCCGTGATTCCTTCGCCTCCGCGCCAACCGCCGACCAAGTGGATGAGTCCGTCCACTGGGCCCAGGTCGCTTCGAACTGCGGCGGCCAGCTTCTCCACCGACTCAAGGTTCGCGAGGTTGCACGTGTAGGGGATCACGCCGTCGTGGTTCTGGGCGAGTTCCTCCAGGCGGGCGGCGTCGAGGTCGACGGCGGCAACCCCGGCTCCCGCAGCGAGGAGTGCCGCCACAACCGCCTGGCCGGCGGCACTGGTTGATCCTGCCACCACAACGTTGAGGGCCGGGGTGGATGCCACGTCGTTGTGGTCATTCGTAGTAGGCAAGGTGTGTCCTTCCAAGACGTAATCACGGTCGGAAGGAGCATATCCGGTGGACAAGGTTGGCTTATGCCTAGATTAGCTTAGGGATAGAGGATCTAATGCTCAGTGCTTATTGGGTCCTCTAAGCAAGCCAGTGAGTGTGGCTGCTTGACGTTGAAGTTCCGATCGGTGGCAGCGTCTGCGGGCCCAAAAATCCAGATGATTGAGCGACTCGCCATGGCCTGTTGAGGCACCGTCGGCGGCGGTGGGAGGATGGAGCGGTGGAACCCCTCTTCGACTTCCTTGGCAGTTACTGGTGGCTCATCTTCCCCATCGGCGGGATGGCTGGCGGTTGGGCGAGATCGTGGTCCAAAGCGAGTGAAGAGCGGCACCGCCGCAAGGTGGAACTGCTGAAGCTGCGAAACCAATTGGCCGTGCATGAGGAAGCGAACCAGGCCGAAGTGGTTTCCCTGATGTCCGCCCACGATTCGGTCAATCACAGATGGCTGGAGTACGAACTCGACGTCGGCAATCTCATCGACTTTCCGCTGATGACCGACGTCCGTGAGCCACTGACCGTCGCTTTCCTGCGCGCCAAGAAGGAAGCCGACGGCTTGCGTCCCGGAGCGCCTGAAGAAATTTCGACGCCGGCCCGGCTCGCCGAGTACCGCGCGGCAGTCCACAGCTACGAGTTGGCCTTCGACGTAGCCGAACGCGAAGCCCGGAGAATCAAGGACGGTAACTTCAGCGGCCCGGAGCGGCAACGACTGGCTACGGCACGGAAACTGCTGCGCATTGCGGAGGACACCGCAGCTACACCTGCGGAACGGCAAACGGCGTACAAGCGCGCCCGCAAGGAACTCGACGGCCTGATTGTCCTTCCCGAAGCAACAGTTGCCGCGCTGGAAGGCAAAATCGCCGGAATGCTGGATACCCGGAAGGACCCGGACACGGACGTGAAGTTCGCGTGACGCGGAGAGGCAGCTAACGGAGCTTGACACCCATCACGGTCCGAACCGTGGAGCCCGCAAGGTCGTCCTCAAGGTGCCGCATTCCGATCCGTTCGGCGACGCGCCTCGAGGCACCATTGTCGGGGTGGATGATGGCTACCAGGCGATCAACTTCCACCACGTCCCGGGCGTATTCGAGGCAGGCCAAAGCGGCTTCCGTGGCATAGCCCCGCCGCTGAAGATCCAGGCGTACGTGGTAACCAACCTCAAGCTCGGACCGGCGATTGACGTTCTGCCACGTCAACCCGCAGTCGCCGACAAAATCGCCGTCGTGGGTTTCCACGATCCACAACCCGTACCCGTGGTGGGCATAGTTCGCCCGGTTCCAGTCGATCCAGGCGGCTGCTTCTTCCCGGGTTTTGGGCGCCGGGTAGTACGTCATGACGTGGGGGTCACCGAGCAGGCTGCTCATCCCGTCGATGTCAGCTGGCGTCATCTCGCGAAAGCGCAATCGTTTGGTTGGGAGGGGGAGCATCTCCGAAGCCTACCGGCAGCTGACCCCGCCGTGGGCCGTGCTTCCGTTACCTTCTTTGAACTCCGTTGGACGCTTATGCAACCGGAATCGGCTGAATTTGGGGCCACCGAATGTCAAAGTGGGTCGTGAACCTACAGGCAGCCCACGTGGGTACCCGTTCAAGCCGTAGCCCGCACCCGCACCGGAGTGAGCATCTCCCGTTCGAACCCGACCACACGGCGTGGCCCGTGGAGGATTACTTCGTGGGTGGCCGCATCTGAGGCGCAGGAGGTGGAAACGTGCAGCTTCACCAGGCCGGGCGTCACGACGCGCTGCAGGTCCAATCCGGTAAAGGACGTGCGGTCGGCATGGACCACGAACTCCACCTCGGAAGAAGCTCCTGCTGGCAACTCCACCCGCGCATACCCGATCAACTCGCGGACCGGACGCACTACTTCGCCCACGGGATCTTCCAGATACAGCTGGACAACCTCGGCGCCATCACGGAAACCGGTGTTTGTGACCGTACAGCTGACGGTGACCGAGTCCGACGTCGACATCGCCGGTGCGCTGCTCTGGTGACCCGACAATTCGAAGCTGGTGTAGGACAAACCGTGCCCGAACCCATACAGCGGCGAGGGATCCAGCGCACTGACTTCAGTGCGACCGGCAAGCCGGGAGTGCAAGTAGGTGCCGGGCTGGCCACCGGACGACCTCGGCACGGAGACTGGCAACTTGCCGGAGGGATTGACGACGCCGGTGAGCACGTCCCAGAGTGCCTCACCGCCTGCTTCGCCAGGGAAGAACCCTTGAACGATCGCATCGGCCCGGTCGACGAAGTCGCCGAGTGCATAGGGTCGCCCGCTCAGGACGACCACCACGGCACGGGAGCCGGAATCTGCGCAGGCCGCAAGGACCCGGTCAAGCATCCGGTGCTGGTCGCCGGGAAGGTGGAGGTCGGCGGCGTCGTTCCCTTCGCCTGAGGTGCCGCGACCAAAGAGTCCCGCGTTGTCACCGACCACCACCACACAGGTGTCCACGGAGGCGGCTATCTGGCATGCCTCGGCAATTTCAGTCTCCGTCGCCACCTCACAATTTCCGGTCACGGAACTGAGCACAGAATCGAATCGCCCGGCCGCAACAGCCGCGACCGAAGGAACGGAGATGCCCATGGGAACATCAGGATGCGATGCGCCGACATGGGCATCGAAGGAGTAACAACCCAGCATGGCGAACGGGTCATCGGCCAAGGGACCCACCACACCCAGAGATCCGCCGGATGGCAACGGGAGCGCTGGAGCTCCGTCGAACGATCCGTTGCTCAACAGGACCAAGGACTGCGCGGCCAACTCACGCGCAAGGGCCCGGTCTTCGGCGCGATCGAGGTCAACAGCTGCTGACAAGGCCGGCGGAGCAGGGGAGAAGTCGGGGGACAGGAGCCCCACCTGGGCCTTCTGCGTCAGGACCCGGCGGAGTGCCTGGTCAACCACAGCTACGTCCAGGGCGCCCTCTTGGACACGGGCGAGGAGCGGCGCGCCAAAGCAATTCACGGTCGGGAGCTCCACATCAACGCCCGCGGAGAGGGCCAATATGGCCGCCTCTCCGGAATCTGCTGCAACGCCGTGGGTGACATCGAGGAACGCGACGCCGAAGTAGTCCGCCACCACTGTGCCGTTGAAACCCCACTCCTGACGGAGCAGCCCGGTCAAAAGGGCACGATTCGCGGCGGCGGGTACGCCGTCGATGTCGGTATAGGCGTGCATCACCGACCTGGCGCCACCATGCCGGAGGGCCATTTCGAAAGGCGGCAGCATGACGTCGGCGAGTTCCCGGGGACCCATGGAGACAGGGGCATGGTTGCGGCCGGCCTGCGAGGCCGAGTAGCCCACAAAGTGCTTGAGGGTGGAAACGATCCCGGTTGATTCCAGGCCCTGAACATAAGCGGTTGCTACAGTTCCCACCAGGTAAGGGTCCTCGCCGATTGTCTCCTCGACCCGGCCCCAGCGGAGATCACGGACAACGTCCAGCACCGGAGCCAGGCCCTGATGCACCCCGAGGGACCGCATGCTTTCACCGATCCGGGAGGCCATCTCCTTCACCAGGCCAGGATTGAAAGTGGCGCCCCAAGCCAGGGGGACGGGGAAGGCTGTGGCCTTCCAGGCGGCCAACCCGGCCAGGCATTCCTCGTGGACTTGGGCGGGAATGCCGAACCTGGATGCGGCCATGATCTGTTCCTGGGCTGCGGCCAGCCGTCGCGCACCTTCCGCGGGCTCCACGGGAACAGTCCCGTACATGCGGGTGATCTGTCCCAGGCCATCGGCAATGATGTCGTCCCAGGAGCGGTCGTCTCCGGCCATTTGGCTCTGCAAAGGCGCAACGGAATCACCATCTGTGGAGGCGTTGACCCACACGCCTGCCAACTGTGCCAGCTTTTCTTCCAGAGTCATTTCACGGATGAGATGCTCCACGATGCCGGACGCTGGAACGCGGGCGAGTGCGTGCTGATCGGCGGCACCGGTGCTCACAAGCTTCTCCTCGGGATCTGGGTTGGTTCTTAGAAAGTATCAGAAACTTTAATCAACTTGCTAGGCAGATTTTCTGTTGATTTATGAGGATTTTCTTCATAGCGTTGTGTCACTGGTGGGCCGTTGTGGATAAGTTGCTCACTAAAAAATCAGAAACTTTCGGACATAATTGCCTACGCTCAACGGAGAGACCCATATGCAGACTTACAGGGTGGCCATCATCGGAACAGGCGGGATCGCAGCTGTTCACGCGTCCAACCTGGCCCGCACCGACAACAGAGCGACGTTGATCGCCGCGTGCGATGTCGAAGACGCACGCTTGCAGGCCTTCGCGGATGAGCATGGGATCGCCGGCCGCTACCAGAGCCTCACGGAGTTGTTGTCCGAGGCCAAACCGGACATCGTGCACCTGTGTACTCCGCCCATGATGCACATTGACCAGGCGATCGAGTGCCTTGAGGCCGGTGTGCACGTCCTGTCCGAGAAGCCTCCGGCACTCAGCCTTGCCGACTTCGACAGGCTCAACACCGCAGAAGCCAAGGGCGGCGCCCAGTTCTCGTGCGTCTTCCAGCACCGCTTCGGTGACGCCTCGGCAGCCGCAAGGGGTTTGATTGGTGGCAGCGATTTCGGACGACCCCTCGTAGCCCGCTGCGACACGCTGTGGTACCGGCCGGATGAGTATTTCGATCTTCCGTGGCGCGGCACATGGAAAGCGGAGGGCGGTGGGCCCACGATGGGCCACGGCATCCACCAGTTCGATCTCCTCCTGCACCTCCTGGGGCCATGGGACGAGGTGCACGCAATCGCCTCGCGGCAAGCCCGGGCCACGTCGACCGAGGACTTCTCCGCCGCGCTCGTCCGCTTCGAAAACGGCGCGGCCGCAACGGTCATCAACTCGCTGCTCTCACCGCGCGAAACCTCGGACATCCGCGTGGATTGCGAATACGCCACCGTCGAACTCAGCCACCTTTACGGTTACGGCACCAAGGACTGGACCATTACGCCCGCGCCTGGCCACGAGGCCGCCGTCTCCGCCGCCTGGTCCAGCCAACCGTTGGAGCGGGGCAGTGGGCACTCTGCGCAGTTCCTCGCCATGTATGACGCGCTCGACGCCGGCCTGCCGCTCCCAGCCGGGGCGGACTCAGCCCGGCAGACACTGGAGTTCGCTGCCGCGATTTACGCGTCGGCCTTCACAGGTGACCCCGTTCGTCGCGGAGAGATCGTCCCCGGCCACGCCTTCTATGAGGGCATGGACGGGGATGGCCGGGGGACCCGCGTCCTGGCCGCCACCGCCCGCGCCTAACCACCACGTAAACGGAGAACACCATGACCAGCACAGCCCAAAGCTCCTACACTCAAACCCTTGGTTACACCGACGACGGCCGTGCCCTGACCTTCACGGTCGGCGCCCAGGACATCGCCACGTACACCTATCTGCCTGTAGATGAGCAGTACGAGAGCCCCCGACCCTTCTTCCACCCACTGAAGACACTGGAAGGCGATGAAGTTACCATTTCCAGGCCGTGGGACCACGTCTGGCACAAAGGCCTGTCCTGGGCGCTGCCGAACGTGGGAGAGCACAACTTCTGGGGCGGTGCCACCTACACCCGGGACACCGGCTACGCGAACCTGGACAATAACGGTGCCATGAACCATCAGGCATTTACGTCCATTGAAGACTCCGGCGAAGGCATCACCGCTGCGGAAACACTGCTCTGGAGTGCGCAACCCTCCGGCGCCGGGCAGAATGGTCAGCCGCTCATCGTCGAGAAGCGCCGGTTCGGCATTCAGCTCCTTCCCACCCTCAATGCGTGGGCACTCCTCTTCGAAACAGAGATGAGCAACGTCTCCGGCGCCGAGATCGGCATCGGGAGCCCCACAACAGAGGGTCGCGACAACGCAGGTTACGGCGGGCTGTTCTGGCGCGGGCCGCGCTCATTCACAGGCGGGGAATTCCGCTCCGAAGCAGGGACCGGTGCTGACGAATTCATGGGCACGCGCTCAGAGTGGATCGCTTTCACCGGTCAGCACGACGTCACATGCCGGAAGTCCAGCATCCTGTTCGTCGAGGACCAAGCCAACCCTGGTGCCTCCAACCAGTGGTTCGCCCGCTCCTCCATGTTCGCCTGCCTCGGGTCGGCTCCATTCTTCAGCGAAGTAGTCCCGCTCACGGAGGCCGAGCCGCTCACGTACCGGTACGCCGTCGTGATTGCCGACGGCGACCTGGAAGGCGGGCAAGCTGCCGCGCTCGCGGTCGCCGCCAAGGCAGCGCTGGAGGGCTGGGCCTGACATGTGCAACACATTTCCGGGGGCCACCGCCGTATCCGAGGTCAGTATCTATGACTGGCCAGGGGCGGATGGCGGAGCCGGCGGCTCACCGCACGTGCACACCGCCTCTACGGAGGCATATGTGGTGCAGCAGGGGACTGGTCGCTTGGAAACCTTGGACTCGCGAGGGTTTACCTCCACGCCGTTGGCCCCCGGAACGGTGGTCTGGTTCACGCCGGGTACCGTCCACCGTGCCATCAACGACTCGGGCGATTTGAGGGTGCTGATTGTCATGCAGAACGCCGGCCTTCCGGAGAACGGCGACGCGGTGATGACCTTTCCGCCCGAGCACCTGGTGGACGTTGACGCTTACGCGCGTGTTGCGTCCCTTCCGTCCCGGGATGCCGACGGCGGTGACGCGGCGGCGGAGGCGGCCGCGCGCCGTCGTCGGGACCTGGCTTTGGAGGGTTATCTGGCCCTGAAGGCGGCCGTGCAGGAGTCGGGGGTCGGGGCGCTGGCGGAATTTCATGCCGCGGCCGCGAGGTTGGTGAGCGGCAAGACCGGAAATTGGCGAGACTACTTGGTTGGGGGCGCTGCGCGGCAGGCGGAGCTGACGGGGCGGCAGTTGGAGTCTCTCGAGTCCATGGAAAGTTTCTACTTGCAGGATGCGAGGACTACGATGGGCGAACGGAAAACCCGCAGGATCTATGGCATGTGCGGCCGGATCCAGGCGTGGGAACTTTCCGAAACAGACATCGCCGCGGGGTGATCCCGGGCTGGAAAGGTGGGGACCCATGGTGACCAAGCAGGACTCTGGACGGGCCACGATCAGCGAGATCGCCCGTGAGGCCGGAGTCTCGGTGCCCACCGTATCCAAGGTCCTCAACGGCCATGCCCATGTTGCCGCAGCCACACGTGCCAGGGTCGAAGAGATCATCGCCAAGCGTGACTATGCGCGGCGGCCGGCCAAACGGAGCAAGAAGGCCGGGCTCGTGGATCTTGTGTTCCCAGGCATGGGCTCCGAATGGGCCTGCGAGATTATCGAAGGCGTAGAGCGCGTGGCGCAGGAAGCCGGCTACGGCACCGTCGTCAGCAGCCTGTCCCTGGACGGTTCCAGGATCCGTCCTTGGCTGGCGAACCTCGCTGAGCGGAAGTCCGACGGCGTGCTGCTTGCCGTTTTCGGTCTGGACCAGAAGCAGATTCAGCGCATCAAATCCTTGGGTATCCCCGTCATTCTGATCGATCCTGTGGGGCAACCCGGGCCGGACCTCATGACCGTGGGTGCCGCCAATTGGGACGGCGCTTTCTCTGCCACCGAGTATCTGCTGAAGTTGGGCCACACCCGGATCGGAATGATCGGGGGCCGCGAGGACCTCCAATGCAGCGGCGCCCGTGAGGACGGCTACGTGGCAGCGCTGCGGCGGGGTGGTATTGAGCTGGATCATTCCCTGATGGTGCCGGGCGATTTCTCCACCGAGTCCGGTTCCCGTGGGACGGAAGCGTTGCTGGCCCTTTCCAACCGGCCCACCGCGATCTTTACCGGCAACGATGCCCAGGCGCTCGGTGCTTACCGGGCTGCACGCTCAGCAGGCCTTCGCATTCCCGATGATCTTTCCATCATCGGCTTTGACGACATCCCCGCCGCTGAATGGATAGAACCCGGCCTCACCACCATCCGCCAGCCCGTGGTGCAGATGGCCGAAACTGCCATGCGCGCGCTCCTCCGCCACCTCGAAGGAGATGAGGAGCTGCCGCAGCGGATCGAGCTGGGGACTGAGTTGGTGGTGAGGGGCTCGACGGCGGGGCCGGCTAAAGACTGAGGGCGTCGATGGATTGCAGGAACAATGGGATGAGTGGGTCGTTGTTTCCGCGCAGCCACGCGGTTCCAATGCTCCACACTGAGGACTCGAGGTCGATGGGCACCAATTGCACGCCTTCCGGAACGATGGCCGAGGTGCTGGCGGGAACCACGGCGGAGCCGGCTCCGGCTGCAACGAGCGCCAGCACAGTGAGAAGGTCCGAGGTCTCATAGAGGACGCCTGGGCGTGCGCGCAGATCCGAGAAGAGATTGCTGGTTTGGGCAGTGAGTCCTGGGCCGCGCGCCGGATCAAGGCGAATGAGAGGACGACCATCGATGAACCGATGCAGCGCATCCCGGGTCGATAGGGGAGCCGACTCACTCTTGGGAATCGCAAGGGCCAGACGATCGCGGCGAATCATCCGGGTGGCAATGTCCGGTGGGGCAGGCAGCCGAACAAATCCGATACTGAGCGTCCCGTTGCGCAGTGCCTCGAACTGCGCTGTGGATGACATGTCGTCCAATCCGATGTCGATGGCCGGATGTTCGGTCCTGAAGGCGGCCACAGCACGCGGAGCCACGTCGATCGCGGACATGCCGAATCCCACCTTCAACGCACCCTCAGCCCCCGCCGCGATACGTTCCATGCGCTGCGCGAGCCCGTCGGCGCGGCGCACGAGGTCGACCGCATCGGCAAGCAGCGCCTCTCCGGCACGGGTGAGTGCTGCCCCATGCCGACCCCGGGTGAACAGCTGGCTTCCGGCCTGACGCTCCAGGAGCTGAATCTGTTTGGTGAGGTTGGATTGCGTGGTGGAAAGCGCCTTGGCCGCCAACCCGAAGTTCCCGGTTTCGGCGACAGCAACGAAGGAGCGAATCAGCCGTAGTTCCATTCTGGGATCCTAGTTTCATTCCCGAAGGGAATCAAAAGTCCTTAAAGTTTCATTAGACGGAATGCTAGGTGGCGGCGAGCATGGGAGGTGTCCCAACCAAGGAGAAACCAATGATCACCGCCCCCACCCTTCGCGCTTCGGTTGTCCAGTTCGAAGCCGCCCCGGATCGCCCGGACCTCAATCTAAGGACCATTCGCCGGCTGGCCATCAAGGCGGCGAGGGACGGCGCCCGGATTGTTGCGTTCCCGGAAATGTGCCTGATCGGTTACTGGCATCTACGCAAGCAGACCCCGGAACGCTTGTATGAATTAGCACAGTCCGAGGACGGTGAACACGTCCAAACCATCAGGAAGCTTGCCGCAGAGCTCGAACTGGGGATCGGTATCGGGTTCCTGGAAGTACAGGCCGACGGGAGACTTTTCAATTCCTACTCCGTCTGCCTCCCGGACGGGACCGTTCACACCCACCGGAAACTCCACGCCTTCGAGCACGAGGCCATCAGTAGCGGCTCGGAGTTCACAGTGTTCGATACGCCTTGGGGTGTCAAAGCAGGGATTCTGATTTGTTGGGACAACAACCTGGTGGAGAATGTGCGTGCCACGGCCCTCCTCGGGGCAACGGTGCTTATCGCTCCCCACCAGACGGGCGGGACCAACTCGGCCAGTCCCCGGGGCATGAAGCCTGTCCCGGCAGAGCTATGGGACAACCGTGCAGCGGATCCCGCGGCCATCGAGGACGCGTTCCGGGGGGTCAACGGCCGTGGGTGGCTTATGCGGTGGCTGCCTGCCCGTGCCCACGACAACGGCATGTTCATCCTTTTCAGCAACGGTGTGGGCCGCGACGACGACGAGATCCGGACGGGGAATGCGATGATCATCGATCCCTACGGAACGATCGTGGCCGAGACCTGGGTGGCGGACGAAGCCGTGGTAACGGCAGATCTGGACTTTGATCTCGTGCCACTTTCAACCGGGCGCAGATGGATTCGTGGCCGCAGGCCAGAGCTGTACGGCATCCTCGGCCGCCAGCAGGGAAACGAGCTGGACGCTCGTGCAGCGCGCTTCTCCAAGGACCCTGTGGACGTCTGAATGGACTTTCCCTCGTGGCCCGCGGCTAGCGGGCCCGACTCAGGGTGGGGGGTAAACCATCAGGGGGCGTTTCAGCATAGCCGCAGGTCAACGACGTCTTGCGCCGCACTTTGTACCGTCGATCGTTGGGCGATAAGGTATTGCCAGACCGTTTTGCAGAGGGCGGCCCTTTTCGCTCCTTTGCTGTCTGCTGGGGACGCATTTCAGTCAGTAGGAACGTGCATGGTCAACCCCCTCCCCGAGCATGAAGCTCTCCAGAACGGATACTTTTTGGATCTCGTCCTGGGAAGCGAGGACGTTGAGGCTTTTCTCAGCGACCTCGCGGCTTTCTCAGCCGAGAGCCTCTCTCACCCGGAGAGCCCGGTATACAGCGGCATTACAGTGTTACGTCGCAAGAAGTCGGCAACAGCCGCAAGCAGTGACGAGCGCGCCCGCGTCATGGATCAGCTCCAAAGCACCTTCGAAGGTCCCTGCCTCACGGCCATGGACAAGCTCACCCCCGTACTGGTCCCGGACCTCCTGAGCGACCAGCGTTGGCCGGCCTATATCCAGGCCGCCTCCGACCAAGGGCTTCGCTCCATCCTGAGCGTTCCGCTCCTGGTCGAGGGCGATACGCGCGCTGCCCTGAACCTGTACTCCGAGAAACCGGATGCGTTCCAAGCCGAGGACATGGAGCGGGCCGAGGTTTTCGCCTCCCACGCCTCCAAGTCGCTGCGTCTCGCCTTGAAAATCGCACAACTCAGCGATGCCCGGAACGACCTGGCAACGGCGATGCAGTCGCGCACCGTCATCGACCTCGCGGTCGGGGCGATCATGGCGCAAAACCATTGCAGCCAGGAGGAAGCTTTCACTATCCTGCGGACGGCCTCCAGCAACCGGAACATCAAGCTGAGGCATCTGGCCAAGTCCATCATCGCGGCTGTGTCTTCCGGGAAGATCACCACGCACTTCGAGGAGTGAGTACATTCTGCTGGATCATCGTCGCCCGCACATCGGTGCACCCGCGGAATTCCAGGGTTGGGTGCCGGTGCCACGCCGGATGATCCAGCAAAATTTGCCCGAACCAGTAAGTCCGCCCACCGAACCCGTTTCGTAACCCGAGGCAACCATGGAGCAGACTGGGTTGGGTGACCGCCAAGAAACCCCGTCCCGGGCTCGCGATTGCTGCGCTGAGCCTCGGAACTGCACTGAACCCGCTGAACTCGTCCATGATCGCTGTGGCACTGGTGGTCCTTCGGGAGCATTTTGAGCTCGACGTCGCAACAGTCACCTGGGTGATCACCTCGTTCTACCTGGCGTCCGCGGCAGGGCAACCCCTCATGGGCAGGCTGGCGGATCGGTTCGGGCCCCGGCGGCTGTTCATGTTCGGCATGGCCTTGGTCGCTGTTACTTGTGCGATCGCACCGTTCCTGCCCAACTTTGCGCTGGTTTGCGTGGCCCGCGCGCTCATGGCTGTAGGGACCGCGACGGCGTACCCGTCCGCCGTCGTGATGGTTACCGAACTAAGCCGGCTGGCGAACTTGCCGTCCACCCGGCCGCTGGGCCGGATCCAGATGGCCAACACCTCGGCCGCTGCTGTGGGTCCCGTGGTGGGCGGCCTGTTGGTGAGCCTGGTGGGGTGGCAGGCGCTGTTCGCGATCAACGTGCCCATCGCGTTGCTCGCGTTGTTTGTTGTCCGGCAAACTGCACCTGCCGATTCCGGGAGGGAGACCGGTTCGCTGGGAACGCTGATACGGGATTCCGACATCCCCGGCATCCTCGCGTTCGTCACCTCCCTCATGCTCGCCATGATGGCGCTGCTCAACGTGATGCCGGGCTACCGCTGGTACCTTCTGGGAGCGGCTACCGTGATTGGCGCTCTTTTTGCCTGGCGCGAGCTGCGGTTCAGGCCGCCGTTCCTGGACCTCCGGCTGCTGGGCCGCAACCGGCCGCTGTTGCTGGTCTACATGCTGTTCATTGTTTTCAGCGGCGTGTACTACTTTGCGTTCTTCGGCCTGCCGCAGCTGCTGCAGGAAGCAGGCCATTACGACGCCGGTGTGGTGGGCCTGCTGATGCTTCCCCTTGCGGCGTTGTCGGTTGTGGTGACGCCACTGACGGTGCGGTTCATTGAGCGGTTCGGTGTGCGTTCGGTGCTGATCGCCGGCGTCGGGATCCTGACGCTCGCGGCAGGAACACTTGGCGTCCTGACGATGACGTTGTGGGCTCCGGTGGTGTTCGTGCTGACTGCCTTGATGGGTGTTCCGTATGGCGTGGTCAGTACGGCGTCGAACCAAGGCCTGTATGTTTCGGCCCGTCCCGAGGAGAGGGGTGTGGCGGCTGGCATCTTCCAGACGTGCCGCTACCTTGGCGCGATCACCGCAACCGTGCTGATCGGCGTGCTGTACGGTCCGGGTGTGAACCAGGCGAACTGGGGCATCATGGTCCTGGTGATGCTCGGACTCAGTGCCGTGGTGCTGGTGCTCGCGGTGATGTGGCGGAAACCGGCGGCCGTTTAGCGGATCGGTTGGGCCCGGTTCGATGGTCCGCTGCGCATTCGACGTTGCCCGTCATCGAAGGTGCAGGTGAACATCGAAACGGGACCCTGGCAGTGGTGCCAGAGTCCCGTTTTTCATGCTGAACCGAGGGCTATGCTTAGCGGTTGAGGAACGCCTCGTGCTGGCGGTGGGCTTCTGCCACCTGTTCGCGGATCTTCTCCACGTCCTTGGCCTTGTTCCGATATTTCAGGGGCATCTGGACGATCTGGGCTTCCTCCGCGGTCAATGCCCGGTAGATACGCTCGCGCTCATTGGCGTCGGCGGTGTAGTCGAGGTCCAAGTAGTCCACGGCGTGGCGGCGGGCGTTGTTGATGGCAGTTTGGGCCTTGCCTGCCGGGCTTATCAGTGAGAGCACCACGGTGATGACCAGGACGCCGATGATGACGCTCAGCGAGAGGCCTGTGGTGATCTCGATGACGTTGACGTGTTCGCCGCCATTGATGAACGGCAGGTTGTTCTCGTGCAGCGCGTGGAGAATCAGCTTGACGCCGATGAACGCGAGGATGGCCGCCAGGCCGTAGGAAAGGTAGATGAGGCGGTCCAGCAGTCCGTCGATCAGGAAGTAGAGCTGGCGCAGGCCCATCAGCGAGAACGCCGTCGCCGTGAACACGATGAAGACGTTCTGCGTCAGGCCGAAGATAGCGGGGATGGAGTCGAGGGCGAAGAGGATGTCCGTGCCGCCGATGGCCACCATCACCAGGAGCATGGGAGTCAGGGCACGCTTGCCGTTGACCATGGTGAAGAGCTTGTCGCGGTCGTATTTATCCGTGGTGTGGAAGAGCTTTTTGGCGAGCCGGATGATGAAGTTGTTCGCTTGGTCGTCGCCGTGGTCGCCGGGTTTGAGGAGGTTTCCGGCCGTAAGGAGCAGGATGAGGCCGAAGATGTAGAAGACCCACGCGAACGAGTTGATGAGCGCGGCGCCGAGGAAAATGAAGCCGGTGCGGGCGATCAGCGAGAACACGATGCCGAACAACAGGACCTTCTGCTGGTCTTCACGCGGCACCCGGAAGCTCGCCATGATGATCAGGAAGACGAACAGGTTGTCGACCGAGAGGGCCTTCTCCGTAATGTATCCGGCGAAGTACTCCGAACCCATCTGTGCTCCGCCAAAGACCAGTACCAGGATGCCGAAGACGACGGCCAGGCCTACGTAGATGGACGACCAGATGGCTGCTTCCTTCAGGGAAGGAACGTGGGCCTTGCGGATGTGGAAGAAGTAGTCAAAGGCCAGGAGCGCCAGAATGACGACGATGGTGATGCCCCAGATGAGGGGAGAGACGGTCATATGATCCTGCTTTCGTGAGGCGCGCGAGTGGTGTTGCTCACCGAGGGTCAAACTCGTGGAATCAAATTTACCGGGTCTGGTGGGGCTGGTGGTAACGGGAGGGCAGTGGAAAGTACTTGACAGAGTGGAAAGTACTTTCTTAGAGTTGCTCTATCAAGTAAACGCACCTTTGGGGGAACCATGAACGACACCACAGGCGGCCCTTCCGCTGCAGAAGCACGCGAGCTCCTTGCCAAGGCAGAGGCCATCAGCGCCACCTCAACCAACGCAGCGGCCTGGCCGGTTGCCGTCACCTTTACCAGCCTCGCGATCATTGGATCGCTGCTCATGATCGGTATGCACATCGTGCTCGTGACAGGTTACGGCGCAGCCCTGTTAGCCATTTCGGTGGGTGCCTGGGCTGCCATCACAGCCTCCGTCTGGCCCATGTTCCAGCGGTCCACCAAGGCTGGCTACACCAGGCGCTTCCTCACGTCCCTGTTTGCGTACTTTGCCCTTTACATAGTGGCGCTCGTGGTGGGCGCCTCGTTCTTCCGGGACGGCAACCTGTGGTTCTACCTCCCGGCGGCCATTGCTCTCGGTGTAGTCGGCCTGGCAGCGGCCTTCCGCGAGCTGCGCGCATGACCACTCCCGCAGAACACCCGCGCCACAAGCTCAACGAACTGGTCCATTCACCCGTCCGGTTCTCCATCATGGCTGCGCTCGCCGGCGCGGAATCGATGGACTTCAAGGACATCCGCGATGCCATCCAGGTGAGCGATTCCGTCTTGAGCAAGCAACTGGCCATCCTGGAGAAGGCCGAGTACGTGAAGATCAAAAAGAGCTTCGCCGGGAAGATGCCGCGGACGTCGGCCAGCCTCTCGGCCACTGGGCGTGAAGTGTGGGCAGCGCACTTGCAGACGCTGCGGGAGATTGCGGGCGGGTGACGGCCGGCCCGTCGGAAGGCGTGCGACGGCGAGACGCGCCTTGCGGGGGCCGGGCGCCCGGCGGGTAAGCGCCCGGCGGCTAAGTGCCCCTAAAGGGTTTTTTTCAGGCGGACGTGGTCACTGCCGCCGGCGATCTGGGGTTTGGTGTAAAGCCATGCCAAGATGCCAATGAGCGGCAGGGCGAAGATCAGTAGCGCCCATACAGTTCGCGTTGCTTGGTCAAGGCGCTTGTCACCAAGAACGTCGAACAAGCCCCAAATGATTGATCCCATGACAAAGAGTGCCGCGGCTCCCGCCAAGATCGCTGGTATCCATTGCAAAGCTTCCATGCCGTTCCCCCTTGGACATGCGGTTCCCTGCAATGTAGCAGCCGGTCTAGGTGCCGAGCAGTGCCCGCACATATGAGCCCAGGTCTTTCGTGACCAAGAGCTTGGGAGCTGATGAGACTCGCGTGGCGAGCCACATGAACACCCGACCATGGGAACCGGCGACTAACCCCCGGACTTCAGCAAGTTCAAGACTCCACCCGACGGTTGCGACGCCGTTGATGGTTATGGACGTCGGCTGGGCGCTGGCGCTGGCGAGTGCCCGGAGCAGTTCCGTGGGATTCGTGGCAACCATTTGACCAAGACCAAATCGAACAAGTTCCTTGGCTAGAAGGTCAATAAGCTGCCCGGCACCCAGTGGATGGTTGAGAACGGGCTTGAGGGTGATCAGCCATTCTGTCGGTGGGCTGGTTTCACCTTCAATAGGCGGATGGTCGAAGCGTGCATCGACCACGAGCCCTGTCTCGACTTCCGATGGACCCGAGATCGAGAGCGGGCTCGGCGCGGTAGCAGAGAATACGTAGGCGAACTGGCCGAATTCCTCCGCGCGGGAGCTGCGAGCTCGGCGGGCATCCTCCGATACTGAATAGTCGTTTGCCGCTTGATACATAGATCCACCCATACGAGTGCTTCTCCACCTACTTCGAGCCATAGGCGGGAACCCGTCACCGCGGCGATCCTAGCCCACGCTCACCAACACCTGCTCGATCCGCCCCAGCAGGCCCGGCCAGCCGTTGCCCATGCCCTCGATGGCCTGCCGTCCCATGGGTGAGTCCAGGTTGAAGCCGGCGTGTTCGAAGTGAAGTGTTGTCCCGGCGTCGACCGTTTCCAGCGTCCAGGCGATGGTCGTATCCAAGCTGCCTTCGGCGAAGACGAAAGTGATGGACTCGCCGGGCTCGACGGCGGTGACTTCGCACTGCTGCTGGCCCCAGGCGCCCATGTCCATGGTGAAGCGGTGGCCCACGACGGGCGCGATATCGCCAGGCGCCCACCAGCGGGCGAGCAGTTCCGGCGTCGTGAGGGCGGCCCACACTGATTCTTTGGGGTGGGGGAAGGTGCGCTCGAGGCGGATGGCGTTTTCAGTCATGGGTGTTCTCCTCATCCAGAAGACCGGCCAGGGCATCGAGCCTCTGGTTCCAGTAATGCTCGTAGTGCTGCAGCCAACCGCTGACTTCACCCAGTCCTTGCGGCTGGAGGTGGTAGATCCTGTGCCTGCCTTGCCGTTCCTCGCGGATCAGGCCTGCCTCCTTGAGGACGGCCAGGTGTTCCGACGCCGATGAGCGGCTGAGCTCCAGTCGACCCGTCAGTTCGCCCGCGGTCAGGGGACCGGCGAGGAGGGTGTCGAGGATGGTCCGCCGCGAAGGGTTCGCGAGGGCGCCGAAGACGTCGGAGGGCACGGGTTTATGATATGTCGGAAATTTCCGAAATGAAAAGTTAGTCGTCTTACGCTGTGACATTCGGGTTGTTTCGTAGACTCACAGTTCAAGGAAGATTTCGCCAGTTCGGGGGGAAGGCCTGTGAAGAACGCACCGAGCCCATTGCAAGTAGTGATGTTCTTTGCCTTGGCGATCATCTTTGCGATGTGGCCACCGCTGGTCTGGTGGCGGGCCGCGGGAGCCGTGCTCATGCTGGGATTCGGGTGCTACGGAGTTTATGTCCTGCGGAAAGCCAAGCGGAATGCTGCACCCCGGGAGGCCGGCGAGTCTGAGTGATCCGGTAGTGATGGACTGGATGCCACCTCTATGTCTGCGTAGATTTCGTGGGATACTGCATGCCTGGTGGCAGGCTCTCCCCAATGCCCGCTACGAAGCCGAAGTCTATTCCGACGTCGTCCGGTTTTGACTCGCGCTCCAGCTTCCGTACCTCGCTGGGCGTGAAGTAGCTTTTCGCGATTCCGCTTTCCGTTTCGAACGTGAAGGATCCAAAGATTGTTGGGTCGGAGCGGTGCCTTAGCAGCAGTGTTGTGTCTGTGGCATTTATCTCCACGGCCGCCGGATGGTAGCTGTCCATGCTCCGGCCCCATATGGGGAGGGAGAGTGGGAAGGCCAACTGAACGGACTCAGGAAAGGCGCGGGGGACGCGCTCTATAGAGAGGGAATGCTGGGCTGCGCCGTCAACCTGAACAGTCATGGTGTGAGGGTCAAAGCTCTGGGTGGTTCCGTCCAATAGCCGCGTCGCGGACCATATGAAGCCTCTTGGAAGCACTGAGATGGCGTACCGCTCAGTGTGCCCACCAGCTTGGCATAGTGAGATTGCATCGTAGGAAGTGCCGTCACCACCCACCATGGCCTTGCCGATTGCGATCGCCAGCTGCTCAGAGGAAGTGTCCACGCCTCATCCTTGCATGGGTGAGGCTGGCTGGTTAGGAGGGTTCGCCGTCGTTGTTTGCCAGGAGGAACTTCCGCAGGAGGTTCGCCAGCTGTTCGCGTTCGGTCTTGGAGAGGCCGTCGAGCATCTTCTGCTGATTCTCCACGTGATGTTCCATCACCTCGTCAACCAGGGCAAGTCCCTCGGGCGTCAGGCTGACCAGTAGCTGACGGCGGTTCCCGGGGTTGGTTTCGCGGTGGATCAGGCCGCGGTTCACCAAGCGGTCGACGCGGTTGGTCATGGCTGCGGAGCCGATCATGGTCAGGCTGGCGAGCTGCCCGGGCGTGAGCGGCGCCTCGGCTGCCGACCGCCGAAGGGTTGCCAGGACGTCGAACTCCCAAGGCTCCAGCCCGAACTGGTTCATGAATCTCTGCACATCGAGTGACGCCAAACGGTTAGCCCTTGCGAGTCGGCCCAAAATGCCCATGGAGCTGACATCCAGATCGGGGCGCTCCCGGTTCCATTGGTCAAGAATCGTGTCCACTGCGTCGCGGTCCATTGCCCTCCCATGCTTGACCTCAAACAGTACAACACCTACATTGTCATACATCAAATAGTTCGACATCGAAATGTATGGAAGTGAACAATGGCTCGGATGTCTCCCCGCGACCTCTTCATCACCGCGCTCGCGCCGATGGTCTGGGGTTCCACCTATCTGGTGACAACTCAATTCCTTCCCGCCGACAGGCCGCTCCTTGCCGCAACCGTGCGGGCCCTGCCTGCCGGAATCGTGCTGATGCTCGTCACCCGGACGTGGCCGCGGGGAACCTGGTGGTTCAAAGCAGCGGCACTGGGCGCACTGAACATCGGGCTGTTCTTCTTCCTGCTGTTCTTCACCGCATACCAGTTGCCGGGTGGGTTGGCGGCGTTGGTCGGGTCGATCCAGCCCCTGTTCGTGCTCTTCCTGGGTGCGTTACTGCTGGGGGAGAGGATCTGCCTCGCGCATGTCGTGGCGTGCGCCGTGGGAGCTGCCGGGGTCGGTTTGCTGGTCCTGCGCTCCGACGCGTCGCTGACGGTCATTGGTGTGCTTGCCGGGATGGCGGGTGCGCTGAGCATGGCGGCCGGCATTGTTCTGACGAAACGTTGGGGAAAGCCCGACGGCGTGGGGCTGCTTGGGTTTACCGGCCTTCAGTTGGCGATGGGTGGGGTGATGCTGCTGCCGGTAACGCTGCTGGTCGAAGGGTTGCCGACGTCGGTTACCTTGCCCAATGTTGCGGGCTTTGCGTACCTCAGCGTCATTGGTGCGTTGGTGGCTTACGCCGTGTGGTTCCGGGGGATCCAGCGGCTGCCCACGATGGTGGTCTCGTTCCTGGGATTCCTGAGCCCGCTCGTGGCGACCGTGCTGGGGTTCGCGTTCCTGGGGGAGGCGTTGTCGGGCTGGCAGATTGTGGGCGCGGTGTTGGTGTTGGGGTCGGTGTATTTGGTGCAGCGGGCTGGGGCGGCGGCGGGGCGGCCGGTGCCGGCGAAGGTGAAAGTGCTTAGCTGACGGGAGCGGAGTTTTGATGCTTGTCCCGCAGGGGTGGCGGGAGGACGATCAATTTAGCCCTAGCGCTGGAATGCGCTCGCGGTGTTGTGTCGTCGCGGCCCCGAGCCGTATCCAGGAGGCAGTGATCATCGGCTGGACGTAAGCCGGACTGGCGCTGGCCCCGAGGTCTTACTTCGCGTTCAAGTTGGTGCGTTGATGAACCGCCATGGCTGGCTCGTTCGACTGGCTGGAGTGATGGTCGCGTCGGTGCTCTCCGGATCGGTGCTTGCCGGGTGCACATCACCGGGCCCGTCGCCGTCGCCGTCGCCGTCGCCGTCTCCATCGCCTTCGGACTCGCCGTCGCCGTCGTTCAGCGACGCTGAGGCCATCAGCTCGCTGGAGTACGCGATGCAGACCTTCATGGACCAAGACGCTGTGGCTGTCCTCGCCCAGCTGCGGTGGCCGGGTGGTGAATGGTCGAAGGCTTACGGGGTGCGAGATCTGGACACGAGGCAACCGGCCCGGCCGCAGGATCGAGTCCCCGTTTCAAGCGTTACCAAGACCATGACGGCGGTTTCTGTGTTGAAACTCGTTGACGACGGACTGATCGCTCTTGATGATCCCGTCAACGGGCTTTTGGAGAGCTTTGGGGTTGGTCTCAAACCTCCCGTCCCGATCACTCTGAGGCAATTGCTCTCCCAGACGTCGGGAATGCCAGATTACCGAGACGTGATGATCCGGAGCTTGGAGGACTTTGTGTCTGCTTCCTCTCAGGGGCTGACAACTCCGCAGGCTCTTCGGCTCGCCGGTACGTTGCCTTGGGAAGCGCGAACTGTCGGGCTATTCCAGTACTCCGACTCGAACAACCTGGCATTGGGACTGATCCTGGAAAAGTTCCGTGGCAAGTCATACCCTCAGATTCTTCGCGACGACATCATCAACCCCCTGGGGCTAAGCAGCACTTCCGTTGACGAGGAGGTATCGGAAGCGGCTGACTTGCTCAAGGGCTACGTCAGCATTGACGGCAAGCGTGTCACCGGCGGCACCGCATTGGAACGGCTCGGTTCCCCTATGCCAAGCGTGGTCTCGACCATGTCCGACATCAATGACTTCATGGCTGCCCTGTTTGGTGGCCGGCTCATCTCCGCCGGCGCTTTGGCGGAGATGAAGAAGGCTGTCATCGGCTCCTTCGCGCTGGGGGTGTTCAAGTGGTCCCCGGACTGCAGTGGCGCGCCGCGGTTCTTCGCCAAAGGCGGTTTCCTCGACTTCCGGACCATCGCGCTCAGTTCCAGCGATGGGCGGTACGAAGCAACCATGACTGTTTCCCCTGCTCCGGAGCCGTCGGCGCGACAGAATCCCGGCACGCTGTACGAACGTGATCTGATGAGCAGCCAGATACTGTCGGCGCTTATGGAGGTTCAGGACCGGTTGTGTGGGTAGGGGGGGACTGCGTGGTGGGTTAACGGGTATCCGGTGGGACTTCCGTGCCTGGGGGAGATTGGAGCGGTGCTGGCTCATCCTCAGTTGGTGATTGGTGATTGGTGGGTCACGTACGCCTATCTGCCCAATATCGAGGAAGCCATCGGAGCGTCTAAAGTCCGCTCCGCGTAGATATGGCCCACGAGAGAGCCCGTCGCTCTGGGCTACACGCTTTTGCATTAGTCCATCCTCGGGACGACCGCGCAGGCCACGGCCGCTCGGCGCCTAGGCACCCCCGGGTGCACCGGCAGAAGATCACCGAGCCCGGGCGTGCTTCATTACGTCTTCGGCGACGGGCCACAGATCAGCGGGGCGAAGGCCGTCCTCTTCGTGGCTTGGCCGGCGTTCTCGAGATCCCAGATCGTGATCTCCGTTGCCGGACCATCCGTCCCCTGGTTCGCCGCCTGGGACCGCCTGTTCTGGGTTCAGCGCGGGGCGCCCACCTATGACTGACTCGAATCAAGGAACTCAATGTGCTAGTCGAGTGGAGAGTTCAAAGAGACGGGTCTGTCCCGTGCCATGAGTGAAACGAGAGGTGTCTCGATTCAACGGGATGGAATAAAGCACGTTTGCAACTCTCGCGACCGAGGCAAACGCCGCGGCTCCCACTGTCTGCATTTTGGTACCTGTAAGAGCTAGTTCCATGCGATATGCGTTGTCGAGGACGTACTGGTCGTAGTACTCCATAAGGAGATCGTAGGTGGCGGCGGCGTCCATGGCGCTGACCGAACGGAGTTCACCATTCTGACTTGCAACGAGGTAGTCACTGATCAAACCCACCGCTCTGCTCTCGATGCCCTTCGGTGTGCTGGAATGGGTGGTCCTGACGCCAATAATTTTGTCCGTTGCGACACTCTCCAGCAGCGAGTCGAGCCTGCGGTACTTGAGAGTTACAAACGCGACAAGAATTGATCGGAGCGAAGCGTCGAGCCAAGGATGCCCCAGGGACAGTGGGACGAACTCGGTTCCTTCCCCCGGGGTGATGGCGTCAAGCTTCTTAAGTCCTTCCGGGAACTTCCCTGCGTCAAGGAGGTCCATGACGGGTTGCAGCTCTTCCGGCAGTGGTTCATAAGTTGTCGCCGCGCTATGGACAATGAAGACTTGGCGCCCGGTGCTGAGCAGCTCTTTCGTGAAGCAATAGATCAAAGGCTTGGTGAGCGCTGAAACATCCAAGATCACAGGCCCTGGCTGAAGCGACCTCACCGCATCACGAACACCATCGCTCGGGTCCACGTGGGAATTGGCATCGAAGTAGTCAACGCTGTCTGTGAGGGCCTCGACAGCAGCAGCAACAGCCCCTGCGTTTCCTTCGTCTGCGTACCGTACTAGGAGGAATCGATTCACGCGGGAGACTCCGCCTGCGTTGAGCGCAGCAATAGAGCCAGCCGCGCGGTCTTCGAATCCCACGCCGGTATCTGCCAGAATCACAGGCGCGCCCCAAACAGAGATGCGCAACCCAGATCCTTTGCAATCTGCGCCAGCGGCTCTTCGTCCTTGTGGGACAAATCAATAACATCCTGGCGAAACTCCGCCACATCGGCCGGGGCATAGTCAACATGCTTCCACGAGCCCTGTCCCGCTAGTTCAAGGAGTCAAAGCCGGGGGCAAACCCGCCCATCATGCCGGACTACGGGGTGCGCCCAAGTCGCAAGCTCGCGTATTTGAAGTGCTCCCTCAATGACTTAGAAGGCATATGCCCGGCGACTTCGCGCGACTCGGAAAGAATTCCTCCGACAATCTGGATTGCCACTCGTGCTGTTGATCCTCAATTTGGCCTCACCTTTCGCAGGGCAACTCAAGCTGGCACCCATGACAATTTGGCGTCCAATACTTGCATGCGTCAAACGGCCCATTAGACCTGGTCAGTGGCTAGTCAGCTCTCCGATTCTGGGTTGGCGCGGCGGTGCAATAGGGTAAGGGTCATGTTGCCCTTTGAGCTGGACGAACCGTCCATCCCGGATGATCTTGAACTCGAAGCAGTTGCCACGACACTCCTGGCAGCGGACCCCGACGGCAGCCGAATGGCCCGAGTTTTTCGATCCACCTTCGACCAGCTTTATGACGGTCAAAGGACAGGGCGCTACCGCTGGGATCAGCTGTTCAAGACGGAAAAGACACACTACGGCACGCTCATCGAAATTAACTTGCAGCGCGAGTTCGGCTTCGATGATGGCGAAGTCCTCGACTACAAAATTGCCGGGTACGAGGTAGATAGCAAGTACTCGGCGACCGCGCAATGGATGCTCCCACCCGAGAGTATCAACCACATTATTCTGGGCTCCGTCGCAAGTGACGAAAAATCCACATGGAGTATAGGTCTTGTCCGCGCGACGCCAGAAAACCGAAACGTCGGCATGAATCGAGACCAGAAAGGGAGCCTAAATGCGCTTGGGAAATCTCGCATTCGGTGGCTGTTCAAAAACGCGGAAATGCAGCCCAACATTCTATTGGAGCTGCCCGCGTCGCACGTGTCTCGGATTTTCGCGCCTAGAAGCGGCCAGGCCCGCGTCAATGAGCTGTTGAGAGTCGCTACGAACATGAGGATCTCACGCAACATCATTGCGACCGTCGCTCAACAGGATGACTTTATGAAGAGGGTTCGCGAGAACGGTGGTGCACGTAGTGTTCTTCGGTCGGAAGGCTACCTCATACTTGGAGGTGACTACAGTGCGCAAACAACGATCGCCCGATCTCTCGGCTGCGTCGTGCCAGAGCCTGGCGAGCTGGTCAGCATTCGGGTCGGCCCTGTCGACTTTGCGATGGCGAACTCCGTCCATCTCGAGGGACGGCACTGGCGAAGTATTGAAGGCGAACCTACAGCCACACCATCACATGCACCCAAAATCCTCGCCCAATGATCGTTGACTTTCTGCTACTGCCGCAGCCAGGCAGTCCCGAACTTCTCGATCTAATCGCATCCGGACCGCACCGCGTACTCTACGACTTCCTCCACGAGCGAAAGAACGATCCCCCAACGATGGTGGAAATTCGGGCCCACGCTGCCGCCGTCGCTGGGGCCAGTCATTCCCAAACAGATCGTCGAGTTCGCGACCTCCGAGACGTATACGGGATTGAGGTGCCTTGTCGCCGCATCGACGGCAAGCCGAGGTACGTTCTGGAAGGACTTCGAGATCCTACCGAGCCTCGAAGAATCGGAATCTCGCGCCGACTTCGAGCTCAGGTCCTCCTCGGCCAGCGATGTGCACAGTGCGGCAAGACGCCAAATGAAGACGGCGTAAAGCTTGAGGTAGACCACAAACTTCCCCTTAAGTGGGGCGGGGATAGCGACATAGATAACCTCCAGGCCCTTTGTCACGAATGCAACAACGGCAAGCGCGACTACTTCACGTCTATCGACCAGCACACGGATAAGATACGAGCCGCCGCGACCTGGCTCGAGCCGCACAAGCGCATCGGCGAAGCGCTGAAGGCCTTTGAGGCAGCTGGTGAGTTGGCGCCGAGCCAGATTATTGCCGTGGTCGCGTGCATGCACCAATTCCAAGAGGACTGGCAGAAGCGAATGCGCGAGTTAAAAGTCCTTGACTGGCAGTATAGGGTCCACTATCGATACGAGGACGGACGCAAGCGTAGCTACTACGAGCTAACAGCATGGACGCCATGGCCGCATGGCGACGTTGCAGCGGAAATTCGCCAACGCGAAAAGGCGCGTAAAGCCGACAAGAAGTCGGCCTCTAGCTAGCAGCGCGTAGGTGACGCTCCACCGACTGTTCAAACTGCTGGTTGGCAGGGGCCTTGACGCCTAGGGCAGTGGCAATGGAAGTCCCGATGGCTGCAGCGACCGGGGGTGGGAACGCATTCCCAATCTGGCGATAGACGGATGTTTTCTTGCCAGAGAACTGCCAGTCCAACGGGAACCCTTGGACGCGGGCAACCATTTCGTTGGTCAGACGGGGAATGTGGTCCAGGGGCGTTTCGATCCCCGGAACTTCATTGGCGATGCCCTTGCCGTCTACTCCGAGCTGAAGCCAGGCCGCCTTGGCTCGCGTCGGACCGAGGTCAGCCCCGCCGTGCTTCTTGGAACCCCCGACAACAGTCGGGGCAATGCCGTTGGCTTTCTTCGCCCAGGCTGTGGCACCGGCCCAGCCCCCGCTCTTCATTAGCGGCAGCAGCACTTCGCCAACGGTCGGCGGAGTGCCGTGAGCTGCGGGCCAGTCAAACTTCTTGTGGTACCGCCTTTTTACGGCCACGAGAATGAACCGGGGTCGGAGCTGTGGGACGCCAAATTCGCTCGAGTAGAAGAGCTGCCAGTCGGCTTCGTAGCCAAGACCTTCGAGTGCATCAAGAATTGACTGACGGTAAGTCGAAAACCTCGCTGATGCCAGACCCTTAACATTCTCGAGCATGACAGCCGACGGATTTGCTTCTTTCACGAGGCGAAGCGCTTCTGGGAAAAGGTCACGCTCATCGTCGGCGCCCAGCTGCTTTCCAGCGATACTAAACGGTGGGCAAGGTACGCCCCCTGCGAGAAGATCGATACCTTTGTAGTCCTTGCCGTTGACTTCGCGGACGTCACCATGGTGTACGTCCCATGAAGGTCGATTTAGGCGGAGGGTTGCGGCGGCGTCCTTGTCGATTTCGACCGCCAGTGAATGACCGAAACCAGCTTGCTCCAGGCCAACTGACTGACCTCCAGCTCCGGCGCAGATTTCGAGCACGGTGAGTTTGGGGGTCGTAGTCATGTCGTTCATCATCTCATTTCGAAGAGTCTCGTCTTTGCCGCTCAGGCCTGCGTGTCTGACCCTGCCAGAGGACACAGACATTTTGTGGGAAGCAGTAACAAGTAACCCTTCGGTCGCCCAAGGGGCAAATCCTGTTGTACTCCGTAGCTCTTTGGAAGGTCGCCCTTGCCCTGACCGGGTCCCGGAATGCTGCAGGAAAAATGAAGTCCGCCTCCATGCCAGGCTATGTCGCGTGACGGATCTCACACGACATCCCGGCCTTGGCCAAATCTGTTGGACAGTTTGGGTCGGTATGGGCAGCAACCCTCCATGGCCGGACTTCTGGTCTACTGACTCGAATCTAGTCCTCATTACGGCGATCGCGAAGGCAAACTTCGTTGTCGTCGGACTGCAGGGGCTGTTCATCGTGCTGTTCGTCGCCCTGGGACTCTCGTCCATCACCGGCGCGGGCACCGTCGACCTGTTGGCACCCTTCACCGGAGCCGACGGCGCTGACGGCCTCTCGCCGATCTTCGCCGACTCCGCGATTCTGTGCCTCTCCTACCTGGGGTTGGGCGCCGTGTCCACGTTCGCCGAAGAGACGAAGGACCCCAAGCGAAACCTGCCTCGAGCCATTATGATCACCACGGTCCTGGCCGGCGTGATCTTCCTGGGACTGGCGTACATCAGCCATCTGGTTCTCCCGGTCAGCACGTTTAACGACGTCGACGCTGCCGCGATCGAAGTGATTGGCGCAGCCGGTGGGAACCTGTTGGTCGCCTTCTTCACTGCTGCCTACATCGCAGGCAGCCTCGGGTCGGCCCTGACGTCCCAAGCATCGGTCTCGCGCATCATCCACTCCATGGGTCCCAGCGGCGTCTTCCCAGCTGCCCTCGGCAAGCTGCACGCCGGTTTTGGCACGCCTGTGCTGCCGATCCTATTGACCTCAGCCCTTTCGCTTCTGGCCTTCGTTTTGGACCTTCTGACCATCTCATCGCTCATCAGCTTCGGCGCCCTGGTTGCGTTCTCCGTGGTAAACCTCGCCGTGATCAAGCACTACTTCATTGATGAGAAGGCCCGCGGAGCCAGGGGAGTCGTTCACAACCTGGTGCTGCCCGCTATTGGGTTCGCGCTGACGGTCTGGTTGTGGACGAGTTTGAGCGGGTTGTCCATCGGCTTCGGTCTGGCATGGGCTGCAGTTGGTTTGGTCTGGCTCGCGTACTTGACCCGCGGGTTCCGCCGACCGGCACCTCAGCTGGACTTGAAGGAAGCCTAGAAAGTCGTTGCTTTCTGCGGATGACGTTAGGCTTCTTGGACGACATCGTAGGGGGACGATTCTGAAAATGACTACGGCACGTAAGCTCCGCATTTTGAACATTGCAGCCACAGTCCTGCTGTTAGCTGTTTTGACTCTGCAGTCCACCAAAGTGATCGACGGGTTCTGGAGCATGACGCTCCTGGTGCTTATAGGGGCCCCGACGACGGTGGCCTGGGTGATTCTTGAGCGGCGCCAGGGCGCGGAGAAAATGCGGGACTCGGCTTAGCCCGGCTTCTCGTCTATAAGGCCAAGACGGTGGGCCTGTGCCAGCGCAAGATGCTGTCGGCGTCGTCGTATCTTTCCGGTGACCATTGCCTGACAGTCCCTCCTGTGGAACTCTCGACTTGATCCTGCCGCCGGGGTGACGGCAGGCAGCAGGGAAGGAACCCGACATGGGACTGATCCACATTGACCTGTTCACCACCCTCGATGGGGTCGCGCAGGCACCGGGCGGGCCGGAAGAGGACACTGCCAACGACTTTGCGTTCGGCGGCTGGCAGGCGCCGCTCATCGACGAGGTTGTCGGCGAGCAGATCGATTCCGGTATGGCTGGGATGGACGCACTTCTATTGGGACGGCGGACCTATGACATTTTCGCCTCGTACTGGCCGCACCAGAATGGCAAAATCGCGGAGCTGTTCAACCGGATTCCGAAGTACGTGGCCTCGCGTCAGTCGCCGGAGCTTGAGTGGGAGGGCTCCACGCTGCTCGGCGCCCACACGGTAGCCGGGCTGCGGGAGCTCCGCGGGAAGCATCAAAACATCCACGTCATCGGGAGCCTCGACTTCGTTCAAACCCTTTTCGCGGAGCGCTTGTTCGATCAGCTCAATCTGTGGGTTTATCCGATCCTCTTGGGCCACGGGAAGAAGGTGTTCGCCGATGGGGTGGTGCCGACGAACCTCAGGCTCGTCGAGCCCGTAGTTGCTTCACCGAAGGGTGCCGTGATGCAACGCTACGCCTTGGTTGAGGGGACTCCTGGGGTGGGGAACATGGCGGAGATCGATCAGGAGTAGCGGCCGCGAGTGCTCGCGGGACGCGTGAGTTGAATACTTAAATGGATTCGCCGTTTATCCACGGGAAGCGCGTTAACAGCGCTGACATACTATGCACGACATCGGTCGAGGCGCGTGAGTAGACCAGGATTCGGGATGCGTGTGCCTTACGCCGACTGCAGTGACCATAAGCGTCAACGAAATTTCGGAGCGAAGTGGTTCCGCCTTTGGACCACGGATGGAAGTGTTCTCCGTGCTCTGCAGCCATGCCGAGGAGACGTGGGGTCGCCTTGGGTCCTGTCTCTCCTTACTCCACATACACTCAGTCCAGAGAGCGACCTGTAGCTGTCGGGAAGTTGGGACACGATGGAAAACGAAATTCAACTAATAAGCGACGGCGATGGTCTGGCAGTCATTGGAGACTCAAACGCTGTCCAGCGTTTCCTCACCTCCGAAGGTTTGACCTCGAAAGACCTTGGACTGCAAAGGCTAGGTCCGGCCATTGGCGCCGCGGCAGGCGCCTTACAGTCTACTTCCGAGATCGCAGCCAACTCCGGCCGGTGGGTCAAGCTCACTAAGGAGTCTGCGGAGCTCGTAAAGAAATACGGGCTTATGAAGAGTTCTTCGACCGGCCTCAACCTGGGAGTCGTGCAGGCGAAGGGTGGGCAGATCAAGGGCATCGTTCAATTCGCCAAAGTCCCAGGGACCCTGATCAGTAATCCAGCGGTCCTGTCTGGTGCGGCCGGAATCATGTCTCAGGTCGCCATGCAGCAGGCTATGAATGAGATCACCGATTATCTCGCCGCAATCGATGAGAAGGTCGATGATCTCTTGCGTGCCCAAAAGGACGCGGTGTTCGCTGCCATGATCGGAGTGGACATCGAAATTGAAGAGGCGCTTCTGATTCGCGAGCACGTGGGGAAAGTCTCGGAAACGACCTGGTCGAAAGTTCAGGCGACATCAACCACTTTGAAAAGCACCCAAGGATATGCGCTACGTCAACTCGATGCTCTCGCCGAGAAGATAGAACGGAAGAGCAAACTGGGCGAAGTGGCTGAAGTCATCAGTGAGATCGAACCAAAGGTCCGCGAATGGCTCGCCGTGCTTGCTCGTTGCTTCCAGCTCCAAGATGCCGTTGCCTTGCTCGAACTCGACCGGGTGCTGGATGCGTCTCCCGGAGAACTGGACCGGCACCGCCTTGGACTAAAGGCGGCCAGACACAAGCGCCTGAGTTTGATTTCGCAGAGCACCGAACGCCTCTTGTCACGCATGGACGCGGCCGCAGAGAAGGCGAACGCAAAGGTGTTGCTGCACCCCGGAGCATCCCGGGCTGTTGTTTCCTCCAGCAATCGGGTGGCAACAGGGGTGGTTGACTTTCACGGGTCACTCGGTCTTGAGCGGGGGCGGCCGGAGTTTGAGTCCAAACGCTGGATAGATGCAGCAGCCGAGCTGAGAGATAGGGCTCTGGAAACCGGGGCAGGAGGTGTGGACGCAGCTAGGCGCATGACTGCGGAGACGGTCGATCGCGCAAAGATTGCGACAGACAACGTGCTGGAAATTGGTGCGGAGAGGTTCGATGCCACTCGAAGGGCGGGCAGAGAAACTCTTGATGAGGCGAAATCAGCAACTGGGAAGTTTTCGAGTGGCTTTTCTGAGCGTGTCTTGCGCTGGCGTGGCGAGAAGAACGGAGAGGAAACGGAGGATTAAGGCCCCGTGTAATCTCTGCAGGCGGTGGTTTCCATGCGGAGCCCGTGGAGCCTAACCAAGAATTGGGGATCTGAAGGATGTCAGCTTGCTGCAATAACATCCGTCAGCTCCCAGCAACCCGCCCCGCCACGTACTCCGCGTCCAGTCCCACGCCGCCAACTATCGACGAGTAGTGCCGGGTCAGCCACGGCAACCCGACCACATACAGCCCGGGAAACTCCGTCACTCCCCGTGAGTGCTTCGGATAGCCCCACTCATCCACCAGTGGCAGGTCCACAAACCCAAAGTCCAGCTTGTATCCGGAAGCCCACAACACGGAAGTGATGCCCGCCTCCGCAAGGCTCACCCGCGAAGGCTCCGCAGGCAACCAGTCATCCGCTTCCGCAGCCGCCTGCTCCGGTGCATCGATCCCCGCTGCCGCAATATACGCATCAATCGCCTTGCGTGAACGCTGTCCAAACGCGGACTCAACGGTTGCGAGGCGTTCGGGGAGGTCGTCGCTGAAGGTGATGACGCCGTCGTCGACTGATTCAAGGTGACCGTGCAGGTGCATGCCGCGGCGGCCGAGCTCGCGGAGGTGGATGCTGTGGCCGCCGTCGGTACCGGAAAGCAGGGGATTGGGAGCAAACCGCAACGCGGGGGAGGGCAGTGCCTCACGGGTGAGGGCGTTGACGCCGTAGTCAGGTCCGTGTTTGCCGGTCTCGAGCATCCAGTAGATGAGGTCCTGGCCGCGGTAGCGGCGAGGGGCTTCGGGAACGACAGAGATGGCGAGGTGGACGTCGCGGCCGGCGTCGTGTAGCTCCTCGGCGATCTGACCGCCCGACTGGCCGGTCCCTACGATCAACACGGCACCGTCGGGCAGCTGCTCCGGATTGCGGTAATGGTGGGTGTGCAGCTGGGTCACGGCGGCGGGGAGCTTGACGGCCGGGGCG
This sequence comes from Paenarthrobacter nicotinovorans, assembly GCF_021919345.1. Taxonomy (NCBI): domain Bacteria; kingdom Bacillati; phylum Actinomycetota; class Actinomycetes; order Micrococcales; family Micrococcaceae; genus Paenarthrobacter; species Paenarthrobacter nicotinovorans. The sequence goes on from NZ_CP089293.1 coordinate 1,153,390, forward strand.
GGAACCTTGGGCACCTGATAGGCGCCCGTGGCCAGGACGACGTTCCGGGCTCGCAGGCTCCCTAGGGAGGACTCGATCAGGAACCCGCCCTCCGGAGAAACGGACAACCGGGTCACGTCAACGCCAGTGTGGACCGGCGCCGCAATCAGCTCCGCGTATCGCCTGAAAAGGTTCACGGCGGCGTCGCGGGGGATGAAGGCGTCACGGTCGCCGTCGTCGAACGGCATCCCCGGAAGGTCCAGCGAAAGGTTGGGCGTGTTCATGTAGAAGCCGTCCCAACGATCCTGAAAAGCGCCACCCAAAGTGTCACGCCGCTCCAGGAGCTGATGCTCCACGCCGAATTGCGTGAGCCAATAACTCGTCGTCAGGCCGGCTTGGCCTGCGCCGATGATGACCGTATCCGGGATGCGTCCCATGGGTGGACTTTACGCCCGGCCACCCCTTGGGAACAGTGCGTTGGGGAGAACTTTGCGGAGCGCATCCTCCACACCGGGAGCAACGGACGGCGCCTTGCCGCCCAGCTCGAAAAGCGGCAGGTAGCCCATGTGCCGGGCGGCATGATTCGCCATGGCGAGAGGTCCGACGTCGACTCCGGACAACGGCTCCCCGCGCAGCAGGCGTGAGGCGCTGCGCTCGCATCCAGAGATCTCAATGATGACCTCGAGGTCGAAGTTCCGCAGCAAATGACTGCTCCAAGGACTCTTGGGATGCGCGTGATCGGACGACGATCCGCCATGCGGGATCTCGGTGGTACTCAATGTGACTGGCCCCCTGGGCGCTCGCAGTGTTCCTTTAGGAGAAGTGCGGGCTGAGGCCGGGTCGTGACGCGAACGCCGTCATATCCGGCCGGCTCGGATCACATACAAGAGGTGCCTTGTATCAGAGGAAGGGCACGTGAAGGCGGATCTCGGAAAGGCTGGGCATGGATTTTTGGGTGGATATAGCGCAGATTATTGGGGCGCTGGCTACAGCTACGGCGCTGTTCTTCGTCGCCAAGGCAGCACGCCATTCGCGGCAGACGGTGGAGGAGTCCCAGCGGATGCGCCGCTTGGAGGCAGAACGGGACGAAAGAGCAATAACGACGGCGGAGCGGCGCCAGGCCGGGCGGATTGCCTTCTGGCCCGTCAGCAAGAAGTACCAGGGCAAAGAGCAGTGGGGGATTGAGCTGGTCAACTCCAGTGAGGCACCGATCTTCCGGCTGACCCTTGAGCGGCCCGAAGGCGTCACCCGGAAAGGCGTCCCGATCCCGGCGATCAAGGCGACCGCCAAGATTCTCCCTCCGGGACGCTACTTCTTCAGCCATCAGGATCGCTGGCCAACGTACATCGACGCGAGTCATGTCTGCGAACCCCTTCCGGGGAATGTCGACTACATGGGCAATGTGACGTTCATGGACAGCGACGGACGTCACTGGGCCCGGGGCACCGACGGGAAACTTCAGCAGGAAGCTCCGGAATCCGCCGCTGCACAGGCACCTCAGGGACCATAAATCAGCCGATTCCAGGCCAATCCGGCACATCCGATGGATAAAACATTTCCCAGCACTAGCTATCTGCTCAGAACTCTGTAGACTTGATGGTGTTGTTGTGTTTGGCATTTGGTAGTTCAGGCAGTCCCCATGATCCATCTGGATCGTGACCTTCTGAAGTAACGGTGGAGAACACCCCACACCGGAGACCCGAAAGTCGGGAGAATCTCCACCTTCAGTAAGGACTGAAAAAAATGGCTACAGGTACCGTGAAATGGTTCAACTCCGAAAAGGGCTTCGGCTTCATCTCTCCTGAAGATGGCAGCCAGGACGTTTTCGCTCACTACTCTGCGATCAACTCCTCGGGTTACCGCTCCCTCGAAGAGAACCAGAAGGTTTCCTTCGACGTCGAGCAGGGCCCCAAGGGTCCCCAGGCAGTAAACATCCAGGCTATCTAGTCTTCGGATAACGCAAAAAGCAGGGCCGGTCACTGACCGGCCCTGCTTTTTTGTCGCCCTCAACCCATCGTCAGACAAACTTCGTCATGCGCGACCAGATAACTATGGACATCAGGCCAGCCAAAACCAAGCCCCCCGCCATGAAGGCCAATCCGACTTCTACCTGAACAGGGAATGGCGGACGTGGACTGAATCCACCCCAATAGTTGAAGATGCCCTCTCCGGCGGCCGTAAGGATATTTCGCGGATCGTAGGGCCCTGCGAAGGGCGCCACCATAAGCAGCCCGCCGGCGGCCAAGCATGGTATCAGCATGCTTCTGGTCACCAACCCGACAAATAGACCAAGTAGCCCGAACAGGATCGCCGTTGACGCGCTGAATGCAATCTGGACTGCAGGGCTTCCAGCTGAGGCTTCAGCTACAGGGTAAGGAAAGCTCCCACCGGCCGAGGGCAGAAACGCAGCCCTGAGGACAGGCGCCGCAACCAGACTCAACGTGGCTGCAATCAACACGGCAGCCGGGGAAACGATTACGACAGTAAACGCCTTCGCCACGACGTATGGCCTGGCGCCTTGCATCACCACCCTATCCTTCAGGATCCGACGACGAGCGTCACCAGCCGCCACTCCGCATCCGTATATGAAGAAAAGTAGTGGGATGACCAAGAACGTGATCATCTCAAGCCCGGTACCGACTGCGTTCGTCCCTTCAAGAGCTTGGAAAGCGAAATAGGCTCGTTCATAGTCGTAACGTAGCGGATTGTCCACCAGCTTCTGACCGTCCTGGACCGCCAACCTTACGGGTTGCTCCATTGCCTGTGGCAGGGAAACCCCATTAGCGGATGCCTGGGCCTCCGTCGCCTGGAGACGAGTCATGCTGGCATCTACGTTGCTGACACTCCCAGTGAATGCGAACACTAGAGACAGCGATAGTCCGGCTATGGGCAGCAGCAGCATTCTGCCCCAGTACTGATACCTCAGTTCGGTTCGTATGGAACGGAGTAGGTTACTCATCAAAGTCGTCGACCTGGATTAGTGGTTCGCCTGCATTTCGCTGGATCTTTCCGCATCGTATTGAGAACTCAGAGGAGGCGACGTCCCGATAGAAGGAGGATTCATGATCAGAGATGAGCACACAGCTCCTATCTGAAGCGTGCTCCAATAGCTCTAGTAAGGCGGTGCGGCCCGTGTTATCCAGGCCGGATAGCGGTTCGTCCAGCAAGATACAAGGTCTCCCAGATGCAAAAGCGGCCGCTAGTTTAATCTTTTTCTTTTGACCGAGGGAGTAGGTTGCCGATCGCTTTGCAAGTAGATCATGGTTGAAAAATGCCTTCACCGAAGGCTCCTCCAGAACCGCCCTAGGCGATGCGTCCAGTAAGGCTCCCAAGTTCTGTGCACCTGTGAGACTCCCATGTACTGTGGAGTCATCGAAAGCTGCGGCAACGTTATTCGCCAATGAACCATTATGCCAAAGAATGCTTCCCTGGTACCTCTCCAGTCCAGCCAAGCACTTTAGGAGAGTGGTCTTACCGTTTCCATTATCTCCGCGAAGTAGATGTATTCCTATCGAAGGAAGAGTCAATGATACATTGAGCAATACGTCCTTACGCCCATAGCGTTTGGAAAGATCTAATATGCGTAGCATGAGTCCTCATCATTGGAGGGCCGGCCGTTGACGGCCGGCCCCAAGACTGCGGGTTATTTGCCTAGTCCTGCCACGCGTACCAAGCGCCATCGCCGTAAACATTTGCACTCTGGACGACGGTTGTGTGATAAATGTTGACGTCGCCCCACGGGGTAGGAGTGCCTATCCCCGCGTCGGTCAGTGCAGTGGTTGAGAAAGTTGGTTCTCCCTTCTTGAGGGTTGGCTGCATCGTGTTGCCATTGTTTGATGTAGATCTAGGGGTGGTCATGCCTTTGAGCGTCTGTGTGCTGTCAGGATCGTTGGCGGCATGAGCGGGAACCGCCGTCGTGGCAATGATTGCGGATAGAAATACGGCGGCAATGCTGGAGCGTGGTTTCATGATCGTGTTTCCCCCAATGGAAATGGGAATTGTGCGCAGAAATGTGTTGCATTTGCTCGCAGATGCATGAGAAATCACTCTCGCTGTTGGCGGCTCGTTGCGCCGCAGACTGCGCGGGTGATTGTCAATACTCTCAGCCGGGAGCGGCAGTTTGTCAAGCATTTTTATTTGAGGGTTATGAGGTAAGAGTTTCCCAATTGTCGGCACCACTTAGGTGACAACATTCAGCACCTAAATTTGCTCTTTTCGCCACCTAGAAAGCCGCATATGAGTCTGTGCATGACGGTTTTGCCACCTAGTCCGCGTTTCTCGGTGTAGCCCGCCTAGGTTCGTAGGTCGGGTCGACTCCGCTCCCTACTCCGCGATCACACCAGCGGCCTGCGGCTCCCTCCATGAGGCGTCCCGTGGGCATTGAGCCCTGCCGGTCAGGGACGTATCCTCCTTTTGTCGCTCCCCGGGTAGAAGATGTCTACTACCGATGGAGAGTGGATTCGAATACATATCCACATAGCGAATTACACCAATGTAATTCATCCAACGCAGACCGTAGCGTCGGTAGCAAGAGACCACGACGCAAGGGGTACCGATGATCTGCCCGAACACCAAACACCAGCGCGAACTCCGCCGCCACCACCTAGTTGATGCCGCTCACCACCTGAATCGACCCAAATCATCACCTAGATTTGGCAGATCTCGCCTGTGCAAGCCATTTTCAGCACCTAGTCCGCTGTTCAAGATCTAACCTGCGAGGTGAGCCGAATGTCGGTCATGCACAGAAGCAGAAGGTTGGATCGGGTGTTCGATGTAGAGGTCCAGCGTGTCCTGGACTATGTAGCGCACGGCATTGGTGTGCGCATCGTTGGGGTACCCGGCAGCGGCAAAAGCACGGTGGTGCGCAACGTCATCGCGAGCCTGGAGAAATCCGGAGCGATGGTCCATGTCATCGAAGGTCTCCGTACACACAGGAACATCCCCTTCTCGGCCATCAAGAGCCTTGGACTCGATCTGCGGCCAGGCCGCAGCGGGGTGTTGGATCTGGCTGATGTCCTTTCAAGTCACCTGGCCATGAGTGGCAAACATGTCCTGATCCTGGATGACATCCATTTCGTTGACGACGAATCCTTGGCTGTTCTTGAAGCTGTCCGTGGCCGTTCGAGCAGCCCGTTGATTGCCACGGCACCCGAGAACGTCACCTTCTCCGAGAGCCAACTGGCTGTCCTCAACCACGGGCGGGAAGCCGTCCTCCAGCTGGACCCTCTTCACTACGAGCAAGTCCACACCCTGCTCTCCCAAGTGCTGGGCGGATCAGCCGATGCTGACACGACAGCGCGGATTCTGACCAAGGCGGCCGGCAACCCTCGCCTCATCGTGAAGATCGCAGAGACCGCCTCACTGAGCGATCTGTTGGTCAGGCGTGGTGGGTTGTGGCGCATGACCGGTGAGACGCTTTGGAGCGATCATCTCCGCGGAACCATCGAGGGGTTGTTGGCGGAGCTCACCGCGGACGAGTTTACGGGGTTGAACACCATGGCCATTCTGGGTACGGCCCGTATCGATGTCCTCCAGAAGATCGTGCACCCCGACGTGCTGGATGCGCTCGAGCGCAAGGGCCTGCTGTCCGTCATGGACGATCACCACAACGGCGCCACGGCGGCGGTCAGCCCGCCTGTGGTCGCAGACTACTTCAACGGGCAGAAGTCCCTACGGGACAGGCACCTGCTGCGGAGCAGAATCGCTGGTGTGCTGGAGTCAACGCCAGCGGCTGCCGACACCTTCACCACCGCAGACTGCCTCTCCCGTGTGCTCGCCTCACTCCGCCGAGAGCGCAGCAGCGACGACGCCGTTACGGCCAGGCACTTTCATGAACACAGCACGGTCCGTGAGCGCGCCCGCTTTGAACGGTGGGAAGCCGAAAAGTCTGTCGCCAATGCGGCTGCACTGTTGCGCATCTATTGGGGCGCACCTGTGGATGTGAAGCGCGCCCAGCGCGTCTGCACGGAAACATCAACCCACGACGCAGACCCTTCGGACCTGCTGCTGTTCACCATCTCCAAGGCCCTCCTCGCCATCAACACGGGCAGGGGATTGAACTCGGCCGTTGGGATTCTGAAGAACTTGGGTGAAACACATCCAGGACTAAAATTTGGTGCGGACGCCGCCATTCTATTTTTCAGCGGATCCCACAGCCGCGTCCCCATGGCCCGACTTGAGTCGGGAACAGGCCAGGTGCCGGGGATCGGCAAGCTGATCGAGGGCCTTATGCATCTTTACCGCCTCAATCCGACCATGGCCCTGGAAGTCATCAAGGACACGAAAGACGACGAGACCTTCCCGCACCTACGGCCATTCATCACCGGCTTCTCCCTTTTTGCCAGTGGCAAGATCGACGAATCGCTGGTGTTCGCACTGGACTGGCGTGCCGAAGCCCGTAAGAACCTCGACCAGTTCGGAGTGGTCAGCAGCAGTTACATCGCGGTCCACGGGCTGCTCTACCGCGGCTACTTCGAGGAAGCCGAATACCTGATGAGCAGCGTGTTCGCGATGGGCCGGCCGGGCTTTGTGGTGGATGTACTTTACGACGCCATGCTGCGCCTTGCGGGCCTGCGGCACGCCACGTCTTCGGCGGCGCCGGAACTATCCATCGCCACTCAGGCGCGGACGGAAGTGCCCGACGTCGGTCCGTTGCCTGGTGTGGGTAAGGGGACTTACGCACTGGTCGCCGGCAGCAACACTCGGCCGGCGGGATTTGACCGCCGCGCCTTACAACTGATCAACCGGCAGCTGAAGAGCGGTTACGTACTGGAAGGAATGATGACGGCGCTGCTGTGCACCTGCCTGAGTCCGGCTCGCCCGGTGCTGGACCTGCTGAAAAGGATCCTCAGGGAAAGCAACATCACCGTTCATGAACAGTTCCTGGCCATCGCAACTGCTGTGGTGGAGGGAGACCACAAGACGCTCAGCAGTTTGTTGAAGCACTACGAACCGGACATCGACCTCTACCAGGTTGGCATGTTGCTCCAGGGCGGCCTCAAACGTCATGTTCTGGACGGCGACTCCGACACTGCGGAAGTCCTCGCGGGGGAGTCATCACTGTTCGCGGCCCGATTCCCGGCAGCCTTCGAACCGGTCTCCTTCATTGCGGTGAAGTCAATGCTCCTCACGGACAGGGAAACCGAAATAGCCTTGCTGGCCGGGTACCGCTCGAATGTGGAGATTGCTGAACAACTTGGAATCAGTGCCAGGACCGTGGAGAACCACATTTCCAACGCTCTGCGAAAGACCGGCGCAACTTCGCGCAATCGTCTCTTCATCCTGGCCAGAAATTCACTGCCGCCCGAGTGACACTGGATATGCTGTCAGCGTCCCTCCCATGGCACATACATAAGTGCCGTGGCAGATGCTGAAAGGGCTCTTGTGAACCAGCCACCCACGTTGGCCCGACGCCTAGGTACCTTCGACGCTTCCCTTATCGGCTTGGGATCCATGATCGGAGCCGGCGTCTTCGCGGCCTTCACCCCCGCAGCCGCAGCAGCCGGATCAGGCTTGTTGATCGGGCTGGTGGTGGCGGCATTCGTGGCCTTCTGCAACGCCACCTCCTCTGCGCAGCTCGCGGCGAGGTACCCCACTTCCGGGGGCACCTACATTTACGGTCGTGAACGGCTCGGCCAATGGCCCGGGTTCCTTGCCGGATGGGGGTTCGTCATCGGCAAAACGGCCAGTGCCGCCGCGATGGCAATGACCTTCGCCGCCTATGCCGCACCGCAGGGCTGGGAGCGGCCGGTGGCGATCGCCGCCGTCGTACTTCTGACCGCCGTGAACTATCACGGCGTGACCCGAACCGCGGGCCTTACCCGGGTGCTCGTGGTTGCCGTGCTGGGTGCCTTGGCGATCGCTATTGCAGCAGTCTGGGGTGGTTCCGGCCCGGACTTCGGGAACATTGTGGGGGAGGGGCTCCTGGCACACGGCTGGTACGGCGTCCTCCAGTCGGCCGGCCTGCTGTTCTTTGCGTTTGCCGGCTACGCCAGAATCGCAACCATGGGCGAGGAAGTACGTGACCCCCGGCGGACCATCCCCAGGGCAATTACCATCGCGCTGGGAATCACCATTGTCATCTACGCCGTCATTGCGATTACCTTGCTCGGAGTGCTCGGTCCGCAGGGGGTAGCCGGGACACCGACGCCACTGGCCGACGCCGTAGCGACAGGCTCGATGGCGTGGGCGGCTCCGGTGGTTCGAGTCGGCGCGGCCGTGGCCTCGTTGGGGGCGCTGCTGGCCTTGATTGCGGGCCTCGGACGCACCAGCCTGGCGATGGCCCGGGAACGTGACCTACCACCATGGCTGGCTGCCGTGCACCCCAAGTACAAGGTCCCGCATCGGGCAGAAACGGCCTTGGCCGTTGTGGTGTGCCTCGTGATCGCAGTGGCGGACCTCCGGGGCGCCATTGGGTTCTCGTCCTTCGGTGTGCTGCTCTACTACCTGGTGGCCAATGTGGCCGCGTACACCCAACCGCAGGAAGACCGCCGATATCCCAAGTTCCTTCAGGTGGCTGGCGCTGTGGCCTGCGTGGGTCTGGTGATGACGTTGCCGCCGCTCTCCGTGGGGCTTGGTGTGCTGATGTTCGCGGCGGGGATCATCTACCGCCTTTTGCGGCTCCGCCGAAACCGGACCTAAGTGTAATGAGGTCCGGCTGGGCACGACTCCACCGGGGGTAGTGGGGTGGAGCCGTGCCGTAGTGCCGCCTACGTCTGGAGCAGGTGGGGTTACCCGCAGGACACCGGGATCCCTGCTCCGGAGGCACAAAAGAACCATATGGCCGGATTTCCGGCCCTAGGTATCGAAACCCCGAAACTAGGTGGTCCTGGGCGCGGTTTAGTTCGCAAAGAGCATGAAATTAGGTGTTGGGTGTGGCCGCTCTAGGTGTTGGCACGTCGTCGGGCATTCCTGCGCTCAACGGATTCCATGAACGTGACAATGCTGGCGAGGGTCATGGCAAGGGAACACATCACCGCCAGCACTGCGGGAGTCTCCTGGAAGGGAACAACCAGCAACGGACTGAGCATCATGGCGTTGCCGAATCCGGACGCCGCAAACACTCCCGCTTTCAGCAGCAAACACCTCAACGGGTCCATTACCAAGGCGGCTACCGGCGCCACCACACCCAATGCCATGGTGAGCACAACCGCGGTAGCCCGCAGGTCCGCGGGATCAAGCACCTTCAGGCCTTCCGGGGGTGGAGCCATTCCCAGGAGGGTAGCCGACACCGCAGAACAGACAGCAACAATGCTCGTGAATATTCGAAGGGCTGCAGGGTAGAAGTGCGTAATCACTGGAAAATCCTCGTCGTTCGTCGGCCCTACCCCCGGCATAGGGGTAGTGCGACGAACTGCGGACCCATGACGCGAATTACCGCCGGCTAATCCTCCGGATGCGCCAACCGCTTCAACAGGGGGACTAGGTCACCGCCGGAAGCAGGTCCGAAGAAGTGGGCATCGGCGAGTTCAACGGCGGCAATGGCAAGCGGGGCCAGCTCTGCCCCCGCCGCTGTGACTCGCAGCCGCTTGGACCGCGTGTCCGCAGGGTCCACTTCGCGCTCGATGAGGCCCTTCTGTTCCAATGTGCGCAGAACCTGCGACGCCATCTTCACATCGGTGCCGGCCTGACGGGCTACGGCCAGCTGATTGGGATGGCCGCCCTCTTTGTTGAGCCACCAGGTGCACGCCAACAGGACGAACTGCACGTGGGTGATGCCGTGCGGGGCCAGGGCCGCCGCGACCTCACGTTGCCAACGAAGAGTCGCGTGCCACAACAGGAATCCTGGACTTTCGCCGGGGCTGAGCGGCATCAGAGCTGTGCGTGTTCGACGAGGGAAGCCATAGTCTCGGGCCAATCTGCCGTGATACCAGGTCCAATGCCGGGCCCGATATCGTCTGCCCCGGCGCCGGAGATCTCCATCCGGTAGGTAACCCGGACGCGGCCGCCGTCGAGCTTTTCGATGCGGTGGGTGGTGCGCAGCAGCAAGCCGTCGAATCGCGCTTCGTCAACGAAAAGCTCACCCGGCACCACCTCGGCGAGCTGCAGCGCGATGGCGTCCTCGCCCGGCGGTGTCATCAGGATGGTAGCGCCCTTAGCGAAGGGGCCGTCGATCTCGATCCGTTCGATCTCGGCGTTCCAGTCGCCCCAACTTTCGACGTCGGCCCACAGGCGCCAGATGTCCTGTTGTGCCGCGCCAGTCTCAACGGTGTGTTCGTAGTCCCACATGGCTGCCTCCTCTGGAAGATGATCTATGCACAGACTATCTGTGCATAGATCATCTTGTCCATGGAGCGCGAGGATTTACTTTTCGCAGCCGATGCCATCGTGGTCGTTGTCCAGGCCGTAGATGTCCGAACCGATCACAGTCACAGGGCCTCGGACGTATGAGGGACCGTTGCCTTTGCCGCCAGCGCAGTCGACGTCGGAGTCAATCGGCACACAGGCACCGGCATAGTTCGGGTCGCATTGGCTTTGTGCCGGCGCGACGGGAACCGCCTTGGGTGCCGCGTTCGCGGCTGCTTGGTCGGCTGCAGCTTTGTCGGCCGCGGCCTTCGCTGCAGCTGCCTGGTCGGCAGCCGCCTTGTCTGCGGCCGCCTTGTCCGCTGCTGCCTTTACCGCTGCGGCTTGGTCAGCTGCCGCCTTGTCTGCAGCTGCCTTATCCGCCACTGCCTTGGCCGAGGCGGCACGCTGGTCATTCAGTTCCTGTGCTGCGGCTGAATCCAACCACGTCAGTTTCCCGGCCTGATCAACGGCGCACACGTACGTCTCGCCTGCCAGAACCTGGGTCTTTTTCTCCGCAGAACAGGACGTTCCCGAGATCTTGCTGGGTGTTGGCGTGGGCTTTGGTGATGCGGTGGTGGCCGGCGACCCGCTGGAGCTGCTCACTGAGCTGGCAATTCCAATCGGTGCGCAGGCCGTCAACAGAATGAACAGTGACCCCATGGCCGCGATGCCAAGTGCTTTGGGCCGAGTACTCCGGCTGGATGCTGACTGTTTTTCGGCGCGCGAAAATTGTTTTTGCAACGTAATGCCCCCTTTTAGTGCGCCGATGCGATGGCGCGTGCTGCGACCATAACACCCGCCTTAAGGGCGAGAGCGAAAAAGTCGCATATTACGTGCCACATGGCTGAGCCTGCCCTGTGTAACCATGGGTGGATGCTTGGGGAGAACGAGACCATGGGAAAGGCTGGGTTTTTCCGTCTCTTGGCAGCGGACTTGCAGGCACTCGGGGCTGGACGGCAGCTCGTTGGCATCGACGGCGTGGATGGCAGTGGCAAATCAACCTTCGCCGAGGGGTTGTCGGAAGCGCTCACGTTGTCCCAGGCCCGTCCCGTCCTGATTATTCACGTCGATGATTTCCTCAATCTTCAGGAAGTCCGACACCGCCGGGGCCGGGCATCGCCCGAGGGATTCTGGCTGGATACATATGACTACGAGGCGCTTGAGAAGTACGTCCTCACCCCGCTCGGGAAGGGCGGCGACGGCGTGTATCGTCCGGCAGCTGCGGATGTCCGAAAGGATGTGCCGCTACACCCCGAACCCCGGAAGGCGCCGTCCGATGCGATCATCCTGGTGGAGGGAATGTTCCTCCACCGCGACCGGATGGCCGGCCACTGGGACTACTCCGTTTTCCTCGATGTTCCCTTCGCGGAAACGGCCAGGCGCATGTCTATCAGGGATGGCAGCAACCCGGACCCTGAACACCCCTCTATGCGCCGCTACGTTGGTGGGCAGCGGCTCTACTTTGAAGAGAGCCGGCCATGGACGCGCGCCTCACGGGTTGTCGACAACACTCTTCCCGAACAGCCGCGGCTGCTGTCTGCAACAGAGGCCGCACAGCGGCAGCGCTGATCAGCGGGCTACGCCCGCGCGTGCCGCTTCCGGTCGGCACCGCCGGTGGTGCCTTCCTCGTCGACAACCACTGACGCGCCCGTACCCAAGCCGCGCACCGTCCACCCGGCGCCCCGCCAGGCCTCTGCGTCCAGTACGTTTCGAGCGTCCAGCACCATCCGGCGTCGTACCAGTGAACCGGCAACAGAAGGCGACAACGCAACGTACTCGTCCCATTCGGTGAGCAGCAGCACCAGTTCGGCGCCATCGAGGGCGCGTTTGGTGGAGGCCTCGAAACGGATCTGCGGGTAGCGGATCCACGCGTTGTTGATGGCTTTGGGGTCGGTGACGGTGACGTGGGCGCCGGCGTCGGCGAGTTGCTGGGCGACGTCCAGGGCGGGGGAGTCGCGGATGTCGTCCGTGTCCGGTTTGAAGGCGGCGCCGAGGATCGTGACGGTGCGGCCGGACAGGAAACCGCGGCACATTTCGCGGGCCACCTCCACCGCGCGGGAACGCTGGTCCAGGTTCACTGAATCCACCAACGCCATCCACTCATCCACGGACGGTACGTCCAATTCACGCGCCTGCGCCCGGAAGGAACGGATGTCCTTGGGCAGGCAGCCGCCACCGAAGCCGAGTCCGGCGTGCAGGTAGCGGTTGCCGATACGAGGATCCAGACCCATCGCCTCACTCAACTCACTCACGTCCGCGCCCGATGCGTCGCACAGCTGGGCCATCGCGTTGATGAAGCTGACCTTCGTGGCCAGGAACGCGTTCGACGCCGACTTGATCAGCTCCGCAGTCGCGAAGTTGCAGACCAGCCGCGGGATGCCGGCGCAGATCAGAGGTTCGTATACCGCATCCAGCACGGCGGTGACGGGCGCGCCCGCAGCGGCGCCCTTGCCACCCGGAACCCCATACACCAGCCGATCGGGCACCAGCGAGTCCTTCACCGCGGTGCCTTGCCGCAGGAACTCCGGATTCCAGCCGAGCAGGACGTCAGAGCGTCGGGCCAGCACCGCGCGAAGCGTTTCCACCGTGCCTACCGGCACCGTGGATTTACCGACGACGGCGGCGCCCTTCGCCAAGTGCGGCAGGAGGCTCTTCGTGGCGCCCATCAGGTACGAGAGGTCCGCGGTGTCAGAGGTCTTGGACTGCGGGGTACCCACGCAGAGAAAGTGCACCTGCGCGTCCGCTGCAGCCGCGAAATCCGTGGTGAACACGAGCCGGCCTGTGGTGCGGCCATCCTTCAGGAGCTCATCGAGGCCCGGTTCATGGAACGGGGCCAGCGCCTTGTTGAGCTGCTCCACTTTGGCGGCATCAACGTCGATGCCCACCACGGTGTGGCCCATGGACGCCAGAGTTGCAGCGTGGACTGCCCCGAGGTAGCCGCAGCCGATCACGGAGATCTTCATGAAGAGGGTCCTTTGCTTGAGGTGAGTTCCGAGGGGCCGGTTGTTTCGCTGGGCACGCCGGAGATGACTTCGTTGTAATGACGGACCAGCTCGGCGCTGAGCACCGGCCACGTCCGGCCCTGGACCGAAGCGGCAGCTGCCGTTGCGAACGCGCGGCGCTTGGCGTCGTCGCCCATCAGGTCCTGGACGTAGGCGCGGAGCTGGGTGAGGTTTCCGGGCTCGTACAGCCAGCCGGTGCGGGAGTTTTCCACCAGGTCCAAGGGGCCGCCGCGCCCCGTGGTCACCACCGGAACGCCCGACGCCATGGCTTCCTGGATGGTTTGGCAGAACGTCTCGAACTCTCCGGGGTGGACGAAGAGGTCGAAACCGGCGACGGCCTCCGCCAGGGCTTCGCCGCCGAGGAAACCGGCGAAATGGGCGTTGGGAAGCGCGGCTTGGAGAGCTTCGCGCTGCGGGCCATCGCCGACGATGACCAGCTTGGTGTTCGGCACATCCGCCAGCACGGCGAGATCCTCCACCTGCTTCTCGACGGCGAGCCGGCCGACGTAGCCGATGATGCGCTGACCGTTAGGCGCTACTTTGCTGCGCCACGCCGGCGAACGTTTCGCGGGATTGAAGCGCGCGGTATCCACACCGCGCCGCCACATGTCCACGCGAAGGATGCCGCGTCCGCGCAACTGGTTCAGCGCGAAAGTGGACGGCACCAGGGTCCGGGTGGCCAGGAGGTGGATGTTGTCCACGCGGTTCCAGGCCCAGTTCTCCAGGAACGGCACGCCATAGCGGCCCGCGTAGCTGGGAACTTCGGTTTGGTAGATCGCGACCGTAGGGATGCCGAGTTGGTGGGCGGCCTGCACGGCGCGCCAGCCGAGGACGAAAGGGGAGGCGAGGTGAACGACGTCCGGCGCGAAATCGGCAAGGATTCGCTTGACCCGATTCACACCACCCAACGCCACCCGCACATTCGTGTAACCGGCCAGCGGCACGGAGGGAAGCCGGTGCACATACGCGCCCTTCTCGACGCTCGAAACATCAGTGTCCGAGGTCGACGGCGCGATCACCATCACCTCATCCCCGCGCTCCTGCAGATGCTCCAGCACCCGCAGTATCGAGTGGGTAACCCCATTCATCAGTGGCAGGAATGATTCGGCGACGATTGCGATCCTCACGCCTCCCACGGTGGTCGCGGCGGGTGGCTTACTGGGTGCGCGGGGGTGGCCTGTGCGGGAAGAGTGGGTTAACAGGTGGGTTGGGCTGGTCTCCGACTCGCAGCAAGCAGGGGGAATCTTGAAGAAAACACTCGCACTGGGAGTAGGAAAGCCGGAAGCGACTTACTGATGTTCGGTTGGTCGCCCACCCTGTGCCCTCTTCAAATCCTTCCGCAGCCCCCGGTTGTCCGCGCGGAGTTCCTCGTTGTGCTCACTCAGCCCACGGTTGTCCTCGCTCAGCCCGCGGTTCTCCTCCTCGAGCTCCAGTACCCGCTTCACACCGGCCAGGTTCAACCCTTCATCCAGGAGCACCCCGATCCGGCGCAGCGTGGTCAGGTCGTTTTCGCTGTAGCGGCGCGTGCCGCCGTCGGTCCTCTCGGGGGTGAGCAGACCCTTGCGCTCGTACTGCCGGATGTTCTGCTGCCCGGTTCCCACCAGTTCCGCGGCAACTGAGATCGCATAGACCCCTTGCGTGTCCCGGCCACCATCAGTGCCGCCGTCGGACGCTGGGGTGGGCAGGCCGCCGTCGTGCTCCTGGGCAGCATTCGCGCGATCCGAAACCGCCATTAGAACCTCCGAAAATCCTCCAAAAAGCTACTTGCACCACTCTCTCACCAGTGCTATAAAAAATCTATACCAGCCAACACAGATCGAACAGGCTGGAACCTACAACAGAATCAGCATCAAAACCAAAGGAGTGAGAACCCAATGCTGATGCGCACTGACCCGTTCCGCGAATTCGACAGGCTCGCCCAACAGGTTTTTGGCACAACAGCACGCCCGGCCGGAATGCCGATGGATGCATGGCAGGAGGACGGACAATTCGTTGTTGCCTTCGATCTGCCTGGCGTAAGCCCTGATTCGGTGGAGTTGGATGTCGAACGGAACGTCCTGACGGTAAAGGCAGAACGGAAGTCGCCCGCGGGCGAGAACACGGAGATGATTGCCGCCGAGCGCCCGCAGGGTGTCTTCAGCCGGCAACTCATCCTGGGTGACACTTTGGACACCGATGGCGTCCAGGCCAGCTACGACGCCGGGGTACTCACACTCCGCATCCCCGTCGCCGAGAAGGCCAAGCCACGGCGCATTGAAATCACATCCAATGGGCAGAGGCAGGAGATCAACGCATAATCCAGTCCGTCCTGCCGGAAGGCTCACCCGGGGGTGGCCGACCGGCAGGGCAGCGACCGGGAACGACGGAGGCGGCCGCATCGGAAAAGTCGGGCGCAGGCTTCGTGCCACGTCACAGCGTTTCTTAGCGCACATGAAAGCGACCCCCGCCCGTCGTCTCCCGATTGATGGCCCCCGGCCCAGGCCGGGGGCCATCGCCTGATCCGCAGCATGAACCGGAACCCGCAGTGAGTACGCAACCCGACTACTACGCCACCCTCCACGTGCCGCTGGACGCGACGGCGCGTGAAATCACCCGCGCCTACCGCGCACTGCTGCGAACCCACCACCCGGACACCCGCCAAAAGGTCGACGACGGCGACACCACCTCCGCGGCCGACCTCCAGGAACTGCACGCCATCATGCAGGCGTACGTCGTGTTGTCGGACCCAGGAAAGCGGGCGGCATACGATCGGGCGCGGCGGAGTGGATCCATTGTTGGTGCCGGCGGAACACCCGTGAAGGTCCGGGTGCACAGGCGCGAAGCACGGCCTGGGACGAGCGGCGAGCAGTCACCGCTCACCTTTGGGCCCACCCGTTGGGAACCTTCGTCCAGAAACCTGAGAACACCAAGGAGTAATCCATGAGTGCTTGGCGTCCGTATGACGGCCACATCATCCCCGCGTTCTACGAGCGGTTCGAACAACGCTGGGGCAGGGGGACAGCGCCGTTCCTGGACCCGGAAGTCCACGAACAACCCCTTCCCCGGGCGCAGTGGATCAACCCGGACACCGGTGCCGCGGTCGCCGTCGTCCCCATCTGGACCGACGATCCAGAGCATCGCTCCTTCGGGGTGTTCTATTTGCCGCCGGCAGGTGACATCTGGATGCTGCGCCCCGGACCCACCACGTTCGTGGAACCAAAAGGAGGCGCCAACCAGGAGCAGGTGACACTTCGCAACGACGCCTTCAAGAAGGCCGTCAATCATGCCAAGGAGTTCATCTACGGCCCGCAGTTGTGAGTGAGCGTTCGAGCGTCTTGTGGGTTGCCGCGAGGGGTGAGGTCTCGACCCAAAGGTGTGCTTGCAAAGTGCCGAGAGCCAACCCCTCGGCGAGGTGAGTGCCGACGCCTCGGCCGGCGTCGAGCGTTTATGACCCGCAAACCGATGGCCGCCATGGATACGCATTGACGACACCCAAATTTGGGTGGCGCGGAACCACAAATGTGGCGCAGGGCAGGTTGGGTGGCGTGGAACCACAAATGTGGCGCAGGGCAGTTTGGGTGGCGTGGAACCACAAATGTGGCGCAGGGCAGTTTGGGTGGCGTGGAACCACAAATGTGGCGCAGGGCAGTTTGGGTGGCGCGGAACCACAAATGTGGCGCAGGGCAGGTTGGGTGGCGTGGAACCACAAATGTGGCGCAGGGCAGGAGGTGTGGCCGCCCCAACCCGGCGGACCGCCGTCGTGGTTGGCGCGAGGGGCGAGGTTTCGACCGAAAGGTGCGCCCCCAAAGTGCTGAGAGCCAACCCCTCGGCGAAAGGTGCGCCCCCAAAGTGTCGAGAGCCAACCCCTCGGCGAAAGGCACGCCCCCAAAGTGCCGAGAGCCAACCCCTCGGCGAAAGGGCGCGTGGGCAAAAGAAGGCTGGTGCAGCCTGGGAAAGAATTCCAAGGCGGCTGCACCAGCTGCTAGTACGACTTTCTGTTAAAAGTTGTGACACCTATCCATTGGCCGCTCCTAGTTCCCGGCTTCGGTTTGTTTCCGGGCTTCAATGTCAGTCAGGGGGTGGTGGTCTGCCCCGGGAGAACACCTCCCATCTTACGGCGACCAGCAGGAAAAAGCGCTGAAATTCGCGGTATTTCAGGGGCGCCTGACGGGGGAGAGCGGCTCGTCGTGGCACGATTGAACACGATGAAACTGCGCGCTGATCAGACCGGAAACCGTGGCCTCCCTATGCCCCTTTGGCTGCAGGGCGGGTTGGAAGCGGCCCAGGCAGCGTTCATTTCGGCCATTGTTGTGGTGCTTCCGCTCGTCGGAGTGTGGGCTACAGACGGTTTCCAGGACCGCGCCGTGGACACCCTTGCGCGGCTGGGCGGCCAGGCCTGGTTGCTGATCCACGGGGTGCCGCTGGAACTGGCTCACGTGAACGTTGGCGCCGCGGCTGCGCAGCCGGGGTCGGGACTGTTGTCTTTGATTCCGCTGGGTTTGACCCTCATCCCGTTCCTGCTGGCATGGCGTGCCGGCCGTCGCTTGGCCCGCGCCTCCTACACCGATCAGCTGTGGCAGGCGTTCCTGGGCGCTTTCGTTGTGTACGCGGCGTTCGGCGCAGCCACCGGATTTGTGTGCCGCACACCCGAAGTAGTCATCAATCTGTGGTTGGCCATGTCCATCCCCTTGATCTCGTTCGGCCTGGGCATGATCGTCGGCGCCCGACGCGAGGCCGGTTCCTGGAGCCGCCTGATCGGTGTCGACGCCGTCGCCTGGCTCTCCAAGACCAGTCAGCATTCACGGTGGGCAGGCTCGTATGTCGGCTCAGCACTGAAGGCCGGTTTCGTGGCCGCGATGGCCGCCGTGTGCCTGGCAGCCGTGCTGTTGGCTGTGACCATTGTGTGGCACTGGACGGAGATCATCGCAGTCTACGAAGGCCTGCAGGCCGGCGCCTTGGGCGGCGCTGTGCTCACGATCGCCCAACTCGGCTTCCTGCCCAACCTGGTGATCTTCGCTTTGTCATGGTCCTCGGGAGCCGGCTTCTCACTGGGCATCGGCTCCACCGCGGGTCCGCTGGGCACTTCCGTGGGACCACTTCCGGCGGTCCCGATCCTGGGCAGCCTGCCGGCTGGGCAATTGGATTTCGGAGCCATGGCGCTCGCGTTGCCGGTAGTGGCAGGCATCCTGGCCGGCTGGTGGTTCCTCCGAGAAGGCGAAAACCACTTCGACGAGTGGCTTTCCATCAAGATCAAGGCCCGCTGGTTCACGGCCACCGTGTCCACGCTGTTCCTGGGCGCTTTCATTGGTTCCGTCGCGGGCCTGCTTGGTGGCGCACTGGCGTGGGTCGCGCGCGGTTCTGCCGGCATAGGGCGGCTCACGGAAATTGGGCCCCACCCGCTGTGGACGGCAGTCTGGCTGGCTGCGGAAGTGGGTATCGGCGTCGTGATTGGCTACGCAGTCGGGCCCTGGCTGGAACGCCGCCAGAAGCTGCGTGAGGCCAACCTGGACGAGGCAGCGTACGACGACGAGCACGCCTGAGCGCGCAGGTCCGGTGTTGCTGGGCTACCTGAGCGAGCCCGGCATGGACTTCTCAAGTTGCGTAAGGCATTGCGTCTTCGCGGACTCCGTCAGTGCTGACCGTGCGCAATCCTGGTACGTGCTGACCTGCTTGAAGAAAAGGGCCGACGTCAGGATGAGCAGGCACATAACGCCGGTCACCACCAGGCCTGAAATGGTCCCGAAGAGAATCAACCGCGGGTGCTTGTACTTGACGGTTCGCACCAGAACCGCGATGCCCAACACCAACGCGGCCAGCGTCAGAATGGCACTCAACCACACGTAATTCACGTTCAGGGAGAACACAAAGAACGCGCCCAAAGCCGACAAAAGGAAAGCGCGGAAGAGGTTCTGGGTCACGCCGAGGGCGGACTTTTCGGCCTCGGAGCGAGGTTGCTGGCTCGGCCGGTGGCCGACGTCGGGATTCATGTTTTCCAGCCTACGCGAGCCGCCCATAAGCTAGTGCAATGCGCATTGTTGTCCTTGTCTCCGGTACCGGTTCCAATCTTCAGGCTGTCATCGACGCCGTGAAGTCGGGTGAACTGGATGTCGAGATCGCCGCTGTGGGCGCTGACCGTCCCGATACCTACGGTGTGGAGCGCTCTGACGAAGCCGGCATTGAGACGTTCGTGGTGAACTTCAACTCGTTCGAAACCCGTGCGGAGTGGGATGCTGCCTTGCGGGACAAGGTCCTGTCCTACAGCCCGGATGTTGTGGTCTCCTCAGGATTCATGCGGATTGTCAGCGCGGAGTTCATCGACGCTTTCGGCGGCAAGTACGTCAACACACACCCGGCCCTGCTGCCGGCTTTCCCGGGCGCCCACGGTGTCCGCGACGCCATGGCCTACGGCGTGAAGGTCACAGGCTGCACAGTCCACTGGGCCGACGCCGGTGTGGACACGGGGCCCATCATCGCGCAGGAAGCTGTATCAGTGCTTCCGGACGACACCGAAGAAACCCTGCACGAGCGCATCAAGGTAGTGGAGCGCCGCCTCCTGGTCCAGACCCTCGCCGAGCTCGCCGCCGCAGCCAACTGAGCGGGCCCACGCACGGGCGCCCCACGGGCCCCCGTCCCCTCGCTGGCTAAACGGGCTAGTCGAGGATCTGCTGCTTGGTTTCCGGGGCGAAGAACGCCATCCAGAGCACCGAGAGCAGCACCAGCCCACCCGCCAGCGCGAACGACGTCGCCAACCCGAACTCCGGCCAGAAGAAGGAAGCAAACACCAATGGGCCGAATCCGGCGCCGATGCGGGAAAACGTAGAAGCCCAGCCGAAGCCGGAGCCACGCAGCTCCGTCGGATACAGCTCGGAAACATAGGCGTACAGGACCGGGATGGCCACCTGCACCACAAAGCCGAACACCAGCAGCCAGAACACGGCCGCGGAAGGCACATCCACCACGAACGCCACAATCACCAGCGTCAACGCGGACAGCGGACCGGTGATGGCGAGGATCCACTTGCGTCCCACACGCTCCACCAGGACTGCGGCCACCACGACGCCCAAAAGCCCGACGGCGGCCATTCCCGCCGTGGTCACGAACGCCTTGTACTCCTCAAACCCCGCGCCGATGAGAATGCGCGGCATCCAGGTCAGAGACAAGTAGTAGACCAGCAGAATGCTGAAGAACAAAGCCCAGGCAGCCGTCGTGATCTTCCAGTTGAACTGCCAGATCCGCTGCAACTGGGTCCACGCGGAACCCGCCGAGAGCCTGGGAGCGGCTTGGGGTTCGGGCAGGCTGTAAGCCCGCGGCTCAGCCCCGGTCGCGTCCACCAGCCCATCGATGACGGCCGCTGCCTCGGCCCGCCGGCCCTTTCGGATCAAGAACAGAGGAGACTCCGGAACACTGCGCCGGATCCAGAAAACCAGCAACGCGGGGAGCACCATGATCAGCATGGTGAGCCGCCAGTCGCCGTAAGCCGCAACCAGCCAGGCCGATACGAACCCGCACAGGGCAGCGCCCACCGGCCACCAACCGTCCATGGCTGTCAGTACCCGGCCACGTTGCTTGCGCGGCGTGAACTCACCCACCAACGCATAGTCCACGGGAATGCAGCCGCCAAGGCCGAAGCCGGCCATGAAGCGGAAGATGCAGAACCATACGATGTCCGGCGAGAACGCACCCAGAACGGTGAAGATGCTGAAGATCAGGAGGGTGGCGGTGAAAGCCCTCTTCCGCCCAATGGTGTCGGCGATAGTGCCCCAGGCAAACGCACCCACGGCCATGCCGATCAGGTTGGCGGTACCGATCCACGCAGCGTCGGCCGGCTGCAGCGACCAGTGCTTGGACAGCAGGGGGATCAGGATGCCGTTGAGCGTGACGTCCCAGGCATCGAACATGAACCCGAGGCCACCGATCAGGAAAATCCTGCCTTGAACCTTCCACCGCCACGGCAGTTCCTGCACTACTTGTTCGCCGCTGGGCACGGCTGTGTATGTATTCATTGGGCCTCCTGCATGCAACTTTATGCGCTGCCGGGCAACGTTACTTCTGGTTCTCGATGGCCCTGCGCAGGAAACCGCCGGCTTCCTCCAGCGCACCCTTGGCCTGACCAGCATCGATGCCCGTCAGGAGCACCAGAATCGCGGCTTTCACCGAGCCGCCCACGGAGTCCAATGCTGCGGCGGCTTCCTGGGCGGAAACCCCGGTGGCGTGCTGGACGGTCCTCTGCGAACGGGCCTGCAGCTTCTCGTTCGTCGCACGCAGGTCCACCATGAGGTTTCCGTAGGTCTTTCCCAGCTTCACCATTACCAGCGTGCTGATCATGTTGAGGACAAGTTTCTGCGCCGTGCCGGAGTTCAACCGGGTGGAGCCGGCGATGAACTCCGGACCCACCACCACCTCGATCGCCGCATCCGCCACATGGCTCACGGCCGAGCCCTTGTTGCACGCCAGCGACGCCGTGAACGCGCCGCGCTTCCGGGCTTCCTCCAGCGCGCCGATCACGTAAGGGGTCCGCCCGGAGGCAGTGATTCCGACGACGGCGTCCGCCTCGGTCACGTTGATATCGTGCAGGTCGCGTGCCCCGGCCGTTGCGTTGTCCTCGGCGTACTCCACAGGGTGCTGGATCGCTTTGGGTCCGCCTGCGATCAGCCCGACGACGAGTCCCGGCGGGGTGCCGAATGTCGGTGGGCACTCACTGGCATCGAGCACACCCAAACGACCGGCCGTCCCGGCTCCCACATACAAAAGGCGGCCTCCGCGCTGGAGCCGCTCCGCAACGGCGTCGACGGTGTGCACAATGGCCGGGCTGGCCGCTGCGACGGCGGCGTGTACTCCCGCGCTGTGGGCGAGCATGGCCGCCACGAGTTCTTCGGTGCCCAGGATGTCCAGGTTGTCCAGGCCTTCGGCGGCGGCTTCGGTCTGCAATCCGGCTAGTTCCGAGCGCAGGCCTGCGAGTTTGTCCGCGTCAGTCGGGCCAGTTTGTTCCGTCACGGTGGATGTACCTTTCCTGGATGAGCCCGCGGCGCGTCGCAGCGAGGGCAGCACCGTCCAAGCCATCGCCGAGCGGCGCCACCACCTCAATCCCAGCCGAAGCGAGGGACTTCCGCAAGAGCGCGGCAAAGAAGTCCGATCCCACCACTCCGCCCAGCAATGCCACGCGCCGTGACGTGCCGTCCCCGCCGGAGGCGAGCTCCACGGTGCGGGACAGGATGCGGCATGCCTCACCGACGATGCCATGCGCGACGGCGTCACCCGCCTCCGCTGCCTGCAGAACCAGCGGCGCGAACCGGGCCATCGCCCGGTAGAGGTTCTCCTGTTCGGCCAACCATCCCGGAAGGAGTTCCGGCGACTCGACCAGCGCCCCTGCCGCGGCCGACAAAGACGTGGAGGGACCGCCGTCGTGCGCTTCGAGGACTGCCTGCAGACCCCGCTGGCCGATCCAGCGGCCGCTGCCGCGGTCACCCAGATACGGTCCCCAACCGTCGGCCCGGTGCAGGACCCCGGCTTCATCAAAGCGGAAGGCAACGGCGCCCGTGCCGACAATCAACGTAGTGCCCGGGGCGCCCTGGAGTGCGCCGAGCTGGGCGGCCGTGGCGTCGGACAGGACAGCTGCGGGGACGCTGAAGCGCTGCGACAACAGGGTGGCCAGTTCCTGGGCCTTCGTCTCGGAAGCTGCCACGCCCGCTACGGCCGCCCCGACGCTGGTGACCACACCGAGGGGAAGAGCGGGCGGAAGCAGGGCGACAGTTTCAAGGAGCAGCTCGAACGCCAGTGTGGGGCCATTCTCCACGTGGACGCCGGGAAAACCGTGTTGGTCTGCGGCGCCCAGCAGCTCAGTTCCGCGGCGCAATTCCACGCGGCAGCGGCTCTTTCCTACATCGGCAACAAGAACGACATCGTTGGGCGCTTCCATGGCTCAACCCTATGTTGCATGTCGTTGTGGGGCCGGCTTTGCGTGCCATTGTTCGGATATCAGGCGCAGACCGGGCCTCGCAACGCCCTGTGGAGGAGGGGTCGCCCCGGCTCGGAGGGACGAATCTGTGGATAACTGAATGTTGGATATCGTTTTTCGGGAGCATGGTTGAATGCGAAATCCGACACCCTTGCCAGCTTCCCTTGATCCCGGTGGCTTCCTCGTGAAAGACGCCTACGCCGAGGGAGTCCCGCGATGGCGCCTTCAGACCGGCGACCTCATCACCCCCAGCAGGGGCCTACGAGTGCCAAGAACCGGCGAGCACGACCTTGAGTTGCTGGGCCGGTTGCACTCCTCAGTGACGCCACGGAGCGCCGTGAGCCATGTGACCGCCGCCCTTCTGTGGTCCATTCCGCTGCCCCTTTATCTGGAGGAGGAAGGCCGCAGCGGCCTGATCCATGTCACTCGACGCCAGGAGATAGGCCGCGTAAAACGTCGGGGAGTGGTTGGGCATCGGGCTCCACTCCTGGCCAGGGATGTCCGGGTCTTCAAGGGCATCAACCTGACATCTCCGGAGTGGACGTGGGTGGATCTCGCGCGACACATGGGCCGGGCTTCCCTCGTAGCCTCCGGCGACTACTTGCTGGCGCGGACGAACCCGCTTTCTTCGATCGATGCCATCCAGGAAGTCATTGACCGGCGTCCCAAGGTAAAGGGAATCCGGATTGCTCGAGAGGTCCTGCCGCTGTTGCGCCCAGGAGTGGACTCACCGCAGGAGTCCCGCTTGCGCGTGATGATCGACGACGCCGGTCTGCCGGAGCCGGCGGTTAGCCGGCCGATCTTCGACGAGCGTGGAATCTACATTTCCACGCCCGACCTGCAGTACGAGGAGTACAAGATTGCTCTCGAATATGAGGGTGACCATCATCGGAGTGACCCGGTGCAATGGGGTAAGGACATTGAACGTGATGACCGGCTCCGGGCCATGGGGTGGATCGTGCTGAGGTTCTCGCAGGTCCAGATGCATGCCGGCTGGGCACATTCCGAGCGGAAGATCAGGGATGCCCTGAGTTCGCGCGGGTGGCTGCGACTGCCGTCGTGAGTTGTGGGGCCTGGTGTGCGTTCCATGTGGGAAGGATGGCGCGCAGAGCGGGCCCCACAACGGGGGTGGCGAATTTGTGGGGCCTGGTGTGCGTCCCATATCGGAAGGATGGCGCGCAGAGCGGGCCCCGCAACGGGGTGCCGAAATCCAGGAGCGAAGACGCAAAAGCGGGGTGCCAACGAAACACGATAAACTCTCCGTATCCCCACCACCCGCGACATCTACGCGAACTAAGACGGAGACTTTTGTGAGCTTGACGCAGCTTGACCGTGTTCCCATCCGCCGTGCACTGATCTCGGTTTACGACAAGACGGGACTGGAGGAGCTCGCGAAGGGCCTGCACGCAGCAGGCGTCGCCATTGTTTCCACCGGCTCCACCGCCAAGAAGATTGCCGCCGCAGGCATCCCGGTCAAGGAAGTCGAAGAAGTCACCGGCTCCCCGGAAATGCTGGACGGCCGGGTCAAGACCCTGCACCCCCGCGTGCACGGCGGCATCCTGGCCGACCGTCGCGTTCCGGCGCACATGGACACCCTTGCCGGCATGGAGATCGAAACCTTCGACCTCGTGGTGGTGAACCTGTACCCGTTCGTCGAGACCGTGAAGTCCGGCGCGGCGCAGGATGACGTCGTGGAGCAGATCGACATCGGAGGCCCGGCCATGGTGCGTTCGGCCGCGAAGAACCACGCCGCCGTCGCCATCGTCACGGACCCGAACTTCTACGGTGCCGTTGTCGACGCCGCTGCGCACGGCGGTTTCGACCTGAACACCCGTCGCCGCCTGGCTGCCAAGGCCTTCGCGCACACGGCCAGCTACGACAACGCTGTTGCCTCCTGGACCGCCAGCCAGTTCCTGGACGAAGACGGCGACGGCGTCATTGACTGGCCCGCCTACGCCGGCTTGGCCTTGGAGCGCTCCGAGGTCCTCCGCTACGGCGAAAACCCGCACCAGCAGGCTGCCCTCTACGTGGACAAGGCCGCTCCGGCGGGCATCGCCCAGGCCGACCAGCTGCACGGCAAGGCAATGAGCTACAACAACTTCGTCGACGCCGATGCCGCCCTCCGCGCAGCGTTCGACTTCGCCGAGCCCGCCGTTGCAGTGGTCAAGCACGCCAACCCGTGCGGTGTCGCCGTCGGTTCCGCTGACGCGGCCGACCCGATCGCCGACGCCCACGCCAAGGCACACGCCTGCGACCCCGTCTCAGCTTTCGGTGGCGTCATCGCTGCCAACCGCACCGTGACTGCAGGCATGGCCCGCACCGTTGCCGACATCTTCACCGAGGTCGTCATCGCACCTGACTTCGAGCCCGAAGCCGTGGAGATCCTCTCCAAGAAGAAGAACATCCGCCTGCTCGCCCTGCCCGAGGGCTATGGCCGCTACCCGTCCGAGATGCGCCAGGTTTCCGGTGGTGTCCTGGTCCAGATGAGCGACAAAGTGGACGCAGAGGGCGACAACCCCGCCAACTGGACCCTTGCTGCCGGCGAAGCCGCTGACGCCGCCACCCTCGCGGACCTCGCATTTGCCTGGACTGCCTGCCGCGCTGCCAAGTCCAACGCCATCCTGATCGCCAACCACGGTGCTGCCGTGGGCATCGGCATGGGCCAGGTCAACCGCCTGGACTCCTGCCGCCTTGCCGTGGAGCGCGCCAACACGCTGGGCGTCCAGGTGGAGTCCGACGTCGAAGGTGCCGGCGGCGCGTCCAACGCCAGCGGTGCCAACGCACCGGAACGGGCACGCGGCGCGGTTGCAGCCTCCGACGCGTTCTTCCCGTTCGCTGACGGCCTGCAGATCCTGATCGACGCCGGTGTCCGCGCCGTCGTCCAGCCCGGTGGCTCGGTCCGCGACGAGGAAGTCATCGCCGCAGCCAACGCTGCCGGCATCACGATGTACTTCACCGGCGCACGCCACTTCTTCCACTAGTCCCCACCGCCGCCCTAACCTCGCTGCGCTTCGGCCAGGGAACCCGGGCGGCGTGGGCCCACAACGGAAACGGCGGCCGCCCCCGGAAGGGGACGGCCGCCGTCGTTGTTAACAGGGACTTGCTACATCAGTTACGAAGCCGCAGCGGTGTTGTAGGTGGACTGGATTACGGTGCCCCAGTAAGGGCCGTACATGGTGCTGGAGTTGCTGCCGTAGCCGTAGCTGTTGACGGAGTTCTGGTAGCCGCTGGAGCTGTTGCCGATGAACCACGGACCGCCCGAGGAACCACCGGTCATGTTGCAGGGGATGCCCTGCGTGGCGAACTGCGGGTTGTAGGGATCGTTAGTGGCGGTGCCGGAGCAGCTCTTCAGCGATTCGCCGTTGAAGGGTGAGGCTGCCGGGTAGCCGAAGGACTTGTAGCTCAGGCCGCGGGCGGCGTTGAACTGGACACCGGAGGAGCCCACGACGTCGGCGAGCTTCTGGCCGTTGAGGGTGTTCATGACGGCGAAGGCGGTGTCGTACTGCATGTTGCCGTTCGATGCCCACTGGGTGGGGGCGTACAGCGCCTTTGCCGTCCACTTCCCGTAGGGTGCTGCACCGTTGAGGTAGGCGGGCACGAAGACGAAGTTGGTTGCGTAGGCGCCCGGACCTTCGTTGAGGCAGTGGCCGGCGGTGGACACTGTGCTCTTGTTGGCCGCTGTCACGGAGTTGCCGGAGCAGACGTAGTTGGAGCCGCCGAGGGTGAAGAAGATCTTGCCGATGTGCTTGACCGGGGTTTCGCTTTGGTTGACCTTCCGGTCGATCGTGGTGGAGTCGGTGGCCGCAGGCTGGCCGGCGATGCTGCTGATGGCGCCCGGGGCTTCGGTGGCTGGCGCTTTGCCCAGGTTGAGGAGCCGGCCGCGTTCCAGTGCCTTTGCGGCCAGGATGTCGCCGGACTTGGCGTTCTTCATGCGTTCCGGTGTCCAGTAATCTGCAGCGCCGGCGTCGGAGACTGCATGGCTGCTGACCGCTGCGCCGCTGGTGTCCGCGTCCTTTGACGGTGCTGCGTTGGCGCTGGTTGTTCCTACCAGCGCCAGGATTGCGGCAGCGGACAGACTCAGCAGGCTTGTGGCCAGGGTCTTGGTTTTTGTCACGTTGTTCCTACCTATCGAGGGAGTGAGGCGGCCAGTGATGGCGACCGCCGACTGACGGAATCGAAGCTACCCAACGTATGACAAGTTTGTAAAGAGATGTTTCAGAGTTTGTGATAATTTGCTGTCATTTCCTTGTCGTGCGGTGGGGAGGAGTACACGACGGCGGCAGGCAGCTGCGGCGGTCAGGTCGCCGTCGGGGGTAAATCGCTTTCCCGGGCGGTAACCCAGAGAGTGATCCCGGACACGAAGGGCCGCCAAAACGGTCTACTCGGGTAAGTTAGGAGTGTTGAAATCTGCAGACTTTCAGGGAGAACCCCGCCAATGGCCAAGATTATCTATACCCACACAGACGAAGCGCCGATGCTGGCAACCTACTCAATCCTGCCGATTGTGGAAGCGTATGCCTCGACCGCAGGTGTAGAGGTGGAGACCCGCGATATTTCGCTGGCCGGCCGCATCATCGCCGTCTTCGGCGATTTCCTGACCGAAGAGCAGCGCACGGGCAACGCCCTTGCCGAACTTGGTGAACTGGCAAAGCAGCCGGAAGCCAACATCATCAAGCTGCCCAACATCAGCGCCTCCGTGCCGCAGCTCAAGGCTGCCATCGCCGAGCTCCAGGCCCAGGGCTTCGCCCTCCCGGACTACCCGGACAACCCCTCCTCGGACACCGAGACGGACATCCGCTCGCGCTACGACAAGATCAAGGGTTCCGCCGTGAACCCGGTGCTGCGCGAAGGCAACTCCGACCGCCGCGCACCCCTGTCGGTCAAGAACTACGCCCGCCAGAACCCGCACTCCATGGGTGCCTGGTCCGCTGACTCCAAGACCAACGTCGCCACCATGGGCCAGAACGACTTCCGCTCCAACGAGAAGTCCGTCGTCCTCGACGCCGCCGACTCCCTCAGCGTCCAGCTGGTCCGTGAAGACGGCACCACCAAGGTCCTCAAGAAGGACTTCCCGGTCCTGGCCGGCGAAGTTGTTGACGCCACCGTCCTGCGCGCCGACGCCCTGGACGAGTTCCTCAAAGCACAGGTTGCCCGCGCCAAGGAAGAGGGCATCCTCTTCTCCGCACACCTGAAGGCCACCATGATGAAGGTCTCCGACCCCATCATCTTCGGCCACGTGGTCAAGGCTTACTTCTCCGAGCTGTTCGACACCTACGGCAAGCAGCTCGCAGCCGCCGGCATCAGCCCGAACAACGGCCTCGCAGCCATCCTGAGCGGCCTGGAAGACCTGCCGGAGGACGTCCGCGAAGGCGTCAAGGCAGCGATCACCAAGGGCCTCGAAGAGGGTCCCGCGCTGGCAATGGTTGATTCCGACAAGGGCATCACCAGCCTCCACGTTCCCTCGGACATCATCGTTGACGCCTCCATGCCGGCCATGATCCGCTCCTCCGGCCACATGTGGGGCCCGGACGGCAAGGAAGCCGACACCCTGGCCGTCATCCCGGACAGCTCCTACGCCGGCGTGTACCAGGTTGTGCTGGACGACTGCCGTGCCAACGGTGCGTTCGACCCCACCACCATGGGCACTGTCCCCAACGTGGGCCTCATGGCGCAGGCAGCGGAGGAATACGGCAGCCACGACAAGACCTTCGAGATCCAGGCAGCGGGCACCGTCCAGCTCGTGGACAGCAAGGGCAACGTCCTGACCGAACACCAGGTCTTCCCCGGTGACATTTGGCGCGCTTGCCAGACCAAGGACATCCCCGTCCGCGACTGGGTCAAGCTGGCTGTCACCCGTGCACGTGCTTCCCAGACCCCGGCAGTGTTCTGGCTGGACGAGGGCCGCGCCCACGACGCCAACCTCATCGCCAAGGTCAACGAGTACCTCAAGGAACACGACACCGAAGGCCTTGAAATCAAGATTCTCTCCCCGGTTGAGGCCACGGCCTTCACCCTGGAGCGCATCCGCAAGGGCGAGGACACCATCTCCGTCACGGGCAACGTCCTCCGCGACTACCTCACGGACCTGTTCCCGATCCTCGAGCTCGGCACCAGTGCCAAGATGCTCTCCATCGTTCCGCTCATCAACGGTGGCGGCCTGTTCGAGACCGGCGCCGGCGGCTCCGCTCCCAAGCACGTCCAGCAGCTGGTCAAGGAAAACCACCTCCGCTGGGACAGCCTGGGCGAGTTCCTGGCCCTGGCCGTGAGCTTCGAGCACCTGGCCACCACCACCGGCAACGCACGGGCACAGGTTCTTGCTGACACGCTGGACCGCGCCACGGGCACGTTCCTTCTGGAAAACAAGTCCCCGCGCCGCAGCGTTGGCGAGCTCGACAACCGTGGAAGCCACTTCTACCTGGCCATGTACTGGGCACAGGAACTGGCCAAGCAGACCGAGGACGCCGAGTTGGCCAAGGACTTCGCCGGTATCGCCGAAGCCCTGACCTCCAACGAGGAGACCATCGTCGGTGAGCTGGCAGCCGTGCAGGGTCCCGCCGTCGACCTTGGCGGTTACTACCGTCCGGACGCCGCCAAGGCTGCCGAGATCATGCGCCCGTCGGCTACGTTCAACAAGGTCGTTGCGACCCTGAAGTAGTCACTGCGAAAAGACCCCGCGAGCATCACGCTTGCGGGGTCTTTTTCGTCCCCCCATTGGAGTTTTTGTACACATTGCGCCCTTAAAAGCCCCTCTAAAGGGCATTAGGTGTACAAAAACTCCTAGCGGTCGGCGAGGAACCGGTCAGGTGCCACGCCGCCGTCGACGATGTCCTTCAGCACCCGGCCAATGGCCGGCGTGAACTTGAAACCGTGCCCCGAGAATCCGGCGCCCACCACCAACGGGCCGAAACCGTCCAGGACGAAGTCCTCCGTGGGGGTGGTGGTGTAGGTGCAGCTGATGGGAACCGCAGTGGAAGGGTCGACGCCGGGGAGCCACTCTTCCGCGTACCGCACCAGGGCTTCGAGCTGCTGGGGGATGGGCTCAAACGTGCGCTCATCAGGGTCCATGACGGGCCCGACGCCGTGCCAGCCCGCCTTGACGCCCTCTCCGGGGGTGAGCATTCCGTAGACCGGGCTGAACCAGTATTCGTAGAGCTCGTTGTTCGGGTCGGGGTCCGGATTATGGTTGAAGCTCGGCCACACCAAGGTGTTATCGGTCGGGGTGAAGTGGGCGGGCTGCTCCTGGGTGACCACCAGTGCGGGCAGCTTGACGAGGCCCTTCAGGACTTTGGGGGTCCATGCTCCAGCCGTCACCACCACGCGGTTGGCGGTGTACTCGGTTTCCTCCGTCACCACCACCACCGAATCGGCGCCGTCCACCCGGATGTCCCGGACCGGCGTCGAATACTTGAAGACCGCGCCGTGCGACTCCGCCGATTTCCGCAGCGCCACCAAGGCGTCAGCCGAGCGGATCCGGCCGGATCCTGGCACAAAGAGGACATCGGTGGAGAAGTTCATGCCCCGCCAACGGTCCGCGGCCTCGTCGGCGGACATGAAGTAGCTCTCGATGCCGCGTTCCTGGTGTGCTTCCCGCACCAGTTCCAGCTTGGGGATGTTGCCATGGTTGGCCAAGCCCACGAGGTCCAGCAGCGGCGCCCCGTTTTCTGCCGCGAGCTCGTCCCAGAGGGTCTTGGACTCTGCGAGGAGGTCAAGGTAGTCGGCCTCGGCGTAGGCGGTGTTGAAGTTGCGGGTTGCTCCGTGGGAGGCGCCGATGTGGTGGCCGGCCTCGAACTGTTCCAGCAGGACCACCGAACGTCCGGAGCGGGACAACTGCCATGCAGCGGCCGATCCCATGGCTCCTCCGCCAACAACTACAACATCAACCTGCATGCCTGCTCCATCCACAACGTCCGCGAGACCAACCGTGGCTCCAAGAAGAGCCACCTCCCATTCTGCCCCCAGTTGGGTTGGAACGTGGATTGGGCCGGAATGCGGGTTACGCAGCCAACCGCCGGCGGATCCACGCGGAGAACTGGTCCACCACGACGATCAGCACCAGCACGATCAGGATGTGCGTGAGCATGGAATCGAACTGGAAGGACTTGATGGACTGGTTGATCAGCAACCCGATGCCACCGGCGCCCACCAGGCCAAGGACCAGTGAGGACCGCACGTTCACGTCGAAGCGGTACAGCAGCAGGCCCACGAATTGCGGGATCACCATGGGCAGCGTGGCATTGGCTACCTGCTGGATCCGGTTGGCGCCGGCGGTCCGCAGTGCCTCCTGCGGCCCGGCGTCGATCTCCTCCATGGACTCGGCCCACAGCTTTCCCATGACACCGGTGTTGTGGCAGATCAACGCGAGGACGCCCGCGAACGGACCCAGGCCCACGGCGGTGACAAAGATCAGGGCAAACACTATGTCCGGAACCGCCCTGAAGAAGGACAACACAGCCCGGGCAGCTTGGTACACCGAAGGATGCGGACTGGTGTTCCTTGCCGCAAGCGAGGCCAGGAGCAGGGCGAACGGCACGGAAAACGTGGTGCCGAGCAAGCCGATCCACAGGGTCACGAGCGTCGCTTCCAGCCCGGGCTTCACGGTCCGTTCCCAGCTCAGGTCCGGCGGGAAGGCATCACCGATGAACGCCGCCATGCCTTTCCAGCCGTCCACCAGCAACTCGGGTTTGAAGCCCGTCCCTTGGATGGCCACAGCGTGAAGTCCGACGACGACGGCCGCCCCTGCCGCCGTCGTGATCCACCGCAGGGGCTTCTTCGGGCGGACCAGAGCCACGCGGCTTTTGCTTGTTGAGTCCCGGCGCGCGACGGCGGGGGTCAAGGTATGGGGTGTCATGCTGCGATGTTCCTGTCCGGGGCATACAACGTGTTGAGGTGTTCGGCGGTGACTTCCGTGGAGGGAAGGTCGAAGTTCATGGAGCCGTGCAGCAGCCCGATGGACCTGTCCGCGTAACGCAGTGCAAGGTCCGGCTGGTGCAACACGGCCGCGACGGCGAGGCCTTCGGAGTGTGCGAGTTCGCGCAGCAGTGCCATGACTTGTTCAGCGGCGTGCGGGTCCAGTGCGGAGACCGGCTCGTCAGCGAGTACGACGTCGGCACGCTGGCACAGTGCCCGGGCTACTGCCACGCGTTGCTGCTGTCCGCCGGAAAGCCGGCCAACTCGCTCGAAGGCACGGTCCGCCATGCCAACGCGGTCCAGGCAGTCCAGGGCTTCCTGCTGGACTTCGGCGGGGAACAGCAGCGGAGTGAGGGAACGCACTGTGGGAATGCGTGCCAGGGCTCCGGCGCAGACGTTATCCAGGGCCGTGCGGCGCGGAACCAGGTGGATCTTCTGGAAGATCATGGCCATCCGCTGCCGCGCCTGCTGGAGCTCGCGGCCCTGGAGACGGTCCAGTGCCGTGCCGTCAATGCTGATGCTTCCGGCATCGGGAGCGGTGATGCCCATGACGCAACGCAGCGTGGTGGACTTGCCCGAGCCGTTGGCGCCGAGGAAGGCAACCAGTTCACCGGGGGCGACGGAGAAGTCGACACCCTGAAGGACGGTCCTGCCGTTGAAGGACTTACCCAGCCCTTGGACGGAGAGCGGCATTACAGATCCTTCTCCGTGAGGTGCATGGTCTTGGCGAGCTCGAACAGGGGCGTGTAGTTGTCCTTGGTGACCTCCAGCAACGGGCCTGGAGGGGTCACGTCCAGGAACTCTCCAACCTTGGCAACGTCGGCGGGCTCCAGTGACAGGAACGCCTCCTTGACGGCTTGTTTGAAGGCGGGATCGGCGTCGCCGCGAACGGTGATGGGATCGTTCGGGATGGGGTTGGACGTCCAGACCTGGCGGAAATCGTCCTTGGCGAAGGTTCCCGCGGCGATCGCCGTGGCCAGCGTCTGCGAGTTGATCTCGGCCGCGTCCACCTTCCCGTTGGTCAGGGCAAGGAGTGCCTCCGGGTGGCCGCCGGTGTAGTCCATGGTGAGGTCGGCGTCAGCGATGCCTGCCTCACGGAGACCGAACCGGGGCAGGACATCGCCGCTGGTGGATCCGACGCTGCCCAGGGCCAGGGACTTGCCCTTGAGATCGCCGATTGCCTGGATGGGGCTGTCCTTGGGTACCCAGATTCCGGCCGTGTAGCTGCTGAGCTCCTTTTCTGCCGTGCCGAATGAAACCAGTGGTTCTGCGCCTGCCTTGGTGTCGGCGAACACGTAGCCCAGCGGACCGAACTGCCCCAGGTCCAGCTTGCCGTTGCGCATGGCGAGGACTTCGGCTGCGTAGTCCTCCACCACCTGGACTGTGACCGGGCATTCGAGCTTTTTGGAAAGGGCAGCGGCCAGGACGTCGTAGGCGGGCTTCAGCTTGGCCGGGTCCTCGTAGGGCTCGATGCCGAACTTGATCCCGCCGTTGGGGCAGGTGGCCGACACCGTCCCGGGGGAGGACTGGTCTGGAGAGGACTGGGCTGAGCCGCCGCATGCGGTCAATGCCAAAGCAGCGGCGAGGGCAAGCGCGGAGCCGGTGAAGAGCGTGGTTTTCATGGGAATCCTTAGGCGAAGGGAGGGGTGGGGGAACGGAGGAACTCAGGACAGACGCGACACATTGCGGTGTGCCAGGCCAAAGGACAGGGTCATGCCGACGCCGGAGGTCACGGACACCACGGTGACGCCCGGTTGGATGTTGCGGACCAGGATCGGGGCAACGTCCGAGGACGCGTAAATGCCTTGCCAGCGTTCGATGATTTCCAGGGGCCGGCCGATCCTGCCGCTGATGTCGTTGTTCAGGGCGTCGGTGACTGCCTCGTCCAGGAACGGGTCGGCGGTGCGGTGGTAGTGGTGCGAGTCGCCCAGGATGATGGTGCCGTCCGGGCGTTGGGTGAACATGACGTTGGCGCCGATGTCCAACAGTTCCGGCTGCTTGGCTTTCACTTCGGAGCGCAGGGCCTCCGCCGCGGGCATATCGGTGAAAGCCGGGTAGCGGAGCATGGACGTTGCGGTGAGCACAGCCGGTGTGAAGCGGACTCCGGCTGGCCCGGCAGCCAATGACATCTGGAGCGCGCACCGCTGGATCCTGTGTTCCGCAGCGAGGTCCGGGAACAGGTAGTCGACATCGTGGCCCACGCACACGAACACTTGCTTCGCCTGCAGCGCGCCGCGCGATGTCTGCACGGTCACGCCGTCCGGCGATTGGCTGAAGCCCAGTGCCGCGGTGTTCCAGTGAAGTTCGACGCCGGGCTGCCGGCTCAGCCATTCGGCCAACTTTGCGACGGTGGTCCGGGGATCGACGCGGAGGTCGTCGCGGAGGAAGGCTCCACCGACCAGGCCGGGCCAATCGCCTTGGCGGGTGCCGCCGTCGGGCAGTCCGGCCGCAACCGGGTCCAGGCGCTCCCGTGTCGCGTCAGGGGAGAGCAGTTGCACTTGGCCGGGCTCCCGGGCTGCGGAGAGTTCGCGCAGGACAGCCATCTCTGCATCGGTACGGGCAAGGACCACTGCTCCGGATTCAACGGCCCAAAAACCTGCCTGCTCGGCGAACTCGAGCCAGTACTTCCGGGACGTCCTTGCGAGCTCGTACAGATCGCCGGACTGCGCCGTGATGCAGCAGTGGCCGAAGTTCCGTACCGAGGCGCCGGCGGCGTGGTGGTCGCGTTCGATGATGGTGACAGTCAGTCCGTTGGCAACAGCGTGAGCGGCATGTGCCAGGCCGATGATGCCGGCGCCGACGACGACGACGTCGACGGCTTGGCCGGGGCTGTTGCCGGTGGCTGAGGTGGGGTTGCTTGCGTTGTTCACACTATCGACCTTGACGGCACGCAAGAGGTGAATCAAGCCACATTGCCACTTGTATATACAAGTTAATCAAAATTTAACCTCCGTTCATGTTTGTTCACGCCGGATTCATGTGGGATGCAGCGAAAGAGGCTCTTTTGATGCTGGCGACTTGTATTATCAACTGGTGAGCACTCAGCAAAACGCACCCCTCCATGTCCGGCTCAGCGAGGAATTCATGCGCCGCATCACTGACGGCGAATGGCCGCCAGGTTTCCAGCTTCCAAGCGAGGCGGAGCTGTGCCGGGAGTTCGGAACCTCCCGCGGACCGATCCGCCAGGCGCTCGCCTTCCTCCGTTCCGAAGGCGCGGTTACAGGTGGCCGGGGCCGTCCCCCGATGGTCCGTTCGTCCGTGCCGTCGCAGTCGTTCTCCACCTTCAACTCGTTCACCGAGTGGGCGCTGGGGATCGGCAAGAAGCCCGGCCAGCGAACCCTGGAGGTGGCACGACGCGAAGCGAGCCCGGAAGCTGCGGAAGCGCTCGGACTGGTGCCGGGGACAACGGTTGTGGAAGTCCTGCGGGTCCGCTATCTGGATGAAGCTCCGGCCATGATTGAGCGCACCACGTTCGTCCTGGACGTAGGCCGGAAACTGTTCGACTTCGACACCGACTCGGGATCCATTTTTGCGTTCCTCAAGGACCAAGGCGTGGATCTGCACAGCGCACGGCACACCATCGACGCAGTAGCGGCCAGCGACGAGGACGCAGAACTCCTGGAGCAACCCGAAGGAATTCCGCTCCTGCGCGAACGCCGCATCACCCGTTCCGGTGACGGCCAGCCCCTTGAATACTCAGAGGACCGCTACCTGCCGGCCCTTACCAACTTCACCATCGACAACACCGTGGAGCGCAGGGCAGCCCTGGTCCGCATCCACACCGAAGGAGCCACCCCATGATCAAGCTCGTAGCCTGCGATATGGCCGGAACCACCATCGACGAACACGGTGACGTCTATGTTGCCCTGGCCCGCTGCGTCGAAGAAACCGGAGCCGCCACCAGCCCCGAGGCCGTCCAGGAGTGGATGGGTGCGGACAAAGTGGAGGCCATTACCGCTTTGATCGAAGCCGGGGGAGGAGCCGCAACGGAGGACGCAGTGACCGCAGCGTTCGCGCGGTTCAAGGAACTCCTGGGCGGGTTCTACGATGCCAACCCGCCGGTCCCGCTGGAGGGCGTGGAAGACGCGTTCCGCGAACTCCGCCGCCAGGGCGTCAAGGTGGCCCTGACGACAGGCTTTTCACGCGACGTCGCCCGGCCGCTTCTTGAGCGGCTGGGGTGGGGCGTCGGCGACGGCAACCTGCTGGACGCCGTCGTGTGCTCCGACGAAGTAGCCGCCGGGCGTCCGGCGCCGTTCATGATCCACCGCGCCATGGAGCTGACGGGAGTCCAGGATGTCCGCTCGGTCATGGCAGCAGGCGACACTGTCAACGACCTCGCTGCGGCCAACAACGCAGGGGTCCTGGCCGTCGGCGTACTCACCGGCAAGCTCGGGCGCGACGAGCTTGCCGCGCACCCGCATCACCACATCCTGGCCGGAGTGAAGGACATCCCGGCGCTGCTGTCCTAGCTTCTCTTTCCAAGGTCGCCGGATTGCGGGCGTTTGGCCGGGAGCGCCGGGCATGGAAGATTGGACTGCGTGAAATTCCTTCACCCGTCACCCAAGTCCTCCGCCCATGGCGTCACGATCCTGCGCGTGGTCTTCGGCGCGCTCATCATGGTCCACGGCTTCCAGAAGTTCATGGCCGGCCATGCCGCGTTCGCAGCATCCGTTGCTGCCATGGGTGTGCAGAAGCCGGAAGTCGTTGCGTGGCTGGTGATCGCCGGTGAGCTGGGACTGGGGCTGCTGCTGGTCCTCGGAGCGCTGACCCGGGTGGCCGGATTCCTGTCGGCTTTGATGTTCGCCTCGATCTGGTTCGTGACGGAAGCGGGCAAGCCCCTGCTCACGGACAAAGCGGGCGTGACGGCGGAGCTGCTCATCATCTACTTCGCCGTGTCCGTGGCCTTCGTTTTCCTGGGCTCCGGGGCCTTCTCGCTGGACCGCAAACTGGCCAGGCAGCCAGGCCGCAAGGGGTCTTAACCCGTTCTGGTTAAATCACCGGGCATCATTGGGATAACGGACACCCAACTGTGAACGGACGCCGTCGAAGAGGCGCATCACATTGATGGAGTCTTCCAGCGGCATCACCGGGCTCTCGAGGAGTCCTTGCTGAACACAGCGGGTCACCTCGCGCAGTTCATAGGTGTAGCCGATGCCTGCAACGTCGAAGTGCTCGTGACGGGGCTCGTCCCAGCCGACCCTGACCAGCAGCTCACGCGGATTGTTTACCGATCCCACTGTCTGCAAGTAGCCAAGGCCGCCGGCAACGGTGGCTGTCCTTGGCCCATGGGCCATCAGGGACGACGTCAATTGCGCCTGTGCGCCCGTGTCATATCCCAGCGTCAGTGCGTTCTGCGTGTCCACGCCGTCCTCATTCAGCGATCCGATCGCCGTGACCGACTGCGGGAAGCCCAGCGTCCCCAAGGCCCAGAGCAAGGGATACACCGTGATGTCCAAGAGCGCTCCGCCGCCGTCGTTCAGGGCCCAGATGCGGGCCGAAGGATCGTACGGTGCCGGGAATCCGAGATCCGCGGTAACCCACTGGATTTGCCCCAGCTCACCGGACGCTGCGATCTCGAAAGCCCGCTGCATGCTCGGCAGGAAGCGGCTCCACACCGCCTCCATGAAGAACACGTTCTGCTCACGCGCGATCTTCACCAGTTCCATGGCCTCACGGGCATTGATGGTGAGGGCCTTCTCGCATAAGACGTGCTTCCCGGCCCGCAACGCCGCAGAGGCGATCTGGAAGTGCTGGGCGTGGGGTGTCGCCACGTAGACCACGTCCACCGCAGGATCGTCGAACAGACGCTGGTAGCCGGGAACACCGGCGTCGTCCCCATATCCCTTGGCGAAACCCGAAGCGTTGGCGAAGGCATCCGCGGCAGCCTGGGTCCGGGAACTCACGGCGTGGAGTTCCGCGTCCTCCAAGAGGGCCAGGTCCTGGGAGACGCTCTTGGCGATATTGCCCGTGGACACCACGCCCCACCGCAAAGGCCGCCCGGTGGCAGCGCGAGGATCCTGGTTGTACTGGGTTGTGAGCCACGGCACGGCAATAGGAAGAGTCATGCCAGCCATCCTCTCATTCCGCGCAGGTGTTGGCGGCCAAGGGCACAGCCGTCCTGTGGGCGCACTCGCCGGAGCCATTCCGGCGCTCGTGGCGGTGCGCGTCAAGGTCATCGACGCGATCCGGTTCTGAGCTCCTCGATCAGCCGGCCCTGCTGGAGACGGAAGCAGCGTTCGGTTTTCTGAGCCAGGCTGCGGTCGTGCGTGACCACCAGGATGGTGGTGTTGTGGTCGCGGCTCAGGGAGCTCAGGAGTTCGATGATGTGCTCGCCGGTCTGCTCATCGAGGTTTCCGGTGGGCTCATCGGCGAGGATCAGCTTGGGCTCGTTGGCCAGCGCCCGGGCAATCGCCACACGCTGCTGCTCCCCACCGGACAACCGGTTGGTCCGCCGCGAATGCTTCTCCGGATCCAGCTGAACCTGCTCAAGCAGTTCCTTGGCCCGCTTCAGCCTGGCCGCTTTGCGGACTCCGGCGAACTCCATGGGCAGCATGACATTGTCCACGGCACTGAGGTTGGGGATCAGGTTGAATTGCTGGAAGACGAAACCGATGTCGCGGCGGCGGTACTCGGTCAGCTTGCCGTCCGGCAGCCCCGCCAGGCTCACGCCATCGACAACGACGTCCCCTGAGGTGGGCTTGTCCAATGCGCCCAGGAGGGACAACAGTGTGCTCTTGCCGCTGCCGCTCTTGCCCACGATGGACGACAACGAACCCTTTTCGAGCTCGAAGCTCACGCCGTTGACGGGCTTGATGGTCCGGTCACCGGACTTGAACTGACGGACCAGGTCCTTGACTTCAATCACGGCTATTCTCCTCGGAGTACTTCGATGGGACGGATGCGGGCGGTCAGCAGCGCCGGAACCAGCGCACCGATGATGGCGACGGCGAACACCGCGGCGATGCCGGCCGCGAGGACGCCGGGGGAGACGCTGGCCGTGACGGAGCTGAGCAACTGTGAGGCCCCGCCAAACGGACCTCCCTGCCCGCCGCCGGGGAAGCCGCCACCACCGGGTACCGCCCCGTTTGGCATGGCGCCGGCAAGGCCGCCGCCGCGCTGGTTGGTGGGGGCCGCCGTCGTGGTTGTGTTTGAACTGATCAGTGCCGAGGCGATGCCGCCACTGGCGAACGATGCAATCACCGCGCCCACTACGCTGCCCATGGCAACGAGAACCAGGGACTCGAGGACAAATTGCAGGCCGATGGTGCGGTTGGGAGCACCGATGGCCTTCAGCACGCCGATTTCGCGGCGGCGTTCACGGATCAGCATGACCATGATGAGCAGGATGATGATCCCCGCCGTGGCGAGGGCCGCAATGAAGGCGACCATGGAAATGTTCTTCACGCTGTCCAAGGAGCTGACGGCTGTTTCAAGGTTGCGCTGGCCTTGGGTGACATCGGCTTTATCCGTGCCGAGAGCCGATTGGACGGCCGATTTGGTGCTGTCGACGTTCTCCATGCTGTTGACCGTGACGATCATGCTGGAGAGCTCGTCCGGTGTTGACGCCAGGGTCTGGGCTTCGGGGAGCGTCAGGTAGACGGCATTGTTGCCGAACGCGGTGCCGGCGTCGAAGATACCGGCCACTGTGAACGTCTTGTCCTGCACGGTGAAGGTGGACCCGACACTCAGGCTGTTCTTTTCTGCCAAGGACGTGCCTACCAGGGCCTTCCCACCGGCAGCCGTGTAATCGCCCAGCCCGGTGCCGCTGGTGATATTCAGTGCTTTGCCGGTGCTGTCGACCTCCGCACCGATGCCCGTTGCCGTGATCGGAAGGGCCCGGGCGGGCAGGGCGGTGGTGCCCGTTCCCGAATTTCCGTTGGCGTTGTTGCGGTTGCCCAGGGTGCCGGCGTCGATGGCCGCTGTCAGGTTGGTGCTGACCGTAGCCTGCTGGCCGCCAGGGCCGAAGCCGCCTCCAGGGCCCGCCTGCTGCGTGGTTCCTGTGGTTCCTGTCGTTGCAGTCTGCAGGCGCAGGGCCTTGGTTCCGACTACCGAGGTGACATTGGTGACCGACGCCACGGTCCCGGCTTCCGCCGTCGTGAGGGGTTCGCCGCCGCCTTCGAAGCCTTGCCCGCCCGCCGGGTTGACCGTCAGGGTAGTGCCTACGGAGGCGTTGAGCTCCTGCACTTTGGCGCCCACCGCCTGGTTGGCAACGAGCATGGCCAAAGCCAGCCCGATCGCTACGGCGAGGACGGCGACCACCGCCGCTGTTCTGATTTTGTTGCGGAAGGCATTGCCTACGCTTCGGGCAAGGACGCTCACGTTTCTCCTCTGGACCTGCAAGTTCGTGGCCCACGGGACGCGGGCTGCAGGTCCAACATTGCTGAGCGCTGCTGTGCGGCACTCCAGCCGAAGCTATGTGTGGGCTGTGAAAGCCTGGGGTCACGAATTCTGCTGGATCATTCACTTTCGCAGTTACCCGGAACCCCGAATTCCGGAGTTCTGGCCCGCCCCGGGGGCTCGATGATCCAGCAGAACCTGAGCAAGCGAAAGCCCCGGCCCGCCTGCTGGCGGACCGGGGCTTGCTGTAATACTTGGTGCTCGGGTGTTACTTGGTGATCGGGCCGAGTACCGGATCGTCGACGTAAGCCGTCTTGACGTTCTCAGCCGTAACGATCTGCGGCGGCAGGAGGAACGCAGGAACGGTCTTGACGCCGTTGTTGTAGGAGTCCTTGTCGTTGATCTCCAGCTGCTTGCCGGCCTGGAGGTCCTTCACCATGGTGATGGCGTGCTCAACGAGCTTGCGGGTGTCCTTATTGATGGTGGAGTACTGCTCGCCGGCCATGATGGACTTCACGGACTCAACTTCGGAGTCCTGGCCGGTGACCACGGGCAGCGGCTTGCCGGCGGCCTTGACGGACGTCAGCACCGCACGGGCCAGGGTGTCGTTCGGGGACAGGACGCCGTCGAGCGAAGCGGTGCCGTAGCTGCCGGTGAGCAGCGTGTCAGCGCGACGCTGAGCGTTCTCTGCCTTCCAGCCCTGGGTAACGGCCTGCTCGAAGGAGGTCTGGCCGGAGACAACCTTGAGGGTGCCGTCGTCGATCTTCGGCTTCAGGACGCTCATGGCGCCGTCGAAGAAGACCTTGGCGTTGGCGTCATCCGGGGAACCGGCGAAGAGCTCGATGTTGTACGGGCCGGAAGGCTTCTTGGCCTTCAGTCCGTCCAGCAACGCCTGGCCCTGCAGGACACCGACCTTGAAGTTGTCGTATGCCACGTAGTAGTCCACGTTGTCCGTGTTCAGGAGCAGACGGTCGTAGGCGATAACGGTGGCGCCGGAGTCCTTGGCCTGCTGAAGCTGGGTACCCAGCTGGGCGCCGTCGATGGCTCCCACGATGATGACCTTGGCACCCTTGGTGACCATGGCGCTGATCTGGTTCTGCTGCTCGGACACGCCGCCGTTGGCGAACTGGACGTCGGCCTTGAAGCCGGCGCCGGAGAGGCCATCGTTGAACAGCTTCTCCGCGAGGACCCAGTTTTCACTGGTCTTCTGCGGAAGTGCGACGCCGATCAGCGAGTCCTTGGGGAACGCTTCCCCGCCTGCCGTGCTGCTGCTTGAGCCGCTGTCAGTGCGGCCGCAGGCTGTCAGCGCCAGTGCCGCGATGGCAGCGACTGCTGCTGCCTTTCCTGCTTTACCAAACATTCGCATATCTTGGTTCACTTTCTGTGTGGGTGGGGTGGAGCGAGTCGAGCGGAAGCGGGATTACGCTTCCTTGGAGATGACCTCTTTGGTGGAGGTGGTTTCGTCGGGCTTGAGTTCGTTGTTGTTGCGCTGGAAGTTCTTCAGCAGCAAACCGGTGATCGAACGCTTGCCCTGGGACTTGTTGTAGACGTCGAAGGCAACTGCGGCCAGGAGCACCAGGCCCTTGATGATCTGGGTGAGGTCGGCGCCGACGCCCAGAAGCTGCAGGCCGTTGTTGAGGACGGCCATGACAAGGCCACCGACGATCGAGCCGATCACGGTACCGACGCCACCGGTAACGGCTGCGCCACCGATGAAGACGGCTGCGATGGCATCCAGTTCCCAGCCAACGCCATCGAACGGGCCCGATGCCGTGGAGCGGCCAACGAAGATCATGCCGGCCAGGCCTGCCAGGACGGACATGTTCATCATGACCATGAAGTTGACCTTCTTGGACTGCACGCCGGACAGCTCGGCTGCGTGGCGGTTGCCACCCACAGCGTAGACGTGGCGGCCAAGGACCGTCTTGTCTGCGATGAAACCGTAGATGAGGACCAGGACGGCCAGGATCAGGCCGGGGATGGGGAAGGACGTTCCGGGGCGGCCGGTGGCGAACAAGTACGTGGCGTAGAGGATCGCTCCGCAGATGAGGACCAGCTTGGTGACCTCAACCCAGAGCTCGGGAACGTCT
The DNA here is from genome assembly GCF_021919345.1 of Paenarthrobacter nicotinovorans. Classification (NCBI taxonomy): domain Bacteria; kingdom Bacillati; phylum Actinomycetota; class Actinomycetes; order Micrococcales; family Micrococcaceae; genus Paenarthrobacter; species Paenarthrobacter nicotinovorans. Next base: position 1,195,923 of record NZ_CP089293.1, read on the forward strand.
GCGCCCAAAGCCTTGTTGGCAGCGCGGGCACGCAGCGACATGATGACGACGAATGCCGCAGCAACGATGCCCAGGAGCAAGGTGAGGTTGTTGAAGCCGGTGTTCGGGCCGATCTCCGGAAGGTAGCCGGAACCGAGGTACTGGAAGTCCTTGGAGACCGGGATGGTGTTGGACTTGCCGACAAACTGGTTGAAGCCGCGGAACAGGAGCATGCCGGCCAACGTCACGATGAAAGCGGGTATGCCGACGTATGCCACCCAGAACCCTTGCCAGGCACCGATCACGGCACCAAGGAGCAGCCCGAAGAGCACACCGGCCCACCAGGGCAGGCCCCAGTCACGCATTGCGAGGGCCACGAACACGCCCACGAATGCTGCCACGGATCCCACGGAGAGGTCGATGTGGCCGGCGATGATAACCAGGACCATGCCGATGGCCAGGATGAGGATGTAAGAGTTGCCGTTGAACAGGTTGATCACGTTGCCGGGCGTCAACGTGCGGCCGTCCGTGAAGATCTGGAAGAAGACGATAAGTGCCACCAGGGCGAAGATCATGCCGAACTGGCGGGTATTGCCACCAAATAGCTTCTTGAGCGCGTTCATTGTTTTGGTCCTTGTGTCAGGAAGGGGCGGGGCTGGGCCAAAGGGTCAGGCTGCTTTGCGGGAGGAAGTCATCAGCTTCATGAGGCTTTCCTGGCTTGCTTCGTTCTTGTCCAGGACGCCGGTGATGGCGCCTTCGAAGATGGTGTAGATACGGTCGGACAGGCCCAGGAGCTCCGGAAGCTCCGAGGAAATGACAATCACTCCCTTGCCCTGGTCGGCCAGCCTCTGGATGATGCCGTAGATCTCGTATTTGGCGCCCACGTCAATGCCGCGGGTGGGTTCATCCAGGATCAGGAGGTCCGGGTCGGTGAACATCCACTTGGCCAGCACCACCTTTTGCTGGTTGCCACCGGAGAGTTTGGCTACGCCCTCTTCAACCGATGGGGTCTTGGTCCGAAGCGACTTCCGGTATTCCTCCGCGACGCTGAACTCCTTGCGGTCATCAACTACGGTGTACTTGCTGATGGCGCGAAGGTTGGCCGCAACGGTGGTCGTCTTGATGTCGTCCAGCAGGTTCAGCCCGAGCGACTTCCGGTCTTCGGTCACGTAGCCGAGTCCGGCGTCGATCGCTGCCCTGACGCTGCGGAGCTGGATCGGCTTGCCGTCCTTGTAGATCTGGCCCTTGATGAACCGGCCGTAGGAGTGGCCGAAGACCGACCTGGCAAGTTCCGTGCGGCCGGCGCCCATAAGGCCCGCGAAGCCGACGATCTCACCGCGGCGTACAAAGAAATTGGATCCCTTGCAGATCAGGCGGTCCTGGATCTGGGGGTGACCCACTGTCCAGTCCTTGACCTCGAAGAAGACTTCGCCGATTTTGGGCTCGTGGTCCGGGAAGCGGGACTCGAGCGTCCGGCCGACCATGCCTTTGATGATGCGGTCCTCATCCACGCCATCGCGTTTGACGTTCAGCGTTTCGATCGACTTGCCGTCGCGGATGATGGTGATCTCGTCCGCGATCTGTTCGATCTCGTTGAGCTTGTGGGAAATGATGATCGAGGTGATGCCGCGGCCTTTGAGGCCAAGGATCAGGTCCAGCAGGTGCTGGGAGTCCGATTCGTTCAGTGCTGCGGTGGGCTCGTCCAGGATCAGGAGCTTCACGGACTTGTTCAGCGCCTTGGCGATTTCCACCAGCTGCTGCTTGCCGACACCGATTTCCTTGATGGGGGTGTCCGGGTCTTCCCGGAGGCCTACCCGGGCAAGGAGTTCGAGGGACCGCTTACGGGCCTCGGCCCAGTCAATGACACCCCACTTCGTCGGTTCGTTGCCCAGGAAGATGTTCTCCATGATGGACAGTTCCGGGATCAGTGCCAGTTCCTGGTGGATGATCACGATGCCGGCCGCTTCACTGGCGCGGATGTCCTTGAACTGCTGCGTCTCGGCCTGGTACACGATGTCGCCGGTGTAGCTGCCGTAGGGGTAGACCCCGGACAGGACCTTCATCAGCGTGGATTTGCCTGCACCGTTCTCACCACAGATTGCGTGGATCTCGCCGGCCATTACGCGCAGGCTTACGTTCGACAAGGCTTTCACTCCAGGGAATTCCTTGGTGATGGAGCGCATCTCCAAAAGGATGGGCTCGCCTTGCGTGTCGAGGGTTGTCATCAGCCCTTACGCCTCCAATGCATGACTTCGTTGTCGGCCCCGCAAACGGCGGAGCTGTCTGATGAAAAAGTAAACTGGATCACCTATCTTGTCGTCAAGACTTGAACGCATGATCCAGCTAACGATTTCGTTACCTACCAGTAATACCGGCGTGCTGGAACACCAAAGCGGCCGCTCCGAGGGCCTCTGCCCGGGCGCCGAGGGAGGACATTGCCAGGTGCGTCGTCTCGCCCACCACGGGCACGGCATGGCGTACCAGGCCCCTGCGGATGGGGTCCAGGAGCAGGTCGCCAAGACCAGCCAGCGGGCCACCGACAACGATGACCTCGGGGTTGATCAGGTTGGAAACGTTCCCCAGTGCACGTCCCACGGCCAGGCCGGCGTCGTCCACGACGCGCTGTGTCGCGGAGTCCCCGGCGAGGCAATTGCGCACGATGTCCTGGGGCGTCAGCAATGTCTCCTGGCCGCGGCCCAACAGCTCGATCATGGTGGTGGTGGACGCTATCGTTTCCAGGCAACCCCGGTTCCCGCAGCGGCACACGAGGCCGTGTTCATGGATCGTCGCGTGGCCGATTTCACCGGTGATGCCGACGTTGCCGTAGTACGGGAATCCGTTGAGGATCAGGCCGGCGCCAATGCCCGAACCGATCTTGAGGAACATGAGGTTGGAGACACCGCTGTGCGGTCCCCAGGTCACTTCGGACAGCGCGCCAAGATTGGCGTCGTTGTCAACAAAGACGGGGCAATTCAGTGCTTCCTCCAGCCTGTGGAGGATGTCGATGCCCACCCATTCGGGAAGGATGGCGCCTTGCGCGACGGTGCCGGACCTGCGGTCGATCGGGCCGGGAATGCCGGCTCCTGCTCCGACTACGGCCGTTCGGTCGATGCCGTTCTCCCGGAGCAGTTTCTCCAGCAGGCGGACCGCAGCGGCGATGCCCTCTTCCGCCTGGTGACCCAAGGGCAACTCGATGTAGTCCTCGGCAATAACGTGGTAGCCCAGCGAGGCCAGAACCACCCGCAGGTGGCGGCGTCCGAAGTCGATTCCGACGGCGACAGCCCCGTTGCTGTTCAGCCGTACGTTGGTTGCGCGGCGGCCGGAGCTCGTGGTCGGTTCGGTGGACACCAGGCCGGCGTCCTGCATGATTTTGACGATGTTCGAGATCGTGGCGGTGGAGAGGCCGGTCTGCCGCGAAAGCTCGGCTTGCGTGGACGGTCCGCTCAGCAAGCACTCGATGATGCGCTGCTGATTGAGGTGGCGGAGCGCGGACTGCGAGCCGGGTTTTCTTGGGTGGCTCTTCGTTGAGCGCTGCGTAGCGGGCATGACAAGAAGATTGCCCCAGAAGATGCGTTGTAGTCAAGAAGTGAACACAGCGAGTCAAGTATCGCTGACATACTCCAACGCAAGGACACTCTCTAAGTACCCCCTGTGAGGCCCGATATGCGCCCTATCCCCAACTTTTTAGGCGCAGAGCGAACCCCGCAACAGGGGAGGCGCGTGCAATGCGTCCCGGGTTCGCGGCCCGCAGGTCCAATTGCATCGCCGCATGCAACGGAGCGAAGCCTAGGCTTGAACCAAGAAGATGTCCCATGCCCACGGACGGCAGGGATCAGGTGAAACAAGGTGGTAATGATGCTGCTCGCAATCCTGCAGGCGAACGCCTCCGTCATGGACGTGGACGCCAACCTGCGCACAATCGAGGACGCAGCCCAGCGTGCTTCCAGCGCGGGAGCTGCTCTGCTGCTCACCCCGGAGCTGTTCCCTGTTGGTTACGCGCCACTGCGCCTGCATGCCGAGTTGGACCCCGCCACTTTGCCGGCAGTTCGCGAACGCTTGGCCGGGATCGCGCGCACTCACGGCATTGGCTTGGTCTACAGCCTGCCGGCCGTCGCCCCCAAGGAGGCAGCACACGACGACGCCGCGCAGCCGGCTTTGGCCGGCGACGCCTGGCACATCACGGCCACTTTGCTGGACGCTTCGGGCGATGAAATCCTCAATTACGCCAAGGTCCACCTCTTCGGTCCGGAGGAACACAAGGCGTTCGTCGGCGCCCAGGTACCTCCCGCCGTCGTGGATTTCAACGGAATCCGCACGTCGATGCTGATCTGCTACGACGTCGAGTTCCCTGAAGCAGTGCGTGCCGCGGCCACCCGCGGTGCTGAACTCCTGCTGGTGCCGACAGCCCTTTCCGCCGGGTTCGAGAACGTGCCGCAAGTCCTCATCCGCGCCAGAGCGTTGGAAAGCCAGCTCAACGTGGCCTACGCCAACCATTCCGGCCACGAGGACATCTACAACTTCCTGGGCGGCAGCGTGGTGGCCGGTCCTGACGGTTCGCTGCTCGCCGCCGCGGGGGAGGGCGCAGCGTTGTTGTTCGCGGAGGTCGGTACGGAAACGGTCAAGGCCGCCCGTGACGAAGTCCCGTACCTGCGCGAACGCAGGCCGGAACTGTACAGCGAGTGGGAGCAGCAGGCCTAGGCAGTGGCCTCCCGGTCCGCCGTCACCAATCCGTCCACGTACTGCAGCGCGAACCACAACTCTGCCCGTACCTGCGCCTGGTTGAGGTCCATGTCCAGCAGCTCCCCGAGGACGCCGATCTGCCGGCGCACACTGTTCCGGTGCAGGCCGAGCAATTTGGCGGAGCCGTCCCAACTTCCGTTTTCGCTGAGCCATCCCCGCAGCACGGACAGCAGCGGATCCCTGCGGTCCGGTTCCAACGCCAGCACGGGCGCCAGAAGCCGCTCGGCCAGCATGGTCCCCGCTTCGCGTCCCAGAAGGCCGGTGACCGACCACGTCACCTCGTCCACGCGTGCGCTCATGCCACTGGAGACAACCCGGGACCGCAGGGAGCTTGCCCGCTGGTAGGCCGCTGAGAGCCCGTGAAGTTCCGTCGGTTCGCCAATCACCAGGCGCCAGCCCAGTTTTTCGATGTCGGCCAGCAGCGAATCATCGACCCTCAAACGGGTGATCGCCGCGAAACCGTACTCGGTGATCTCCACCAGCTTGGTGTCGAGCAGACGCCGCCATTGGAGCACCTCGCGGACGGGACCGTCGTCGGCCGCCCCATCCACCCGGACACCCTGCACCACCCGCATCTGCGCCGACCTGGTGGACGACAAACTCTGTGCCAGCAGGTCCTTGAGGCCGTTGACGTGCTTGGTCCCGCCGGTAGCCAGGGAGTCCGGATGAAGCAACACCGCGGTGGCGAGCTGGCTCGGAGCCAGGGATCCGCTGGTTCGTTGCCGCACCAGCAGTTCCAGCAATCCCACGGCCGACTGCACCACGTTGTTCTGCGCAGGTGTCAGCGGCGCGTCCGAACCGAGGATCAACGCGCCAAGGTTCGCGTCTTTGGTACTCCGCAGGGGGTGCCCAAACACCAGCGCCGATCCCGGCTGCTCAAAGCCGTCCATCTCCACGCGGGGACCGCTGCCGGACAGCAGCCGCTCCAGCATCGGTGCCAGCAGTGAATGCTCGACGCCGTTGCTGCCGCCGGCATTGTGCCCGCGTGCCCTGACCCGCCCGTCCGCCCCCACCAGCAGCGCCCACACCGGTACGCGCTGGACGAGGGCTGCCAGCAGTTCGTGTTCCGGCCTGGGGGAGAGGACCGCGCGCATGAGCTGCCGGTTGGTCTCGGCGAGCTGCCGGAAAACGCGTGCGTTGTCTGTCTCCAGAAGCTGCGAGAATTCAAGACCGATCGCGGCGAACGGGACGGACTCCGGTACCTCGAAAAGGGTGAGGTCGTGGGTGCGGCACGCTTCGACCAAGGCCTCAGGTACGGCGTCGAAGTAGGGCCTGATGCCGAACCCCAGTGCAGCGACCTTGGCGTCCACGAGCCGGCGGACGTAGGCGTCAACCTTCGCCGCCGTGCCGCCCTCCCCAAGGAAGGGCAGCCCGGCGGTGAGGAGGAATTCGCCCTCGGGCAGGTAGGGCGTGGGGTCTTCGAGCTCACTGGGTTCCACCCACCGCAGCAGCGAGCCGCCGCTGCCGCCGTCGTGAATCATTTTCAACTCGGGCGGCAGCTGCTCCAGGAACTGCTCAAGCGTGACGAAGCTCAGGCGGGCGGTGGCGGGTTCAGGCGACATTGCCTTGCCCGGCGGCTGCCGGCTCCTGGTAGTCGGGGCATTGGTAGGCGGTAGTCGAGTAGGCACGGGGGAGGCGCGGTGCGATCCTGTTGATGATCTCGTCTCCATGGCTGCCGATCGCGGCACCCCAGTCGTCGGCGCTCGCCGCTCCGCTGGAGGGATCGCCGAACAGCACGGCGGTGTCTCCCACTGCGATTCCGGACGCATCCGGCCCGAGGTCCACCATGAACTGGTCCATGCAGACCTTGCCGATTACCGGCACGCTGCGGCCAGCGATGTTCACCACCGAGCGTCCGCTGATGCCCTTGGGAATGCCGTCCGCGTAACCGAGCGGGATGAGCCCCAGATACCGGGGTTCGTAGGTGATGGCCTGGTGTTCGTAGCTGACCCCGGTGCCCGCTGGGACCTTTTTCACCATGACCAGCGGCGCAGTCACGCTCAGCGCCGGGCGCAGCCCGAAGTCCGCCGGGTTGAGGTGGTCCGCCGGAGCGAGGCCATAGATTGCCAGCCCTGCGCGGACCATGTCGAAGTGGAATTCGGGGCGGTCCAGGATGTTGGCGGAGCTGGAAACGTGCCGCAGTTCCGGGGTCAGCCCGGCGTCACGGGCTTCACGGACGGCGTCCTCGAACTCGGCGACGGCGGCTGCGTTGCCAGGGTGTGCCGGGACATCGGCCCAGGCCAGGTGGGTCCAGAGGCCGCGGACGCGGAGGGTTCCGTCGATTTCGGCTTGCCGCGCGTGCGCCACGAGTTCCGCCCAGTCTTCCTTGCGCGCGCCGCCACGGCTGAGGCCGCTGTCCAGTTCGAGATGGACGACGGCGGGGCGGCCAAGGCGGCCGGCGATACCCGCCAGGACCTCCAGTTGGCCAACGCTCCCGAGGGACACGTCGATGTCGTTTTCCAGCGCCTCGAGAATGGTGGCACTTGTCTGGGATGCCAGATAGAGCCAGGAAAGGATGGGCAGGGTGATGCCTGCTTTGCGGAGGGCGATGGCTTCCGTGAGTTGGGCTGTTCCCAACCAATCGGCCCCGGCATCGGCAGCAGTTCGGGCCACTTCCACCAGGCCGTGCCCATAGGCGTTGCCCTTCACCACGGCCATGAAGAACGGCGCCTCGGTGCGCTGTTTCAGGGCCTTGACGTTGTCTGAAATGGCGGACAGGTCAACGGTGACCTGTCCGGAGAGGGCCGCTGGGGCAGCCTCTTGATAGTGTGCATTACGTCTCATGGTTGAACACTATAGGTCATTTTGCACCGTGGTGAGAGGTGGCTCACATGCCAGTCTTGTGGAGGGGAAATCGAAACTACTTTGAAGGGACGTCAAGGGTGACTGTGCCTGTGAACACCGAAAATCCAGCGGCGGTGGGCGCTGCGAGGCCGAGCCTCGGAGCCCAGTTGCTGCGCCGAAAGCCCATTGGGCAGATGGTCAGCGAGTCCGGCAGCGGCGAAGGCGGCACTCCGCTGGTCCGCAGCTTCGGCGTGCTGCAGCTGACCATGATCAGCGTTGGTGCCACGCTCGGCACCGGCATCCTCGTCATTCTCGGCGAATCCGTTCCGCTGGCAGGTCCGGCCATCTGGATCTCCTTTGTCATCGCGGGTCTGGCTGCGCTGCTCTCTGCTGTGTCGTACGCGGAGATGGCCGGGCTGGTCCCGGTGGCAGGCTCCAGTTACTCCTATTCCTACGCCACCATGGGCGAGGGCATGGCGTGGATCTGCGGCTGGTGCCTGGTGCTGGAGTATGCCGTCTCCGTGGCAGCAGTTGCCGTCGGCGCCGGACAGTACGTCAATGAGACCCTGGCCGCCTTTGGGCAGGTCCTTCCGGACGCGTTGTCCCAACCTCCGGGGGATGGCGGCCTGGTCAACATACCGGCCGTGGTGATCGTGGTCTTCGCCATGATCCTGCTGGTCAGGGGCGCCCGCGAGAGTGCGTGGATCAACACAGCGATTGTCATCATCAAGGTGGGCATCCTGATCTTCTTCTGCGCAGTGGCTTTCACGGCTTTCAATGCCGGCAACTTCGAGCCCCTGCTGCCCATGGGCGCCGCAGGTGTTTCGGCAGCCGCCTCCAGCGTCTTCTTCTCCTACATCGGCTTTGACGCCGCCTCCACGGCAGGGGAAGAGGCCAGGAACCCTAAGCGTGACCTTCCCAGGGCCATCATGCTGTCCATGGTGATCGTCACCAGCATCTACGTCCTCGTATCCGTGGCCGCCATCGGCGCCCGCCCGTGGGGATGGTTCGACGGTACAGAAGCTGCCCTGGTGCAGATCCTGCACGAGATCACCGGCCAGCCCTGGATCGCCCTGGTCTTCTCCATCGGTGCTGTGCTCGCCATCGCCAGCATCGTCCTGACGGTCCTCTACGGCCAGACGCGCATCATGCTGTCCATGTCCCGCGACGGCATGGTGCCCAAAATCTTCGGCCGCGTCTCCCCGCGGACCGGCACTCCGGTGGCGGGAACGCTCATCATCGGCACCGCCGTCGCCCTCACTGCGGGCCTTGTCCCGCTGGGCGCGCTGGCGGACGCCACCAGCATCGGCACGCTGTTTGCCTTTGCCCTGGTCAATGTCGCCGTGATCTACCTGCGACGCAACCGCCCGGACCTCGAGCGAAGCTTCCGCGTTCCCCTATACCCGGTCACGCCGATCCTCGGCGCCCTGATGTGCGCCTACCTGATGCTCAACCTCGGCGCAGATACCTGGATCACCTTTGGGGTGTGGATGCTGGTGGGCATCGCCGTCTACTTCGGCTATGGACGCCGGAACTCCAAGGTAGCCGCGCTCAGCGAGCAGGACTACCGTGAAATGACCACCAGGGCCATGAGCCCGGAACCTGTGAAAGCAGCAAAACCATGACCATCGCCACCGAACTTCCCGTCGCCGGGGAACCCGCAGCACCCGGCGCTAGTGAAGCGCCGATCACCATGCTGAACCCGGACTTCCCCTTCAGCTACGACCACTACCTGGCACACCCGGACGGGCTTGGCTCCGTCCCGGAGGAAATGTACGGCACCGAAGTCGCCGTCATCGGTGCGGGCCTCTCCGGACTCGTGACCGCCTACGAACTCATGAAGCTTGGCCTCAAACCGGTCATTTACGAGGCCGACCAGATCGGTGGCCGGCTCCGGACCGCGAGCTTCCCGTCCGCGCCCGGCGTCGTAGCCGACCTCGGCGGCATGCGCTTCCCGGTTTCCGGCAAGGCGTTCTACCACTACGTGGACCTCCTGGGGCTGGACACCAACGAATTCCCCAACCCCATGGCACCGGCAACATCCAGCACTGTGATCGAGCTCGCGGGCAAGAAGCATTACGCCACCACCGCCGAAGAACTGCCCGTGTTCTTCCGCGAAGTTGCCGACGCCTGGAAAGCCGCGATCAACGACGGCGCAGCCTTCGCGGAGATGCAGGAAGCCATCAAGGCCCGTGACACCAAGCGGATCAAGGAACTGTGGAACGCGCTCCTGCCCGAACTCGACGAGCAGACCTTCTACGGCTTCATCGCTGCCAGCAAGTCGTTCAAGGAAGCCGGCTTCGCCCACCGCGAGGCATTCGGCCAGGTCGGCTTCGGCACGGGCGGTTGGGACACCGACTTCCCCAACTCCATCCTCGAGATCCTGCGCGTCGTGTACACCGACGCCGACGACCAGCACCGCTCCATTTCGGGAGGCGCGCAAAGGCTCCCGGAGGCACTTTGGAACCACGCGCCGTCGGGCCTGAAGCACTGGCCGGAAGGAACCTCTCTGGCCTCCCTGCACTCAGGTTCGCCGCGCGGGGCCGTGGACAACATCCGCCGGGCAGAGAACGGCGACCTCGTGGTGCGGGAAAACTGGGGACGCGAAGCCAGCTACCAGGCCGTGGTCACCACATGCCAGTCGTGGCTGCTCTCCACCCGTATCCACACCGAAGAGGCACTGTTCCCCGCGGAGATGTGGACCGCGATCGAACGCTCGCACTACATGCAGTCGTCCAAGACCTTCGTGATGGTGGACCGGCCGTTCTGGAAGGACAACGACCCGGAGACCGGGCGTGAAGTCTTGTCCATGACCCTCACCGACCGCCTCAACCGGGCAACGTACTTGCTCGACGACGGCCCGGACAAGCCCGCCGTCATCCTCTTGTCCTACACGTGGAACGACGACGCCCTGAAGTGGCTCGCCCTCACTGCGGAGGAGCGCGTCAAGTTGATGCTCCACTCGCTGGAGCAGATCTATCCGGGCGTTGACATCGCGAGCCACATTGTGGGGCAGCCGATCACCGTCTCTTGGGAAGCGGACCCCAACTTCATGGGGGCCTTCAAGGCCAACCTGCCCGGACACTACCGCTACCAGCAGCGGCTGTTCACGCACTTCAAGCAGGACAAGTTGCCCGGGAACCAGCGCGGCATCTTCCTCGCCGGTGATGACGTGTCCTTCACCGCCGGCTGGGCCGAGGGCGCCGTCACCACGGGCCTGAATGCCGTCTGGGGCGTGGTGAACCACCTGGGTGGCTCGTCCGCCGCCGGAAACCCCGGCCCGGGTGACCTGCTGGACGAGCTCGGCCCGATCAGCTTGGACTAGTCCCTTTTGCATTGCGAGGCCCGCTCTACGCCCCAAACCCACCGCAGGGGACGCAGAGCGGGCCTCGCATTCGGCGTTAAGCGTGCATGTCCCGGTGCGCCGCTGCGAGTTCCTTGTAGTGGGCGGCGTTGTGCTTCACGCCCTCCAATTCTTCGTCCGTCAATTCGCGGCGGACTTTGGCAGGAACGCCCGCTACGAGGGAGCGCGGGGGAATGACGGTGCCTTCCAACACGACGGCGCCGGCAGCAATGAGGGAACCCGTGCCGATCACCGCGCCGTTGAGGATGGTGGCACTCATGCCGATGAGACAGTCGTCCTCCACTGTGCAGCCGTGGACCACAGCGCTGTGCCCGACGGAGACGCGCTCGCCGACAGTGCACGGGAAACCGGGGTCGGCGTGGAGAACTACGTTGTCCTGCAGGTTGGAGCCTGCGCCTACGCTGATCGCAGCTGTATCCGCGCGGACGGAGACCCCGTAGAAGGCGCTGGAGTCCTCAGCCAACGTTGCCTTCCCAATAATGGACGCAGTGGGTGCCACGAAGGCGGTTTCATGGATGGCCGGGGTGTCCCCGGCGAAAGTGTAAGAAGGAGCCATGGGCCCAGCCTAGTTGGGTGAAGGGGTGCGGAGCAGCAGGAATTGGTAGTGCTGCACCCAGTTGCCCGCGCCGGGGCCGGACTCCACGCCCACACCTTCCGGCCACGTTCGGAAATGCTCCACCACGCCGTGTTCCCCAAAAATCCGCCGCACGGTTTCGTCACTGCGGCGGCTGAAGAAACGCCGCGGTTCTTCCAGGTCCTCCGGGTTCAGAACTTCGTCGTCGTCACCGGACCAGAGTCCGACGGCGATTGGCGCACCCGGTGCGGTGACCCGCACGAGTTCGCGGACGACGTCGTGAATTCCGCTGTTGGGGACATGTAACAGCGTGCTCATGGTCCACGCCGCTTCGAAGGCCGAATCCGCAAACGGCAGGTCCCGCCCGCTCGCAACCGAGGCGTCGAGTCCTGCGGCGCGGGCCACGTGGACGCTCTCCGGCGACAGGTCCACACCCGTGTAGTGCAGCCCGGCGCGGACGAACTCCACGCCTTCAACACCGGTGCCACAGCCGAGCTCCAGCAAGGAACGACGGTGTTCGGACTTGAGTAGCCGGATGAACCACTCCCGGCACTCAACCCGGTGGGGAGTCAGCGAGCGGGTATTCCGTGCGGCGGCATGGCGGTCGTAATAGACAGCGAGGTCGCGCTCCGGATCAGGAAGGCCCTGCATACCCCCAGCTTAGGAGTGGTGTTAGTTGAACACCACGGTCCGGGTGCCATCCAGGAGGACGCGGTGCTCGGCGTGCCACTGCACTGCCTGGGCCAGCGTGCGGCCCTCCACGTCTCGGCCCATCTGGACGAACTGGGCCGCCGTGCGCGCATGGTCCACTCGGATGACCTCCTGTTCGATGATCGGTCCCTCATCCAGGTCTGCGGTCACATAATGCGCCGTGGCGCCGATGATCTTCACGCCGCGGGCGTGCGCCTGGTGGTATGGCTTTGCGCCCTTGAAAGAGGGGAGGAACGAGTGGTGGATGTTGATGGCTTTGCCGTTCAACTCCGTGCAGAGATCGTTGGAGAGGACCTGCATGTACCGGGCCAGGACGGTCAATTCGACGTCATGCTCGGCGACCAGCTTCAGGAGCTCAGCCTCGGCCTGCGGCTTGGTTTCCGGTGTTACGGGGATGTGGTGGAACGGGATGCCGTAGAAGTTGGCCAGTTCCTCCAGGTCGCGGTGGTTGGAGACGATGGCCGGAACCTCGATGGGCAGGGTGCCTGTGCGCTGCTGGAACAGCAGGTCATTGAGGCAGTGGGCGTCCTTGGAGCACAGGATGATGGTGCGCACCTTCCGGCCAACGGGGTTGATCTGCCACGTCATGCCGAAGGTATCGGCCACCGGCTGCAAGGCGGCGGCCAGTTCCGCCTGGGTGCTCGACGTCGTCGCCTCCACGCGCATGAAGAAGTTGCCGGTGGTGGGGCTTCCGTATTGTTGCGAATCGGCGATATTGCACCCGGCGTCAAGGAGTGCGCCGGCAACAGCGTGCACGATGCCGGGGCGGTCGGGGCAGGAGAGGGTCACAACAAAAGCGGTGGAGTCAGTCACACGGACAAGCCTACCGGTGCTGCCTTGTTGTACTGTTAACGGGTCGCAACTGGCGTTGGGTGGACTACCACCAGGGAGCGGCAATCACGAAGACCACGGATCGTACGCCTGGGCCGAGGGTCATGTCTTACCGTCGCACGCAAGTGACCGATGCCTCCTGTCATCAAGGGGACGCGGGAATGCTGCTGCCGGTAGCCTGACCTGTAGCACCACCCGTTCCCTAGCCAGGAGATCTCCGTGACTACCACCACTTCAGCGTCTGTCAGCAACCAGTCGCTCGCCGAACTCGATCCCGAGATCGCAGCAGTCCTCGACCAGGAGCTTGGCCGCCAGCGCGGCACCCTGGAAATGATTGCCTCCGAAAACTTCGCCCCCCGCGCTGTGATGGAAGCCCAGGGCTCCGTCCTGACCAACAAGTATGCCGAGGGTTACCCGGGCCGCCGCTACTACGGCGGTTGTGAATACGTCGACGTCGCTGAGCAGCTCGCCATCGACCGGGTCAAGGAACTCTTCGGCGCCGAATACGCCAATGTCCAGCCCCACTCCGGTGCCCAGGCAAACGCTGCAGCACTGTCCGCCATGATCAACCCGGGCGACAAGATCCTCGGCCTGTCCCTGGCACACGGCGGACACCTGACCCACGGCATGAAGCTCAACTTCTCCGGCAAGCTCTACAACGTAGCGGCTTACCAGGTGGAAGAGGACAACTTCCGCATCGACATGGACAAGCTCCGCGAGCAGGCCATCGCCGAGAAGCCGCAGGTCATCATCGCAGGCTGGTCCGCCTACCCGCGCCACCTCGATTTCGCAGCTTTCCGTTCCATCGCCGACGAAGTCGGTGCGCTCCTGTGGACCGACATGGCGCACTTCGCAGGTCTTGTAGCAGCAGGACTGCACCCGAGCCCGGTGCCGCACTCCGACGTCGTCACCTCCACGGTCCACAAGACCCTGGCAGGTCCGCGTTCCGGCGTGATCCTGGGCAAGCAGGAGTGGGCCAAGAAGCTCAACTCCAGCGTCTTCCCGGGCCAGCAGGGCGGCCCGCTCATGCACGTCATCGCAGCCAAGGCCGTTGCCTTCAAGATCGCCGGCGGCGAAGAGTTCAAGGAACGCCAGGAGCGTGTCCTTGAGGGCGCCAAGATCATCGCTGACCGTCTCAACCAGGCCGACGTCGCCGAAGCCGGCGTCTCGGTCCTGACCGGCGGCACCGACGTCCACCTGGTCCTGGTTGACCTGCGCAACTCCCAGTTGGACGGCCAGCAGGCCGAAGACCTCCTGCACTCGGTGGGCATCACCGTGAACCGGAACTCTGTTCCGTTCGACCCCCGCCCGCCGATGGTCACCTCCGGCCTCCGCATCGGTACGCCCGCCCTGGCTACCCGCGGTTTCGGTGCCGACGAGTTCACCGAGGTTGCCGACATCATCGCCACCGCACTCGTAAAGGGCGCCGCCGGCAGCGTTGATGCAGAGGCCCTCCAGGCACGCGTCGACAAGCTCGCCGACAACTTCCCGCTGTACCCGCAGCACGAGCAGTGGTAACCAGCGGTTCCTGCGACAACAAGCGCTGAACACGCATTACCCCGGCACTGAACCGGAGCCAACGGGATCCGCCGCCACACCTACGGCGGCGGGTCCCGTTGGCATGAGCCTCCCAGCAGAAAGAGCAGATGGAATGACACAGTCCACCGCACAGATCCTCGACGGCAAGGCCACCGCCGCTGCCATCAAGGCAGAACTGACCACCCGCGTTTCTGCCCTTGCCGCCAAGGGCATCGTCCCCGGCCTGGGCACCATCCTGGTGGGCTCCGACCCCGGCAGCACCTGGTATGTCGGCGGCAAGCACAAGGACTGCGCAGAGGTGGGCATCCAGTCCATCCGCCGCGACCTCCCCGAGGACATCTCCCAGGAAGACCTCCTGAAGGTCGTCCAGGAACTCAACGAGAACCCCGAGTGCACCGGCTACATCGTCCAGCTCCCGCTTCCCAAGCACATCGACCAGGACGTCATCCTGGAAGCCATGGACCCGGAGAAGGACGCCGACGGCCTGCACCCCATGAACCTTGGCCGCCTGGTGGCCAACGTGAACGGTGAAATGAAGTCGCCGCTGCCCTGCACGCCCAAGGGCTGTGTGGAGCTGCTTCGCCGCCACGACATCGACCTCAAGGGCAAGCGCGTCCTGGTGGTTGGCCGCGGCGTGACCATCGGCCGTCCCATCGGACTGCTGCTGACCCGCAAGGAAGTCAACGCAACGGTGATCCTGGCCCACACCGGAACCGTGGACCTGCCCGCGGAACTCAAGCAGGCCGACGTCGTGATTGCCGCCGCTGGCGTGCCGCACATGATCAAGGCAGAAGACCTCAAGCCGGGCGCAATCGTGCTCGACGTCGGCGTCAGCCGCGTGGACGACGGCAACGGCAAGGCTGTTGTCACTGGCGATGTGGACCCGGCAGCTGCCGACGTCGCCGCCTGGTTGTCCCCGAACCCGGGCGGCGTGGGTCCGATGACCCGCGCCATGCTGCTTGCCAACGTCGTGGAGAGCGCCGAACGCCAGGCCGGCATCGCGTAACCTCGCTGAATGCTGAAAGGGCGCCCGCTCCGTTTGGGAGCAGGCGCCCTTTTCCGTCCCGCGGGGAGCGCCCTAGTGGACCTCGGTCATGGTGTTTTCGCTGCGAATACGACGCGGTACAGGGCGGCTGCAGCGATGGCTCCGGCGATGGGGGCAACGATGAAGACCCAGAGCTGGCCCAGCGCCCAGTTGTCGGCATACAGGGCCGTGGCGATGGAACGGGCCGGGTTCACCGAGGTGTTGGTCACGGGAATGCTGATGAGGTGGATGAGGGTCAGGCTGAACCCGATGGCAAGTGCGGCGAATCCGGCCTGTGCACGCCGGTCAGTGACGCCAAGGATGACCAGGACGAAGACAGCGGTCAGGACGAATTCGGTCATCAGCGCCGAACCAAGGCCAAAGCCCCCGGGGGAGTGGTCGCCGAAACCATTGGAGGCGAATCCGGCTGCCCGGGCGGCAGTGAAGAAGCCGTCGGAGCCGCCGGCAGCGATGACGGCCAGCACGCTGGAGCCTGCCGCGCCGCCCACAAGCTGCGCCCCAATGTAGGCCGCTATGTCCTTGGCCGGAAAACGCCCGGCGACTGCCAGGCCGATCGTCACCGCAGGGTTGAAGTGCCCGCCTGAGACGTGACCGAAAGCGTAGGCACCGGCGACGACCGTCAGTCCGAAAGCCAGGGACACGCCCAGGAATCCAACCCCCACGGCGTTAGCGGGATCCGGGAAGCTTGCTGCGAACAGCGCAGTTCCCACGCCACCGAAAACCAAAATAAATGTGCCCAAAGCTTCAGCGCCGAGCCTGGAGACCAAAGCCGGGCCGGCACCGGGATCCGTGGGTCGTGGGATGGTCTTGGTATTGCGGCTGGCCATGCTGAGCCTTTCAGTTTTGGAGGTTGTTTGCGTTGGGGGCGGTTCACCCCAAGAACGTCGTGCGGCTGCTCCCGCGTTTGTGACGCGATTCCGGGCCTGTCTTTCGGAAAGGACAGCTGGTTGCGGGCGCAGGTCCCCGGTGCCTGCATCGGCTAAATCCAGAAAGTTGCGGAACACATCTTTCACATGTCGGCGGGCGCTACTAGTCTGCTGAGGGTGCACAATGAAGCAATCCGCTCCCCGTCACCGTCTCCAACACCGTCATCGACACCGTCACCAACACAGTCAGAATCACAGCAACCCGGCTTCGACATGAACCGACCCACCGTCATCAGTGCCCGGAACCTCACCAAGGCCTTCGGTGACCTCACCGCCGTCGACAACATCTCCTTCGACGTTCCGGCGGGGGAGTCCTTCGGCCTGCTCGGGCCCAACGGTGCAGGCAAGTCCACCACCATGAAAATGATCGGTGGCGTCTCCCAGCGCACGTCGGGCTCGCTGAGCATCATGGGCCTGGACCCCGAGACCCACGGCCCCGAGGTACGGGCGCATCTGGGCGTGGTGCCGCAGCAGGACAACCTGGACGAAGAACTCAAAGTCCGCGAGAACCTGATCGTGTACGGCCGCTATTTCGGCCTGCCCCTGCGCTACTTGCGTCCGAAGGCGGACGAGTTGCTCGAGTTCGCGCAATTGACCGACAAAGCCAGTTCCAAGGTGGACGCGCTCTCAGGCGGCATGAAGCGGCGATTGACCATCGCCCGCTCGCTGATCAACGAGCCCCGCATACTCCTCCTGGACGAACCCACCACCGGCCTTGATCCGCAGGCCCGCCACATCCTCTGGGACCGGCTGTTCCGGCTCAAGGAAAGCGGCGTCACCCTCATCCTGACCACCCACTACATGGACGAGGCGGAGCAACTCTGTGACCGTCTGATCGTGGTGGACAAGGGCCGGATCATGGCGGAGGGTTCGCCTGCCAACCTCATCCGCGAGCACTCCTCGCGCGAAGTACTCGAGCTCAGGTTCGGGTCCGAGCGGAACGCGACCATCGGCGTCGAACTTGAAGGCATCGGTGAGCGGCTGGAGACCCTCCCGGACCGCGTACTGATCTACGCGCACGACGGCGAGGCCGCGCTGGAGCAGGTGTCCGCCCGCGGGCTGCGGCCCATGACCTCGCTGGTCCGCCGCTCATCGCTGGAGGACGTGTTCCTCCGGTTGACCGGCAGGAGCCTCGTTGACTGAGAAGCAAACCACGACGACGGAGCAGCCTTTGCGGGCCCACTCGCCGCAGGTTTCGGCCGCCAGGGCTCGCCGCTGGGGTTCCTTCTACTATGCGGAGCAAGTCCTCCGCGTGATGCGCAACTACGGCTGGTCCGTGGTCCTCTACAGCGTGGGGCAGCCCGTTGCGTACTTGTTCGCCATGGGAGTCGGGCTGGCCACGTTGGTGGACGCCAACAGCGCGTCGGCGTTCGGCGGCGTCAGCTACCTGGAATTCGTTGCGCCGGCGCTGCTGGTCTCCGCAGCGGTGATGACGGCGTCCGGTGAGTTCTCGTACCCCGTCATGGATGGCTTCAAATGGCGCCGGGTGTTCTATGGCCCGCACGCCTCGCCGTTGATTCCGCAGCAGATCGCCAGCGGGCACATCATGGCGAGCTCCCTGCGCTTCCTCCTCCAATCAGTGGTCTACTTCGCGGTAGTGGCCATCTTTGGAGCTTCACCGAGTCCGTGGGGCTGGGTCTCTGCGCTGGTGGCGACCGTGGCGGCGCTGTCCTTTGGCCTGCCCCTGATGGCCTATGCGGCAAGCATCACCCAGGACAAAGGGCAGTTCGCGCTGGTGCAGCGGTTCATTGTGATGCCCTTGTTCCTGTTCTCCGGGACCTTCTTCCCGCTGGATACCCTGCCCTTGGCTGTCCGCTGGATCGGCTGGATTTCGCCGGTCTGGCATGGAACCGAGCTGGGCAGGGTGTTCACGTACGGACTGGATGAACCGCCGTTGCTCACCATTACCCACGTGGTGTTCCTGGTGGCGGCTGCCGTTGGGGGCTGGGTGCTCGTGCGCCGGCAGTTCGTGAAAAGGATGGGTTCATGAGTGTCCTCACGGGTGGCCACAGCGCCACCGACCATGCCCGCGAACGCAAGTTTGGTTCCCTGTACTCCCGCAACGCAAGGGCTGTTGTGGGCCGTGGTCTGATGGCGGCCAAGAGCAGTACCTGGCTGGTCCTGGTGTCCGGGTTCTTTGAGCCCGTGCTGTTCCTGCTGGCCATGGGCGTGGGCATGGGCTCGATCGTCGGAACAGTCGAAGGCCCAGGCGGCCAGGAAATCAGTTACGCGGCCTACATCGCACCGGCGCTCCTCGCCGTGTCCGCCATGAACGGCGCCATTTACGACTCCACCTGGAACGTCTTCTTCAAGATGAACTTCGCAAAGCTCTACCAGGGGATGCTCTACACCTCCTTGGGGCCGCTGGATGTCGCCATTGGCGAGATCTTCCTGGCGTTGCTGCGGGGACTTCTCTATGCCACCGGGTTCACCG
Organism: Paenarthrobacter nicotinovorans; assembly: GCF_021919345.1. NCBI lineage: Bacteria > Bacillati > Actinomycetota > Actinomycetes > Micrococcales > Micrococcaceae > Paenarthrobacter > Paenarthrobacter nicotinovorans. Next base: position 1,214,850 of record NZ_CP089293.1, read on the forward strand.
CGGTCATGGGTGTCATGGGCCTGCTCACCAGTTGGTGGTCCCTCCTGGTCATCCCGGCGTCGGTGCTGATCGCCTTCGGATTCGCAAGCTTCGGCATGGGCATCACCAGCTTCATGAAGACGTTCCAGCAAATGGACTGGATCAACTTCTTCCTGCTGCCCATGTTCCTGTTCAGCGCCACGTTCTACCCGCTCAGCGTCTACCCGCAGGTCATCCAGTGGTTTATCCAGGCCATGCCGTTGTGGCACGGTGTGGAGTTGCTGCGGCAGATCAGCGTGGGGTCTTTCAGCCCGGCCACGGCCATCCATGTGGGCTACTACGTCGTGATGATTGCGCTCGGCATCATGCTGACCACCGGAAGGCTGCGCCGGCTGTTCCTCAAGTGATGGAGTTTTTGTACACCTCCTGCCCGTAAAAGGGCGTGTTGAGGGCATCTGGTGTACAAAAACTCCCACGGAAGGGGGCTCGTGTTCGCCGTCCGTGGAAGAGTCCCGGGCACCTTTCGGGGTTTGAGAGAATGGGCTCATGCAATCTCTCGGTGACCCGCACCCGTCCACGTCCCCCGCCGGCAAAGGCATGTTCAAGGGCTTCCGCATCGGCGGCCTGGGCATGACCGTTGTCATCATCGCTTTCCTGGTGGCCGTCATCTTCGCGGCAAACCAGAACGACGTGGTGGGCTGGGTAGTTGCCGTCGTCGCCTTCGGTTGGCTGGCCCTTGCCACCTTCGTCGTGTTGAGCATCCGCAGGGCTGCACAGCGGGCCGGGGCAAAGCTGAGCGAAGCCCAAGCCGCCTTCAACTCGGCAACCGGTCGCGCGCCGTCGTCGAACGTTGCGGACAACGGTGGCACGCGGGTGGTGGCCGAGCGCAGCCAGGCCGATGAGGTTCGTGACCTCAAGCTGGACCACTCGTTCAAGATCGTGCAGGTGCAGGTGCGCGTGGTTGACGGGGAGCGTGCAAAGGGCGCTGCCGCGGACCAGGACACCATCAACCGTGCGCTGGAAACCATTGCCATTACGGCCACCAACGCCAGGGATATGATCAAGTCTTCCGGCGGCTCGGACGAGCCCGTTGCCGGCACCATCATCGACTAGAGTAGAGCGGGTGAGTACGGCATTGAAGAAGGACTTCCTTCGCATCGCATCAGTCAACGTCAACGGCCTCAGGGCTGCCTACAAGAACGGCATGGCGGAATGGCTGGAGCCCCGCGAGGTTGACATTCTCTGCCTGCAGGAAGTCCGCGCCCCCGATGACATCGTCCGGAAGCTGATCGGCGAAGGCTGGCACATCCTCCACACCGAAGCTGAAGCCAAGGGCCGTGCCGGTGTTGCCATTGCATCCCGCGAAGAGCCCACGGCTACCCGGATTGGCATCGGAGATTCCTACTTCGACACTTCCGGTCGTTGGGTCGAAGCGGACTTCAACTTAAAGAACAGTGCGGGGGAGTCCACCACCCTCTCCGTGGTCAGCGCCTATGTGCACTCCGGCGAAGTGGGAACCCCCAAGCAGGACGACAAATTCCGTTTCCTGGACGCCATGATCACCCGGCTCCCTGAGCTCGCCAAGCACAGCGACCACGCCTTGGTGGTTGGCGACCTCAACGTCGGACACACGGAACTCGACATCAAGAACTGGAAGGGCAACGTCAAGCGTGCCGGCTTCCTCCCGGAGGAGCGCGCCTACTTTGACCGCTTCCTCGGCGAAGAAATCGGATGGAGGGATGTCCACAGGGGCCTGGCAGGAAATGTCGCCGGCCCCTACACCTGGTGGTCCCAGCGCGGTAAGGCCTTTGACACTGACACTGGCTGGCGCATCGACTACCACCTGGCTACGCCGGACCTTGCTGCAGCTGCTTTCTCCGCTGTGGTGGACCGGGCGCCTTCGTGGGACACCCGTTTCTCCGACCACGCACCGCTGGTAGTCGACTACCGGCTCTGAGCTCCCTAAGGTATTTCTCCATGACAAGTTCCACCACGACTGAAACCGACCCGGTGGCCGCACCGGAAGCCGCCACGTCCACCAAACCGGCAGTCGGCGCCAAGCACCGTGTCCTGTCCGGCATGCAGCCCTCCGCGGACTCCCTGCACCTGGGCAATTATCTCGGCGCCTTGGTCAACTGGGTCCGCATGCAGGATGAGTACGACGCCGTCTTCTTCATTCCGGACCTGCACGCCATCACCGTGCCCCAGGATCCTGCGGAACTCGCACGACGCACCCGCGTTACTGCCGCCCAGTACATCGCCGGTGGCGTGGACGTGGACAAGTGCACCTTGTTCGTCCAGTCACAGGTACCCGAGCATGCGCAGCTGGCATGGGTCCTGAACTGCATCACGGGCATGGGCGAGGCCGCCCGGATGACCCAGTTCAAGGACAAAGCCCAGAAGCAGGGATCAGACCACGCCAGTGTAGGTCTGTTCACCTACCCCATCCTGCAGGCGGCCGACATCCTCCTGTACCAGCCGCACGGCGTACCGGTGGGCGAAGACCAGCGCCAGCACGTGGAACTCAGCCGCGACCTCGCCAACCGCTTCAACAGCCGGTTCGGGGAAACGTTCCAGGTCCCCGAGGCCTTCATCCAGAAGGAATCGGCCAAGATCTACGATCTCCAGAACCCCACGGCCAAGATGTCCAAGTCCGCGGAATCACCGGCGGGACTCATTAACCTGCTGGACGACCCCAAGACCGTGGCCAAGCGGATCAAATCCGCCGTCACGGACACCGAAACTGAGATCCGCTATGACCGCGAGAACAAGCCCGGCGTTTCCAACCTGCTGACCATCTACTCGGCCATCAGTGGTACGCCGGTGGAGAAGATCGTGGCCGACTACCAGGGCAAGATGTACGGCCACCTGAAGGTCGACCTCGCGGAACTGGTCTCGGGGCACCTCGCTCCCATCCGTGAACGCGCCAACGAACTCCTGGCCGATCCCGCGGAACTGGACCGGCTCCTGGCACACGGCGCGGACAAGGCACGGGAAATCGCCTCAGCCACCCTGACTGACGTCTACTCCAAGGTCGGCTTCCTGCCGTACCGCGGGACTGCCAACGGTGAGCAAGGGGTCCGCTAACTCCATGTGCTCTGCTGGCCAGCTCAACGTCAAGACCGACACCCGTAAGGGTGTTGGTCCTGACGACTCTCGCCAGCCTGCTGTCACCGGCGCCGACTGCGGCGCCGGTGACGCCATGTGCGTTGGAGTGATCCTTGGCTTCCCCCCGGAGATAGCCCGCGAACTCCAGCAATGGCGGGCTTCCTTCGGCGATCCCATGGCCGAAGTCATCCCGGCCCACATCACCTTGATCACCACCACTCCCACCCAGGACTGGGACGCCACCCGGGAACACGTCAGGGAAGTAGCCCGCACACAGGAGCCGTTCCACATTACGATTTCCGGCACTGGTTCGTTCCGTCCGGTGTCGCCGGTAGTGTTCGTCAACGTCGAACAAGGCTTTGAAGAATGCGTGCAGTTGCACGAGAAACTTCAAACCGGTCCCCTCGAGCGGCGGCTGCCCTTCCCCTATCACCCGCACGTCACTGTGGCTCACGATGTCGCCCAGGAAAATCTTGATGAGGCCGAAACGGTCCTCAGAGATTACCGGGCCACCTTCCCTGTGGTTAGCATGGGACTTTACGAGCACGACACCAACGGAATATGGCAGCTACGGGAAGAGCTCGACTTTGGCGGCGATACTGACGAAGAACAGCAAGCGGATTCAGGCCACGGAGGCGGACACTCCTCCACTGCCAACTGAGCTGGCAAAGCTCAAGCTTGAGCTGCTCCGGAAGCGGCAGGACTGGGGCCATGCCAAGCGTGCCGGCGACGGCGCACTGAAGAAGGCCGGCGCCTTCTTTGCGTTGTTCATGGCGCGGCTGAACACCAATCGCGTCATGCGCTCCTTCCAGCACTACACCCGACAGCACGGGCCCCTGTTGAGTGCGGGCATCGGTTTCAACATGTTCTTCTCGGTGACAGGTTTGCTCACCACGGGCTTTGCCGTCGCAGGGATTGTCCTGGGCGGAAATCCGATTTTGGAGGACGCCGTGATCGGCAGCGTTGCCTCCGCGGCGCCCGGCTTGCTTCAGGTCAATGGCGGTGAGGGCTTGGTGGATCCGCAGTCCCTGCTGAACCCCTCCGGCCTGGGCTGGACCGCGGTCATCGCCGCCGCCGTCACGATCTTCACGTCGCTGGGCTGGATCGCAAGCGTCAGGGAGGGGCTGCGCGGAGTCATGGGTTTGGGCCCCTTGGTCCGCAACGCCATCCTTCAAAAACTCATCGACGCCGGAACCCTGCTGCTCCTTGGCGTGATCCTGGTGGTCAGCGCCGGGGCATCCCTGATTTTCGGCACCGCGGCCGACTGGTTCTTCGACCTCCTGAAGCTCGACGAAACCGTCGCGGCCCCCATCGCGGCGGTCGTCAAGATCGTCGTCCCCCTCCTTCTGAACTGCGCGACGGCGGCCGTCCTGTTCCGCGTCGCCGGCAGCCTGGCGTTGACGCGCCGGGCGTTCCTCGAAGGCGTGGTGCTGGCCGGCGTCGGGACAACGGTTCTGCAATTCTTCAGTACGGAACTTCTGGCCCGCTCCGGCAACAACCCTGTCCTGGCTTCGTTCGCCATCATCATCGGCCTGCTGATCTGGTTCAACCTGGTGAGCCAGGTCTACCTCGTCTCAGCGTCCTGGTCAGCCATCCGCGAGGCCGACCTCGCATCGGGGGAGACCCCGCGCAAGAAAGTCCTCGGTTCGCGTCGCGTAGCACCGCGCACCTGAGCATCCAGTGGAGGCGCAATGAACAATCAGCTGTGGATCGCCTGCCTCCTGGGCGCTGCCGCGGGCTTGATAACAGGGCAGCTGATCTTCAATTCGCCTTTCCTGGGCATCCTGATCGGCGTTGGCCTCGGAGCGCTCGTGGGCGCAGCAGTGGGCCCCCGCCGCGGTTAGGAGCAGTGCCCTCCAGCTAGGGCGATTGCACCAGCCCTTCCCACGCCACGGTCCAGTCTTCGGGGAACCCGGGAGCGTTCCGCCCGGGTCCCTTGTCCCAGCCGGCCGCCATCAGTGCCACAGCGGCCAGGAGACCGCCGTTGCCCGGCAAGTACAGCGGCAACGAATCAGTCTGGCGGTTGTGGCCGTTGGGAAGCACGGTGTTCTTTCCCGCATCAAACAGCAGCGCCTCCACCGCGGCCTCGGGATCTCCCAAGCGCGCAGCGGTCATCGCCATCACTGGATAGTCCCACCCCCAGGTACTCGCCCAGTCCCAATCCGCCAGCACGTCCTTCAAGGTGGCCCGCATGATGTCAGGATCGATCAGCTCGGTCTTGGGGAGGACACCCAGTGCGCACAGCATTGACGGGTGGTCTGTGCGGATGGTGAAGGGTTCCACGTCGATGGCTGCGTAGACGCCGTCCATCACCCTGGGTTTCACCATCGCCTTCGCTACGACAGACCATTCCTCCACAGGGTCCAATCCCAGCCGTTCGCGCCAGGCAGCAGCTGTTTCCAGGCCCCATTGCCAGTACGCCAGCTCAAAAGTTGGGTTGGTGACCGATGCCCTGATGGAGCCGTAACTCTCCTGTGCCGGGATCAGGGGTGGACCCAGCTCGAAGCCCCGCTGGGTCGGGTGTGCGAAGCCGGCCATGAACGCGGCCGACTCGAACACGATCTCCGCGAACTCCTCCAGCACATCACGGCTGGGATTGGCCCGGTACACCAGTTCGGCAAGGTAGATCGGATGCGGCTGCTGCCAGATCAGGAAGGTGCCGATCGGGCTGGGGCTCTCCCGCCCGTCCGGACCTACCTGCTTGGGCCAGCGGACGCCGTCGAATCCTTGTGCCTTGGCGGTTTGCCGCGACACCTCCAGGATGCTTGCGTACCAGCGCAGGGAAGGCAGAAGCAGCTCCACCCGGTTCCAGTGTGCGAAATGCGCCGCATGCCACCAGTGCATTTCCAGGTGGAAGCGGCCGCGCCAGGAATTACAGACGAGTCCCGTCTCCTGCGGCGGCAGCGAACCCGAACAGTTGATCGCCGTCAGGTACTGGGACAGCACGATCCTGCGTTCCAGCTCCTTGGCCCGTGGATCCTCCGTGGCATGGAGTTCCACGGCACCTCCCGTGGACCAGAAGCCGGGCCAATGGGCCGAGGAGGCCGCGGCAATGCTGCTGCCCGGAGAAAGCACGACGCCGGTACGTGCCGTGGCGGCGCCGCCCGGGTCCGGCGCACGGTCACCGGAGCTGTGGTCACCCCGCGGAAGGCAGTCGCCGTCGCCGGAAGAGCGGAAGGAGATGCTGAAGTCGAGGACGCCGTTGGTGACGGGGTGGGCTGGACTTCCCGGGAGCACGCGCAGCCGGTGCTCCTCCGTTTGCTCCACCGTGAGGTCCGGGCCGGTGATCAGGACCTGGTAGCGCGATTCGTCCAGCTCACGGTCAGCCGTCCAGACAGTGGAACCAGCATGTAGATCGGATGGCGTCCCACCAGCTAGGACGGTCCGGTGTGCCCCCGGGTTGTTCCAATCGGCCGCGTCATGCCATGCACCCGAGCCGTAAGGGAAGGCGACGCCCACCACCAAACCGGCCCCGAGGGCAGGCGACTCCACACGGAAGCCGAGCTCGTCGCGGTCCGGGTGGCACGCCGTCGTGACCTTGACGGGGTGCCCGGCGAGGAAGAAGCGGCTGGTGACCACTCCGGTCCACAGGTCCAGCGTCTGCACGGTAGGGGTGAGTTCCCCGGGCTGTACCTCGCGCTCCACACCGTTCTCGAGCCAGCGGAGGCTGATGCGGCCCAGATCTAGCCTGTGGGAGTTGGCACGGAGCCAATCTTCGGCTGCGGATGTGTTGGTCTCGCGGTCGTTGACGATGTCGCCCACCATGTCGACGTAAGGGACGGGCCCGCGCGGCGAATCGTAGAGGACGGTGGACCCGGCGAGGTCGTAGGGTTCCGCCGGCGGAATGGTGTGCCAGCCCCACTGCGATTGGGTGCCCAGTAGGGTGCCCGCCGGAAGGTTATCGCGGGAAGCAACCGGGTAGGCATCGGGCAGCGTCTGGAAACCGGTGAGGTCCATGGTGAAGGCAAATTCGCCGTTGCCCACGGATACGGGGCTCCGGGGATCCAGTTCCTGTTGGTGGACGTTATGGCGCCGCACGAGTGATTTCCGGTCGATACCGCCGGGGGAGTGCGGCCCACCCGCCGGCTCCAGCACCACTGTGTTTTCCAGTTCCCGCAGCGGGAAGAACGCCGCCCGTTCGTGGGGGCTCTTGTTGGGCTGGTGCAATGTCAGGAACAGGCTGCCGTCCAGTTTCCGGCCGATCATGCCGTGGCCGCCGTCGGTGCTCCACAGGGGTTCCACCTCCTGGATCCAGGGGCCAAGGACGGTCCCGGATTCGCTGCGCGCGATGCCCATGGCATATCCGTTGTGGGCAAAGCTGGACCACAACATGATGAGCTTGCCGGTGGCGAGCCTGTGGAGGAACGGACCGTCGGTGACGTACACGGGGCCGTCCTTGGCTGCGCCGGATGCCTGCTCCAAGGCTCGCGACCATGGAGCCTCGGAGGCGGTGAACAGCACCACCGGTTCTCCCTCGGATGTACGCAGGTCCGGGCTGAGGCGTTGGGCGACCATCCCGCCGTCGTTGACCTGCTTCCATTCGTGGCAGAAAACCATCCAGGGGACGCCGTCGTCATCAACATGAAGCGTCCCGTCGAGGCACTCCCAATCCCGGGGCGTGACGGGGCCGTCGCTCCATGGTTCATAGGGTCCGTGCGGGGCCGCAGCCGACAGTATTTGGGTCCCACGGGTGTGACCCGGAGCGGTGAAGGTGGCGAACATGAAGTAGCGGCCCTTGTACTCATGGACTTCCGGCGCCCAGTACTGCTCCTTGCTCCAGAAGTCCGGAGCAGGACGGAAAGCCGGGTACGGGCCCTCCCAGTCCACGAGGTTGCTGCTTCGGTAACAGTCGAACCCGGTAGCTGGTCCGGACCAGATGTTCCGGTCCGTGCTGCCGAAGAGCAGATACTCCTGCGAGCCGGGCAGCGTCAGGACGTAGGGATCCCGGATCTGGATCTGTTCCAAGGGCTGTGACACGGCGGGCTCCTCTGGGAATGAATAGTTCAAGCTCAAAACTATTGACGAATATACACCGCCTTGATACGTTTCAGGAACCGTTTTCTCAAGGTTGAAAGAAGCTTACCCAATGACGCGTAAATCCCTCCGAAGTATTCGCAAATCCCTGGCCTTCGTGACGGCCGTGGGCATGCTGGGCCTGACCGCGGCCTGCTCCAGCCCCTCATCAAACCAGCCCGAGGACGGGCCCGTGGAGATCCGCTTTTCGTGGTGGGGCAATGCGTCCCGCGCCGAACTGACCAACAAGGCAATCCAGGAATTCGAGGCCGCCAACCCCAATATCAAGGTCAAGCCCGAATACGGCGACATCAGTGGCTACTTCGACAAACTGGCCACGCAAGTGGCTGCCAACGATGCTCCCGATGTGATCACCATGGGTGGTGCCTACCCGGCCGAATACGCCAACCGGGGTGCTCTCCTGGATCTGTCAAAGGTCCAAGGCTCGCTGGATCTGTCGAAGCTGGACCAAGGCGCCCTGGAAAACGGCCAGGTCCAGGGCAAGCAGTACGGTGTCTCCACAGGTGCCAACGCGCTGGCGGTTGTAGTGAATCCTGCTGTCTTCCAGGCAGCCGGCGTAGCCGTCCCGGATGACAGCAGCTGGTCCTGGGACGACTTCGCCAAGACCGCCTCGGAAGTGACGGCTAAAAGTCCCAAGGGAACGTACGGCACGGCCACCGTCCTCACGCACGACTCCCTGGACGCCTTCGCCCGTCAACGCGGCAAGTCCCTGTACACCCAGGATGGCCAGCTGGGGCTCGACAAGGACACTGTGCAGGACTACTTCGACTTCTCGCTGAAGCTCAGCGAGTCCGGCGCGGCCCCCAGCGCTTCGGAGACCGTGGAGAAGCTCAATGTCAGCACGGAGCAGACGCTGATGGGCATGGGGCAGGCTGGCATGATGCTTACCTGGAGCAACTCCCTTTCAGCACTGAGCAAGGCTTCCGGCGCGGAGCTGAAGCTGCTCAAGCTCCCGGGCGAAGCTCCCACCGCGGGCATCTGGCTCCAGTCTTCGCAGTTCTACACGATTTCGGCCCGCAGCAAGCACACTGATGCCGCCGCCAAACTGGTGAGCTTCCTGGTCAACAACGAGGCCGCCGCCAAGATCATCCAGAGCGACCGCGGGGTGCCCAGCAACCCGGGCATGCGCACGGCCATCCAGGACCTGCTCACTCCCCAAGGCAAGGTTGAGGCCGCCTACATTGACCAGATCGGCAAGATGGACTTCGCGCCGACGTTCATCGGCCCCACCGGTTCCACGGCGGTTTCGGAGATCACTGCGCGCATCAACACCGATGTCCTGTTCAAACGCCTGACTCCTGAGAAGGCTGCCGAGCAGTGGCTCAGCGAGAGCAAAGCGGCCATCGGCAAGTAGCCAGGAGCAACGCGGGGTCACTTTTGGCCCGTCCAGGGGTGGAACATGGGCCACAAGTGACCCCGCGTTGCTTTAGGAGACTTCCAGGTAGGGGTCGGCCCACGCGCCGATGATCCGCGCCACGCGCGCAGCCTGGCCCTTCCCCGTGAGGAGGTGCTCGCTGCCCTCCAGGGAGATGAAACTCCGCGGGTGCCGGGCGGTTTGGAAGATCTCGCTGGCGTTGTCGATACCCACCGTATTGTCCGTGGGGGAGTGCATCACCATCAGCGGCTTGTGAAGCGTCCGGATGCAGTCGCGCAGGTCAGCGCTTTCGACGTCCTCCACAAAGTGGCGGCGAACCTCCATCGGACGCCCTCCCAGGTCAACCACGGCGCTGCCGTCGCGCAGGATGGAGTCGATCTCAGTGTCGAACATGTGCTCCACGTGCTTGGGCTCGTAGGGCGCCGCCACGGTCACGACAGCGTTGAGGCCGGGGATGTCGCGGGCAGCGGCGAGGACGGCTGCGCCACCGAAGGAATGACCCACCAGCAGGGAAATCGCGCGTCCCTGCTCACGCATGAAGGCTGCGGCCAGGATCGTGTCGGCCACCTTGACGCTGAATGAGCCGGCGGACCATTCGCCACCCGAGCCGCCAAGGCCGAGGTTGTCGAACCGGAGCATCCCTACTCCCTGCTCAGCCAGGCCCTTGCAGATCCGTGAAGCGGCCGGGCTGTCCTTACCCAGGGTAAGACCATGCGAGTAGAGGCCCCAGCCGCGTACCGGTCCCTCGGGCACGTCCACGATTCCGGCCAGCGTATCGCCGGTGCTTCCCGTGAAGGTGATCTTCTCAGAGCGTGACACGCTGGTCTCCTTGCGTTGCGATGTGTGGTTGCGGGAGTTGATTAACGACGACGGCGCCCCTCACCTGCAGAGGTGAGCGGCGCCGTCGACGTGCTGTTCTTCGAGGAACGGCTGGTTAGATCTTGCGGGCCAGGATGGCTTGCTTGACCTCAGCGATTGCCTTGGTCACCTGGATGCCGCGGGGGCATGCTTCCGAGCAGTTGAAGGTGGTGCGGCAGCGCCACACGCCTTCTTTGTCGTTGAGGATCTCAAGGCGCATGTCGCCGGCGTCATCACGGGAATCGAAGATGAAGCGGTGTGCGTTGACGATTGCTGCCGGGCCGAAGTACTGGCCATCGGTCCAGAAGACCGGGCAGGACGAGGTGCAGGCTGCGCAGAGGATGCACTTGGTGGTGTCGTCAAAACGCTCACGGTCCTCAACGGACTGCAGGCGCTCCTTGGTGGGCTCGTGGCCCTTGTTGATCAGGAAGGGCATGACCTCGCGGAAGGACTGGAAGAAGGGTTCCATGTCCACGATCAGGTCCTTCTCCACCGGGAGGCCCTTGATCGGCTCGACGGTGATGGGCTTGGACGTGTCCAGGTCCTTCAGCAGCGTCTTGCAGGCGAGGCGGTTGCGGCCGTTGATGCGCATGGCGTCGGATCCACAGACGCCGTGGGCGCAGGAGCGACGGAAGGAGACGCTGCCGTCGATTTCCCACTTGACCTTGTGCAGGGCGTCCAGCACACGGTCCGTGCCGTACATGGTCAGCTTGTAGTCGTCCCAGCGCGCTTCTTCCGAGATCTCGGGGTCGTAGCGGCGCACGCGGAGCGTGATGTGGAACGTGGGAATTTCACCGTCGCCGGCAACACTCGCCGGAAGCTCGATCTTTGATGCGGGCTCTGCCATTTCGGTCGTCATTAGTACTTACGCTCCATCGGCTCGTAACGGGTGAAGATCACGGGCTTCGTCTCCAGACGGATGCCCGCAACGGATTCCGCCGAGGAGGCGGCAGTGACGGACGTGTCCAGGTAAGCCATGGAGTGCTTCATGAACTTCTCGTCGTCGCGGTCCGGGAAGTCCTCGCGGTAGTGGCCACCGCGGGACTCTTCACGGTGCAGAGCACCGACGGTCATGACCTTGGCCATGTCCAGCAGGAAGCCCAGCTCCACTGCTTCCAGGAGGTCCAGGTTGAAGCGCTTGCCCTTGTCCTGGACGGTGACGTTCTTGTACCGCTCTTCGAAGGATGCGATGTCGCGAAGGACCTGCTCCAGGGATTCCTTGGTACGGAACACCTGCATGTTGGCGTCCATGGTGTCCTGCAGTTCCTTGCGGATCTGGGCAACACGCTCGGTGCCGGTGCCGCTGAGCAGGCCATCCAGGATGCCGCGGGTCATTGCTTCCGGGTCCTCGGGCAGCTCGACGAAGTCGGCCGTCTTGGAGTACTCGGCAGCTGCAATGCCTGCACGCTTGCCGAAGACATTGATGTCCAGGAGCGAGTTGGTGCCAAGGCGGTTGGAGCCGTGCACGGAAACACAGGCAACCTCACCGGCGGCGTACAGTCCGGGAACGATCGTGTCGTTGTCTTGGAGTACCTCGGTGGTGATGTTGGTGGGAATGCCGCCCATGGCGTAGTGCGCTGTGGGGAACACGGGGACGGGATCGGTGAACGGTTCCACACCCAGGTAGGTGCGGGCGAACTCCGTGATGTCCGGGAGCTTGGCTTCGATGTGGGCCGGCTCGAGGTGGGTCAGGTCCAGGAGGACGTAGTCCTTGTTCGGACCACAACCGCGGCCCTCACGCACCTCGTTGGCCATGGCGCGGGCCACGATGTCACGGGGAGCGAGGTCCTTGATGGTGGGGGCGTAGCGCTCCATGAAGCGCTCACCTTCCGAGTTACGCAGGATGGCACCTTCACCGCGTGCACCTTCGGTGAGGAGGATGCCCAGGCCTGCAAGACCTGTCGGGTGGAACTGGAAGAACTCCATGTCTTCCAGCGGAATGCCGCGGCGGAAGGCGATGCCCATGCCGTCGCCCGTGAGGGTGTGTGCGTTGGATGTGGTCTTGAAGACCTTGCCCGCGCCACCGGAGGCAAACACCACGGACTTGGCCTGGAAGACGTGCAGCTCGCCCGAGGCGAGGTCGTAGGAGACCACACCGGCGACACGCTTCTGCTTGTACGGCGTGCCGTCTTCGCGGACGGCGTCTTCCTCGACGATCAGCAGGTCAAGGACGTAGTACTCGTTGTAGAACTCAACGTTGTGCTTGACGCAGTTTTGGTACAGGGTCTGCAGGATCATGTGGCCCGTGCGGTCGGCTGCATAGCAAGCGCGACGGACAGGAGCCTTGCCGTGGTCACGGGTGTGGCCACCGAAGCGGCGCTGGTCGATGCGCCCTTCAGGCGTGCGGTTGAATGGCAGACCCATCTTTTCCAGGTCCAGCACGGCGTCAATGGCTTCCTTCGCCATGACCTCGGCTGCGTCCTGGTCAACCAGGTAGTCGCCACCCTTGATGGTGTCGAAGGTGTGCCATTCCCAGTTGTCTTCTTCGACGTTGGCCAGTGCTGCGCACATACCACCCTGGGCCGCACCGGTGTGCGAGCGGGTGGGGTAGAGCTTGGTCAGTACCGCTGTGCGTGCACGCTGACCGGACTCGATCGCGGCGCGCATGCCGGCGCCACCTGCACCGACAATGACGACGTCGTACTTATGGACCTGCATACCAGATGCTCTCTCTTTCAAAAATTCAGATGGTCGGCGGAGGCTGCTCCGCTACGTCAGGCGGGCCGGCAAGCCGGCCACGCCAATGCGGCACGGGCCGCTACGGGGCCGGGCAGAATCCGCCAGGAAGCTGAACGCCGTCGACGACGGGGCACGGGTTGAACGTGAAGATCACCAGGGTGCCGAGGATGATGATGACCAGCGTGGCTGCGTAGAGAACCATCTTGAGCCAGAAGCGCGTGGAATCCTTCTCGGCGTAGTCGTTGATGATGGTGCGGACACCGTTGGTGCCGTGCAGCATGGCAAGCCACAGCATGGCCAGGTCCCAGAACTGCCAGAAGGGATCGGCCCACTTACCGGCGACGAAACCGAAATCGATGGCGTGGATGCCTTCGCCTACCAGCAGGTTAACGAAGAGGTGGCCGAAGATCAGCACTACCAGGACGATGCCGGAGAGGCGCATGAAGAGCCAGGCGATCATCTCGAAGTTGCCACGGCTGGAGCCGGTGCGGTTGTACTTCGGGGCGATCTTTCCGCTGCGCGGAGATTCGATGGTTGTCATGGCTTAGTGGCCTCCCAGCGCGAGGGAAAGGTGGCGGATGGCGAAGCCGGCGAACGTGACCAGCCACAGCGCAAGCACGACCCAGAGCATCTGGCGCTGGTACTTTGCGCCCTTCTTCCAGAAGTCGATCGCGATCACACGCAGGCCATTGAAGGCGTGGAAGATGATCGCGGCGACCAGGCCCGTTTCCCCCAGGGCCATGAGGGGGTTCTTGTAAGCACCAATGACGGCCGTGTAGGCCTCAGGGGACACGCGCACCAATGAGGTGTCCAACACATGGACCAACAAGAAGAAAAAGATCACTACACCGGTAATACGATGTCCAACCCAGGACCACATGCCTTCACGGCCGCGGTACAAGGTGCCAGCTGGTTTTGTCGGCACTGATTAAACCTTCCTGCAACACAGCGGCGCTGGCATGGGATCCACGCGGGGGGAACGCCTGCTGCGAGAGCACTCGTAGCTCACGCCTAAATCTAGGCTTCGCTCACAGCATATTCAATTTAGGACGGGCTTCTCTGCGTGTTAATTCCATGTTTCCTGCCCGGATTCAGGCGATTTTGGATACTGTCTGAGACGAACGCCACATGCGTGGCGTTCTGCGGAGCTTACCGCTTGCGTCGGATAAAGTGTTGCGGTGAGTACAGAAGACGCGAAATACCCGGAATCGCCCATGAACCGCTTCCATGCGGTTATTCCGGCGGGCGGTGTGGGGACCCGGCTATGGCCGCTCTCGCGTGCCGCCGCGCCTAAGTTCCTGCACGACCTGACCGGGTCCGGCAGCACCTTGTTGAGGGCTACCTACGACCGCCTGGAGCCACTGGCCGGCGAACGCGTACTGGTAGTGACGGGCGAGGCCCACCGTGCGGCTGTCTGCCGCCAGCTCCCGGAAGTTGGGGACGACGAATTGGTGCTCGAAAGCGAGCCCAAGGATTCAGGTGCGGCGATCGGTCTGGCCGCTGCCATCCTTTACCGCCGCGATCCGGAGACCATCATGGGGTCCTTCGCCGCTGACCACGTGATCAGCCCCGACGACCTGTTCCAGGAGACTGTCCGGGAGGCGATCTACACCGCAGCCACGGGCAAGATTGTCACCATCGGCATCAAGCCCACCCACGCCTCCACGGGCTTCGGCTACATCCGTTCGGGCGCTGCGCTCAACGTTGACGGCGCTCCGAACGCGCTGGCGGTGGCCGAATTCGTGGAGAAGCCCAGCCAGGAAGTTGCCAACAAGTACGTCGAAGCAGGCGACTACGTTTGGAACGCGGGCATGTTCGTGGCTCCCGTCGCGTTGATGCTCAAGCACCTTGAAGCCAACCAGCCCGTACTCTTCGCCGGCCTCCAGGAGATCGCCGAGGCCTGGGACACCCCGCAGCGGGCTGAGGTTACCGCCCGTGTGTGGCCCACCCTGCCCAAGATTGCGATTGACTATGCAGTAGCCGAGCCCGCAGCGGCAGCCGGCGACGTCGCCGTCGTGCCTGGCACCTTCCGCTGGGACGACGTTGGCGACTTTGCCGCGATCGGTCGCCTGAACAACGCCGGCGACGTCGACGAAGTGACGGTTCTCGGCGAGGGCGCACGCGTGTTCGCGGAGGATGCCAGCGGTGTGGTGGTCTCGGACACCAAGCGTGTGATCGCCCTGATCGGTATCAAAGACGTGGTCATCGTGGACACCCCGGATGCCCTGCTGGTCACCACGAAAGAGCATGCCCAACTGGTGAAAGGCACCGTTGACGCCCTGAAAGCCAGCGGCGACACGGACGTCCTGTAGCCCGAGCCTTATACCGTGAGCCACCTCTTTGCTTGTCCTGCGTCTGAACGCGGCGTAACCAAGAGGTGGCTTTCGGTCTTCAGGAGCCCCGGATGGCTAGAGTTGTGACGTGCGCAATTACACGACTGAAACCGAGCCCGCCCCCGTTGTGAGTCCCTGGGTTGATGAGCTGCTCCCCGGGCTCATTGAGTTCCGCCGGGACCTCCATGCGCACCCGGAACTGTCGTTCAAGGAATTCCGCACCACGGACAAACTGGTGGAGCGGCTCGAAGCAGCCGGACTCAAGCCGCGCCGGCTCGAAGGAACCGGGCTCACCGTCGACGTGGGGGAGGGTCCCATCGCCACGGCTCTTCGCGGGGACATTGACGCTTTGCCGATCATCGAGGAAACCGGCCTGCCGTTCGCCTCCAAGAACCACGGCGTGACGCATGCCTGCGGACATGATGTCCACACCACTGCGATGCTGGGCATTGCCCTGACACTCCAGCGGATGCACAAGAACAACCCGCTGGGCGGCACTGTGCGGATCATTTTCCAGCCCGCCGAGGAAACGATGCCAGGCGGCGCGTTGTCCTGCATCGAGCAGGGGGTGCTTGAGGGCGTGCCGCGCATCCTGGCACTGCACTGCGACCCGAGGATCAACGTGGGCCAGATCGGCACGCGCATCGGCGCCATCACGTCAGCGTCGGACACCATCAAAATCGAGCTCTCCGGCCGCGGCGGACACACCTCCAGGCCGCACCTGACCGAGGACCTGGTGTTCGCGTTGGCCCAGATAGCGGTGAATGTTCCCGCAGTGCTGTCCCGCCGGGTGGACGTCCGCAGTGGCGTCTCCGTGGTGTGGGGACAGATTTCGGCAGGTTCGGCGCCGAACGCCATTCCCGGTACGGGCTACATGGCCGGCACCATGCGTTGCCTGGACCGCGATGCCTGGCACAGTGCGGGCGAGTTGCTGGACGACGTCGTCAGGCAGGTCGCTGCGCCCTACGGCGTGGACGTGCACCTGGAGCACACCCGCGGCGTGCCTCCCGTGGTGAACTCCGAGCATGAGACGGCCCTCATCGAAGCCTCTGCCCGCGCGGAACTGGGGGAGAACGCTGTTGTGCTCACCCCGCAGTCCATGGGCGGCGAAGACTTTGCGTGGTTCCTGGCGGACCTGCCCGGCGCCATGATGCGCCTGGGTACGCACACCCCCGGCGGCGAGGAATACGATCTTCACCGCGGCGACTTCATCGTTGATGAGCGCGCCCTTGGCTACGCTGTCCGCGTCCTCACTGCGGCTGCACTCCGTACCATCCGCGACCTTCCCCAGTAGTCCAACCGGGGGACAGCAGATGTCCCGTTGAGCCCTCTTTGGAGCATTCGCTGTCCCTTGCTTGGGCAGCCTGCCTCCAATTGAGTTGTGCACAATTGAATTGTGCACTATCGTTTTATCCATGAGTGATGCACCCCGCCTCCGCCACCAGGTCTGCTTTGCGCTGTACTCGGCATCAAAGGCCGCGACGGCGGTCTACCGCCCCGTCCTCGACGACCTCGGCCTGACCTACCCGCAGTACCTGGTGATGCTGGTGTTGTGGGAGCAGGAGCCGCGAAGTGTCCGGGAACTCGGTGCCGAACTGGGGCTGGACTCCGGAACATTGTCGCCGTTGCTAAAACGGCTTGAAGGCCTGGGGCTCGTTGAGCGGAAACGCTCCGCCGAGGACGAACGCCGCGTGGATGTGGTCCTGACCGCCGCCGGAACAGCGCTGAGCGCCAAGGCCCAGGCGGTGCCCCAACGGTTGGCCGACGCTGCCGGACTCTCCGCAGCCGAAATCGAGCAGCTCCACGCAACTCTCGGCAAGCTCACCGCAGCCCTGAACAGCTCACTTTGAGGCCCTGAACAGCTCACTCTGAATTTTTCCAAGCCATCCCATTCCCGAAGAGAAACGGAAACACCATGAAGACTCTCTACACAGCGGAGGCGCTTGCCTCCGGCGAAGGCCGTGACGGCAACGCCCGCACCAAGGACGGCAAGCTGGATGTAGCCCTCGCCAGCCCGGTGGAACTCGGTGGCAACGGCCAGGGAACCAACCCCGAGCAGCTTTTCGCAGCCGGCTATGCAGCCTGCTTCCACTCGGCGCTGCGGCTGGTTGGCCGCAAGGAGCGTGCCGACGTCAGCGACTCCGCCGTTGCGGCGAAGATCCACTTTGGCGCGCTGACCGACAGCGAAGGCTACGGCCTCGCTGCCGAACTCGAGATCGCCTTGCCTGCCCTGGACCGCGAAACCGCCGAAGCCCTGATGGCCAAGGCGCACCAGATCTGCCCCTACTCCAACGCCACCCGCGGCAACATGAACGTTGACCTCAAGCTCGTGGAGTTCGCAGCATGAGCGCCGTAGCAGGCACCCCGGTGCAGACCCGCGAAATCCACCTTGCCTCCCGCCCCGTCGGCCGTCCGGCGCCGGAGAACTTCCGTCTGGCACAGGCTGAACTGCCGGAGCTCGCTGAAGGCCAGCTCCTGGTGAAGAACCAGTTCATGTCCGTGGATCCTTACATGCGCGGCCGGATGAACGACGTCAAGTCGTACTCGGCGCCGTTCCGCCTCGATGCAGCGCTCGACGGCGGTGCCGTAGGTGAGGTGATCGCGTCCCGTTCGGACGCGCACAAGGTGGGTGACGTCGTCGTGCATCAACTGGGGTGGCGCGAACACGCGGTGGTTGACGCTGCGGCCACCACGCCGGTGCCGGGCGGACTCGCTCCCACCTCGGCCTTCCTCGGCGCGCTGGGCATGACCGGCCTCACGGCCTATGCCGGCCTGCTGAAGGTTGCCGAGTTCAAAGAGGGCGACGTCGTGTTCGTCTCCGGAGCGGCCGGTGCAGTCGGTTCCATGGTGGGCCAGATTGCCAAGGCCATGGGCGCCTCCAAGGTCATCGGCAGCGCCGGTTCGCCGGAAAAGGTCGCACGGCTGCTGGAACTGGGCTTCGACTCCGCGTTCAACTACAACGATGGTCCCGTCCTCGAGCAGCTCCAGGAAGCTGCAGGGGAGCGCGGCATCGATGTGTACTTCGACAACGTTGGCGGGGAACACCTCGAGGCCGCCCTGGCAACGCTCACGGTAGGCGGACGCGTGGCAATGTGCGGTGCGATCGCCCAGTACAACTCCACTGAACCTCCGGCAGCGCCGCGGAACATGGCAGTGGCGATCGGCAAGCAGCTGACCCTTCGCGGGTTCCTCGTCGGCGGGCAGCGCCAGCATGCTGCCGAGTTTGCCCAAAAGATGGCCGGATGGCTTGCCGACGGCACCATCAGCTACGACGAGACGATCGTCGACGGCTTGGAAAATGCGCCCCAGGCGTTCATTGATTTGCTGGATGGAGCGAACACAGGAAAGATGCTCGTCCGCCTGTGATGCGACAGTAGCCGGGTGTGACTTGCACACCCGGCTACTGCTTGGTAACAAAAAGTCAACAATCTGAGCGGCAGGCCGCCTTTGTGCTATCCGGGTGTGTTCCAGGCCACTAGGGTGGTGTCATCAATGCGCTTCGGCGCAGCTGCGAGCATCAGTGAAAACAGAATTTCTGCCTCAGGTATAGGAAACGGACACTCATTGACCATCCGTCGTAGCGCCAATCACTTTCTTCCTGGAGGAAAATTGAAGAAACCACTGCGTGCCACCCTGAAGCGCGGTTCAATGGCCGGTGTTGCAACCGTCGGCGCAGCAGCGCTCCTGCTGACCGGCTGTGGCCAGGCCCCCGACGCCGGATCCGGCGCCGCCACCAAGAGCGACTTCCTCGGATGCATCGTTTCCGACTCCGGCGGATTCGACGACCAGTCGTTTAACCAGTCCTCCTTCGAGGGACTGAAGAAGGCCGAAGCAGATCTGGGCATCCAGACCAAGTCGGCCGAATCCAAGGCGAACAGCGACTTTGAGACCAACCTCAACGGCATGGTCTCCGCAGGCTGCAACCTGACTGTCACGGTGGGCTTCCTCTTGGGCGACGCCACCAAGGCCGCTGCCGAAAAGAACACCGACAAGCACTTCGCGATCATCGACTTCGCGTACGACGCCCCGATCGCCAACGTCAAGCCCGTCGTGTACGACACCGCCCAGGCTGCATACCTTGCGGGCTACGCCGCTGCTGCAACCACCAAGACCGGCAAGGTGGGAACCTTCGGCGGCATCAAGATCCCCACGGTGACGATCTTCATGGATGGTTTCTACGACGGCGTCCAGGCCTACAACAAGGCCAAGAACAAGAACGTCCAGGTTGTCGGCTGGGACAAGAACACCCAGGACGGCTCCTTCACCGGCGACTTCGAGAAGCAGGACACCGGCAAGCAGGTCACCATCAACCTCCTGGACCAGGGCGCGGACATCGTCATGCCCGTCGCCGGTCCGGTTGGCAAGGGTGCCGGTGCCGCGCTTAAGGAAGCCAAAGCCGCCGGTAAGGACGTCAAGCTGATCTGGGTTGACTCCGACGGCTACCTGACGGCTCCCGAATACAAGGACCTCATGCTGACCTCCGTGGTCAAGCAGATGGGCGAGGCCGTCGAAACCGTGGTGAAGGACGACAAGGACGGCAAGTTCAGCAACAAAGCCTACGTTGGCACGTTGGAGAACGACGGCGTGGCCATTGCCCCGTTCCACGATCTCGACTCGGCTGTTTCTGCAGAAACCAAGTCCGAACTTGACGCTCTGAAGGCGGATATCGTCTCCGGCAAGCTCGTGGTCGAATCGAAGGCAAGCCCCAAGAAGTAAGCAATTCCTGGACGCGCCGCCAGTACCGAGCCCCGGTACTGGCGGCGCGTTTTTGCCCTGACTAGGCTGAACCCAAAGCTCGTTGCTTTGGAGCTGTTCAGCTGTCCCTCGGACTCACAGAACGGTGGGAGTTGTGAAACTCGAATTGAAGGGGATCTCGAAAGCCTTCGGGACCTTCTACGCCAACCAAGACATCGACCTCGTGGTCGAATCCGGCCAGATCCACTGCCTTCTAGGCGAAAACGGTGCCGGCAAATCAACCCTCATGAACGTGCTGTACGGGCTCTACGAGCCCACCGCCGGCCAGATCCTGGTAGATGACCAACCCGTCAACTTCCGCGGCCCCGGCGATGCCATGGCGGCGGGCATCGGCATGGTGCACCAGCACTTCATGCTGGTCCCGGTCTTCACGGTCGCCGAGAACGTTGCGCTCGGTGCTGAACCGACGTCGTTCGGCGGTGTCCTCAGCATCGATGAAACCCGGAAGAAGATCCGGGAAATCTCCGACAAGTACGGCTTCGACGTCGATCCCGATGCCCTGGTGGAGGACCTCCCCGTGGGCGTCCAGCAGCGCGTGGAGATCATCAAGGCGCTGGTACGGGAAGCCAAGGTCCTCATCTTGGACGAGCCCACAGCCGTGCTCACCCCGCAGGAAACCGATGAGCTCCTGGACATCATGCGCCAGCTCAGAGCCGGCGGCACGTCCATCGTCTTCATTTCGCACAAGCTGCGGGAAGTGAAGGCTGTTTCCGACGTCATTACCGTGGTCCGCCGCGGCAAAGTGGTAGGCGACGCCCCTCCTACGGCATCGGCCACGGAGCTTGCTTCCATGATGGTGGGCCGGCCGGTCAGCCTGAGCCTGAACAAGGCTGCCGCGCAGCCGAAGGAAACCACGTTCGTCGTCGAAAACCTCACTGTCCGCGCCGCAAACGGCACCAACGTCGTGGACGGCATCAGCTTCGATATCGCCCAAGGTGAGATCCTCGCCGTCGCCGGTGTCCAGGGCAACGGCCAAACGGAACTGACGGAAGCCATCCTCGGCATCCAGGAACATGTCACAGGTTCGGTGGTCCTGGACGGGAAGCAGCTTCTCGGACTGCCCGTCAAGGAAGTCCTGCGTTCCGGCGTCGGCTTCGTTCCTGAAGACCGTACCGTGGACGGCCTGGTGGGCCCGTTCTCCGTGGCCGAAAACCTGGTGCTTGACCTCTACGACCAAGCACCGTTTGCCAGCGGCATCAGCATGAAGCCTGCCAAGGTTGCAGAGCATGCCAAGGCCAAGATCGCGGAATTCGATATCCGTACCCCCTCCGCGGGGTCGGCTGCGGGGACCCTGTCCGGCGGTAACCAGCAAAAAGTGGTCATGGCCAGGGAGCTTTCGCGTCCGCTGCGGTTGTTCATTGCAAGCCAACCCACACGCGGTGTGGACGTCGGTTCCATCGAGTTCCTGCATAAGCGCATCGTCGCCGAGCGGGATGTCGGAACGCCGGTCATGATCGTTTCCACAGAGCTTGATGAAGTCATTGAGCTCGCAGACAGGATAGCCGTGCTCTATAAGGGCAAACTCGTGGGCATCGTCCCGGCGGGAACACCACGCGACACGCTCGGCTTGATGATGGCCGGCGTCGGCCCCGAAGGAGGCTCCGATGACCAGTAGCAGCGACGGGTCCGCCAAGGACCAGAGACCTGAAGAATCCACAGCGGAAGTCCGGGCAGCTGACGTTGCCTTGGATACTGCCGGCGGCGCGTTGGAGCCGTCCATCGTTCCTGTCTCCTCCCAGAGCGGCGAACCGGGGCACCAACAGGGCAACGTCATGCGTCGGATCGTGATGGGCAATGGCTTCGTTTCGGTCCTGGCCGTGATCGTGGCCCTTTTCCTCGGTGGACTGCTGATTGCCAGTACGGACACCCAGGTAGCCAAGACCGCAGGGTACCTGTTCGCCCGCCCCAGCGACTTCCTGAGTGCGCTGTGGTCTGCCATGACGGACAGCTACGTGGCCCTCTTCCAAGGTGCGGTGTTCAACAGCCGCCAGGGGTTCGCTCCGCTGCTTGAAACCATGACAGTGGCGACGCCGCTCATTTGCGCGGGCCTGGGCGTGGCCCTGGCGTTCCGCGCAGGCCTGTTCAACATCGGGGCGCAGGGGCAGATCATCATCAGTGCCACCCTGGCCGCCTATGTTGGTTTCACCTGGCACCTGCCGTTTGGCCTGCACCTCCTCCTGGTGATCATCATGGGTGTCCTCGGTGGCGCCGCATGGGGCGCAATCGTTGGGATCCTTAAGGCCAGGACCGGCGCGCACGAGGTCATCGTGACCATCATGCTGAACTACGTGGCGCTGTTCCTGCTGGACTTCCTCCTGAACACCGCCGCCTTCCGGCGCCCTGGGGACAACAGCCCCATTTCGCCGCGTCTGGATGAATCGGCCACCTATCCGGTGCTGATCCCGGGATCCCGGCTCCACCTGGGCTTCCTGGTGGCCATCGCGCTGACCTATGGCGTGTGGTGGCTGCTGAACCGCTCCACCATCGGTTTCGAATTCCGTGCCGTCGGCGCCAACCCCGTGGCCGCGCGTACGGCCGGGGTGAAGGTGCCACGCGCCACCATCATGGTGATGGCTTTGGCCGGTGCCCTGGCGGCGTTTGGCGGTGTCGCACAGGTTGCGGGCACGGAGAAAGTCCTCACCGGCGGCGTGGCTGCACAGATCGGATTCGACTCCATCACTGTTGCCCTGCTGGGCCGCAGTACACCGTGGGGCACTTTCTTCGCCGGACTGTTGTTCGGGGCTTTCCGTGCCGGTGCCGTGCAGATGCAGATCCAGACGGGAACCCCCATCGACATCGTGCTCGTGGTCCAATCCCTGATCGTCCTGTTCATCGCCGCACCGCCCCTGATCAGGTCGATCTTCCGGCTCGAGGGCAAGAAAAAGAAGAAGAACAAGACACCGAAGGCGGCTCCTGAAGCTGCCCTTGCCAATGCCACCGGAGGTGCCAAATGAGCGCGACAACCACCGCTCCAACGCCCGGGTCCACGGCCCTGCCGGGGTTCCGGCCCTCACTGAAGGTTCCGGTTTCGCTGGGCGTCCTCGCCCTCATCGCGCTGGTGTTCTTCGGCTTCCTGGGCTCGGACAAGACCGCGGAGATGAAAATCAGCGACGCCGGTGACGCCGTTGCCGTTCCTGCCCTCATGATTCCGGGACAGGTGGGCGGCATTGTCTTCGGCATCCTGCTGCTGGCCATGGCTGCCTACTCGATCTACCTCTGGACGCAGGGGGAAAAATCGCCGAAGTGGCTCCCCATTGCCTTTGCCGTGGTCTTTGTCTTCGCCCTCCTGGTGTGGATCGTGGCCGGGGCCCGCCAGCCATCCATCTCATTGGCGGGCCTGGTCGCCGGGTCGGTGACCCTCGCCGTTCCGTTGGTTTTCGGCTCGCTGTCCGGTGTTTTGTGTGAGCGCGTCGGCGTCGTCAACATCGCCATCGAAGGCCAGCTTCTGGGCGGCGCTTTCACGGCGGCGCTCGTAGCCACCATGACCGGCAGCCCGTACATCGGCCTGATTGCGGCTGCTGCCGCCGGCGCGGTGGTGTCCATGGTCCTCGCGGTCTTCAGCATCAAGTACCTCGTCAACCAGATCATCGTCGGCGTGGTGCTCAACGTCCTGGTCTCGGGCCTCACGGGCTTCCTGTACGGCACCCTCATGGTTCCCAACAAGGAGCAGTTCAACACCCCGGGCCGCCTGGACATCCTGCCGATCCCGCTGCTCTCGGATATCCCCATCATCGGGCCCATCCTGTTCGAGCAGTCCATCGCGGGCTACCTCATGTACATCGCAGTGGCCGTGGTGTGGTTCGGCTTGTTCAAGACCCGCTGGGGCTTGCGCGTCCGCGCTGTCGGTGAGCACCCCCAAGCGGCCGATACCCTGGGCATCAACGTCAACGCCACCCGATTCTGGAATGTCACCCTGGGCGGTGCGATCGCCGGTATCGGCGGGGCTGTGTTCACCCTGGTGACCATCGATTCCTTCACCAAGGACATCTCTGGTGGCCGCGGCTTCATTGCCCTCGCTGCCCTGATCTTTGGCCGTTGGAATCCGATCGGCGCGTTCCTGGCGTCGCTGCTCTTTGGTTTCGCGTACAACCTGCAGTCGATCCTGGGCATCATCGGTACCCCGGTGCCCAGCCAGTTCATGGCCATGCTGCCGTACCTGGTGACCATCTTCGCCGTCGCCGGTTTGGTGGGTAAGTCGCGGCCACCGGCCGCAAGCGGCATACCGTACGTGAAGGGTTGACGATGCCGGAAAACGACGTCGACTGGCCCGCCCTGGAAGCAGCCGCGAAACAGGCCATGGAAAACGCCTACGCTCCGTACTCGAAGTTCCCGGTGGGGGCTGCTGCCCTCACCGACGACGGCAGGATCGTCAGCGGCTGCAACGTCGAGAACGCCAGCTACGGGCTGACCCTCTGTGCCGAGTGCGCGCTGGTGGGCCAACTCCACATGACCGGTGGCGGAAGGCTTGCCGCGTTCTATTGCGTGGACGGGCAAGGCAACATCCTCATGCCGTGTGGCCGCTGCCGCCAGTTGCTCTATGAATTCAGGGCCCCCGGCATGCAGCTCATGACCACCCAAGGCATCAAAACCATGGACCAGGTACTGCCCGACGCCTTTGGTCCGGAACACCTGGAGGAAACCACGTGACCAGTACCGAAGCGTTCGACGCCGTTCAGATCATCACCATCAAGCGGGACAAGGGCACGCTCACGCCTGAGCAGATCGATTGGACCATCGACGCGTACACCCGTGGCGTGATCGCCGAGGAACAGATGGCAGCGCTCAACATGGCCATCCTCCTCAACGGCATGGACCGCGCCGAAATATCGCGGTGGACTTCCGCCATGATCGCCTCGGGCGAGCGGATGGACTTTTCGTCCCTCACAAGGCCCGACGGCGGCATGAAAGCTACGAGCGACAAGCACTCCACCGGCGGGGTCGGGGACAAGATCACGCTGCCGCTGGCACCTCTCGTGGCCGTCTTCGGCGTCGCGGTACCGCAGTTGTCGGGCCGCGGACTTGGCCACACCGGCGGGACCCTGGACAAGCTTGAGGCCATTCCCGGATGGCGGGCCAACCTCAGCAATGACGAGATCATGTCCCAGCTCCAGGACGTGGGAGCGGTCATTTGCGCGGCAGGTTCGGGGCTGGCGCCTGCGGACAAGAAGCTGTACGCACTCCGCGACGTCACCGGAACGGTGGAGGCGATTCCGCTGATTGCTTCCTCGATCATGAGCAAGAAGATCGCGGAGGGCACGGGATCGCTGGTGTTGGACGTCAAGGTTGGTTCGGGTGCTTTCATGAAGGATGAAGCCCGGGCCCGGGAGCTTGCCGAAACCATGGTGGCCCTGGGCAAGGACGCCGGCGTGCACACCGTGGCGCTGATAACGGACATGTCCACCCCGCTCGGATTGACGGCCGGAAACGCCATCGAGGTAGAGGAATCCGTGGAGGTCCTGGCCGGCGGCGGTCCGGAAGACGTCGTCGAACTGACGGTCCGCCTGGCTGAGGAAATGCTGGCCGGTGCCGGTATCCACGATGCTGATCCGGCAGCGGCGCTGAAGGACGGCAGGGCCATGGATGTCTGGAACCGGATGATCGAAGCCCAGGGCGGCGATCCCCGGGCCGCACTGCCGGTAGCCAAGGAATCCGAGGTTGTCTACGCCCCGGCAGATGGGGTCCTGGTGGAACTGGACGCTCTTTCCGTGGGCGTCGCAGCCTGGCGCTTGGGCGCCGGCAGGGCACGTAAAGAGGACCAGGTCCAGGCCGGGGCGGGCGTGCGCATGCACGCCAAGCCCGGCGCTTTGGTCCGCGCCGGCGAGCCGCTCATGACGCTCCTGACGGACACTCCGGAGAAGTTTGATCGTGCCAAGGAAGCCCTGCAGGACGCGGTGGTCATTGCCCCTGAGGGTTCACGTCCCGCCCGTCAGCTAATTATCAGCCGCATCGCCTAGGCTGGATTATTCCGGGCCGTCCTGCGGATGGCCCGGAATAATCGTCGTCCGGCGCCTGTGGGGGAGCCGCTACTCGAAGGAAACCGTGCAGGGCATCAACGACTTCATCCTCGCCGCGGCGGAACAGCCGTGGGTGTTGTTCCTGGTGCTCGCCTGTTGCCTCATTGACGGCTTTTTCCCACCGATCCCCAGTGAGTCCGTGGTGGTGGGCCTGAGCGCGGTCTCGGGCAGCAGCGGTTCGCCGAATATCTGGCTGCTGGGCTTGATGGCGGCACTGGGGGCTTTCGCCGGCGACAACATTGCCTACATCATCGGCCAGCGGATCGGCACGCAGCGCTGGCGCTGGATGCGGAGGCAACGGATGCAGGGCGCCTTCCGCTGGGCCGGCAAGGAACTGCGCAGGCGTGCTGCTTCGCTCATCATGGTCGCCAGGTTCATTCCCATCGGCAGGGTGGCGGTCAACCTCACCGCCGGAGCCACGCATTTCAATCACCGCCGCTTCGTTCTCCTGACCGCAGCCTCGGCAGTTCTCTGGGCCAGCTACTCAGTGGTGCTCGGATACTTCTTCGGCGTCTGGTTCGAGCACAACCATCTGCTGGGTGCCGTTATAGCGATTGTGGTGGCAGTGATCCTCGGCATCATCATTGACCGCATCATCAGCCGGGTGCGCGGATCCGTGCCCCTGGACGGCAAGAACATTCCCGGGCAGGACGTCCCGCCTCCACCCACGGTATGACACTCACGGCCTCCCAAGATCAGTCCGCCGGTTGACGCCTCCACGAAGCGTGACCGATAGCGTTAAGCGTGTGATCCCGGGGCTGGGGCGTAGCGAACGACGTCCCGGCCATGGGACACTAAGAGCGACTTCGGTCACACTGTCAAGTCATATTCATCTAGGAGCTACCGCCGCGTGGAGTTTTTGAACCAAATGCTCGAGCATGCAGCCGGGCAGCCCTGGATATATCCGGTCCTTCTGGTCTTTTTCTTCATCGACGGATTTGCCACCATCCTTCCCAGCGAAACAGCCATCGTTGGCCTCTCGGCGCTGTCCCTTCACAGCGGAGAGCCCAACCTATGGATACTGGGGGCAACCGCCCTGGTGGGAGCCATGGCGGGCGACAACATGGCCTACATGCTCGGCCGCAAGATCGGGCTCACACGGTGGAAATGGATGCGCCGCCCCAAGGTGCAGAAGATGTTCGCGTGGGCCCAGTACGAACTGGACAAGCGCGGCGCGGTGCTCATCTTCACGGCCCGCTACATCCCGTGGGGCCGCGTAGCTGTCAACTACGTCGCCGGGCAGACCGGATTCCGGCACCGGACCTTCTTCCTACTGGACGCCTTCGCCTGCATCACGTGGGTGGCCTATTCCATCGGGATCGGTCTGCTCGCCGGGCAGTGGGTCCACAACAACCCACTCCTGGGCGTTGGCATTGCGGTTGCCTTTGCCGTAGTCCTGGGTATCGTCGTCGATCACGCGCTCCGCTGGTGGCACAAGTACCTCGAGAAGAAGGATCACTCCAAGGACGCCGCCGCGAGTGCCGAGGCACCTGAGGTGGAAAAGTCCCAAAAGGCGGTTGTCGGCGTCGACCGTTCAAAGCCTGCTGGCTAAGGTCCCGCCGTCGCCCTAGTCTTAGTACGTGACTGAGCCCATACTTGACGCCGCCCCTGCCCTCGACTTCGATCTGAAGAGCCTCCCCAAAGTTTCCCTTCACGACCACCTGGATGGAGGCCTGCGCCCCGCCACCATCATCGAACTGGCCGAAGCCGTAGGCCACACGCTGCCATCCACCGATGCTGTCGCCCTCGGTGAATGGTTCCGCGAGTCCGCCGACTCCGGCTCGCTGGTCCGTTACCTCGAAACGTTCGACCACACCATCGCGGTTATGCAGACCAAGGAAGGCCTGTTCCGGGTCGCCAAGGAATTCGTTGAGGACCTGGCTGAAGACGGCGTGGTGTACGGCGAAGTCCGTTGGGCCCCGGAACAGCACCTCCAGAAGGGCCTGACCCTGGACGAAGTGGTGGAAGCCGTCCAGACCGGCCTCGAAGCGGGCGTGGATGCAGCAGAAGAGCGTGGCCAGCAGATCCAGGTCGGGCAACTAATCACCGCCATGCGCCACGCCGACCGTGGCCAGGAAATCGCTGAGCTCGCCGTCCGTCACCGGGCCAATGGAGCCGTCGGCTTCGATATCGCCGGGGCCGAGGACGGCTTCCTGCCCTCGCGCTTCAAGGATGCGTTCACCTACCTGGCGGAGAACAACTTCCCCGCCACAGTCCACGCAGGAGAGGCAGCCGGACTCGAAAGCATCCAGTCCGCACTCGTGGACGGCCGGGCACTGCGCCTTGGCCATGGCGTGCGGATCGCCGAGGACATCTCGGTTGAGTTCGAGGACAACTCGGACGACGACGGCGAAGACACCGTGGGCATGGTGACCATCGGCAGCGTGGCTGCCTGGGTCCGCGACCGCGGCATCGCCCTGGAGATCTGCCCGTCGTCCAACCTCCAGACCGGCGCCATTTCCGGTTTTGGCGAGGGCATTGAAAGCCACCCGGTGGACATGCTCTTCCAGCTCGGCTTCAACGTGACCATCAACACCGATAACCGCCTCATGAGCGGCGTCACCCTGACGGATGAGTTCGAGCTCCTGGTGGAGACGTTCGACTATGACCTCGATGACCTGCTGGAACTGACACTCAACGCAGCCGAAGCGGCCTTCCTGCCGCTGGATGAGCGCGAGGCGCTGGTCGAGTACATCAACGATGCCTACGCCAACCTCGGCTGACAATTGCTACGGGCTCACAGAGCTCATCGGGACGATCGCCGCATTACGTGAGCATTGCCCCTGGATGGGTGCCCTGACTCATGAGTCGCTGGTGGAGTACCTGATCGAGGAAGCCTATGAAGTGGTGGACTCGATCGAGGCGGGTGCTGTTGACGATGAGCTTCGCGGCGAGCTGGGCGATGTACTGCTTCAGGTAGTACTTCACGCCCGGCTCGCCGAGGAGCGCGGCAGCTTCGACTTCGAGGCCGTGGCCGCGGACATCAATGCCAAGATGATCCGGCGGAACCGGCACGTCTTCAAGCCCGACGGTTCCCTCCAGGAAAGCTCTCCGGCCAGTGTCGAGGAAATCATCCTCAAGTGGGACGCGGCCAAGCGTGCGGAGAAACCGGAGCGGGAGGACCCCTTCGAGGGCATTCCGCCCCACCTTCCGGCGTTGGCGGCGGCGCAGAAGTCCCTGGACCGGGCGGTCCGTGCAGGCTTGGACGTCGACGCGCAAGGCGCGCCGGCCGGCGTCGCCGTTCCCGTCATCCCTGCCACGGAAGAGGCGCTCGGCGAGTTGCTGCTGGCGGTCGTCGCCGGGGCCAGGGAGCAGGGACTCGACGCCGAACGCGCCCTCCGCGCCGCAGTTCGATCGTTTCAGAACAGCCAGGCCCGGCCTTCATGACGTGAAAGGTTGGAAGTCGTTCCGTAACCTGAGCCACTCTGGACTACGCTAGTAGCGACGAGGACGTTGAGAATTTCCCTCCTCATTCCTGTAATTTGCCCATAAGGAGCACATCCATGGCGCTTATCGATGCCATCCACGCACGCGAGATCCTTGATTCCCGCGGAAACCCGACCGTAGAAGTTGAGGTCCTGCTCTCTGACGGCCAGATCGGCCGCGCAGCAGTTCCCTCCGGTGCTTCCACCGGCGAGCACGAAGCTGTCGAACTCCGCGACGGAGACAAAGGCCGTTACCTCGGCAAGGGTGTCCAGAAGGCCGTAGACGCCGTCATCGACGAGATCTCCCCGGCACTCATTGGCTTCGACGCCACTGACCAGCGCAGCATCGACCAGGCCATGATCGACCTCGACGGCACGCCCAACAAGGGCAAGCTGGGCGCCAACGCCATCCTTGGTGTTTCCCTGGCCGTGGCCAACGCTGCAGCAGCTTCGGCTGACCTGCCGCTGTACAAGTACCTCGGCGGCCCGAACGCCCACGTGCTTCCGGTTCCCCTGATGAACATCCTCAACGGTGGCTCGCACGCCGACTCGGACGTCGACATCCAGGAATTCATGATCGCCCCGATCGGCGCCGAAACCTTCTCCGAAGGCCTCCGCTGGGGCGTTGAGGTCTACCACAACCTCAAGGCTGTCCTCCAGGAAAAGGGCCTCTCCACCGGCCTCGGCGACGAAGGCGGCTTCGCCCCCAACCTGCCGTCCAACCGCGCCGCACTGGACCTGATCCAGGAAGCCATCAAGAACGCCGGCTACACCCCGGGTACGGACATCGCACTGGCTCTGGACGTTGCCTCCTCCGAGTTCTTCAAGAACGGCGCCTACCAGTTCGAAGGCAAAGCACTCTCCGCCACCGAGATGAGCGCCTACTACGCCGAACTCGTTGCCGACTACCCGCTGGTCTCCATCGAGGACCCGCTGGACGAGAACGACTGGGAAGGCTGGAAGACCCTTACCGACACCATCGGTGACAAGGTCCAGCTGGTGGGCGACGACCTCTTCGTCACCAACCCGGTCCGCCTGCAGCAGGGCATCGACGCCGCCACGGCCAACTCCTTGCTGGTCAAGGTCAACCAGATCGGTTCCCTGACCGAGACGCTGGACGCCGTTTCCCTGGCCCAGCGCTCCGGCTACACCACCATCACCTCGCACCGCTCCGGCGAAACCGAGGACACCACGATCGCCGATATCGCCGTTGCCACCAACGCCGGCCAGATCAAGACCGGTGCCCCGGCCCGCTCCGAGCGTGTCGCAAAGTACAACCAGCTGCTGCGCATCGAAGAAGAACTCGACGACGCCGCACGCTACGCCGGCCGCAGCGCTTTCCCGCGTTTCAAGGGCTAGCCTTCAGCGAAATCAGTTGACCGGTGGCTATGGTGGAAAGACCATGGCCACCGGTTCTGTTTAAAGCTGGCCAGATTCGACAAGCAAGTTTCGACAAGCAAGTGCAGCAACCCCGCCAGGCAAGCACCGGGCATTACAGGAGTGTCATGGCCACCCGTCGTCCAAAAGTACCCAGGGCCGACGCCCTTGGCCGTCCTTCAGGCACAGCCCGCCCCGCAGGCGCAACACGCCCTCCCGGGACGTCCGCTGGCGGCCATGCCACCCCGCAGGCCTCCGAGGACGCCGACGTCATTTCCCTGGGTGCCTCACGCGCTGCTGATAAGCCGCGCACCTCTGACAAACCGACGGCGCCACGCACCACAGCGCCCGGCACCCCCGCGCCAGGCACCGGCAAGGCCGGAACAGGTTCCGGCAAAGCAGGCGGCAGCAAGACGGGCTCCGGCGGCAAAGGTGCGTCAGCAAAGGCGGGCGACACCGCAGGCAAGACGGACAAGGACTCCGACAATCTCGATCCCGTGCCCGCAAAAGCCTTCTCAGGCAGGATGCTGGCGCTGGCCGTGGTGATGATTGCCATCACCATCCTGTTGGCGCCCACCGTGAAGATCTTCCTGGAGAAGCGTGCTGAAATCTCAGCCCTGGAGGCCGAAATTGCCAGCCGCAAGGCGGAGCAAACTGAGCTGAACAAGCAGATCTCACGGTGGCAGGATCCCAACTATGTGAAACAGCAGGCCCGCGACCGCATTAACATGGTTATGCCGGGTGAAACAGGTTACTGGGTGTTTGGCGGGGAAGATGCCGCCGGCACGCCGGGTGGCCGCACCGGCTCCGGATCAACTGCAAACCCGGAGAATCTGCCCTGGGTGGATGCTCTCTGGGAGTCCATCAGACGATCGGCAACAGACTAGACGCGGCGCCCACCGCCGTCGTGTCCGCATGGGACACGGCAACAAGGGCAGGAAGGTTGGCAGCGCAAGTGGAAGAGAACACGGCAGCCGTGCCGCAGGAATCCCGCCAGCCATCAGCACACGACCTCGAGGTCCTCAGCCGCCAGCTCGGCAGGCCGGTCCGGGACGTCGTGGAGATCCCGGCACGCTGTGTGTGCGGCAACCCGCTGGTGGCGGCGACCGCGCCGCGGCTCAGCAACGGGACCCCGTTTCCCACCACGTTCTACCTGACCCACCCGGTCATCACCTCCGCTGTTTCGCGGCTTGAAGCAGGTGGGCTCATGAACGAAATGAACCAGCGCCTGACCGGTGAGCAGGACCTTGCTGACGCCTACCGGGGCGCCCATGAGGCGTATCTGCAGGCTCGAAACGACATCGCCGGCCGCTCCGGCACCGGTGCCGTCCCCGAGATCGACGGAATCTCCGCCGGGGGCATGCCGACCCGCGTGAAATGCCTGCACGTCCTGGTGGGCCACTCCCTGGCCGCTGGTCCGGGCGTCAACCCGCTCGGCGACGAGGCCATCGAAGCCATCTCCGAGTGGTGGACCAAGGACCGTTGTTACTGCGACGGAGCATGGGACACCGCGGGGGAGGCGCCCTCCCGGGACTTGAGCCGACACGGACCCCAGGGTCTTCCGGAGATCGTGGGACGCCCGGCGCCGGTGCGCAAGGCCCAGTCCGCAACCCCTGCAGAAGAGGGAAACGCATGAGCCGTGTGGCCGCCATCGACTGCGGAACCAACTCCATCCGGCTCCTCATCGCCGACGCTTCGGCGAGCGGCGCACCGGGGCCGCTGACCGACGTCGTGCGTGAGATGCGCGTGGTGCGGCTGGGCCAGGGCGTGGATGCCACCGGCGAGCTTGCTCCGGAGGCCCTTGAGCGTACCTTCGCAGCCGCCCGCGATTACGCGCGCCTGATCGAGGACCATGGCGCCCGGCGGGTCCGTTTCGCAGCAACTTCGGCTACCCGCGATGCCCGTAACAGGCAGGTTTTCGTGGACGGGATCCGGGACTTGCTGGGAGTTGAGCCCGAGGTCATCTCCGGTGACGAGGAAGCTGCCTTGTCCTTCGCCGGCGCAAGCAGCGTCCTGCCCGTCACGGGGGAGGACGCCATCCTGGTGGTGGACCTCGGCGGCGGGAGCACGGAGTTTGTCCTGGGCGACTCTGGCGGCGTGATCGCCGCCCGATCCGTGGACATCGGCTGCGTGCGGCTCACCGAACGCCACCTTCGCAACGATCCGCCCACTGCCGCTCAAATCGCTGCCGCAGAGGCCGACGTCGATGCCGCGATCGACCTCGCGGCCCGGACGGTCCCGTTTGACCGCGCCACAGCCGTGGTTGGAGTGGCGGGCTCCATCACCACCATCACCGCGCACGCGTTGGGCCTGAGCGAATACCAGCCCGAGCGGATCCACGGCGCATCCCTGGACCTTGTGACCATCAGCGACGCCTGCACCAGCCTGCTGGAAATGACCCGGGCCGAACGCGCAGCGCTTCCCTACATGCATCCCGGACGCGTGGATGTCATCGGGGCCGGAGCCTTGGTGTGGCGCCGGATCCTGGCCCGGCTGGCTGAGGCCGGCAACGGGAGGATCCGTGGAGCCGTTTCGAGCGAGCACGACATCCTGGACGGCATTGCCCTGAGCATCCGGGACGCTGAATGACGGTGCTGCGCCGCCGTACCCTCTCCGCCGCCCTTGCCTCCGTGCTGGCCGGCGGTGCGCTGCTGGGTGCCGTCGTGACGGCTCCGGCCGCGGTGGCGGACGCCTGGCGTGACAAGGAGTTCTGGATCAAGGATTCCGGGGTTGCCAACGCCTGGCAGGTCTCCAAGGGGGCAGGGGTCAAAGTGGCGATCATCGACAGCGGCGTCGATGGAAACCACCCCGACCTCAAGGGTGCCGTGGTGGGCGGTACGGATGTCTCCGGAGCCGGTACCCCCGACGGGCAAAAGAGCATCGGTGCCAAGACCGAGCACGGAACGCTGGTGGCTACCATGCTGGCAGGGCGAGGGCATGCGACGCCCACGCCGCCACCGTCGGCGTCGGCTTCGGCCTCCGCGACACCCTCGTCCCCGCCTGTCCCCACGACTCCTCCTGCCGGGGGACCGGACGGGATCACCGGCGTGGCACCGGAAGCCCAGATCCTGTCGGTGTCCACCTGGCTTGGTTCGCCCAACCCCGGCGGGAAGACCGATCAGGAGCAAATTCCCGACGCCGTTCGCTGGGCCGTGGACAACGGCGCGAAGGTCATCAACATTTCCCTCGGCAGTACGTCACCGGACTGGCCGCAGAGCTGGGACGCGGCTTTCCTCTATGCGGAGCAGAAGGATGTCGTCATTGTCGCTGCCGCAGGGAACCGCGTGGGCGGAAACGTCCAGGTAGGGGCCCCGGCCACCATCCCGGGCGTCCTTACCGTTGCCGGGCTCGACGGCGAAGGCCGCGCCAGCGTGGACTCGTCGTCACAGGGCATCAGCATCGGGGTGGCCGCACCGGCGGAGAACCTTGTGGGAGGCATTCCCGGCGGCGGCTACGCCGAATGGGCCGGAACCTCGGGCGCCGCTCCCATCGTTTCCGGCGTGGCGGCCCTCATCCGCTCCAAATGGCCGGAGATGAGTGCCAGCCAGGTCATCAACCGGATTGTCAGTACGGCCAAGGATGCCGGAGCGCCTGGGAAGGATCCGCTGTACGGCTATGGCGTCCTCGACGCCGAGGCTGCGCTCAAGGCCGATGTTCCCACCACCAGCAGCAATCCGCTGGGTTCCATCGCGGACTGGATCCGGGTGCATCGCCGCGGGGTGCTCAGTGAGCCTTCACAAGCACCGGTAGCCAGCCCGACCAGTGCTGTGCCCACCCTGGCCGACCCCACCGTTCCTGTCGCCAAGTCTCCGGCGACCGTCGACGATGCCTTGCCCGCCGCCGTCGTACTGGGCTTTGGCGCGCTTTTCATCGCCTTGGTGGCCGGCGCCGCCATCCAGCTGCGGCGGGTGTCGAAGAATCCACCCGCCGTGCCTGAAGAGGTTGAAACGGGCACCTTGGAGACGGTGGATCCGCCCGGTAAAACGTAGTTAGTGAAGATTTTCACAAAGTGTTGTACTCTGGATCCATGGCAACCACCCCAGAGCTCATTGACCGTCCCCGGGTTCTCGTCGTCGGCGGCGGCTACGTCGGCCTGTACGTAGCACTCAAACTGCAGAAGAAGATCGCGAATGCCGGTGGCATCGTCACCGTCGTGGATCCGCTGCCCTACATGACTTACCAGCCGTTCCTCCCCGAGGTGGCAGGTGGCAACATCGAGGCACGCCACGCCGTCGTCTCCCACCGTCAGCACCTGAAGCAGACTGAGCTCATCCAGGGCCGCGTCACCAGCATCGACCACGCCAACCGCACTGCGGTCGTGGCTCCTTCCGATGGCGGCGAGCCTTTCGAGATCCCGTACTTCGACGTCGTGATCGCAGCCGGCGCCATCACCCGCACCTTCCCCATCAAGGGCCTCGCGGACAAGGGCATCGGCCTGAAGACCATCGAAGAAGCCGTTGCACTGCGCAACAAGGTCCTGGAGCGCATTGAAGCCGCTTCCACCATGACCGACCCCGCAGAGCGCGCCAAGGCACTGACCTTCGTAGTGGTCGGTGGCGGCTTCGCAGGCATCGAGTGCCTCACCGAAATGGAAGACCTCGCCCGCGCAGCAGTCCGCAACAACCCGCGCGTCCGCCAGGAAGAAGTCCGCTTCATCCTGGTTGAAGCCATGGGCCGCATCATGCCCGAGGTCACCGCCTCGCAGGCCGAGTGGGTCGTGGAGCACCTCCGCAGCCGTGGCATCGAAGTTCTGCTCAACACCTCCCTGGACAGCGCCGAGGGCAACCTCAAGCTCATCAACCTGCCGGACAAGACCTCTGCCGGTGAAGTCGAAGCAGACACGCTCGTTTGGGCTGCCGGTGTGCAGGCCAACCCGATGATCCGGTCCACCGACTTCCCGCTGGAACCGCGCGGCCGCGTCCGCGTCCTCCCGGACCTGCGCATCGCAGGCGACGAAGGCATCGTGGAGAACGCCTGGGCGGCCGGCGACATCGCCGCTGTTCCGGACCTCACGGGCAAGGGCCTGCCGGACGGCACCTGCGTCCCCAACGCCCAGCACGCACTCCGCCAGGCCAAGAAGCTTGCCAAGAACCTGTGGGCTTCCCGCTGGGACAAGCCGCTCCACGACTACAAGCACAAGAACCTTGGTGCTGTTGCCGGCTTCGGCGAGTGGAAGGGCGTTGCCAACATCAACCTGCTGGGCCGCATCGGCCTCAAGGGCGGCCTCGCCTGGCTTGCACACCGTGGCTACCACGGCATGGCCATGCCGACGGTTGAGCGCAAGTTCCGTGTGATCTTTGGCTGGATCCTGTCCTTCTTCGCAGGCCGCGACACCACCCAGCTGATCGACCTCGACAACCCGCGCGGTGCGTTCGTGGCCGCAGCAACGCCGGCTCCCAAGCCTGCCGCAGCTCCGGCGCCCGCTCCTGCGCCCGGGAAGCCTGTCGAGGACAAGACCCCGGTGACTGCTGACGCCAAGTAGTACAAGCACCAAGTAGTACAAGCACGACGGCGGCCGCCCCCCCTGCGGGGAGTGGCCGCCGTCGTCGTTTAATCCGTCTTCTAGACTGAAGCCATGCCCGGTGAAACAGATCTGACCACCCTGCTGGAATCCCTGCACCCCGTATTCCGCGACGGCGACTATGTGTACGCGCTCTGGCCGCACGGTCGGCCGTTGGAAGGCGCCATCGAGGCCGCTGTCCGGGAGGCTGAGGGCCTGACGGTGGTGCTGCACCGCGCTGAGGCGGACAGGCTCGGCCTCAGCTACGACTTTGTGGCCTCGTGGATTACGCTGCAGGTCCACTCCGCGCTGGAAGCCGTGGGGCTGACAGCTGCAGTCAGCGCAGCGCTCACGCACGCGGGCATCAGCTGCAACGTCCTTGCCGGGTTCCACCACGACCACCTGCTGGTGCCGGTGGCGGACGCGCCGCGGGCGATGGGTGTGTTGCGGCTGCTGGCGCAGGGTCTGGTCCTGCGCACTGAGCGGCCGGCAGACCGCCCGGAGATCCTGGAACTGACCGCGCGCGCTTTCGCCATTTCGCCGGTGACGGGCGAGCCGGTGGAGGGCGTTCCGATTGAAGCAGGGCTGCTCCGGGAACTCTTTGACTGCAGCGGGTACCTTCCGGAACTCAGTGTGGTGGCTGAGGCGGGCGGCGAAATAGTGGGCCATGCGATCTCAACCCGGGGGTGGGTGGGAGACCTGGAGCTCCTTGGGCTGGGGCCGATCGGCGTGCTTCCGCAGTTCCAGGGCCGTGGTGTCGGTTCTGCCCTCATGCGCGAGACGGTGGCCCGTGCCACCGCCATGGGGGAACCGGGGATCGCGCTGCTGGGCAGCCCGGGCTACTACCAGCGGTTCGGCTTCGTGCCGGCAAGGTCCCTGGGCGTGGCACCACCGGAAACGGGGTGGGGAGATCACTTCCAGCTGCTGGCACTGCCGGACTGGCCCGACGGCGTTCACGGCACCTTCCGGTACGCCGAACCCTTCAACCGGCTGTAGCTGGGATACCATGGTCCGGGCGCCCCAGTAGCCCAATTGGCAGAGGCAGCGGACTTAAAATCCGCGTGTTGTGGGTTCGAGTCCCACCTGGGGCACACAGGGCAAGTGGGTGCCCGCTCCGCAACATTGTTGCAAATAGGCTGGTCAGAGGGCTTTTCCGTGGGTGCACGAAGGTGATGCTGGAGCGTTTGAGTGGTGGTGCGGACTGGTGCGCACGATTGCGCCGTGCAACCCCGGAGTTGCGGATGCAACCCTTAGCGCAACCGGTGCAGGGTCGTCGTGTGAGCCACGCTGTAATAGCGGGTCCCGCCAACCTTCACCTGCACGTCTCGCCTGACGAAAGGTTTGCCTTCACTGCAGTGATGCACACTCGCTCGCCGCAGTAGACGCGATCGCTGCCGGCCAGCACGACCGCGGTTGCTCGCGACCAGCGGGCACGGCGTCGCGTCGCGTCAATGACATGCTCGGCAAAACTATGCATGAGATCCCGCAAATCGGGCTCGGCGGACGCCATAATCGCCACATGGCTTCCAAAACCAAGCATCTATTGGCCGGAGCGATGGGGATCGCCTCGTGGAAGGCACGGGCGACCTTGCGCGAGTACGAAGATGCGTCGAACTTAACAGGCGCGGTACTCAAAATGAAAAATTCCGTGGTGGCATCGGGAAAACCGGCTGCCTGGTCCTTGAACGAGGTCGGTGTCACGGACACCGTGATGACCGCTCTCTGGCGCCATGCTGGAGAAAATGCGGTATATGCCGTGACGTCCGCGGCGGAGAAGGCCGTTTTTGGTGGCGATCTTGCAATCGTCGACAGAGCGAAGACGATCCGCGTCTATCAGGCCAAGCTCGTCAAGGAAATTGATCTCGCCGCCAACGAGTACGTCCTAAAATCTGCGCTCACTCAGAAACATTTAGGCCACCTCAACACGGCCTCGTTCGTCTGGGATGGCGACACCTATGAGAAACACGGTTACCTTGCCCTGTACCAGCGAGAGCTTCAAGTTATTCGCGGCAATTGGATGCCTTGCCGGTCCGACTGGTGGGAGCAGACAGCGATGTCGGTGAATGCTCCGCGGCTCGGCGGGGTCTACTACTGGGACATGATGGAAGGAAAACAAAACAGCCCCGCGCGTTCCGCGTCTGCCCGAGGCATTATGGCCGTTCCTGCGCCGGCCCAAGGTGTCAGCAAGCTGCCAGTCAGCAGGCTGCCAGTCGACAGCAGCTGGCCCTGGGAGTACAACGTGGCAAACGTCTGGTCCGGGCCGACAGGCCCGGACCCCAAGCCGGACCATGCGGACAGCTTTGAGATCCCGAAACCTTTAGACGAGTCCGGTAGCCAACTCTCCAGCCAAGAGCGCGAGGCCTTCGTCTCCGCGCTCTTCGAAGACATCCATGGAGACACGCCAGGGACTCTGACAGTAGTTTTCCTGTAACCCTGCCGACCCTGGTGACCACGATCGACGAGACATTCGGGCGACGCGAGCGCCGCACCCTGGTGGGATCAGAGGGTGGACACCCAATCGCGCTTCGCGTACGTCATCCTGTCCCTCCGTGGGGAGCAACGTGCATGTAGCTGTCGGCACGTATACGAGACGGACGGACCACCCAGCCCGAGAGGACGGCCTTCGATGGATAGCGTGCCAACAGACACGGATAGCCAAGCAAGTCGCGCCAGGCGATCCCGGTCGCACCGCTGGTCGAGCGAACTCACAGTGGGTATCCGCCTCAGCGGCCGCGCGGGCGGGTTGTCCTGCCCGCGGTCGATACCGCCCGACGGGCTGAACCCTGGCTGACTCCAAAGTGCAGTCCGATCTCTATCAGCGTCATCCCGCTCTCGTAGAGATTCCGGGCCTCGGGCACATGCTCATCTGCCAGCCCTCTTGTCCGCTGCGGCACCGTCCGGCGAACGAGATGCGCCGTGGCAGTCCGATGGTGTACGCCGAATCTCTCGCCTAGTTCCGGCAGAGTCATGCCTTGCACATACAGAGCCACCAGTTCATCGATCTGGCCAGCACTCAGAAAGGTGTGCACCATCCCGACCGCTCGCACCAACCGGCCTCGCGTATCCGTGATCGCTGGCTCCGACGGCCTCCGACTATTCTGGTAAACGCCCCGAGACAGGCGGGAGGCCACGGTCTTCAGGGCCGGGTCAGGGTTCTCGAACTGTCTACGGAGGTGCACATCTGCCTTTTGTCATGCAGTTTTATTCGCCTCCCAGCAGGACCGGCGCGCGAGGGCCGCGCTCACGTTGTGAGCGGGAAGAACACTGTGGCCCGCAATCCTCCCTCGGGGCGCACCTTCAGGTCGAGGTCTGCGTCGAGGCGCACTGCTATGGCGGAAACAATGGACAAGCCAAGGCCGCGACCTGTCGACCCTGAGCCGGTTGAGCGGGTACGACCTTCGGCACGGGTGAACGGTTCGGTCAGCTTCGCGAGTGTCTGCTCGTCGACCACCGGGCCACTGTTGAGAATCTCCAAACGGGGAACCGTGTCGGCCGTGCTCGCCGCGACGCTCACCTGCACAAATCCACCCGGCTCATTGTGACGAATTGCGTTCTGCAGAAGGTTCGAGATGAGCTGCACGAGGAGCGCCTGGTTCGCATAGATGACAACCGGGTCGAGATGCAGCTCGATTGCAACACCGCGGGACCGGGCCTCGTCTGCACAGCTGGCGAGTGCCTCGTGTGTGGCGGTTGACAGTTCGGTCGGCGTCAGCGGTGCACTCGTGGCCTCGATCTCGGCCAGATCCAAAAGTGCCTCAACGATGGTGATGCTGCGCTCGTTAGTGAGCCGGAGACGGCCCAGCAGGCTCAGTTCCGCGGGATCGGTTACCCGCGCGACGGCTGCGTCGAGCATCGCCCGGTTGGTGGCAAGGGGCGTGCGGAGCTCGTGGGAGGCATTCGCGGCGAAGCGACTGGTCATTGTCAGTGAGTGTTGCAGCCGGTCAAGCATATGGTCGAAAGCCGCGGCAAGGTCCGAGATCTCATCGCGGGGCCCCAGCAAATTGACACGCTGGTCAAGTGTCCCGGTGGCTGCCCGCAGGGCGGCTGCGTTGATGGCCAGCAGCGGAGAGACCATTCGCCCGGCTATCCACCAACCTGTTGCGATCCCCGCGGCAATGAGGATAAGCAGGACCACAGCCGAGGTCGCAAGCAGTACATTGAAGAGGGCTTCGGTTGAGGAAATGAGAAAGGGAGCGGCCGCACCACTGGTGACGCTGTTGCCACCATCGAGTGGTATCGACGGGCCAACCTGCAGCGTTTTGCCGTCGAACACAGCGAAGTCGTAGTTCGGCACATAACGCATGAACAGGTAGATCATCGTCAGCATGAGGGTGCCGGTGGCAATGGATAGTCCGGCGTAGGTGAGTGCGAAGCGCGTTCGAATGGTCAGCCGACGGCGGCGGGACCGGGAAGCGGGTCGGACGGGCATATCAGCGGCCAGGGTCAGTGATGGAATAACCGACACCAATCACAGTGGTGATGGGATCCGGAGACCCGAGTTTCCGCCGGAGGTTGCTCACTGTTACTTTGACGGTTCCGGTGAATGGGTTGCTGTTTTCATCCCAAGCCTTCTCCAGAATCGTTTCTGCGCTGATGATTCCCCCGCCTGCGCGGAGCAATAGTTCCAGGACAGCGAACTCTTTGCGGGTAAGATTCACAGCCCGGCCATTTCGAGTCACATCACGGCGGAACGGGTCCAGCGAGATCCCGCCGGAACGGAGGACGGGTGGGTGGGACACAAACTGCCTTCGGTGGACCGCACGGAGTCTGGCTATCAGTTCGGTGAACTCAAACGGCTTGGTGAGGTAGTCATCTGCACCGAGCCCGAGTCCGCCAACCCTGTCATCCAGATGCCCGGACGCCGTCAGCATGATGACAGCCGGTCCCTCCGGGTTCGAGGACAGCAATTGACATAGCTCGTCTCCGTGGATGCCTGGAATATCGCGGTCCAAGAGAACAACGTCGTACTGTGTGTGCGTCGTCGCCTCCAGGGCAGCGTCACCATCAAAGGCGATATCCCCGGCAATAGCGTCGACTTCAAGACGGTCGCGGATGGCCTCGGCCAGGAAAGCTTCATCTTCCACGATCAGAACCCGCATGCGCGAACCCTCCTCTCTTCCCGGAAACAGTTAAGCAGAGCCGGGGTTACTTCCTGGTAAAGCCGCTGACGAGGGATGATCCAACGCCGGGTCCGGCCCCGGTCTCCCGGGGCCCTCGTTTGAGGCAACGCTGGTGACGTCTTGAAGGCAAATTCGACTATGCCAGGCCCGAAAGCCGATCACTTTACGCTAACAAAACCTTCTCCTTGATGTGCTTCATCCAGACGGTGACACAAGGTCTCCGTCAAAGCAGAAGTATCGAGGACCCGGATTGTTGAGAACCCGAACCCATTCAAAACCGTTTTTTGCATGTTCACTGCTGGGCACGGCCGCTGTGGCGCTGATATTGTCGCTGGCTGCGTGCTCCCCTGAACCGGATGCGGACCCTGGCACGGCGCCGAGTGCTGGAAACGGGCAAGCACTGATGGCGGATTGGCAGACGAAACTCAACGACTGCCTCGCAGCAGAGGGGGTGGATCCCAACCGGAAGAGACAGCCGAATGGTGGTTCCCAGGCCGCCTACACAAAGTGCTACGCAGAGGTCGGCCCGCCCCCGCAGGTCGACGGTCCGCCGCGACCGTCCAGGGAGGAAAGCCTGAAGATGGACCTTGCTTTTGCAAAGTGCATGCGCGAAGCCGGATACGACTACCCGGACCCGGACCCCGACGCGGACGACACCTCGGCCGGACAAGCCGTCAGCCCGGGGGACTTTGACCGCACAATCCTCACCGACTGCATGTCCAAGGCTTATGGCGAGAACTTCCTTAATGGTTTCGGAGGAAGCAAGTGACCTCGACAACGACTGAACCCGCAGGCCCGGCGCCGGTACATTCCCGAAGGTTGCGGCGCATCAGGGCTTTCACCGGCGCAGGGCTGGCGGTCGCTGCGACACTGGCCCTTGTTGGGGTCCTCATGGAACCGACGCCGGAGTCGAAGGCGACGACGGTCACGCTTGAGTCGGTCGCGGTGACCCGGGGAGACCTCACCGAACAGGTTCGGGCTTCCGGCACCCTGGCTTACGCCGGGATGAGGTCAATAGGCACCCCTCTTC
Organism: Paenarthrobacter nicotinovorans; assembly: GCF_021919345.1. NCBI lineage: Bacteria > Bacillati > Actinomycetota > Actinomycetes > Micrococcales > Micrococcaceae > Paenarthrobacter > Paenarthrobacter nicotinovorans. Next base: position 1,257,437 of record NZ_CP089293.1, read on the forward strand.
CCGGCGTCCTAACAGCGCTACCGGACTTGGCGTCCGTAATTGGCGCAGGGCGGGAGCTGTTTCGAGTCGATGACCAGCCTGTTGTTCTCATGCACGGCGCCTTACCGGTGTGGCGCGGGTTCGCATCCGGGATGGAGGATGGAACGGATGTACTCCAGTTGGAGCAAAATCTGGCGGCTCTGGGGTATTTTACTGGTCAGCCCGACCGCGAATTCAGCTGGCAAACAGCCGATGCGATCAAAGCCTGGCAAATGTCAATCGGCTTGGAAGTCACTGGTACCATCCCCGTAGGCCGTATTGTCTTTGCGGGCGGCGATGTGCGGGTATCGGCCATCAATGCATCGGTCGGCGACCCTTCGGGCCCTGCACTGCTCACTGTGTCCGCGCTCGGCAAAGAAGTAGTCGCAGCCCTGGACCCGTCGCTTCAGTCTGTGGCCGTGGCAGGGGCAGAGGTCACCATTGCCCTGCCGAACGGTTCCAAGTCGACAGGAACGATCTCCAAAGTCGGACTTCCGAAAGAAATGGAGGATAAGTCCCTCAAGATCCAGGCCACTGTTACCCTGAACGACCCTTCCGCGGCGAACGACTTCGACAACGTCACCGTGACCGTGGGCCTTACCCAGGTCAGGAGCCGGAACGTGCTGATTGTTCCGGTACTCGCGTTGCTCGCCCAAAGCGGCGGTGGATATGCCGTCGATGTTCTTGAGGAGCCGGGAAAGACCCGTTCCGTTCCAGTGACGTTGGGCGCCTTCGCCAGCGGCAATGTTGAAGTGACCGACGGAGAGCTCACCGAAGGCGACAACGTGGTGGTCGGACGATGACGACTGACATCGTCGCCCTTCAGGGGGTAACGCGCGTCTACGGTTCTCCGCCCACCCAGGCGCTCAAAGGGGTCGACCTGCGCATTACCCAGGGGGAGTACCTTGCAATCGTTGGCCCCAGTGGGTCAGGAAAATCCACCCTGCTCAATCTGATCGGCACGCTTGATCGCGCGTCCTCAGGCACGACGTCCATTGCGGGCAGGGACGTGGAAGGGATGACCGACGCACAGCTCTCAGCGTTGCGCGCCTACACCATCGGATTTGTGTTTCAGCAGTTCCACCTCTTTGACGGGGTGAGTGCGGTCGACAACGTCGCTATGGGCTTGCTTTACACGGGTGCTCCCGCCCGTCAACGTCGGGCCAGGGCCGCGATCGCACTCGAACGTGTGGGACTTAGCCGGCGAATGCGTCATCAGCCCAAGCAAATGTCCGGAGGAGAACGCCAGCGGGTGGCCATCGCCCGCGCCATCGTCGGGGAACCGCCGTTGCTCCTTGCGGACGAACCTACTGGCAGCCTCGACACCAAGTCCGGTCGCACCGTGATGGAAATCCTTGACGAACTCAACAATACGGGCACTACGGTGGCGATAATCACCCATGACGAATCGCTTGCCGCGAAAGTACCGCGACGGGTGGCTATTCGCGACGGCGAAATCATCCACGATACGAAGAACGGAACCGCATGAGTGCGCCGCTTACCTCCCGTCTACGACTCAGTGATGTCCTGGTATTGGGCGTTCATGGCCTTAAGGCCCACCCTATGCGCATCGTTCTCTCCTCGCTGGGCATCGCAATTGGCATCGCTGCGATGGTAGCTGTTATCGGCATCTCCTCATCAAGCCAAGCCTTGGTTCAACGCGAACTGGCTTCTTTGGGCACGAACCTTTTGACAGTGACAAGCGGCGAGGACGCCTTTGGCAAAGAGACCTCACTTCCAAGTAACTCGGTAGCGGCCGTCCGCCGTATCGAGGGCGTCGACTCTGCGAGTTCGACGTCGACGATAAAGAACGTCCCCCTTCTGCGCAATGCAGAGGTACCGAAGAGCCACTCCGGCGGATTCACGGTAGTTGCCGCGGACGTCAACCTACTCGAAGCTACGAGTGCTACCTTGCTGAGCGGTACGTGGTTGAATTCAGCGACCATCGAGCTTCCGGCCGTAGTTTTGGGGTTCGATACCGCACAACGTCTGGGCCTCAACGCGCCGGGGGCGTTGGTTGATGTTGGCGGCAACACCTTTTCCGTCGTCGGAATCCTGAATCGTTCACCGCTGGCTCCTGAACTGGACATGTCAGCGCTGATCGGCGAGCCTGTTGCCGCATCGATGTTCGGCTATGACGGCGCCCCTACCACCATCTACCAACGTTCCGCCGATTCCGAAGTCAATCGCATTCGTCAATTGGTCCCCGCCACCATCAACCCTGAAGCACCAAATGAAGTGCTGGTCAGCCGACCGTCGGATGCGCTCGCGGCGAAGAACACCGTCGATCTAGCTTTCACGGGGCTGCTCGTAGGCGTCGGTTCAATCGCACTGTTGGTCGGGGGCATCGGGGTGGCTAACACTATGGTCATCTCCGTACTGGAACGACGCCGTGAGATCGGCCTTCGACGCGCCCTTGGTGCAACCCGCCGGCACATCAAAGCACAATTCCTCGTTGAAGCCATGCTGCTCGCCGCCTACGGCGGGATTGCGGGCGTCACTCTCGGGTGGTTCATTACCGCGATCGTTTCCCGCAGCAACGGATGGCTCACCGACATACCTGGTGAAGTGCTCGTGGCTGGAGTTGGCGCCACGGTGGCCATAGGCGCCGTGGCAGGTGTTGTCCCCGCAGTTCGGGCCGCGAGAACACCGCCTACTGCCGCGTTGAACAGTTGACGGGCACCGGTACGGCCGTCGACGGCTCCCCCTGCCACAGGAAGCAGGGGGAGCACATTCCCTCTTCAGTGAAAATTCCCAGTGACCTCGTAGATTCCCCACAGGCAACGAGTGTTATAGGGATGTGACCTGAATCACTTATGTTCGCCGATCAATTGCACTAGTTTGAGTCTTAATCAGGAACACCTGAGTAATCGCATCAAAGGCAGTTCGCACCTTTCGATCGAGGAGACAACGAATGTTTGATCTTTCCCCAGCGGCGCCCCGAGCCGCCAAGCTAACAGCGCTTGGCATTGGGGTCGCCCTTTTGGCCACAGCTTGTGGCGGGTCTTCGACGCCGACACAGACTGGGTCTTCCTCCGCTTCCGCGGCGGCAGGCATCTCCTGCCCGGCACCGAGCGGCGGAGCGGGAGCCGGCAACAGCCAGGCTGCCACCAACACGGGACCTGTACCCCCCTCGACCACTACAACGTCCACACCGCTCAAGATTGGTTCGCTCCTGCCGACAACGGGGTCGCTGGCGTTCCTCGGCCCACCCGAAATCGCTGGTGTGAACCTTGGTATCAAGGAAGTCAATGATGCCGGCGGCGTCCTTGGCGCTCCGGTTTCCGTAGTTCACCGTGACTCCGGCGACACCAAGACCGACATCGCGACGCAGTCCACCACGGCACTTCTGGGCCAGGGGGTCAGCGCGGTCATCGGTGCGGCGTCTTCGGGTGTTTCCAAGACTGTCATCAACCAGATCACGGGTGCCGGCGTCATCCAGTTCTCGCCCGCGAACACCTCGCCCGACTTCACCACCTGGGATGACAAGGGTCTGTACTGGCGTACTGCACCGTCAGACGTCCTGCAGGGCAAGGTCCTTGGTAACTACATGGCTACCTGTGGCGCCCAGACCGTTGGCATGATCGTTCTCAACGACGCTTACGGCACCGGCCTTCAGAAGAACGTCAAGGAGGCCTTCGAGGCGGCCGGCGGCAAGGTTGTAGCTGAGGAACTCTTCAACGAAGGCGACTCGCAGTTCAGCAGCCAGGTTGACAAGGTCCTGGCCGCAAAGCCGGATGCCATTGCCCTGATTACCTTTGACCAGGCCAAGAGCATTGTCCCCCTGATCACCGGCAAGGGCATCAAGCCCACGCAGCTGTTCATGGTCGACGGCAACACCTCGGACTACAGCAAGGACTTCCAGGCAGGCACCTTGAAGGGTGCACAGGGAACGATTCCCGGTACGTTCGCCAAGGACGACTTCAAGAAGAAGCTCCTGGCCATCGATCCCGCGCTGAAGGACTACAGCTACGCAGGTGAATCCTACGACGCCGTGAACCTGATCGCGCTGGCTTCCGAAGCCGCAAAGAGCACCAAGGGCACGGATATCGCAGCCAAGCTGAAGGAAGTCTCCGAAGGTGGCGAGAAGTGCACCAGCTACCCCGCCTGCGTCACTCTGCTCCGCGAGGGCAAGGACATCGACTATGACGGCCAGTCGGGTCCGGTGACGTTCTCCGACGCCGGTGACCCCACCGAGGCGTACATCGGTATCTACGAGTACCAGGACGACAACACCTACAAGCCGGTCCGTGAGGAGTTCGGCAAGCTCTAAGCCGAACACCGACAGACCACGGTCTGCAACAGGTCCCCTTCCACACCAGGAAGGGGGCCTGTTCTGCGTCAACCGGGATTTGCTGCGTCAACCGGGATAGGGTTCGAAACCGTCAAGCACTCTTTCCACCATCCGGACGCCCTGTTGTTCAAAGTCCCGGTCTCCCACGTGGTGTGCCCAGACCACTGTTCCGACCGCCTGGTTGAGGTTCTCCAGCCGCCACGACTGCCATTCCTCTTCTGTGTCCACAAGCCTGCCCAAACCCTCATGGAAGGGCGCTGACAGCCCGGGTTGCTCCAGGAACTGCTGATGGCCGAGACGAACCAGGTCATGGACCCAAGGCCGCAGCTCGGCCCGCCCGAAGTCGATGACGCGTATGGTCCCGGCATCGTGGAGCCAGTTCCGGGGCTGATAGTCGCCATGGGTGGTCACCACCTCGACGGGAAGATGTTCGACGGCGGCAATCGCCGAAGCCAGGGCGCGCAGCACGGGCCGCGCCAACAGCCCGTGCGCCTTGTCCAGCATCGAGCTGGTTCTGATGCTGAGTGACCTCAGATAGCTGCCCGACGTTCCTGCCGGCTGATGCAAAAGGCGCAGGAGTTCCCCGGCCTGCCGATAGGTCTGCGCATCGTCCTCTGCCGGCGTACCTGCCACCACCGCCCCCGGAAGGTAGCGCGTGACCAGGAGACCGGCGCCAGGGGCGGCGTGGAGCATGACAGGGACGATGCCATCAAGCCCGGGTAATCCACGGGAATAGGCTGCAATCTCGCGGCGGATATGGTGGCTGGTCTCACTCGCGTTGATGATGACCTGGTCTCCGTAGGCGGTTTCCAACTGCAGCACGGTGGTGTCCTGGAGTGGCCAGGAATGATCCCGCACCACCCGGTAGTGGCCCAGCCAGGACTCCAGCAAGGCGCGCTGTTCTTCAGTGAGGCCTTCAGTCATCCGTCCAGCATGCCAGCAACAACAAAGCGGGGTCACTTCCGGCCCGTTGGGAGACCCAACATGGGCAGGAAGTGACCCCGCTTTGCTTTTCGCTAGACCTCGTCAGCCAAGGTTCCCAAGTAGAGCTGGATGACTTTGGGGTCCTTCATGAGCTCCCGGCCGGTGCCTGTGTAGGCGTCCTTGCCCTGGTCCAGGACGTAGCCGCGGTCGCAGATCTGGAGACAGCGGCGGGCGTTCTGCTCCACCATGATCACGGACACTCCGGCCCGGTTGATTTCGTGGACCCGAAGGAAGGTCTCGTCCTGTTTGACGGGGGAGAGGCCAGCGGATGGCTCGTCCAGGAGCAGCACTGCGGGATCCATCATCAGTGCCCGGCCCATGGCCACCATCTGGCGTTCACCTCCGGAAAGTGACCCTGCACGCTGGGCGCGCCGCTTGGCCAGCTCCGGGAAGAGGCTGGTGACGAAGTCAAAGCGTTCGGCGAACACCTTGGGCCGCTGGAACATACCCATCTGGAGGTTTTCCTCGATGGTCAGCGTGGCAAAAACGTTGTTGGTCTGCGGTACGAAACCAACGCCCTGGGTGACCAGCTTGTTGGCCTTCAACCCGGTGAGGTCCTGTCCTCGCACCACAACGGTGCCCGAGTGGACCTTGACCAAACCGAACATGGCTTTCAGCAGCGTGGACTTGCCGGCGCCGTTGGGGCCAATGATGCCGATGAGTTCACCTTTGCGGGCTTCGATGCTGCAGCCGTTCAGGATGTTGACGCCCGGGATGTAACCTGCAACGAGGTTGGTGACCTTCACCACTGAATCGCCTGTGGGGGCCGGAGCCGGAGCCGGCATGGCGCTGGTGCTGCTCATTTCCCCTCCTCATTCCTGGGTTCAACATGATTGGGTTCAACGTGTTTCGGTTCAGCGTGTTTCGATTCAACGATCCTGGGTTCGACGATGTCCGACAGAATGCCGGCGTCTTCCGTGCCGACCACCGACTCGTCGTCGGCCTCCAGCTCGGCCTCGAGTTCCTTGATGCCTTCAGCGTCGCCGAGATCGACGTCGTGGTGGGCGCCAAGGTAGGCATCGATGACGGCAGGGTTCTTCATCACTTCGCCAGGAGGTCCCTCGGCCACTACCTTGCCTTCGGCCATGACCACCACCCAGTCAGCGATGTGGCGGACCATGTTCATGTCGTGCTCGACGAAGAGGACGGTCATGCCCTCGGCCTTAAGGTTCTTGATGTGGTCCAGCAGCGACTGCGTCAGTGCCGGGTTCACGCCTGCCATCGGCTCATCGAGCATGACCAGTTTGGGCTTGACCATCAAGGAGCGGGCCATCTCCAGGAGCTTGCGCTGGCCGCCGGAAAGCGACGCAGCATAATCGTTTTTCTTGGCATCCAGCTTGAACTTCTCCAGCAGGATGTTGGCCTGGGCGGTGATCTCCTTTTCACGGCCGCCCCACATGCCCTTGAACAGAGCCCTGGAGAGCCGCTCGCCCGGTTGGTCTGCTGCCCCCAGACGCATGTTTTCCATAACCGTCAGCTTGCCCATGACCTTGGTGAGCTGGAAGGTCCGGACCATGCCCATGCGTGCCACTTTGTAGGAGGAAACACCGGCAAGGCTGTTGCCTTCGAACTGCCACTTCCCGGAGTTGGGAGTGTCAAAGCCCGTCAGCAGGTTGAACAGGGTGGTTTTGCCCGCACCGTTGGGTCCGATCAATGCGGTGATCTTGTGGCGGGGAATTTCGAGGTACTCGACATCCACAGCATTGATGCCGCCAAAGGAGCGGGTCACGTCCTCTGCCACCACGATCGGATCGCGTTTCTTGCAACCGGGTGTGTTTTCCCCAACTGCGATCGGGCGCGAATCTGTCATGTAATCAATATTTTCGCTGTTGCCGATATTGCTGTCGTTGGTCTCACTCATGCGAAAGCAAGCTCCTTCTTATTGCCGAACACGCCTTGTGGGCGGAAGATCATCAGGAGCATCAGCGCCACGCCCACAAGGATGTAGCGCAGCTGGCCCGCCTGGACCGTTGTCAGCCAGGTGACCGCCCCTGATTCGATGAGGCCATAGAGCAGGCTCTGGGTCAGGGAGAGGACAACCCAGAAGATCATTGCTCCGATAACGGGCCCCAGTACGGTGGCCATGCCGCCGAGCAGGAGGCATGTCCAGAGGAAGAACGTCAGTTCTGTTCCGTAGTTGGACGGCTGGACAGCACCGCGGGGGAGCGTGAAGATCATGCCAGCCAGGGCGCCAAGGACACCACCGATGACGAGTGCCTGCATCTTGTAGGCGTAAACGTTCTTGCCCAGGGACCTGACAGCGTTCTCATCCTCACGAATGCCCTTCAGGACGCGGCCCCACGGGCTGCGCATCAGCAGCCACACCAGGACACAGCAGACGATAACCAGGCCCCAGCCCACGACGCGGATGAAGAAATCGCGGTTGTTCATACCCATGTAGGACCCTTCGGGGAAGGGATTCATGGCGTAGAACGTGTTCTCGAAGGCAGCCAGGCCGTTGGCGGAACCGGTGACTTTGGTGAGCTGGTTGGTGGTGACCACGTAGCGGACAATTTCCGCGGCTGCGATGGTGACGATTGCCAGGTAGTCGGCTCGAAGCCGCAGCGTTGGGATACCCAGAATGAAGGCGAAGATGACCGAACAAATGACCGAAACGAGCAGGGCTACAAAGAACGGGGCATCGAAGGTGAGAGTGGAGATGGCGAAACCGTAGGCGCCGACAGCCATGAAGCCTGCCTGGCCGAAGTTCAGGAGGCCCGAGTAGCCGAAGTGCACGGCAAGGCCCAAAGCGGCAAGCGCGTAGGCCGCCGTCGTCGGGCTGAACAATTCACCAAGGGCGCTGGAGAAAATAAATCCGAAATCCATGGCCCGCTCCTAACCCACACGCTCACGCCGGCCGAGGATACCCTGCGGTCGGAACAGAAGAACAACGATCATGATGAAAAGGGCACCGACGTATTTGAGGTCGGCGGGAAGGCCGAAGACTGTTGTCAGTTCCACGAAGATGCCTACGACGATCGAACCGATCAGCGCACCGAATACTGTGCCCAATCCACCGAGCGTCACGCCCGCAAAGATGAGCAGCAGGATCTGCGAACCCATATCGAAGGTGACACCCGGGCGGTAGTAGGCCCAGAGGATGCCGCCCAGGGAGGCCAGGACGCCGCCGACGATCCACACGATCCGGATGACGGAGTCGACGTCGATGCCGGAGGCTGCTGCCAGCGCCGGGTTGTCGGCGACCGCGCGGGTCGCCTTGCCCAGCCGGGTCTTCAACAGAATGAACCCGATCAAGGCGATCACCACGGCACTGATGAGCAACGACCACAGGTTGTTGGGGGAGATGGACACGGGGCCGATCTGGATCTCAGCGCTCTGTGCTCCCGGCAGCTGCTGTGTAGCACCGCCAAAGAAGAACTGGATGACGTACCGGATGGCAAGGGCGAGGCCGATGCTGACGATCATCATGGGGACCAGTCCGGAACCGCGCCGCCTCAGGGGACGCCAAAGTCCTGCGTCCTGGACGTAGCCGAAGAGCCCACCGCCTACGAGGGCCAGCAGGATCGCCAGCCAGAAGGGGAGGCCGAAGCCGTTGAACATGAAGACGAGGACTGCGCCGAGGGTCACCATCTCGCCGTGGGCGAAGTTGGTGAGGCCGGTGGTTCCGAAGATCAGCGAAAGTCCCACTGCAGCCAATGCGAGGAGGAGGCCGAAGCTCAAACCCGCCACCAGGCGGTTCAAGAGGTTCTGGCCGAAGTCCTGTTGCTGGACCACGATGCCTTTGCCGAAGGCGAAGATCACCGACAAGTTGGATGTCTGGCTGAAGGTGACATCCCTGGGGTTGTCCTGGCCATCGGCGAGCTTGATGCCATCGGGCAAGGTCGAGGTATCGAGCTCAACGGTATAGGTGCCTTGGACTGGTACGCCGATGCTCCACGCACCGTTGGCTCCGGAGGTGGCTTCACCTTCGAATCCGTTGCCCGAGGCTTTGATCTTGACGCCGGGTATGGGGGCCCGGGCGTCATCGCGGAGGAACCCGCTGATGTTGTTTTGGAAATTGGTGGGTGATGGCGAAGGCGAGGGGGTGGTTGCCTGTGCCGAAGGGGCGGCGATCAACAGAGTTGCGATCAGGGCTGCGAACAGTGCCCCCACGACTCTCTGCAGTCCCTTGGACCGTCTCTTGGACGGGTCGCGCAGTGTGCTTCTCAAAATGGAAACCTCCACAGTGGGGGTGGTCCCGACTGCGCCATTGCAGCCGGTGCGAACGGGTCATGGGGCTTGTGAACAGTTCTTGCCTAGCTGCCTCGATTGTGATCTAAGTCACCCATGTGTGGCCTATGTTACCGCTCGACGGACCGAATGAATGCCCAGTTCGGGGGTGCGAAGATCGCGATCAGATAACAACTGTGAAGCTATAGGCAACTATTAATGCAGGATTCCTAAACAAAAAATTTGTTGTGTGGCAGTGTCACTTAAGTTTCGCGGGCCGAAACGCGTCCCGGATTCGTCCCCTGCCGTGTCACGGTTGCGTTTCGTCTCGGTGAGCAGGGGAACTTTCCCTGCCGCGCACGCGTGGTAATTGGTACCGTGAACTATCACTTAGCCCTTTTTCAGGAGGACACCCGTAATGGCACTTGGCGGAAACCCAGTCTTCAACGGAAAGAATTTCCGTGGAGCAAAGCAGGCCCCGCCTGTACCGCAAAATCCGTACGGCCAGCAGTTTAACCAGGCTGGCCGGGCGCCCGGACAGGTCATGGACGGCCAGGCCGCATGGTCAGCCCAGCAGCAGGGCATGACCAACGAACAACTGCAGCAGATGTACAACCAGCCGGCGGCAGGCCCCGCTGACACCGGCCGCATGACTTATGACGATGTCATCATGAAGACCGTTGCCTGCCTGGTGGTCCTCGTGATCGGCGCAGCCGTGACGCTGTTTGTGGCACCTGGCCTGTCCAGCCTGCTGATGATCGTTGGCGCCTTGGGCGGATTCGTCCTGGCCCTGGTCAACACCTTCAAGAAGCAGCCTTCACCGGCCCTGATCCTGGCCTATGCCGGCCTCGAGGGCCTGTTCCTCGGTGGCCTGACCCGGATCCTCGATGGCATGTACCCGGGCGTCGGCCTGCAGGCCGTCATCGGTACCCTTGCAGTCTTCGGTGTGACACTCGTGCTGTTCAAGAGCGGCAAGGTTCGCGCTACGCCGAAGATGGTGCGCTTCTTCATGATCGCGACCATCGGCTATGCGGTCTTCGCGCTGATCAACCTGGTCATGATGTGGACGGGTGCCGTGCAGGAGCCCTTCGGCCTTCGCACCAGCATCACCATTGCCGGCATCCCGCTGGGTGTCTTCATCGGTATCCTGGCCATCGGCCTGGCAGCGTTCTCGCTCATCATGGACTTCACCAGCATCGAAGAAGGCGTCCGCGCCGGTGCCCCGGAGCGTTACTCCTGGGTTGCAGCATTCGGCCTGACAGTCACGCTGGTCTGGCTCTACGTCGAGATCATTCGACTGCTCGCCATCCTGCGAGGCGACGACTAGCTACAAAGCAAAAAGCCCCGAAGATTCGTCTTCGGGGCTTTTTCGTGTCTTCGAGGGGCGAGGTTTCGGGGGAAAGGGTGCGTCAAAGGGGTGGGATCCAACCCCTCGCGTCAGCTCAGGCGTTCGAACACCACAGCCATGCCCTGGCCGCCACCCACGCAGAGTGTTGCCAGCCCCAGTGTCCCGTCCCGTTCCTTCAACCCGTTCAGCAGCGTGCTGGTCATGCGTGCGCCAGTCATGCCGAATGGATGGCCCAGGGCGATGGCGCCGCCGTGAACGTTGAGTTTTGCAGGATCGATGTCCAACTCCCTGGCACTTGCCACCACCTGCACGGCGAAGGCCTCGTTAAGCTCCACGAGATCGATGTCGTCCATGGTCAGGCCAGCGAGGGAAAGTGCCCGCCGGGTGGACTCCACCGGCCCCATGCCCATCAGTTCGGGTGAGAGTGCGCTGACGCCTGTTGATACCACCCGCGCCAAGGGTTCCAGGCCGAGTTCGCGTGCCCGGGTATCGCTCATGACCACCACGGCCGCCGCGCCGTCGTTGAGGGGACAGGCATTACCTGCCGTCACAGTGCCCCCTGGGCGGAACACGGGCTGCAGTGCCGACACCGCCTCCAGTGTCACCCCCGGCCGGGGAGAGTCGTCACGGTCAACCACCACTCCGTCCTTACGCGTGAAGGGTGTGATGTCCCGGGCGTAGAACCCGGAGGCAATTGCCGCCTCGGCACGGTTCTGGCTCAGGACGCCCCATTCGTCCTGCTCGGCGCGGCTGATGCCGTAGCTCGTGGCGACGTTCTCCGCGGTCTGGCCCATGGAGATGTAGATGTCCGGCAAGCGGCCGCCAAAACGGGGGTCCGTCCACGGGATGTTGGAAGCGGCGCGGGCTGCGGTGCGCTGGGCGGCTGCTTCGAAGCGCGGATTGTGGTCGGCGGTGTCGGTTTCGCCGGCGCCCACCCAGTTCCGGTAGCGGGAAACGCTCTCCACCCCGGCGGAAACCACCGCGTGGGCCTCCCCGGATTTGATGGCATGGAAGGCCATCCTCAGGGTTTGGAGGCTCGATGCGCAGAAGCGGTTGATGGTGGCTGCCGGAACCTGGTCCAATCCGGCCAGCACCGCCACGACGCGGGCCATGTTCGAGCCTGCTTCGCCGCTGGGCTCCGCGCAGCCCAGGAGGATGTCGTCCAGGCCGCGCCCGTCCTCCGAGCCCGGGTCGAAGCCAGGAACCTTGGCCAGTGCCGCCTGCACCATGGCAGTGGCGAGGTCGTCGGGTCGTTCATCCTTCAAGGACCCTTTGAAGGCGCGCCCGATCGGGCTTCTGGCAGTGGAAACAATGACAGCCTCAGTCATGGCCCCAGCTTACGCCCGGCACCGCTGTGCTTACCGGGCGCAGGCCGGGCGCGTCAGACCAGGCGGAAGGCGCCTGCAGCGGGGGTGACAGTGAAGATGTCCGGTGCGGTGAAGCCCGCCTCCGCAAAGGAACGCACGACGGCGTCCCTCACCTGCTGTTCCTGGCCCACCGGCGTCAGGGCGATGGCAGAACCACCGAAACCGCCGCCGGTCATTCGCGCACCGATTGCGCCGCTGGCACGGGAGGTATCCACGGCCAGATCGAGCTCCGGGCAGGAGATCTCGAAGTCGTCGCGAATGGACACGTGGCTGGCGTCCAGCAGGGCTCCAATGCTCGCAGGTCCCCGGGTGCCAAGTATCTCGACGGTTTGGAGAACGCGGTCGTTTTCGGTGACCACGTGACGCACCCGCCGAAGTGTGGTCTCATCCAACAGCCCGGAAGCTTCCTCCAAATCCTCGACGCCGACGTCGCGCAGTGCTTTAACGCCGAGGATTTCGGCTCCCAGCTCGCAGGACGCGCGGCGCGAGGCATATCCGCCGTCGGCGTGTGAGTGTGAGACCTTGGTGTCGATAACCAGCAGGACCAGGCCCGAGGCCTCGGCGTCGAACGGGACCAACTCAACGTGTTGGTCGCGGCAATCGAGGAAGACAGCGTGTCCTTTGGCGCCACGCAGGGATGCCGACTGGTCCATGATTCCCGTGGGAGCCCCGACAAAGATGTTTTCGGCGCGCTGGGTGGCCAGGACAAGCTCCTCCGCCGCAAAGCCGGCACCCGTGAGTTCGTTGAGTGCGGAGATGACGGCGCACTCGATGGCGTGGGAGGAAGACAGCCCGGCGCCCGAGGGGACATCGGAATCGAGCAGCAGGTCAAAGCCGGGTACGGTGATGCCGCGCTCCTGCAAAGCCCAGGCGACTCCCAGGGGATAACGGGACCAGCCTTCGCCCGAGCCGGGTTCCAGCTCCACGAGACTGGCTTCCACCATCCCGTGGCCGCCGAACGTGGACAGCATGCGCACCGTCGAATCGTCGCGGACGCGCAGGGCCACCTTCGCCGTCCTGTCGATGGCGAAGGGAAGCACAAAGCCTTCGTTGTAATCGGTATGTTCGCCGATCAGGTTGACGCGTCCCGGTGCCTGCCACACGCCGTCGGGAGCTGCTCCGAACGTTTCCTGGAAACGGGCGGTGAGGACGCTGGCGTCCGTGGTGGTGGTCATGCTCGGATGCCTTCCATGGTTTTGTCGGTGGCCGGTGCAGCGGCGACGTTGCGGAGCCGCTCGGCCACGGCTTCGGGGGTGGTGTCGTTGATGAACGCTCCCATGGCCGCTTCCGATCCGGCCAGGTACTTGAGCTTATCGGCCGCGCGCCGGGGGGAGGTGAGCTGCAGGTGCAGTTGCCCCGCCGGACGAAGCGAGGGATCCAGCGGGGCCTGGTGCCACGCGGAGATGTACGGCATGGGAGTGGGGTACAGGGCGTCGAGGCGCTTGAGCAGGTCCAGGTAGACGTGCGAGAGCTCGTCCCGCTCGGCCCCTGTGAGCGCCGCAAGGTCAGGCACGCTGCGGTGGGGCACCAGGTGGATTTCCAAGGGCCAGCGCGCAGCGAAGGGAACATAGGCGCTGAAGTGCTCGGCCTCCAGGACCATGCGGCTGCCGTCTTCACGTTCCGCCTTCAGGAGCGAGGCCCCGAGCGTTTCCTTCGCGTCGACGTCGTCGTAATACTTGCGGGCTACGGCGCCGAGTTGGGCGGCCCGCGGCGTCACGTACGGGTAGGCGTAGATCTGGCCGTGCGGGTGGTGCAGGGTGACGCCGATGTCGGCGCCGCGGTTCTCGAAGGGGAAGACCTGCTTGATGCCGGGCAGGGCGCTCAGCGCCTCGGTCCGCTGTGCCCACGCTTCGATCACTGTCCGGGCGCGGGTCTCGCCCAACCCTGCGAAGGAGCCAGTATGCTGCGGCGTGAAAGCCACGACCTCACAGCGGCCAAAAGCGGGACCTGTGATGCCGTGGGCGTTCTGTCCCGCTGCAGGCAGCGGAGGGATGTCGCCCAGGGCCGGTCCCAGGGACGGGAAGCGGTTTTCAAACACCACGACGTCGTAGTCCGGCGCCGGAATCTCCGAGGGGTTTGCGGCAGTGGTGGGGCAGATGGGGCACTGATCGGCCGGAGGGAGATGCGTCCGCGTTTGCCGGTGGGCTGCCACAGCCACCCAGTCTCCTGACAATGCGTCGTACCTGACTTCGCCGGGCTCCCCCCGTGCGGGGAGCCGGCGATGGTCAACCAGTGATTCCGGTGACCGTTCCGGCGTTCCGGGGTCGTCAAAGTAGATCAGCTCCCGGCTGTCCGCCAGGCGGGTTGTGGTGATGCGGCTCATGACTTCATTGTTCCACAAATGACCAAAAGCGCATAGTTTCTAACAAAAGCAAACATTGCCGGGTCCGGTCCGACCTCCCGGATGCAGTACGGTAATGCCATGCCTGCCTCTTCGATGCCAGCCGACAGCGCCCACCACCCCGAATCCCGCCGTTTCGCCACGGGTCGGCAGTTCGAGCTGCGACGGGACAACGCCGTTGCTGTCGTGACGGAACTGGCTGCGGGACTGCGGCTGTACTCCCGCGGCGGCGTCCAGCTGACCGAGAGCTACGGCGACGCTGAAATCTCTCCAGGGGCCACCGGCATCACCCTTGCGCCGTGGGCCAACCGGGTTGAAGACGGAATCTGGTACCTCGACGGCAAGAAGCAGCAGCTCGACATCACGGAAGTTTCACGCAACAACGCCAGCCACGGACTATTGCGCAACACCGGATATGCGCTGGTGGATGAGTCCGAATTCTCCGTCACCCTGGAAGCCACTGTTTTTCCCCAGCACGGCTACCCGTTTCTGGTGCTTCACCGGGTGCGCTACGAACTCGACGACGCCCTGGACCTCCGTGTTTCCCAGACCTTGATCAACCAAGCGCAGAGCCCGGCTCCTTTTGTCCTTGGCGCCCACCCTTACTTGCGCTTGGGCGACACTGCCCCCGAAGACCTCATCCTTACCGTCAACGCCCGGACCCGGCTTGTGGCGGATGAGCGCCTGATCCCGCGCAGCACGGCCCCGGCGGACGGGCCGTACGACTTTTCATCAGGCATCCCGGTTGGCCCGTCATTGGTGGACGTCGCGTTAACGGACCTGGAGTTCGACGGCGGCGCGGCCCGCCATACGCTCACCGCACCTGATGGCCGCAGTGTAAGCCTGGAGCAGGACACGAACTGCCAGTATGTCCATGTCTTCATCACTGACACCTTTCCTGGACGTTCCAGGGCAGTGGCCATCGAACCGATGACTGGCCCGGCGAACGCCTTCAACAGTGGTGACGGCCTCCGCTGGTTGGCGCCGGGGGAGGCGTTCACCATGAACTGGGGCATTACTGCATCCCTTTAGTCCGCGGCGCTGCCTGCGGGTCGGTTTCCCATACGGAGCGGGCTACGGAATTATGGGTTCATGACGCCAACACCGGACGCCAAGCCCCGTTCTGACCGCCAAATCGCCGAGGACATCCCCTATGGGGTGCGCATTGCTGCAGCCTGGTCGTGGCGGGCAGGTCTGATACTGCTCATGATCGGTGCTCTGGTGTGGCTCCTGGGGAAGGTCAGCTTCCTCATCATCCCCGTCATGGTGGCAGCGCTGCTGGCCGGTCTGCTCTATCCGGTGGTGGCCTGGTTGCGGAGCCGCAAACTTCCCAATGGCGCTGCCGTCGCTATTACCGTAGTCGGGTTCATCGGCGTCATTGCCGGCGCCCTGGCTCTTGTGGGCCGGCAGTTGGTGTCCGGCTTCGGCGCACTGTGGCAGGAAGCCCTCGCCGGAATCCAGCAGATCCAGACCTGGCTGGCCGACGGCCCCCTCCATCTCACCGCCGACCAGATCGACCAGTACATCGCCGATGGTGCCAACGCCCTGCAGAACAACAGCAGCAGCATCCTCAGCGGTGCCTTGTCCTTTGGCAGTACCGCAGGACACTTCGCGGCCGGCCTGGTGCTGGCGCTGTTCATCCTGATCTTCTTCCTGCTGGAGGGAAGCCGGATCTGGGCCTTCCTGGTACGCCTTCTGCCTAAAACGGCGCGGAGGGCAACTGACGGTGCAGGCCGGCGGGGTTGGACCTCGATGGTCAGCTACGTCCGTATCCAGATGTTTGTTGCCTTCGTGGACGCCGTAGGCATTGGTGTCGGTGCTGCGATCATCCAGGTCCCCTTGGCACTGCCCCTCGCCGTCCTTGTTTTCATCGGCTCGTTCATCCCTGTTGTGGGCGCGCTGGTCACCGGTGCCATCGCGGTGCTGCTGGCCCTCGTCGCCAATGGGCCCGTCAATGCCCTGATCATGCTGGCCATCGTCCTGCTGGTGCAGCAGCTTGAGAGTCACATCCTGCAGCCGCTGGTCATGGGCAAGGCTGTTGCCCTGCACCCGGTGGCCGTCATCCTCTCGGTGGCTGCAGGCTCTTATCTGGCAGGCATCCCGGGAGCCCTGTTCGCAGTTCCCCTGCTCGCCGTAGTAAACACGGCAGTTCGCTACATTGCCGGCCGGACGTGGGAACATGATGAAGGATTGGGTGGCGCCGGACTCCAACCGGCGGCCGCTTCCGCGGGTTCCGGCGACGCCAACTTCAAGGAAGTGCACCTTCCAAAGTCCGAATCCCGTCTCGCCAGGGGCGGCGCCGGCACGACCAAGGCTCCGGGGAGCACCTCTGCTGAGGGCCCCGAGGCCGACACCAACAAAGGAGAATAGTCAGTGAATACCCTCGATACCCTGCCCGTCACCCTGGACGATGTCCTCAAGGCGCAGGAGCTGCTCGAGGGCATTATTACCAAGACTCCGGTGGAGTCGTCCCGGGCGCTGGGCCACCTTGTGGGCGGAAATGTCTTCTTCAAGTGTGAGAACCTGCAGCGCGCCGGCTCGTTCAAAGTCCGTGGTGCCTATGTACGCATGGCCCGCCTCACTGCCGACGAAAAGAAGCGCGGTGTAGTGGCGGCCTCCGCCGGCAACCACGCCCAAGGTGTCGCAGTGGCCGCCAAGAGCCTGGGCATCAACGCCCGGATCTACATGCCGCTGGGCGTCGCCCTCCCCAAACTCGCCGCCACGCGCAGCCACGGGGCAGAGGTCATCCTTCACGGCCACAATGTGGACGAGGCACTGGCCGAAGCGCAACGCTACGCCAACGAAACCGGTGCCGTGTTCGTGCACCCCTTTGACAACGTGGATGTCGTAGCGGGTCAAGGCACCATCGGTCTGGAGATCCTGGAACAGATCCCCAATGTGGACACCATCCTTATGGGCGTCGGCGGCGGTGGACTGCTGGCCGGCGTGGCTGTGGCCATCAAAGCCCGCGCCAAGGAGCTTGGCCGTGAGATCAGGGTCATTGGCGTGCAGGCAGAAAACGCCGCGGCGTACCCGCCCTCCCTGGCTGCCGATGCCCTGGTGCCGCTCAAGAAGGTATCCACGATGGCTGACGGCATCGCAGTGGGACGACCGGGACAGCTGCCGTTCAGCATCATCCGCGAGCTTGTGGACGACGTTGTCACCGTCAGCGAAGACTCATTGGCCCGTGCGCTCATTTTCCTGCTGGAACGCGCAAAGATGGTCGTTGAGCCCGCCGGCGCGGTGGGAGTAGCCGCACTGATGGACGGCAAGATCGAAAACCCAGGGAACACCGCCGTCGTGCTTTCCGGCGGCAACATCGATCCCATGCTGATGCTGAAGGTCATCCAGCGCGGTTTGTCGGCTGCAGGCCGCTTCATGACGGTCCGTATGATGCTCGATGACCGTCCCGGCTCATTGGCTACGATCGCCCGGATCATCGCAGAGAACGATGCCAACGTGACCGGCC
Organism: Paenarthrobacter nicotinovorans; assembly: GCF_021919345.1. Lineage (NCBI taxonomy): Bacteria > Bacillati > Actinomycetota > Actinomycetes > Micrococcales > Micrococcaceae > Paenarthrobacter > Paenarthrobacter nicotinovorans. Next base: position 1,275,428 of record NZ_CP089293.1, read on the forward strand.
TGGACCACACGCGCCTGGGCGGTTCCATCAGCATGGGCGATGTCTCCATCACCATCAACCTGGAAACGAAGGGCCACGAACACGGCGAACAGGTCCTTGGCGCCTTGCGGGCCGAGGGCTTCCAGCCGATCGTGGTGCACTGACGGGAGGAGCGCCCATGGTGCTTGGAACGCCTGAAGGATCAAGAGCCGAAGCCGAGGAATCGCTGGCCGGACGGGCGAAGGGCGGCCTGCTCTTCATGGGCGGGTTCGTGGTCCTGCTCTACGTCATCGAGATTCTCAATACGCTGATGCGGCACGCCCTGAACGCCACTTTCGGACTCCGCCCCCGCTCCATGGACGGTGTCCTGGACATCCTCACCTTTCCTTTGCTTCACGCAAACTTCAACCACCTGATCTCGAACACCTTGCCGCTGATCATCTTCGGTTTCCTGGTGTTCCTGTCCGGCATCCGCGTGTTCATCACCGCCCTGGCGTTCAGTTGGCTGGGCTCGGGGCTGACTGTGTGGCTCATCGGCGGGGGAGGGGTGACGGTTGGGGCCTCCGGGTTGGTGTTCGGCTTCTTCGCGTTCCTGCTGGTCCGGGGTTTCTTCAACCGGAGCTGGTGGCAGATCCTGCTGTCCGTGGTGCTGTTCATGGCCTACGGCAGCATCCTCTTCGGGGTGTTGCCTACGGTGATGGGCTACATCTCCTGGCAGGCCCACCTGGGTGGCGCCATCGGTGGCATCATCGCGGCCCTCTTGCTACGGCCCAAGCCCGCCATCACCCCCTGACCCAACGGGGACAGTAAGTCCCAAAGCTGGGCCGGGCACAAAAAACGCCGGCCCCCTCCACGAAGGAGGGGGCCGGCGTCGTGCTTGTGGTGCCCGGGCTGATACCTAGGCGACGTACGGCTTGGCGGAGACGATCTCTACCGCGATTTCCTTGCCGTTGGGAGCGACGTAGCTGAGGCTGTCGCCTTCCTTGTGGCCGATGATGGCTGCACCGAGGGGCGACTTCTCGCTGAAGACATCCAGATCGGAATCTCCGGCGATTTCGCGCGAGCCCAGCAGGAACGTCTCTTCGTCACCGGCGATGCGGGCAACAACCAGCATGCCGGGCTCGACGATTCCGTCGTCGGCCGGGGCCTCGCCCACGTGCGCATCGCGCAGAAGGGCGGTCAGCTGGCGGATACGGGCTTCGATCTTGCCCTGCTCCTCCTTGGCTGCGTGGTAGCCGCCGTTTTCCTTGAGGTCGCCTTCCTGGCGGGCAGCTTCGATCTTCTGGACGATTTCCGCCCGGCCAGCGCCGGAAAGGTGGTCCAGCTCAGCCTTCAAGCGGTCGAAAGCTTCCTGGGTAAGCCAAGCCGCAGTGGCGCTGTTGGTGGTAGACACGGATTTCTCCTCTAGATCTGACAATGCAAAAGACCCCGCCGAGGTGGCCACTCGTAAAACTCAGTAACCAACTTAACGGGGTGAAGGTTTCATCCATTGTAGTAAATCCTCTGGACGAACCCAAACCGGTTGAGCCGTAGGTCACACGTTTGTTATTTGCCGCTGTCCACAATCCAGCAGTTATCCACGACGCCGGAGACAGACGGGGACTCGGTCCTCAGGGTGGTCCGCTGGACAGTGGTCCTCCCGCCGTCGGGGTCGTCCTGGGGCTCGTTGGCGCCGATCTCGACCACCTTCCAACCCACTACTGCGAACTTCGAGTCCAGGGCCTTGATGGCGCATTTCGCGGTGGCGCGAGGGGACTTGGTGACTTGGTAATCGACCTCGGCCTGGGTGTCGTCCACCGTGCTGTAGCCAATGTCTTTGAACGTGACCGGAGCCTGCGCGGACCCTGTCGCGACATACCCGGCCAAGCCAATGGCGACCACCAGCGCGGCGATGATGATGTTCCGCTTGGTTTTGCCTGTCATGGCGCGCTTTTGACCGCCGTAGCGATTGGCTAGGCTGGTGCTTGCCGGTACTTGGGTGGCCGAAAGGTCCTCTGAAGTCACCCATCCAGTTTAGTGCCGATCCCGGTGGCACTTTGCCGCCCCTGAAGCAGATCCATGAAAGAGGAGCCGTCACGTGACAGCGTCCAGCAGTTCCGACCAGCAGCTGCGGCTGCTCGCCGTCCACGCCCACCCGGATGATGAGTCCAGCAAGGGTGCAGCAACCATGGCGATGTACGCCGCCGCAGGCGTGGACGTCATGGTCGCCACGTGCACGGACGGATCACGTGGAGACATCCAGAACCCCGCCATGGAGGATGCCCCGCATCCCAAGCGTGACATGGCCGGTGCGCGCCGGCTGGAAATGGCCAACGCGGCAGCGGTGCTGGGAATCAAGCAGCGCTGGCTCGGATTCGTGGACTCAGGCCTGCCGGAAGGAGATCCCCTCCCGCCGCTGCCGCCGGGATGCTTCGCGTTGCAGCCGCTGGAGCGGGCTTCAGCTCCACTGGTGCGCCTGGTTCGTCAGTTCAAGCCGCACGTCATCCTCAGCTACGACGAAAACGGCGGTTATCCGCATCCGGACCACATCATGGCCCATAAGGTGGCGGTTGAAGCTTATGAAGCCGCAGGCGATCCCGAACGCTATCCCGGCATGGGCGAGCCGTGGGCCCCGGACAAGCTCTACTACGACCGTGCTTTCAGCCCCGCACGTTTCCGTGCCCTCCATTTCGCGTTGGAGGAAGCAGGGCTGCAGTCTCCGTACGCCGAGCGGCTGGCGGCGTGGTTGGAGGCCGACGCCGAGGGACACACGCCACCCGCCGGCGGTCACCAGACCACTACCCAGATCGACTGCGGCGACTACTTCGAGGTCCGCGACGACGCCCTGCGGGCCCACCGCACCCAGATCGACCCTTTGGGCTTCTTCTTTGCCGTATCGCCGGAACTGCAGCGGACCACGTGGCCTTGGGAGGACTACACCCTGATCAAGTCCCGTGTGCCTTCCGAGCTGCCCGAAAAGGATCTCTTCGCAGGGATAAGATAAGAACGCCGGTAGTTTCTATCGTTCGTAGAAATTACCGGATGGCCCATCAGCATCCCGGTTACGCTTTGCCGGCCGGCGCGCACCAGTTCCCATAGAAGGTTTGACCGTGCACCACTTGATTCTCGCCCTGACCGTCACTCCGTCGCCCGATCCCACGGGCACGCTGCGGCCCGGCCTGTCCGAGGATCAGGTGACGCCGGGCACGTGGGGCTTCGTCCTCACGGCCTTCATCGTGATCCTCACTACCTTCCTGATCGTGGACATGGTCCGGAGGATCCGACGCGTCCGCTATCGCGCACAGGTAGAGGAAGCCCGTCTGGCTGCTGAAGCGGGTGAGCCGTCCGCGGACGGGAATCCGGCACAAAGCGGCGGTCCCACTGACGAGATCGGCAATGGCGGCCCCGGAGCCCGCTAAAACGGGCGGAACCGGCTGTCCCGGGGCAAGCGATGCCTTGGGTTCGGAACCCTCTGCCTATCTCCGGCAACACGCGGGCAATCCCGTCCACTGCCGTCCGTTCGGGGATGACGGCTTGGCGTTTGCCGCTGCCGGGTTGCGGCCGCCGTCGCCGGTCCTGGCTCGCGGCATCGCCGCGAACTGTGCGGCGCGTTGCTGACGTCGCCCGCCCAGGGGTGGTGGTCGCCCATCAAACGTACGACGACGCGTCCCCGGCCCCCGGAGTGACGTCCCGTTGCTGCCTCCATGGCTGGGGCGCGGCTGGCCGCCATGGCTGTGGGCGGTGAACCCGTCTTTCCGGGCTAGCTCAGGACGGCCATCATGATGGCGATGAAGTGCGCGGCGAAGGCCAGCACGGTGAAGGCGTGGAACAGTTCGTGGAAACCAAAGTTCCGGGCGCTGAAGTTTGGCTTCTTGAGGGCGTAGAACACTGCGCCGGCAATGTACAGGGCGCCGCCGACGCATATGAGGATGGCTGCGGCGGCATTCGCGGCGAAAAACTGCGGCAGGTAGAACAGGGCCCCGCAACCGAGGGCGATGTAAACCGGGACATAGAGCCAGCGCGGAGCATGGGTCCACAGAATCCGGAACAAGACGCCGACGATCGCCCCGGACCACACAAGCCATAGCAAGGTGACAGCTTCAGAGCGTTCCAGCAGGGACCATGCCAGGGGCGTGTAGCTCCCGGCGATCACCAGCATGATGTTGGTATGGTCCAGCCGTTTGAGGAGCATGCGGACCTTGGGGGACCAGTTTCCCCGGTGGTACACGGCGCTGACGCCAAACAGCAGGAAACCGGTCAGGGCATAGATGGTGGACGTGACTTTGCGGTCCGGAGTGGGAGCAACCGTCACCAGGACTATCCCTGCTGCAAGTGCAAAAGGAGCGGCAACTGCGTGGATCCATCCACGCCAGAGGGGCTTGGTTTCGAGGAGCTCAGCCATGCTCCAAGAATAACCTACGTTTCGGTAAGTTACTTCTGGGTAACAAGTGTTGGGCGGTTTTTGACTGTCCACTGCACCGCCCCGGCAGCTCGGGAAGGTAGCCTTGGATGTGCGTCGTCGTACAAGCAAGGAAGTCAGGTGAGAGTCCGGTGGAGCTGCCCGGTTTCCTCTATGGCTTCTACGAGCGCAAACTCCTGCGCTCACTCAAGCAGGACCAGATCCCACGGCACATCGGCGTCATGGTGGACGGCAACCGGCGCTGGGCGCGCCAGTTCAATGCCCCCACCAGCCAAGGACACCAGGCCGGCGCAGACAAAATCCACGAATTTCTGGGATGGTGCCAGGAACTGGGCGTCAAGGTCGTCACGCTCTACATGCTCTCCACGGACAACATGAACCGCTCCGGTGAGGAGCTGGACCTGCTCATGGGCATCATCGCCAACACCATGGACCGGCTCGACGAAGACGAAGACGTGTCTGTCCACGCCATGGGAGCACCGGAACTTTTGCCGGACTACCTGGCTGACCGGCTGAACAAACTCACGTCCCGGACGCCGGTCCACGAAAAGATCCACGTCAACGTCGCAGTCGGCTACGGTGGCCGCCGCGAAATTGTCGACGCCGTCAGGGAACTCCTGCACGATGCCGCCTCCAAAGGACGCACCATGTCCGAGGTGGCAGATGAACTTTCAGTGGACGACATCTCCCGGTTCCTCTACACCAGGGGCCAGCCCGATCCGGACCTGGTGATCCGCACTTCAGGCGAGCAGCGGCTCTCCGGATTTCTCATGTGGCAAAGCGCTTACAGCGAGTTCTACTTCTGCGAAGCCCTGTGGCCCGCCTTCCGCAAGGTCGATTTCCTCCGTGCGCTCAGGGATTATGCCGGGCGGCAGCGCCGCTACGGAACCTAGCCCGGGCGCGGTTCACCGAAAATTAACGAGCCCGACATGCGACTTGCCGACGACGGATTGCGGAAATGAATGTGTCGGGGATTACGTTAATCCCATCAGCAGGCAAAACCGCCCGCTGATCGGGGAGGCCAGTATATGGAGCGGAACATCGCACCAGTTACATGGGAGGCCACGCCCGGCCTTCCGGCCGAGCCGCTTCACCATTAGGCCGGGCGACCGCCCGGGGCTGGAGTCGATGTGGCTATTTCTGAGCAACTGCCCGCAATGGTTTCCGACGGGGAAAGTGCAGCTACCTCTCGCGCCAAGCGGGTCCCACAAAAAGCGCGGGCAACAGCGTCCGCCACGGGCCGCAGCTATGTGATCGATACATCCGTCCTGCTTTCCGATCCCCACGCACTCCTGCGGTTCGCAGAACATGAGGTCATCGTTCCCATCGTGGTCATCAGTGAACTCGAGGGAAAGCGCCACGATCCGGAACTTGGCTACTTCGCCAGGAAAGCCCTGCGTCTCCTCGACGACCTCAGGATTGAACACGGCGGACTGGACCGGGCCATTCCCCTGGGGAACGACGGCGGGCTGCTCAGGGTGGAAATGAACCACATTTCCCCGGACGTGCTTCCTGCGGGCTTCCGCGGTGGCGACAACGACAGCCGGATCCTGGCCGTGGCCAAGAACCTGGCCAACGAGGGCCACAACGTCACGGTGGTCTCCAAAGACCTCCCGATGCGGGTCAAGGCGTCTGCCATGGGACTCCAGGCGGACGAGTACCGCAACGAACTCGTCAAGGACTCCGGCTGGACCGGCATGGCGGAATTAGAAGCCAACGACGACGAAATCACCACGCTCTACGGCCATGAACCTGTCTTCATTCCCGCAGCCGCCGAACTCCCCGTGAACACCGGACTGGTGCTTCTGTCGAACAGGGGATCCGCTCTGGGGCGCGTGGGAGCCGACAAGCAGGTCCGTCTGGTCAAGGGCGACCGCGACGTCTTTGGCCTCCACGGACGCTCCGCCGAACAGCGGCTGGCCATCGACATGCTCATGGACCCTTCCGTGGGCATCGTGTCCATCGGCGGACGGGCAGGCACAGGCAAGTCCGCGCTCGCCCTCTGCGCAGGCCTTGAAGCCGTACTGGAGCGCCGTGAGCACCGGAAGGTGGTCGTTTTCCGGCCCCTGTACGCAGTGGGCGGCCAGGAGCTCGGCTACCTTCCCGGATCCGAGTCCGAAAAAATGAACCCGTGGGCCCAGGCCGTGTTCGATACCCTCGGCGCGTTGGTCAGCCAGGAAGTCGTGGAAGAAGTCATGGACCGCGGCATGCTGGAAGTCCTGCCCCTGACCCACATCCGCGGGCGTTCGCTGCACGACGCCTTCGTCATCGTGGATGAAGCCCAGTCGCTCGAAAAGAACGTCCTGCTGACCGTCATGAGCCGCATCGGTCAAAACTCCAAGATCGTCCTCACCCACGATGTTGCCCAGCGCGACAACCTGCGCGTGGGACGCCACGACGGCGTTGCCGCCGTCGTGGAGACCCTCAAGGGACATCCGCTGTTCGGGCACATCACGCTGACCCGGTCCGAGCGTTCGCCGATTGCTGCCCTTGTTACGGAATTGCTGGAGGGGGCTGAGATCTAAGCATCTCCTTGGAACGTGGTGTCCAGGGCCGTGGTCCGGTTCGCCGGGCCACGGCCCTTCGCCGTCGCTTAGACACGACGCAGGTGCAGGTGCAGGTGCAGTTACAGCTTCAGGTAGTTCTTTAGTTCTTCGTGGCCCTGGACTTTGAGGGTCCAGTCGGGGCGTTTGAAGGTGGTGGGGGTGAGACGGACTCTTTGGACTTCTTCGATTTTTTCTCCCCAGCCGTCCCGGGAGATGCCGTTGAGTTCGTAGCCGAGGCTGGTGGAGACGCCCAGGGATTGTTGGTTCCACGACGCTGCTTCGGATTCGGCCACTTCGGCGCCAAGGTAATCGAAGGCGTAGCTGACGACGGCGGCGCGCATCTCCTTGCCGACGCCCTGGCCCTGCGCGGACTGCTTGAGCCAGGAACCCGTGCTTACTGTTTTGAGCGTCGCGAAGTTCTTGGCACCGAGGTCCTGTACGCCTAGGAATTCGTCGTCGCGCCAGACCGCCAGGAGGAGGGTCCAGGAATCCTTGGTGAAGTTTCCGCGGCACCGCCAGTACCACTGGGCCATGTTCGGTGCCAGCTCGTCCGCCGGCCTTTCAGCCCAGGGCGTGCTGAAGGGGCACTTGCCGGGTTCGTGGATACCTGAGCGGGCCGCGTCCACGGCGGCGGGGATGTCGTCGTCGAGAATCGGACGGACGGTCAGCCTCGGGGTGGTGAGAATGAGTCCGAACGGGGGCCAGATGTCTGCCAGCGATGTCATCGCCGTAGCTTAGCCCGAAAAGGCGGCGCGGTCAGGCGGCCGGGCCGATGTCCCACGGAATGTGCCGCCGGACGTCCGTGAGGTTCATGGACTCCGCCAGGAACAGGTCATCGAGCATGTACTCGTCGACACCCAGGATCTTCAGCCAATGGCCCGTACCGGAGGTGTCGCCGTCCAGGCTCTGGCTGGCCACGCAGACCCCTGTTCCGGTGTCGATCCTGATCAGCGTCCGGCCGGGATGGACCAAGGGCTGGGCGGGATCGGAAGGAACGTAGGTCCGGCTGGGCGTGACGATGGTTTCCAGGGCGGGACGGCCCTCGTGGTCCACTTCCCTGGGGGGTTCGAAGAAGACGCGGTTGGTGTCCGGGAATTCGATGGGAACCGGCGCGTTGCCGGCCAACTCCACTGGATCCAAGGCTGCAGCCAGGCGGCCATTGCCGAAGGACGGCTCACCGTACGCCGCCTCGGGACGCCTGCGCACCAGCCCGGCGTCGTCGTAGACGGGCGTCACCAGATGCGCCGGCAGCAGCCAGGACCGTCGCGTGGAGCTGACGTACAGGTCATCCCGGGAGTCGTTGATGCCGGTGGTGCTGTGGAGCAGTTGACCCTCAGCCGTCTCAAGGCGGAGGGCGCCCGGGCGTCGCAGCCAGGCACGGACAATATTGGCGCCACTGCCGGGCCGCTCAAGATATTCAAATCGCAGGGTGGTCCATTTCCATGGCGAAGAACGGCATAGATTCCGGAATGTGGAGGACAAGTCAAAGCCCGGTTCGTCTGCACTGTAGCGCCCCATATCCACAGTTTACCCAAGCGTTCAAACGGGTCGGACGAGCAAAACGGGGTAGCATCCGAGGGTGATCCGACGACTCTCCGAGCTCTGGACAGCCAGCCCGCTGGGTTTTTGGCTGGTGGCGGCAGCCTGCCTGTATTTCGTGGTGATGGCTGTCCGGCTCACGGTCATCGACGTCCGCAGCCACTTGCTGCCCAACCGGATTGTGCTTCCGTCCTACGGTGTGGCCGGAGTGCTGTTGCTCGCTGCCGCGATCGCGGCGTCGCTCCCCGGTACCCCTACGCAAGGGGCAGCATCCGCCACTCTGTTGGGGGTGCCAGGGCTGGCGGTTCTTGCCGGCGGCGCGGCCCTCTGGTTCTTCTATTTCGTGCTGCGATTCATCCATCCACCAGGGATGGGCTTTGGCGACGTGAAGCTGGCCGGGGTGCTGGGCCTCTACCTGGGCTATTTGGGCTGGAGCCACATCTTTGCCGGAACCTTTGCGGCCTTCCTCCTGGGAGGGCTGTGGAGCTTGTTCATCCTTGCCGCACGGCGGGGAACGCTGCGGTCGGCCATTCCGTTCGGTCCTTTCATGCTGGCCGGAGCAGCTGTTGCGATGGTGCTGCTGCCCGCATGAGGCTAGCCTGTCTGCAAGGCTGCAAACCGCGCCGGGACCGACCATTCTTGTGAGGAACGCTGAACCATGGGTGCCCCGGATTTTGTGCTCAGACTGCGGGAGAAGATCGGCCATGACCCCCTCTGGCTGCCGGCCGTCAGGGGAGTGGTCTTCGACGACGAAGGCAGGGTGCTGCTGGGCCAGCGGGCCGACAACGGGCACTGGGCCCTCATCACCGGAATGCTCGAACCGGGCGAACACCCCGCCCCCGGGCTGGTGCGCGAGATCTTCGAGGAGACTGCGGTGGTGGCGGAAACGGAACGGATTGTCGGCGTCGGCGTTGTAGGTCCCGTGACCTTCCCGAACGGCGACGTGTGCGACTTCCTGGACATCACCTTCCGGTGCAGGTATGTCTCGGGAGACGCCAGGGTCAATGACGACGAATCACTGGCCGTGGGCTGGTTCGCCTTGGATGATCTTCCGGAGATGAGCGCCGGCAACCTTGAAGCCATCAGGCTTGCCACGGAGCCCGAGGGCCCCGTGGCTTACCAAATGGAGGATTAGTGCTGTTGGCTTCCGGCGTCGGCTGTCGGGCGATCCGTCCTGAGGTCGTCCTCGTCCGGCGCCGTCTGCGTGGTTTCACGGCGCTCAGCCTCAAGCCTGTCAGCCTCCGCGCCCCCGATTGCTTCACCACGGGCCACCATGCCGGCGGTGTCGGAGAGTGGGATCTGCTTCAGCGTGATGGCCAAAACCAGGGCGATGGCGATGAACGGCACCAGGTACCAGAACACTGGAGCCAGGGAATTGGCGTACGCGTTCACAATCGCATCCCGCAACTGCTCAGGCAGCTGCGCCAGGGCTTGGGGATCAAGCGTGCTGGTGGACTGCGAAGCCTGCTCCGCAGAAGCGCCGGCACCGGTGAATGCCTCCCTGAGTGATTCAGCCAGGCGGTTGGTGAAGATGGAACCGAACACGGCGACACCCAGTGATGCACCGACCTCGCGGAAGTAGTTATTGGTGCTGGTTGCCGTGCCGATCTGGTCCGCCGGAACGGAGTTCTGCACCACCAGGACGATGACCTGCATGATCAGCCCCAGGCCGGCACCGAAGATGAACAGCTGCACGCAGATGACCCAGATCGGGGTTGCTGCCGTCAGGGTGGTCAGCCACAGCATGGCCGCAATGGTCAACGCCGCACCCAGGATCGGGAACATCTTGTACTTGCCGGTCTTGGAAATACGGATACCGGAGTAGATGGACGTGCCCATCAGGCCAACCATCATCGGCAGCATGAGCAGCCCGGATTCGGCTGCTGAAGTACCGGAGGACATCTGCAGGAAGGTGGGAACGAACGCGATGGCAGCGAACATGCCCAGGCCGAGCGTGAAGCCGATGGCGGTCGCGTTGATGAAGATCGGGTTCTTGAACAGGCTCAGCGGAATGATGGGGTCCTCGGCGCGCCGTTCAACCATGACGAAGGCAAAGGCGGCCAGCACCATGCCGGCGCCAAAGGCCCAGGTGAGGGGCGAATCCCAGCCTTCGTCCTTCTTGCCGCCGAAGTCGGTGAAGAAGATAAGGCAGGTGGTGGCGGCAGAGAGGAAGATGACTCCCAGGATGTCGATCTTCTTTTCGGCCTTTTTGTTGGGAAGCGTCAAGGTGAACCATGCGGTGATAAAGGCCGCGATTCCGATGGGGATGTTGATGTAGAACGCCCATTCCCACGTGAGATGGTCCACGAAGAAGCCGCCCAGCAGCGGTCCGGCGACGGCGGAGAGACCGAAGATGGCGCCCAGCGGACCCATGTACTTGCCGCGCTCCTTGGCGGGAACGATGTCGGCGATGATGGCCTGCGAGAGGATCATCAGGCCGCCGCCGCCCAGACCCTGGATGGCGCGGAAGATCACGAAGCCCCAGAAGTCGGTGGCGAAAGCGCAGCCCACCGAAGCGAGGGTAAACAGGGCGATGGCAACCAGGAACAGGTTGCGCCGGCCCAGGATGTCACCGAACTTGCCGTAGATGGGCATGACGATCGTGGTGGCCAGGAGATAGGCCGTGGTGATCCAGGCCTGGTGCTCGACACCGCCGAGCTTTCCCACGATGGTGGGCATGGCGGTGGAAACGATGGTTTGGTCGAGGCTGGACAGGAGCATGCCTGCGATCAGCGCCGAGAAGATGATCCAGATCCGTTTCTGGGTCAGCAGCAGTGGTTCTGCCGCCTTCGAGAGTGTACTCATGCGGGGTCCTTCGGTGTCTGTGCAGGAGTGGTGTCCAGCGGTTGCGATAAGAGTTTCCGGGCTGCGGCAAGGTTCTGGTCCAGGAGCTCGCGGTAAGGCCGCGTGTTGTCCTCCGAGAAGAACTGATGGGATGTCTTCTTGGAAACAGCGCCGAACACGGCTGAGGCCATGATGATCTCCGGATGTCCGGGGGAGAGGCCCTCACGGGCGGCGATCAGTTCCATGAACTGCCGCTCCCTGGCCTCGCCTTCAAGGGTCATGCGGCCCAGGAGCTGGGGCTCGGCCTTGATGGCAGCAATCAGTTGCTGGATCTCGGTACGGCTGATGGTGGAACGCTCCACGATGTCCACGGTGAGGTGGTACAGGGCAGCGAGCAACGTGGCGGAGATGCCGTCCGGCAGCCGTTCAGGATCCCGGTTGAAGTTATCCAGCGAATCCTGGGGCAGGTCATCGGAGAATGCTCCGATGACTGCGTCTTCCTTGGAGTGGAAGTAGTTGAAGAAGGTCCGGCGGGAGATGCCCGCCTCTTCGCACACCTCTTCCACGGTGTAGCCATTCAGGCCGCGTTCGGCGGTCAGGGTTCGTGCGACTGCCGTGATGGCCAGCCGCGTGGCGGCGCGCTTGCGCTCGCGGAGGCCGCCGTCGATATTTGCACTATTGCTCACAAAGTAAAGTTTTGCACTTTTCGCCGTAGGGTGCAAAATATCGCCCGGAGGTTTTGTACACCTGATGCCGCTAAGGAGGTTTCTTGAGGGCACCTGGTGTACAAAAACTCCCGGGTACGACGACGGCCGGTACCTCTCGTGCGAAAGGTACCGGCCGTCGTCGTGCTTTGGGTTTAAGCCAAGAATCAGGCCTTGTGGGTCGGCGACGTCATGGTGGTGACGTCCAAAGCCTTATCGAGGTCGGCCTCGGAGACCTTGCCTTCGCCTTCGCCAACGAAGCCGAGCTGCTCGGTAGCCTGGCGGATGGTCAGGCCCTCCTTGACGGCGGTCTTGGCGATCTTGGCGGCGTTTTCGTAGCCGATGTACTTGTTCAGCGGCGTCACGATCGAGGGGGAGGCCTCGGCCAGGAACCGGGCGCGCTCGACGTTGGCGGTGATGCCGTCGATCATCTTGTCGGCCATGACGCGGCTGGTGTTGGCCAGCAGACGGATGGACTCGAGGAGGTTGGCGGCCATGACGGGGATGCCGACGTTGAGTTCGAAGGCGCCGTTGGTGCCGGACCAGGCGATGGCGGTGTCGTTGCCGATGACCTGGGCGCACACCATGATGGACGCTTCGCAGATGACCGGGTTGACCTTGCCGGGCATGATCGAGGAGCCGGGCTGGAGGTCCGGAAGGGCGATTTCGCCCAGGCCCGTGTTGGGGCCCGAGCCCATCCAGCGGAGGTCGTTGTTGATCTTCATGAAGGAGATCGCGATGTTGCGCAGCTGGCTGGAGCCCTCGATCAGGCCGTCGCGGTTCGCCTGTGCTTCAAAGTGGTCGCGGGCTTCGGTCAGCGGCAGGCCGGTGTCGGCTGCGAGGAGTTCGATGACGCGCTCCGGGAAGCCGGCCGGGGTGTTGATGCCGGTACCAACAGCGGTACCGCCCAGGGGGACCTCGGCTACGCGGGGGAGAGCGGCGTTGATGCGCTCGATGCCGTAGCGCACCTGCGCTGCGTAACCGCCGAATTCCTGGCCAAGCATGACCGGGGTCGCATCCATGAGGTGCGTACGGCCGGACTTGACGACGTCCTTGAACTCCACGGCCTTGCGGTCCAGGGAAGCTGCCAGGTACTCGAGGGCCGGGATCAGGTCATTGATCAGGGCCGAGGTGGCGGCGACGTGGACGGAAGTCGGGAAGACGTCGTTGGAGGACTGGGAAGCGTTGACGTGGTCGTTGGGGTGGACCACCTTGTCGCTGCCGGCGGCCGAGAGGGCGCGGGAAGCCAGTTCCGCGATGACCTCGTTGGTGTTCATGTTGGACGAGGTACCCGAGCCGGTCTGGAAAACGTCGATCGGGAAGTCGCCGTCGTACTTGCCCGTTGCAACCTCATCGGCAGCTGCGGCGATGGCCTCGGCGAGCTCGCCATCGAGCACCCCCAGTTCGGCGTTCGCCAGTGCGGCGGCCTTCTTGACCCGGGCAAGGGCTTCAATGTGTGTGCGCTCGAGCGTTTTGCCGGAGATGGGGAAGTTCTCCACAGCACGCTGCGTCTGGGCGCGGTACAGGGCGTTCACGGGGACGCGAACTTCGCCCATCGTGTCATGTTCAATACGGAACTCAGTGGTGGAAGTCATGGGGCTAGCTTATGGCGATCCGACGCCTCACAGAAAACCCGGAGGAGAGTGCTACGTGCTCCGGCGTTGCCGCCGGAGCACGTCCTCTTAGAGCTTGCCGATCCCGGAAACGAGGGCCGCGCGGCCCTCATCAAGCTTGTACGACAGGCCGATGACGGCGACGCGGCCGTCGTCGATGGCGTCGGAAATCACACGGGAGCTGTCAGCCAGGCGTGCGGCGGTCTGCTTCACGTGCTCCACCACCATGTCGTTGACGTCTTCCTGCTCGTTGCGCTTGGCAGTCAGGACGGAGGGGGTGATGCGTTCGACGAGGTCCCGAATGAAGCCCGCAGGCATCTCACCGGTCTCGACAGCTGCCTTGGTGGCCTTCACCGCACCACAGCTGTCGTGGCCGAGGATGACGATCAACGGAACCCGGAGTTGGCTGATGCTGTATTCCAGGGAACCGAGGACGGCATCGTCAATCACCTGGCCGGCGGTCCGCACAACAAAAGCATCACCAAGGCCGAGGTCGAAAATGATCTCTGCAGCGAGCCGGGAATCGGAACAACCGAAGATGACGGCGAAGGGGTTTTGGTCCTCGATGAGGGACGAGCGACGGGCGGCATCCTGGTTGGGGTGCAGGGATTCGCCGGAGACAAAGCGTTCGTTGCCCTCGCGGAGACGGCGCCACGCCAGGGCTGGAGTCAGGTAAGTAGGCACGAACCTTACTTTACGACGCAGAGGCAGCAGTCAGTGAAACTGTTGCGCGCCAATCGGTCAGGCGGACGGGGCAGCTGAGGCCGAAGGTGCGGTGCCCTGGTCCGCTGACTTGACGACGGCGGTGGCCAACGTCGCGAATTCCTCGAGGCTTGCCGTGCCGCTCAGGATGATGGTGGTGCCCTTGTAGTCCAGGACCATGCTGCGCTTTTCCTTGCCCGAATCGCGCAGTTCCCACTCCTGCCCGCCGGCGTTGCGCGTGCCGGTGACCGGGAGGTTGCCCGTCTGCTGCAATACCCAGGTGGGATTGGCCTTATTGGTCTGGGTGAGGCCGATGAAAGCTTCCTTGGGAGTCAGGAAACCGACCTCCCAAGTGGGCACGCCTGTCCCGCTGCCCGATTCCCACCGCGCGTAATTCGGGGTAAATGTGTCGCCGGTATCGGGAGTGACAGGTGTGAATCCCGCCACACCTTCGGCGTTCCTGGCGATGGAGGAGACATCGATGGGAGGCCTGAAGCCGTCGCCCTTCGGAGCCGGATTCATCAGGACGATGGGGAGGAAAGCCAGCACGCAGACCAAAAGGGCAATGACCATGCCAATCACGGACGCGTTGGCCCGTTTGGCAGCTTTCGCTGCGATGACGGGCTTGAAGGGGGCATCCGGGGCACTGGTTGGCTCAGCCGCGGCAGCATCCGGTTGGTTGCCGGCAGCGGGCTTGTCCTGCGTTTCACTCACCCTTCCATGATCCCTTATCGGGGCAGGGAACACACATCGGGCAACCTCACCGCCGGTATTGCGGCCGGTGGTCATTCAACCACCCGGAGTGGACGTGGCGACTATGATCGTTGGTAGAGGAACCCCGGGTTGCCCCGCGCAACCATGTCCGGTCCCGTGAATCGTCACTCGAAGAAGAGGTTCAAGTGTCTCCTGCACCAATGACCCAGCAGTATTCCACGATTTCGCCGTCGCTCGCCGTCGGCATCGACGAACCCGACCGCAACCTTGCGCTTGAACTCGTCCGCGTCACCGAAGCCGCGGCAATTGCCGGCGGCCACTGGGTAGGTTTCGGCGACAAGAACAAAGCCGACGGTGCCGCCGTCGACGCCATGCGTTCGTTCCTTCACACCGTCCACTTCAACGGCGTCGTGGTGATTGGTGAAGGCGAAAAAGACGAAGCCCCCATGCTGTTCAACGGCGAGCAGGTTGGTGACGGCACCGGTCCCGAGTGCGACGTCGCCGTCGATCCCATCGACGGAACCCGCCTCACCGCCCTGGGCATCAACAACGCCCTCGCAGTGCTGGCAGTCGCTGAGCGCGGCTCCATGTTCGACCCCTCCGCAGTCTTCTACATGGAGAAGCTCGTCACGGGTCCCGAGGCCGCCGACATGGTGGACCTGCGCCTGCCCGTCAAGCAGAACCTGCACCTCATCGCCAAGGCCAAGGGCGTCAAGGTCAACCAGCTCAACGTCATGATCCTTGACCGTGACCGCCACCGCCCTCTGGTTGAAGAGATCCGCGAAGCCGGCGCGCGCACCAAGTTCATCATGGACGGCGACGTCGCAGGCGCCATCGCAGCAGCCCGTACCGGCACCGGCGTCGACGCCCTCATGGGCATCGGCGGCACCCCGGAAGGCATCGTTGCAGCCTGCGCCATCAAGTCCCTCGGCGGCGTCATCCAGGGCCGCCTCTGGCCGACGTCGGACGACGAGAAGCAGAAGGCCATCGACGCCGGACACGACCTCGACCGCGTCCTGTCCACCAACGACCTCGTCACCTCGGACAACTGCTACTTCGCAGCCACCGGCATCACCGACGGCGACCTCCTGCACGGCGTCCGCTACCAGAAGGACCGCGTCCTGACCCAGTCCATCGTGATGCGCTCGAAGTCCGGCACCGTCCGCTTCGTTGATGCTGAGCACCACGCATCCAAGTGGGAGACGTACGCGCGCAAGCCGTAACCTCCGCAGCTCACAGAAGGACGGCGAGCATCGCTCGGCGGCTATCTCCTCGTACCTCGTCGATTTGATGCCGCTGTCGCGATACCCGCCGTCCTTCTCTGTGTCCGGCCGGCTTCCGCTTCGCGCTGTTGTGGGGTGTGCCGGGCGCGGGTGGAGCGGGGAAAGGCTTAGCGGAGTTTGTCGCGGAGCTTCCTGGCCAGCTGGTAGGCGCCGTAGCGGAGTTTGTTGACCGGGAGGTCCCAGGTGCCGGGGTAGGAGACTTCGCGGCCTCCGAAGGATTTCTTGAACGCCGTGAAGCCCGCCCATTTGTGGTCCGGCTGGTCCTCGGGTGCGACGCCCCAGAGGTCCACGTGCTTGAGACCCTTTTCCTTGGCGTCTGCCATGAGGGTTACCAGGAGGGGGATGCCTGCGCTGAGCTTGCGGTGCGTGTCATCGAGTGCCGCGTGGGCGTAGACCCGGGTGTCTGCCGAATCGTAGGCGAAGGCGGCCGCGATGGGCTCACCTTCCAGTTCGGCGATGAACAAGGTTCCGGCCCCTGCAGGCAGCAATGACGCCGCCACCTGGGTCAGGTATTCGTCGCTTTGCGGCTTGAAGCCATTCCGCGCCGCCGTCAGGTGGAGGAAGTGCAGCAGGATGGAGATGTCCGCCGGGTCCTGGGAGGTCCGGAACGTCACTCCCTTTTTGTGGATGTTCCGGTACAGGTTCCGGTTTGTTGGCTTCATGCCCGCGAGGACGTCCTTGAAATCCCCGTCTAGATCCACAATCCAGCTGAGTTCCGGCTGCTGGTTGACCGGCGCGGGCCGTAAGCCCCGCGCGCGGAGTAGGGGACCGGCGTCGGACGCCGTAAAACCTGCCGCAGCAGGTTCCATCCGGACGAAGACGGCGTGCTCCGCCTTGGCCAGCGCCACCAAAGCCGCCGTGGCGGCGTCGAATGCTTCGACGGAATCAGCCACCGGCCCATAGGGCGCGTAGATGACTTTGCCGGCGGGGTTCTTCTCCTCAATAGCGAGGAAACTCCATCCGGGGCCGGATTTTTCGTGGACGCGGCGCCCCAGGGAACGCTGGACTGCCGCCCATGCGGGCGTTTGGAGGAAGAATTCCACGGTTCAGTTCCCCAAGCCTGTCGTGACTGCGAAGGCAATGCTGGTGTCCGTCGCGCCCTGGACCGGGTGGACGTTGACCGGGGCTTCGACGTCGGGGATGAACGCTGCAGCGCCACGTCCAAGCTGGAGGTCGCTCTTGGGCGAGTCGAGAAGCACGGCGCCTGAAACAACCACGACGACGGCGGGCCCGGTCTGCGCCAGCGGCACCGGTGCTGCGTCAGGGCCGAGCTCGATGCGCTGGAGCTGGAACTCCTTGAACGGCGGGCGGTACAGCTCCTGTCCGAACTCCGTCCCGCTGGCCTCGACGCGCGGAACCCCGAGGGATTCGAAACGTACGGTCTTCAACAGTTCCGGAACGTCCACGTGCTTGGGCGTGAGTCCACCGCGAAGGACATTGTCCGAGGACGCCATGACCTCGACGCCCAGGCCGTGCAGATAGGCGTGGATGTTCCCCGCAGGGAGGTAGACCACTTCACCGGGTTCGAGGGACAAATGGTTCAGGAGCAGGGAAATGAGGACGCCGGGGTCGCCGGGGAAGGCTTCATTGATGTCCAGCATTGCGGTCAGCGCTTCCCGGTGCGGCTCCAGCGGTGCCCCGGCAGAAAGTACCGCGACTACCTCGTTAATGGCATCGGAGACGTCACTGCCGCCCTGGATGAGCCGGCTGAAGGCAGCCTTCAGCGCAGCGGAAGCATCAGCTTGCGCAAGGTCGGTGACGACGTCGGCGATAACGGAGGGAACGTCGATGGCGGCGGAGTCAAGGACGTGCGCCAGGTGTTCAAAGATGCCGCGGGAGTCAGCAGGGGAGCGGAAGCCGCACAACGCCTTGAAGGGCGTGAGGGCGAAGATCATTTCCGGCTTGTGGTTGTCATCGCGGTAGTTGCGTTCAGCGGCGTCGGGGGCGATCCCGGCGGCGTTCTCGCGGGCAAACCCTTCACGGGCCTGCTCCAGGCTCGGATGGACCTGGAGGGAAAGCGGCTTTTCGGCCGCCAGGAGCTTGGTGAGGAACGGCAGGCGGGGACCAAATCCGGCGAGGCTTTCGGAGCCAAGGAAGCGCTGCGGATCCGAGGCGATCAAGGCATCCAGGGGCTGGGTGACACCGTTGGGGTGAATGGCCGTCGAAGGGGAGTCCGGGTGGGCCCCGATCCACATTTCGGCCTCCGGGCCGCCCGAGGCCTGCCGGCCCAGCAGTCCGGCGATGGCCGTCGTCGAACCCCACGCATAGGGCCGCAAAACATTCTCAATCTGGTACACGAAAGAAAGTCCTTATCGTTGCGCTGGACGTGGGATGGAACTCAAAGGGGGAATTTACAGTGGTGCGCACTGGCCGTTGGTGGCCACGAGGTCGCGGATGCCTTGCTCATCGCCCTGGGCTTTGAGGCCGTTCAACAACTCAATGGTGATCGGCGTGCCGTCGGGGGTTGTGGTCACCGGAGTGAAGTCCGCAGAGGGTGAAGGCAGTTGGCTTGCGGGCAGCAGGCCAGTAACCGGACCGGCGGCCATGACGGGCCCGGCGCCCGGACGGTCATGGGTCACGACGGCGTCACTTGCCTTGGGGCTGTTGGACGAGGCGAGGACTTCCTGGACCTTGGAGTGGATCAGGTCAAAGTCAGGCACCGTGGAGAACGATGCGTCGAAGTCCGGCGGCCCGATGGTGAGGCGTTTGACGGGCTGGTTCTTGGACTTCAAGGCGAGGTCCACAAAGCTGCCCAGCTGGTTGGACGAGATGTTGGAATCGACCACCTTGGTCCCGGCATTGGCGATGTCCTCGAACTTGGTCAGGAGAGTGGCCGGGTCCAGCTGCTTGAGCATGGCCTGCTGCACGCATTGCTGGCGTGCAATGCGGGCGTAGTCGTCCACGAATTCGCGGGAGCGGCCGTACCAGAGGGCGTGGAAACCGTCCAGATGCTGGTCGCCGGCAGGGATCCAGCCCTCGGGCATGCCATGGATTCCGTTGGCCTCATCGGTGACGGGGCCGCTGATGGGTACCCAACCGCCGGCCTTGATGCGGATGCCGCCCATGGCGTCGATGAGTTTGGCGAACCCATCCATATCCACCAGGACATAGGCTTGGACCGTGATACCGAGGGTTCCGGACACAGCTTCCAGGGTTGCCTGTGCGCCCGGATCCTGAACGCCCGGATACAGGTCCTGGTACTTGTTGGTCACCTCGGTGTTGACGGCGTTGATGAGGCACTCGTCGCCGCAGTTGTAGCCCTCGGGGTAGATCTTCCGCATGGGCGAACTCTCGCTGAACTGTGCGTTCTGGAGGTTGCGGGGGACTGAAATGATGGCGCTTTCGCCCGTTTTCGCATCGACGCTGATCACGGACAGGCTATCGGGACGGCGTCCCGTCCTGTCATCGCCGGCGTCGCCACCCATCATCAGGAAGTTGTAACGCCCGTCCACGGGATCGATCGCGGGACCGGCGTCGAAAATACTGCCGATTGCGTTGCGGCTGACGTTCAGGACATAGGCAATGTAGCCCAGCGATCCGCTCGCCAGCACGGTGGAGATTGCCACCACGACGGCAATGATGGGACGCATGCCGGGTGCCAGGAGTGACGGCCTGATGATCCGCAGGGTGTTGAGGAACAGGTAGGCCCATCCCAGGGCCAGCGCCACGAGGACCACGATAATGAACAGCGACCCCACGGGGTGGGTGACAATGCTCAGCAGCATGGTCCGGTTGGTGACTGCGATGACGATGGTTATCAGCGCCAGCGCCCACACCGTGAGCGTAACGCGCAGCGCGATGCGGCCAAGTTTGCGGTCGCCCGCAACGATTTGTGCGCTGCCGGGGACCAGGAGCGTGAGGAGGACCAGCACGAAGGCGCGTTTGGTCCGCACCGGCGCACTGGCGCCGGATGGATAGCGGACAGGATCAGTCAGGGCGGAACCGGGCTGATTCGTGTTCTTGTGCATGGTAGTCATCCGCTGCCTTCCTAGCGGGGGCTCCGGGCTGACGGGTTGGCAGGGGAGAAGACTTCCTCAACCTTGTGGCGAAGGTTCTCCCCTTTTTTGGTGGCCACATCGTTGAGTTCCTGGGCGAAAGCCAGGAGGTCGCCACGAAGCTTGGCGGCAAGTTCATCAGTACCGGAGGCCAGCATCCGCACGGCCAGGAGGCCGGCGTTGCGGGCCCCTGCAATCGACACCGTGGCGACGGGGACGCCGGCCGGCATCTGCACGATCGACAGTAAGGAGTCCATGCCGTCCAGTGTCTTGAGCGGAACCGGAACGCCGATTACCGGAAGGGGGGTCACCGAGGCCAGCATGCCCGGAAGGTGGGCCGCGCCGCCGGCTCCGGCAATGATGACGCGGAGACCGCGCTGGTGGGCGTTCTGTCCGTAGCTGATCATTTCCGTGGGCATACGGTGGGCCGAAACGACGTCCGCTTCAAAAGGTATGCCGAACTCGGCCAGGGCATCGGCCGCGGCCTCCATGACGGGCCAGTCGGAGTCCGAGCCCATGACGAGTCCTACCAGCGGGGCCTGCGGTGTTGTCGTCATACGGTCTCCTCCAGAGTGGGCTGCTCAGGCTTGCGGCCGTCGCGGATGATGTTGGCCACGGTGGTCGCGCGCTGGCGCACCGAGTCAACGTCGGAGGCAGAGGTGCCCACGAGGTTGACGTGACCGATCTTGCGGCCAGGGCGGACGGACTTGCCGTAGGAATGCACCTTGGCCGCGGGCTCATAGGCCAGCGCCTGCGGGAAGGCCTTGAAGAGGTCCTGGTTTTCGCCCCCGAGGAAGTTTTTCATCACCACTACCGGAGCGAGCGCATCGGTGGCGCCCAGCGGCAGGTCCAGAACTGCACGCAAGTGCTGTTCGAACTGGCTGGTGATGGAACCATCCTGGGTCCAGTGGCCGGTGTTGTGCGGACGCATGGCAAGTTCATTGATCAGGAAGCCCGCGCCGACGCCGGGAGTTTCGAACAGCTCTGCCGCCATCACGCCTGTGACGCCGAGCTCATTGGCGATGCGGAGCGCAGCTTCCTCGGCAGCGGCAGCTACTTCCACGGGAATGTTCTGTGCCGGGGCTATGACTTCGTCGCAGACTCCGTCCACCTGGATGGTGTGGACCACCGGCCAGGCCCGGGACTCGCCGCTGGGCGTGCGCGCCACCAGGGCTGAGAGTTCACGGCTGAACTCCACCTTCGCTTCGGCCAGCAGGGGGCTCATGGCCTGGAACCAATCGTTGGTCTCCAGGGCCTCCTGGGCGGAGTCGACAATTCTGACGCCCTTGCCGTCGTAGCCGCCACGAGGTGTCTTCAGCACTACGGGCCAGCCGATCCTGTCACCGAAGGCGACCAGTTCGTCAACCGTGTGCACGGCAGACCATTCGGGGTTGGGCAGGCCCAGGCGGTCAATGGCGGCCCGCATCACGAGCTTGTCCTGGGCGTTGACCAGGGCATCGGGGCCGGGCTGGACATTGACGCCTGCGTCCAACAGCGCCCTCAGGTGCCCGGTGGGGACGTGTTCGTGATCGAACGTCAGTACGTCCAGGCCTTTTGAGAACTCAAGGAGGGCCTCGAGGTCCTTGTAGTCGCCAATGGGGGCCGTGGCTACGGCAGCCACAGCCGAAACGTCCTCGCCTTCGGCCAAAACGCGGAGTTCAAAGCCCAGTGCGGTAGCGGGCGGAGCCATCATTCGTGCGAGTTGGCCGCCGCCAACAACGCCAATTACTGGAAAAGTCACAAGGTTCAGCCTACCGAACCGGCAGGGGGATCACTGATTCTGCCGCCCTTTTGGCGCCATTTATCGTCAGTTCCGGCCACTGTATTGGCGTTCTCACAGCGTACTCCCGGGCAGCGCTTGGAAATCGGCGCTAAAATGGTCGAGGCCCATCGGCCCACTTTCAACGGCCATGGAGGGTCATGATCACCACACTCGCAGATCGCATCCGCGGACTTGCTTCGCTTTTTTGGCGCGAAGTAGCCAAGTTCGGCGCTGTTGGTGGTGTTGCGTTCGTTATCGACAACGGCCTCACGTACTACCTGATGCATGGCCCCATGACCGACAGCCCGTCCAAGGCACGTTTTGTCGGTGCCGTGGTGGCGACGATCTTCTCGTGGATTGCCAACCGGTTCTGGACCTTCCGGCACCGCCGGCAGGACAACGTTGTGCGCGAGTTCGTGATGTTCGTCATCATCAACGGTATCGGCATCGGTATCTCCACCGGCTTCACGTTCATTGCCAACTACTGGTTGAACATCACTGACAAGAACATGCTTTTCGCGGCCGGCGTGGTCGGCATCCTGGTGGCGACAGTGGTCCGCTTCTTTGCCTACCGCTTCCTGGTCTTCAACAAGGAACTCGACCAGGAACCCGAGTTCTCGCACGACCACGAACTTCTGGACATGCATCCCAAGGCCAAGGCGGGGGCGGAAGCCGGCGCCGGCAACCCGTCGACCGGCGAGTTTCCTTCGGTCAAGAAGCCCTGACAAACGCTAAGGCCGGCACAAACGCTAAGGCCGGCTGACGCGCTCGTTGTCCAGAAGATGCGCGGTGACCTCGACATCTTCGTGCACCAGCACTACGGAGCCGTCTTCTTTCCATGCTCCCAGGGCGGCCGAGAGGCCTGATTCCAAGCCATCGCCGGCGTGGACCAGGAGGCGGACACCCGGTTCCTGCGCAGCCGCGAATCCCTCGAGAAGAGCCGAGTGCGCGTATCCGGCCGTGCCACGTACCGCGGGGTTTTCCGCCCCGGGTTCGTCATGCGCCATGAACACGTCGCCATGGGAGCGGACTTCCGCTGCGTAATCCACGACGCCGGACGGCAGCTCGCCCGGCCAGCGCATCGCAAGCGCTGCGAGCGGCACGGCGACGACCGCGTCGAAGCCCGACTCGGCGCCGTCGTCGGGCTTGTCGGTTATCAGCAGCTCCGCCGAGGTGCCGTCAAGCACGACTTCCATGCCCAGTTGCCAGGCGGCAAGGGCCCATACAAAGGACTTCCAGTGCGCGGGGAGGTCCAGCCGGACGGCCATTCCGGGCTCGGCATCTAGCTCGTCCTGCAGCAGGTTGCCCGTCTTGGCCACCCAGTTGTCGAAGACCCGTCCGGAGAGTTCAACACGCTCGGAGCCGGGGCCGTACCAGGTGAGCCTGGGCGAGGTGGAATGCCCGGACCTCAGGGCGGTCATCAAGTTCACTGCCGGAATGCTCATGGATCAATCTTGCCACGCAGGTCCCGCGCCACTCCGGGCAGCAACCCCTTGGATGTGAATTGCGACACATCAATGTTTGTCCATTCGCTGGGCTTCGGGAGGGTGCCGCTGCTATTTCCGCGGAAATTCAACGAAAGTTAACCTCAACCGATCCTGTGCTTCCATTTCCCGCGGCAATCCGCGGAAGCCGCGGCCTGGATGTTGGGCGTGGCGCATCCCACTTTTCCACAGCTTCTTGATTATTATCCCGGCGCGGCTTGACTGGCGGGTAGTTACACGCGTGTAATTAGTAATCAACGCCGCTGCGCAGACAACCGGGACACCGGGAATCGGAAACACATCCAAGCAGCAGCTGCAAACTCAGGAGGGACGCCATGGGGCAAGCGTTGCGTATCCAGGAAGATGCAGTCGTCGCAGAACATGCGTCGGTGAAATACCGTTCGCGGGAGGTGCCGGGAGACTGGTACGTAGATCCTGCGGATCCGGAAGCGGCAGACCGATACAACCAGAATGTGCAGCAGTCTTTGGAGGACCAGGCGACAGCCCTCCTCGCAGCACATGAGGCATTGATTGGCGACCTGCCGGCTGGTCCGGAAGAAGACCTCGACGATCCTCCCATGGAGCTGCGCCGTCCGCTTGAGACGCCCGGACAGCCTGTGTGGATCGGTCTCCCCGGCCAAGGGGATTTCGATGACGAAGGTGAACTTGGCTGGCAGACGGACGCGCTGTGCGCGCAGACCGATCCTGAAGCGTTTTTCCCTGAAAAGGGCGGATCGACCCGGGATGCCAAGAAAGTGTGCGGAGCGTGCAACGTTCGCTCGCAGTGCTTGGAGTATGCCCTCGCCAATGACGAGCGGTTCGGTATTTGGGGCGGGCTTTCCGAGCGGGAGCGCCGTCGGCTAAGGAAGCGAGCGGTCTAATTCTCAAGGAAGTGCACGTTACCGCCGTCGTGGTTTCCCACGACGGCGGCAACTATCTGCCCAGGACATTGGCGGCATTGTCGGACCAGACGCGTTCGGCAGATGCCGCCATTGGCGTTGATACAGGTTCCACGGACAACTCCCTGGACCTGCTCCGGGAGGCCTTTGGCCAAGGCAATGCCACCACCTTCCACCAAGCCAAGTCAGGCTTTGGCGCGGCTGTCCGTGCGGGGTTGCAGGAGCTCGCTCCCGCCGCTGCTGCGACCGGTGACAGCCGGACCGTGGAGTGGATCTGGCTCCTGCATGATGATGCGGCGCCCGCGCCTGACGCGTTGGCGGAGCTGCTCCATGCCGTTGAGCGCGCGCCGTCGGTAACCGTCGCTGGTTGCAAGCAGCTCGGCTGGGACAACGACCGGCACTTGGTGGATGTGGGCCTCTCAACGAGCCGCTGGGCTGAGCGACTCACCCTGATTGACGCCGACGAAGTCGACCAAGGGCAGTACGACGCCCGCTCCGACACATTCGCGGTCAATTCGGCGGGCATGCTGATCCGACGCGATGTCTGGGAACAGTTGGACGGGTTCGACCCAGCGCTGCCCGGCAGCGGCGACGACGTCGATTTTTGCTGGCGGAACTGGCTCGCCGGGAACCGCGTGGTGGTTGTGCCCAGCGCCCGGATGTTCCACGTTGAGCACCGCCCCCATGGCCTGGGAACGTCCTCGGCAGCGCGCAAGGCCCAGATCCACCTGCGCCTGAAGCACACGCCCTGGTGGAACGTTCCCTTCCAGGCTTTGGGAGCACTTTTTGGCGCGGTTGTCCGCCTGGTGCTGAGCATCCTGGTGAAGGAGCCAGGCTATGGCTTCTCCCAGTTCACTGCCACACTTGCCGCTTTGATGCGTCCTGTCGCAATCGCGAGGGGGCGCCGCACAGCTGCGAAAACGCGACGGGTCCATCGTTCCGTCGTCCGGGGCCTCCAGACACCAACACGCGAGGTCCGGGCCAACCGGCGGTCCTTGCTGGAAGCCATCCGGCCTGCCGATGACGCCGCGCCCGTGAGCGACTTGCTGTCTCCCGAACCAAGTGGCGACGCCGCCGACGACTTCGCCGCCCTGGCCACGAACGAACGTGGCTGGGTGGGAACGGGTGCTGTTGCCGCCGCATGCGTTGCCCTGGCAGCGGCCCTCGTGGGTTTGCTGGGTCTGCTCCGTTCCGGCGCGATCACCGGTGGTGGGCTTCTCCCGCTTTCCGCAACACCGGCCGGGATCTGGGCCAACGCCTCCACGTGGTGGATTTCCCTGGGCGCCGGACTTCCGGGCCACGGTGATCCCTTTGGCTACGTCTTATGGGTGCTGTCGATCCTCGGTGGCGGGGATGCGAATGCATCCATGGCGTGGCTCCTCGTCCTGGCCATGCCTTTGTCCGCTGTCGGAGCGTGGTTCGCATCGGGTGCCTTGACCACCAAGCGCCGGTTCCGGACCGTGGCAGCCCTGCTGTGGGCCGGTGCGCCGAGTCTCCTGATCGCCATCAACGAAGGCCGCGTCGGTGCCCTCGTGGCGCACATCATGATGCCGTTGCTGCTCCTGGCCCTGGTGCGGGCGTCCGGATCTGCCATCGGTCAAACGAGCACGGCACAATCAAGCACGGCGGGCGCGCAGCGAAGCGCGTCAGCCGTTGCGGGCCGGTTCCCGGCCCCTCTTCGCGGTAAGCCCGGCATCAACGGGACACCCTCCTGGACGGCTGCAGCGGCCGCCGGCCTGGTGATGGCCGTCGTCACCGCCTCAGCACCATCGTTGCTGGGTCCCATTGCCGTTGCAGTGATCCTCGCTGCCGTAGTTCTGGGACAGCGGGGCAAAACCATGTGGTGGTCGTTGCTGCCGACTCTTGCCTTGTTCCTTCCGTACGGCATTTCCGTCCTCGACAGGCCCCGGTCCCTGCTGGCTGATCCTGGACTTCCCCTTGCTTTTGATGCGGCTCCCTTGTGGCAGCAGCTACTCGGCCAACCGCTGGCTTTCAGTATCGACGGCGGCCTGACGGGACTCTCGGTGTTCGGTCCCGGTGCTGTTCCGTGGGCTTTGATC
This sequence comes from Paenarthrobacter nicotinovorans, assembly GCF_021919345.1. Classification (NCBI taxonomy): domain Bacteria; kingdom Bacillati; phylum Actinomycetota; class Actinomycetes; order Micrococcales; family Micrococcaceae; genus Paenarthrobacter; species Paenarthrobacter nicotinovorans. The sequence goes on from NZ_CP089293.1 coordinate 1,301,891, forward strand.
CTGGCTTTGCTGATTGGGGCTCCGGTGTTGCTGCTTGCGGTGGCCTCGCTGTTCCTCCCCGGCAAACGCACAGCATTGGCCAGGGTGTTCTGGCTGGCTGCGCTGGCCACCTTGGCCAGCGCCTGGTTGGTGGGGCATGTAGCCACCGGCGTCAACAACAACGTCATTGTCGGGCCGTTTACCGGTCCGGCGGTTTCAGCATCAGGCATGTTGCTGCTCGGTGCTGCCCTGCTCGGAGCGGAGAAGCTCTTTTCGGCGAGCCGGCGGGCATCCGATCCTGCCCGCCGGAAGTTCCAGGTGCGTCGCGTCGCGTCCGGTGTGGTGGTTGCTCTCCTCGTTGCCGGGCCTGTGGCCGGAATGGGTGCCTGGGCTGCGCAGAACGTCCTGCAGCCCTCGACGTCGACGGATTCACCGGCTGCCCCGGCAGCCCGGCAAGCGGCCTCGTCATTGGGTAGCCCGCGTCAGGTCCGGCCGATGGAATCAGGCACGCTGCCTGCTACCGCCGTCGACCGCGGCCAGGGACCCGAGCGGACGCGGACATTGGTGATCACCAGCGGCGAGCAAGGTGCGTTTACCTCCTCGCTCATGCGAGGGGCCGGAACAACCCTGGACAGCTTGTCCACCATCGCCTCGGCGAGGACCATCATTGGCGCTCCCGGACGCGAGGAAAACACGAGCGATGATGCCGCTACAGCGTCTTTGCGGCGGGCAGTGGCCACTATCGTGGCGAGCACCGGCGTTGACCCGCGTCCCGACCTCGAGCAACTCGGTGCCGGTTTCGTGGTCCTCAAGGCCGCGGACAATGCTGCCCAACTGACGGCAAGCAGAATCGACGCCGTCCCAGGGTTGGTGGCTGTCGGCCAGACCGACGCCGGGTGGTTGTGGCGCGTAACTCCGCGGAACCAGCCCTCGGCGGGCGCCGCAGAAACGGCGCATCGTGTCCGTATCATCGACGCCCAAGGAAGCACTGTGGGCACCTTGCCTTCGGAGGATGTGAACGTCAACGCCAGCGTCCCATCCGGTGATGGGGGCAGGAAAGTGGTCGTGGCTGAGCGATCCGATCCCGGTTGGACGGCCACGTTGGACGGTAAGCAGCTGCAGGCAACAACATCCGGGTGGTCACAGGCGTTCGACCTGCCGGCCGGTGGCGGACAGTTGGAGATCCGCTACACGAACCCGTGGGCCCTGTGGCTCGGGATCCTGCAGGCCGTAGTGATCGCCTTGACGGTCCTGCTGGCGATCCCGATGCCTGCCCGCCGGTCCCGTACCGGCATGTCGAGGGACGAAGTCTCCCTCCGTAAGGAGTACAGCAGTGTCTGACGAGCAGAAGAAAAACGCCGACGACGCACCGCAGACGGCCGGCGAAACGCCGGTCGAGGACAAGCCAACGTTTAAAGGAAAGTCTCGCCGCGGCGAACAGTCTTCCCGCAGCGAACAGTCTTCCCGCAGCATGCGGGGGTCCCGAAGCTCCAGCAAAGGCATGGTCACCGGTGTTCTGTCGGCAGTGGTCATCCTGGCTGCCGGGGGAGGCGCTGTGGCTGCCAGCTCGATGGTTCCGGGTCCCTCCGGCGGCACGAGCACCGACGTGCAGCAGGCGGATGTTCCCGCCGGCAGGGCCTTGGGCGTCTGCCCGGAACCGGCCCGCCTGGTCAATGGGACAGTGGTGGGCACGGATGCTGACTTCAGCCCCGTGTCGACGACGGCTACCAGCGCGCTCAACGCTGTGGTGCTGAGCAATCCGGCCGGCACCGTTCCCGGCAGCAAGGTCACTTCCCTTGGAGGCGGGAACGTCGCGGAAATCGCCAAGACTCCCACGAGCACTCCTACGCCGACGGCGGGTCCCCCTGTGCTTGCTGCGGGCGTGGCTTCCATCAGTCCGGTAACCTCGCCCACGGTGGTGGAAGCCGGGCCCATCGGAAACGAGCAAGCATCCTTGGCAGCCCACCTCAGTTACTCGGCAACCGACGGCGACCTCCGTGGCCTCGCTTCCGCACAATGCCAGCCGCCGAGCAACGATGCGTGGGTGCTGGGCGCGAACACGGCTGTCGGCCGCACAGCTGTCCTCAATCTCAGCAATTCATCAGAGACGCCCGCCACGGTGAGCCTTGATCTCTACGGGTACGAAGGTCAGATTCAGGCTCCGGGTGCCAGGGGGCTTCTGGTGGCGCCGGGAACCACCCGCTCCGTGAACCTCGCCGGGCTCGCTCCGGGCCAATCCCAGCTGGGCATCCGCGTGCGCAGCACTGGCGGTCCGGTGGCCGGGACCATCCAGCAGAGCGTACTGCGCGGGCTGGCTCCCGGGGGAGTCGAATACCTCTCACCGGGCGAAGGACCGTCGAACCTCCAGGTGATGTCCGGCGTCGACATCCAGGACTCGGAAGGCATCAAGGCACTCGCCGCCAAGTCAGGATTCGCGGACGCTGTGCCGGCCCTCCAGATCGCTGTTCCGGGCTCAACGGACGCCGTGGTCCAGGTCAAGTTGTATGGTGCGAACGGCGAGCGAAAGCTTCCCAACGGGGGAGTGGTGACGGTCAAGGGTGGATCCGTTGCCTCGCTGAGCCTCGATGGAGTTCCGGCCGGTAGTTACACAATCCGTGCCAGCTCGGACGTTTCCTTCGTGGCATCGGCCAGGGTCACCCGCGGCTCAAAGGCCGAAGAGGCCACCGATTTCGCCTGGTCTCCAGCATCGGCCCGGCTTGGCAGTCAGCACCTGGTGGCCGTTCCCCGCGATGGCCTGCGTTCCCTGAGCTTCGGGGTGCCCGAAGGCCGCGCTACCGTCAGCTACGCCCCGGTCACGGCCGACGGCAAAGTAGGCAAGGCTGTTGACATGGACCTTGCCGGTGGAACCACGTCAGTCATTGAACTCCCTGCAAAGGCCGGGGACGCGGTCATAGCGGGATACGTTGTTTCCGCATCCGGCGATCCCGTCTACGGCGCGCTGGTCCTTGGAAAACAGGGCCGCAACGATGTGTCTGTTGTCGCGATCCAGGATGCTGCGGCGGGACTTGAAAAGGTTCCCGTTTCCGTCGGCTACTAGCGGCGGTTCGGTCCGCTACAGGCCTCACCGGCCAGCCGGGTGACCGGCGTCGTCCTATTGGTACCGGCGCCGGTACACCGGGTCCAGTGTCTCCGGCGGTACGCCCAACATTTCCGCGGTGTATTCCACCACGACGTCATGGACGAGATCCTGCAACTCTTCCCTGGTGTTGGAGCCCTGCTCCACCACCCGGCGGTAGACCGTGATCATCGGCGGTTCTCCACGGCCGCCGGGAGTGTAGGACCCCATGGGTGCAGGGTTGCCGGTGGCAACGAGCTGTTCCAGGTTCGGCGGGATCTCATCAACGGCGAAGAGAACGCCGTCCAATTGTTTGCCCCACATGTCCTGGAGGCGTTCGGCGGAGTCAAGCACCATGTCGTCGAAACGCTCGGAACGCGTCCGGAAACCCGGAAGATTGGGCAGCATCAGCTCGCCACGCAGTCCCCTGCCATGACGGTTGCGGCGGCGTTTCCGGAATCCCCGCACGCCCGGTACGGCGTGTTCCTCTGTCTGATCGCCATCGGCGTCAGTCCACCGGACGGTAAACCCGGGAACATGTGGCTGTGACTGCATATATCGACTTTAGTCCTGAGGAACCGCCAGCGCGACATCATCGTGCGCACCGCGCCGGAGCTGCCGATACCAGCCCCTCCCGGGCAGCCACGGACGCTCAATGCGCGCTACGGGAGCCAAGTGGCGCTAATCTGGGATGTTGTGGGTGCTATTCGTCAGTGTTCAAGATCAGCCTGCCGCCAGTCTGCGGTGGCCACTTTGACGTACGTGTACGCCGATTCAACGGCCGTCCTGGGTCCCCTAGCCACGTACGCCGAACCGCACGCCTACGACCTCTGCACGCAGCACGCCGAGAGCCTCACCGTTCCCCGGGGTTGGGAAGTGCTGCGCCTGGCCATGCCCAGCACGCCACCGCAGCCCGGACCCGACGATCTGCTCGCTCTGGCCAACGCCGTCCGTGAGGCTGCCTCCGCGGCACCCGAAACGCCGGCCCGCCACAACCACACGCAGATGGAGCCGCCCGCAAGCGTCGAAGGTACCCGCCGGGGACACCTGCGGATCCTCCGCGAACCGTCCTAAGCCACCGAAGGTGACTGCACCGGCGTCGTGACTCAAAGCGGCGTCGTGATCAAAACCCTGCGATCTTGCGCGGTAGTCTGGAATCTGCAGATAAATCCGCCAGCGGCGCCAGGCCGGCGCCACCCAGGGAGCATCATTCATGCCAAAGGTCAGTCCTGAACTGTTGTCCATCCTGCGCTGCCCCGTGACGGGTTCACCGCTGGTCCAGGAGGGCGAGGAGCTGGTATCAACAGCTGCCGCCGCGGACGGCGAAAAGCTCCGCTACTCGATCGAAGACGGCATTCCGCTGCTCCTGCCGCCGGAACTCCTGGCAGCGGCCAACGCGGCCGGCTCCAGCCAGCATGATGCCAAGGCCTAGCAGCCCCTTTTTCTCAACACCCGCACGGTACCCCTAAGGACTTCCATGACTTTCGACTACAAAGTGGCTGATATTTCCCTCGCCGAGGCAGGCCGCCACCAGATCCGCCTTGCCGAGCACGAAATGCCCGGCCTCATGTCGCTTCGGGCCGAGTTCGGTGCTTCGCAGCCGCTCAGGGGTGCACGGATCGCGGGTTCGCTGCACATGACGGTCCAGACCGCCGTTCTCATCGAGACCCTCACCGCGTTGGGCGCAGAGGTGCGTTGGGCCTCCTGCAACATCTTCTCCACCCAGGACGAAGCCGCGGCTGCCGTCGTTGTGGGCAAGGGCACCCCGGAAGATCCCCAGGGTGTTCCGGTTTTCGCCTGGAAGGGCGAAACCCTTGAAGAGTACTGGTGGACTGCCGAGCAGATCCTTACCTGGCCCGGCGCTGAGACCAACCCCGAGCTGGGTCCCAACATGATCCTCGACGACGGCGGAGACGCAACACTGCTGCTGCACAAGGGCGTGGACTTCGAGGCAGCCGGCGCAGTTCCTGCCGCCACCGAGGACGATCCCGAAGAGTACGTCCACATCCTGAACCTCCTCCGGAGGACCCTCGCAGCCGACCCGCAGAAGTGGACCCGCCTGGCAGCACGCATCGAGGGTGTCACCGAGGAAACCACCACCGGTGTCCACCGCCTGTACCAGCTCGCCGAGCAGGGCAAGCTGCTGTTCCCGGCCATCAACGTCAACGACTCCGTCACCAAGAGCAAGTTCGACAACAAGTACGGCATCCGCCACTCGCTCCCGGACGGCATCAACAGGGCCACGGACGTGCTGATGGGCGGCAAGGTCGCCGTCGTCTGCGGTTATGGCGACGTCGGCAAGGGCGCCGCCGAGGCGTTGCGTGGCCAGGGTTCGCGGGTCATCGTTACTGAGATCGACCCCATCTGCGCCCTCCAGGCAGCAATGGACGGCTACCAGGTGGCCAGGCTTGAGACGGTGCTGGCGCAGGGCGACATCTTCATCACCACCACCGGCAACAAGGACGTCATCATGGCCGAGCACATGCTTGGCATGAAGAACAAAGCAATCGTGGGCAACATCGGCCACTTCGACAACGAGATCGACATCGCAGGTCTTGCCAAGGTTGCCGGCGTCAAGAAGGTCGAGATCAAGCCGCAGGTCCACGAGTGGGTCTTCGACTCCGGGACAGCCTCCGAGCGGTCCATCATCGTCCTGTCCGAAGGCCGCCTGCTGAACCTGGGCAACGCCACGGGCCACCCGTCCTTCGTGATGAGCAACTCGTTCGCCAACCAGACGATCGCGCAGATCGAACTCTGGACCAAGAAGGACCAGCCAGCCGGGGAGCGCGAGTACCAGAAGCAGGTTTACGTTCTGCCGAAGATTCTGGACGAGAAGGTGGCGCGCCTGCACCTGGACGCCCTGGGAGTGGAATTGACCGAGCTGAGCAAGGACCAGGCAGACTACCTCGACCTGGACGTTGCGGGTCCGTACAAGCCGGAGCACTACCGCTACTAGCAGCCCTCCGCAAAGAACATTCGATGGCGAAAGGCCGGACACGCGAACAGCGTGGCCGGCCTTTCGGCTAGAATTGGGTGTTCGGTATAGCTTGCCGGGGGACAGGATGACGGGAACCATGACACAGGCCGCCAAACGGAAAACGGGCAAGGTCCTTGCCATCATAGGGATTTGCGCCGCCATTGTGGCAGGCGGAATCGGCGTGGCCACCGTACCCGGATTGCTCCCCGGTTCTACGCAGAACAACGCTGCTGCACCTTCCCCGACTCCCACCATCGAGGCCAAGCCCGTGGAACTGGGCATCACTCCGCTGGATGGGGCTGTTGAATGGAATCCCGTGGTGGGTCCCCAGATCAAGGCGGTCAACGGCAAGGTCAAGGATGTCGTTTTGACCCCTGCCGGTGGCGGGGCGCCCGTGGTGGGCAAGATCAGTCCTGACGGCTCTACCTGGACTACCCAGGAAGTCCTGAAGTTCAAGACGCAGTACAACTACTCCTTCACCGTCGTGGACACCGCCGGCAAGGAAACCAAGAAGACCCAGACCTTCACCACGGTTTCCGCCGCGTACGAGGCAGACGCGTCCATCTACCCCCGCAACGGCACCACGGCAGGCTCAGGCCAGCCCATCGAAATCAACTTCAGCGAACCCGTCGTGGACAAGGTGGCCATGGAGAAGCGGGTGGCCATCACTGTGTCGTCCGGCCAACCTGTGGCATGGCACTGGTACTCCGACAAGAAAGTGCGGATCCGGCCCGAGGCATTCTGGGCCTCCGGCACTACTGTCACAGTGGACATGAAGCTGCTTGGTGTGGATTTCGGCAACAACATGATCGGTAATGGGGACGTTGTCTCCACCTTTACGACGGGTCCGCAGCGGATTGCCGTGGTGGATGACACCACCAAGACCATGAACGTGTACTCCGATGGCCAACTGCTCCACACCGCGCCCGTGTCTCTCGGCGGCGAAGACTGGCTCTCGCCCACCGGTTACGCAGTGATCCTGGAGCAGGAACGCAAATCCAATTTCAACGCCGGCAGCATCGGCCTGAAGCCCGGCGACAAGGGCTACTACGCCCCAATGGTGGTGGACTACGCCAACCGCCTCACGTGGTCCGGAGTCTATGTCCACCAGGCGCTGGAATCAGCGTGGGGAGCCATCGGCCGCGTCAACGTCTCGCACGGCTGTGTCGGCCTGCTGCCGGATGATGCCGCTTGGTTCTTCAACAACATGAAGACCGGCGACGTGGTGCAGATCCTGAACACGGGAGCCCCGGCTGTCGAGCCACTGGAGGGTTTCGGCGACTGGAACATTCCCTGGGCCAGCTACGCCCAACGGTAGACCTGCTGTTAAGATGGCCGCAGTGATTATTTCCTGCGCGCTTTGACCCGGACTTCGCTTTGACCCGGACTATTTGTGCCGACCATGTGTTGGCCTCCACTTTGTGCTGCCCTCTGGTGATCACGGGTGTCCCTCAGGGGAACCCGCTGACGGGTTCCCCGCCTCCTTACCCCGGACCCTCTTCATCATTTGGAGCACCGCATGACCATCACACCAATTCTTCGCCCTGACTGCAGCAACTGCTTTGCGCTGTGCTGCACCGCACTGGGATTTACCCGCTCAGCGGACTTTGCCATCGACAAGCCTGCCGCCTCGGCGTGCCCAAACCTGGCCGGGGACTTTTCCTGTGCCATCCACCAACGGCTGCGCCCCCGCGGTTTCCGTGGCTGCACAGTTTTCGATTGCTTCGGCGCCGGCCAGCTCGTTTCCCAGCACACTTTCGGCGGAAACAGCTGGCGGGACAACCCTGCCTCCGCGTCCTCGATGTTCGACGTTTTCAAAAGGGTCAGGCAACTCCACGAGATGCTCTGGTACCTGAACGAGGCCCGGCAACGGACGTTCGACCCCGAGCTCGCCTCTGCAGCCGCCCACCTTGCGGAACAGCTGGCGACCACCGCCGTGGGTGACGCAGCCACGGTCCTGGGTGCCGACGTCGAAACCTACCACGGGCAGGTGCGGGCCCTCCTGATGGAGGTCAGCGAAGAAGTCCGCGCGTCCTACGGCGCGGAAGACCGGCAAAGTCGCGACGGCGGCCTCCAGCCTGGTGCCGACCTGATGGGCGCAGACCTGGGGAACCAGCGCCTCTGTGGAGCAGATCTGCGGGGTTCGTACCTGATAGGGGCCAACCTGGCAGGCAGCGACCTGGCTGCCGTGGATCTTCTGGGGGCGGATCTTCGTGGTGCAGAGCTGGCGGGGGCGGACCTGTCCAGGGCCCTCTACCTGACTCAACCGCAGGTCAATGCTGCCGAAGGCGATGCACGGACGCTCCTGCCCACGGAACTCACCAGACCGGATCACTGGCTCCGGCAGCCCGGAACTAGGGCTCCTGGGTAAACGGCAGCTTGCGCAAGCGGGCGCCCACCGTGGCGTTCCGCTGTTCGGCCTGACGCAGGCGCGCCAGCTCCCGGTTGCGTCGTTCCCCGAGGACTGCGCCGATGTAGTCCTCGGGGATCGTGCCGGGCGGCGGTGGCGGTGCGACATAGCGTGTGAGTTCCGTGGCCAGGGACATCGCCATGGCCAGGCGTGAGGCGGGAGCCATCAGGTAAGCCTGCTGTACAAACGTCCCTGCCCGGCGGGCGGTGGCGTCCGGGACCCTGCCGATGTCCGCCATGGCAATCCACCCCTGCAGATAGTGCGGTGCGTTGGGCACGATACGGGGTTTCGAGGGAACGCGCAGGCGGAGCGAATACGTGCCGGCAACGATATCGCCCAGCCGCTTCGATTTCTCGTTGAACAGCGCCACTCCGATGGCCAGTCCGCCGAAGGTCAGGTAGATTTCCAGGAAACCGAGGAGCCCGCGGATAAGGGCGTGCCGGAAACGGATGGAACCGCCGTCGTCACGGACGATCCGCAAACCCGTGGCGAGCTTACCCAGCGACCGGCCGCGGGTGAGGGTTTCCACAGTGACAGGGACGACCACCACAGAGAAAACGACGCTGCTGAGGACCAGAGCCCGGATGGCCGACTCGTCCAGGTCCGAAGAAGCCATCAGGACCAGGATGATCAGGAGTATCGCGAGGACCACCTGCGAGATGACGTCGAGGATCAGGCCCAGCCCCCGGGCCGCAAAAGACGCTGAGCGCAGCTCGAGGACCACTGCCTCGCCTGTGATGATCGAACTCAAGCCAGCCCCCACGCCTTCCGGACAATGCGGCGCCCAGCAGCGCCTGCACAACGAGTCTAGCGGCGTGACAGGCCAAAACGACGCCGATCAGGCGCTCGCGCGGGCCTCAGGCATTAGGGTGGTGCCGTGGACATCGATGCCTTCTCGGCCGTACATGGGGACAAATGGTCGCGGCTTCATTTCCTGGCGCACAAGCGCCGGTTGACGGGAGACGAGGCGGATGAACTGCTGCGCTTGTACCAAACAGTTTCCGGGCACCTGTCCCTGATCCGTTCGGTGGCTCCTGAAACCGGTCTGTCGTCGTCGTTGTCCGCCGCGTTGGCGCAGGCGCGCACCAGGTTTACCGGTGCCCGCTCGAACTTCATGGAAGACCTGGCCCGCTTCTTCGTCATCTCGTTGCCGGCCGCCTTCTACCGGATCAGGTGGCTGACCCTTTGGTGCGGGCTTGCCTTCACGGTTGTCGGTGCCGCCTATGCCTTCTGGATAGGTACCTCCCCGGATGCGCTTCGAGCCGTCTTCGGCAGCGACGAGAGGGTGCGCAGGTACGTCGAGGAAGACTTCATCGATTACTACTCCGAGAATCCGGCGGCTTCCTTCGCCGGCGCCGTGTGGACCAACAACGCCTGGATTTCCGCCCAAGCCGTGGCCTTCGGCATCACAGGATTCTGGGTGCCCTACATTCTTTTCATGAATGCCCAGGGCGTGGGAGTTGCCGCCGGTGTCTTCCTGGCAACGGGCAAGATCGACGTCTTCTTCAGCTACATCCTGCCCCACGGCCTGATGGAACTCACGGCTGTGTTCATTGCATGCGCCGCAGGGCTCAGGATTTTCTGGGCTATGGTGCGGCCCGGCCCCAGGACCCGGATGCAGGCTGTTGCGGATGAAGGGCGGTCATTGATCACCATCGCACTGGGCCTGGTGCTGGTCCTCCTGGTTTCCGGCATCGTTGAAGGATTCGTCACTCCGAGCCAGCTGCCCGTCTGGGCCAAGATCACCATCGGCGCGCTGGTGCTGGCCGGCTATTGGACGTACACGCTGCTTGTTGGCGGCCGGGCTGTCCGTGCGGGGGAGACAGGTGACTTGGACGCCAACGATGGCGGTTACAGAAGCATCGCCGCGTAGACCTTACAGTTGCGTTTCAATCTGCTCCAAGGCGGGGTAGTTCCTCGTGTCGGCGCAAAGCCGGGCGGTAGGCTCGAAGGCAGACAAGAGAGCCGGCAGCACGCAATCGCCGGTGGATGCCTACGGAAGTGAACCCCCGCTGTGAGCGACAAGAGCCCAAAACCACAAGAACCGGACACGGACGTCCACGAGGACCCCAACGAACCGGCCTTCGACTGGATGAAGCCAAAGACGTCCAGTGGTGCCTCATCCGCGGCCTCAACCGCCGCGCCTGCACCGGCGTCTGGAGCGCCTGAAAAAGCGTCAGCTGCGCCCGGAACGGCCCAGCCGGAGAGCCGCGCAGACCGCAAGGCTGCAGAAGCCGCCGACGCCGACACGGAGCCGCCGCTGTTCGCTGACACACTTGCGAATGCCTCTTCCGGCAAGCAGCCGTCGCACTATTCCGAACCGCTGCCGACGTCGGCCCTCCAGGTCCGGCCGCCGGAAGATGAGGTGGCCAGGCGCAATGCTGAACGGGAGCAGGCGGCAAAGGTCAAGCCTGTAGGGCCCCGGGTTTTCCAAGTGCTGTTGGCTGTCTTCTACCCCGTGATCCTCCTGGTTCTGGCAGTCAGGGCGGTCACGAGTCCACTGTTCCTGTGGGTGGAGTACAACCGTCCCGGTTTCCCCGGTGACGGCTATGGCTTCAACACTGACGACCGTATGACCTATGGCTCCTATGCCGTTGACTACCTCAGCAACTGGGCGGGTCCCCGGTACCTGGGAGGCTTGGTCAACCAAGACGGCGCCAAGCTGTTCAAGGACAGCGAAGTGGCGCACATGGCGGACGTCAAGATGGTGATTCTGTCCTCATTCGGCGCGGGAGTCCTGCTCATCATCCTCAGCATTATCGCCATTGTGTACCTGCGAAAGCGCAGCAATGGCGGGATCCGCCGCGGCTTGTTCGCCGGCTCCATTGTCACGCTTGTCATCATCATCGGCCTTGCGGTTCTGGCAGCTTTGAGCTGGCAGCAGTTCTTCACCGAATTCCACCGGATCTTCTTTGCCAATGGCACATGGACGTTCTCCTTGGAGGACACCCTGATCCGGCTCTTCCCGGGACAGTTCTGGGTTGACGCGGGCATCGTGATCGGTGCTTTGGTGTTCATCGCGGCGACGTTGACGTTCATCTTCACGTGGCCCACGAAGCGGCGCCGCGGCGTTGCCGTTTCCCAGGAGAAGCTCGATGACGAGGATTCTGATGGTGCGGTTGACGGCGCAGCCGATGACGATGATGCCCTTTCCAAGGAAACGACGAGCTCAAAGCGCTAGCCCTACTGTCCCGGAGGGTGACTTCCGGTCAGAACACCAATGAGCTGTTCAGGGCGGTCCGTGCTGGCGATAACGGCCTTGCCGCTTTTCATCTTGATATGGATCTCGCGACCGCCGACGAGGTAACCGACCATCCCGGGCCCCAGATAGCGGAGTTGTTGAGGACGATCAGCCCGAACAGCACCGGGCTTAGCGTAATCATGGTGAAACCCATGATTCGCGGTACCAACGTAGACCGGACACGCGAATAGTAGAGCGCGGGTGTTGGTATGCGTGATGGACTTGTCATGAGGTCCCGTTTGAACGTTGGTTCGTGAAGGAAACGCTACGGGGGCACCAGGACCACCTAGGCAGAGATTGGCCCGGTTAGGTGGTGATTGGGCAAAATTAGGTGCTGGAAGCCGCAGAAATAGGTGGTCGCAAAAAGCGACTAGGTGGTGGGCCTACTTGGCGTACAGCTTTTCGACAACCGACGCGAAGTCTCCCACCACAGCCGCCCGCTTGAGCTTGAGTGACGGAGTCAGGTGTCCGGACTCGACGCTGAGCTCCGCCGTGATGAAAGCGAACTTCCTGATGGATTCGGCGGCCGAGACGAGCTTGTTGGCCTCATCAACAGCAGACTGCACGGCCGCCTTGACGCGGTCGTCGTGGACTGCTTCTTCGAGGGACAGGGCACCGGTTTTGTTCTCCGAGCACCAATCCGCAAGGCCTTCGGGGTCGAGACTGATCAGGGCTGCCACAAAAGGACGCCCGTCTCCGACCACCACGGCCTGACCCACCAGCGGGTGTTCGCGCAACTTTTCTTCCAGGGGGCCGGGAGCGACGTTCTTGCCGCCGGCCGTCACCAGGAGATCCTTCTTGCGGCCGGTGATGGTCAGGAAGCCGTCGGAGTCGAGCTCGCCCAGGTCCCCTGTGCGGAAGAACCCGTCCACAAAGGCGGCCTCCGTGGCCTCCGGGTTTCCGTGGTAGCCCTTGAACACTCCGATGCCTTTGACCAGCACCTCACCGTCGTCGGCCACGCGGATGGTGGTGCCCGGCAACGGGATGCCCACCGTTCCGATCCGGGACATGGTGGGGGTGTTCACTGTGCAGGGCGCCGTGGTCTCGGTCAGCCCGTAGCCCTCCAGGACGGGAACCCCGGCACCGTGGAAGAAGTGGTTGTCCCGTGGGCTCAGGGGACTGGCGCCGGACACCGTGTAGCCGACATCGCCGCCAAAGACTTCCCGCACCCTGGGATACAGGAGTTTGTCGAAGGTCCTGTGCTTGGTTCTCAGCAGCCAACCCGGACCCGGCCCCTCACCGCGGGAGGCGAGGTCCACCGCCGTCGAATATTCCACCGCTGTTGAAGAAGCCGCCGAGAAGAGGGCGGACTTGCCTGACATTGCGGCCTTGTGGCTGGCCCCGGCGTAGACCTTCTCGAAGATCCGGGGAACCGCAAGCAGGAACGTCGGCTTGAACGAACCCAGGTCCGCCATCAGACCGCTGGCACCGGCGCTGTGCCCCAGGGTGATACCGGCAGTGAGGCAAACAACCTGCACAGCCCTGGCCAGGACATGGGCAAGCGGAAGGAACATGAGGGTCCGCGCGCCGGGCTGCATCAAAAGCTCCGGGAGGAACGGAATAACGTTCCTGGCCACCAGCACAAAGTTGCCGTGGGTGATTTCGCACCCTTTGGGTTTGCCTGTGGTGCCTGAGGTGTAAACGATGGAGGCGATGTCGGCCAGTTTTGCCGTGCTGCGTTGCCGCTCCAGCTCAGCGTCCATGACGCCGATGCCGACGGCGGACACACTGGTCAGGTTGGGTGCGTCACCGTCGTGCTCCATCCGGATGATGGCGACGGGGTCCTCGCCGAGGAGGCCTGACTTTTCCACGACGGAATGGACGAGCGCGGCCTTCGCGGCGTCCTCCACGAAGATGCGGCGGGCTCCGGAATCAGCCAGGATCCATTCGATCTGGCTGGCAGAGGAGGTCTCGTAGATGGGCACCGTGACGCCGCCCGCCATCCAGATGGCGAAGTCCACCAAGGTCCATTCGAAGCTCGAACGTGACAGCACCGCCACAGGGTCACCCGGGGTGAGGCCGCCTGCGATGAGGCCCTTGGCCAGGGCGGTGACGTCCGCCAGGAACCTGGCAGCTGACACGTTCAGCCACCCGTTGGGGGTGTTGTGCGCGTACAGGACGCCGAACGGATCCTTGGCGCACCGCTCCAGAAGGAGGTCGGTGACGTTGGAGTCCGTGTCGGCTTCGAAGAGGAGCTCCGTGCTTGCTTCCCTCACTGCTTGCCTCCTAGATCCACGATGGCATCCACATTCTCATGCGCCATTCCTGGTAACTGATGACTTCTGCCGTGAGCACCGGATAGAAGAAAGCCGTTGCGAGGACAGCCAGCACCAGGACCACGGCCACGACGTAGAGTCCTGACCGTCGCCGCCACGGCGGATCGCTGCTGCGGCCCAGCACCAATCCCAACACGTACGTCAGGCCAAGCACGAGGAAGGGCTCAAAGGAGACCGCATAGAAGATGAACATGGTGCGTTCGGGGTACATGAACCAGGGCAGGTAGCCGGCAGCAACACCGGCGAGGATGGCACCGGCCCGCCAGTCGCGACGTCCCGCCCACCAGAACAAGAGGATGACCAGGGCAATGGTTCCGCCCCACCAGACCACGGGATTTCCCACGGGCAGGATCGCCGAGGAGCAGGTCTCCACGAGGCAACCCGAGGTTCCCTGTTTGGGGGACTGGTAATAGAACGACGTGGGACGGCCCATGACCAGCCACGTCCACGGGCTGGATTCATAGGGGTGGTCTGAGCTGAGCCCCTGGTGGAATTTGTAGGCTTCGAGGTGGTAGTGGGCCAGGGACCTTATCGGGTCAGGCAGCCAGTCCCAGCCAGGTGCCGGGTTGGTGGCGGCCCATTGCCGGTAGTACGCATCCTTGGACAGGAACCAGCCGGTCCAGCTGGCGATATAGGTGACAACGGCAACCGGAATGATGGTGAAGAACGCCGGGATCCCGTCCTTGATGATGCCTGCGCTGAACCAATTCCGGATCCCGGCAATCCGGCGGGCGTTCAGATCCCAGAGCACAGTCATCACGCCGAAGGCGGCCACGAAGAACAGCGCCGACCATTTGGTGCCCACAGCGAGTCCGAGGCAGATACCTGCAACGAGGCGCCACCACCGCATGCCCAGCCAAGGACCTGCCACCAGCTGGCTGGTCAACGGGATGCCGCTTGGTGAAGCAGCCGCCTGCGCGGCGAGCCGGGAAGCCAGACGACGGCGGCCGTCGTCGCGGTCCAACAGCAGGGCACCGAAGGCGGCGAAGATCCAGAACGCGAGGAAGACATCCAGCAGGGCTGTCCGGGAGAGCACCAGGTGGTGTCCGTCAACGGCGAGCAGCAGGCCCGCAACCGCCCCGAGCGTGTGGGAGCGGAAAAGCTTCATGGCGATAAGCGCCACGAGGAATACCGTCAGTGTGCCGGTCAGTGCCGCGCTGAAGCGCCAGCCAAAGGGGTTGTCTCCGCCGAACAGCCACATTCCGAAAGCGATCATCCATTTGCCCACCGGTGGATGGACCACATACTCGGGGGTGTTCAGGAGGACATTGGGATTGCCGGCATTGAAGGAGTCGTTGGCGTTGGACGGCCAGCTTCGTTCATAGCCGCTCACCAAGTAGGAGTACGCGTCCTTGACGTAGTAGGTTTCGTCAAAAACCAGGCTGTGCGGGGCGTCGAGTCGGAAGAAGCGGAGAATTCCGCCCAGGACGGCCGTGATGGTGGGAATCAGCCAGAACCACAACCGCAGGGACGCAGGGTAGTCGCGCCAGCTCTGGATGCCGCCGATCAGGCGGGTGCGCAGGGCCTCCACGCTGAAAGCCTCTGCGGGCCGCTCTATCCAACGGTGGCGTTCAAGGCCCCGGCCCGGCAGGTATCCGTTGCCGGCCTGCCTGGTGCCGCCGCGCACTGCGTTATGTGCTTTCGCGGCGTCGTCGAGGTGGCCGGCTGGACGTTGGACTGCGGGCTCATCCGTTTCGGCTACGGCGGACGACGCCACAGGAGTGCCGGAAGCGGCGGCAGGAACGGGCGACTGGTTCACCCGCCCATGCTACCTTTCCATGCTTGCCGCAGCGTTGAGGTGAGGCGTTGCAGGTATCGCGGCATTAGGCTTGGCAGGTGGACGAACAGCGCAATACCCCGGACGAGGCCCGCTTCAGCGACGACGAGGACGGGGCGCTTCCTCCGCTAGCCCCGGGTTCCGGTGCGGCACCGGGGGTCGGCAGGATCGTCCTGGCGGCGACTCCCATAGGGAACGTCGGCGATGCGTCCACCCGTTTGGTGGAGCTCCTGGCTACGTCCGACATCGTGGCGGCAGAGGACACCCGCCGCCTGCACCGTCTGGTGACAGCACTGGGCGTGGAGGTTTCCGGACGCGTCATCAGCTACCACGAGCACAATGAAGTAGCCAAGACAGGCGAACTCCTGGACCATGTCCGCGCCGGAAAAACCATCCTGATGGTCAGCGACGCCGGCATGCCGGCAGTCTCGGACCCCGGGTTCCGTTTGGTGGAAGGCGCTGTTGCGGCCGGGTTGACGGTCACTGCGGTCCCTGGTCCTTCGGCCGTTCTGACCGCCCTTGCCCTGTCCGGGCTACCCACGGACCGCTTCTGCTTTGAAGGCTTCCTCCCCCGGAAGTCGGGAGAGCGGAACTCGCGTCTGGCCGACCTCGCTGATGAACGCCGCACCATGGTCTTCTTCGAGGCTCCGCACCGGCTTGAGGTCATGCTGCGCGCGTTGCACGAGCGTTTCGGCGCCGAACGCCGGGTTGCTGTCTGCCGGGAACTCACCAAGACCTACGAGGAAGTCATCCGCGGAACCCTCCGTGAGCTGCTGGAGTGGGCCGAGAACAACGAAGTCCGCGGCGAAATAGCAGTGGTAGTCGGTGGTGCGCCTGAACAGGAGCCCGGCAAACCCGAAGACCACGTTGCGGCAGTCAACGAGCTCATATCGCAGGGGATCCGCCTCAAGGAAGCGGTTGCGGCAGTAGCCGAGGACGCCCGGGTCAGCAAACGGGAGCTGTACTCGGCGGTCCTTGCTGCCCGCTGACATGGCTGTGCACCTGCACAAATTGGCATCTGCATGGCAGTGCGTCAAGGCGTAGACACTGCTTCCGGACGGGCAGTACCGTGGCAGTAATTCAAGCCACTTCTGGCAAGGAACCCCCAGTGGTGCAAATCTCCAAAGCACCCTAGACGAAGGAGTCGCCATGACTGTCACGGTTGAACGCGAAAGCGAACTGCTGGCTTCCGTTCCCACCGGCCTGCTGATCAACGGTCAGTGGCGTCCGGCCGGATCGGGAAAAACTTTCGATGTTGAGGACCCGGCCACCGGCAAGGTCCTGCTCAGCATCTCCGACGCCGGTGCTGAGGACGGCGCCGCCGCACTCGACGCCGCTGCTGCCGCCCAGGCTGACTGGGCCCGCACGGCCCCGCGCGAACGCGGCGAGATCCTGCGCCGCGCCTTCGAGCTGGTGACTGAGCGCGCCGAGGACTTCGCCCTCCTCATGACCCTGGAAATGGGCAAGCCGTTGGCCGAGGCACGTGGTGAAGTGACCTATGGTGCCGAGTTCCTGCGCTGGTTCTCCGAAGAAGCGGTGCGTGTTTCCGGCCGCTATTCCGCAGCCCCGGATGGCAAGAACCGCCTGCTCGTGCAGAAGAAGCCGGTTGGTCCTTGCCTGCTGATCACCCCGTGGAACTTCCCGCTGGCCATGGCCACCCGCAAGGTTGCCCCCGCCGTCGCCGCCGGTTGCACCATGGTGCTCAAGCCCGCCAACCTGACCCCGCTGACCAGCCTGTTGTTCGCCCAGGTCATGCAGGAAGCAGGCCTCCCGGCCGGCGTCCTGAACGTCATCCAGACCTCCACGGCCGGCGCCGTGACGGGTCCGCTGATCAAGGACGACCGCCTCCGCAAGATCTCCTTCACCGGCTCCACCCCGGTGGGCCAGGCCCTCATCCGTGAAGCTGCGGACAAGGTCCTGCGTACCTCCATGGAACTCGGTGGCAACGCCCCGTTCGTTGTCTTCGAGGACGCGGACCTGGACAAGGCCGTTGAAGGCGCCATCGCCGCGAAGATGCGCAACATGGGCGAGGCATGCACGGCGGCCAACCGCTTCATCGTGCACGAGTCCATCGCGGATTCCTTCGCTGAGAAGTTCGCTGCGAAGATCGGTTCGCTGACCACCGCCCGTGGTACCGAGCCTGAGTCCAAGGTTGGTCCGCTGATTGACGGCAAGGCCCGCGACGGCGTCCACGCCCTCGTCACCGAAGCTGTCGAAGGTGGCGCCACGGCGGTTACCGGTGGTGCGCACGTGGATGGTCCCGGCTACTTCTACAAGCCCACGGTGCTGAAGAACGTTGCTGCTGATGCCCGCATCCTGCAGGAAGAGATCTTCGGACCGGTAGCCCCGATCATCACCTTCTCCACGGAAGACGATGCCGTCCGCCTGGCCAACAACACCGAATATGGCCTGGTGGCCTACGTCTTCACCAAGGACCTGAACCGTGGCCTGCGGATCAGCGAACGCCTCGAGACCGGCATGCTTGGCCTCAACGCCGGCGTGATCTCCAATGCCGCCGCACCGTTCGGTGGCGTCAAGCAGTCCGGCCTGGGCCGCGAAGGCGGCTCCGAAGGCATCGAAGAGTACCTCTACACCCAGTACGTAGGTATCGCGGACCCGTACGCCGACTAAACTGCGCAGGGATCCCGTCCACCGCTCTCGCAACAAGACGGTTGACGATTGAAGGGCCCGGCAGCGGAACCACAAGTTCCACTGCCGGGCCCTTTGACGTTCAGTGACGTAGACCGTCGGCGCTGCGTCAGCGCCGCTGGGGGAGGACCCCGCGCAGGGACCGCCACCCGCGGACGGCTGCCCAAGCCACAGCCTTGCCCAGCGCAGCCACGGCCCGGAACGGCGCACCGAGTGCCCGGGCCCAGCGCCGCATCATCGACGGCGGGAGCCACTCCGCGCGGAACCGGACCAGCCAGCGTGCATTGTTCCGCAACGACTCACGCACGACGGCGATGCGGGGCGCGGCCGCCGGGGCCGCCACCGTAAGGCGGCCGTAGCGTTGCCGTTCAAAGTCCGAGGTGAGGGACGCAACGGCCTGGTGCGCGGCGTCGTCGAGCCCTCCCGACTCGCCCAAAGCGGCGCTGGAACTCAATTTGCTGGAGAAGTGCCGGGGCGTCTCGCTGGAGGTCGAAGGAACCCCGTAGTCGCTGGCAAGATCCTGCAGTTCAGCCCATGCCAGTTCCGGGGCGGGATCCTTGAATCCTGGCGGCAGAATGTCCGAGTCAGCCCTGGGTTTGATGCTCAACCGGCGTCGTCGAAGGGCAATCCTGCTGAGCCTCGGCGAGCACAGGAAAGCAAGCAGCAACAACGCCCCTGCCGTCGCGGCTGCGATCGCAGGGAGGGGATTGACGCCGGGGGACCCTGCTGCGGGTGTGCCCACCTCCGGGATAGGGACGGGAGCGGTAGCCACCGGGGCGGGAGTGGTGAGGGTTTCTTTCTCGTCAGTGTTGGTGCTGAGGTTGCCGGCAACGGAGCTTTCCGTTGCGTAGTCGGGTACCACGCCGCGCGAGGGTGTGGGCTCGAACGGGACCCAGCCAAGACCTTCAAAGTAGAGTTCAGGCCATGCGTGGGCGTCCCTGGCGTCCACCTCATATTCAGGGAACGAACCCTGTCCCACCAGGGCAACCGATTCTCCCGTGAGGCGGCCGGGAGCGTAGCCAACCGCGATGCGGCTCGGGATGCCTTCGGCGCGCGCCATGACGGCCATGGCTGAGGAGAAGTGGACGCAATAGCCGCTCTTGACCGTGAGGAAATCGGCCAGGACAGAGAGGCCGTTGCCGTCGTAGCCGTTCTGGACGGGTGCTTGCAGTGAATAGGTGAACGCGCCCGACCTCAGGTACTTCTGGATGGCCAACGCCTTGGCGTAATTGTTGTTGCCCGCGGGCGCCGTAACGGAGTCTGCGGTTTGCCGGACGATGTCCGGCAGGTTGCCGGGAACCCGGAGGAAATCATCGGAGATGGAGCGGGGTGGCGCCGTAGCTTGGGCCAGGGCCGCTGCCGTGACTTTGGGTGCGGCCGAGAAAACCACGTAGCGCTGTGCTCGCGTGGTGGTTTCCGTGCTCATGATGCTCAGGGTGTCAGGGTCCCAGGTCCATCGACCGTTGAGGCCGTTGACGGAGGCAGGGGCGAACGGTGCGGGGAGGTAGGGGCTGGTGAACTGGCCGGCGCTGACGGAGGTAACGGCATAAACGATTTCACCCTGGACTGCATAGCCCGTTTCGATCCTGTCCGCACCTGCGCGGCGCTGCGCTGTGCGGTCATCCGGCGCCCAGGTTTCGCCGTCGAAGTGGTCAATGGTGACCGAGCGCAGGTAAAGCGGTGCGCTGGAGCTGGTTGAGTAAGTGATCCGGCCTGATCCGGTGGGGCTCCGAAGGCTGTTGCCCAAGGTGATCATCGGGTTTAGTCCGTTGGAAGCACCCCAGGGACTCAGCCGCGAACCCTCAGGAAACGTTCCCGTTTCGAATCCCGGAATCGCCAGGGGCACCACCATAGTCAAGGCCAGCGCCAGGCCGCCGGTCACCAACGACCGCCGGAACTGCCCGGCGCCCCGCCCCGCCCCGGACTGCAGGCGGGCATCGGGGGCGAACCAGTGGCTGCACCCGAGAATCAGCAGGTATCCCACGGCGGCACCCAGGAAACCGGCAACGCCCACGCTCTGGGGTTTGATGGTCGCCGGGACCACCATCACCGCCAGGATCCCGATGCCACTGGCAGCAGGCATGGACAAAGGAACCGCCAAAGCGTCAATGAGGATCACCAGGAGCCCCAGGCACGCGCACATGACAAATACGATCCCGGCGTTCGGTGCCACCGGCGCGCTCTCCGAGACCACCGTCTCGGCCGCTCGTTTGATCAGGCGCCCGACGGCGGTAAAGGTACTGGTAGTGGGGATAAAGCCGGCCAGGCTGTCCTGGCGGCAGAAAGTGAAGGTGAGCACGGCTGCCAGGGAGACAAAGGATCCAAGCGTGGCCAGCAAGGGCTGGGCGCGGAGGGCTCGAAGGACGGCCAGGGTCAGGGAAACCACCAGGACAGTGGTGATCAGCGGCAGGAACCAGGCCCAGCCCCTGAGGACACCGTTCAGCGACAACGCGGCGCCCAGGACGGCTACGGAAATGGCAGCGGCCATGACCCATGGGTAGGGTCCCGGACCCGCAGTCCTTGGGCGGGACGGTGGTGTTGGCTGTTTCTGGCCTGGCGTTCCGTTCGCCGGGTTTGAGGCCGGGGAGTTCCGGTGGGAAGTAGTCGTCATCGGGGCACCGCCGCTCCACGCCTGACATCCATGGCAGCCCCTGCGGCGGCGACTATTCCACCTTCATCGAAGGAGGACCAGGCAGACGCCAACTGGGTCTTCGAGGTCACGGCGGCAACCCGCCAGCCCGCCTGGCGCAGGATCTCCAGGGCATCCTCGCTGCTTCGCGAAGAATCGCTGACCACCAGGGCGAAGGCGTTGGCGCCATAGGCGGCCGCAGGGGCCAGCGCCCTGGCTTCCGCGGGTGTCAGCGCACCCAACAACGCCAGAAGCGGTCCCCGCAAACGGTGTGCCGCCAGCTTGTCCATAAGCCTGTCGTCGAAGACTGAATCTGCAGCGTCGGCCGGTGCCTGGCCCGTCCTGACGTCGCGTTGCCCTGGTGCCGGATGTTCGGTGCGTGCAGGCCGGGGCCTCGGGCGACCGGAACCGTTCTCCGGCCGGTGATGCTCCGCCCTGGCGTGCCGGGGACCGCTGAGCTCGATGGCCGCCAACCCTTCCGCGATGGCCTGGAGGCCGCCAACACCGGAGAATTCCTCCGCGTCGGGATCCGGTGCCGAGCGGGAACGGAGGAATGCCGGTGCGCCGAACACATCCAGAATCCGCAGCGAATAGTTCCGCTCCGACAGATGCGCCGCGATCGATACGGCAGCGGTCACCATCCATTCAAAATCCGGGCCAGTCACCAGGTCGGAGTCTTCGTCATGGCCGCCAAAAACGGAACCAGCGCCGGCAGCGAAGGCCGAGAAGCGCTGATCCAGGACAATGGTGGCTTCCGGGGTGGTCACGGATTCCTCCTGGCGGACCATGAGCTGGCCGTGACGTGCCGTGGCAGCCCAATGGACGCGGCGCATGGGGTCGCCGTGCCGGTATTCGCGGGTCATGATGTCGTCGTCGCTGGGGTTGGCGCGGATCCGCGTCGCCGTCACGCCGTCGTTCCCGCGGGCCCCGGCGAGGCCGGTGACCGGAAGCTCGACGGCGGCCGGCGTCACGGTGAGGAGGTCGCCGTCGTCGATTGAGTGCCGCCGCAAGGAAAGGCCGAAGGGATCGCTGAACTCTGCGGTGACCGGACCGATCCGGAACTGTCCGCGCTTACCGGATCGGAGGTGGTACTCGTAGCGGCTTGTGCCTCCCGAAGCGGAGCGGGCGGGGAAACGGAAGGCAGGCGGCTGGCCGAAACGGGGCGGCAATTGTTCCTCCATGATCACATGCCCCGTGGAATAGGACGTCCGCGCTACAGCCAGGCGGACTGTGGTGGTGCTGGATGTTTCCACCGTGGACGGATTGAACTCCCTGTACACCTGGAACTTGGGCTTGAGGACCCGTACTCCGGCAAGGGCAACCAGGGGGAGCAGGAGCAGAAGTACCGAAAGGGTCAGAAGATCGCGCCGGCCCATCACGTAGGCGGCCCCAAGGGAGATTGCGCCCGCGGCCAGCAGACCCCAGCCCCGGGTAGTGAACAGGTGTTTGGGAAGCCGGTCCATGAGTGCCATTGCGGGTACCTCCTAAACGGCGTGGCGGTCCCTGCGCCACGCACCGGGCGGGTCCTGGGCCACCGGCAGCGACCCCAGGATTCCACGAAGGACGCTCTGCGGCGTATCACCGGAACTGGCCGCCTTGCGGTCCAGGATGATCCGGTGGGCGAGCACTGATTCAGCGACATCCACCACGTCATCCGGAAGGACGAAATCCCGGCCATCCAGAGCGGCTGTGGCCTTCGCCGCTCGCAGCAGCTGCAACAGGGACCGCGGACTGGCACCCAGGCGAAGGCGGGCACTGTCCCGGGTGGCCCTGCCGATTGCCACCGTATATTCCTTGATCGCAGTGGAGACATGGACCTGTTGGACTGTGGCGATCATTGCCGCGACGTCGCTGGCCGTGACCACCGGGGTCACTTTGGCCAGGGGCGAAGTGGCCTGGTGCGTTTCCAGCATCTCGATTTCTGCGTCCTTGTCCGGATACCCCATCGAGATTCTGGCCATGAACCTGTCGCGCTGGGCCTCGGGCAACGGATAGGTGCCCTCCATCTCGATCGGATTCTGGGTTGCCACCACCATGAACGGCAAACCCAGCTGGTACGAATGGCCGTCCACAGTGACTTGGTGCTCTTCCATGCATTCCAGCAGAGCAGACTGGGTTTTGGCCGATGCCCGGTTGATTTCGTCGCCAATCACGATGTTCGCGAACACCGCTCCGGGGCGGAACTCGAACTGCCGTGACGACTGGTTGTAGATGGAAACGCCGGTCACATCCGAGGGCAACAGGTCCGGGGTGAACTGGATACGGGAGACGGTGCAGTCCACGGTGCGGGCCAGCGTCTTTGCCAGCAGGGTCTTTCCGACGCCGGGTACGTCCTCCAGCAGCAGATGGCCTTGGGCGAGCAGGACAGTGAGCGCGAGCTTGGCGGCATCGGCCTTGCCGTCAATGACTTTGTTAATGGATCCAAGGATGCGCTCGCTGGCATCATGGAACCTGTCCTGGTCCAGGACCTGCGGCCTGTGCCCGTTCAGTCCTGCGCCATCACGGGGCAGCGAACTGTAATCCTCGCCCTGAAGAGGCGAGGATTCAACGGTGGCTTGTCGCTTTGACTCCATGGAATGCCCTTCAGCCTTCGCCGCGGCACCGCCGGTGCTGGCCGCCTGTCCGTTCCAGACTACCCAGACTTTGGCCGTCCCTGACATAGTGCTCCCCGGAATTTATGTGCCAACTGGAATTTATCCGGACTGCAGGAGGACCGCAGTCCGATTAAGGTGGGAGCATGTGCAATTCCCTTGCTCCTGCCCCTTACCGCGCGTCACCGGGCGCTGACGAAAAGCCGGACGCCCGCCGGGAATACCCGCCCGCGCCCGAACCCCTGCCCGTACCGGTGATGGACAACCACACACATCTGGACTTCCGGCACGGATTGATCGAGGTATCGGTCCGGGACGCCATGGACTCCGCAGAGGCAGTTGGCGTGCAGGGAGCTGTGCAGGTTGGCTGCGACCTTGAGTCTTCGCGCTTCACTGTGCAGGCCGTGGACGCTGATCCGCGGCTGCTGGGGGCAGTGGCAATCCACCCCAACGATGCTCCCGTTTATGCGGGCCGCGGTGAATTGGATGCCGCGCTCGCGGAAATTGAGGAACTGGCAGCACATCCCCGTGTCCGGGCCATCGGCGAGACCGGTTTGGACTTTTTCCGCACCCACGGTGAGGGGCTGGCCCACCAGCGCTATTCCTTCCGTCGCCACATCGACATCGCCAAGCGCCTGGGACTGACCTTGCAGATCCATGACCGCGACGCGCACGACGACGTGGTGCAGGTACTGCGGGAAGAAGGAGCACCGGAACGCGTGGTGTTCCATTGCTTCTCGGGGGACGAGGGACTCGCACGGATCTGCAATGACAACGGTTGGTACATGTCCTTCGCCGGCACCATGACCTTCAAGAATGCCGGAAACCTGCGATCGGCGCTGGCCATCGCCGAGCCAAGCCGGATATTGGTTGAAACCGACTCGCCCTTCCTGACGCCCCACCCGCACCGCGGCCGTCCGAACGCGAGCTACATGGTCCCGTACACCGTCCGGTCCATGGCCGAGGTGACAGAAAGTGACTTGGCCGAACTCTGTTCGCGCTTGGCCGAAAATACCTTGGAAGCCTACGGTTCCTGGGCCTGAACCAGTAGTGATTTGCGCGCAGCGGGCGTTCGGGGATGGATACCCGGTATGCAGAAGTCTTGGTTCGTTTATAACAGATCGGTTACTGTGTTAAACAAGTAGCCGGGGTCGGGGAAGGCCTTCGGACAACTGGTCCGGTTGATTCCGGACCGTTCAGTTGAATGTTTTTTGGCGGCACAGATGCCGGCAGCAAGAGTGGGACCAGGCAGTTTTGCCTGGCCCCTCGGTTTTGCGGCTGGCATTATTTCTGTGCTTTTCCCCGTGCCCGGATGGTCTGAGAGTTATGGGCAATCGTGATCAAGTTCTTCACAACGGATGGCAAGTTCAGCTTCCTCAAAGTAGGTGCCCAGTTGCTGGTAGTTGCAGCACTGGTGGTCGGTGTGGTCGCCTTCGTCGGCAACAACAAGACCGTCACCCTCAACGTTGACGGAAAGGTAAGCTCCATCCAGACCTTTGGCGGCACTGTTGACGAAGTAGTCAAGGCAGCCAAGGTCGAGCTGAAGGACGCAGACCGCGTTTCACCGGCCCTGGACGCGCGTGTCGATAACGGCTCCGTGGTGAACATCAACCTGGCCAAGGCGGTCTCCATTGAACTGGACGGCGCCCGCAAGACGGTCAACACCACCGCCTCCGACGTCGCCGGACTGGTCAGTGAACTTGGTGTAGCCAGCTCCTCGCAGGTTTCCCAGCCGAAGGAAGCTGCCCTGGAAGTTACGGGCTCCTTCGTCTCCATTTCCACCCCCAAGACCATCAGCGTGGTTGCCGACGGCAAGAGCACCAGCACCACCACCACAGCTGCTGACGTTGCCACCGTCCTCAAGGACGCCGGTGTCACGGTAGGCGCCAACGACCGCCTGTCCCAGCCCGGCAACGCCCCCGTCATCCAGGACATGGTCATCAAGGTTTCCCGCGTGGACACCAGCAAGACGGCCGAGGCCACTGAAGAAGTGCCGTTCGACAGCGTCAAGACCGAAAGCGCCGATCTCTTCAAGGGTGAGGAAAAAGTCACCCAGGAAGGCGTCGCCGGTTCCCTGGTCAAGACCTTCAAGCTGGTTCTCGTGGATGGGCGCGAAGCGTCGCGAACCCTGGTCTCCAGCAACGTGGCCACCCCGCCGGTCGCAGAAAAGATCAGCGTAGGCACCAAGGCCCGCCCCGTGGCAGCACCCGCAGCCGCTGCTGCTGCAGCAGCCCCTGTATCAAGCGGTCCCACCGGTGCTCCGAACGAGGCCATGTGGGACAGGATCGCCCAGTGCGAGTCCGGTGGAAACTGGGCCATCAACACCGGTAACGGCTACTACGGTGGACTCCAGTTCTCCGGCCCCACCTGGCTTGCCAACGGTGGTGGCGCCTACGCTCCGACCGCAAACCTCGCCACCAAGGCCCAGCAAATCGAGATCGCCAACCGCCTGTACGCCAAGAACGGCCTCAGCGACTGGGGCTGCGCGCACGCAGCCTGACCCCGGACAGGCGATACGATACCTAGGTGACTGAACCGAATTCCGAACCCGCCGCCGTCGCGCCTTTGATGGGCGCAACCGACATCCGACGGCTCGCCGAGGAAATCGGTGTACGCCCCACGAAAACACTGGGGCAGAACTTTGTGATCGATGGAAACACCATCCGCAGGATCGTGACAGCGGCCGCTATCGATGCCGACGAGACCGTACTGGAAGTGGGACCCGGACTGGGTTCCCTGACGCTCGGACTCCTGGATGCGGCCAAGAATGTCGTGGCCGTGGAGATCGACCCCGTCCTGGCAGGAAAACTGCCCGAGACGGTGCGGGAATGGCGCCCCGAGGCCCAGGACAATTTCCACCTGGTGCTCTCCGACGCCATGAAGGTCACGGAGCTGCCCGTCGATCCGACGGCGTTGGTGGCCAACCTCCCGTACAACGTGGCCGTTCCCGTGGTCCTGCACCTCCTCCAGCATTTCCCCACCCTGCAACACGGACTGGTCATGGTGCAGGACGAAGTGGCCGACCGCCTTGCTGCAAGCCCGGGCTCCAAGATCTACGGCGTTCCGTCGGTCAAGGCAGCCTGGTACGGGCACATGCGCAAGGCCGGCGTTATCGGGATGAACGTCTTTTGGCCCGCACCGAAAATCCACTCCGGACTGGTCGCCTTCACCCGGCACGAACCTCCCGTTACGCACGCCACCCGCGAGCAGGTCTTCGCCGTCATCGACGCTGCCTTCGCCCAGCGCAGGAAGACCCTGCGCGCCGCCTTGGCGGGCTGGGCCGGAAGCGCCGCAGAGGCTGAACGCTGCCTCGTGGCGGCCGGCGTCGACCCCACAGCACGCGGCGAAGTCCTGGATATCTCCGCCTATGTCAGGATTGCCGAAGCCCGCCACCCCGTGGGCGCATGAATCCGGGAACCAGCAGACCGGGCGGTCTCCCATTCGCGGGAGACCGCTTCCACGCCCGGACAGTCCGCGTCAAGGCACCCGGCAAGGTCAACGTCTCCCTAAGCGTTGGTCCGCTCAGGCCAGACGGCTACCACTCCGTGGCGAGCGTCTACCTGGCCGTCTCCCTGTACGAAGAAGTTGCGGCCACCAGCACCGAAGGCCCTGGAATCACCGTCAGCATCAGTCCGGACAGCACGCTGGACCTGGACGGCGTGGACATTCCCCTGGACGAACGAAACCTCGCCTACAAGGCTGCAGCAATCATGGCCGAGGTCTCCGAAAAGCCCACGGGTGTGCACCTTGAGATCACCAAGCGGGTCCCGGTCGCCGGCGGTATGGGCGGCGGTTCCGCGGACGCGGCGGCCACGCTCCTGGCCTGCGATGCGCTGTGGAACAGCGGCCTTTCCCGCGAGGAACTCGCGCATCTGGCGGCTGAACTGGGCGCAGACGTGCCGTTTTCGCTCCTTGGCGGCACAGCCGTCGGGCTCGGCGTGGGCGACAAACTGTCGCCGGCTCTGGCCAAGGCCCAAATGGACTGGGTGCTCGTCTTCGCCGATTACGGGCTCTCCACCCCGGACGTCTTCCGTACCCTGGATGGCTTGCGTGACTCCGAAGGTGCGGACATTCCCGAGCCGGTTGCCGTGGATCCCACCATTTTGCAGGCCCTGCGCAACGGGGATCCCGAAACCTTGAGCCGCGTCCTCATCAACGATCTCCAGCGGGCTTCGATCGCCCTTGCGCCGCAACTGCGCGACACCATCGGCTTGGGCGAAGCACGCGGCGCCCTCGCCGGCATGGTCTCCGGTTCCGGCCCTACCATCGCCCTGTTGGCCCGGGACTCCGTCTCCGCCAGCGTCCTCGCCGAGGAGCTGACCCACCGCGGGCACACAGCGGTGGCCGTCCACGGCCCCGTTCCCGGAGCCCGGATCATCTCCGATACCCTCCTTTAGTACCTCTCCGCATTCCCGGCAGTAGAAAGTAGTACCCATTGGCCCACCTGCTTGGCGGCGAAAACCTCACCGTTTCGTTCGCGACCCGCACTGTCCTTGACGGCGTCACCCTCGGTTTGGAGGATGGCGACCGGATTGGCATGGTGGGCCGCAACGGCGACGGCAAGTCCACGCTCATGCGGCTTCTGGCCCTGCGATCCACCCCGGATTCCGGCCGCGTCACCAAGCGCGGTGACGTCACTGTGGGCTACCTGGACCAGGGAGACGTGCTGGACGGCGACCTGACGGTCGGCGCTGCGATTGTCGGCGACCGCGCAGATCACGAATGGGCGGCCAACGCCAAGATCCGCGAAGTCATGGGCGGCCTGGTGGGGGACGTCGACTGGCACGCCAACGTCCATGCCCTCTCCGGTGGCCAGAAGCGCCGTGTGGCCCTGGCCAAGCTCCTCATTGAAGACCATGACGTCATCATGCTGGACGAACCCACCAACCACCTCGACGTCGAAGGGGTCGCCTGGCTTGCCCGGCACCTGAAGACACGGTGGCGCACCAACCAGGGCGCCTTCCTGGTGGTCACCCACGACCGCTGGTTCCTGGATGAGGTCTGCAACTACACCTGGGAAGTCCACGACGCCATGGTGGACATGTTCGACGGCGGTTACGCCGCCTACGTTCTGGCGCGCGCCGAGCGCGACCGCATGGCCGCCGTCGTCGAAGGTAAACGCCAGCAGCTCGTCAAAAAGGAACTTGCCTGGCTGCGCCGCGGTGCGCCCGCCCGGACGGCGAAACCGAAGTTCCGCATCGAAGCTGCCAACGACCTCATCGCCGACGTGCCGGACCCCCGCGACTCCGTGGCGCTCAGCAAGATGGCAACAGCCCGCTTGGGCAAGGACGTGCTGGACCTTGAAAACGTCACCCTGGACTTCGAGGGTGGCCAGAGTGGTCAAAAACTGTTTGACAACATCACCCTCCGGCTCGCGCCGGGCGAACGGCTCGGCCTGGTCGGTGTCAACGGAGCCGGCAAGTCCACACTCCTGAAACTGCTCAACGGCGAGATCCAGCCGACTTCCGGCAAGGTCAAACGCGGCAAAACCGTAGTGACGGCAGTGCTGACCCAGGACGTCAAAGAGCTCGATGACGTGTCGGACTTGCGTGTGATCGAAGTCATCGAACGCGAAAAGCGGTCATTCAGTGTTGGCGGCAAGGAGTTTACCGCCGGACAGTTGGTCGAGCAGTTGGGGTTCACGAAGGAGAAGCAGTGGACGCCCGTGAGCGACCTCTCCGGTGGCGAACGGCGGCGGCTCCAGTTGCTGCGCTTGCTGGTAGGGGAGCCCAACGTCCTCATGCTCGACGAACCCACCAACGACCTCGATACCGACACCCTTGCCGCCGTCGAAGATGTTCTTGATGGCTGGCCGGGCACCTTGGTGGTCGTCAGCCACGACCGCTACCTCCTGGAACGCGTCACCGACAACCAGATGGCATTGCTGGGTGACGGCAAACTCCGTGGCCTGCCCGGTGGGGTGGACCAATACCTCGAACTGCGTGAAGCCGCCCTGGCGTCGGGCGCTGTTGGTGGGGGATCCGGTGCGCCGACTTCTGCCAGCGGGTCTTCTTCGTCCGCTGCCGCTCCGTCCGGTGCCAGTGAAGCCGAGAAGCGTGAAGCCCGCAAGGACCTCAACAGGATCGACCGGCAGCTCGGCAAGATCGCGCAGCAGGAAGAGAAACTCCACGCCCAGATGGCGGCGAAGTCCGAATCCGGTGACTTCGACGCCCTGGGAGAACTCAATACCAAGCTCCGTGAGTTGCTCGACGAAAAAGAGGGCCTGGAACTGGAGTGGCTCGAGGCCGCTGAGATCCTGGGCGATTAGTCCGCGCCTTGGTGCGTCCGGCGGCAATCTCGTCGGCTGCGGCGGCGGGGTCCGCCGTCGTGTGTTGCGTCCGGCGGGGTCCCGCCGTCGCTTGGCCACGACGCTCCCTCACATCCCTAGGGTTTGAGCGTGACGCTTGCTCACGTTCCTGGGGTTTGGGCGTGGCGCTTGCTCACATCACGGCGTGGGTTCGTAGCCAATCAGCCAGTGCAAACCATAACGGTCGATGACTTGACCATCGGAAGCTCCCCACGGTTTCTTGGCCAGGGGGTCCACGATGCGGCCGCCGTCGGCGAGCTTGTCGAACCACTCGTGGAGGATCCGAGGCTCCGCCGTGCCCAGCAGCGAGAGCATGGCGCCTTCGATCCGGACAGGCATTTGGTCCGCGGCTGCATCGGCTCCGTATAGGGCAACGACGCCGGTGAGGACTCCGTGGGCGACGGCGTCGGCGGGACCGTCGGTGCGCGAAAAGTCCTCATAGGAGTGAAGAGTAAGTTCTCCACCGAACACTCCTGCGTAGAAACCCAGAGCTTCGCGTGCTGTGCCGGGAAAGCTGAGATAAAGCTGGGGTGCTGTCATGCGCACATCCTACTCATGCCGCGGAGGGATGGGGTGAAGCTTGAGGGGTGTGAGGGAGGGTTGGGGTGAAGCTTGAGGGGTGTGAGGGAGGGGTGGGGTGAAGCTTGAGGGATGTGAGGGAGGGTCAGTCCTCGGAGCGCAGTCCGGGTTCCTTCTGGAGCCCCGTCAACCCGTTCCAGGCAAGGTTCACCAAGTGGGCTGCAACGGCGCGTTTATCGGGCTCGCGGCTGTCGAGCCACCACTGGCCGGTCATCGCTACCATCCCCACCAGCATCTGGGCGTACATTGCTCCATCGGCTGCGCTGAAGCCACGGCGGGCGAACTCGTCGGAGAGCAGGTGCTCCACCCGTGCGGTGACATGCGATAGCAGAGTGGAGAAAGCTCCCTCGGGCTGCGACGGCGGGGCGTCGCGCATCAGGATCCGGAAGCCGTCCGTGCGGTCCTCGATGTAACCGAGGAGAGCCAAAGCGGCCCGCTCAACCAGCACGCGGGGCTTGGCTTCGGTGCTGAGGGCCTCGGTGATGGAGTCCAGGAGGATCCGGAACTCGGTCTCGACGACTTGCCGGTACAGCCCTTCCTTGGAGCCAAAATGTTCATAGATCACGGGCTTGGAAACACCGGCAGAAGCGGCAATTTCCTCGATGGTGGTGCCGTCCAGGCCCCGGCTGGCAAACAGCGCACGGCCGATGCCGATCAACTGCGACTTGCGCTGTTGGCCCGTCATCCTGACGCGCACTGGCTGGCCTTCGGACGCTTGGTCGAGCGGGGCAGAGGTGCCCACAGGCCGGGAAAGATCAGTGCGCTTGCTCACGTGACCATCATGCCCCAGATGGTCGGTGGTGCGGGTGAACGCACCGTGCAATGGTGCGTCGCGAAGCGTTTGCCGAGGGGTCAAGTCGCGAAGCATGCAAAGGTCATGGCAAACTAGTTTCTTGTGTGTGGAACCCGGTGAGCCGGGAGACCTTACGGGCCGCTGGTCCGAAGGATGAACCATGCACGGTCCGCTCTGGTGTAACGGCAGCACCCCGGCCTTTGGAGCCGTGGAGTATAGGTTCGAATCCTATGGGCGGAACGGTCGGAAAACGCGCTCCTTCTCTGTACCTGCGACGGCTCTAACGGTGCCTGGGTCCATTGTTGGATGGCAGCATTCCGAAGCCGGGTTACCCGGGACATACCGAGCAAGGAGAGCCAGTACGTGAGCCCCGAAACCAACGGTCCCGCAGCGGTGATCGTCTTGGCCGCAGGCGCCGGAACGCGCATGAAGTCGCGCACTCCCAAGATCCTCCACGAAATCGGCGGCCGGTCAATGGTTGGCCACGCCCTCCTCGCAGCCCGGGCCATCAACCCTTTGAAGCTCGCTCTGGTTGTCCGGCACGAGCGAGACCGGGTAGCCGAGCACGTCTCTGCACTGGACCCCGAGGCCCTCATTGTTGACCAGGACGAGGTTCCCGGCACAGGCCGTGCAGTGGAAGTCGCGCTGAACGCCCTGGATACCGAAGGCGAACTCACGGGCACCGTGGTGGTCACTTACGGCGATGTTCCCCTCCTGACCGGCGAGCTCCTGGCCGAACTGGTCACCACTCACGAGTCCGAAGCCAACGCCGTCACCGTTCTCACTGCAGTCCTGGATGACGCCACCGGTTACGGCCGCATTCTTCGCGCCGCTGACGGCACCGTTACGGGCATCCGCGAACACAAGGACGCCAGCGATGCTGAGCGCAGCATCCGCGAGGTGAACTCCGGTATCTACGCCTTCGACGCTGCAGTGCTCCGGACTGCCTTGGCCAAGGTGACCACTGACAACGCCCAAGGCGAGATGTACCTGACCGATGTCCTCGGTTTGGCGCGCGACGCCGGCGGCCGGGTTGCCGCCGTCGTGACCGAAGACCGTTGGCAGGTGGAGGGTGCCAACGACCGCATCCAGCTTTCGGCACTCGGCGCCGAGCACAACCGCCGCATCATCGAAGCCTGGATGCGCGCCGGAGTGACCGTGGTGGACCCCGCCACCACGTGGATCGACTCCACTGTCACCCTCGACGAAGACGTCCGTTTGCTGCCCAACACGCAACTGCACGGTTCCACCACCGTGGCGCGCGACGCCGTCGTGGGTCCTGACACGACGCTCACCGATGTGAACGTGGGGGAGGGTGCCAAGGTGACCCGAACGCACGGTTCCGGTTCCACGATCGGCGCCAAGGCAAGCGTAGGACCTTTCACGTACCTCCGCCCGGGCACCGTGCTGGGCGAGACCGGCAAGATCGGCGCGTTCTACGAAACCAAGAACGTGACCATCGGCCGCGGTTCCAAGCTTTCCCACCTGGGCTACGCCGGTGACGCCGAAATCGGTGAGGACACCAACATCGGCTGCGGCAACATCACCGCAAACTACGACGGCGAGAAGAAGCACCGCACGGTGATCGGCTCGGGCGTCCGCACCGGTTCCAACACCGTCTTCGTCGCCCCTGTCACCGTTGGTGACGGCGCCTACAGCGGTGCCGGGGCAGTCATCCGCAAGGACGTGCCGGCAGGCGCCCTGGCCGTCAGCCTGGCCGCCCAGCGCAACGCTGAAGGCTGGGTCATCGCGAACCGTCCCGGCAGCGGCTCCGCAAAGCTGGCCGAGGCCGCGCAAGAGAAGTCCTCCTCCATTCCCTCACAATCCCCGGCAACCACAGAAGAAGGCAATCAGGCATGAGCGAAATTACCGCACACGGTGAGAAGAAACTGATTCTCGCCGCCGGAAGGGCGCATCCGGAGCTGGCGCAGGAAATCGCGAAGGAGCTGGAGACCGAGCTCCTGCCCATCGACGCCTACGACTTCGCCAACGGTGAAATCTATGTCCGTTCGGCCGAGAGCGTGCGAGGCACCGATGCCTTCGTCATCCAGGCGCACCCGGCACCGCTGAACAACTGGCTCATGGAGCAGTTGATCATGATCGATTCCCTCAAGCGCGCCTCTGCCAAGAGGATCACGGTTGTCTCGCCGTTCTACCCGTACTCCCGCCAGGACAAGAAGGGCCGCGGCCGCGAGCCGATCTCGGCCCGCCTCGTCGCGGACCTGTACAAGACGGCCGGCGCGGACCGCATCATGTCCGTGGACCTGCACACCTCGCAGATCCAGGGCTTCTTCGATGGCCCCGTTGACCACTTGATGGCCATCCCGCTGCTGGCTGATTACATCCGGACCAAGGTTGAAGCGGACAACATCACTGTTGTTTCCCCCGACACCGGACGTGTCCGCGTTGCCGAGCAGTGGGCCGAACGCCTGGGCGGCGCCCCGCTCGCGTTCGTGCACAAGAGCCGCGACCTCACGGTGCCAAACCAGGCTGTCTCCAAGACCGTTGTGGGCCAGGTTGAGGGCCGCACCTGTGTTCTGATCGACGACATGATCGACACCGGTGGAACCATCTCCGGCGCTGTCCAGGTGCTGAAGAATGCCGGCGCCAAGGATGTCATCATCGCCTGCACCCACGCTGTTTTCTCCGATCCCGCAGCGCAGCGGCTGGCCGACTCCGGCGCCCGCGAAGTTGTGGTCACCAACACCCTGCCCATCCCGGCTGAGAAGCGATTCCCGTCGCTCACGGTTCTGTCGATCGCACCCTTGATTGCACGCGCCATCCGTGAAGTGTTCGACGACGGTTCGGTCACCAGCCTGTTCGACGGCAAAGCTTAGGCCTGAAGCCAGCTGACTGAACGGGCCATCCGCCGCCTCCGGGCGAGTGGGTGGCCCGTTTTTTCATGCCCGTTTTCAGAAAGCGGACGTTCCGCTGCTAAACTCTTGGGGATACCTTGGCGAGGGAGAGCACATCCGGTCCGCAGTTCGTGGACCAGATTGCGGGTCTCCGTTATCGACTGGGTCTGCATCTCCTTCAACACAGGCAGAACGGCTGCTCCGCGGCCGGCTTCAGCCGGGCGTAGAAGGTCTCCAGACCTCCGCCCTTGCTGAAATACCAGCCCGGATCCTTCCGGGCGCCACAGTAATCAAGGAGTACACATGTCTGAGCAGAAGCTCACCGCAGAACTGCGCACCGAATTCGGCAAGGGTTTCGCCCGCCGTGCACGCATGGCCGGCCAGATCCCGGCTGTCATCTACGGCCACGGCGCAGAGCCGATCCACATCAACCTGCCGGGCCGCGCCACCACCCTGGCCGTGCGCGTTTCCAACGCCCTCCTCGCAATCGACGTCGACGGCGAGCAGCACCTGACGCTCGTGAAGGACATCCAGCGCGATCCCGTAAAGCAGATCATCGAGCACGTTGACCTCCAGACCGTGAAGGCCGGCGAGAAGGTTACCGTCGACATCGCCATCCACGTCTCCGGTGAAGTTGCTCCGGGTGCTGTTGCCAGCCTCGAAGCCACCACGGTTTCCCTCGAAGCCGAGGCAACCCACGTGCCCACCGCCGTCGAGGTCAACATCGAAGGCCGCAAGGCCGGCGAGAACATCCACGCTTCGGACCTCGAACTGCCGAAGGGTTCCACCCTCCTCACCGAAGGTGACACCCTGGTGGTCCGCGTTGCTGAAGAGGCAAGCACCGAAGAAGAAGAGACCACGGAAGCAGCTGCCGAGTAGTCTTTTGACCGCTTGAGGCTGACGCCGTTCAGTGGCCGGGTCCCTTTGGGTCCCGGCCACTTTCCTTTGCTCCAGCCCTCCGCATCTCCGCTCCTCCCAACTACGTTCCCTAGGATGAGACCCATGACTGACACCTGGCTGATCGTCGGCCTCGGCAACCCCGGTAGTGAGTACAGCAACAACCGGCACAATGTTGGCCAGATGGTGCTGGACGAACTGGCTTCCCGCATGGGTGGAAAGTTCAAGGTCCACAAGGCCCGCGCACAGGTAGTGGAGGGACGCCTGGGCATCGGCGGTCCCCGCGTGGTGCTGGCCAAACCGATGACTTACATGAACGTTTCCGGAGGTCCCGTGGCGGGGCTGTGCAAGTTTTTCGACATCGCCCCGGACCATGTGATTGCTGTCCACGATGAGATCGACATCCCTTTTAACACAGTCAAGTTAAAAATTGGCGGCGGCGAGGGAGGCCACAACGGTCTCCGGGACATTTCGAAGGCCCTGGCTACAAAGGACTATCTGCGTGTCCGAGTGGGCGTCGGAAGGCCTCCTGGACGGATGGATACGGCCGACTACGTGCTGCGGGATTTCGCCACCGCGGAGAAGAAAGAGCTGCCCTTCCTCCTCGACGAGTCAGCTGACGCTGTGGAGTTGCTTATCAGCCAGGGCCTGTTGGCGGCCCAGCAGAAGCACCACCCGCCCAAAGCTTGAGCAAATCTTGAGTAAAGCCTGATCAAAGACTGACGGTCCGGAGGACCTTAAGGCCTACAAACTGTCGGCGCCCGAAGGTAGTGTGCATGGTACGCAGATGAGCGGTGGGGGACTATCGCGAATGTGTTAGCTAAGGATGCGGATGTCGTCGGAGTTGCTAAACAGGAGCGGTGGAGGCGCAGCGAGGGCTGCGGCTCCCGATCTTGTGGGCGGACCCAGCGATCGCCAGACCTGGTCGCTTCTGGCCCGCAGCCACGACCTGTCCAAGGCCATCAAGTACCTTGAATCGCCCCTGACCTTCGGAGTGGTCCTCACCGGCGAACGGGGGATCGGCAAATCGGGGCTGGCCAGGGCAGTGGTGTCATCCCTCGGCCCCAAGGTCCACAGCCTGCAGCTCCGCAATACCGTTGCGAACGGCCAAACCCCCTATGGATGCCTGGGTTTCCTGCTGGCCCGTTTGCCCTCGGAAGCCGTGGGTTCCCCGACAGGCATCCTGCACGCGGTCACCAATCTGATCAGGACCGAAGCCGCCGGACGTGAAACGGTCTTCATCGTTGACAACGCGGGCGGCATGGATCCGATGAGTACCGGCGTGCTGTTGAACCTCATGGCCACGGGCACGGCCAAAGTGGTGGCCACGGTGCAGCGGGCCAGCGATCTCCCGGCGGATTTCCACCGCATGGTCCTGGACGGTGAGCTGGGCGAGGTTCACTTGAACACGCTCAGCGAAGAACAGGCAAAGCAGGTGCTTGGTTCGGTTTTGGGCCACTACGTATCAACCACCCTGGCGGGGTCGCTGCACGCGGCCGTAGGCGGCAACCCCATGCTGCTGCACGCGCTCCTGGAGGATCAGCGCCACAGGGGCAACCTGGTTCTCAACGACTCCGTGTGGACCCTCCGTGACCGGATCACACTGGAGGGAGCCACGGTGGTGGAGGACTTCGTCCGTTCCAGATTGGCGCGCGAACCGCAGGCCAGCAGGACGGTCGTCGAAGTCCTGGCTTGCGCGCAGCGCGCTACTCTGGTGGATCTTGCGGCCATCTTTGGGACACAGGTCCTGGTGGAGATGGAAGAATCCGGGCTGCTCACCGTCCAGAGGAACGGTGAACACTGGGTCTCCTTGCGGGATCCCTACGTGGGCGAGGTAGTGCGTAGCTGGCTGAGCACGCGCCGCACCAAGGAACTCAAGACGATGCTGTACGGCCCCAAAGAGCCGGAGCTCAGCGGACTGGCTCCACAGGACCTGTTGAGCTATGCCGCATGGATGCATGCCTGCGAGGACGAACCGCAGCCTTCCCCGGCGTTGGCCCTTGCGGCAGGCCGCGCCGCGTTGAACGATTACGACCCCAACTTCGCCATCCAGTGCATCGCATCCCTGGACCCCAAGGACAGTGAATGGGTCCGTGGCCAGCGGCTCAAAGCCGCTGCCTACCTGATGCTGGACCTGCCGCTGCACGCTGCCCAGGCGTTGGATGAAATCTCCGAGTCCCACCTCGCCGGGCTGGACCCATTGGAGTTCGCCGAGGTCACGGCAGCACAATGCCAGGCCATGACCTGTATTGACGGCCGGTCCGGGATGGTTCCGAGTGTCATCGCAGGTGCCTTCGAAACGCTCGAGGCGAAGTCCGCCGATTATCCGGCAGAAGAACTGTCAAAGGCCCGTAACCGTCTGCAGCTGTGCAGCTACGAGTACAAGACGTTCATGGGCGAGTACGCGTCCATGATCGAGGACCTGGAACGGGAACTGGCCAAGGACCCCTGCGAGGACCGTGAGCACTGGCTGAGGTCCTCGTTCTTCCTCATGGAAGCGCGGTGCATTCTGGGAAGGGAGCTGGAAGCGCAGGAGCTCGCCCGACGTGTTTCACGGCATCTGGGGGACACGGACAGGCCCGCCCAACTGGAGGAGGCGTTCGCCAAACACGCTTTCCTGGTTCTCCTGCTGTCCGGCCAGTGGCGCAAATGCATCGAACTGATGCGGCGCACACCGTCAAGGCCGTCCCGCCTCCAGTACCGCGGAGCACTTACTGAGCTGGGCGTTGGTTTGGCGTACGCCTACGCCGGC
Source organism: Paenarthrobacter nicotinovorans (assembly GCF_021919345.1). Taxonomy (NCBI): domain Bacteria; kingdom Bacillati; phylum Actinomycetota; class Actinomycetes; order Micrococcales; family Micrococcaceae; genus Paenarthrobacter; species Paenarthrobacter nicotinovorans. The sequence goes on from NZ_CP089293.1 coordinate 1,339,679, forward strand.
AAGCCCGCCAGCGCGATCGAACCGCTGCGTTCCGCTGTTGCCCAGCTCGAGCTCCGACCCGCCATGAACATGAACAAGGTGGCCTACGCTGCCACCGCGTTCGCTTACGCCCAACTGGGCAATTCCGCCGAAGCAGGCCGCTACCTGGACCTGTACAGGACCTGCCGGGGCATGGGGATGTACTTCTCCGAGTCCGTGGCGGAGTTTTGCGCCGAGATGGCGGGCAGGTGGATGGGCGACTCCGACGTCAAGGAAAGGCTCCTTGCCAGGGTCCACGACGACATCGGGCAACAGCGGTACACGACGGCGGGCATCTGCCTTTTCGGCGCCACGGTGGAAGGCTCCGATGAGGAGTACAGGCTGCTTGAGGACATTGCCGGCCGCCGCCAAGGGCCGCTCGCGAAAATCTCCGGCGACCTTGCCCGTGGCTCGTTGAGCAAGAGCTCACGGTCCCTGTTGGCAGCCGCCGACGCCGCCGCTTCCTTGGATTTGCTGGTAGTCGAAGCACGGTGCGTGGCCATGGCATTGGACTTCGCCCGCGATGCCGGCGAGACGACAACAGCGCGGACGGCCCAGTTGAGGCTGGAACGCCTGGAGCATTCCGTCTCCGCTCTTCCCATCCAGCCAAGAAGCGACGCGCCGGTATTGACCGAGCGGGAACGCCAAATTGCTAAACTCGCCGGAAAGGGTGTCAGTAACCGCGAAATCGCGATGGATATTGGGGTGTCTGTGCGAACAGTAGAAGGCCATTTGTACCAGGTATTCACCAAGCTCGGTGTGTCGTCTCGGGGCGAGCTAAATGGGCTCCTGTGAGGTAGGACGGGCAGTATCCGCAACTCCGGCACGGGCTGCACATGCAGGCTGAGCACCTTGTTGGCCGGGACTCCGAATTGGAGCTGGCTCTGGAGATATTGCGTCAGGAAGGTGCCGGGGCCGTTCTGGTCGTGGCAGATCCCGGCATCGGTAAAACCGCCCTTTCCGATGAGATAGCCGCCCGCCTGGCATCGGAAATGGTGGTGATGCGGGTCCATGGCAGCCCTGCGCTGTCCGCCGTTCCCTATGGTGTCCTGGCGCCCTATTTGCTGGACCTTCCTGTGGAGCAGGCCACATCGCCGGTGGCCATCCTCCGTGAATTCTGGTCGCAGTTCGAGAAGCGGCGTGGCGGCGAAGGTGCGCGCCTTCTGCTCATCGTTGACGACGCCCACGAGCTCGACGAAGGCAGCACGCAGATCCTGGCTGAACTGGTTACTGCAGGCTGGGCCCGGTTGGTCGCAACCAGCAGGCCCAGGCCTGGCCTTCCGGCGGCACTGCTCCAACTTTGGTACGACGGTTTGGCCGAGCGGTTGGAGCTTCATCCCCTGGACAAGGAAACAGCCACGGAACTTGTGGAGAAGACCTTGGGCGGGACGGTCATGGCAAGCGCGGTGGACGTGCTGCATGGATTGTCCGAGGGCAATCCGCTGCTGTTGCGCTGTCTCCTGGATGACACCAGGGCGGACGGGAACCTGGTGCGGCGAAACGGCGTCTGGCTCCTGACACGGGAACCCTCGGGCAGTGGCGAAAACCTGGCCGAGGTTGTCCGGAACAGGGTGCTGCGAACCAGTGAGGCCGAACGGGAGGCGATGTTCGTCATTGCCTTGTCCGAGCCCGTCCCTGCCGCTTTGCTGGACGCGGAGGTCGGCAGGGACACTGTTCGGGCTTTGATGGACAACAGGCTCGTGATCCCCACGAACGGCCCCGGCAGCCCATTGAAGATGTGGCATCCGATGTACAGCGAGGCCCTGCGCCAGATCGTTTCGCCTGCCCGCAGCCTCCAGATCCGCCAGCGGATGGTGCAGCATCTTGCGGTGGAACCGGCCACGGCTGAGGGGCTGCTCCGCATGGTGAGCTGGGCGCTTGACTGTGGTGCCGACGTCGCCGATGAACAGCTGCTGCAGGCAGCTTTCCTTGCGGCCAAACTCCTGCAGAATCCTTTGGCGGTTGCCGCCGCCAGCAGAGTCCGCTCAGAGGCGCTGCGGCCGCGGGCTCGCGCTGTGATGGCCATGGTCAGCTATAACGACGGCGATTACAGCAGTGCCGTGCGTCTGCTGGAGGAGGGAAACGGGTTCCTGGACGCCGATCCGCTGGGACCGACGGGCGCGGGCTTGTTGTGGGCTGCCGCCCGCTCGGCCAAAGGCGATTCGGCGTCCAGCATCGCAGCGGACGCCCGCAACGCCGCCAAATCCCTGACGGACGGGTCAGCGTCGTCGGACCCCATGGCCGCGCAGGTCAACAGGCATGCCTCGGCCCTGGAACTGGCCGCACTGGCCCACGAAGGCCGTTACGGTGAACTTCGCGAGGGGCTGGAGCTGTTTGCCGAAGGACTCCGGACCGACGAGCCGGACAGCGTGATGAACCGGATTTTCCTCCTGGCCATGAAATGCGAGCTCCTCACCGTTGAGGGCCAGCCCGAGCAAGCCTTCGACGCCGGACGCGAAGCCATGGTCCTCGTGGATGAACACAGCGACAACCTGCTGTACTTCGGCGACTTCGTCCTGGTCCGATACGCGTTGGCGGCCTTGGAATCGGGGGACTGGGGTGCAGCCGATGCTGCCCTGGACCGGTATGCGGCAAGCTCAGCCATGGGGCTCATCACCTTCAGCGGAGACATCCAGGCGCTCAAGGGGTTGGCCCTGCTGCGGCAAGGACGCACGGAGCAGGCCACGGAACTCCTGACCCCCGCAGTCGAAGCCCTCCGGGTGAAGGACCCGCAACTGCTCAGGAGCCTGGGGCACGCCCTGGCGTTCTATGCGGCCGGCAAAACCGGAAACACTGCGCTCGCACAACGGCTGGCAAGCGAACAGGTCCCTGGCAGGGGGAGCAACTACGTTGAGGCGCTTGCCGGGCTGTTCACGCTGGCCGGCCAAGAACTCCTCAGCAAAGGATCCGGACTTCCAAAACTGCGGGACCTGCCGGAGACCGGCCGTTTGCACACGTTGCCGGGCCTGCACCTGCAGAACCTCATCCTGAGGACTGAACTCGGGGACGTCGCTGCAGTGGAGTCCATCGAGGAGACCGCATCCCTGATGACGGGCGCCTGGGCGGCCGGATGGCAATCGCTCGCCGCAGCCCAATTGAAGGGTGGCGGCCAGGCCTTCGTGAACGCAGGAAACCTGCTGTCCGCGGCCGGGATGCCGGGGCCTGCTGCAGCAGCGTTCGACAAGGCGGCGGCAACCTTCGACGCCGAAGGCAAGCGTCCGGAAGCGCGGCAGGCCGCCGTCATGCGGGACGTCAACCAGGCCAGCCTGGGCGACTCCGTGGTCCATGACCCCAACACCGAGTCCGATCACGCCGTGCCCCTGACCCGGCGTGAGCAGGACATTGTGGCGCTGGCCGTATCAGGTCTCACGGATCGCCAGATCGCCGAGAAACTCATGGTCTCGGTTCGCACCGTGGAAGGCCACTTGTACCGCAGCTACGCGAAGCTGGGCATCCGTCGTCGTGAAGATCTTGGCGCTGCTGTCCGTCACTGACGCGGAGCCCGATCGAGTACCCGAAAACTCCCTTTAGCGCTCTGACGCGGAATCCTGCCCTATTTAACCAATCAATGGAGTAATTCGCGGGTTTTTCGTGTCGGAACCAAGTAGTGCCCCTTCCCCGTACTGAGTACAACACAGTATCCAGCCCTGAAAAGCCCCCCAGTAATCGAGTACCGATTACTGGTGTTTGGCTTTTGCGCCCCCGGCAGTATTGATCTTGGAAGAACGGTTCAGCCCCAAGCATCACCGGGATTCCGAAAGTCGCATCAACCGCATCGGTGGTCTCTTCAGCCGATGCCCCGGCCACCGAAGGGTGGTCCGGCCCTGAACGAAGCCGGCGGCGACAGAGTCTTCTGAGACCGAGACTCTCCCCCCAGCCGCCGCCGGCTTCTAAGCCAGGGACCCCGCGAATCGCGGACATCAAAACTTCCCGGACATGGGACTGCTGCTATTGGAGTGTGCATGCTGCCGGACCCTTGGCTGGACGAAGACACCGTCGCAGCCAGGCTGGGATCTCCGACACTGCCCGATAGGGCGCAATTGCTGGAACTCGTCTTTTCCGCCGTACGGTCATCTTCCAAGAGCGGCATCCTGGTGGCAGGGGAGAAGGGCTCGGGCAAGAGCCACATGTTGCTCTCCCTCAAAGCCGGACTTCCCGGGACCATGGATGTCAGGACCTTCGCCGGAAGCCTGGACCTGACGGCGACCCAATACGGTGTCCTGGGTGCCTCAACAGGCGTCCTGGGTGGCGCCGCGCGTGTCCTGGGGGCCAGCACCGGGGGGACCAGCACCGGGGGGACCAGCACCGGGGGGACCGGCACCGAGGGGACCGGCGAGGGCTTGCTCCCGGGGCTCCATGTCCTGCGCGCCCTGACCAGCACACTCGGACCGGCCAGCTACCTGTATTCGCCCCCCGTCGCCCGGCGAGGCAACAAACGCCGAAACCAGCAGGCCCGTCCCCAGCTGGTGCTGCTGGTGGACGACATCCACTACGTGGATCCTGCCTCCCTGGGTGTGCTGCTCCAGCTCATCCCTGGATTCGGTGCAAAACTCGTTGCCACCGCTGACAGCCGGAGCCCGCTGCCGCAGGATCTCTATCAGCTCTGGGAAGACGGCTTCATGGAGCAGTACCTTCTTCCGCCTTTCACCTTCACGGAGGCGCACGCCCTGTGTGTTTCTCTCCTCGGCGGCAAGGTCCAACGCCGGGCCAGCAGCCTTCTGGCAGTCATCAGCGGCTTCAACGTGGGCATCCTGTGCCTCGCCGTGGAGGACGCACGCCGCGCCGGGCTCCTGGTGCAGAGGGAAGGGTATTGGACGATCAACACCCGGGCGCATTGCCAGTGGCCTGGCGTCGTGGATCGCGTCCAGGCGGAAAACGCTGCCCGGCTGCCTGAGGAGCGGCTGGCATTGGAGCTGACAGCGCTGGCCGAGCCGGTCGCCGTCGAGGTTTTGGAGCGCCATTGCGGTCACAAAGCCGTGGAGAACCTACTGTCCGAAGGCCAGATCAGGCTGTTGCCCGGCAGGTCTCCGATGGTCCGGATGGGCTCGTGGTTGCGGGGGGAGGGCCTCCGGCTTGCAGTTCCGAGGTCCCAGAGTCTTGCCCTTCATCAACGGATCGAGGACCCCGGACTCACGCTTGAGACGGCACCGAGCATGTTGCGGTGGATGACCTGGACCCTGGACTGCGGGCTGGGCCTGCCGGATGAGCTCCTGCTGGCGGCGGCGCCGGCAGCCGACCGGCCCGTAACCGCCGAACTTGCCCTCCAGGCTGCCTCGGCTGTGAAGTCTCCGGGCCACCGGGACGAAGCAGGAATGCTCAGGGCGAGGGCATTGATTGCCGAAGGCCAACTGGCTGAGGCCGCACCTGTCCTCCGTCACTTGGCCACGGCGGCGAGCTCGGCGGAGGTGAAGGCCGACGCCGGTGGGCGGCTCATGGCGCTGGAGCTGCTCGGCGCAGCGCACGGCGGGCTGACTGCAGGGGACACGGTTGCCGACCCCGCCGCGCGGATCGCAGGAAAGGTGCGGGAGGCCGAACGCTTGCTCCTGTCCGGTGCGGCCGCCGAGGCCCTGGAAAAGACCACTGAGGCAATGAAAGTCGTCGGTGGTGATCCGTCCATGGCGACGTTCCGTGCGGGCGCGGCACTTCGGCACGTGATCTGCCTGCGGCACAATCTGGGGTGGAGTGCCATGGTCCCGCTCTTGGAGTACTCCGCCTACGGGGTGCCCAGCCACCTGGCCGCATGTTCAGAAACAGCACGGGCCTACGCCCAGCTCGGCCAGGGATTCCCCGGGGCGGCGCGCGGCACGCTTGAGGCGGTACTGGCAGAACTGTCCGACGCCGGACTGCCGCCGGTGCGATCCTTGGCTGCGGCCATGATGGCCTACTGCGAGGCGCTCAGCGGAAACCCGGGTGAGGCACTGGAACTGGCCGCACTAAGCACCTCGGGAGCCGAAACAGGGTTGGCTGGGGGGTCGCCTGACGATCTCCTGTCCCGGATCAGTGCCCTCTACTGTGCCGCGGCCAGGGACGTTTCGTCCGGTACCTACACCCACCTGATGGCGCTCGCGGACGAAGCCCAATCCTCGGGAAGTGTCTTGTTGGAGGTTGAGGCGCTGTCCCTCCTGGCGCTCAACGCAGGCCGTGCCGGCGTCGTGGATCCGGCCATCCTGCCGCGGCTGGCGGCCGCGGCTTCCGGCGTCGAAGGTACCGGTGGTGCGGCGTTGCGGACTTTTGCGGCCGCCATGGTGGAAGACGACCCCAAGTCGCTGGAGGCGGCCGGCCGCTCACTGTCAGCAGACCGGCAATTCGCCCACGCAGCACTTTGCTACGCACGTGCGGCTGCCGGTTACCAGGCGAAGGCCCGCACTGCGGCGGCCCGGCGGGTATCGGTCCTCGTTGAGCGGCTCCGCGGTGTCACGGAGAGCGAGGCCGTGCCACCCCTGGGTTGGGTTCCGGGGAGGGCCGGGAACTGACGTGCTGTACGGCACACCGCCCGATCCGGGCCCACGTGGGATAATGAGGAGTCCCTGAAGGATTCCCAAGGAGCGCCCCTTGACTGCCGTATCAACTCCAGCCTCACTGCAACAGTCCATGCATGCCATGGACAACGCGGAGGTGTTGCGGATCCGGAACGACTTCCCGGTGCTGGACCAACTGGTCAACGGTAAACCGCTGATCTACCTTGATTCCGGTGCCACCTCGCAGAATCCGCTCAGCGTCATCGAAGCCGAGCAGGAGTTCTACGAGCAACGCAATGCTGCCGTACACCGTGGCGCCCACCACCTGGCTGTCGAAGCGACCGAAGCCTTTGAAGACGCACGCCAGACCGTGGCGGACTTCATCGGTGCCCGCTACGAGGAAACCGTATGGACCTCCAACGCCACCGAGGGTCTGAACCTCGTCAGCTATGCCCTGTCCAACGCGGCGCTGTGGGCAGCCCAGGGCCGCGGCAGCTCCGGCTTGAAGGAACTGGCCATCGGTCCCGGCGACGAAATCGTGGTCACGGAGATGGAACACCACGCCAATCTCATTCCCTGGCAGGAACTCGCCTTCCGCACCGGTGCCACGCTCAAGCACATCCCCATTACCGACGACGGCGCGCTTCGCCTTGATGCCGCTGGAGAGATCATCGGCAACCGGACCCGGCTCCTTGCTTTCACCCATGCCTCGAACGTCCTGGGCACCATCAATCCCGTTGCCGATCTTGTGGCCATGGCACGCCGTGTCGGGGCGCTCGTAGTGTTGGACGCTTGCCAGTCGGTTCCCCACATGGCGGTGGACGTGAAGAAGCTCGACGTCGACTTCGCCGTGTTCTCCGGGCACAAGATGCTGGCTCCCACCGGAGTCGGGGTGCTGTATGGAAAGCAGGAGCTCCTGGACGTGCTGCCGCCTTTCCTCACGGGTGGCTCCATGATCACCACAGTCACCATGGAACGTGCGGAATACCTGCCCGCGCCGCAGCGGTTCGAAGCCGGAACGCAGCGCATCTCCCAGGCTGTGGCGTTGGCAACAGCCGTCAATTACCTTTCCGAAACGGGAATCGACCGCATCCACGCCTGGGAGGCCACCCTGGGCCAGCGCCTGGTCAAGGGACTCGAGAGCATCGAGGGTATCCGCGTCGTTGGTCCTGCGTCCGGCGCTGAGCGGATCGGTTTGGCAGCCTTCGACGTCGCCGGTGTCCACGCCCACGACGTCGGGCAGTTCCTCGACGACCGCGGCATCGCTGTTCGCGTCGGCCATCACTGCGCCCAGCCGCTCCACCGGCGCCTCGGCCTAACGGCCACCACCCGGGCCAGCACCTACCTCTACAACACCACGGACGACGTCGATGCTTTCCTCGACGCCGTCTCGGGCGTGCGGGCCTACTTCCAGGCCTGATCACACTGACTTTGCAAAGAAACGGGCATCAGCACCATGAGTCTTGACCAGCTTTACCAGCAGATCATCCTGGACCATTCCAAGCAGCGGCACGGCAGCGGGCTCGCCGAAACACTGGCCCCTGCGGGTGCCTCCACCGGTCAATCGCACCAGCTGAACCCCGTGTGCGGGGACGAAGTGACGTTGCGGCTCGCCGTCGCGGACGGAACAGTCCAGCAGATCAGGTGGGACGGTGCCGGCTGTTCCATTTCCATGGCCTCGGCCTCCGTGCTCAGCGAGATGGGGGAGGGGATGTCCGTGGCGGAACTGCATTCCGTGATCGACAACTTCCGGGAAGTCCTGCGTTCCCGCGGCAAAGTGCAGGCAGACCCGGAGATCCTGGGCGACGCCGCAGCGTTCGAAGGAGTAGCCCGCTACGCAGCCAGGGTCAAGTGCGCCATGATCTCGTGGGTGGCTGCCGAGGACGCCCTCAACCAGGCAACGGCCTAGCTCCGAGGCACCTCCGCGTCAGCTGCGGGCAAAGACATCAGGTACGCCGTCGCCGTCGTCGTCCCGTTCTTCGTCCGCCTGCACCTGCCGGTACCGCCGGTTACGGGCCTTAAGGACGACGGCGGCCAACAGCGCCGAGATCAAGGAACCCGCCAGGATGGCCACCTTGGCGTGGTCGTTGTGGGCTGAACCTGCACCGAAGCTCAGCTCCCCGATGAGCAGCGAGACGGTGAAGCCGATACCGGCCAGAAGCGCCAGCCCGAAAAGGTCGATCCAGGCGATGCCGGAATCCAGGCTGGCGCGCGTGGTCTTGGTGACCAGGAACGTCGTGCCGAAGACGCCCACAGCCTTGCCGAGCACCAACGCGGCCACGATGCCCAGCGCCACGGGATCCCGCAACGCCGCGCCCATGCCGTCCAGCCCGCCCAGGGCTACGCCGGCGGAGAAGAACGCGAACACCGGAACGGCAAAACCTGCCGAGAACGGGCGCAGGCGGTGCTCAAAGTGCTCGGCGAGGCCCTCGGCGGGCTCACCCTTCTTCCCACTGGCAAACACAGGGACAGCGAAGCCCAGCAACACCCCTGCCACGGTGGCGTGGATGCCGGATGCGTGAACGAACCCCCATGTCGCCAGGGCCAGCGGCACCACGAGGTACCAGCTGCGGATCCGCTTCTGGACCAGGAACGTGAAGAGCGCCAACGGGACGAGCGCGGCCAGCAGCATGAGCGGCTGGAGCCCAGTGGAGTAGAAGAAGGCGATGATGCCGATGGCGATGAGGTCGTCCACCACGGCAAGCGTGAGCAGGAAGGTCCGGAGCGCGGCGGGAAGGTGCGTGTTGATCACAGCCAGGACCGCCAGTGCGAAGGCAATGTCCGTCGCCGTGGGAATGGCCCAGCCCTTGAGGGTTTCAGGGGAACCGAGGTTGAAGAGAACAAAAATCAGCGCAGGGACTGCGACTCCGCCGATCGCTGCAGCCACAGGAACAACAGCCCGGGCTGGTTTGCGGAGTTCCCCGGCCACGAATTCGCGTTTGAGCTCCAGTCCCGCCAGGAAGAAGAACACCGCCAGCAGTCCGTCGGAGGCCCAGTGGCCCAGACTGAGCTCAAGGTGCCAGGGTTCGTAGCCTATCTTGACGTCGCGGAGTGCGAAGTAGCCGTCGGCTGCGGGGGAGTTTGCCCAGATGAGGGCTATCACTGTTGCGGCCAGGAGAAGTGCTCCGCCCACGGTTTCCGTACGCAGGATCGAGAGGATCCTGCGATACTCCGGGTAGCTGGAGCGGGTGAAGACTTTGCTGGAGGGGGTTTTGGGCGGGACGGGAGGCAGCTGGGCCACTGAGGGCTCCTAACAGTGGGCGGTCATAGGGCGGGTACAGCAAATACACGCCGACCAGACTTCCCGGCACACCAATGTCCATCTTACCCAACCTGGGGACGGCAAACGCTCCACTGAGGGCTCAGTGGAGCGTTTGCCGTCCCCGGTCGGGTGGGACGAGGCTCAGGCGACGAGGCCCGCGATTCCGATGACCGCCGTCGCCAGTCCCAGCACCATGGAGATGGTGACCAGGACGACGTGGACCGTCAGGAACTTTGTGGCCTTGCCTGCGGCGTCGCGGGCCCGGGGATCCTTCATGACGCGCTTGAGGAACTGCGGCCACACAGCCAGCGACCACACGCCGGCCACAATCAGGACCACCGCAAGGATTGCGGGAATCTGCATGCTAGTGGCTTTCGAGCCAGGCCTGGGCCTGCTGCGACTGGATGCCCAAGGCCTTGCCCACCATGGGCTCGGCAGCGTCAGCGATCTTTCCACCCAGGAACGGAACCGAGGACGTCACATTGCCTTCGAGTTCGATCCGGGTGCTGCCGCCCTCGGCCACGAGCCGTTGGACCGCGGTGACATCCAACGGTGCGCCGGCGATCTTCAGCGCGATGGTGCTGGCGCGCGAGCCGTCGGCAGCCGGGGCTTCCCACTGCTCGGTCTGGGTGACCTTCAAGGTTTCGCCGACGAACTTGCGGGCGATCTCCGGCAGGCGGGTGGTGGGCAACGTGCGGACGGTGGTGGTGGTGAAAGCGCCGGCAGTGTCGCCGTCAACGGTGAACGATTCCAGCGAGCCGCCCACGTATTCGCTCGTGTGGCGCAGGAAATCCTCGTCGACAAAGACGGCCGCTACGCGGTCAACGCTGTGGGGCAGGGTGGTGGATGCACTCAGGGCCATGGGTCCTCCGTGGATGGTGGTGGTGAAGCTTTTTAGCTCCCAACATCCTACGGGGTCCGGGTGGACACACTTGAACCCGATTCCTCCTGAAGGGTGGTCGCGGCTGCCGAAATGTTGCGGGCCATGGACGGAAAGATGAAGCCGTGGAACGGATACACGCCCAACCAATACAGCCGTCCGGCCAAGCCGCGGGGGAAGAAAATCGCGCGCTGCTTATAGAGGCTCCCGTCGCCGTCGGGCTCCACCGACAACTCAAGCCAGGCACCACCCGGGGCGCGCATTTCGGCGCGCAACCGCAGCAGGTGGCCGCGGTCGATGGCTTCAACCCGCCACCAGTCCACCACTTCGCCGGTGTTCAGCGTCTTGGGGTGCCTGCGGCCGCGGAGCAGCCCCGCGCCGCCCTGCAGCTTGTCCAGCCAGCCGCGCACCCGCCACGCCAAAGGCAGCGAGTACCAGCCGTTCTTGCCGCCGATGCCCTCGATGATGGTCCACACATGCTCCGGCTTGGCTTCGCTATGGAAGGTCCGCTCGTCCAGGAACACTTTGTAGCCGGCCCAATCGGGGTCGCTGGGCAGGGGATCGGCGTCGATACCGGCGTTGGCCCAGGTGGTCTCCACCTGACCGTCCCGTTCCTTGCCCAGCGCCAAGGCTACGGCTCGCCGGTAGGAGGTCAGGCCGCCGTCGGGCTGCTTGATGTAACGGTCGACGTCGTGCTCCCGCGATACGGCGTCGTGCTGCAGCGACTGCACCAGCGGCAGCGACATGGACAGTGGAATCGGCGTTACCAAGGCGACCCACAGTCCGGCGAGTTTCGGCGCGGGAACGGGAAGCGCGATGACCAGCCGGCGAGGCAGGCCACGTTCCACGGCGTACTCGTTCATCATCTCCTTGTACTTCAGGACCTCCCGTGAGCCGATGTCGAACGAGCGGTTCAGCTTGTCCGGCAGGGCCGCCGCCGCCACGAGATAGTGCAGGACGTCGCGCACCGCGATCGCCTCAATCCGGTTGTTGACCCAGCTCGGCGCGGGCATGACCGGGAGGGTGTCGGCCAGGTGCCGGATCATTTCGAAGGATGCGGAGCCGGAACCAATCACCACGCCCGCCTGGAACACGATCGAGTCCACGGGTGATTCGAGGAAGACTTTGCCCACGGTTTCGCGGGAACGCATATGTGTGGACAGTTCCGTGTTCTCCGGGTGCAGTCCGCCGAGGTACACGATCCTGTCCACTCCGGCCTCCGCAGCTGCCCCGGCGACGAGGCGGGCCATGGCTTCTTCCTTGGCCTCGAAACCGCTGCCCGACGCCATGGAATGGACCAGGTAGTACAGGACGTCCACGCCGTTGAGCGCCTCGGAGAGGCCGTCGGCGTCGGACAGGCTGTTCTCAATGATGTCGACGTCGTCATGCCACGGAACGTCTGCGATTTTTTGGGGCGTGCGGACCAGGACTTTGACCTTGTGGCCGGCTTCGAGGAGCCGGGGGACCAGCCGACCGCCGATGTAGCCGGTGGCGCCGGTCACCAGCACTGTCCTGGTGTCCTGCGTGGTGTTGGAATGCGTAGCTTCCGAAGGCTGCAAAGGAACTCCTGTGGCTGGGGGTGGAGGTAGGCTGGAATGACCCGGCATTCATCTGAATTTCCGGGCATTTGTGTTGCCTGCCCTTGGACCCACCCTAGGAGTTTCTGCCATGAGCCTCAACGGTCTGCGCCGCGCACTGGCGGAGGACAAGACTTTCGCGCGCGTTCGTACCGAGGCGGAGCGGTCCTTCAGCGACCGGAACGCCGACTACCAGATCAGCGCCCCCACGGGGATGCGTGCGGTGTTGCTCGCCGAAATGGCCGATGCCCTGGCGGACACCGGCGCCGATGACGCGGCAGCCCCGGTGGTCCTGGCCGTGACCGCCACCGGCCGTGAAGCCGAAGACCTCACCGCGGCGCTCTGCTCCTACCTCCCCGCGGACTCTGTGGCCACCTTCCCCAGCTGGGAAACCCTCCCGCACGAGCGCCTTTCGCCGCGGTCGGACACCGTGGGACGCCGCCTGTCCGTTCTGCGCCGCCTGACCCATCCGGAAACCTCGACGGCGGCCCCGTTGCGTGTGGTGGTGGCTCCGGTCCGCGCTGTGGTCCAGCCGATCGTGGCCGGCTTGGGTGACCTGGTGCCGGTCACCCTGCAAGTAGGCCAGGAACGCTCCTTCACCGACGTTGTCCGGGCCCTCTCCGACGCCGCCTACGCGCGCGTCGACATGGTGACGCACCGCGGCGAATTCGCCGTCCGTGGCGGAATCCTCGATGTCTTCCCACCCACCGAGGACCACCCGATCCGGGTGGAGTTCTTCGGCGACGAGGTGGATCAGATGCGCTGGTTCGCCGTGGCCGACCAGCGTTCCTTGAGTGCACCCGGGATCCACCACCCCACGGAACTGCATGCCCCTCCGTGCCGGGAAATCCTGATCACACCCTCGGTAATGTCCCGTGCGGCGAAGCTGAAGGCAGACATGCCCGCGGCGGCCGACATGCTGGAGAAGATCGCAGGGGGCATCGCCGTGGAGGGCATGGAATCCCTGGCCCCGGTGCTGGTGGATGCCATGGTTCCGTTCGTGGACCAGCTCCCGGCCGGCTCCCTGTCCGTTGTGATCGAACCCGAGAAGGTGCGCACGCGCGCGCACGACCTCGCGGCGACCAACGAAGAGTTCCTGGAAGCGGCCTGGTCCACGGCGTCCGACGGCGGTGCGGCGCCCCTTGATTTGTCGTCACAGGCCTCCACTGACTTGCACGCCGCCAGTTTCCGCTCACTGACCGATACCCGCTCGGCAGCGCTGGAACACGGCGTGTCCTGGTGGTCCATCACCTCCCTCGCCTCTGACGAGGACCTGGTCCTGGACATCGATGTCCTCAACATGCGTGCCCGCGAACCGCGTGGCTACCAGGGAGATGTGGCCGAGATGCTGGAGTTCATCGGCTCCCGTGTCCGCGAGCAGTGGCGCGTCGTAGTGGTTACGGACGGCCCGGGTCCCGCGCAGCGCCTGGCTGAACTGTTCCACGACGCAGAGATTCCCTGTTCCCGCGTCGACTCTCTGGATCAGGAACCCCAACCGGGCATCATCGAGGTGACCACTGCCGCCGTCGGACGCGGTTTTGTCCTGGACGGCCTCAAACTGGGGCTGCTGACCGAAGCCGACCTGCTGGGACGGGCGACAGCGAGCTCCACCAAAGACATGCGGCGCATGCCGTCCAAACGGCGAAACGCCGTGGATCCTTTGCAGCTGCACGCGGGTGACTTCGTGGTCCACGAACAGCACGGAATCGGCCGGTTTGTGGAGCTGATCCAGCGCAAGGTGACCGGGACGTCGTCGTCCGACGCCGGGCTGCGCGAGTATCTGGTGCTGGAGTACGCGCCGTCCAAGCGCGGTGCCCCTGGCGACCGGCTGTTCGTACCGACGGACCAGCTGGACCAGGTGACCCGCTACGTGGGCGGGGACACGCCTGCGCTGAGCAAAATGGGCGGCGCGGACTGGGCCAGCACCAAGTCCAGGGCACGCAAGGCCGTCAAGGAAATCGCCGGGGAACTGATCCGGCTGTACTCTGCCCGCATGGCATCCCGCGGCCACGCTTTTGCACCGGACACACCGTGGCAGCGCGAGCTCGAAGAAGCGTTCCCCTACGTGGAAACACCCGACCAGTTGACCACCATCAACGAGGTCAAAGCCGACATGGAGCGGGAAATCCCCATGGACCGGTTGGTATCGGGTGACGTCGGCTACGGCAAGACCGAAATCGCCGTCCGCGCCGCCTTCAAGGCTGTCCAGGACGGCAAGCAGGTGGCGGTGCTCGTGCCAACCACCCTGTTGGCGCAGCAGCACTACGAAACCTTCACTGAACGCTTCTCCGGCTTCCCGCTGCGCGTGAAGCCGCTGTCCCGGTTCCAGACCAGCAAGGAAGCCAAGGAAACGGCCGAGGGCGTCAAGAGCGGCGCTGTCGACGTCGTGATCGGTACCCACCGGCTGCTGTCCAAGGACTTCGAGTTCAAGGACCTCGGCCTGGTGATCGTGGACGAAGAGCAGCGCTTCGGCGTGGAACACAAGGAAGCGCTGAAGAAGATGCGCACCAACGTGGACGTCCTGGCGATGAGTGCCACGCCCATTCCGCGAACACTGGAGATGTCCCTGACGGGAATCCGCGAAACGTCCACACTGGCCACACCGCCGGAGGAACGCCACCCGGTGCTGACCTATGTAGGTCCGTACACCAACAAGCAAACCTCCGCCGCGATCCGCCGTGAACTCATGCGCGAAGGGCAGGTGTTCTTCGTCCACAACCGGGTGTCCTCGATTGAACGCATTGCCGCGCAGATCCGTGAACTGGTTCCCGAAGCCCGGGTGGAAGTTGCCCACGGCCAGATGTCCGAGAGCCGCCTGGAAAAAATCATCGTGGACTTCTGGGAAAAACGCTTCGACGTCCTGGTGTGCACCACCATCATCGAAACCGGCCTGGACATCTCCAACGCCAACACCTTGATTGTGGACGGGGCCGACAAGTACGGCCTCTCGCAGCTGCACCAGCTCCGAGGCCGCGTAGGCCGTGGCCGTGAGCGCGCCTACGCCTACTTCCTCTACCCTTCCGAGAAGCCCTTGGGTGAGGTGGCGCTGGAACGGCTCAAGGCAGTGGCGGCACACAACGAGCTCGGCGCCGGCATGCAACTGGCCATGAAGGACCTGGAAATCCGCGGCGCAGGCAACCTGCTCGGCGGAGAACAGTCCGGCCACATCCAAGGTGTCGGCTTCGACCTCTACATCCGGCTTGTGGGCGAGGCCGTGGCCGAGTACCGCGGTGAGGCTGAAGAGAAGGCCGCCGAGATGAAGATCGAGCTGCCGGTCAACGCGCACCTGCCCCATGACTATGTTCCCGGGGAGAGGCTGCGTCTTGAGGCGTATCGGAAGCTCGCTGCCGCCATCACATATGAGGCCATTGATGAAGTCCTGGCCGAACTCGTGGACCGTTACGGTGAGCCGCCGCTGCCGGCCCAAAACCTCATTGCCGTGGCGCGCTTCCGGGTGGGTGCCCGCGAAGCCGGCCTGTCCGACGTCGCGCTCCAAGGCAACTTCATCCGCTTCTCGCCGGCGCAACTGCCCGAATCCAAAACCATGCGCCTGAACCGCATGTACCCGGGCTCCCAGGTCAAGCCTGCGCTCGACGCCGTGCTGATCCCCAAGCCCAAGACGGCCCGGATCGGCGGACGTGACCTCCAGGACGCCGAGATCCTGCAGTGGGCCAACAACGTCATTGAAGCGATCTTCGCCGAAGCCCCCGTGAAGGCAGGCTAGGCGAATGATGGGAGGACACCACGCCGCGTCGGGAGCCGCGGCGTGGATAGCTATTGCCTCAACCGGCCCCTACGCGCTCGGCTGGTACCCGCTGGATGCCACTGGAATCCTGATTGGCGCCATGGCGACGGCGGGAACGGCCTTGGTATGCGACTGGGACCACCGGCACAGCACCATCGCCAACTCGCTGCCGCCACTGTCCAACGTGATTGCCGTGGGCATCGAGAAAGCCAGCGGTGGGCACCGGCAAGGAACGCACTCACTGCTCGGCGCCTCGGCCTTCGTGGTGCTGGCCGCCATGGCGGCGCAATTCCAGATGGTGACGCCGGTGGGAAAACTGTCGGTGGGTGCCGGACTCTTGTGCATGTTCATGATCAACCTGGCCGCCAAGGCGCTGAACCTGTTCCCCAAATCCGGGTGGATCACCAACTGGCTGTTCGCCCTGCTCATGGCCGGCCTAGTGACGTGGTTCGCCCCGGCCCAATGGGGTTGGCTCCCGTTGTCCATGCTGACGGGCGTGGTGGTCCACATTGTGGGGGACATGATCACCGTTGGCGGGGTGCCGCTCTTGTGGCCGATCGTCATCAAACCACCGAAATTTTTGCGGAAATCCGTTGTCAGTGGAATCTGGCGGGCGAACGGGGCTTTCTCCCTGCCGCTGTTGGGCAGGGCGGGGTCACGGCGGGAATGGTTGGTGCTGATTCCTGTGAGCGGCTACGCCATGGTGGGGATGGGGGCCGCTGCCTGGACACTGGCGAAGCTGCACTGGCCCGCGTTCCTTGCCGCGCTCGCGCTTTAAAAGCCAAACGCGGTGTGACTTACGGCCCATGGTCCCCTTCGGGATGGGCCGTAAGTCACACCGCGTTGCTGTTTGAGGTTTAGCTTTCGCCGGCGGAGTCCGACCGGCCGAGAATGGTCTGGGGGATCCAGAAAGCCAGGGCGAAGAGGCCAAGGCACACGGCCATCGGCCACGGGTTGTCCAGGCTCAGGAAGGAGAGCGAGTAGATGGCGCCCAGGAAGAGCACGATCATGACCAGGAACAAGACAATGCTCGTGCCGAGATTGTTCTCTTTTTCAATGGGGGCACTTGTGGTGTTCTTGGACATTCATTCCTCCTCGGCCCCGCAGGGCTCAAAAATCTCTGGCGGTAGCGGAAGCCTTAGTAGGCAGATGAACCCTGTTCACCTTTAACGATGGCAATTCCGGAACTCGCTCCGATACGTGTTGCACCAGCAGCAATCATAGCCTGTGCGTCGGCCAGGGAGCGCACGCCACCGGAGGCCTTGACGCCGAGGCCGGGCCCAACGGTCTTGCGCATCAGGGCAACGTCTTCAACCGTGGCACCACCGCCGTTGAATCCCGTGGACGTTTTGACGAAGTCCGCGCCTGCCTCCGCTGCTGCCTCGCAGGCGATGACCTTCTGCTCGTCATTGAGCATGGATGTTTCAATGATCACCTTAAGGATGGCTTCGCCTGCGTGGACCGTTTCGGCCACAGCTCGGATGTCGTCCACCAACGCGCCCTTGTCATTGGCGCGGGCCGAAGCCATGTTGATCACCATGTCGATTTCGTTGGCACCATCGAGCACGGCACCACGGGCCTCAAAAACCTTGACGTCGGTGGGCGTGGCACCCAGCGGGAACCCGATCACCGAACAGGTCAGGACTCCTGAGCCCTTGAGCGCTTTGGTGACGGACTTGACCCACACGGGGTTCACGCAGACAGATTTGAACCGGTACTCCACGGCCTCCGCGCACACCTTGAGGATGTCTGCCTCGCTGGCCTCGGGCTTCAACAGCGTGTGGTCGATGTAGGAGGCGATGTTTGCAGGGGCGACGGCTTCGTTGCTCATGGGATCCTTCCGTGCAGGGCGTGGCCGGCCCGGTGGCCGCAGGGTTGTCACTGCCCGTCAAAGGACCATCTTGCCACATCCGGCGGGGCTCCCCGCGGCCCCGTGGGGGTCGCTGGTGGGTGGGGCGCGGGGATTTCCGCGGGTGCTGGAGCGGGGTTTTCCACATAGGGGGCTCGGTGTCTTTTGGCTGTTGGTGGTGGCTGGAAGGGTTGCGGTATGGAGTGGATTCGGGAGGGGCGGGAGCCGGTGGAAGGACAGTCGGCGGCGGGGCCGGTTGGTTCTGCTGGGGCGTCGGTGGTTGAGAGTGATCCCGGGCCGGCTGTTCCCGGTTCGGGTGTTGAGGGCCCTGGGTCCCTAAGTGGTGACTTGATTGGGCAGTTGCGGGTGTTGGAGGAGATGAAGTCGGCGATTTGCGGATTGCAGGCCAGGGTTGCGGCGGCGTTTGAGGCAGCCCGGTCTGCTGAGCGGGCCGCTGCCGGGGTGCCGGTGTCCGAACGCGGCGATGATGTGGGAGCCGAGATCGCGTTGGCGCGGCGGGAATCCCCGAACCGGGGAGCGCGGCTTCTGGGGCTGGCGAAGGCGCTGGTGTTCGAGATGCCGCGCACGATGGCGGCCTTGGACTCGGGGATGTTGAATGAGTGGCGGGCGACGTTGTTGGTGAAGGAAACAGCGTGCTTGTCAGTGGAGGACCGGGCTGGGGTAGATGCGGAATTGGCCGCGGATACCGGGACTTTTGAAGGCGTGGGGGATAAGGGCGTGATCGCGGCTGCCAGGGCTGCTGCGTATCAGCGTGATCCTCGCTCGGTTGCCCAGCGTGCGGCCCGTGCAGCCGCGGACCGAACGGTGACGTTGCGACCGGCGCCGGAGACAATGACGGTTTTGACTGCCCTGCTGCCGGCGGCCCAGGGGGTTGCAGCTTACGCGGCGTTGTCTCGTGCTGCGGATTCGGTCCGGGCCCGCGGGGGTGCTGGCTCAGGGGCTGCGGAACGGGGCCGGGGCCAGGTCATGGCAGATACCTTGGTTGAACGTCTCACGGGCAAGGCCGGCGGGATCAGCGGGGTTGAAGTCCAGCTCGTCATGACCGATCGGGCCCTTTTCCAAGGCGATAGTGAACCCGCCCGGTTACAGGGCTATGGCGTCGTCCCGGCACAATGGGCGCGCGAACTTGCAAACCCGGAGGCGGCGGGGAACACAACCGCTGACGCTGGACAGGCCGGGATTTCAGGACGCAGAACCGGTGGCATGGGTCGGGCAGGAACGCTTTCCCAAACCCTAGCGCCGGTTCGGGATTCCGAGTACGGACTCTGGCTTCGGCGGCTCTACACCGCCCCGACCTCCGGGGAACTGCTCACCACGGACTCCAAATCCAGGCTGTTCCCGCCGCGGCTCCGGCGTTTCATCGAAACCCGTGACTACACCTGCCGAACCCCTTACTGCGACGCGCCCATCAGGCACATCGATCACGTGGTGCCCTGGCAGCACGGCGGACCTACCACTGTGGACAACGGCGCCGGGCTCTGCGAAGCATGCAACCACACCAAAGAACATCCTGGCTGGACCGCAGCAACCACGGAGGCCGGAACCACCCAGCCCATAACAACCGAGGCCGCAAACACCAGGCCCGGTAACCCCACCCCGGCAAATCCCGGCACGAGAACCCGCCACACCCTCAAACTCCGAACACCCAGCGGGCACAACTACGAATCCAAAGCCCCACCGCTGCCAGGGGGCTCGGACAGAATCAGGTCGACCAAGGATGGCCGGGATTAGTTATCGCTGGCGGCCGTGAGTGAAGTTTCCCAGGTGTCAAGGCCGTGAGTTGCACGCGTCGCGCCTGAAGACTGCTTGCGTAGGAAATCGTCACCTGCTGTTCCCTGATGCCCGACACCCGGCGGGAGCTACGGAGTCGGCGAATCACGCCGCCATGGCTGGCTGGGGTTCGCTGCTCACGGCTCCCAGCAGCATGCCGGAAGCGCAGAGCATCGCGGAAGATTCTGCGGACAGGAGCAGGCCCAGGCGAAGGCCGTCGCAGGAAGCGGCATCACCGATCGCCCAGATGCCAGGGACGGACGTGGCGAGGTCGCGCCCCACGGCGATCCCGCCGTCGGACGCGATCCGGAGGCCGGCACTTTCGGCGAGGCCATTGCGTGCGGTGCGTTCCTCGGCCAGGACCACGAGGTCGCCCTTCATGCTGCTGCCGTCCTCAAAGACGATTCCCGTGGGGGACAGGGCTTGCCCGGGGATGGCCGAATCAGCAATAGAGGCAACCACAGCTGTGGGGCGGAGGGTGGTTCGGACGGGACGGACGCCGCGTGCCCGGAGAACCGCTTCGGCCTGGCCCGCTGCTGGACCGTTGCCGACGAGTATTCCCAGCGGACGGCGGCCGACAGAACGGGTGACGTCCTTGACGGCTTCGCCAATGGAGGCGGCATCGTCGATGGTGGAGTAGCTCAGGACCGCCTCGGCACCGTCTACCGGGGGAAGGAGGGGGGCCGAACCCGTGGCGATGACCAGTTGGTCGTAGGCGAACTCCATGCCGTCCACCGTGGTGACTACCTTGGCCTCAGCGTCGATGAAACTGGCGGCCTGGCCGAAGCGCACGGAAACCTGGGGCAGTTCGGCAAGTTCGAGGAGGGCGTCCGGGCAGTCGTCGCGATTGCTGAGCACTGTGATGGTGCCGGCGAAGGGCCGCTGACGGGTGTCGGTCCTGCCAGCCAATCGCCGCACCAGTGCCTGGGCTGCCGGGCCTGCGCCGGCGATGACGATGTGAAGGGAAGTAGAGGACATGGTGGGCCCTTTCGCTGATGACCTGTTTGGTGCTGTTGTTCATCAGCGTAGGATGCCGGTTTTTCGCGGGTGTTTCACCGCTGTTGCCATCTTTGGCGCATTCGTAGCGTGCCGTTTACCCGCCGGTAATAACGTGCATCACATTGAAGCCGGGACGCGGTTAGTATCGGCGCAACAGCTCCCGGAATCCGTTGGCTGTGAAGCGGGCTATTGCTTGTGCCCGCCCGGCCAGGCCGTGTACGCCCACGGGTTCAACAGAAGCCAGGAGGCCGGCCGTATCGATCAGGCTCATAGTGAGATCCACCACCTGTTCGCCCAGGTGGAGCCGGGCGTTCCGGCTGTCTGACCACGCATCTGCTCCGGGATCGTCGTGCAGGGTCCGGATGACGGCCGCATCCCGCCACCCACCGTTCAGCCGCAAACGAAAGCGATAGGCCATGTCATCCCCCACGGTCTCCACATGACCGCCGGCAAGGAAGACGCGCCCCCACGGCGGGTAGTCAAGGTGTCCGCTGAGCTGCGCCAGTCCTTCTCCGGGCTCGGAGGGCGTCACGACGGCGGCCCGGAATGTCAGCGGTTGACCGTCCAGTTCGCCGTGCAGGACATCGATGAAACGGACACCAGGCGACGGCTCGGTCATCGCCGTGCAGAGGGGGTCTTTGGCGAGTCCGGTCGGCGACATCGTCCGCATATATGCCCTGGCGTCGCGGTACCCCATGCCGATCAGTGTGTCGGCGTCGATCCGGCCCAGGTAAAACTCCGGATCCAGCGGCAACGGGTGCTCGGGCCGGATCACATGCAGCACAAACTCGCGCCCCGCTGCGGCGGCAGCTTCGAAGTCGGCCAGGAGGGCACCCATGGCACTCATCTCGATCATGTGAACGTACTGTTCCAGCGGCCCGTCCCCCCAGTACGGCGAGTTGCCGATGCACCAGATCAACCAGATTTCCTCGGCCCCCCGCCGCAAGGCTTCGCCAATGTTGGCATCCCTGACCCATACGGCGTCCGTCCAGATTTTCCCGTCCCGGCGCAGCGGCTTGAGGAAGATGGGCAACGACATTCCGGCCGCCATCAGTTCGGCGTCAATGTGAGCGGCATCGATGGCGTGGCATTGTTTCGAAGTGAACTCCACTACGTTGAAGGAGCCTTCGACAGCGTCCGGTCCGGCCGCGCGGTCACGGATGCTTTTTGCGTTGATGCCGAGGGCCGGGAAGATCTTGCCCAGGATGCCGTCGGCGTCTCCCAGCGCGGGGAGGGACCACGGCCCTTTGACGTAATCAGCAAAGGGCAGGGCGGAGCTGAAGTCTTTGACGTCCACGCCGGACCAGCGGCGGCACATTTCCTCGGCGGGAATTCCGGAGAGCATCATTCCGGCCGTGAGGATGCCGCCGGAGGTGCCATCGATGTGCTGGAATTCCAAACCCTCCTCGGCGAGCGCCTTGACCACGCCTGCCTGCCACGCCACCCGCATCCCTCCGCCGGCAAGGACCAGGGAGCGCTTCACGGTGTTCTTCCTCCGGCCAGCCCAGGGCTGGCTGCAGCGAAGCGGATCCTGCGCCAGTAGACGAACAGGAGTCCCGCCGTCGCGAGGTCAAAGAACGCGACCCAGAGTGCAAGGGGAGAAAATACCCCGTTCAGCACCCCGATGCCCACCGCGCTGAAGGCTCCGGCCTTCTGCAGTCCTGACCAAAGGACTACGTCGGGTGAGGGGGCGCCGCTGAGGAGTGTGTGGAGGAGCAGCCCGCCCACCACCACCATGAACATGCCCACTGTCCCGAACAGTTGGCGGGTCGTAGCAGTGTCCTCGGAGCCCAGCAATTGAAGGATTGGACCGCCGAAGGGCAATTGCGTGGCGCCGGTGAGGACGGTGATGGCGGCAATGACCGCGAGAACGGCACGGAGGGGATCAGTCATGTGAAGGACTCCAGCAGCCGGCCACGGTCAACGAGCAGCCACACCATCGAGGCCCAGGTCAGGGTGGAGACGTAGAAACGGATGTCGTTGAGCATCATCCACCGTTTGAGCAGGGACCGGAGTTCGGTGTCATCTGCGAAGTCGCCGCCGCGGATCCTCACGTTGATGGGGATGATGAGGCCTTGCCCGACAACTGTCAGTGCAATGATTCCTGCCAGGCAGATGATGGCGAAGACGACGCGGATGGTTCCCCATTCGGACCACACCAGGATGCCTCCGGAGATGAACATGACAGGCACCACGACGGTAAAGAACTTCGTGGCGGCGCGGGTGGGGATGCCGAAATGCATGTCCACGTTGTCCCGTGCCAGCGAGTGCCAGGTGGGGTAGAGGAAGAACTTGAGAACCCACATGGTGCCGACATACATGGTGGCGCCGAAGAGAAAGTAGAGGGCGTTGATCAGGAGGAGCCAGTTCACGGTGTGCCGCCGGCATGAGGGTTGGAAACGGCGCCCGGTACCCTGCTGCGGTCCGGGGGCGCGAGCCATTCCTGGCTTTGGCCGAGGTCCGTGACGCTGTCCAGCATGTCGCCCCCTGGAAGGGCCGCTGCTTCCAATGGGGTGGGGGCGGTGAGGAACCAGGCTTCGTAGTGGTCGTCCAGGATGCCGTGGGCCTGGGGCAGCCAGGCTGTGAAGACGGGTTTGGTCTCCACTTGCAGTTCCTTTAAGGGTTCGACGCCGGGAACGTCGCCGAGAATGAGGCGCGCCTTGGCTTGTGCTCCCAGGGCGATGTCTCCGATGGCTTCGAAGTAGATATCGGACTTCCACAGCATGTTCCGGAAGACGCAGTAGTTGGATGCGGCGAGTTTCAGGGGCAGCGCCAGTGGACTTGGTGCGGCGGGCCGCTCTATTTCGATGTAGCAGCCCAGCTTCCCGTCTTTCTCGTAGAGCGCTGAGACGGTTGAGTCTGTGACGACGAAGTCGAGGTTGGCCTGGTGCTTGGGCATGCCCCAGATTCCCTTGCCGCCCTTGACCGAAACTTCCGTGCTGACTGGCAGGTCCACCACGAACTGGCCCAGCTTGAACGTCCTCTGGAACAGCAACGGCAGGATGGGCGGCGCCGGCCGGCTGCCATGGGTGATGGCAATGGCCAGGGAGTATTCGATGTACTTGCCGATGTCCGTGGATTTGTAGTTGACCACTGTGACTACCAGCAGCCCTTTGCCGCCCAGGCTGAAGGGGCGCATTTCAGTCCCGGGAAGAACCGCTGCGGCCGCGCGTTTGTTGATGGGAAAGGCTGCCATCAGCACTGGTGAGTCATCGGAATTGACCGGCATCACATATTTGATTCCGTCGGCGAAAGCATGCTGGCCGCGAAGGCGTTCCTGTCTGCGGGGAACCGGTGAGGGCATGAGCTTGAGCAGGGGAGTGACCAGTTGGGTGAGGGTTTTCATGTGTTCGGCTCCTTGGTTCCGTTCAGCTCCTGGAGGATGACGGGGAATGTGTCCCGCCAGGCATGGTGGCCAAAGAAGACATCAAGGTGGCCATATCCGGGGATGAGATGGAGCGAATCTTTGCCGGGACGGTGGTGCTGGAAGAAGTTGTAGGTACGTTGCTGGCTTTCGGGAAGGAAGCAGCGGTTGTCCAGACCGGCTATGAAGGCGAACCGGGCATCCGTTTGCGGGGCTTCCGCCACAAGGTTGTCGGGGAGTTCGGCGTGGTTGCCGGCAGCCACCATATGCCCGGCCTTGATGCTTCGGCCCATCTCTTCGAAGAAGGTCACGGGCACCTCTGCGAACTCGCCGCTGAGCCACTGGTGGGTGGCGTCGTCGAGGTTTTCGTGGGACCAGAGGGCCGGGCGTCCGCTGCCGTAGGTAAAGCTGACCATTTTGCAGACGGTGTTGTCGCACTCGTGGTGGGTCGCTTTGACCAGGCCGCGGATGGCCCGGGTGAAGTAGCCCTGGGATTTGTATCCCCAAGCGGGCGAGAGATACGGGGTGAAGACTTTCACCACCGGCGTGAGGTAGTCGATCTTGAGGCGGGAGAAAGGTGGCACTACCGGATGGAGCGAGACGGCATTGGAGACGATCGTGTCCACCTGGGGCAGCAGCCCGGCGACGGCGGACATGGTGAACGACGTCGAGCCTTGGCAGTGGATGACGGCCTTCATCGTTTCGGCTCCGGTCGCGTTGAGGACGTGTTCGACGGCGGCAGGGTGGTCGTACACGGCGGCGTCGGCGAGCGTCCAGGACAGGGGGTCGAGGTCGATGGAGGCCCTCCAGTTCAGCATCCACACGTCCCAGCCGTCCTCGAGGAGTACATCGACAATGGTGGTCCTGACCGGTGGCCTGAACAGTTCTGCCCTGACGCCGGATCCGTGGACCAGCAGCACCGGCCCTTTGGTGGTTTCCGCCGGCGAAGTCACGTGGACCAGGCTGAGCGGAGCGTTGTCCCGGGCACGGAACGGGATGACCTCGGTCCGGTGTCCGGCACGGGTGATGATCATGATGCGGGTCCCTCCTGTGCGATGGTGATGGGCTGTTCAAGCAGCCGGACGGCAGGAAGGCCGGCCTCGGGAAGCAGCCGCGCGCCGTCGTCGTTTCCGGTCAGCTGCCAGTCGCGGCAGATGGTGTCCACGGCCAGGGGGTAGACGGTCAATGAGCCGTCCGAGTCCAGGTGGAGGCGGAGGAAGCCTTTGTGGTCCTCGATGGATTGCCCTGACATTTTCCAGGTGGACACCTCCCCGCTTGGGGTAGCCAGGATGTACAGTGCGAAGGCTTCGCTGCCCAGCACCCACCCGCCAACGTGGACCAATGCCAGCGCCAGGAGCACCACCACCACGTCCGGCCAATTGCCGGGCCACGGAACAAGGATGACGACGCCGGCACTCACCGCGAGAGCCGCGAGTTGGAAGAGCGCTCCCCGGGCGAAGACGACAACGCCGGAACTGGCGATACGGAAGGTCCGGGCCGCCAGGGTGGTCACGCCCAGCAGCACGGGGACGACAAGGACCAGCACGGCAAGAAGGAGAACGGTGTTTCCGTGCGTGAGCCCGTGGAGCCCGTCCACGAACGATTCACCGCGGAAAGCACTGAACACCGTCCATGCCGTGAGTGCGGCAACCACATGGAGCAGGCCAATGGACAATCCGAAGCCCGGGTTGCGCACCGGTAGCCATGAAGGGGACAAGGGGTTGGCCAGGCGTGGTCCCAGGAGGTGTGAGTCGGACTGGTCAGGATAGATGGTGGAGCTTCTGGTGAAACGGCGTCCCGCTGCCGGGTGGCTCCCGGCGGCGGGCACACTGAACGGGTCTCCCGGGACGGCGTGTGCAGGCAGGAGGAGTTCGTCCGGCAGCCAGTGGGCGTCCGACAGGTACGCCCCACCCAGCCCGCACGTGATGAGCTGTGTCTTCCCTGCATCGGCGCCGGAAGTGTCCTGTTCATAGCGGGAGTAGTGGTGGAGGTCCCCGGTGAGCCAGAGCCGGACGTTGGCCCCTGTGTCCTCGAACAGCTGCGTGGCCGGATTGAAGCGGCGGCGCAGATAGTCCTGCTCAAAGAAGCTCACTTGCTGGAATTCAGTGGTTCCTTTGACCCAGAAGGGGGCGGCTACGCAGAGGATGATCGCGTCTCCAGGCTGCAGCTGGGACGTGACGCTGCGGTAGAAGTATTCCAGTTGTGGTTCGTCGATGTATTGGCCCAGTTGGCTGTCCAGGCCCAGCAGCCACCAGCCCGGAACGCCGTGATGGCCGGGCCGTGGTGGTTGTCCGGTGAGCCGCAGGCCGAAGTAGCTGCGGGTCTGGATGGTCCGCCATCCGCCGATGCTTCGTTGCCGCGTGAATACCCGGATGAAGGAGGTCAGGCCGTCGTACCAATCGTGGTTTCCGGGGAGGGCCAGCATGATCGGCGCCCGGTTCGGTGGCATGCCGGGAGATGGCGCCTGGTTTCGTGGCAACGCCATCCTGTACGGCCCGACCATCCGGTCCTTATATCCGGCCGGGGACGCCACGGGGTAGACCTCGTCGCCGCCCAGGACCAGGACGTGGCCCCTCGGGAGGACCAGACCCCCGACGCTGAGGGCATCCTGGGCCAGCAGGGAGGCAACCGTGTACGTGGCATCGAATCCGTCGCCGAGGTCCGCCGCGAAGTCGAGCCACAGTTCGGCGGGTTGATCCGGGCTGCCTGGATCCGGGCCAGCGGGATCCGGCAGGCCGCGCTCGCTGACCACCGGTTGCGCAGGCTGGCCAGCGTCGGGCAGCTTGTCCAGGCTCAGCGGATCGTCCGGGAAGCTGCCCTCCAACTCTCGTTTGTCGCCAAAATCGGCGAAGACGGTGGCGGCCATGACCTTCAGGGCGGTACGCGCCAGCGACATGGGCGAGAGCCAGCGGACCGCGGTCCGTGGAGTGAAACCCAGGACGGCGTGGTGTTGCGCGAGCTCCCGGATCTTCATTGCTTCGGCGTGAATGGAAAGGATATGCGTCGGGGTGTTCGCCCGTAAACCTGCCAGAGTTCGCCCCCGAACAGCTTCCCGAACGTCAGCAGTCCAGCGGCCGGCTCAGCGCCCTCGGCCCGGAAGGTGGTCAGTTGCCGGGCGAAGTCCAAAGGCCGGATGTAGAGGATGCCGGCGCCCACGGTGCCCTCCTGTTGCACCCTTGGGGGTTCAGCAGGGACCTCAGGTGGCGCGTCCCTTTCAGGTGGCGGGACATGGCCCCGGGCGATCGTTGCGTAGAGAGTGGTCGTGTCCGGCCAGAGATCGAATCCCGCTTCATTGTGGATGAGCTTGTGACCCGTGAACGTGAACGGCGTACCGCCGGGGTCGCGCAGCCACAACCTGTACAGCATGCGCCTGGCCGGCCCGCCGTCGTCGGAGGCGTCCGCGACGAACAGGTTGAACCATCCACGTTCCACCGGCATCCGGCCGCCGAAATAATCAGCCAGCACATACCCTTCGGCCTTGGCCGGATGCTCAGGATCCGCAGCGAACTGATCGATGTCTTCGGCAGTAATCGTGAGCTCGAACATGATCCGCCGGGACCGGTCCCTGCCCAGGCTGCGCCCCTTCTCCGGATCACTGACTCCTGGACTGAACCACCCATGCATCTGCTCGGTGAACCGAACGGAGGTCGCTTCCTTCCTTGAGCTCCCGGGCATTGCCAGGCCACGGGTGCCGGGCCCCTCCGGACGCTGCGCTGTGCCCGGGGCAACGGCGCTCGCAGGCCGTTCCGGGAGCGCGGACTTGCCCTTGGTGGCGTCGGGGGCCAAAGCGCGCGGAGCCACACTTCCGACGTCGACGACGGCGCCCGCCGCCTCCTGCTGAACGGTCACCGCATCGCTGGGGCTGATGCCCCTGTGGCGGGCTTTATCACTGGTCTCGACGATGTGGGCGCACGTGCGCTCAGCGAAGGCGGCGATGGTCAGCGAGGGGTTGGCGCCTACCGGTCCGGGCATTGCGGCGCCATCCACTACGAACAGCCCGGGGTAGCCGAAAACTTCACCGTAGGAGTCGCACACTGCCTCGCCCGGGTGCCGCCCGGCGGGGGCTCCTCCAATGGGGTGGACGGTGATGACGCGTTTGGCCCACCAGAGCGGGTTGTCGATGAAGTTGCCGTCGAGGTCCTTGGCAATATCCGACATCGTTCGGCGGACACGGTCGAAATACGCGGTGGACGTCGCCATGGTCCAGGCGATGGCGAGGCGTCCGTCGCGCAGTGTCATGACGCCGTCGGGTATGTCGCGCCCCATGCCGAGCAAGGGGACGGAACTGGATGACAGGCGCCCGTCTCCCAGCGCGGCGGCGAGGTCTGCCGAGACGTTGGAGCGGCCGGCGTCGAACAGTCGGTCCTTGAACAACTGACCCGCCACCTTCGCCGTGCGTTTTACAGCGGTCTTCAGCTGGGCCGTCTCGATGAGCCAGTTCATGAAGGCCGGGTACCCGGCGTCCTCCACGTAGTAGCCGCGGCCGTCGCCGCCGTCGTCGTTCCCATCCGGGACCCTGACCGCCGTGGTGATCACCGGCCCCTTGCTCCCGGAGAGTGCCCTGACTCCTGGCCGCGAGCCGTTGCTTGCGGGTGTCTTGGCATCCATGATGAACGTCAGGAGGTCACCGTTGCCGCTGAAGCGGGTGCCCAGGGCGTCGCTGAGCGCGGGCAGGGAGCCGTGGTTGCGAAGCAGGAGGAAGTTGGTGCCGAAGGTGCCCGCTCCCAGGATGAGCCGGCGGCAATGGATGATGCGTTCGGTGAGCAGCCCGCCCCCACTATCCGGTTCGTGGATGACGTAGCGGAGTTCGTAGCCGCCGCCGTCCCGGTCCAGGGGCCGGATGCCGCGGACGTCGTGGAAGGTACGGATATCGGCGCCTTTGAAGGCAGCCGCCGAGAGGTAGTTGTGGTCGAGGGTGTTCTTGGCGCCGGCGTTGCAGCCGATGTCGCATTCGCCGCTGAGCGTGCAGGTGGTCCGCACGGTGTTGGGGCCGTGGATGCTGCCGTAGTGGGGCAGCGGGAGCGCCTGGTTGGTCCGGGGTGCTGCTCCTGGTTCCGCGGCGAAGGTGACCGCAATGGGTGGCCGGGTGATGGACAATCCCAGGTTTGCTGCCGTCTTTTCCATGGCCACGGTCTTGGCGGTGTCCTGGTAGGGATAGGGAACGGGTTGAAGCATGGCTTCGGCGGCGTCGTAGTAGGGATCGAGGTCGGCCCGGGTAAACGGCCAATTCTCGTAGCCGCCGCCCGGGATGGGGGATTCGTTGACGAACCACTTCTCGTCCTTGCGCAAGAGCACGTTGGCGTAGATGAGGGAGCCGCCGCCGAGTCCGCTGGATACCAGCCCCTCTGTCCCGCGGAAGGTCCAGGCGTCGAAGAGGCCGTACAGCCCACGGTCTGGGTCCCAGAAGTTCTTGCCCATCTCCGACGGCGTACGGGCGAAACTTCCGGGCGGGTACGGTTTGCCGCGTTCCATGAGCACCACGGACTGTCCGGCTTCGGCGAGCCGCAGGGCTGCCACCGAGCCGCCGAACCCCGATCCGACAACCACCGCGTCCACCTTTTCGATGCGGTCCAGGCTGTGGCGTCGGGGATCATCAGCGGGTTCGGGACCCGCATCCCCACTGTTCCCGGTCCCCAGACGACCCATGGCCGTTCCTCTCAGAGGAGAGCTGACTACATGGCAGCGGCAGAGGATGCCGGGCGTGGCCGGGCGTTGCCTCCGCGGACTATGGGCCTTATGTTCCCACCGGGCAAGGGATCTGTAAATGAGGTGGAGTAATGCTGTTGGTGCACAGGGTTCAATGAATCCGCGAGTAAACCATGTCGAAGTCGTGCTCCAGTGGGCCTCCGGGATAGGTGCCGCGCTCCAGGCGGGCGGTGATGGTGTTGCCGTCCGGGCTGATGTGGCCAACAAAGCGCTGCGGCCAGTCCGGTCCGTCCCTGAAAAGCGTCCAGACATTGTCCCTGAGCGTCATGTCGTAGATGCGGGCAACGCCGCGTGAGTCGAAGTAGTGCTGTTGGAATGCCCGGTCCGAGCCCGTTGCACCGATGACGCTGACTGCGTTGGGGTATTCGGGCCTTGCCACGGTGGAACGCTGGATGAGGAAGCCGCCACCTTCCAGCCATTCAAAAGTGGTCCGTCCCTGTGTTCCGGCACTGGGGATGGTGGTCTCCCACGAACCCACGAGGATGTTCAGTTGCTCAAGCGTGGGTCCTGGTTTCCGTGCCATGGCCGCCTTCTTTCCGCGGTGCTGATTCGTGGGTGCTAAGAGGTCCAGCGTAGAACCCGCCGGGGCCGCGGCATAGGGTCAAGGGATGACGTTGGAAAAAGAAACCAAGGTTGCCGTTGTCACAGGCGTAGGCAGGCGCCGCTCCATCGGGGCAGCACTGGCCAGGGGCCTGGCAGCCGACGGCTGGTCCCTTGTCCTGAACCACTGGAAGTCCTACGACGACCGGCTTGGCCTCGAATCGTCACCTGGCGATGCCGCCGCCATAGCCGCCGGGTGCCGCGCGGAGGGTGTCGCCGTCGAACTCGTATCCGGGGACCTCAGCGACCCTGGTGTACCGGCGGCACTCGTTGCAGCGGGACGGAAACTGGGCCCCGTGACCGGGCTGGTGGTCTCGCACTGCGAATCTGTGGACAGCAGTATCCTCACTACTTCGGTGGAAAGCTGGGACCGCCATTTTGCCGTCAATGCCAGGGCCCCATGGCTGCTCATCAAGGCGTTTGCAGAGCAGCTGCCCGCCGTACCTCCCGGCGAAGTGGCCGGCAGGATCGTGGCGTTGACCAGCGACCACACCGTCCATAACCTGCCATATGGTGCGAGCAAGGGTGCCCTGGACCGGATCGTAACGGCGGCCGCCGTCGAACTCGGGGACAAAGGGGTGCGGGCCAACGTGATCAATCCCGGGCCGATTGACACCGGCTGGATGGACGACGACGTACGCGGCTGGACGACCCGGGCGACCCCGACCGGACGCCTGGGTACACCCACGGACACCGCGAACCTGGTGCGGTTCCTGTTCTCGGACGCGGGTTCCTGGATCAACGGCCAGGTCCTGCACAGCAATGGCGGATTCAACGTCTCCTGAGGCCGGCGTGCTCTGGTGGCCCCGGTGCGCCGATGGCAGGATGGGCGCATGACCCTCGTTACGTGTGACCTCACTGTGTCCCTTGATGGCTTTGTTGCCGGACCGAACCAGAGTATGGAACAACCGCTCGGCGAAGGGGGAGAGAAGCTGCACCGTTGGCAGTTCAAGGAACGGGATACCAACGCCGCCGAGGTCGCCGGGATCCTCGAAGCCGGCGCCTACATCATGGGCCGGAACATGTTCGCTGGACCGGGCGAGCACTTGTGGCCGGAGCAGTGGCGCGGCTGGTGGGGCGAAGAACCCCCGTATCACGCGCCGGTGTTCGTTCTCAGCTCGCACCCGCACAAACCCATGGTGATGGAGGGCGGCACCACTTTCCATTTCGTCAATGACGACGTCGGCTCAGTGCTCTCGCGCGCCAAGGAAGCTGCGGGCGGGAAGAACGTTGCCATCGCCGGTGGAGCCTCAACCGCCAGACAATTCCTGTCCGCTGGCCTCATTGACGAGTTGCGGCTCCATATCGCGCCGATCGTCCTGGGCGCAGGTGAGCGTTTGCTGGACGGTGTAGGCGAGCTGAAGCTTGAACCCCTTCAGGTCCGTGGTACCAGCCTGGTCTCGCATCTGCGGTACAAGGTGGGCTGAACCCGTCCCTTCTTGGATCAGCCCCGGACCAGGCCGCTGATGATCATCGCAACGCCGGCGAAGGCCGCCACAAACGCCCAGTACTGCATGGGCAGGAAGAAGAGGCTGTGCCGGTTGAAGTACCCGCGCCGGGCGGACTCGGCCTCGTATTTCAGTTGCTCATCCGCGAGGGCACGTGCCTCCTCGAAGGATTGAGGAGCGGGAAGGCCGGGGTGCTGGTAGGCGCCGACCTCTACCATTCTGGACAATTCCTGGCTTCTGGCGTTGACCGCTGCCTCGTAGCCCGCTGTGGGCCTGGTGCGGTTGAACCAGTTTCCGAGATACCAGATCCCGGCTGCACCGGCCAGGAAGCCCACACCTACTGCGATCGGATTGCCGTGCGACAAGCCGCCCGCCAAACCACCGCAAATACCGAACACGACGAGGACCAAAATTCCCCAACCACGCCAAATAATCATTTCATTAGACTAATTCATCCACGACGTGAATGTCCGCAGTTCGCTGTACACTCAGTTATCGAACATATATTCGAATAAAGGTGTGTTGTGGGCGTGATAGTCGGCCCCCGCGTGATAGATGCGGGCTTGTCCTTGATGTCGGTGCTGTTGGCTCCCGTGTCCGTGGCTGCGGGGTATCCCTCGCCGGCGCAGGACTACTTCGATGGCCGCATCGACCTGAACGAGCACCTGATCAAAGACGTCACCAGCACGTTCGTCGTCCGGGTGACCGGCCAATCGATGGAGGCCGCCGGCATCAGCGACGGAGACGAGCTGATCGTCAACCGGGCGCTGGAACCCAAGGATGGGTCCGTCGTCGTGGCTGTCCTGGATGGTGAGCTGACCATCAAACGCTTGCGCATCACCCCGACGGGCGTGGTGCTGCAGGCGGACAACCCTGCATTCCCGGACATCAGGGTGGCTGCCTTGTCGGAGTTGACTATTTGGGGCGTCGCAACCACGTGCCTGCATCACGTCTGAAGGGGCGGCGGTGCTGTTGAGTTGCGGACCACCAGCTCAGGCGTGAGCCTTTCGTCGGCGATGGGGCCCTCCGGGTTTCCGAGCCGTTCCAGCGCTATCGCGCCCGCCCTTTGGCCCAACACTGCGGCATGGAGGTCCACTGTCGTGAGGTCAATGCCGTGAAGCTTGGCGATCCGCGAATTGTCATAGCCCACCAGCGACAGGTCCTGCGGGATGGACAAGCCCAGGGAATAGGCGGCTTCGCGGGCGCCCAGGGCCAGTTGGTCGTTGTGCGTGAAAATCGCCGTCGGGCGCTCGGGTTGTTTGAGGAGGAGCATGGTGGCGCGTTCCCCGGCTTCCTGCGTGAAGTCCTCGGCCGCCAGCGTTTGGGGCTTCAGCCCGGCGTCGCGCATGGCTTGTTGGTAGCTCCGCCTGCGGACGGTGTGTCCGTCGTACACGGGACCCGCCAGATGGGCGATGCGCCGGTGCCCGAGGGTGAGGAGATGTTCAGTCGCGGCCCTGGCCCCGACGACGTCATCCGAATAGACGCTGTCCACGCCCGGTACCGGCCGTGTGACGCTGACCAGCGGCACGATCTGCGCCAGTTCCTGCACGCGTTCGTCCGGATCCAAGAGCGTGGCGGCGATGATGATTCCGGCCCGAGCCTCTATGAGCGACTCCAGCGCGCCCCGGTCAACACCATCAACCGAGCGGGATACGCTCAGGATGAGCCGGTTGCCGTCCTGCGGGAGGGCCACGCGGACGCCGCTGAGAATGTCGGCATAGACCTCGTTGCGGATATCCATCAGGTAAAGCCCGACGGCGGAGCGGTGCTTGCGTGCCAGGTCGGCGGCTACGGCGTTGGGTCGGTATCCGAGACGCCGGGCGGCTTCGAAAATGGCTTCTTTGGTTTCGGCGCTGACTCCAGGAGCGCCCCGGAAGGCGAAAGACACCAATGTTCGGGAAACGCCTACTTCCCGGGCGACATCACTTTGCGTAGCTGGGCGGAGTGGGCGGTCGGGGGCCATGTCCTCCATCTTCCCACGTCACAGAAAGGGTTAATTCGGGTGTTTGTTAGTTTGACCTTACATTTAAGCCTTTCGCGCGTTAGTCTGTACTCAGAGCGGATGAGTATGACCCGCAACACACTGACAAAGGAGTCCTGATGTCTGCAACGCAAATGCAGCGGGAAGGCGCCCAAGCGGCCGCC
Source organism: Paenarthrobacter nicotinovorans (assembly GCF_021919345.1). Classification (NCBI taxonomy): domain Bacteria; kingdom Bacillati; phylum Actinomycetota; class Actinomycetes; order Micrococcales; family Micrococcaceae; genus Paenarthrobacter; species Paenarthrobacter nicotinovorans. The sequence continues at coordinate 1,373,521 of NZ_CP089293.1, forward strand.
CTTCCTCCGCTGACCAACGGCCCGCACAGAAAGCGCCTTGGCCTCGTAGCCCTGGTTGCAACCTTCGGCGGACTGCTGTTCGGCTATGACACTGGTGTCATCAACGGTGCCCTGAGGCCCATGACGGCCGATCTCGGCCTGACGCCCCTGACGGAAGGGATCGTGACCAGCTCCCTGTTGTTCGGTGCGGCAGCCGGAGCCGTGGGAGGTGGCCGCCTGTCCGATTCGTGGGGCCGCCGCAAGTCCATCCTCCTGCTCGCGGTGCTGTTCCTGGCCGGCACCATCGCCTGCGTCTTCGCGCCCAACTTTGAAGTGATGGTGCTCGGACGCGTTGTTCTCGGCCTTGCCGTCGGCGGAGCGTCCACCGTGGTGCCTGTCTTCCTTGCCGAACTGGCGCCCTACGAGATCCGGGGCTCGCTGGCCGGCCGGAATGAGCTCATGATCGTTATCGGCCAGCTGGCGGCGTTTGTCGTCAATGCCATCATCGGTAACGTCTGGGGAGAGTTCGGGGGAGTATGGCGCCTCATGCTCGCCGTTGCCGCACTGCCTGCCATCGCGTTGTTCTTCGGCATGCTCCGGATGCCCGAATCGCCGCGCTGGCTGATATCCAAGGGCCGTTGGGAAGAAGCCCTCGTTGTCCTCAAGACGATCCGGTCAGTGGAACGCGCAGAGGCCGAAATGGCCGACGTCAAGCACCTCGCCGACGAAGGGCGGGCGTCGAAGGCGACGTCGTGGGGCGCGCTCAAAGACAAGTGGATCCTTCGCATCATCCTGGTCGGCATCGGCTTGGGTGTGGCCCAGCAGCTGACCGGCATCAACTCGATCATGTACTACGGTCAGTCGGTGCTGGTCGAGGCTGGATTCGACTCCAACGCAGCCCTCATCGCCAACATCGCTCCCGGCGTGATCGCGGTGGTCGGAGGCGTCATTGCCCTGACGTTGATGCAGCGCGTCAACCGCCGCACCACCCTGCTCCTGGGCTTCACCTTGACCACGGCATGCCACTTCCTGATCGGCATCGCCTCCGTCCTCCTTCCCGTAGGAAACGAGGCCCGTCCATTCGTGATCCTGTTCCTGGTGGTGGCGTTCGTCGGCTCGATGCAGACGTTCCTGAATATCGCCGTCTGGGTCATGCTGTCGGAGATCTTCCCGCTTCACGTCCGTGGTTTCGCCATCGGCCTGTCGGTATTCTGCCTGTGGATCGCCAACGCGCTGCTGGGCCTGTTCTTCCCGACCCTGGTGGCCGGCGTGGGGATCACCGGAACCTTTTTCCTGTTCGGCGGCGTGGGCATCGCGGCCCTCATCTTCATCTACACCCAGGTCCCTGAGACCCGTGGGCGCACCCTGGAAGCGCTTGAAGAGGACGTCACTACCGGGGCCATCTATCTGGTGCACAAGAAGGACGCCGCCGCCCGCCCGTAGCCGGGCTCATGGTGTGAATCTCATAGCGCGAAATATCCCGCTCTTCGGACTTTTCCGCAGTCCGGAGGGCGGGATGTTTCGTAACGTGCGCAATAAGGCCTGCGCAAACAGCCCCGGCTCCTCGTTGGCTCCGCTGGCCAAAGCTCCACGATGACGTCAAAAGCGTGGTTGGATGACGGTGTAAGGAAACGGTTGCCAGGCGACGATGTAACGGCGACCCGGTTGGGCGCTTCTCGAGTGGGGACGGAGGTTTCCGCGGAAACGGATTCGGCGCGATCTACCGCAGCGCGGCGGCGCCTCAAGTGGGGCATCGTGTTGGCCCTCGTCTCGGTGCTGCTGGGAGTAGCAGCCCAAGCTTCCGCAGCGTGGGTCAGTGATTCATGGCCTGAGGTTCTGGTCTACTTCGTCATGCCGGGGTGGACGCTCATTCTCTGTTGTCACCTTCTGAGCGGGGCTGCCGCCTTGGCAGCGCTGGTTCTGCTGGTACCGGCGCTGGTCGCGCGGATTCCACGCGGCCGGATCCGTCGGCTGACTGCCGTTCTTGCAGTTCTGGCCAGTGCCACGGCGGCTCTGCCGTGGTCTATATATGCTGCCGGCATGGGGCTAGCCGCCGCGGCGGCAACATACGCCCAAGTGACGGCAAGCAGCGGAGACAGTGTCGTCGTCGAACAATCAGGTTTCGATCCACAAACCTATTCCGTTTACTCACAAAAATCGTGGGGACTCTGGCAACGAACTGTCCCGTGGCTGTCCGCCACAGAGGTCTTCGACCCCAATGACTGCATACTGACGGACGGAAGCAGCGATCTCGTGCTCCACTGCGGAGCCGATGGCATCGTGGTGCCGCGCATGGGTGATTAGCCAAGCCCTTTCCTCCTGAAGCGGGCTCAATTGCTCAAAGAAGTTTCGTTGTCGGTGGGTGGCGGTACAGTTGACTTATTCGAACATATCTTCGAATCAGCGGCGTGTCCTCCTATTTTCCGAGGTCGCGCATGTTAGTGACCAATCGAGGAGGAGCATGTCCAGGCCGGCCCTTATGCACACGATGCAGGAGATCGCCCACGTGGACATCAATTGTTTCTATGCCTCAGCAGAACGGGCCTTCAATCCCGCGTTGGAGGGCAAACCCCTGATCGTGCTCTCCAACAATGACGGTTGCGCCGTGACGAGGTCGCCGGAGGCGAAGCAGCTTGGCATCGGGCTGGGCGACCCATGGTTCAAGCTGGCTCCACGGGCCAAGGAATGGGGGCTCATTGCGCTGTCCAGCAACTACGAACTATACGGAGACATTAGCTCGCGCGTCATGGAGCTATTGCGGCGCTACTCGGCGTGGCAAGAGGTCTATTCGATCGACGAAGCGTTCCTGGGCGTCAAGGGCCGGCCAGAGGAGTTGCTGCAGCTGGGGCGAACCATCAAGGATGCTTGCCGCAGGAACGTTGGAGTTCCGGTGTGCGTCGGAATCGCCCGCACCAAAACGCTTGCCAAGCTGGCCAACAAATGGGCCAAACACAATCCGGCTTTCAACGGCGTGTGCCGTTGGGATTCGGTTCCTGAAGCCCGGCGCGAAGCGCTCATGGCCCGGCTGTCCGTCATCGAGATCTGGGGCGTGGCTACCAGGCTCACCAAGCGGCTGAATGCGATGGGCATCTTTTCAATCCTGGACCTGGTTCGGGCAGATCCCGTGGCCCTCCGGGACAAGTTCTCCATCGTCATGATGCGCACCGTCCTGGAACTGCAGGGAACGCCGTGCATCCCCATGGAAGAGGAAAGGATCGGACGGGACCAGCTGATCTTCTCGCGTTCGTTCTCGACGCCGATTACGACGGCGGCCCAGCTGCGGCAGGTGCTCAGCGTCTACGGGCAGATGGCCAGCGCCAGGCTGGCCAAGCACGACCTCCAAGCCAAGCTGCTGACGGCGTTCGCAGCAACGTCGGTGTACAACCCGAACGACAAATCGTTTCCTGCTGTGAACGTCAAGCTGCCCATGCCCACCGCCGATCCCGTGCTGCTCACCAAGGCTGCGCACGCCCTGGTCCCCAAAATCCAGGAGGGCGTCAGGTACGCCAAGGCCGGAATCATGGTCACCGACCTCCGTCCCAGCGGCAACCAGAAGCCCTTGGAGATCTTCGAGAACCGCCACGAGGAACGGGGTATCGGAAGCTTGCTGGAGGAGGTCAGCAAACGCTATGGCCGCGGCTCCATCGGATTGGGGCATGCCGGCATCAAGGGCGGCCCGGACTGGTCAATGAAGAGGGATATGCTCAGCCCCCGCTACACCACCAACTGGGATGAACTGCCCTTGGTGAAAGCGGCGTAGCAGGGCCGCAACCCTAGGCCCGCAGCCGATATCCGCGTTTGACCACTGTTTCCACGAGCTTGCCGTCCGGGAGCGCGGACCGAAGCCGGCTGACCGTCATGTCCAAGGCGTGCACGGAACCGCGCAGATCCAACAGGTCAGAGAGCGCCTCACGCGACAAGACCGCGCCGCCCGCGCCGAGCAACGCCCGCAACAGCAGGAGGGGAGCGGGGGCCAGCTCCACCACTTCGCCGTTGATCCGCAGGCACCGTCCGCGCAGCTCGATGGTGGCACTCTTCGTCTCCAGGCGGCGGACATGGTTCAAGGACAAGTGCTCGGTCACAAGCCGAATAAGCGCACCCATGCGGTAACGGTCGGGGATCAGGGGCGTCAGCCCGGCGTCGACCAGGGGCTGGGCAGTCACCGGCCCGACCGCGGCGACCGTCACCGGGCCCTTGAGCGCTTCAATGAGCTGTCGGTAGAGGCCCATCTCATGCGCCGTGCTCCACATGGCGTCCACTGCCGGGGCGCTGGTGAAGGTCAGGACGTCCAGGTTCCCATTGACCACGGCCTCGATCAGGCGCGGCAACTTGTCCTCACCATCGGGCTTCACCCACCGGTAGGGAGTTACCGTCAGCACGGTCGCGCCGGACATGCGGAGCCGCTCGAGCTGGCGAACGTCCGTGTACCCGTGCAACTGCACAGCCACGGTCTTGCCGCGAACTCCCTCCACCAGCAGCATGTCCACCAAGGTTGCGGTGGTTTCGTCGCTGCTGATTCCGACGTCGGCAAGCCCGGCCGCGCGGACTGCACCGCGGGCCTTGGGCCCCCTGACGAACATGCGGCAGGCGGACAAGGTCTCCAGGAGCTGCTCGCCGATGCCAAAAGAATCGGCCGCCTCGCACCAGCGGCGCATGCCGTAGGCGGTGGTGGCGATGCAAATATCCGGCTTCGCTTCGATGATGGTCCGGGTGTCCTCTACGAGGATCATGTCCTCCTGGACCGGGGCGATCTTCAGGGCAGGGGCGTGCAGGACACTGGCGCCGCGCCTCTCCAGGGCCTCGATGAGGTCACGGGAACGGCGGTGCGAGGTGACGCCGATGCGGAATCCGTCCAAGGGCGCCTCGGGCGCCTCGGAAGTGTCCGGAGCGGCATTGGGGTCCAGGCTTTCGATGGCACGTGCAACAGTCATGTGTTCTTACCTTCAGGCTTCAAGAAGCGAAGCCGCGAGTCGGCTCAGTTCAGCGGATGCTTCGGCGTGATTCCGGTTGGCCTCGGCCACCCGGACCACCTCGCCGATCACCAGCACGGCAGGGTTGCTGCAGCCGGTCGCTGCTGTTTCGATACTACCGAGGTCGGCAATTGTGGTGCGTTGGCCCGGCCGATACCCACGTTCCACCACAGCCATCGGCATTTCACGATCCATCCCTGCCCGACGCAGTCCGGCGGCCAACTGGGGGAGAGTACCGATGCCCATGAGGACAATGATCGTCCCGCCGAGTCCGGCAAGGTGGGTGTGCTCCTTTTCCGTCAGGGGCGCGTGCCCTGACACTACCGTGAACATGTGGCTCACTTCGCGGTGCGTCACCGGGATGCCCGCGGCAGCAGGCACGGAGATGGCGCTGGTGACGCCGGAAATCACCCGGACCGGAACACCGGCCGCAACACAAGCGGCTACCTCTTCCGCGCCCCGACCGAAGACGTAGGGGTCACCGCCCTTGAGCCTGACCACGTTCTTGCCCAGCAGCGCCGCTTCCACCATGAGCTTCTCAATGTCGCGCTGCGTCACCTTGTGTAGGCCGGGCTGCTTTCCCACATCCACGAGGTCCGCGGAGGTCAGGCCCGCCAGCTCCTGGTAGGGGGCCAGACGGTCGAAGAAGACGACGTCGGCATCCCGCAAAGCATCGACAGCGCCCACGGTAAGCAGCTCAAGGCTTCCGGGACCTCCGCCCACCAATGTCACGTGGCCTTCGGCGCCCGGCTGCGGCTCGAACGCAACAGGGATGCCGGCCTCACGGCACCGGTCCACCAGCGCACCCCAGCCGTCGTCGCCGTCGTCCACTACCGCCACCAGGAACGGACGCTCGGGGAGCTGGCCGTCGGCCGGTGCGCCGTCGGGCGTGCTCAGCCGGTAGACGTTGGCTCCGGCGCTCCGATAGCGGCGGACGGCCTGGCGGACGGTTTTGTCGGATCCTGCGACCAGGACATCACGGTCGGTCAGGTCAATGGTGAGCTGCATGGGGACCCCTTGTTATTCGCTGCGGACCGGGATGGTGGAGGCGATGAGCACGCCGCCCTTTTCTTCGTTCGTGGCAGGGCGGATCTGGCCGCGCTCCGGAACGAAGGAGATGGACTCGTCCTTTTGGTTGGGGGCGTTGACGAAGGAACGGAAACGGCGGAGGCGCTCCGGATCCTTCAACGTCTCGGCCCACTCGTCCTCGTAGGTGTCGATGTGCTTGGCCATGGCGGCCTCGAGCTCAGCGGCAATGCCCAGGGAGTCGTGGACCACCACGTCCTCGACGTGCTTGATGTCGCCGTCGAGTTCTTCCTGCCAGCGGGCAGTGCGCTGCAGGCGGTCGGCCGTCCGGATGTAGTACATCAGGTAACGGTCGATGTACTTCAGCAGCGTTTCGTCGTCCAGGTCCTTGGCAAGCAGTTTGGCGTGCGCCGGAGTGGCACCGCCGTTGCCGCCAACGTAAAGGTTCCAGCCGTCCGCGGTGGCGATCACGCCGACGTCCTTGCCCCGGGCTTCGGCGCACTCGCGGGCGCAACCGGAAACACCCATCTTGAGCTTGTGCGGGCTGCGCAGGCCCCGGTAGCGCAGTTCCAGTGCGATGGCCATGGCCACGGAATCCTGGACACCGAAGCGGCACCACGTGGATCCAACACAGGACTTCACCGTGCGCAGGCTCTTGCCGTAAGCCTGGCCGGATTCGAAGCCGGCGTCCACCAGTTCCTTCCAGATATCCGGCAGTTGCTCAAGGCGGGCACCGAACATATCGATGCGCTGGCCGCCGGTGATCTTGGTGTACAGGTTGTACTTCTCAGCCACCGCAGCGATGACACCTAGCCCCTTGGGCGTAATCTCGCCGCCGGCGATGCGGGGAACCACGGAGTAGGTGCCGTCCTTCTGCATGTTCGCAAGGGCGCGGTCGTTGGTGTCCTGCAGGGAACCACGCCCGGCGTCCAGGACGTAGGCGGAGTGCTGGCTGGCCAGGATGGAAGCGATGGTCGGCTTGCAGATGTCGCAACCGGCACCAGTGCCGTACTTGGCCATGATGTCTTCGAAGGACGTGAGCTCCAGGACACGGATGGCATCGAAGAGTTCCTGACGGGAAAGGCTGATGTGCTCGCAGAGGGCCTTGGAGACCTCGATGCCGGACTTGGTGAGTTCGCCTTCCAGGAGCTTCTTCAGCATCGGAACGCAGGAACCGCACTGGGTTCCGGCACGGGTGCAGCCCTTGAGTTCGCTGAGTTCCTGCACCGGGGCGTTGCCTTCACAGGCGCCGCAGCCGTTGATGGTGTCACGGATGGTTCCGGCGGCCACGTTGTTGCACGAGCACAGGATCGCGTCATCGGGAAGTTCGGTCTCCGGAGCCTCGCCACCACCGGCGGCGCTCAGGTAGGCACCCGGTTCGGCGGACAGCTCGCGGCCCAGGAGCGGGCGAAGGCTCATGTAGGGCGAAGCGTCGCCCACGAAGATGCCACCCAGGAGGGTCTTTGCGTCGTCGGTAGTAACGATCTTCTGGTAAACGCCGCGGGCGGGGTCGGCGTAGACGATTTCAAGTGCGTGTTCGGTCCTGGCGAAGGCATCGCCGAAGCTGGCAACGTCCACACCGGACAACTTCAGCTTGGTGGCAGTGTCAAAACCGGGGAATGTCGCCTCACCGCCGTGCAGCCGGTCCGCCACGATCTCGGCCATGGTGTTGGCGGGAGCCACGAGGCCCAGGCACATGCCCTCGAAGTTGGCCACTTCGCCGATGGCCCAGATGCCCTCCACTTCGGTGGCGCAGAAATCGTTGATGACCACGCCGCCGCGCTGGCCCAGGCTGAACAGCTGCTCTTCGCCTTCGGCTGCGCGGAACAGTTCGTCGCGGGGCCTGACACCGATGGCCACAATCACGAGGTCGGCGTCGATGGTGCGTCCGTCAGCCATCAGGACTCCGGTGACCTGGCCGTCGTCGTCCGTTTTCACTTCGGAGGGGAAGACACCGCCGTGCACTTCGAACCCCTTGGCCGCGATCAAGCGGCCCAAAGCCTGGCCGGCGCCTTCGTCCAATTGGGTGTTCATCAGCCACGGCGAGCCGTTGATGACCACAGGCGTCGCCCCGAGTTGCTCCGTGCCGGCAGCCGATTCGAGTCCCAGGAGGCCGCCGCCGATGGTTACCGCGTTGACCTTCCGGCCGAGTTTCGCGGTCAATTCCTCGATGGCCTTGTTGATGGACCAAACGTCCTCAAGCGTGCGGTAAACGTGGGTGTGCTCGGACCCGGGAATGGGGAGCCGGGCGGCATCGGAACCCGTAGCGACCACCAAATGGTCATATCCGTAAACGTTGCCCGCCGCGGTCACCACGTTCCGGGCAACGGGATCAATCCTGACCGCGCGCTCGCCGGTCTTCAACTCCACCGCCTGGTGGTCCCACATGGAGGCGTCGCCCAAGGTGAGGTCGACGTCGGTTTCGGTGAGGGCCTTGCTCAATGCAACGCGGTCGTAGGGGAGGTGTGCCTCCTCGGTCAGTACCGTGAGCTGCCAGCCTTCAAGACCGCGATTGACCATGGCGTCGGTGAAACGGTGGGCAGCAGGTCCGCCGCCGATAACGACGACGCGGCGTGGAGTCACTGTGCTTGAAGTGTGTCCGGTCACTGGTGGGCCTTTCGCAGATGTTGCAGACGGATCTCCGCAACTTGTGATCCCAGCCTAGGGACGGGCAGTTTCGCTTCAGTTTCCCTTTTGTTTCGTGGTCTTAACTTCTGCATCACGAACGCGTTTCAGCTCGTGTGAGGTGTCTTTTACCCGCCGGACACAAACGAGCACCCCGGCTGAAACACCCCGGTCCTAGCGTGGAGGAGTGGCCGCAAGCGTGGCCCGGTCCGGGGAGTGATGACCGAATATGCCAGCACCCGGACACAGTGAGAGGGGCTGAAATGACCGTAATTCTGGACCGTGCCGAGACTCTTGACAGTGCCGGAGGCCCGGCCGCAGCCGCCACCTGGCACCGTGTGTGCCCGCTGGACGAGCTTGAGCCCGCCTGGGGAGAAGCAGCACTGATCGAAGGCCGGCAGGTTGCCCTGTTCCGCACCGGGCCTTCGGAAGTCTTCGCCGTAGCCCAGCAGGACCCGGCGACACTCGCCAACGTCATGGCGCGCGGCATCATCGGGTCCCGCGGAAGCCGGCCCACCATCGCCTCGCCGCTTCACAAAGAGGTTTACGACCTTGAAACGGGGGAGTGCTTCACCAATCCCGAGCTCCGCCTTGACGCGTTCACTACACGCTTGGTGGACGGCTTCGTTGAGGTCGGGCTCTAGGAAGTTACTGTCCCAGTGCTTCGCGGACATCCCTGAGGACATCGTCCAGGGCGGTCCGCGCGGCTTGGCGTGCTTCCGCGAGTTCCGCCGCGGATTCCACGGGGCGGATCACTTCGAGGTAGCACTTGAGCTTCGGTTCGGTGCCGCTGGGCCGGATGATGACACGGCTCTGGTCGCGAGTGATGTACAGCAGCCCATCCGTCGGAGGAAGGTTGTCGCTGCCTTCGGCCAGGTCAACGGAAACCTCCACCGTGGACCCTCCGAACGCTTCCGGCGGGTTGACCCGGAGCCGGTTCATCATGGCGTCGAGAAGTCCCAGGTCAGCAACCCGGATGCTCAATTGATCGCTCGCGTGAAGGCCGTGCACGAGGTACAGGTCATCCAGGGTGTCGAAGATCGTTCTGCCTTCAGCTTTGGCGGCTGCCGCCAGCTCGGCGATCAGCACAGCGGCTGAAATGCCGTCCTTGTCCCTGACCAGCTCCGGTGCCACACAGTAGCCCAGGGCTTCCTCGTAACCGTAGGTGAGGCCCGGCACACGGGAAATCCACTTGAAACCCGTCAGTGTTTCTTCGTGGGCGTAGCCTGCGGCGGCTGCAATCCGCGAGAGCAGCCGTGAAGAAACGATCGAGTTGGCGAATACGCCGGCGTGCGGCTCGTCGGGTGCGGCAGCGGCCAAACGCGCCACAATGTGCGCTCCCAGGAGGGCTCCGACTTCATCGCCACGCAGCATGCGCCAGGCATTGGTCGCGGGGTCCAAGGCAGCGACGGCGGCGCGGTCGGCGTCGGGATCATTGGCCAGCACGATGTCGGCGCCGGCCGCAGCCGCCGCAGCGAGCGCCAGGTCCAACGCCCCGGGTTCTTCCGGGTTCGGAAAAGCGACGGTGGGGAAGTCGGGGTCCGGTTCGGCCTGCTCGGCCACCAGGGTGACGTCGCTGAACCCTGCCGCATTCAGGACGGAGACGGCCGTCCCGCCGCCCACCCCGTGCATCGGAGTCAGGACAATCTTCAGCTCCCGCGCCGGGAAGTGTTCACGGTCGACCAGCCCGGCCATTGCGGATTCGTAGTCCGAGGCGATGGACGTCGGCAGTACTGACCAGCCGGAATCGGCCAACTCGATGGACTCCAAGGCACCGACGGCCTCGATCTTCGCCGCAATTTTGGCGTCGTACGGTGCGACGATCTGGGCGCCTCGGCCGCTCTCGGACACCGCATGGCGGCCCAAGTAGACCTTGTAGCCGTTGTCCTGCGGCGGGTTGTGGCTGGCAGTGACCATCACGCCGCCGTCGCAGTCGAGGTTCCTGACCGCGTAGGCGAGCAACGGCGTCGGAAGCGCGGCCGGCATAAGGAACGTTTCGATTCCCGCGGCAGTGAATATGGCGGCCGTTTCTTCCGCGAAGATGTCCGAGTTGTGGCGGGCGTCGAAACCGACGACGGCGCGTGGCCGGGTTCCCGGGGCCGCCGCGGCGACGGTTTCGGTGAGGAAGGCCGCCAGGCCCGCTGCTGCCCGGCGGACGACCACGCGGTTCATGCGGTTCGGACCTGGACCGAGGGCTGCGCGGAGGCCTGCCGTGCCGAACTGGAGGGTGCCGTTGAAGCTGTCGCCCAGTTCCTGTGCAGCTCCCGCATCGCCCGCGCCGGCGAGGTCGGCGAGCTCCAGGAGCGCCGCCGTCGTCGTCGGGTCCGGGTCTTGGGAAGCCCAGTGGCGGGCGTCGGTGATCAGCTGTTCAAATGCGGCATCGCTGGATGTCATAGGGTCAAAACTATCCTCATTGCGCACAGCAAGGGCAACGCGGGGTCGGGTATGGCCCATAAACAGGGTCGTAATGGGCCATATCCGACCCCGCGTTGCCTTTAGAGGGGACGGGATTGCACCGAGATGGTGGATTCGCCGTCCACGCTGAACACTGATGATCCTGTAGCGTCCCAATCCGGGAAGAACGTGTCCGATATGACGGCCACGCCATCGTGGGCGAAGACTTCCACGGACGAGGCATCGAGGAGGATGGTGAGCCGGACTTTCCCGTCGCTCCCGGCAGAAGGAAGCGGGACTTGGTGGTACGGGCTGAATTTCTCTGAGAAGTTGGTGGTTCCCGCCTGCGAACGGTCGACCTTCAGGGTCCGGGTTTCCTTGGTGTAGGAGACGCGCAGGCCGGAGGTGCCGTCGGAGGATTGGCGTAGGGTGACCCCGGCCTCCTTGGACGATCCAAGGTCCAGCTCCAGTTCGATCAGCTGGCTGCGTCCCGTGAAGTCCGCTCCCAGGTCCTGGACTGAGGAGCCGATGGTGAGGTTTTTCCTTCTGACCTCACCGCTGCGGCGTTCCAGGGCCTCCCTGGCTGCGGTGGCGATGGCCGAGCGCAGCTCGTAACGGTGGCCGCCCCGGACCAGCGTCAGCTCCCGGGGAATCGCCATGGAACCCCGCCAGGGTGTCGTGGGAACGTGCTGGGCGTAGTCCCAGTTGCCCATCCAGCCCAGCAGCACGGGCTTTTCGCCTGGCGCGCCGGTAATGGAGTTCGCCGCGTAGTAGTCCGCGCCGTGGTCGAGCCATTGTGAGTCGCTGAGGGGTGCGTCCGGGGCTGCCGCGTTCTCTGCTGTGAAGTGCGTGCCGTCGAATTCGCCCACGAAGTACTGCATGCCCGAACCTCCAGCGATGCCGCCGGGGTTGATGCTCAGCAGCATGACCCACTTCTTGGCGGTTGAGCCTTCCACGTTCATCCTGACAAGCTCGGGCACTTCCCAGAGTCCTCCTTGCGCACCCGCGCCGGAGAAATCGCTGAGGTAGTCCCAGTGGAGCAGGTCGGTGGACTTGAAGAGCTTGACCACCTGGGCGTCTGCCACCACCGTGGTCATCACCCAGTACTGGCCCGGCTCGTACCAGAAGACCTTGGGGTCCCGGAAGTTGTTGTTGGTAGGCGCGAGGTTGAGGACTGGATTGCCCTGGTATTTCTGCCACTTGGTGCCGCCGTCAAGGCTGTAGGCGACGGACTGGGCCTGGGCGCCTTGGGGGAGCGCGCCGTTCTTGCCGTAAGCGCTGGTGTAAAGGGCAACCATGGGCGGGTTTTCCGCCGAACCGAGGCCCGAGGCGTTCTTGGTGTCCATCACCATGCAGCCGGAGAAGATCTCTTCCTCGCCGCTCGCCTCCATGGCCAGAGGCTGCTGCTCCCAGTGCACCAGGTCGGTGCTGGTGGAGTGGCCCCAGGACATGTTGCCCCACGAGTTCGCACGCGGGTTGTACTGGTAGAACGCGTGGTAGGTGCCGTCGTGATAGACCAGTCCGTTGGGGTCGTTGAGCCAGTTCTTTTCGGCTGTCAGGTGCGCCACGGGACGCCACGGGTCTGAAGGCGTAGGCGTCCGGCCCGCCGGGGTGGGGGACGGCGTCGGGCCGGCTGTGCAGGAGGCAGCAGCGAAAGAGACCACGACGGCGGCACTTGCGGCCAGCATCCGGCGGCGGGACAGGAGGGGGTTGGGGTAAGTCATGGGGAGAAATCCTGAAGGGTTGGGGGTGGCAGGGGTGCCGGCTCTTCTGGAACCGGCACCCCTGCCGTGGCCTGACGGCCGGGGTGTGCCGGCCTACTTGTAGAGGCCTTCACCGCCAACGCGGACGTTGGTGGGCAGGTAGCCGAACGGACCGAGGCCGTTCTGGCCGAAGCTGCGGTCAACCTGGGTCACGCCGCCCTTGAAGTTCATCTTCACGGTGGGTGACAGGGAGCCGCCGCGGACGCCGTCGACGTTGTCGATGAACGACTGGACGAGGCCGCCGGGCTGCACGTAGTGCGAGTAGGCCTGGAACTGCCGCCCGTTCTGGCGGGGGTCGGGACCCTCCGGTGCGTTGGCCGGCATGTTCAGGTCCGTGGGCGAGCCCAGGGCCAGCCCGCTGTTGTTCACCGGCTGGTAGTCGGAGCGGACGCCGTCGCCTACGAAGCCGTAGACGCCGTCGGGGCCACGCATGCCGTCGGCATAGGTGAACTGGTGGCTGATGGTGAACAGGTAGTACTTGTTCTTGCCGTTCTCGTTCTGGATGAAGATCTGCGGACGCTCAGTCTGGTCGTTGACGCAGTTCGCTGACAGGATCGGGGGCAGGAAGGTCCACTTTGTGAGGTCCTTGTTGTCCGCTACTGCCAGGCCCACGTTGGCGGTCTGGTACCAGGCACCGGTGGTGCTGTTGACCTGGTCGACGGTCTCGGCGTGGGGATCGCCGGGCCGGTAGCCCAGGTCTTCCTGCTTGCACTTGTAGGAGCCGCGGGTGCCGCCGGTGTTGCCTTCGAACACCATGTAGGTTTTGCCCGGGTGCGCAGGGTCGCTGAAGGTGTACGGATCACGGAACGCGAAGCCCGGGTTCTGGGCCTTGTTCTGGTAGAGCTTTCCGTCCGGTTCCAGCAGCTTGGTGTGCTGGAAGCCGTCGAAGGTCACGCCGTTCTTGGTGGCGTGGATGTTGCCCAGGGCTTTGGCGATCGCGGCGTCGGGAGCGATCCCGCCACCGCCTGCGTTCCGTTCGGCGACGTCGTAGAACGTGGTGGCCGTGTAGAACACATTGATCTTGTTGCCCTGCATAAGGCGGGTGGAACCGGACCATTCGGTGTTGCCGATGGAGGTGTTGTCCAGGAACAGGTGTCCGCCGTAGTTCCACTTGTCCTTGGCGGGATCGGCGTTGGTCTTCCGGAAGAAGTAGCCGATCCGGGCGTTCCAGTGGCGTTGGTCGAAGCCGTAGCCGGCGTGCCGGTCGGCAACCAGGGCGAAGATGACATCCCAGCCCTTGTAGCTGATCTGGTTGGCATTCTCGTCAGTCAATGACCAGGTGTCCCAAACCCAGACGTCGTCGTTCATGGCGGGGAAGTCCTTGGGGATTTCCGGCATGGTGACGTTGGGGCTCATGGAGTTCTGGCCGGATGTCACATTGGTGTTGCTCTGGGCCATGATCTGTTTGGCGTCGGCGCGCGTCCATTTGGACGTGAAGTCCGCGGCCGGGTCATACGCCTGCTGGGTGTGCAGGCTCGGCAGCGGGAAGCCGGGCGTGGGCGCCGGCATGGTGCTCGACGGCGGATCGGCCGGCAGGTTTGCCTGTGCCGCCGGCGTGACCAGCAGGATGCTGCCCGCCACGCTGGCGGCCGCTGCGACGGCTACTGCCCGTCGCAGACGGCGCCGCGGCCGTTGAGGGGTTGAGTGCGTGTTCATGCTTGCTCTTCTCGCGGAGTGTTGGACTTCGTGGAGTGGGGCGCATGCCCTGTTCCCCGGTTGGGGATCTCTACTCCGGCGTCCCTCGATCCGCTGGTGGCGTCTTCGAGGGACGCCATCGTTTCGAGGTGGCGGTGAGCCCGTCAGGGCGCTCGCCGCACATGGCTCCGGCACGTCGACTTACCGGAGCACACTCCACGCTAGACACGTGTTAGGCCGCAAATCAAAGGGTGTTTCGTGGGTCGTCCGGGCTACCCGCCGGTAGATGCGCAAGCGCTTACATTGCCAACAGGCGCGCGTGCCACAGGTCGGCGGCAGGAATCAAATGTTGCGCAATAAATCCTATTTAATCTAGGAATTTACTGTGCGTTTACTTTCGGCCGTGCCTGTTAGCGTGCACACTCCATTGACGGTTAAACAACAATGCGCGGGCACCCAGGCGGTGGCCGCGCATTGTTGCCGGTGGATCAGAGCTTGGCGATGATTTCCGCCAGGAGCTTGGAGATACGCTTTCCGGCCGCCTGTCCCGCTTCCAGTACCTCGGCGTGGCTGAGGGGAACCGGGCTGATGCCTGCAGCGAGGTTGGTAACCAAGGAGATGCCGAAGACTTCCATGCCCGCGTGGCGGCCCGCGATTGCCTCCAGCGCGGTGGACATTCCTACCAGGTCCGCTCCGATCCGCTTGGCGTACTGCACCTCGGCGGGTGTCTCGTAGTGCGGACCGGTGAACTGCGCGTACACGCCCTCCTGCAGGGAGGAATCAACCTCACGGGCCAGCGTACGGATGCGCGAGGAGTAGAGGTCCGTGAGGTCCACGAACGTGGCGCCCTCCAGCGGCGATGTTGCTGTGAGGTTGATGTGGTCGCTGATGAGTACCGGAGTGCCCGGGGTCCAATCCTCGTTGAGTCCGCCGCAGCCGTTGGTCAGTACCAGCGTCTTGCATCCGGCGGCTGCCGCAGTGCGTACGCCGTGCACGACAGAGCGGACGCCGCGGCCTTCGTAGTAGTGCGTCCTGGCGCCAAGGACCAAGGCTCGCTTGCCCTCCTTGGTGAGGACGGAGCGGATGGTGCCGACGTGCCCCACCACGGCTGGTTTGTGGAAGCCCGGGACCTCCGAGGCGTTCAGTGTGGCCGTCGTTTCGCCGATCAGATCGGCGGCTTCGGCCCAGCCGGATCCGAGCACCAGCGCTACGTCGTGGGACTCGACGCCGGTCTCCGCGGCTATGAAGTCTGCGGCGGCCTGTGCGGCTTCGAAAGGGTCTGTGTTCATCAGCTCAGTGTTACTCACTGGTACAAGCTACCTTGCCGCCAGCTGAATCAGGTAGGGGCGGAGGTGAGGGTGGGCTGACTGGCAGCCACGGAGGCAATGAGCGAGAATTGAGGATTGTGACCACCCAAGTTGACTTCAGTGCCCCCCGTATCGCGATCCTGGGAGGTGGTCCCGGCGGATATGAAGCTGCCATGGTAGCCGCCTCGCTCGGCGCCCACGTCACCATCATTGAGCGTGCCGGTCTCGGCGGATCCGCCGTGCTGACCGACGTCGTGCCTTCCAAGACCCTGATCGCCACCGCCGACCTCATGACCCGCGTGGGTGAGGCGGACGAGCTGGGAGTCAAGTTCGACGGCGACGGCACGGCCTCCAAGCCCCGCGCCGACCTCAAGCACATCAACGACCGCGTCCTGAACCTCGCCCACGGCCAGTCCAACGACATCCGCGCCGGCCTCGAGCGCCTGGGCGTGGAGATCGTCATTGGCTCCGGCCGGCTGCTGGACAACAACACCATTGAGGTCCTGACCCTCGAAGGGACCCGGACTATCGACGCCGACGCCATCCTCCTGGCCGTCGGCGCCCACCCGCGCGAACTTCCCACTGCAAAGCCCGACGGCGAGCGCATCCTCAACTGGGCCCAGATCTACAACCTGGACGAACTGCCCGAGGAACTGATCGTGGTGGGTTCGGGTGTGACCGGCGCCGAATTCGCCTCCGCCTACAACGGCCTGGGCTCCAAGGTCACCCTTATCTCCAGCCGCGACCAGGTCCTCCCCGGCGAGGACACCGACGCCGCCAAACTGCTGGAAGGCGTCTTCGAGCGCCGCGGCGTGCGCGTTTTGTCCAAGTCGCGGGCCAACGCGGTAGAGCGGACGGACGACGGCGTGAAGGTCACCTTGGGTGACGGTTCCGTCGTCACGGGCTCACACTGCCTGGTATGTGTCGGATCCATCCCGAACACGGCCGGCGTCGGACTCGAGGAAGCCGGCGTAACGCTGACCGAATCCGGGCACATCAAGGTTGACGGCGTTTCCCGCACCACGGCCCCCAACATCTACGCTGCCGGCGACTGCACGGGTGTTTTCGCGTTGGCTTCCGTTGCTGCCATGCAGGGCCGCATCGCGATTGCACACTTCATGGGCGACGGCGTGAAGCCGCTCAAGCTCAACCAGGTGGCGTCCAACATCTTCACGTCCCCGGAGATCGCCTCCGTGGGCGTTTCGGAGGCCGACCTCGCGTCCGGTAAGTACCAGGGCGATGTCGTGATGCTGTCCCTGCTCAGCAACGCCCGTGCCAAGATGCGCAACACCAAGGACGGCTTCGTCAAGATCATCGCCCGCAAGGGATCCGGCACCGTCATTGGTGGCGTGGTGGTGGGGCCGAACGCTTCGGAACTGATCTTCCCGATCTCCGTGGCCGTGACCCAGAAACTGCATGTTGACGACGTCGCGAGCGCTTTCACCGTGTACCCGTCGCTGACAGGATCCATCTCGGAAGCTGCACGACGCCTTCACGTGCACATGTAATTCCAGCGCAGACACGCCCGTTTCGGGGCTTCGCTGCGGGCCATGCCGTACGCGCGGCATGATCCGCAGCGAGCCATCGAAACGGGTTTTGCGTTCCTAGGAGTGCAGTTGGTTCACCGCTTCGGCCACGGGCAGGTGCAGCGCGGGTCCGTGCCCCGGGAGGATCACGCGTGCTTGGACTTCCTCCAGCCGGCGGGTTGCTTCGAGGGCGGCCGCAGGATGATGGTGGAACATCCTGTGCAGCATCTGCGGGCCTTGCCTGCTGCTGATCGGATGCCCGCTGACAAATGTGTCTCCTACGGCAATCGCTCCGGTATCCGGCAGCAGGATCGCTACGTTGCCCGGAGTGTGGCCCGGCACTGCAATCGGCGTGGGTTTGCCCGGAAGGCCGGCGAGCCTGTCCTGGGTCCAGGCTTCTGCGTGCGTGGCCGGCTCTGCCTGGAGGGCCTTTGCCTTGATGACGTGGAGCATCCAGCGGAACACCTTCGGACGCCACACCCGGGCCAGGACCTGGCCGAGGGTGACCTGGTGCTTCTCCTTGCCTTGGACGTGGGCAAGTTCTTCGGGGGAGCACAGGATGGCTGTGCCGAAAGTCCTTGAGAAGTAGGCGGCCGATCCCGTGTGGTCCACGTGTCCATGGGTGATGAGCATGGCTTTGGCATCAGCAGGGTCCAGGCCGAGTTCGCGGACAGACTGCAGCACCAGGTCGCGGTCGGCGGGGTAACCGCTGTCGATCAGGATGAAGCCGGAGTCGTCCGTTGGGGCCGGTGCACTACGGACGATGAGCCAGTTGGATGCGGGTCCTTCGACGAAGTGGACGCCGGGCGCGGGTTCGGAGATGTTCACTCCGGAAGTTTAGACCGTCTGTTTCGATGCCTCGCTGCGCACAATGCCGAAGGCGCGGCACTGTGAGCAGCGAGGCCACGAAATGGCGGATTCAGGCGGTTGCGGCCTGGAAGTGCTTTTCGATGATCCCTTTGATGTCCTCATGGCATCCTCCGCAGCCGGTCCCTGCGCGGGTGGCCTTGGAAACCTCTCCTACGGTGGCGCAGCCAGCCAGCACGGAATCCTCAATGCTGGCCGCATTCACGCCAGCACAACGGCACACGGTCCGCTGGGGATCGTTGCTGGAGGCGCCGGCGTCGAGGTGGTCGGGCCCGTCCAGCCGGAGCAGCAGGGAGCGGTCCGCGGGCAGCTCCGAGGAACGTTCGAAGAGCATCACCAGTTCAGCGGCGGTGCGGGGCATTCCCACAGCCACCAGGCCCTCCAGCACTCCGCCGCGCGTGGTCATCTTGACGTAGCGGCCGTGCTCGGGGTCGGCCCATTGGGAGATCTGGCGTCGTGCACGTCCAGCCGCAGCACCGGCTTCCAGGACTTCTTCGTCCCAGGGATCGGCTTGGTTGTCGCCTGCCATGGCCAGGTTGATGCCGCGGGCCTTCAGGACCACAACGCCGGGCTTTTCCGAGGACAGGGGTTCCAGGGAGTCCGCGGCCAACTGGCCATCGCGGGCCAGGACCAACAGGTACTCCGCCAGCCATTCCGCCTGTCGCCAGCCCGGCCCCACCAGTCCTGAAGGGCCGCCCGCGGTCCGGCACTCCTTGCAGGAAGGATCGGCGCAATGGACTTCGGCGCAGTCACCGATCGCGAACATGTGAGGCTCGTGATGGGTCCGGAGGTGGTGGTCCACCAGGATGCCGGACGCCACGGGAAGCCCGCAGCCCTCGGCGAGTTCAAGGCGAGGGCGGACACCACAGGACAACACCAGCAGATCGCCGTCAATCGCGGATCCGTCATCGAGCAGCAGGGCCGAGAATGAGCCACCAGGACCTGCAGTCTCTACCCCGGTGGAGCGGGCATTGCCGGCCATCCGGACGCCACTTGCACGCAGGCTGTTGCTAAGGACGGAGCCGCTGCCTCGGTCGATGCTGCGGGCCAAGGGGAAGGGGCCGTTGTGGACCACGGTGGCCTTGGCGCCCTCCTCCGAGGCTGCCAGTGCTGTTTCCAGGCCGAGGACGCCTCCGCCCAGGACGACAACCCGCTTCTGCTGCCTAACCGCCGCGCGAAGCACAGCGGCGTCCTGAAGATCGCGAAGCGTGATGACGCCGGGAGGAAGGACGGGACCGGAAGGATCCGGGTTGAGCCCCGTGAGGTTGGGAATGACGGGTCGTGACCCGGTAGCGAACACCAGGCGGTCATAGTGCTCCGTGGTGCCGTCGGCGAGGACCACGTGCTGCCGGGCACGGTCGATCCTCTTGACCTTGACGCCCAGGCGGAGCTGCACGCCGTCGGCCTCCAGCCCGGGAACATCAGCCATGGCCAGTGCTTCGGCGCTTGTCCGCCCGACACCTAGTTCTGCCACCATCACGCGGTTGTACGCAGCGTCGCTTTCCTGACCGACCACCAGCAACTGCACGAGACCGGTCCGGACAGCGGGGAGAAGCTCCTCAACGAGCCGGGCAGCCACTGGCCCGAATCCTACGACGACAATGCGCTCGCTCATGAAGCCTCCTTGATGTGCAGTGGAATTCCCGCTCCGGCAGGAACGCCATCCAGGGTTCGTGAAGAGACCGCGCGCCGGACCCACACCCTGCTGGTCTTGAACTCCGGCATGCCGGAGATGGGATCTGTGGCCGACTCCGTCAGGCGGTTGGCATTTTCCTGGCCGGGGAAGTGGAAGGGCAGGAAGACGGTGTCGGGGCGGACCGAGGTGCTCAGCTCGGCCCGGCACAGGACTTCTCCCCGCTCATTGGTCACTGTGGCGTAATCGCCGTCGGAAATCCCTCGTGCTGCCGCGGTTCCGGGATGGATGAGGAGCCGTGCCTGGGGTTGCGCCGCCAGCAGCTCGGCAACCCGGCGGGTCTGGGCGCCGGACTGGTAGTGCTCCAGGAGACGACCCGTAGCGAGCGCCAGGGAGTCGTCCGCAAATGAACGCGCAGCCCGTTTCGACGGCGTCACGGGAACCATCACGGCCCGGCCATCAGCGTGGGCAAAGCCGTCACCGAAGAGCCGCGGAGTGCCGGTGCTGCCGGCTGGATACGGCCAATAGGCTGCCTCGCCACGGTCCAGCATGGCGTAGTCGATGCCCGAGTAGTCCGCCAGGCCGCCGGCCGAGGCCAGGCGCAGCTCTTCGAAAACGGTCTCAGGGTCATCACTGAACGTAGAAGGGGCTTCGAGCATCTCGGCGAGCCGGGCCATAAGCCACAACTCGCTGCGCACGCCCGGGGGAGGAGTGAGTGCCTTGCGACGGCGGATCACCCGGCCCTCCAGGTTGGTCAGGGTTCCTTCTTCCTCGGCCCACTGCGTGACAGGCAGGACCAGGTCCGCTTCGGCGGCCGTCTCGGACATGAAGAAGTCGCACACCACCAGGAAATCCAGGCTGCGCAAGCCCTGTGTCACGGCGTTGGTGTCCGGTGCGGAAACCACCACGTTGGCGCCGTGCACGAAAAGGCAGCGGACGCCGTCGGGCTGTCCCAGCGACTTGAGCAGTTCGACGGCGGGCAGGCCGGGTCCGGGGATCAGCGACTCGTCAACGCCCCAGACGCTGGCCACATGGGCACGCGCGGCGGGGTCGGTGATCTTACGGTAGCCGGGCAGCTGGTCGGCTTTCTGTCCGTGTTCCCGGCCGCCTTGTCCGTTGCCCTGGCCGGTGAGGGTGCCGTAGCCGCTGAGTGCCGAGCCGGGCAGTCCGAGGAGGAGGCTTAGATTTATGGCTGCGGTGGCGGTATCGGTGCCGTCCACGTGCTGCTCCACGCCACGGCCGCTGAGGATGTAGCTGCCGCCCGCGCGGGCACCCTGGGCCAGGCGCCGGGCCGTTTCGCGGATGAGGTTGGCAGGGACGCCGGTGATGGACTGGACCCGCTCCGGCCAGAACGCGTTGAGGCTGCGCACCAGGGCTGAGTATCCGCTGGTGCGTTCGGCGATGTATTCAGCGTCCACGAGCCCTTCGTGGACCACCACGTGCGAGATGCCCAACAGCAGTGCCAAGTCGGTGCCGGGCGTCGGCTGCAGGTGGAGGCCGCCGCCGTCGGACGTAAACGCGGCGGTAGCCGAGCGGCGGGGGTCCACCACGATCAACCCGCCGACGTCGCGGGCGCCCTGGAGGTGCTGGACGAATGGGGGCATGGTCTCGGCGACGTTGGATCCGAGCATAAGGATGACCGACGCCGAATCGAGGTCGGTCACGGGGAAGGGGAGCCCGCGGTCCACTCCGAACGCCCGGTTGCCGGCGGCCGCGGCCGAGGACATGCAGAACCGGCCGTTGTAGTCGATGCGGGACGTGCGCAGTGCCAGGCGGGCGAATTTACCCAGCAGGTACGCCTTCTCGTTGGTGAGGCCGCCGCCGCCGAAGACCCCAACAGCGTCGTTCCCGTATTGCTGCTGGGTGTCTTTGACGGCTGCGGCGATCAGCATGAGGGCCTGGTCCCAGGAGATGGGCTGGTGGACGCCGTCGGATCCTTTGAGCATCGGCTCCGTGACCCGGCCGCTATGGCGCAACAACGACGCCGATGTCCAGCCTTTGCGGCACAGCCCGCCCCGGTTTGTGGGGAAGTCGCGCCCTGAAACCTCGAGCGGGACGGCGGGGGTGGCCGGTTCTGCGGCGGGCGCTGCCGCTGTGCCTTGGACTGCGGGTGCAGCCGGGGTCAGCGTCATGGCGCACTGGAGCGCGCAGTAGGGGCAGTGGGTATCGGCGCCGTTGGGCATCTAGATGTGTCCGATCGTGTTGCGCTTCCGGGCGGGGCGGATGTAGCAGACCCAGCAGACGGTGAGCATCAGGACGTAGGCTCCGACAAAGCCGTAGAAGGCCGGGGTGTAGGAGCCGCTGGCTGTGTTGGATGCGTTGAGCACCTGCGGGATGACGAAGCCGCCATAGGCGCCGATCGCCGAGATCAGGCCGAGTGACGATGCTGCGAGGCGTGCTGTGGCGGCGCTGCTGGCGCCGGAGCGGGCAGCACGGCTGGACGTTGCGAAGATGACCGGGATCATGCGGTACGTCGCGCCGTTTCCGAAGCCGCTGGCCAGGAAGAGCAGCAGGAACAGGCTGAGGAAGAGCCAGAAGTTCTTCAGCGGCAGCGTCCAGATCATGGTCAACGTGATGACGGCCATGGAAGCGAACGAGGCGATGGTCATGCGTGCCCCGCCCATGCGGTCGGCCATGCGTCCGCCGTAGGGTCGGGCCAGGGAACCGACCAGCGGGCCGAGGAAAGCCAGGGACAAGGCCACAGCGCCAACGTGGAACGAGGAGAAGTCCGGGAAGTAGTCCTTGATCAGTTTGGGGAAGACGCCCGCGAAGCCGATGAACGAGCCAAAAGTTCCGATGTACAGGAACGCCATGATCCATAGGTGAGGTTCCTTGAGGGCGGCCAGTGAGCCGGCCACATCACCTTTGGCGCTGGTGAGGTTGTTCATGTATTTGTACGCGCCGAAGGCGGCGATGATGATCAGCGGTATCCAGATGATGCCCGCCATGGGCAGGTTGACGGTTCCGGCGGCCAGCAGGGTGATGGCGATGGGGACAACAAGCTGGGCGACGGCGGCACCGAGGTTGCCGCCGGCGGCGTTCAGGCCCAGCGCCCAACCCTTTTCGCGCGCCGGGTAGAAGAAGGTGATGTTCGCCATCGAGCTGGCGAAGTTGCCGCCGCCGAAGCCTGCGAGGGCGGCGATGAGGAGCATGACACCGAACGGAGTCTGCGGATTCGACACGCAGATCGCCAGCCCGGTGGTGGGGATCAGGAGCAGGAGGGCCGAGACGATGGTCCAGTTCCGGCCACCGAACTTCGGAACCATGAAGGTGTAGGGAATGCGGAGTGTGGCGCCCACGAGGCTGGGGATGGAGATGAGCCAGAAGATCTGGTTGGAATCGAAGGTGAAGCCTGCCGCGGGGAGCTGGACCACCACGATGGACCACAGCTGCCAGACGACGAAGCCGAGGAATTCGGCAAAGATGGACCAGTACAGATTCCGCTTGGCGATGGACCGGCCTTCGGCTTCCCACTGGCCCTTGTCCTCGGCATCCCAGTTGGCAATCCAGCGGCCGGGGCGGTGCTCAAGGGCGGGGGTGGCAGCAGTGGTGGACTGGATGGGGGCCAGTGCATCTGCGGTGCTATCAACAGTCACGGAGTGCCTCCTTGGTGGGGGACGTTGTTCTTCCAAGGTAGGTTTGGCGCATTTCACGGACGGTCGCTGTTTGTAAACGCCCTGTGACATTTCCCTATCGGCGGGGTCACCAGCGCGTGAGACGGCGGTGAGGTAATGTGGCGCAGACCACATGGTGGGATTTTCTCGTTCGTCCGCATACTGGACTTGGTTGTCCAGTCAATGGACAGCGGGAACTATTATTGAACTCTCAAATAATCCTTCGCCGGGCAAGCTCCGAGGGGCATCGGCCGGTATGAACGAAAGCTGCAACTACATGTCTTCCACCGCACCATCCAAGGAAGGCGAGTCCACTAAACCAGTGAACTCGCGGGGCAAGGTGATCTTCGCGAGCCTGATCGGCACGACGATCGAGTTCTACGACTTCTACGCCTATGCCACCGCGTCGGTACTCGTCTTCCCCAAGCTCTTCTTCCCGGACGCCACCGACATCAACGCGCTGCTCAGCGCCTTCGCCATCTTCGGTGTCGCCTTCTTCGCGCGTCCCATCGGCGCAGTGGTCTTCGGACACTTTGGTGACAAGATCGGCCGCAAGGGCACCCTGGTTGCCTCCCTGCTGACCATGGGTATTGCAACCTTCCTCATCGGCCTCCTGCCCACCGCCTCCATGCCGGGTTGGGCCATCCTCGCGCCGATCATGCTGGTCGTGCTCCGCTTCTTCCAAGGCCTCGCCCTGGGTGGCGAGTGGTCCGGTGCTGCCTTGCTCGCAACAGAGAACGCGCCTGAAGGCAAGCGCGCAATTTACGGTACGTTCCCGCAGCTGGGTGCGCCGATCGGTTTCATCATCGCCAACGTGATCTTCATCTGGATGAACGTGGCGCTCAGTGCTGATGAGTTCCTTGCCTGGGGTTGGCGCGTGCCGTTCATCCTCAGCGCCGTGCTGGTCATCGTCGGTCTCTACGTCCGCCTGAAGCTGGTGGAGAGCGTGTCCTTCACCAAGGTCATCGAGCAGGAGAAGGTCCAGAAGCTGCCCCTCGCTGCAACGCTCAAGAGCCACTGGCGCCCGGTCCTCGCTGGTACGTTCATCATGTTCGCCACGTACGTGCTCTTCTACATCATGACCACGTTCACGCTGTCCTACGGCACCAAGCCAACGTTGGCCGGCGCTCAGGCCGCAGCCGAAAAGGCCGGCAAGCCGATGACGGCCGAGCAGGTCGCCGCGTTCGTCCCCGGGCTGGGCATCACCCGCTCCGACTTCCTCTGGATGCTGATCATCGGCGTCGTCTTCTTCGGCATCTTCACTGTGGTTTCAGGCCCGCTGGCCGAGAAGTGGGGCCGCCGGAAGTTCCTGCTGGGCGTTACGGCCGGAATCTTCGTTTTCGGTGCCCTCTGGTTCACCATGTTTGGACCCGGCCAGGCCGCAGCCATGGTGGGCCTGATCGTGGGCTTCACCCTCATGGGCCTGACGTTCGGCCCCATGGCGGCGATCCTGCCGGAGCTCTTCCCGGCGAACGTCCGCTACACCGGCTCGGCTGTCGCCTACAACCTGTCGTCCATGATCGGAGCGGCCCCTGCGTCCTTCGTGGCCATCGCCCTGTGGTCGGCGGCAAACGGCAGCACTTGGTTGGTGGGCGTCTACATGGCCGCCGCTGCCGTGGTCACCTTCATTGCCTTGCTCCTCACCCGGGAGACCAAGGACACGGACTACGAGAACAACGTCGCCTAAGAACCTTAAGAACAAGCTGCCCAATAACGACGCCGGCCCCGCACCGAAAGGTGCGGGGCCGGCGTCGTTAAGCGTCGGTTCCTAGTCCTCGATGGTCGCGATGACCGCACCGGCGGCCACGGTTTCCCCGGCGCTGGCAGACAGGCCCCGGACGGTGCCCGACTTGTGGGCGGTGAGGGGCTGTTCCATCTTCATGGCTTCGAGAACCACGATCAGATCGCCCTCGGCCACCACGTCACCTTCGGAGGCCGCCACCTTGACGATGGTGCCCTGCATGGGCGAGGTCAGTGCATCGCCGCCGGCAGCGGCAGCCGCAGCACCTGCCGAGCGGGAACGCTTCTTGGACTTGCCGGACTTAGTGCCCGTCCCGGCAGAGGCGGTGGCGACGCCGGCACCCAGGCCGGACGGCAGAACCACTTCAAGGCGCTTGCCGCCAACCTCGACGACGACGCGCTGGCGCTCACCGGCGTCGGGCGTTCCGGCGTCTGCGCCCGCAGCAGACCAGGCCGGGATGCTGTTGACGAACTCGGTTTCGATCCAGCGGGTGTGGACCGAGAAGGGGCCCTCCGCGGGAGCGAAAGCAGGGTCGGTGACCACTGCGAGGTCGAACGGGATGACGGTGGGGATACCCTCCACCACCATTTCTTCCAGTGCGCGGCGTGAACGCTGGAGTGCTTGCTCGCGGGAAGCGCCGGTGACGACCAGCTTGGACAGCATGGAGTCGAAGTTGCCGCTGATGACGTCGCCCTGCTCGATGCCGGAATCCACGCGGACACCCGGGCCCGTGGGGTTCTTCAGGGTGGTGACCGTACCGGGTGCGGGCATGAAGTTCCGGCCCGGGTCTTCGCCGGTGATGCGGAACTCGAAGGAGTGGCCGCGGACCTCGGGGTCCTCGTAGCCGAGTGCTTCACCGCGGGCGATGCGGAACTGTTCGCGGACGAGGTCGATTCCCGTGACTTCCTCGGAGACGCAATGCTCCACCTGGAGGCGGGTGTTGACCTCAAGGAAGGAGATGGTGCCGTCCTGGCCCACCAGGAACTCACAGGTTCCGGCACCCAGGTAGTTGGCTTCCTTGAGGATGGCCTTGGAGGATTCGTAGAGGCGCTTGTTCTGCTCTTCGCTCAGGTACGGGGCAGGGGCTTCTTCCACGAGCTTCTGGTTGCGGCGCTGCAACGAGCAGTCGCGGGTGGAGACCACCACCACGTTGCCGTAGGCGTCGGCCAGGCACTGGGTTTCGACGTGGCGGGGGGCATCCAGGAACCGCTCGATGAAGCATTCGCCACGGCCGAAGGCTGCAGTGGCTTCGCGGACGGCGGATTCGTAAAGCTCCGGAATTTCTTCCATGGTGCGCGCAACTTTGATGCCGCGCCCGCCGCCGCCAAACGCAGCCTTGATGGCAACCGGAAGGCCGAATTCTTCGGCAAATTTGAGGATTTCGTCCGCGGATTCCACGGGATCAGCCGTGCCGGGGACCAAGGGTGCGCCCACCTTTTCGGCAATGTGGCGGGCCTGGACCTTGTCGCCCAAAGCCGAAATGGCCTCAGGTGACGGGCCGATCCAGTTGATGCCGGCGTCGATGACTTTGGCGGCGAACTCGGCGTTCTCGGCCAGGAAGCCGTAGCCGGGGTGGATGGCATCCGCGCCCGACTGCTTGGCGACGTCGATGATCTTGTCCATCACCAGGTACGACTCAGCGGCCGTGTTCCCACCCAGGGCGTACGCTTCGTCGGCGAGGCGGACGTGGAGGGCGTCGCGGTCCGGGTCTGCGTAGACGGCTACGGAGGCAATGCCTTCGTCCCGGGCGGCTCGGATGATGCGGACCGCGATTTCGCCGCGGTTGGCAATCAAGACCTTGGTAAGAGGGCTGGAAATGGGCTGCGCCGGGTTAGCTGACAAGTTGTTGACTCCTTCTGTCCTTCAGGGAGCCTAGCGCGATTGTGAGGGTTCCGCCCATATTGATGGGGGATTCCGTGTGTGAGGCGATGTTCCTTTGTAGGGTTGCTACAAATTCCCTACTGGCTGTCCGCGCCCCACAGTTCGGTGATGCCCACCTTGGCATGCACCAGCAAGTCGCGGAGGGTGGAGATGGAAAGACCGACGACGGCGTGCGGGTCCCCGTCCACCTTGCGGATGAAGGCCCCGCCCAATCCGTCGATGGTGAACGAGCCAGCGCAGTGGAGCGGTTCACCGGTGGCGATGTAGGCGTTGATCTCGTTCTCGCTCATCGATGCGAAGTGCACCTCGGCGCTCGACACAGCTCCCACAGTAGCGCCCGTGCCTTCGGCGGGTTCATCGTTTTCCACGTTGGCGGCAGTGTCCCGGCAATCAACCAGCCAGTGTCCGGTGTGCAGCACGCCTTGTGAGCCGCTCATGCGCAGCATCCGCTCGCGGGCAACCTCCGCTGTGTAGGGCTTGCCGTGGGACTCGCCGTCGAACTCGAACACGGAGTCGCAGCCGATCACCAGGGCACCTTCGGCCTCAGGCAGGGCAGCGACGGCCTCCGCCTTGGCCCTGGCCAGCAGGAGCGCGGTGTCGTGGGCGTCGGTCACGCCGTACTTTGCCTGTACTGCGTCCTCGTCCACGTCCGAAACCAGGACCTCGTGCCTGATCCCCGCCTCGGCCAGGAGTTTGGTGCGGGCGGGGGACTGGGAGGCAAGGATCAATCGGGTCACGCTCCCCAGCCTAATATGATCCTCCCTCACATCCCGCGTGCTGCCCGTGGACCCTCCCTCACATCCTGCGTGCTTGCCGTAGACCCTCCCTCACATCCCGGCCTTAAATACCGGACGCTCCCTCACTGGCGAGAAGCAAGTGAGGGAGCGTCCGTGGTTATCAGTGGTGATGTGAGGAAGGGTTAGTGCACCAGTTCCTCGGCGCCGTCCTTTGAGCGGTCGCTGCGGTTTAGCTTTGCGCCCTCAACATCAACGTCCGGCAGGATCCGGCCAAGCCACTTGGGGAGCCACCAGGCCTTTTCGCCGAGCAGGTACATGATGGCCGGGACGATTGTCATGCGCACAACGAACGCATCGATCAGCACGCCAAATGCCATCGCGAAGCCGAGCGGCCGGACCATGGTCAAGTGGCTGAAGATGAAGCCGGAGAACACACTGACCATGATGATGGCGGCCGCGGTCACCACCGCGGCGGCGTGGCTGAAGCCGGAGCGGACGGCGTGCTTGGCTGACTCACCGTGCATGAAGGACTCCCGCATGCCGGACGTAATGAACACCTGGTAGTCCATGGCCAGGCCGAACAGCACGCCGATCAAGATGATGGGCAGGAAGCTCAGGACGGCACCCGGATTGGCGACGTCGAAGATTCCTCCCAGCCAGCCCCACTGGTAAACGGCGACCACTGCGCCGAAGGCGGCGGCGAGGGAGAGCAGGAATCCACCCGTGGCCAGCAGCGGCACCACGATGGAGCGGAACACCAGGAGCAGCAGGATCAGGGAGAGTCCCACCACGATCGCGAGGTACGGCGGCAGGGCCGCGCCGAGCTTGGCGGAGACGTCGATGTTGCCTGCCGTCTGGCCTGTCAGGCCGATGGTCACGCCAAGGTCGTCGTGGATGGCCGTGCCCTTGGCCCGCAGATCAGAGACAACCTGGACGGTCCCGGCGCTGGCAGGTCCTTCTT
This sequence comes from Paenarthrobacter nicotinovorans, assembly GCF_021919345.1. NCBI lineage: Bacteria > Bacillati > Actinomycetota > Actinomycetes > Micrococcales > Micrococcaceae > Paenarthrobacter > Paenarthrobacter nicotinovorans. The sequence continues at coordinate 1,402,180 of NZ_CP089293.1, forward strand.
TGGGGATGACCTGGAAGACTGCGGTGCGGTGGTCGTCGCTCAGCGCAACCGGAACGGCCGCAACCACGTTGTCGACGCTCCGGAGCTGGTCGGCGACGTCGTACTGCTTGTTCTTGGCGTCGTTGTCGTTCAATCCCTCGGGGAATTCGCCCACCACGATGATCGGGCCGGTCATGCCTTCGCCGAAGCTGCTGCGGGTGAGGTCGTAGGCCTTATATGCCTGCGAATCGACGGGTTCCGATCCGCCGTCGGGCAGGGCCAGGCGGAGCTGCGAAGCCGGCAGCGCCAAAGCGCCCAACAGCACGACGCTTGCGATCAGGGAAACCCATGGGTGGCGCGTCACCAGCCCGCCCCAACCGCCGCTGCTCCGCTTCTCTTCGAGTTCGCGGTCGGCAGCTTCGTGGCCGGGTTCGGCGTTGTGCTTGGCGGCCTTGGCCCAGGCGCGCTTGGAGATGAGCCTGCGGCCGATCAGGCCGAGGACGGCGGGCGTCAGGGTCAAAGCCACGACGACGGCGACAGCAACTGTCGCTGCGGCGGCAACACCCATGACAGCAAGGAACGGCAGGCCCGGAACCACGAGGGCCGCCAAGGCGATGATCACGGTAAGGCCCGCGAAGAGCACCGCGTTGCCGGATGTGCCGGTAGCCAGTGCGGCCGATTCTTCTCCGTCCATGCCGGCCAGGAGTTGGGTGCGGTGACGGTTGACGATGAAGAGGGAGTAGTCGATGCCCACTGCGAGGCCGAGCATCAGCGCGAGCATGGGGGAGATGGAGCTCATGTCGATGACGCCGGTGAGCGCGAACGTTCCACCGACGCCCACTGCCACGCCAATCAGGGCCATGAGCAATGGCAGGCCGGCGGCGATAAGGGTGCCCAGCATGAGGATCAGGACGAGGGCCGCAACCGCGACGCCGACGATTTCAGCGATGCCGAAGATTTCCGAGACGTCCTCGGTGATCTCCTTGCTGGCGTAGGCTGTGACGCCTGCCGAGGAAACGCCGTGCACGATCTCCTGGACTTCTTCGCGAACAGCGGGATCGACGGCATTGATGGAGGTCTTGAACTGGACCTGCGCGACGGCGGCCTTGTTGTCGTTGGAGACGAAACGCAGCCCCTCGGAGGCTTCAGCCTGCCGTTTGCCGAGCGCCAATGCCGCGGCGCCGTCGGCGGCTTCCTTCGCCCCGGCGTCGAGCTTTTCCTTGGTTGCGGCAAGTTCAGCGCGCTGCGGAGCCAGTTGCGCTTCGATCTGGGCGGGCGTGAGGCCGGATGCTGCAAGCTGCTGCTCCACGCCGGCAAGCTGTGCTTCGCCTGCGGTCAGTTGCGCGCGGCCTGCGTTCAGCTGGGCCTTGCCTTCGGCGGCTTTGGCTTCACCGGCGGCGATGTCGCCGGCTGCCTTGTCCAGCTGCTCCTGCGTGGTGAACGGGTTGACCGTTCCCTGGACGTCCGGCAGGCTCTTGAGCTTCTCAAGGGCTGCGGACACGGCGTCCTTCTTGGCCTGGTCGAATCCGGCATCCCCGGCGTCGAAGACCACGGAGGCTGACCCGCCGGAAGCGTCAGGCAGTGCTTCTTTGAGCTTGTCGGCCATCCGTTGGGTTTCGGTGCCCGGAATGGTGAAGTTGTTGGACATGGTGCCGTGGAAGGCTGCGGCCGAGCCGCCCACTGCCACCAGGACGGCCAGCCATATTGAGATGACCAGCCAGCGGCGGCGGTAAGAAAACTTGCCGAGACGGTAGAGGAACGAAGCCATGTCAGAACCGATCTGTGGTGGTTGCGGCGGAGGTGGGGACGGGATGGCGGGAGGCGCCCGACGGCGGCGCGAAGCCGGCACCGAGGAGGCCCATCGCATCGATGAGGTGCTGGCGCAGGGTCGCCAGTGATTCGGAGGAGAGGTCCGGTCCGCGTTCGGCGAACCAGACATTCATGGCGGCTTTGCCGCAGGAGATAACAGAGCCCGCCAGTGCGTGGAGGTACAGCTCGCTGACGCCGGAACCCAATCTGGTGCGGGCGGCGTCGATGATCTGCTCCGTGCAGTGGTCCCAGGCTTCAAGCTCGGAGCGGGCCAGCGAACGGTTGTCCTGGGTGAGGCTGAACAACTCGGCCATGGGGGCAACGGACATCGGGTCAGCGAGGGCCATCAGTGCGGCCTGTGCTGATTCGAGGATGGACTCGTCCGCCGGGCGCAGCCGGAACTGCTCCAATGCGTGGTCCATGAAGCCGTCCGCCACGGAGGCGAGGGCGGCTTCGAGGGTGGGGAAGTAGTTGAAGAACGTGCGCCGCGATACACCTGCGGCGGCAGCGATGTCTTCGACGGTGAAGTTGCCGGACCCTTGGCTGCGCAGAAGGTCCAGGGCTGCGGCCGCGATGGAGCTGCGGGTGGCCGCTTTGTTCAGCTCGCGCCGTGATGGGGTGCCGGCGCCGGAGAGGGCAGGGGAATCGGCGGCGGGGTCGTGGGTGTTGCTTTGGGTCACGTAATTACACTAAGTGCAAGTTTGCACTCTGCGCAATTTGAGGATGGTGAATGTGGAAAGTCCCGCCCTCGTTCGAACGAGGGCGGGACTATCGGAGCTTCAGATCAGAACTGCTGAGGCGGGGCTGGCGGAGTCGGCTGCTGAGGCGGAGCCGCGGGAGCGGGCTGCTGCTGGGAGGCCGTCTTTGTCAGGTAAACCGACTGTCCCGTGGCGCCGGGCTCGCCCTCGCCCAGGGGCAGGACGTAGACGGCCGTGCCGTAGGCGCAGACTTCGGTCCAGTTGGTGCCCATTTCGGAGGTGTCAAAGCGCATGGCAACGATGGCGTTGGCGCCGCGCTGCTGTGCCTCGTTGACCATGCGCGCCATGACTTCCTGGCGGCTTTCGTAGAGTGCCTTGGTCATTTCGGGCAGCTCGCCGCCGCCGAGGGAACGGAAACCGGCAAGCATCTGGGAACCGATGTCCCGCGAGCGGACGGTGAGGCCCATGACTTCGCCGAAAACGGCGTCGATCCGGTGGCCCGGGATTTCATTGGAGGTGACGATCAACATGGTCAGAGCCTATCCAGCTTTCGGTCCTTTAACGGGGAAATCCCCCGGGGAGATCTCCCCGGGGGATTTCCGTCAGTCCGTACTGGCGCTGAGGACGGCAGGCGTTAGGCCTTGGAACCGGCCAGTTCACGCTCGTCGGCTTCAGCTGCTGCCTTGTCTGCCGCGTACTCATCGGCGAAGGCGGCACCGTTGCGCGGCGCGTTGTACAGCGACTCGTCCAGGATGCCCTGGCGCTTGGCCACGATGGCGGGGATCAAGGCCTGGCCTGCCACGTTGACGGCCGTGCGGCCCATGTCCAGGATGGGGTCGATGGCCAACAGGAGGCCGACGCCGGCCAGCGGCAGTCCCAGCGTGGACAGGGTCAGCGTCAGCATGACGACGGCGCCGGTGGTGCCTGCCGTAGCGGCGGAACCGAGGACGGAGACCAGCACGATGAGCAGGTACTGGGTGAAGTCCAGGTTGATGCCGAAGAACTGCGCTACGAAGATTGCGGCAACGGCCGGGTAGATGGCAGCGCAACCGTCCATCTTGGTGGTGGCGCCCAGGGGCACTGCGAAGGAAGCGTAACCGGAGGGCACGCCCAGGTTCCGTTCAGTGACGCGCTGCGTGAGCGGCAGCGTGCCGATGGAGGAGCGGGAGACGAACGCCAGTTGCACTGCCGGCCAGACGCCGGAGAAGTACTGCTTGATGGAGAGTCCGTGAGCCCGTACCAGGATGGGGTAAAGGACGAACAGCACCAGGGCCAGGCCGATGTAGATGGCGGCGGTGAACTTGCCCAGCGAGCCGATGGTGTCCCAGCCGTAGATGGCAACAGCGTTGCCGATCAGGCCGATGGTGCCCAGCGGGGCGATGCGGATGATCCACCACAGGACCTTCTGGATGACGGCCAGTGCGGAGGCGTTGAAGGTCAGGAAGGCCTCAGCCTGCTTGCCCACCTTGAGGGCTGCGATGCCGACGGCGATCGCGACCACCAGGATCTGGAGGACGTTGAAGCTGACGGAAGTGCTCACCGTGGTGGCTGTGTTGGCGCTTTCCGTGACGGTGGAGCTCGCACCAAGGCCCAGGAAGTTCTTCGGGAACAGGCCGATCAGGAAGGCCCACCAGTCACCGGTCTTGCCGGCGTATTCGGCTTTCTGGGTGATGCCCGTGGCGGCGCCGGGCTGCAGGAGCACGCCCAGGCCGATGCCGATGAGCACCGAAACCAGCGAGGTGATGGCGAACCACAGCAGCGTGTTCCATGCGAGGCGCGCGGCGTTGGAGACCTGGCGCAGGTTCGCGATGGAGCTCACCACGGCGGTGAAAATCAAGGGAACGACGGCGGTCTGCAGCAACGAGACGTAGCTGGAGCCGATCGTCTGGAGGGTTGCGCCGAGACCGTTGGGGGCTGTCTTGGTGCTGCCCGTGTACTTGGCGATCAGGCCGAGAACGAGGCCGATGATGAGGGCTGCGATGATCTGGACGCCGAAGGATCCGGCCCACTTGGGGAGCCGGAAGCCGGATTTTCCAGCTGAAGGGGAGGTGTTGGTTGAGGTGCTCACCGGAACACGGTAGGTGCACCTCAAATAACATAGCGAACGGACGTTGAGAAATGTTACGTGCGTGAAAGTTATTCCCGCCCGGGACGTGGCGTGCGTCTCGCCGGACGCCCGTCCCGGGCGGGTTTTGGCTAACCCAGCAATGCCCGGCGCAGGACGTCCAGCCCCACCGAGCCGATGTTCAATGCTTTGCTGTGGAACGATTTCAGGTCAAAATCCTCCTGCGATTCGAGTTCAGCGCGGATCTGTTCCCAGAGGCGCTGCCCCACCTTGTATGACGGAGCCTGTCCGGGCCAGCCGAGGTAGCGCGCGAATTCGAACTGGAGTTGGCCTTCGCTGATATCGAGGTTGGCCTTGAGGAAGTCGAAGCCCTTTTCCGGGGTCCAGGTTCCGGTGCCCCAGCGTTCGGGGACGGGCAGTTCCAGGTGGACGCCGATGTCGAACACCACGCGGGCTGCACGCATGCGCTGGCCATCGAGCATGCCCATGTGGTCGCCCGGGTCTTTGAGGTAGCCCAGTTCCAGCATGAGCTGCTCGGCGTAGAGTGCCCAGCCCTCGCCGTGCCCGGAGACCCAGCACACGTTGCGGCGCCAGTTGTTCAGGAGTTCGCGCCGGTACGTTGCCGTCGCTACCTGGAGGTGGTGGCCGGGGACGCCCTCGTGGAACACCGTGGTGGTTTCGGACCAGGTAGTGAAAGTGTCTTCGCCGGCCGGTACGGACCACCACATGCGGCCGGGCCGGGAGAAATCATCGGACGGGCCGGTGTAGTAGATGCCGCCTTCATCGGTAGGGGCGATCATGCACTCAAGCGTCTTCATGACGTCGGGGATGTCGAAATGGACGTCGGCGAGTTCCGAGACGGCGCGATCGGAGAGCTCCTGCATCCAGGCCTTGAGAGCGTCGGTGCCCTTGATCTGGCGGGCAGGATCGTTGTTGAGGATGTTCTTGGCTTCCTCGATCGACGCGCCGGGCTTGATCTGTCCGGCTACTTTCTCCTGCTCGCCGATGAGCCTCTCAAGCTCCTGGACACCCCAGGCGTAGGTTTCTTCGAGATCCACTTCGGCGCCGATGAAGGAGCGGGATGCGAGGGCATAGCGTTCGCGTCCCACTGCGTCCTTTTCCGGGGCTGCGGGGAGCAGTTCGTCCCGCAGGAAAGCACCCAAAGAGCTGTAGGCAGCGCGTGCCGCTGCGGTGCCGGCGTCGAGCTTGTCCTGGACCCCGGCGGGCAGCGGCGCGCCATCAATGGCCGCGTTGGCAGCCATCTTGGCGAAGAATCCGTCCCCGGCGGCGTACCGGCCGGTCTGCTCGATGACAATCCGGACCTGGCGGGCTGCGGCCACCTTGCCGTCTTCCTTGGCCGCGCGCAGGGACGAAATGTAGCCCTCGATGGCCCCGGGAACGTTGGCCGCGCGGCCGGCGATGTGTTCCCACTGCTCCGCGGTGTCCGTGGGCATGAGGTCGAAAACGGCGCGGATGTCCTGGGCGGGAGAGGCGATGTTGTTCAGGTCCGCGGCATCCCAGCCGGACTCGTGGATCTCAAGGTCCAGACCCAGCCGCTCGCGCATGGCGTCGAGGGTGACGGCGTCCACATCATCGGAGGGCTCAAGGCCTGCCAGGGCGTCCAAGGCCAACCTTGTGGCCTCCGCATGGGCTGCGGCCCCGGCAGGCGAGTAGTCCTGGTACTCCGTTTCGTGCCCTGGCAAGCCCAGCGTGGTGGCGAAACCGGGATTGAGTTCGATCAGCTTTTCTGTGTACGCGTCAGCGACGGCATCAATGGCGGACTTTGGGCGTACGGGGGTGTTTGCAGTAGTCACCCACAGAGCCTAACCGCGTCCGCGTCTACGTGAAAGGGTTGTTGAACTCTTGGGCGGTAGGAAAACTACCCTCGGCTGCGCCGCCACGCGCCGGGACCCGGGCTGGGGTCCAGGCGCAGTTGTTGGCGACGGACCCAGTGCCGGACATTCGGCTTGGTTGGAGCCGCTTCCTGCGGAGCGTTGAGGGAAACCACGACGGCGGCAATCGCCGCGAGTTCCTCGGCCGTCGGTTCGCCCTTGACCACTGAGAACAGGGGTTCGGCGGCTGCTTCGGCGGGCAACTGGTCCGGCGCGGAATCGGCGCGGTGCTTGGGTGCGGTCACAGCGGGATGTTTCCGTGCTTCTTGGTGGGCAGGCTGGCGCGCTTGTCGCGGAGGGCCCGCAGGCCGCGGATGATCTGCAGGCGGGTGTCCGAGGGGGCGATCACTGCGTCAACGTAGCCCAGCTGTGCAGCCTGGTAAGGATTGAGGAGTTCTTCCTCGTAGCCCTGGATGATCTCGGCGCGCTTGGCCTCTACGTCTCCACCGGCCTCGGCGACGGCTGCGAGATCGCGGCGGTAGAGGATATTGACGGCACCCTGGGCGCCCATGACGCCGATCTGTGCCGTGGGCCAGGCAAGGTTGAGGTCGGCTCCGAGCTTCTTGGAACCCATCACGATGTAGGCGCCACCGTAGGCCTTGCGGGTGATGACGGTGAGCTTGGGGACCGTGGCTTCGGCGTAGGCGTAGAGGAGCTTGGCGCCGCGGCGGATGATGCCCTGGAATTCCTGGTCCTTGCCGGGCAGGAAGCCGGGGACGTCAACCAGCGTGATGATGGGGACGTTGAAGGCGTCGCAATGGCGGACGAACCGTGCCGCCTTTTCCGAGGCCGAGATGTCCAGCGTGCCGGCGAACTGCATCGGCTGGTTGGCGACGATGCCCACGGTGTGTCCCTCGACGCGGCCGTAGCCAATGATCACGTTGGGCGCGTAGAGCGACTGCATCTCCAGGAAGTGGGCATCGTCCACGATCTGCTCAATGACCTTGCGCATGTCGTAGGGCTGGTTGGCGGAGTCCGGAATCAGCGAGTCCAGGGCGAGGTCGTCGTCGTTGAGTTCCAGTTCCTGGTCGTGCTCAACAACCGGGGCTTCGGAGAGGTTGTTGGACGGAAGGAAGTCCAGGAGTTCGCGCACGAATTCGATCGCGTCGGCCTCGTCCGATGCCAGGTAGGTGGAGGTACCGGTGGTGGCGTTGTGCTGCCGTGCGCCACCCAGGGTTTCCATGTCCACGTCTTCACCGGTGACGGTCTTGATGACGTCGGGGCCGGTGATGAACATGTGTGAGGTCTTGTCCACCATCACCACGTAGTCGGTCAGGGCGGGGGAGTATGCTGCGCCGCCGGCGCAAGGGCCCATGATGAGGGAGATCTGGGGGACCACGCCGGAGGCATGGACGTTGTTGCGGAAGATGTCCGCGAACATGGCCAGTGAGGCCACGCCTTCCTGGATGCGCGCGCCGCCGCCGTCGTTGATGCCGACAACCGGGCAGCCGTTGCGGAGGGCGAATTCCTGGACCTTGACGATTTTCTCGCCGTTGACCTGGCTCAGCGAGCCGCCGTAGACGCTGAAGTCCTGGCTGTAGATGGCCACCAAGCGGCCATCTACGGTTCCGTAACCGGAGACCACGCCATCACCGAGCGGCTTCTTCTTTTCCATGCCGAAGGCTGTGGAACGGTGGACCGCAAGGGCGTCGAACTCAACGAAGGAATCCGGGTCAACCAGGAGGTCGATGCGCTCACGGGCGGTGTTCTTGCCGCGTGCGTGCTGCTTCTCAACCGCTTCCGGGCCGGAAGGCTGCTCTGCCCGTGCCTGGCGGTCGCGGAAGTCGGCAATCTTTCCCGCTGTCGTTGTCAGATCGTGGCTCATCAAGTGTCTCCGGCTCTGTAGCTGATATTCGCTGGCGCAGTCCTGGGTGCGGACAGAAGCTCACTTAAGTAGCTTCCGTACAAAGAACAGGCCCCGCAGGCCAGTCTAGTGACGCCTTTGCCGCGAACCGCTGTAGAAACCCTACAATTTTCCGCGTCGTAGCCAAATCCTTCACTATGTTACCCGTCGGTAACATAGTTGGGTTAGAGTGTCCCCATGAGTTCAAGCAACGACGCTTCCAGCACACTTTCCCCGAGTGGCAGCCCCTACGTCGCCACGGGTTCGCTCAAGGACCGGACCATCCTGATGTCAGGCGGAAGCCGTGGCATCGGGCTGGCCATCGCCACCCGCGCGGCCCGCGACGGCGCAAACATCGTCCTGATGGCCAAGACCGGCGATCCCCACCCGAAACTGGAGGGTACGGTCTTTACGGCTGCGGAGCAGTTGGTCGCTGCCGGCGGCCAGGCCCTGCCGCTGGTGGGGGACGTCCGCAATGACGACGACGTCGCCGCGGCAGTCACAGCCGCCGTCGAGCGTTTCGGAGGCATCGACGTCGTGGTCAACAACGCCTCGGCCATCGACCTGTCCCGCACCGACGCTGTCGACATGAAGCGGTACGACCTCATGCAGGACATCAACGTCCGTGGAACATTCCTGTTGTCCAAGCTGGCGCTGCCTGCCCTACGGGAATCCAGTCACGGCCACATCCTCACGTTGTCCCCGCCACTGAACCTCGACCCGAAGTGGGCGGGGATGCACCTGGCCTACACCATGGCCAAGTACGGGATGAGCCTGACGACCCTGGGCCTCGCGGAAGAATTGAAGGACGACGGCGTATCGGTCAACTCGTTGTGGCCATGCACCCTGATCGACACCGCCGCGATCCGCAACATGCCCGGTGGGCGTCAAATGGTACAGGCAGCCCGTGGCCCCGAAATCATGGCCGACGCAGCGCATGCAGTGCTGACGGGGTCCGGAGCCACAGGCAACTTCTATACGGATGAGCAAGTCCTGCGAGCGGCCGGCGTCTCCGACTTTTCCCCCTACAGCCTCGGTGCGCCGGAAGACCGCCTGGTGCCTGACATCTTCCTCTAAGCGTTTTCACGGGTTCTTTTCAGGGCCGCCGGCATTCCTGGACGGCACAACTGGATAGGATTCAGCTATGGATGCCGAACAGCCAGACAGCAGCGAAGCAGTTGACCCGCCCAGCGGCATGGAGCGGCCCGCACTGGACCGCGCGGCGCTGCTGGATCCGGACTTCCTGTCCTCCGCCGGCATCTCGCAACTGAAGATTGTCGACTCCACAGGGTCCACGAACGCGGACCTGGTTCGGGCCGTGACAGTAGAGCCGGGCAAGTGGGCCGATCTCGCGGTGCTGACGGCCGAACACCAGACGGCCGCACGCGGACGCCTGGACCGGCACTGGGAAGCCCCAGAGCGCTCTGCGGTCTCAGTCTCGATCGTGCTGCGGCCCGTGACGTCCCAAGGAATGCCCGTTCCGACCCAAAGCTACTCGTGGCTGTCACTTCTCGCAGCCGTTGCCCTGCGCGAAGCCCTGCAGGAAACGGCCGGGCTGCCGGCCGACATCAAGTGGCCGAATGATGTCCTTGTTAACGGGCGGAAGATCGCCGGCATCCTTGCCCAGATGACGCCTCTCGGGGACGGATCTGTCCCAGCGGTGATCCTCGGGGTGGGACTGAATGTCTCTCTCGCCGAGGACGAGCTCCCCGTACCGACTGCGACATCGCTCGCCGTGGAAGGAGCCACGACGACGGACCGCACCACGCTGCTGAAAAGCTACCTGTCGCGTTTCGCCCGGCTTTACCGCAGCTTCTGCAACTCCGAGGGTGACCCTTCGGCCGGTTTGGCCGGGGGAGCGTCCTTGCATAAGCGGGTCGAATCGGCCATGGTCACCTTGGGCCGGGAGGTGCGCGCGCATCTGCCGGGCGACCTCGAGCTGGTCGGCCACGCGTCCCGCCTGGATGAGCATGGTTCGTTGCTGGTGGTGGACCACGGTGGCCGGGAACACGTCATAACTGCCGGCGATGTGGTGCACCTCCGCGCCACAGAAAGCGGTTATGCGTAAAGAGTTGCTTCCGGGGGAGCAGGTCATCACCATCACGCGTCAACAGGCCCGCTCGCTCTTCTTTCCAGTGCTGGCCTTCATTGTGGTTCCTGCCGTCGCTGCCTATGCCTGTGCCTGGGTCATCAAGGGCAACGCCCAGCGGCTGGTGCCCTTCATATCAACGGAGTGGACACCGTGGCTCGTGGGTGCGTGCGTGGTGCTGGCGGCGTGGTTCCTGCTGGCCTACAGCATCAAGCGGGTACTGAAATGGCGATCCATCAGATACACCCTCACCAGTCGACGCATACTTGCCAGATACGGAATGTTCAGGCGCAACGACTGGCAGATTTCCCTGGCGGCCATCCGCCATGTGGAAGTCCATCAGAGCCTGCTCCAACGGACATTGCACTCAGGGAATATATCCTTGGATACCGGGCACTCCGGAACAGCGCTGCTGGCAGATGTCCCGGAGGTGGGGAAATTCAGGGGCTTCATCCTTGACGCGTTGGACGAACTCCCGCAAGGTGAGGTTTTTGAGGGTGAACTGCTGGGGGACTATGAAGAATTGCCGTGGGAATTGAGAGAAGGTGGATGAGATGAGCGTTGAGGATCAGCAGTCCGGCGAGGACCTGGACCAGGAGTTCGACGCCGTACCCGAACCTTCAGTGGACGACGACACGGAAGAAGACGACACGGACGACGACGGCACGGACGACGACGACACAGACGACGACACAGCCGCCGGGCCATCCCAGGCCTCCGTTCCTACAGGCCCGCCCACTGGCGTGATGTCGGCAGAGCGGCTGGCGATCAAGGCCCTGGAGGCAAAGCTTCTTGGCGGCGAACGGAAGCTGCGTCGTCGTGAAGTGGCCGCTGGTGCCGGCGTTTCCATTTTGTCTGCCCGTAAGGTGTGGCGCGCGCTGGGTTTCCCGAACTTCAATGACGAGGACGTCGCGTTCACCGAGCGCGACCAGGCTGCACTGTCCAGCATCCTGGACCTGGTGCGCGCCGGCATCCTGACCGAAGAAGCCGCCATCTCCGTGACCCGCTCCATCGGCCAGATGACAGACCGCATGGTGGTCTGGCAGATCGAAGCGTTGGTCGAGGACATGGTGTCCGAACAGGGCATTCCGGATGCCGTTGCGCGAAAGCAACTGGTGGGACGCTTGCCGTCACTGGTGGATTCCCTGGAAGAGATCCTCGTCTATTCGTACCGACGCCAGCTCAACGCCGGCGTCCAACGGCTCGCTGTCCGGGCCGAAGCCGGTTTGCAGGCCAGCGAGGAAGGCCGCGAAGGGGACGAGGACGATTCCCCGTTGCCCTTGGCACGCGCAGTGGGCTTTGCGGACCTCGTCTCCTACACCAGCCTTTCCCGGAGGATGAACGAGAAGACGCTGGCCCAGTTGGTGCAGCGTTTCGAGAACAAATGCGCCGAAATCATCTCCGTTGGCGGTGGTCGACTGGTCAAGACTGTCGGCGACGAAGTGCTGTACATTGCCGAGACGCCGGCCGCCGGGGCCGAGATCTCGCTTGCTTTGGCGCAGGCCTTTACCGAGGACGAGATCCTGCCCCAATGCCGGGTTTCCATGGTGTGGGGACGCATTCTTTCGCGGCTCGGCGACATTTATGGTCCCACCGTGAACCTGGCCGCGCGCCTCACGACGCTCGCCCAGCCCGGGACGGTGCTGGTGGACGCCATGACCGCAGCTGCCCTCGGCCAGGACGACCGCTTCGTGCTGGTGCCCCAGAAGTCGGAGAACGTCCGTGGCTTTGGCGAGATCCATCCGGTCATGCTGGCCCGCGGCCGTGGCAAGGGCCTGGTTCTCGACTAGGACTGTTCGTTCCCGGGCAATGCCCGACGTTCCCCGCCGATCGCTGGGCGGGCCCCACGGACTGTTGCGTTCCTGGCAGCCCATGTTGCGCACTCTTGGCTAATCGATGGATTAACCCGGTACTCTTAGCTTGTTTGTGTTGTGATGGCCCGGGGTTCGGTGCTGGCTGCCTAAAAGTGGGGAATTTGGATGACTCTGACCAATGGGTCCGGGAATCGTCGTGGCAAGATCCGGCGGCGGAGGGTTATCACGGCTACCGCCTTCACAGCCGCCGCAGCAGTGCTCGTGACGGGTGCCATTCTCTACCCCGGGTTCAAGACCACTGAAGTGGACCTGAACGACGGCGGTGTCTGGGTAGTCAGCAAGTCCAAGAATGCCGCCGGCCGGCTCAACTATCCGTCCAAGTCCCTGGATGGTGCCGTCACTCCGGCCAGCAAGGACTTCGACATCCTTCAGCAGGCCAGTGACGTGTTCATTGATGATGCCGACGGCGCCACCATCAATCCCGTCAGCGCCGCCAACATGCGCCTGGGCGGAGACCAAAAGCTCCCGGGGTCGGCAGCTGTAAGCTTCGGCAACAAGGTCCTGGCCGTCACCGATCCCTCCAAGGGCAAAGTCTGGGCGCTCACAGCCGGTTCGGTCGGCGGATTCAGTGACGAGGCCGAGCCCGTCCTGGAACAGTCCACCGGCATCGTGTCCGTCGTTGGCACCGACGACACCATCCACACCGTGGATCCGGAGACCGGCAGCCTGACGGCCACCAAAGTCGATGCCAACGGCCAGTCGGTGGATTCCCAGGTCCGCAAGGATGATGCGCTGAAGGGCGCCGGCGACCTCCAGCTGACCGCGGTGGGGGACAAGGCTGTGGTCCTCAACGAGGCCACAGGAAACATCGTCCTGCCGGGCGGAGCCACCGTCCACTTGGACGACGCCCGCGACGCCAAGCTCCAACAGAGCGGGACTGCCGCGGACTTCGTGGCCATCGCCACCAAGAAGGCACTGTTGCTGCAGCCCCTGGACGGCAGCACAGCCAAAACCATCCGAGCTGACGGCGAAGGCGTGCCCGCAGCGCCTGTCCATCTGGGCTCCTGCACCTACGCGGCCTGGTCCGGGGCCAACAAGTACCTGCGCGAGTGCACGAACGAGGCTGACAACCGCCGCGCTGACGTCCCCAAGGCGAGTGCGTCGCCGTCGTACGTTTTCCGGGTCAACCGGGACCTCGTGGTACTGAACGACGTCAACTCCGGCAACGTCTGGATGGTCAACCAGAACATGCAGCTGGTCAACAACTGGGACGACGTCATCCCACCCCAGCAAACATCCGACGACGCCGACAAGGACTCCGCGGACGAAGTCCAGCAGACAGTCCTTCCGGACCGCAGCAAACCGAACACTCCACCTGTCGCGAAGCCGGACGCTTTTGGCGTGCGGGCGGGTAAGACAACGCTCCTGCCCGTGCTTGACAACGACGCCGACTCCGACGGCGATGTCCTGACCGTCTCGGCCGATCAGGTGCTCAAATCGGGGGCGTTGGCCCCCGTGTACGGCGGCACGGGTTTCCAGATCACGGTTCCTGCCGATCAGTCCGGGAGCGAATCGTTCAAGTACTCCGTGGATGACGGCCGAGGAGGGACTGCCTCGACCACTGTGGATCTGAGGATCGTTCCCCCCGGTGAGAACGCCGCACCGCAGCAGAAGCCCAACCGGAACAACGCCTTGGTGGTGCAGGCCGGAAAGATCGCCAACCAGTACATTCTCAGTGACTGGATCGACCCCGACGGCGATGACCTGTTCGCCGTGGCGGCCAGCAGCAGCGATCCCGCGGACCAGGTGCGGATCAGGCCCGACGGGCTTTTGACGTTCCAGGACTCGGGGGCCGGTCCGGGGAAGAAGACGATTTCCGTGACGGTCTCCGATGGCACGTTGAGCTCCGAGGGGCGGATCAGCGTGGATGTCCGTGCGCCGGGAGCCCTGCCACCCATTGCCAACGCAGACCACGTGGTGGCCGTCGCCGGCCAGGACACGGTTATTGCACCCCTCAAGAACGACTCCGATCCACAGGGAGGCACGCTCCGCCTGGCTCAGGCGCAGGCGGATGACCAGGCGACGGCCGTGATAGGTCCGGACCAGCAGACCTTCTCGTTCAACTCCACGAGTGTCGGTCCGCACTACGTCACCTACATGGTCACCAACGGACCTGCCAGCGCGCAGCAGCTGGTGCGCGTCGACGTCGTGTCCGGCAGCAACGACGGCGCGCCCGTGGCGGTGCGCGATATCGCCCTTCTTCCCAGCGGCGGCAGCACAGTGGTGGACGTGCTTGGCAACGACTCGGACCCGGCCGGCGGCGTGCTGGTTGTCCAGTCCGTGACAGCCGCGGACGGCCTGCCAGTCACGGTGGCGGTGCTGGACCACTCGGTGGTCAAGATCACCGATATCCATGCCACGGGGCAACTTTCCCTCAAGTACACGATTTCGAATGGCAAGGCCTCCGCCACCGGAGACATCTCGGTCCAGGTGGTCCCCGCCCCCAGCAAGCTGCAGGCACCGCAGGCGAAGCCCGACGAAGTTTCAGTACGGGTTGGCGATGTGGTCACGATCCCCGTCCTGGAGAACGATTCCGACCCCAACGGCGGTGAGCTGACCCTCGATCCAGTCCTGGCGCAGCAGCCGGACGCGGCCGACGGACGGATGTTCATCGCGGGCAATTACCTGCGCTTCATTGCGGGCGACGTCCCCAAGACGGTGTATGCGATCTACAAGGTCAGCAACTCCTCGGGGCAGACCGACTCGCAGCAGGTGACCATACGCATCCGCGCCAGGGATGACGCCACCAACACCCGCCCTGAGCCCCGGAACCTGACCGCACGGGTCGTCGCCGGGATGACCGTCAAGATCCCGGTCCCGCTGGACGGCATTGACGCCGACGGCGACTCCGTCCAGCTCATCGGCGTGGACAAAGCACCCGCGATGGGCACCGCTGTGGTGCGGGACGGCTACATGGAGTTCACCGCCGGCGGCAAGTCTGCCGGGACGGATACCTTCAGCTACCGCGTGCGGGACCGCATCGGCGCCGAAAACACAGGCACCGTCATTGTGGGGATCGCTCCGGCAGAGGCCAACAACCAAAAGCCGATCGCCGTCGATGACGCCATTGATGTCCGGCCGGGGCGCCGCATTGCGGTGGATGCCCTCAAGAACGACTCCGATCCGGACGGCGACCCCATCGGCCTGGTCAATTCGTTCGAAGCCAATCCTGATCTCCAGGTGGAAGCTGCCTCCGGCAAGATCCTGCTGACGGCACCCGGCGTTGCCGGAACCGAGAGCATCAGTTACCGGATCCAGGACGACAAAAAGGCCGAAGCCAGCGCTGTGGTCAGGGTCCAGACAAGTCCAACGGCGGCCCTCCACGTTCCTGTGGCTGTGGACGACCGCGTCACACTGGCTGAGACGTTGGGCAAGACCGCCGTCGACGTTCCGGTATTGAAGAACGACTCCGACCCCGACGGCGTCGCCGAGGACCTCACCATTTCACTGCCGGATGGAAATCCAAACGCACGGGTAGGTACCGCCGGCAACGTGGTAGTGACCCTCGTCCCGCAAGAGCAACTGATCCCGTACACCGTCACGGACATGGACGGTCAGTCAGCCACCGCCGTGATGTGGATTCCAGGCCAGGGCCTCCAGTACCCGACCCTGGCAAAAACAGAACCTGTGGAAGTGATGTCCGGCAAGGACGTCACGCTGGCGCTGCAGGAATATGTCCGCGTCCGGGAAGGCCGCCAAGCCCGCATCACCGTGGCGGACAAGATCCGCGTTCAAGGCGGGGACCCCTCAAACGTCATCTCCGGTGATGGAAACGCGCTGCGGTACGCAGCCCAAGCCGACTACGTTGGCCCCGGATCCATCACCTTCGAGGTCACTGACGGCTCCGGCCCGGACGATTCCCAAGGGTTGAAGTCCACGTTGACCATCCTTACCAAGGTCATTCCGGACCCCAACGCCAACCACCCGCCGACCTTTAGCGGAGCATCCGTGGAAGCTCCCAAGGGTGAGACTACGGACGTTGAACTGGCCAACCTGGCCAAGGACGTCGACGAAAGGGACCAAGGCAACCTGAAGTTCGAGCTCGACGGCCAGCAAGCGGCAGGTTTCCAGGCCAAAGTGGAAGGTACCGTCCTTAAGATCACCCCGGACCTCTCGCTCAATCCAGGGGCCGTAGGCTCGTTCCCGCTCAAGGTCACCGATGGCCGCTCCGACGCGGTGCGCGCAACTGTCACCGCCACCGTCGTCTCGTCTAACCGGCCGCGGCCGGTTGCCAACGACGACGCCGTTGAGAAGGCCAACGCGGGCCGTTCGGAAACAGTGAACGTCCTCGCCAACGACTTCAATCCTTTCAACGACGCACCATTGACCATCGAAAACGCGGCAGTGGAGACCGGGTCCGCCGCCGGCCAGCCGACGGTGTCAGGAGAGTCGATCACCGTCACCCCGGCCGATGGTTTCAAGGGTGTCATGGTGGTCCGGTACACGGTGCTGGACAAGACCAAGGACCCTTCCAGGCAAGCAACCGGCCGTGTCCGCATCACAGTGCGGGACAAGCCCGATGCTCCGTCCGCCCCCGTAGCGACCGACGTCAGGAGCAGGACTGCCGTCCTCAAGTGGACGCCGCCGTCGGACAATGGCGCAGCCATCACCAAATACACCGTGAAGGCGGCAGGTTTCGAGCAGGTATGCCCGACCACCACCTGCACGCTGTCCGGACTGACCAATAACGTGAAGTACGTGTTCACCGTTTACGCCACGAACGAGGTAGGCGACTCGCCGGCATCCACGGCGTCCAACGAAATCCGGCCCGATGAGAAGCCCTCGCCCCCGGATGCCCCCACGGTCAAGGCCGGGGACAAGAACATGGCAATCACCTGGACCCCTGCCAAGACGGAGGGGTCGCCGGTGAAGCACTACAACCTGGAAATCTCACCGCCTCCGGCCAACGGCATTGCCGTGAAGAACGAGGTCACCGGACTCACATACACCTGGCCGGGACTGACCAATGGTGTGAAGTACAAGGTGCGTGCCCAAGCGGTCAATGAGCTCGGGCCCTCCGATTGGGGCATGTATTCCGTTGAGGACAACCCCGCAGGCCTCCCGGGGGCACCGGCGGCTCCCACTACCGCTGTGGTGCAGTCCGTGGGAGCCCAAAACCAGATCCGCGCCGATTGGACGGAACCGGATGTCAATGGTGATCCCATCAAGGCGTACTACGTCACCATGAGTGGTGGCAATGGGGTGCCCCAGACGCAAACGATCCCAGGCAACGTCCGCTCCGCAGTCTTCACCGCACAGAACGACGAAAAGGGCTACACATTCACTGTTCAAGCGGAGAACAAGGCCGGAAAGGGAAGCGTTAGTGCGCCTTCCGCTCCCCGGCGTGCCACGGGCATGCTCGGCACCGTCAACAACGTGTCGGCAACCCCGGCCAACACCGGGGGAGCAGGTCGTGCGGTGACCATCAACTTCACCGTTCTCGACCAAAGTCAACGCAATGGGTCCAGCCAAAGCGAAGTGAGCTACCGCTACGTCGCCAGTACCGGACAGTCGGGTCCTATCAGCCCAGGGCAGACGGTGAGCGGCTTCACCAATGGGCAGGCCACCACCATCACGGTCAATGCCGTGTCCACGGTGGCCCCAAGCTCCAATCCCAGCGCACCCGCCACCACCACACCGTATGGTTCGCCTGGCACCCCCTCGGCGTCCGGTGCCAACGGTGGCCAGAACCAAACCACGCTGACCCTTAACTGGTCCTCGCCTTCCACGGGCAGCAACGACGTCGCCGCGACCAAGATCAGGATCACCGGCGGCGGAACGGACACCGGGTGGATCAACGAATCCGCCTCCGGCAGCCGGGTTGTGAACACGGGCGGATACAACCAGACCCGGACCATTCAGGTCCAGACCTTCAACTCGGTGGGCCAGGGTGGAGCCGTGGCTTCGGCCAGTGCCCAGAGCGGTCCGCAGAAGACGTCGTGGGACGCTACGCTGCCGGCCGGCAGTTTCCGTACCTGTACGGACACGGCGGCATCGGGACAGACGTCCTGGGACCCGAACACGCCGGGCCACCGCTGTGACGGCGTGGTCTACGGCACCCCGTGGCAGTACGAGTCAAACGGTTCCTTTACGGTCAATTGCTACATCAACCGCAGCACCCCGTACCTGAACTACGCGGCGTGGTACCGGCTGACCAGCGGTCCCAATGCCGGACGCTTCATTGCGCAGGGCAACACCACCCTGGGCGATCCCGGACCCCACCAGATACCGCAATGTTGAGGCCATCAGCACCGCGGCGCGGGGCAGTTGTCCCCATCGCGCTTCACGGCTCCAAGACAGTACGCTGTCAAAGCCAATGGATAGCCCGGTCTCGGGTTTCCTTGGCTGGCCGTGGGGCGCGTGGGATAGTCTTAGGGACTGAAAATTCCGCCGCCGTTCGGGGGTACTGCGGATTGTACGGCTGCCGGCACCTGCCGGATGGCTTGGAAGCCACTGGGGGGCGGCTGCAAACAAAGGGAATTCTGGGGCTGTGACAACTTTCTTCGGCAAGCTGGGGCTGAAAAAGCGTCAAAACAAGAAATTCATAGCGGGCACCGCTGCCACTGCAGCAGGGGCTTTGCTGGTCGCGGGTGCTGTTCTGTACCCGGGCTTCAAGACCACCGAGGTGGACTTGAACGACGGCGGCGTGTGGGTTGTGAGCAAAACCAAGAACGCTGTGGGGCGGCTGAACTACCCGTCCCGCGTCCTCGATGGCGCCGTAACGCCTGCCACCACCACGTTCGACGTCCTGCAGCACGACGGCAACGTCTTCGTCGATGACGAATCCGGTTCCACCATCAACCAGGTGTCCGCCGCCAACCTGAAGCTTGGCGGCGATAAGCAGCTGCCGTCGTCGTCGCAAGTCAGCTATGGTTCCACGGTCCTGTCCGTGACCGATCCTGCCCGTGGCAAGGTGTGGGCACTTTCTCCGTCCACGGTCAACGGCTTCGACGAGGAAGGCACCGAACCCGTCCTGACCGGCGATCAAGGCATCGTCTCCGCAGTCGGCGCGGATAACCGCATCTACACCGCAGACCCCGGCAAGGGCGAGATCACGGCCATCACCGTGGACGCGGACGGCCAGCGGACCAACTCCGAAGTCACCAAGATGGACGAGCTCAAGGGCGCAGGCGATCTTCAAATCTCGGTGGTGGGAGACAAACCCGTTGTCCTCGATGCCGCCTCCGGAAACCTTTTCCTTCCCGGTGGCCGCAAGCTCCAACTCCAGGATGCCCGCGAAGCCAAACTCCAGCAGACCAGCGGGGAGAGCAGCTACGTCGCCATCGCGACCCGCAAAGCCCTCCTGAAGCAACCCCTGGACGGATCCACGGCCGCAACAGTCAACGCCGACGGCGAGGGCGTACCGGCCGCTCCTGTCCAGGTCAGCAAGTGTGTCCACGCGGCCTGGTCAGGGGCCAACAAGTACGTTCGCGACTGCGAGAACGACGCCGATGACAAGAAGAACGACGTCCCCAAAGCCAGCGCTTCCCCGAGCTACGTGTTCCGCGTTAACCGCGACCTCGTGGTGCTTAACGACGTGAACTCCGGCAGCGTATGGCTGGTCAACCAGAACATGCAGCTGGTCAACAACTGGGACGACGTTGTCCCGCCCAAAAACCAGTCCGATGACCAGGACCAGGAGTCCGCGGACAACAACACCATCAACGTCCTCCCGGACCGCACCAAGCCAAACCGACCGCCGGAGACCAAGCCGGACGAATTCGGCGTCAGGCCGGGCCGGACCTCCATTTTGAGCGTGCTGGACAACGATTCAGACCCCGACGGCGACGTCCTCACCGCTTCGGTGGGTCCCAACGGCCCCAAGATGGGGACGCTGGAAAACATCTACGGGGGCTCCGCTTTCCAGATCAAAGTTCCCGCGGATGCCAAACCGGGAACGGAAGTCTTCGACTACAACGCCGCAGACGGACGGAGTTTGTCGGCCGGTGGCAAGGTCACCCTCCATGTGGTGGCTCCCGAAGAGAACAAGCCTCCCTTCTTCAAGCGGGGCGAGCCCACCACCATGCTCGTGGAGCAGGGAAAGTCCGTCAGCCAGAACATCCTCACCGATTGGATGGATCCCGACGGTGACGACCTCGTCCTGCTCGATGCCAAGACGGACAACGACCAGGACCAGGTGAAGGTTCGCCGCGATGGCCTGCTCACCTACCAGGATTCCGGCGCAGCACCGGGCAAGAAGAACGTCACCATCACCGTGTGGGATGGCAGGGCCACCACCACGGGCCGTATCGTCGTCAACGTACAGCCCCCGGGCGCGCTGGCACCCGTGGTCAACGCCGACCACGTGACAGCCGTTGTGGGGCAAGACCTCGTCATTGCGCCGTTGAAGAACGACGTCGATCCCAACGGCGGCGCATTGCGCGTTGCCCACGTTGAGGCGGCCGGGCCCGCTGAGCTGGGACCGGTGACCGACGGCGGCACTTTCACCTTCCGGAGCACCACGCCGGGTCCGATCTACCTGACGTACATCGCCAGCAACGGGCCGCAGAGCAGCCAGGGCCTCATCCGCGTCGATGTCGAGTCCGGCAAGGACGCAGGAGCTCCCGTTGCCGTCCATGACGTTGCCTTGCTTCCCGTTGGAGGCAGCGTCCTGGTGGACCCCTTGGCCAACGACTCCGATCCTTCCGGGGGAGTACTGGTCCTGCAGTCAGTGACGGTTCCGGACGGCTCGTCCGCGTCGGTCAGCGTCATTGACCACAGTGTCCTGCGTGTCACCGATGTCCTCGGTGCCAAGGACCCCTTCGTCTTCAGCTACACCATGTCCAACGGACGCACCTCAGCGACCGGAACGGTGGGCGTCGTCCCGGTGCCGGCTCCCGCCGTCGTCGAAGCTCCCCAACCGAAACCGGACGAAGTGAACGTGCGGGTGAACGACGTCGTCACCATTCCAGTCCTGGACAACGACACGCACCCGCAGGGCGAAGAGCTCTCCGTGGACCCCGTCCTGGCCCAGGGCATTCCCGAAGAAGACGGCAAGGCCTTCATTTCCGAGAAGACCCTGCGCTTCATCGCCGGACCCACGCCGAAAACGGTGCGCGCCATCTATAACGCAGTGGACCCGCAGGGCCAGAAGAGTGCTGCCGCGGTAACCATCCACATCCTTCCCCTGGAAGGCACCCAGAACTCGCGCCCGCAGCCGCAGAACCTGACCGCTCGCGTCGTGGCCGGAGGCAGCGTCCGGATCCCGGTGCCGCTGGACGGCATCGATCCCGACGGCGACTCGGTGCAGCTCACCGGCATCGACAGCACACCCACCATGGGAACCGCGACGGCGGGAAGCAGCTTCATCGATTTCGTCGCCGCTGGTGACGGTGCGGGAACGGATACCTTCCGGTACAAGGTGATTGACCGGCAGGGTGCGGTCAACACCGGAACCGTCACGGTCGGCGTCGCGCCCCGGGGGGAGAACAACCAGAAACCGGCTCCCGTCGATGACGAGGCCAAGGTTCGCCCCGGTCGGCAGATCGCCGTTGATGCCACTGCCAACGACACCGATCCCGACGGTGACATCATCCGTATCCTCACGGACAGCATTGAAGCCGATGCGGGCCTCGACGCCCATGTCAGCAAGACCAGCGGCCGCATACTGGTTACCGCGCCCGCCGCTGAAGGTACCGTCAACGTCCGCTACTCCGTGGCCGATGACCGTGACGCAGTGGGACAGGCCAGCATCCGCGTGGTGGTGAAGAACGACATCCCGCTCCAGGCACCGATCGCCCGCGATGACCGGGTGACGTCTGCACAGACACTGGGCAAGACCGCCGTGGATGTTCCGGTCCTGAAGAACGACGAAGACCCCGACGGCGTGGGGGAGAACCTGAAGATCAGCACCGACGTGACAACCGCGCGCCCGGGTCCCGAGGGCAATGTGATCGTCGAACTCACCGAGCAGCCGCAGTTGGTGCCCTACACCGTGGAGGACGTCGACGGACAGAAATCCACGGCCATCATCTGGGTTCCCGGCATCGGCCAGCAGGTTCCGACGCTCGCCAAGGACGAGGTCATTGAACTCGTTTCGGGCCAGTCTGTGACCGTTGACCTGGCCGAATGGGTGAAGGTCCGTGAGGGCCGCTCGCCACGGCTGACGCAGACTGACCGCATCAAGCTCATCGGCGCCGACGGCGCTGATCCCGTGGCCAACGGTGGTACCGGCCTGAAATACACTGCTGGAGCCGAATACGTGGGTCCTGGCTCCATCAGCTTCGAAGTTACAGACGGAACCGGGCCGGACGACCCCAATGGCTTGAAGTCCACCCTGAGCATCCGCACCAAGGTCCTGCCTGATCCCAACAAGAACAACCCGCCTGTCCTCCTGGGCAGCGATGTGGAAGTTCCCAAGGGTGATTCCGCAAGCCTGGATCTTGGGAAGCTGACATCGGATCCTGACTCCGACGATGTCCAGAACATGAAGTACGAGCTCACTGGTTCTGCCACGAGTGGCTTCAAGGTGTCGGTGGACGGCAAAACCCTGAAGGTCTCCGCGGATGACTCCGTGCAGATCGGGCAGTCCGGCACTGTCCAGGTGAAGGCCAAGGACCCCCGTGGCCTGGAAGCTGTTGCTACCTACAAGCTCGCGCTCTCGGCGTCCAACCGTCCCAAGCCTGTTGCCAACGATGACGCTGAACCGGATGCACAGTCCGGGAAGCCTGTCACCGTGAACGTGCTGGCCAATGATTCGAATCCGTTCCCGGACACCCCGCTGAAGATAGTCTCGGCGGTCACGGAGACGGGGCAGGGAACTGCCGAGGCCGGCGGCGACAGTGTGACCGTGACGCCTGCCGGCGGCTTCACAGGGACCATGGTGGTTGCCTACACGGTGCAGGACAAGACGGGCGAAATTTCCCGCTACGCCACAGCGCGTATCCGCTTGACCGTCAAGGACAAACCAGCGGCGCCCACCACACCCTTGGCTCAAAGCGTCGGTGACCAGACAGCGTTGCTCACGTGGAACGCCCCTGCAGACCGCGGCTCACCCATCACCAAATACACGGTCTATGGCGAGAACGGCTTCAAACAGGATTGCCCGGCCAACACGTGCACCTTGACCGGCCTGACCAACAACGTGAAATACCACTTTGCGGTCACTGCCACGAACGCCATCAACGAATCCGAGCGCTCCCCGGTCTCGGCCGAGGTCCGGCCGGACGTGAAACCGGACACGCCGGTTGCTCCAACGCTGAAGTTCGGCGACAAGCAATTGTCGGTTGCCTGGGTTCCCCCCGGCAGCAAGGGTTCGCCCATCAAGTCGTACGACCTTGAGATTTCCCCGGCCCCGGCAGGACAGAATCCCCAAATCCAGAACCTGACGGGCAACAGCCACGTCTGGACGGGCCTGACCAACGGCGTGGCCTACAAGGTCCGGGTCCTGGCCCGCAACGACGCCAAGGAGCCTTCCGAGTGGAGTACCTACTCTGCTGCGGAGACCCCGGCCGGTGTCCCCGCGACACCTGCCGCTCCGTCGGTGGCCGGCGCAGGATCGGTCGGCAGCCAGAGCCAGTTGCAGGTCAGCTGGGCGGCGCCGAACAACAACGGCGACGCCGTGTCCAGCTACACCTTGACCACGTACCGTGGTGGCGCCGTCGTGGGTTCGCAGGCTGTAGCAGCGACTTCCCAGAACGTGACCGTTGACAACTCCGAAGCCGACTATTCGTTCACTGTCTCGGCCACGAACAAGGCAGGCGTCAGTGGCGTGAGCCAGCAGTCCAATGCCATCCGTGCTGCAGGCAAGCCCGGAATGGTGGGCGCGCCGTCGGCGGCCCTGGTGGAAACCAACGCCGACGGCGGCAAGATCCGCGTCGCGTTCAACCCGCTCTCCGCGTCAGAACGCAACGGTGCCAACGCCAACGAGATCAGTTACCGATATGCGCTGACCTCAGGCGGCGGCAGCGGTGCCATTCCCGCCGGCGGCGGCGTGGTGGCAGCACCCAACGGTACAGACACCGCCGTGGTGGTTTGGGCGATCTCGACCCGTAACCCGACCCCTGGCGACAGGAGCCCGGCGTCCAATACAGTCAATCCGTACGGCCTTGCCTTTGCGCCGACTGTGACCGGCAGCAAGAGCAGCGGCGTGGGTGACAAGACGGTGTCGTGGACCTGGAACGCCCCGAACGGCAACGGCCGTCCGGTGACGGGCTACCAGTACAGTGTTGACAACGGAGCCTGGCAGGACACGGGCCAGCGGAGCTTCTCCACGAGTGTCGGCTACAACCAGACGGTGACCCTGCGGGTCCGTGCCGTCAGCGGCGGGCAGGCAGGACGGGTTGGCAGCGACACCTCGCGCAGTGGCGATGCGCCGCCGCCCCCGCAGCCTCCGGCAGGCGAGATCAGGGCCCACAACAACACGTGCCCCGGTAAGCCCGGACAGGCCGATACCTACAACCCGAGCGGCCCGAGCTGCGGCGTTGGCTGGGTCTCCAACTCCGAAGGGTGGTTGAACGTCAACTGCACCAAGGACATCTACAGCAACGGCACTCCCTGGTACCGCGTCACCCAGGGCAGCCACCCCGGCTGGTTCGTGAAGTCCACCACCGTGGATCTGCGCGGAACCAAGCCCGGCGGTTGCTAGCCGCGTCCGGCCGGCCGGCACCAACAACAACTTCATCCCAACACCCCAACACAAGGAACAGGATCAACCGATGACCATGACAAACGAGCAGGCCGCGTGGTTTGCAGAAACGTTCGAGAAGCTCGTTGCCAACGTGGGCCAAGCCGTCCTGGGCAAGGAACACGTCATCCGGCTGACGTTCACTGCGATGCTTGCTGAGGGGCATGTGCTCTTTGAAGATGCACCCGGCACGGGCAAGACCTCCCTGGCCCGTGCTTTGGCTGCCACGGTGCAGGGTTCACACAACCGCATCCAGTTCACCCCCGACCTCCTGCCCTCGGATGTCACGGGTGTGACCATCTACGACCAGAAGACGCAGAAGTTCGAGTTCCACAAGGGACCGGTCTTCAACAACATCGTTCTCGCCGACGAAATCAACCGAGCTTCCCCGAAGACGCAGTCTGCGCTGCTGGAAGTCATGGAGGAGTCCCGGGTGACCGTGGATGGCACCACCTACGAGGCAGGCCGCCCGTTCATGGTCCTGGCCACCCAGAACCCCATCGAGCAAGCTGGTACCTACCGGCTTCCGGAAGCCCAGCTGGACCGCTTCCTTATCAAGACCTCCATTGGCTACCCGGACCATGCCTCCACCGTCCGGCTGCTGGGCGGGGCCAACCTGAAGGACCGGTCGAAGGATCTGACGCCGTTGATCACGACGCAGGCCGTGGCCGACATGGCGGATCTCGCCGCCACCACGCACGTGGATACCGCAGTGCTTGAGTACATTTCCCGGCTGTGCGAGGAGACCCGTAACGCCTCCGAAACCCGCCTCGGCGTTTCGGTGCGTGGAGCCCTGGCCATGGTCCGTGCGGCCAAGGTGTGGGCAGCGGGACAGGGCCGGAACTTTGTGCTTCCGGACGACATCAAGGAGCTCGCTCCAGTGGTGTGGACGCACCGTTTGGTGATGGATCCTGAGGCAGAGTTCTCTGGCGCCACGCCGGACGTCGTGCTCACGCGCGTCCTGGCCGAAGTGGCCGCCCCGCAGCAACGCGCCACCGCCTAAGCCAGCGCAGTTCCCTTCTCGCACCGTTCGAACAAAGGCCCCTACATGTCCTCCAGCAAACCCCTGACCAGGGCTGCTGATTCGCTTAAGCGCGCCACGTCAGCAGTTGGCGGCACGATGCGCTCCCTGCGTGGCTCCGGCAAAGAAGCGGGCAACCGCCCTGGCAGCCGAAGCACGTCCGGAAAAACCAGGAAACTGCACCCCGCCGCTGTGTGGGCCGAGGCTGCTGGCACGGCAGGGGAGTTCCTCGCGCCGGCCTGGGAGAAAGTCCGTGCCCTATGGCTGCGCTTTGTCTGGCCGGCACTCTCCGTTGTCAGCCTGCTCGGCTGGGTGGTGCTCGCAGCGGCGATCGGGCTCTGGTGGGCAGGCCAGTCCTGGGGCTGGCAGGAAGCCAAGTCCGCGGCCTTGGTGGCCTTCCTGCTCTTCGTGCTGGCCGTTGGCTTCATTGTGGGCCGCTCGGCGTACGGCGTGGTCCTGGACCTTGCCCGCACCCGTGTCGCGGTGGGTGACGACGCCGTGGGGAGCATTGCCGTTTCCAATGTCTCCACACGCCCGTTGCTGCCTGCCGCGCTGGAACTTCCCGTGGGAGCCAACACGGCCGTCTTCCACCTGCCGCGGATGAAGCCGGCCCAGGTCCACGAGGACCTCTTCACTATTCCCACGGCCCGCCGTGCGGTGATCGTGGTCGGACCGGTGCGCTCCGTTCGCGCCGACCCTCTCCACCTGCTGCGCCGCCGCGTGCTCTGGACCGAACCGGTCGATCTGTTCGTGCACCCGAGGACTGTGGCGCTCGGGGGTTCCGCTGCCGGGTTCATCCGCGACCTCGAAGGCATGCCCACCACGGAACTTTCCAGCGCCGACGTCTCCTTCCATGCCCTGCGCGACTATGTGCCGGGCGATGACCGGAGACACATCCACTGGAAGACCACGGCCCGCACCAACAAACTCATGGTCCGCCAGTTCGAGGAGACGCGCCGGGCACACCTGGCCATTTCCCTGTCCATCAACACCGACGAGTACGACACCGAAGCGGAATTCGAAATGGCCATTTCGGTGGCGGCCTCCATCGGCCGCCAAGCCATCAGTGAACAGCGGGACCTGGACGTCCTGACCCAGAAGGGGCCGCTCCGCTGTGAAACCGGCCGCAACCTCCTGGACGACATGACCAGGATTGTCGGTGCACCGATGCGGAAGACCGCCGTCGATCTTGCCCGGACCCTCTCCGATACCGTCCCGAATGCTTCCGTGGTGTTCTTCGTGGTCGGCAGCCATGTCACGGCCACGCAATTGCGTTCGGCCTCAGCGTCCGTCCCACCGGGAGTCCGCAGCCTTGCCGTCCGCGTCCAACCCGGCGCCGCGCCGTCGAGGGCCAACATCGCGGACTTGACGGTCCTCACTGTGGGCGACCTGGACGATCTCGCCATTGTCCTTCGAAAGGCGGCAGCATGAGCACCGCGCCCAACCTCCGCGTCCGTCCGCGTGCGGAAAAGCAGGCTAAGTCCGGTGCCCGGGCCAAGGCACGAGCCGCAGGCGGATCTGTCTTTGCCGACGACCGGCCATTGTGGCACTTCTTCGTGGACTGCGGCGCCCTGACAGTGCTGCTGTTCCTCGGCGTTCTTGGCTTCACGCTGAGCTTCGGTGGGGACGCACGCTTCCTCGTCGCTGGTTTGGGCGGGGTGATCCTCGGGCTCGGCGTTGCCGTCCT
The DNA here is from genome assembly GCF_021919345.1 of Paenarthrobacter nicotinovorans. Classification (NCBI taxonomy): domain Bacteria; kingdom Bacillati; phylum Actinomycetota; class Actinomycetes; order Micrococcales; family Micrococcaceae; genus Paenarthrobacter; species Paenarthrobacter nicotinovorans. The sequence continues at coordinate 1,429,762 of NZ_CP089293.1, forward strand.
GAATGCCCATCTCCGGCTCGGTCTCCTCATCACAACAGCTTTGGCCTTTGGCGCCTACATGGTGTTCGGTTCGGCGCTTGCCGTGCCGGATTCCGCGGTTCTCGGATTCCTGCCAAGCTTCGATTCCCTGCGAACGCTCCTGTTGGGCATTGTGTTCTCGTGGAAGGACATGCTCACGGTCGGCGTTCCGGTCGGAACAGCCAACGGCACGTTGATCGTGCCGTTCCTGAGCTCGCTGCTCATGGCCTTGGCGGCAGGGCTGCTGACCTGGCGGCTGAAAAGCCCCTACTGGCCGTTGCTGCCGGTTCTGGTCCTGTTCGTCACGGGCATCGCCTTCAGCACCAGCTCGGGCTTCCTGAACGTGGAGCGCGGCGTGTCCTTGACCATAGTTTCGATCGTCTGGGCGACGTTCCGCCGCGATGTCCTCCGCCAGCGCAGTACCCGGACCGTCTCAGCCAACAGGCCGGATTCCGACGCCGGTGCGGCCCGCCGCGGCCAGCTCCGCCGCCTGGGGACTGCAGCCGCGGTCATCGCCGTGGCCGTGGGCGTAACGGCCATCGCATCACCCCTGGTGACCGCCAGCGACGACCGCAAGGTGCTGCGGAACACGATCGTCCCGCCGTTCGACCCCCGTGATTACATCACTCCACTGGCGAGCTTCCGGAGCTTCGTCAAGGACGAAAAGGACACCACGCTCTTCACAGTCAAGGGCTTGCCCAAGGATGCCCGCGTACGGCTGGCAGCGCTGGATGCGTTCAACGGCCTGAACTACACCATGGATCCGAACAGTTCCGGGAACTTCAGCAAAGTTGGCGACGCCAAGTCGTTGAACACGCTGGCTGATTCCGGGAGCCCGGTGGAAGGCACCAACTACACTCTGGACATCACGGTGGAGGACTACCAGGGTTACTTTGTCCCGGGCGGCCGCCACACCACCGGGATGAGCTTCGCGGACACCTCCGGCGCGGCATCGGGGCTCTACTTCAATGCGGGCACTGATACTGCGGTGACCACCAAGGGACTGGGCAAGGGCGAGAATTACACGGTCCAGGTTTCCGATCCCGGCACTTTGGAGCATGGACAGCTCACCCAGTACGACTTTGCGAAGCTCACGTTGCCCGACGCTGAGGAAGTTCCCCCGATCGTTGCCTCGCAGGCCAACGAACTGTCCGCGGATGCACCCACCGCGATCGACCGTGTCCGGCAGATCGAGGCCCACTTCCAGAAGAGTGGTGCCTTCAGCAACGGTCTGGTGGCAGAGGGGCAGCTGCCCAGCCTTCCGGGCCACAGCGCGGCCCGCATCCGCAACATGCTCTCCGCCAAGCAGATGCTGGGCGATGACGAGCAGTACGCAGTATCCATGTCCCTCATGCTCCGCCATTTGGGCATTCCTTCGCGCGTTGTGATGGGTTTCTACCCGGATCCCAAGAGCCCCGAAAACGGCGCCGGCGATGTCAAGATCACGGGCAAGGATGTCCACGCCTGGGTAGAGGTGGCCTTTGACCGCGTTGGCTGGGTTTCCTTCGATCCCACACCGCCCAAGGACAACGTGCCCATCCCGCCGGATCCGCAGAACAAGTCAAAGCCGAAGCCCCAGGTACTGCAGCCGCCACCGCCGCCGCAGGAGCCCGCGGACCTGCCGCCGGACTCCACTCCCGACGCCCTGGACGCGGACGAGAAGAAGAACAACCCCTGGTTGTTCTGGGGACCCCTGCTGGCTGCGATCGGTGTTGCCCTGATTCCTTTGGGGATCCTGGCTATCCCGCTGCTGTTGATCCTCCTGTTGAAGTCTCGACGCCGGAAGGCACGTTTCCGTGATGGCCACCCGGCCCAGCGGGTTGGCGCAGGATGGAGCGAGGTATTGAGCCTTGTCACCGACATGGGTGCATCGATCGACACCAAGTCCACCAGGCGCGAGTCTGCCTCGGTGATTGCGGACGCTTTCCCCACAGCCGGCAACACCACTACCGTGCTTGCGCACCGCGCCGACGCCGCGGTGTTCGGTGCCGGCCAGCCGAGCGAGTCGGAGGTCAAGGAGTACTGGGAGATCGTCGACTCGTCCCTGACCGATATCACTGGAAGCGTCGGATTCTGGAAGCGGCAGCAGGCACGGTTCTCTCCGCGCTCGTTGTTGTCCGACGGCAGGGCGGCCCTCCGCCGTCGGAAACAAGACCCTTCCAATCCCGGCGGGCGGCGTTTGAAACTGCCATTCACGAAGGACACCACGGATGAGCAGTGACGTTGAACTGTGCCCGGCCTGCCGTCACGCTGTCCGTCCGGGGGCGGCGTTCTGCAACCAATGCGGATCGCCGCTGAACAACCGGGGCGCCCGTAAAGAAGGCAACATCAACCATGCCCAAAGGGCGGCCCTGGAGTCCGCCGCCCGGCAGGGCGTGGCCGATCCCGGTAGTATCTCCGTAGTGTCGGCGCCAGTATCGCCGGTGCTTCCGGGGACAAGTGCCGAACCGGACAGACTGCAGGGGCCAGGGGGAGGGACCACCATGACCACCAAGCTCGACCTCGTACCCGCTTCCGCCGGGAAACGGATGGGCGCGGCAGCCTTGGACTGGTTGGGTCCCGTCGCCGTCCTGGCCACGACATTTGCCATCGGCATCGCCGGCATCACCCAGACGCGCCGGAACGGCTTTATTGTCTACGACACCGGCCTGCTGGTTCTTCTTGGCAGCATCGGCCTCGCAGTCACCGTGATCTACACGTTCGTTCTGCTGGGGGTGGAGGCAAAGTCGGGCAACACCATCGGCAACCAGCTCATGGGCATCCGCAGCGCCGACGCGGACGGCTACGCACCGGGTGCTGGGGCGGTTTTCGTTCGCGGCATCGTGACTGGTGGCCTTCTCGTTGTGGGGTCCTTGGCTGCAGTCATCCTGTCGGCCCTCGGCCTGCTGGGGCTTGTCGCGTGGATCGCGCTCCCGCTGATGGTGCTCGGTGTTGTATGGGCCATCCTGGTGGTGGTCTCCAACGCCTGGGACAAAAACGGCAAGTTGCGCGGCTGGCATGACAAAGCGGCAAAGTCCTTGGTGTTCGATGTCAACGCCGGCCGGAATCCGGTAATCTCGGGCGGCATCCAAGGTCCCTACAGCTTCGCTCCCATGGACCTTCCGCCGGTCCAACCGGTTGCTTCCCCCGTGCCGTCCGGGCGGGCCCCGGCCCCGGCGCAGGCTCACCCAACCCAGGCGACCGCGCCGGTGACCCCGACCGCCCAGGCCGCTCCGGCGTCGTCCGTTGCACCGGCTGTGCAGCCCTCGCATGATCCCAACCAGTGGCGTCCACCGACCCCGCCTCGCCAGGTTCCTGCCACGCCACAGGTGCAGCTTGCCCCCCAGCAGGCTGCCGCGTCCCATGCGGCTCCGGTCGGTCCGCAGCCGGCTGCGGCCGCTCACCCCGACGACGACGTCGAACGCACCCAGATGCGTCCCGGCACAGCCCGCGCCCAGGCAGTCCTGCGGATACGGGTGGATGACGGCCAGGATGTCCAGCTCGGCGGAACTGTCCTGCTGGGCCGCAATCCCGCTGCCCAGCCCGGGGAAAACGTTGAGCAGCTCCTGCCGGTGTCCGATCCCGGCAGGTCCATCTCCAAGACCCATCTTCATCTCCGGGTGGACGGCGACGGCGTGTGGGTAACGGACCGCAATTCAACCAACGGCAGTGCCGTCACCACCCCCGACGGCATCCAAACCAGGCTCCAACCGGGCGAAGCTGTCTTCGTCCGCCCCGGTTCCACAGTCCACTTCGGGGACCGCTCCTTCCACCTAGGACAAGCATGAATTCACAGCCGGCCACTCCCGCAAACGCCGACGCCGGCCCAGCCGCAGGCGGTACCTCATTCCGTCTCAGCTACGGTTACGGAACCGACCGCGGACTTCGTCGCGAGCTGAATGAGGATTCGTTCATCGCCGCGGACCCGGTCTTCGCCGTCGCGGATGGCATGGGCGGGCACGAGGCAGGCGAGATAGCCAGTGGCATGTGCGTGCGCACCCTGGGCAGCGCTCCCGAGTTGGCTTCCGGGGTCCGCACGGCGTCAGCGGCGGATCTGCAGGCTTGCCTGTTGAAGGCCGACGCCGCCATCCGCGACGCCACGGGTGCCCGCGCCGGCACCACGCTTTCGGGTGTGGTTGTGGTGGAGCAGATGGGTCTTCCGTACTGGCTGGTCATGAATATCGGTGATTCCCGGACCTACAGGCTCAGCCAGGGCGAATTCGCCCAGATCAGCGTTGACCACTCGGAAGTCCAGGAGCTTGTGGACTCGGGCGATATCACCTCCGAGCAGGCGGCCGTTCATCCCCGCCGGCACGTTGTGACGCGCGCGCTGGGAACCGGCGATGAGACGGAGGCCGACTTCTGGTTGCTGCCCATCCAGGAGGGCGACCGGATCATGGTCTGCTCTGACGGACTCAACGGCGAACTCAGCGATGACCACATGTTCCGCATCCTCAGCACCGTCGCCCACCCGCAGGACGCGGTGGACGCGCTCATCCAGGCTGCGCTGCGGAGCGGTGGACGGGACAACGTCACAGTGATTGTGGTTGACGCCAAGAACGTTCTGAACGACGCCGGTATCGCCATTACGGCGCCCCGCCCGGAAGTCGGGTCCGAGGTGGAGGAGGACACCCTTCCCAAGGCCTGGGTAAACGGCATTGGGCAAAACGACCAAGAGGAAGGCAGCGATGGCAAGCAGTAATCTCCTCTCCCACACGCGGTACCAGCAGGGTGAATGGTTTGGTGTTGTTCGCAATGGAACCGTTGTCCTTCTTGGGCCGGAAACACCCCATGCCTTGATCGACACTGTCTGGGAGCTGCTGGAATCCTCACCCGAGGCCCATGAAGTACTGAACGAAGTCACCGGGGCTTTTGGTGTCTCGCTCAGCCGCATCCCGCCGTTCGGCATCATTGATTCCAAGGACGCGCTGCGGGTGTTCCTCCGTGGCGACCTCGAATTGGCAGTGCATCTGGACGGGCGCCAGGAACATCTCACAGGCCGTGACGTCACCACCTGGACGGAGCGCCGCATTGTCGGTGTGTCCTCCTTCAACGTCTACATCGGTGCGCCGGCTGCCGCCGGGACGGACCGCCCGCTTTTGGATTCCCTCCCCGTCAAGGACGGCGTGGTGCTGTTGGCTTCCCTGGAGGCCGCCGGTTCGGCCCCTTCAGCGGCGGATCCCGTGCCGGAAAGCGACATAGCGCCGGGACAAGACACAGCTCCTGAACAAGACATGGCGCCCAAAACCTCCGTGATGCCGAACGCGCACGTCGCGTCTGTTTCCGACGAAACCATGGTCGGCTACCAGGAAGCCGACCTCGGGCTGACGATTGCACCAGCCCAAGCCCACGCCATCGAGGGCCCTGTCCCGGCCGCACCTGAAACGAGGGCCGTCGAGGACGGGGACAGCGGACAGGAAGACACGGAGCAGGCCGGGCTCGCAGTGGGGGAGCCTGAAGTGGGGGAGCCCGCTGGACAGGAAGACCCTGCGGGATACATTGCTGCTGAAGCCAAAGAAGCTGAAGTCCGTTCCGGCGATGAAGAGCTCCCCGCTCCGGACCGGTCCGGCGAAGACGGTGCCGTGGACGATTCGGAAGTCCCGGTCCACACCAGCACGACTGATCCCGTGGGTCCCTCGCTGGAGAACACCACGAACTATGACCATTTGTGGGACAAGACGGTGATGCGCACCATCGAAGACGCCGCAGTCCGTCTGCAGAGCGACTCTGATGACCACGACACTCCTGCGGGCCAGGCACTTGGCCCGCAACCGCCGTCGGCTCCGCAACCGCCGTCGGAGCCGGAAGGAACCGTCCCGGACCCGGCTGGCCCCGAACCGCTTTCACCTGAACCGCTTTCACCTCAACCGTTGGTCATCCCGCCCGTGCAGGCAACTGCGCCGGTGGCCGGTCAGTCCGCCACCGCGGCGCCGGCCGGTGGACTCATTGATTCGGTGCCGTGGCTGCGCAGCGCTACGTCGTCACCGGTGGCTGCTCCCGCCCCACAGGTGCCTGCAGCCTGGACACCCGCGCCTGCCAGCGGCCCGGTGGACGAGGACTCGGACCACGACGGTCAGACAATCATGAAAAGCAGCCTGCCCGCGGCCGATGACGTGGAAGCTGCCGCCGCATCAGGCGCGACGCCGGCCGCCAACGGTCCCAGTGTGCTGGCCAGGGTCTGCTCCCAGGGACATGCCAACCCGCCCACCTATCCGCTGTGCTCGGTGTGCGGAGTTCCCGTCTCCGGGGATGCTGTCCATGTCCCGCGGCCCCGTCTGGGACGTATGCGGCTTTCCACCGGGGAACTGATCGATCTGGATCAGTCGCTCATCATCGGCCGCCAACCCTCGGTTTCGCGCGTCCAGGGCGGCACCATGCCACGGCTGGTCCAGGTGGAGAGCCCCGGCGGGGACATCTCACGCTCCCACGTCGAGGTCCGGCTGGAAGGCTGGCACGTGATGCTGTGCGACCTGAAGGCGACCAACGGCACCGTGCTTATCCGCGAGGGCCAAGCGCCCCGACGGCTTGCCCAAAACGAGATGGCCATCCTGCTGGATGGCGATATCGCCGAACTCGGCGACGACATTTCATTGCGTTTCGAGGAGATTCTTTGAGTTCCAAGAGGCCCCCCGCGCCGCCTCCACCCATCCCGGGGTTCAAGTACATCAGCTTGCTTGGCTCCGGTGGCTTTTCCGATGTTTACCTTTACGAGCAGGACCGGCCGCGCCGGAAGGTAGCGGTCAAGGTGCTGCTGTCAGACCTCAAGACGGAAGGGGCGCGGCGCCGCTTCGAGTCCGAGGCCAACCTGATGGCGCAGCTGTCCTCGCACCCGTACATCGTGACGATTTTCGAAGCGGAGATCACTGAGAGCGGCCACTCGTATCTGGCCATGGAGTACTGCTCCCGGCCCAGCCTTGACGTGCGCTACCGTAGGCAGCGCTTCAGCGTCGACGAGGTACTTGCCGTCGGCATCCAGGTGGCGTCCGCCGTCGAGACCGCCCACCGGGCCGGAATCGTGCACCGTGACATCAAGCCGGCCAACATCCTGGTCACCGACTACAACCGTCCGGCCCTCACGGACTTCGGCATCTCAGGCACCATCGGTGCCGATGCCGAGGACGACGCCGGCATGTCCATTCCATGGTCGCCGCCCGAGCAGTTCCGTGGTGGTGCCGTGGAGGGCGTTCCCGTGGACATCTGGGCCCTGGGAGCTACGCTCTACACGTTGCTGGCGGGCCGGTCACCCTTCGTGCTTCCGGGGCAGGACAACTCGCAGCGGGAACTGATCTCGCGCATCACCAACGCGCCCCTTCCCAGGCTGGGCCGCGCCGACGTTCCGGAATCGTTGGAATTGGTGCTGGCCACCGCCATGGCGAAGTCCCCAGGCTCCCGCTACTCCTCAGCGCACGCCTTCGCTTTGGCGTTGCAGCGGATCCAGACCGAGCTGAACCTGTCCGTGACGCCCTTCGAAGTGCTCGAAGAACCAGGTCACGGCGATGAGCAGCACCCGGATGACAACTTCGAGGAAACCCGGGTCCGGAGCATCGCGTCGATCGACCCGGACGCGTCGGGCACAGCCACGACAGGCTCTGCACCGACCTTCCCTGCCCGAACTTTTCCTTCGACTGTTCCCGGGAACAACCCGCCGCAAACAGCCCCGCAACCGGCAGCACGGCCGACCCTGTCCCAAGGCTCTGCCCAGCAGGCAGCAGCTGCTGCCCAACAGACAGCGCCGCCGCGATTCCACACGGCCCAGCCGGTCTTGGACGAGCCCGATTCTTCGGAGTCCACCGTCCTTCGCGGCTGGCAACCCTCGGGCAGGCAGGACATCGTTGACGATACTGTCAGTCGCTCCGCGTCGCAGGCATCCCAGGACACCGGCAATGAAGCGCCGGCTGCGGACCACAGCAAACGAAACTTGTGGCTTGCTGCAACGGGCGCGGCGGTGCTGGTTGTGGCGATCGTGGTCGGAGTGGTGCTGGGCGCCCAGGCGCAGCCGAAGGTGGCACCCACAGAGGCGGCCAGCAAGCCGCCGGCGGACCCGATAGGCGATGGTGGGGTTCCCGAGGTTACGGACATCACTTACGAGATCCAAAGCGGGGGCACCTCAACGACGCCCTTGGTGGTTTTTCGCTGGGACAGCCCTGACTGGAAGGTGACGGACACTTTCAAGTGGCGACTCAAATCCGCGAAGTCCGAGGGCACCTACGAATCGACGTCCGAACTTTACGCCATCATCACGGGCCACGCCGAGCGGCCCCTCTGCATCCAGGTCATCATGGTCCGGGCGGATGGTTCGGCATCGCCGGGCGGCCCCGAGTCCATTGCCTGTGTGGAGAAATAGACGGCTCATGACAGAAACACGTTGTCCAGCAAGGAGGCACAGATCATGGGGGATCTAGCAATAGATTTCTGTGGGGAATGGTACGAACCATCCGACGAGGACGTCTTTGACATCGGCCGCGAAGGTGACCTGGAAGTAGACGACAACCCGTACCTGCATCGCCGCTTCCTGCAGATTGCCCGTTACGACGGAATCTGGTGGCTGAGCAACGTTGGCAGCATGCTGTCGGCCACGATCGCGGATGGCTCCGGAGGCATGCAGGCATGGCTGGCACCGGGTGCCAGGATCCCGTTGGTGTTCAGCCACACCAACGTCATTTTCACCGCGGGCCCCACCACCTACGAGTTTGCGGTACACCTGAAGACGCCGTCTTTCCGGCACGAGGCACGCGAGGAAGACCAAGCCGGGGACACCACCATTGGCCCCGTGGTCTTCACCGATTCACAAAAAGCACTCATCGTGGCCCTCGCCGAGCCGATGCTTCGCCGGGAGGGTACCGGTTTCAGCGCCATACCGTCTTCTGCGGAGGCCGCCAAACGCCTGGGCTGGGCCCTGACCCGTTTCAACCGCAAGCTGGACAATGTGTGCGACAAGCTCGACCGCGTTGGCGTCGTGGGTCTTCGCGG